>NZ_LR134288.1:255000-1390000 GCF_900636525.1 Streptococcus milleri | reverse complement strand
TCTACATGATTTTGGTCGCCCTTCCTATCACCCAAAGTTACTTCTGTCTGTCCTCCTCTTTGCTTATTCCCAAGGAAGTTTCTCTGGCCGTAAGATTGAAAAGATGATGGCAGAAAATCTAGCCATGCAGTACTTGACAGGGCAGTTGGTTGTCAGCTACCGGACCATCAGCCGTTTCCGTGTAGCTGCCGGGATGGAAAATCTGCTGCGAGAACTCTTTATCGAGCTCAATCTTCAGTTGAAAATGGAAAAGTTGGTAACACTTGATGGTCTCTACATTGATGGCACTAAGATTGAGGCCAACGCCAATAAGTATAGTTTCGTTTGGAAGAAAGCGACAGAGAAATTCTCCGCTAAACTTCAAGAACAGATGCAGGTCTATTTCCAAGAAGAAATCACCCCTCTTATCCATCAAGCCATTGAACTGGATACACAAGAGTCCATCTCCTCAGAACAGTTGACTGAGTTCGCTCAACTTCTTGAAGAAGAATTGGCTGGACTGAGCCAAGACATTGAGGAAACACCAGTTAAAGGTAAGGACGAGCGTAAGACCAAACGCCGCAAGTTCAAGAAAGTCCTGCGTAAAGTCAAGGATGATTTTTCAGTGCGGGCCGAAAAATACGAGATTTATCAAGAGACCTTCCAAGGTCGAAAGAGTTTTTCTAAGACGGATCATGATGCGACTTTCATGAGAATGAAAGAAGATCCTATGAGAAATGGACAACTCAAACCTGGCTACAACCTACAAATCGCCACTGAAAATCAGTTCGTCCTTCACTATGACATTTATCCAAATCCAACAGATACCAGAACGCTCTTGCCTTTTTTAGAAACGTATCCACATGAGTTAAAAACGGTTGTCGCAGATGCGGGCTATGGTAGCGAGGAGAATCTTCTCACCTTGGATAGGATGGGCGTTGACCACTTGATTAAATATGGTCTTTTTGACAAGGAACAGAAGAAAAAACACAAAGAATCTAATAGGAATTTGGCTAACTGGACTTACGATGGAACAGCTGATTCCTACACCCATCTAAAGGGTTGGATATACCAGTTTGACCATCTCAAACACAGCCATACCACGATAGGTTTCAAGCAGGAAATCAGGGTTTATAAGGCAGAACAACCTGACTTGGCTCCGCAAAAGGGACTTTATGTCAATGAGCGATATCAAGTCTTAAAACGAAAAGAAAGCCAAGTGCTTTTATCTGACGAAGGCAGTCACATCTTTGCCCAACGTAAAGTTGATGTGGAACCTGTCTTTGGTCAGATAAAGGCTTGTTTGGGGTACAAACGATGTAATCTCAGAGGCAAACGTCAGGTTAAAATTGACATGGGCTTGGTTCTCATGGCCAATAACCTACTGAAATATAACAAGAAATTAACTAAAAACTAAAAGAGAGACTTACACCAAATGTGAATCTCTCTTTTATTAGCTGAGAAATCTTTTTGTCTCAGGCTCTTTTTCTTTTTGTTCAATATAATTGTAGCGGGGAGATGCCAGCGAATATTGAATAGAGGTGAAACAATTTGCTTTTCTTTTCTATATTCAAATGTCGCTGGCTGATTTGTTATCAATTTCTTGAATCATATGTTACATTCTGGAGAGATCTGAAATTTTATAAATATTATGTTAGAAATTATTATATTTTAATAGTAATGTTACCCATGGTGCTAGTTAAACTCAAAATAGCTCAAATTATAAGCCAATAGGATTTGTTCAATCCTCAACTGTAGTCCAACTATTCCTCTGGCGAAGGTGTGTTCCATATCAAAGAGAGCACATAACTCAGAAAAGCGCGTTTCAATGGTTCGCCTCATAGCCAGTAATCTCCAGTTGTTATGCTGGCTCGCTCCTTCCATGTTCTGACGCAGTGGGGTCCATAAGTGATACCCTCTCTGTTTCAACCGATTTTTAAGAGCCTGACTGAGATACCCTAAATCTGCTAAAATCACAGATTGTTGGCAGCCTTCCAATAAATCCTCCACCGCTTTGATATCATGAACAGAAGCTGAGGTGACAATATAGTTCAGAATATAGCCAGATAAGGTAACGAGCATGTGAACTTTGAAACCGTAAAACCACTGGTGTTTTGACGCATTGTAGCCAATGTCTGCCACTCCTTCGAAAATGCTTGCTCTATGGTTGTGAACAGACTGACAAAGTGGTAGAGGGAAACTGTCCATGATAACAATATTATTAGAGGACACTTGGTCATTCATCGCCTGTCGAAGGAGTTGTAGCAACCAAATCAACTGTCTTGAGCGACGATTAAAGCGACTTCTTTCAAGCAGTCGACCACAGGGAAATAGTTGGCAGATTCGGTGAAAATGATGTTGGGATTTGATTCTTAGTTCAGCTTGCAAGAGCAGTAAGACTAATAGAGATTCATCCGAAACTTTTGACAAGCTGACATTATGACGATGTTTCAATGAATCAGGGTAATAATCCCGATAAAGCTGATGACAAATTTTGGATAATTGCTTCATATTCCATTGTAAATGATGGGATTTAGCGGTATACTGTAAGTGTCTCATTTGGACAACCTCCTGTTTGTTTCGTCACTTACAGTATAGTCCTTTTGGGCTTTTTATAGTGTTTTGAGTTTAACTAGCACCACGGGTTAATGTTATTTTTTAATATTAGAGATTTGTACCAAGTTTGAATTAGAATGATATTTTTTGTTAAAGTAGCTATTCTGTATTTAGTTATTGGGGGATATGGGCAAATAGCTATAGAGAGTATTTATCAACGTGATAAAGAATAGATATGGATAAGAAACTTAATTTATGTTATGATATAAGTGTAATAAAGGAGAGAAGATGCAGAATAATTTACTTGTATTGCAATCAGATTTTGGTTTGGTAGATGGGGCTGTATCAGCAATGGTCGGTGTGGCCTTAGAGGAATCCCCAACGTTAAAAATACATCATTTGACCCATGATATTACGCCTTATAATATTTTTGAGGGAAGCTATCGTTTGTTTCAAACGGTGAATTATTGGTCGGAAGGGACAACGTTTGTATCCGTTGTGGATCCAGGTGTCGGTTCTAAGCGTAAAAGCGTGGTTGCCAAAACTGTACAAAATCAGTATATTGTCACGCCAAATAACGGAACGCTTTCGTTTATCAAGAAACATGTGGGAATTGTTGCGATTCGTGAGATTTCGGAGGTGGAAAACCGGCGGAAGAATACGGAACATTCTTACACGTTTCATGGCCGAGATGTTTATGCTTATACTGGTGCGAAGTTAGCAAGCGGACACATTACATTTGAAGAAGTGGGCCCAGAATTAAGTATAGATGAAATTGTAGAAATTCCTGTTGTGGAAACGACAATTGGGAATGATTTTGTTAGTGGGGCTATTGATATTTTAGATGTTCGTTTTGGTTCGCTATGGACGTCTATTACACGTGAGGAATTTTATACTCTCAGTCCTGAATTTGGTGATCGGTTTGAGGTCACGATTTACAATAACGATATGCTAGTCTATCAGAACCAGGTGACTTATGGGAAATCTTTTGCGGATGTACGGATTGGTCAGCCGATTTTGTATATCAATTCTCTTTATCGTGTTGGTCTGGCGATCAATCAGGGGTCTTTTGCGAAGGCCTACAATGTAGGAGTCGGAGCGCAATGGAGTATTGAAATCAAGCGGATTGAAAAATAAATAATAAAGGAGATTATTATGAAAAATAATTCAATAAGAAGTGTTGTCGCAACGGGGATTGGAGCAGCTCTCTTCGTCGTTATTGGAATGATTAGCATTCCAACTCCTGTGCCAAATACCAGCATTCAATTGCAGTATGCTTTGCAGGCCTTGTTTAGCGTGATTTTTGGTCCGGTTGTTGGATTTTTAACGGGTTTCATCGGGCATGCCTTAAAGGACTCTTTGCAATATGGAAATCCTTGGTGGTCATGGGTGATTGCCAGCGGTTTGTTTGGCTTGATTGTTGGACTGTTTCGGAAAAGAATCCGTGTTGTGCAAGGTATTTTTGATGCAAAAGATATTGTATCGTTCAATGTGATTCAATTATTAGCTAATGCTGTGGTATGGATTGTCATCGCGCCGCTTGGTGATATTTTGATTTACAATGAGCCTGTAAACAAGGTGTTTGTACAGGGCTTTGTTGCAACGATTTCTAATGGTTTGACCGTTGCTATTGCAGGGACAGCGCTTTTGCTGGCTTATGCCCGCACGCAAACCAAATCAGGAAGTTTGAAAAAGGATTAGTGACATGAAGCGAGAATGAGACGGAGTGAAGGTTTGAAAATGATTCTTCCTACTCTCACCACTGCGTTGTTGGTTTATTGCACAGTATGCTTTGAAGCTGGAGATGTTTGTTCCAGCTTTTTTATTTTTAATTTCAATAAAATATCACACAAAATGTAATTTATATATTGCATTTTATATAATATAGTGTGTAATAGTAGTGAAGAAGGAGAGTGGATCATGAAAATGATTCAAAAAGTAAGAGATTTTTATTTTCATGAGTCTCAGTTTTAGTTGCTTAACTCATGATTTCACTCTGCACGCTACAAAGAAAAATGGTTCTGACTCAGAGGATAAAGAGAATGGTAAAAAATCTTAAACTAAAAATGGCTCGGGTCGAGCATGATTTGACCCAGAGAGATTTGGCAGATGCGATTGGTGCCACGCGACAAACGATTGGTTTAATTGAAGCGGGGAAATACAATCCTAGTCTCGGTCTCTGTATTGCAATTTGTAAACGATTGGATAAAACATTAGATCAATTATTTTGGGAGGAGGCTAAAGATGGAAATTAAAAAGAAAAGAGTCTTTCAAGATGAGCGAACGATACAGATGGAACAAAAATTAGGTAATGAGGTTGCTTTTTTAGTGGTTATCTTGTTGTTGACTTCTATCTTTATTAAATTGATATTTTTGCATCTATCAATTGAAGCGTGTTTATCGGAAATTGTGATAATAGTAGGAATGGAGCTTTATGCGATTATTCGTTCTTGGAAGCTTGGTTTGGCAATTCGTCAGTATGATTCAGAAAAAGGATTGAAAAGTCGTTTAGTAAACGGATTTACGGTGGCATTTATTATTTTATCTGCTTCTTTTGTTGGCAAGTTCTCTAAAATACAGCTATATTTGAATCAGCACTCAATTTTAAAATTTTTAGTTATTCTAGTGACGATTGCTTTAGTTTCTTGTCTTTTGGATAGAGGAGTTGATTGGTTGAATATCAAACGCCAGAGACAATTGGAAAAAGAATTAGAAGAATAGCAAAGGAGAGCAGATGAAATTCATAAAACGTCAGATTTTGGATGAGCGAGAAGAGCAACTGGTCAATAAAGCAGGAATGGAAGCTTTTAGTTTTCTGATGACTAGTAATCTTATCTTTTATATTGGAAGTATTTTTATCCATTCGGGCAAGGTCTATACACAGCTATTCCTGTTCTCAAGTCTCATTGCATTCCTATACTTTTTGGAACGTTGCTGGCGGCTAGGAGCTAATTATTTTAATAGTTTTACCTTCACTATTTGGGGTGTTATGGCAATGACGGCTTTGGTGACGGTTGTGATTTTGGTGCAGAATTTTCAAATCAATCATACTGTTTATCAGAATAATCCATTGCATGCCAAGTTTTTAGTTGTGATTCCGATTACGTTTCTGATTTACCTTCCAATCATGATAGTGTTCAATCTGATACTAGAAGTTATTGGGAAATGGCAGAAGATGCGATTTGAGAAATATTTAGCGGATTTAGAAGATGAATCATGAGCAAAATAAAGGATTGTTTTGGCGGCGAAAAGGACGAGCGTATTCGGCAAGGGACATACAAGGCTGAAGCCTATGCGTTTCGATTTTTACTGGTATTTTTGATAATTGCAATCAGTATCAAGTTTTTCTTTCTTGATTCTCCAATAGAAAGTTATGTTGATGAATTAGCAGCTGTTTTGCTTGCTGGATGTGTTCAATTGGCTTTTAAATAAATACAATCAACACCGTCGAGACAAGATTGATATGGAAATAGAAGATTCTGAATAAAAGAGGGTGGAACTCCTTTGGGAGAGAAACAGTTCATTATTAGGATACAGAGGCAGGGACAATATGCTCCCTGCCTTGCTTTATAATGGCAAAACGCGCTGTGATTGAGCTTTTCATTTGCTTTTTAGGTTTAAGAAAGCACCTAATACGGAAAATATTGTCTGGGTAAGCTGTCAGAGGTTCAGACGGAGTAAACTGGTATTGCTTCATGTCATCCGAGGCTCGGACGGAACAAACTAGTTTTAGTTCATGTCATCCGAGGTTCGGACGGAGCAAACTGATTTTGGTTCATGTCATCTGAGGTTCAGACGGAGTAAACTGGTTTTAGTTCATGTCATCCGAGGTTCGGACAGAGCAAACTGGTATTGCTTCATGTCATCCGAGGCTCGGACGGAGCAAACTGATTTTGGTTCATGTCATTCGAGGCTCAGACAGAAGAAACGAGTTCTTGTTTGTCCCGTCGACCGAGTCGATACTTTTAATGAGTTTTAGTTTGCTTCGTTGACTGGGTCGATAGTCTCAACGAGTTTTGGTTTGCTTCGTCGATCGAGTCGAGCATTTTAACCATTGTCGCACTTTCTCATTAACCGTGTAGGGTTTGGCAGGAAGCTGAACGCTTCTTGTTTGGTCAGATTTTTTTCACGTTCAAGGTTTAATTTTGCGGCAGTGTTAGCGGACTTCAAAATTGATTTTCATCTTATTTTCTTTTATGCTACAATAGAATGAGTAAGTACAAGAGGAGAAGTGGATGATTTTAGAGGAATTTGATGAAAACCGTCAGGCGATTATCAATCCAGAAGATTTGGTTGAGGCGTTGCCAGATTTTCCAGAAATAGTGGTGTCTTGCTTTACCCGTGAGACCTTTAAGCGCATGCTGGCTGATTTTCAGCATGAGTTATTGACCTCCACTTCCATGGCAAATATTGAGATTCCCATTTACAAGGTTTTTGTGGAAGAAAGAGAAATAGCTCTGTTTAATGCACCAGTCGGGGCATCTGCTTGTGTGGCGATTTTGGAAGATTTGATTGCCTTTGGAATGAAGAAGCTGGTTCTTTTTGGAACATGTGGTGTTTTAGATGAAACGATTAGGGAAACGTCTATTATCGTGCCCCATACTGCGATTCGTGATGAAGGGACCAGTTATCATTACCTGCCGGCTTCTGATGAGATAGAAGTAAATGTCGGTTTGTGGGATTTTTTACGGTCATTTTTAGCTGCTAAAGGAATTTCTCATACAGTTGGAAAAGTTTGGACGACAGACGGTATTTATCGGGAAACGGCTGCGAAACTCCGTAAGCGAAAAGAAATGGGTGCTGTTTGTGTAGACATGGAATGTTCAGCAGTTGCAGCTTTGGCAGCTTTTCGTGAGATTTCCGTTTGCCATTTCTTTTATGCGGCGGATCACTTGTCAGAAGAAGCCTGGGATATGCGCAATTTAGCCAATCATGCAGACCTAGACGAAAAAGACAAAGTGGCTAACTTGGCGATTCAGCTCGCCCTTGATTTATAGAGAACATGCTATGAAAAAACCAATTATTCAATTTGAAAACTTTAGTTTTCAGTATCAAGCGCAGACAGAACCAACCTTGAAAAATGTTGATTTGACGATTTATGAGGGCGAAAAGGTCTTGATAGTCGGCCCTTCTGGTTCGGGAAAGTCCACTCTTGGACAATGCTTAAATGGCATTATTCCAACTATTTATCATGGAGAAATGACTGGGAATCTGTGGATTCAAGGGAAGTCTGCGTTTGGCAGCAGCATTTATGACTTGTCCAATCTTGTCAGTACCGTCTTGCAAGACACAGACGGTCAATTTATCGGGCTGAGTGTTGCAGAAGATTTGGCTTTTGCTTTGGAAAATGACATGGTGAATTTGCCGACGATGAGAGAAAAGGTTCATTTGTGGGCGGAGAAATTGGATTTGTTATCGCTGTTACACCAACGTCCTCAAGACTTATCTGGTGGGCAGAAGCAGCGGGTCAGTTTGGCCGGGGTGCTGATTGACGAAAGTCCGATTTTGCTCTTTGATGAACCTTTGGCAAACTTAGATCCGAAGTCGGGACAGGATACGATTGAGCTGATTGACCAGATCCATGCGGAAGCAGGAACGACAACGATTGTTATCGAGCACCGTCTGGAAGATGTGCTGTATCGGTCTATTGATCGGATTGTCCTCATTAATGACGGGCAAATTCTCTTTAACGGCAGTCCTGATGACCTGCTGCATACGCAGTTGTTAGCTGAGAATGGGATTCGAGAGCCGCTTTATCTGACAACCTTGCGGCAGCTTGGTTTTCAGCTAGAGAACTCTGCACAGTTGGCAAATTTAGCACAGATCGATGTCTCTGATATTCAGTTTTTGGGTGAAAAAGTTTCTATTCAAAAATCACAGGCACAGGATGATTTGCTAGAGTTGAAAAATGTCCAGTTTGCCTACGGTGAGAAAAAGGTTTTACAAGATATTAATTTTACAATCTCTAAAGGCGAAAAAATTGCCATTGTCGGGAAAAACGGTGCTGGAAAATCCACGTTAGCCAAAGCGCTCTGCCAGTTTATCGCAACAGAAGGAAGCTATACTTGGCAGGGAAGAGACATCAAAGGCGATTCCATTAAGGAGCGGGCAGAACGGATTGGTTACGTTTTGCAAAATCCAAATCAGATGATTTCTACGACCATGATTTTTGATGAGGTTGCCTTGGGCTTGAAGCTGCGTGGGATTGCAGAAGATGAGATAAAAGAGCGTGTATTGGCTGTGCTGAAAACCTGTGGTTTATATGAATTTCGGCATTGGCCCATTTCTGCTCTGTCTTTTGGGCAAAAGAAGCGGGTGACCATTGCTTCGATTTTAGTGTTAAATCCAGAGATTATCCTTTTAGATGAGCCAACGGCTGGCCAAGATCAACGCAATTATACAGAAATCATGAATTTCTTAGATGAGTTGAACCAAAAAGGGCATACGATTATCATGATTACGCATGATATGCAGCTGATGCTGGATTATTCTGACCGTGCGGTTGTGATGTTAGACGGAAAGATCTTGGCAGACAAAACACCGGCCGAAGTTTTGACAGATAAGACTTTGATTCATGCAGCGAACCTTAAGGAAACGTCTATCTTTTCCTTGGCTAAGAAATTAAACGTTGATCCACTAGCTTTAACAGAATTTTATATGCAAGAAAGGGAGGAAAGCCATGCTTAATCAGCAAAAACTTATTGGTTACCATGCGGGAACGACCTTTTTGTATCGCCTATCCGGAGCGAGTAAGTTACTGTTTTTCATTTTGGTATCAACTGCAGCGATGATTAGTTACGATACTCGCTTGCTGTTGGTCATTGCGATTGGCTCACTCTTTCTTTTTAGAGTTTCGAACATTCATTTTAAAGATGTATCGTTTGTTTTGGCTTTTGCAGGTGTTTTTGCCGCTTTGAATCTTATCATGGTCTATCTGTTTGCTCCACAGTACGGAGTGGAGATTTATGGCCAACAAACGGTCTGGTTCAGCGGATTGGGCAGTTATACCGTAACTGCGCAGGAAATCTTTTATCTGTTTAATCTGTTCTTGAAATATCTCTGTACCATTCCTTTGGCAGTTATTTTTCTAATGACCACTCACCCTAGTCAGTTTGCGTCCAGTATGAATCAAATCGGAATTCCTTATAAAATTGCCTATTCTGTCAGTTTGACGCTGCGCTATATTCCTGACCTGCAGGAGGAATTTTACCTAATTAGAATGTCGCAAGAAGCGCGTGGACTGGAATTGTCCAAAAAAGCAAAATTAAGCCAGCGCATCAAAGGGAACCTGCAAATCATTATTCCATTGATTTTTAGCTCACTGGAGCGGATTGATACGATTGCAACAGCCATGGAATTGCGGCGTTTTGGTAAAAATAAAAAGCGGACTTGGTACACTTATCAGGCTTTTCAGAGGTTGGATATTGAAGTGATTTTGCTGGCTATTTTATTTTTACTGCTGAGCTTCCTACTCTTTTTTGTCAATCACGGTCGCTTTTACAACCCTTGGTTATAAATGAGAATTGAAATGTACATAGGAGGAAGAAAATGATTGCATTGGTAACAGGAGCTTCAGCTGGTTTTGGTCAAGCTATTTGTCGCCGTTTGGTGGCAGAAGGTCACCGAGTGATTGGAGTAGCGAGAAGATTGGGAAAGCTGACACAACTTCAGCAGGAATTAGGTCTTGAAAATTTTTATCCGCTTCAAATGGATGTGTCGGATACAAAAAGCGTGGATCAAGCCTTAGAAAGTTTGCCAGAGGATTGGCGAACGATTGATATTTTGGTCAACAATGCAGGTCTGGCATTGGGCTTAGACAAGGCTTATGAGGCAGATATGCAAGATTGGCTGACGATGATTCAGACCAATATTATTGGTTTGGTTTATCTAACACGTCAGATCCTACCGCAAATGGTAGAGCGAGATAGCGGATTGATTATCAATCTAGGTTCGACTGCTGGAACGGTTCCTTATCCAGGTGCCAACGTCTATGGAGCTAGTAAAGCATTCGTGAAGCAATTTTCTTTGAATTTACGTGCTGATTTGGCAGGACATCATATTCGTGTTACTAACATTGAACCCGGCCTTTGTGAGGGAACAGAATTTTCAAATGTCCGATTTAAAGGGGACGATCAACGAGCTGAAAAATTGTATGAAGGAGCTCATGCTATTCAGCCAGTTGATATTGCCAATACTGTTGCTTGGATTGTTGGACAGCCTCCTCATGTCAATATCAACCGGATTGAAATCATGCCTGTTTCACAAACGTTTGGAGCGCAGCCTGTTTTTCGAGAAGAATAGATGAGATAGAATGAGGAGAGTATGACAGAAATAAACCTTTTGTTTTCAATTGATGATCGCTATGTAGAGCAATTTAAAACGACTTTGTATTCAGTTTATTTGAATACACCTTCAACTTTGCTGCATGTATTTGTCTTGCAAAAACAATTGTTAGAAAAGAATGCGGAGATTGAGGAATTTTGTGAGGTACTAGGGATCATCTATGAACCAGTCGTGATTGGTGAAAAAGCTTTTGAAGATGCTCCAAGTACTGATCGGTATCCAGAAACAATCTACTATCGCTTGCTGGCACATGAATACCTTCCTCAAGATTTGGATCGGATTCTTTATTTGGATGCAGATATTTTATGTTTGAACGACATTTGTCCTCTTTATGAAATGGAGTTGGGAGCTTCTTTGTATGCTGCGGCTAGTCATGGATCAGATGACAATATGACAGATTTAGTCAATAAGCTGCGCTTACAAAATTTTGAGGCAGAAAGTTATTATAATTCAGGCGTTTTGCTTATGAATTTGACCGCCATTCGAAAAGAAGTGAAACGAGAAAAGATTTTAGAATACATTGCTCAAAATAGTTTTAAACTCTTTTTACCGGATCAAGATGTGCTAAATGCCTTATATGGGCATTTGACAATTCAAATTCCAGATGAATTGTATAATTATGATGCACGCTACAATGTGCTGTATTATGCTCGGAGTAAAGGAGAGTGGGACTTGGATTGGGTGATTGAGAACACCGTTTTTCTTCACTTTTGCGGTCGAGATAAGCCTTGGCTGACAGAATACCACGGACGCTATGCCGCACTTTACAAGCATTACCAACATCGCAGCCGAAAAGTTGGCAGATAAAAACGAAACCAACCAATTAAAAATGGTTGGCTTTTCTTTTTATAACGGTCGTTTATTAGGAATCCCTGCTTTGCGCGGGTATTTATTGGGAGTTTCTTTTTTTTGCCAACAACCGTGATATACCGCGGGTCGCCATTGGGAAGTTGGTAGTGAATGTTTTCTTC
Source organism: Streptococcus milleri (assembly GCF_900636525.1). Taxonomy (NCBI): domain Bacteria; kingdom Bacillati; phylum Bacillota; class Bacilli; order Lactobacillales; family Streptococcaceae; genus Streptococcus; species Streptococcus milleri. Next base: position 1,378,151 of record NZ_LR134288.1, on the reverse strand, counting down.
GACTTTGCTGAAAAGAAGAGAAAGAGCATTATTAGCCTCCGTTAATTCCTCAGGAGCATTGCTGGCTTTGAGTGCTAAAAGGCGACCACCAACTTTAAGAAAGGGAATGGTCAGCTCGGCTAAGACCTGCATACGAGCAACAGCGCGTGCAGTGACAATATCAAACCGGGCGCGAAAGTCTTTATCTTGAGCAAAATCTTCTGCCCGACCATGATGAAAATGAACTTTTTCCAAACCTAACTCGTCAGCCAAGTGATTTAAAAATAGAATACGCTTGTTTAGAGAATCAATAATCGTCACATCTAACGCTGGATAGAGGATTTTCATCGGAAGACTCGGAAAACCTGCTCCAGCTCCAATGTCCAGCAGTTTAATGCCTTTATTGTCAATCAATCCCTGTAAAATTGGCGCAATGGAATCATAAAAATGCTTGAGATAAACTTCCTTTTTGTCAGTAATAGCTGTCAGGTTGATATTTTCATTCCATTCAACGAGCAGTTCAAAATAGCGTTCAAATTGCTGCTTTTGTCGGTCTGTGAGTTCAATCTGGTGTTGTTTTAAGAGTTCATAAAATTCTTCGGGTGTCATCATTTGTCCTTACTTGTATCTTCTTGTTTCTATTATACCAGATAATCAGAAGAGAATCTTCAAAATTTCTCTTTTGAAGAAGTCTAAATTTTTATTCTTTTCATTTTTCTGGTATAATGTCTATAATAAATTTAAAGGAGAATGATTATGTGGATGATTATTTTAGCCATTGTTGTGGTACTGATATTGTTTGTGATTGCTAGTTACAACGGTCTAGTGAAAAGTCGGATGCAAACCAAAGAAGCCTGGAGTCAAATTGATGTTCAGTTAAAACGTCGAAATGATTTGCTGCCAAATTTGATTGAAACGGTCAAAGGGTATGCCAAATATGAAGCATCAACGTTTGAAAAAGTAACAGAACTGCGTCGGCAGGTGGCTGCTGCAACAACTCCAGCAGAAGCTATGAAAGCAAGTGATGCCTTGACGCGTCAGATTTCAGGAATTTTTGCTGTTGCAGAAAATTACCCAGAGTTAAAAGCAAGTGCCAACTTTGTAAAATTGCAAGAAGAATTGACCAATACTGAAAATAAAATTTCGTATTCTCGTCAACTTTATAATAGTGTAACAAGCAATTACAATGTGAAGCTGGAAACATTTCCAAGTAATATTATTGCCGGAATGTTTAGCTTTAAGCCGGCAGATTTCTTAGCTGTCCCAGAAGAAGAAAAATCCGTACCAAAAGTTGATTTTAGCGGTCTAGGTGACTAATATGCTCTTTGATCAAATTGCTAGTAATAAAAGACGAACGAGGGTTCTCTTAATTGCTTTTTTTGCTCTGTTAGCGATTATTGGTGCTGCGGTAGGGTATTTATGGTTAGATTCAACTCTCGGTGGTGTGATAATTGCCTTTATCATTGGCGGCATTTATGCTTTTAGCATGATTTTTCAGTCTACTGAGGTTGTCATGTCTATGAACGGTGCTCGACAAGTCACTGAAGCTGAAGCACCTGATTTGTACCATGTGGTAGAAGATATGGCGATGGTAGCGCAAGTTCCGATGCCACGGGTATATATTGTAGAGGATTCATCGCCTAATGCCTTTGCGACGGGCTCAAAGCCTGAAAATGCAGCAGTTGCCGCAACGACAGGGCTGTTAAATCTAATGAACCGTGAAGAGCTGGAAGCTGTTATTGGACATGAAGTGAGCCATATTCGTAATTATGATATTCGGATTTCAACGATTGCGGTAGCACTTGCTAGTGCAGTGACCATGCTATCTAGCTTAGCTGGGCGTATGATGTGGTTTGGTGGCGGTGGTCGCAGGCGTGATAGTCGAGATAATGACAACGGTTTAGGGATTTTGATGCTGATTCTGTCGCTTATTGCGATTATCTTGGCTCCTTTAGCAGCTACTTTAGTTCAGTTGGTGATTTCTCGTCAGCGTGAATTTTTGGCAGACGCTTCAAGTGTAGAATTAACTCGCAATCCACAAGGGATGATTAACGCTCTCTTGAAATTGGAAAATAGCGAGCCGATGCACCATAAAGTAGATGACGCTAGTGCAGCTCTCTATATCAATGATCCGAAAAAAGAAGGTGGACTTCAAAAGTTATTTTATACTCATCCGCCGATTTCAGAGCGAGTAGAGCGCTTAAGAAAAATGTAAAAAGGTTGAGATAGACTATATGGTTGTGCAGCAATCATGACTGTCTGTCCCAATCTTTTTTTGTATTTCACCATATAAATTTTAGTTACGATAGCCTTATCTATGTTGTTTTTGGAATGAGAGTAAGAGAGATAGCACGCCACAGATTGTAAACACAATCCAAGTAACTTTCATATTCCAAATAGCGAGACTGGTAAAGATCATTGTTCCAAATGGGACAGAAAAACTAAATAGCAAACTCAGAAAGTTAGAAGTCTGTGCTAAGATATCTGATGGAAGTTTGCTGAGGAGCATGCTGTTGATTTTTGGATTGACTTTTCCGGAAAGATACATGATAAAGAAAACAGCAAAAATAGTAAGGAAAACAGGTAGCTGGAGAAGATTTATGAAGCCAATTAGAGCAATGGTTAAAGTAGCCCAAAAAGCAATTTTATTGACGGAAAGTTTACTAAAATAATCATTGGGAGTCAGGCTGGCAGAAACAATTCCTAGAATGATTGTTGTTTCAAAAATGAGAAGAGATTGGCCGAAAGGGAGTCCAAATAAAGGATGATCCAATAAATAAAGATTGTAAATGGCCATAATAGAGCCGCCGAGTGCATTGAGTATTAGTATCTGAAAGAGTAAAGTCAAAAAATGGCTATCTCCGTTTTGCTCAAAAATTAATTTAGAACTTTGATACATTTCTAGGAATTGTTGTTTGAGAGGAAGAGGATTTTCATTTTCTTTGACTGGGTCATGGGTGAGTTTATGACGAACAAAATAAAGAGTAGTGGAAGAAAGTAGGAAAGCTAAGGCATTGATGAAGGCGACCAACGCAAATTGTTGGTTGCTGACAGCAAGAAGCCAAACACCTAATGCTTGTCCAGCTAGATTACAGAGATAAGCAATTAGTTGCATAAAGGAGAAAGCCGGCATCATCTCTTCCTCTGCTAGATTCTTTTTCAAAATAGGCATTTGCAGGCCACTACGATAATCACTCATCATATCTGATACGATATTTAGCAAACAAACGACAGAAAAAGCTAGATAAGAAGTTGAGCGAGTTAGACATGCTACAAAGACAAAAAGCAGGGCTTGGAGATAGCCCATGTGAATGAGCCAACGAGCTTTATGGGCTGTTTGATCAGCTTTCATTCCCACAAAGATAGTAAAAAATACTGGAACGAGAACGATAAAATTAGCAATTCCAACAGCAAACTTTGGATGTGGCAGACTAGAAGCAAAAACAACAAAGACAATATTATAAATGGAAGAGCCCAAGATATTGAATATGCGTGACAGACTAATAAAAGCAAATACTTTATTTCTCAAAATAAGTTTCATGATAACCTCCTATATGTGTTGCAATGATTATAACAAGCAAAATAGTAAATTCAATAACCTTTTCGCAAGTGGGAATAAATCCTAAGTAAGTGAACGATATGGAAAAGTAACTTGCAAGCAAACTTTATGTATTTTAGTATAAATGAAAAAAGGCAACGTTAGCAAAACGTTGCACATATTCAACAAAAGTTAATTTTCTTTGAGGAGCTTTTCAATTCCATTTTGATAGTATTCGGCACTAGTCTGGCAATCTAATAGTTGCAAGATATGGACAGCTTGCTTCATTTGTTTCAATCCGTTTTCTTTATTTCCTTGAAGGAATAGGAGTTCTCCTTGAGCGAATTTAAAAACGATTCGTAGATAGGCTTCATTTTCCTTATAAAAATGAGCTTTAATCCAGTTTTCGAAGAAAGTAGCTTTTGCAAAGTGTCTTGATTCAATAGCTAGAAAGAAGCCATTTATAAAAATGGTATGAATAGTATAACGATTGCTCTCAAATAAGCCTAAAAAATCTTTTCTGTTGACCATTTCTTTTGTATATTGTGTATAAAGTTTTGAGGAGAGAATAGTTGTACAAAAGGCGAAAAGTTTAAGTTCATACAAACCCCAAATATCCACAGAAAAGAGATAATTATGAAGAAAGTTACTTTCCTCTGTGGAAGCTGTAACTCCATCTTTTAGGGCACAAAGAAAATCTTTGACAATAATAGCTTCAATCATATCTTCTTTTTTTCTGGATTTTTGATATAGAGCTTGTTTTTCTAAGTAAAAAGCTTCGATAAAATCTGGATTATCAGACTGTTCTTGAAGGGTGTCAATTAGTTGTTGTTCGGAATTTTTTTGATGTCCATGAGCTGCTAGAGTAAATTCTTTCACATCTGTGTGGATGTTTTCAAGAGCTGTAAATAATTTTTGAGCAGAAGGCTCACTCTGACCATTTTCAAAACGTGACAGCATAGACTTTGAAAATTCTCCTCCGGTTGCTTCTGTCAATGAAATATGTCTAGCTTCTCGGAAAGATTTAAATATACGACCTAAATTATCCATCGCAATCCTCCTTTTGATTGTTATTATTATAACAAAATAATAGTTTCTCTCCTATTTATCATCTCAAAAATGGTATAATAAATCTAGAAATTTAAATACAAATGAGGAAATGATGTTACATATTCAAGAAATTCGTAAAAATCCAGATGGTCTTGCTTTTGAGCAAGGATTTGATTTGACACAAGAATTGCAAGTGCGCAATCCTGAAATTTTAAATGTCCAAGATATTTTTGCAAGTGGAAGAGTGCAATATGAGGACGGTCTTTACTTTTTAGATTATGATTTGTCTTATACCATTACACTGGCGTCAAGTCGTAGTATGGAGCCGGTAGAGCAAAAAGAGAGCTACTTGGTGAATGAAGTTTTTGCCGATGCGCATAGTGGAAAAGTAGATCAGGATTTGATAGCGGATGACTTGGTGTTGCCGATTGAAAATGAAGAAATCGATTTAGCTGAAAGTGTGGCAGATAATATTTTATTGCATATCCCTCTTAAAGTGCTGACAGCCGAGGAGGAAGCGAGTGATAGCATGCCTTCAGGAAATGATTGGCAGGTCATGACCGAAGAAGAGTATCAGCAAAGTAAACAAGAGCAAAAAGAGAAGAACAGTCCTTTTGCTAGCCTGCAAGGTCTATTTGATGAGGAGTGAAAAATCTAATTTTTGTTTGCCATATTTTTTATTGGAAAAAGGAGCAGAATATGCAAAAATACATAAAAAGATTAGAGCATGATTTTTCTGAAATAAAAAATGGTTTTAAAGAATTTGAGAAAAGAGCGCAGTTAGATTTTGAAAGTTATGAAGAAAAAGAAGTGCGTGCATTAGCTAAATTAGCTTATCAATCAGAGGTATATCAAGTTCGGATGTATGCTGTCTTTTTATTCGGATATTTGTCTGATGATAAGGCAGTTTTGCATTTTATGAAAGAAGAAGTGTCGAAAGATAAGAATTGGAGAGTTCAGGAAATTCTAGCAAAATCCTTTGATGAGTATTGCAAAAGAGTTGGATATGAGCAATCTCTAGATATAATTGATGAGTGGCTACATGCAGAACAGCCAAATACAAGAAGAGCAGTAACAGAAGGTTTAAGAATATGGACTAGCAGACCTTATTTTAATGAGAATCCTCAGGAAGCGATAAAAAGATTGTCGAACTTAAGATTAGACTCTAGTGAATACGTAAGAAAGTCCGTAGGGAATGCTTTAAAAGATATTAGTAAAAAATTTCCAGAACTTGTAAAATCGGAACTCAAGACGTGGGGAACCAATAAAGCAGAGCGACAGGTTTATCAATTAGCTAGTAAATTCATTAGCACACATATATAAATATAAGGGCTTGTATTCTATAGACAACTTTTTCATATATAAAAGACTATTCTCCGTCACTCGTCCGTTATTAAAGTTTTTTGAAATATATTCAGTATTCTTGCAAATTTTTATCTAGATTAACTGAGGAGTGAATCTTCGTCTGACAAAACTATCTTTGCGGGGACAGGCTCTAAGAATTATTTTACTTATATGTTTTTCTATTTATGCTAGCAAATAGTTTCATGTAAAATAACAAATCCTTTATTTTCACGCATAAAAATGATAAAATAAAACAAACTAAAAAGAGGAGTACAAAATGACAAAAGCGAATTTTGGTGTTGTTGGTATGGCCGTCATGGGTCGTAACCTTGCCCTTAATATTGAATCTCGTGGCTATACAGTAGCAATTTACAACCGCTCAGCGAATAAAACAGAAGATGTGATTGCATCTCACCCTGAAAAAAACTTTGTTCCAAGTTATGATGTGGAAAGTTTTGTAAATTCTATCGAAAAACCACGTCGTATCATGCTCATGGTCAAAGCTGGACCAGGAACTGATGCAACGATTCAGGCACTTTTACCTTTCCTTGATAAGGGAGATATCTTGATTGACGGTGGAAATACTTTCTATAAAGATACCATTCGTCGTTCAGAAGAATTGGCAAATTCAGGAATCAATTTCATTGGAACAGGTGTATCTGGTGGCGAAAAAGGTGCGCTTGAAGGACCGTCTATCATGCCTGGTGGGCAAAAAGAAGCCTATGAATTAGTAGCAGATGTGTTGGAAGAAATTTCAGCGAAAGCACCAGAAGACGGTGCGCCATGTGTGACTTACATCGGTCCAAACGGTGCAGGTCATTATGTAAAAATGGTTCACAATGGGATTGAATATGGTGATATGCAATTGATTGCGGAAAGCTATGATTTAATGCAACACTTGCTTGGATTTTCAGCAGCAGAAATGGCTGACATCTTTACAGAATGGAATAAAGGTGAGTTGGATAGCTATCTGATTGAAATCACTGCTGATATTTTGACTCGTAAAGATGATGAAGGTCAAGATGGACCAATCGTTGATTACATTTTGGATGCGGCTGGAAATAAAGGAACTGGTAAATGGACGAGTCAATCAGCTCTTGACTTTGGTGTACCGCTTCCGCTCATTACAGAGTCTGTCTTTGCACGCTATATTTCTGCTTATAAAGATGAACGTGTGGCTGCAAGCAAGGTTCTTCCAAAACCAGCTGCATTTAAATTTGAAGGAGACAAGGCTGAATTGATTGAAAAAATTCGTCAAGCCCTCTACTTCTCGAAAATTATGTCTTATGCACAAGGTTTCTCACAATTGCGTGTAGCATCTAAAGAACAGGATTGGAATCTTCCGTTTGGTGAAATTGCTTCTATTTGGCGTGCTGGTTGTATCATTCGTGCTCGTTTCTTGCAAAAAATTACAGATGCATACGGACGTAATCCAGATCTTGCAAACTTACTGCTTGACGAATATTTTATGGACGTCACTGCCAAATACCAACAAGCTGTTCGTGATGTAGTGGCGTTGGCTGTTCAAGCAGGTGTGCCGGTACCAACGTTCTCTAGTGCGATTGCTTACTTTGATAGCTATCGTGCAGAAAACTTGCCAGCCAATTTAATTCAAGCGCAACGCGATTACTTTGGTGCGCATACGTATGAGCGCAAGGACAAAGAAGGAATTTACCACTATTCTTGGTATGATGAAAAATAGGATAGGCTATGGCGAAGCGGATTTTATTAGTTGAGAAAGAAAAAAAATTAGCGCAATTTATTGGCTTAGAATTACAAAAAGAAGGTTATCGGGTTGATCTTTTCGAAACGGGAAAAGATGCTTTGGCGTCTGTGCGAGCGAATCAATACGATTTATTCCTGTTGAATTTTATGCTTGACGATATGACAGGAACAGAATTTGCCGCACAATTAAGTGTGATAAAGCCTGCTTCGGTCATCATTGTATTGGATAATCGTGATAATATTCTTCAATATACTGAGGAAATCCAACGCTTTGCTGTTGCTTACATGGTAGAACCATTCATTGTGACGGACTTAGTTGAAAAAATTTCTGCCATTTTTCGTGGGCGTGATTTTATTGACCAGCATTGTAGTCAGATGAAAGTTCCAACATCTTATCGGAATCTTCGGATTGATGTGCAAAATCATACAGTTTATCGAGGTGAAGAAGTGATTGCTTTGACTCGAAGAGAGTATGATTTATTAGCAACATTGATGGGAAGTCATCAGGCTTTAAGCCGTGAACAGTTGTTAGAACGCGTGTGGAAATACGAAGGAGCTGTTGAAACAAATGTTGTCGATGTTTATATTCGTTATCTTCGTAGTAAAATTGATATAGCGGGGCAAAAAAGTTATATAAAAACCGTGCGTGGTGTTGGTTATGCTATGCAAGAATAACTCTGAGGTGCAGGAAATATCGTTTTTCTGCACTTTTCTAATGGGCGTATTTCCCTAGTCTATTACAATTTGCAAGCAAGAAATAGGAAAAATTTTTAAAATATTATATAAAAACGCTTTACAAAATAGAAATATATGATATAATTAAAGAGTCAAATAAATGCAAACGTTTTCGTAAAACGTTTGTGGAATTTTTATAAGGAGATATGAATGATGAAAGAGACATTCAAAAACATATTCAGTTTCGAATTTTGGCAAAAATTCGGAAAAGCTCTGATGGTCGTTATCGCAGTAATGCCTGCGGCTGGTTTGATGATCAGTATTGGTAAGTCCATTCCAATGATCAATCCAAATGTAGCTGCTCTTGTTACAACAGGCGGTATTCTTGAGCAAATTGGTTGGGGAGTTATCGGAAACCTTCACATTTTGTTTGCATTAGCTATTGGAGGTAGCTGGGCAAAAGAACGTGCTGGTGGTGCATTTGCGGCCGGACTTTCATTTATTTTAATTAACCGTATTACAGGGGTCTTTTTTGGAGTAACTTCAGACCTTCTTACAAAACAAGGAGCTACTGTAAAAACTGTCTTTGGTGGAACCATTAAGGTGGCTGATTATTTTGTAAGTGTACTTGAAGCTCCTGCCCTTAATATGGGGGTGTTTGTTGGTATCATTGCCGGTTTTGTTGGAGCAACTGCTTACAACAAATATTATAATTACCGTAAATTACCAGATGCGCTTTCATTCTTTAATGGTAAACGGTTTGTGCCATTCGTTGTTATTTTGCGTTCTACAATTGTGGCTTTGATTCTTGCAGTATTTTGGCCAGTTGTTCAAACTGGGATCAACAATTTTGGTATTTGGATTGCTAACTCTCAAAAGACAGCTCCAATTCTCGCACCATTCTTGTTTGGTACTTTAGAACGTCTTCTTTTACCATTTGGACTTCACCATATGTTGACAATTCCAATCAACTATACTCAATTAGGTGGGACATATGAAGTGTTGACAGGGGCTGCTAAAGGAACGACTGTATTTGGTCAAGATCCATTATGGTTGGCTTGGGTAACAGACCTTGTTAATTTAAAAGGTTCACACGCTGACCAATATCAACATCTTCTAAATAGTATTACTCCAGCTCGTTTTAAAGTTGGGCAAATGATTGGTTCATTTGGTATTTTGATGGGGGTTGCCTTTGCAATTTATCGAAATGTAGATGATGATAAGAAACATAAATACAAAGGGATGATGATTGCAACAGGACTTGCAACTTTCTTAACAGGTGTTACAGAACCAATTGAATACATGTTTATGTTTGTTGCAACACCTCTTTATTTGGTGTATGCTGTTGTGCAAGGGTTAGCCTTTGCTATGGCAGATATTGTTCACTTGCGTATGCACTCATTTGGTTCGATTGAATTCTTGACTCGTACCCCACTTGCAATCAACGCTGGTTTGGGTATGGATATCATTAACTTTATTTGGGTAACAGTTCTCTTTGCAGTTGGAATGTACTTTATTGCCAACTTCATGATTAAGAAATTTAACTACGCAACTCCAGGACGTAATGGTAACTATGAAACAGCTGATGGGGAAGATAGTGATTCATCTGCTCAAGCTGGTGGCAAAGTAGCAGAAGCATCCCAAGCTGTAAATATCGTTAACCTTCTTGGCGGACGCGCAAATATCGTTGATGTAGATGCTTGTATGACACGTCTCCGTGTAACTGTCAAAGATGCTGAAAAAGTTGGTACAGAAGAACAATGGAAAGCTGAAGGAGCAATGGGCTTGGTGATGAAAGGCCAAGGTGTTCAAGCGATTTATGGTCCGAAAGCGGACGTTCTGAAATCTGATATTCAAGACTTACTTGACTCAGGTGAAGTGATTCCCGAAACTCTTCCGAGTCAAATGACAGCTTCACAAGCTGCGGAAGTGAGCTACAAAGGTGTAACAGAAGAAGTTGAAACGGTTGCTGACGGTGAAGTCATTGCTATCTCTGATGTGAAAGATCCTGTCTTCTCACAAAAAATGATGGGTGACGGATTTGCAGTTGAACCTGAAAATGGGAATATCTACTCACCAGTAGCAGGTACTGTTACAAGCATTTTCCCTACAAAACACGCTCTTGGTCTCTTGACTGATAATGGTCTTGAAGTGCTTGTTCATATCGGACTTGATACAGTCAGTCTTGAAGGTAAACCATTTGAAGTACATGTTGCAGAAGGACAAAAAGTTGCAGCAGGTGATCTTCTTGTGACAGCTGATTTAGAAGCTATCAAAGCGGCAGGTCGTGAAACTTCAACAGTTGTTGTCTTCACAAATGCACAAGCTATTAAATCTGTAACGGTTGAAACATTCGGCAAAGTAGCAGTGAAAACGGTTGTTGCTAAAGTAGAATTGTAAATAGAAAAGAGAAATCATGGCAAAATTCCTGACTTTAAATACTCATAGTTGGATGGAAGATGAGCAAGGAAAAAAGCTAGATCAACTAGCTGAGCGGATTCTTCAAGAAAAATATGATGTCATTTGCCTGCAGGAAGTCAATCAAGAAATGGAGTCTGAACAGGTTGTTCAGGCTCCATTTTATCATGCGGTAGATGGCGCCATTGCGATTCATAAAGACCACTTTGCACATTGTCTTGTGGAGAGATTGGTAGAGAAAGGTCTTATTTATCATTGGTCTTGGGCTTATAATCATATTGGTTTTGATCGGTTTCATGAGGGAGTTGCTATTTTATCCTTAAATCCATTGAAACCAAGGGAGTTATTGGTTTCAAATGCCAACGATCCAACGGATTATCACACTAGAAAAGTACTTTTGGCGGAAACAGAAGTTGATGGACGGCTTGTAACGGTGGCTTCCTGTCATCTTTCCTGGTGGAATAAAGGCTTCCAAGAAGAGTGGGCACAGATAGAAGAAGAATTGTTACAATGCAACATGCCTTTGGTATTGATGGGAGATTTTAACAATCCTGTCGGTTATGAAGGCTATCAGCACATTCTAAGAAGTCCACTTGCTTTGCAAGATAGTCATGCTGTTGCTGACACAGTCGTTGGTACAGCAACGGTTGAAGGCGATATTGCTGGCTGGGCTGGAAATAAGGAAGCTCTAAAAATTGATTATATCTTTACAAGTAAAGATTTCAACATTGAAAAATCTGCTGTTGTTTTTGACGGCAAAGCAACACCTGTTGTTAGTGACCATTTTGGGTTAGAAGCAGAAGTTGCATTTTAACAACCAAAAACGGGAAGTTCAAGATAAAACTTCCCGTTTTTGGTTGTCATTCTTTAGAGGTGTGTCGTTTTCCAGCATTGATAGCGTCGGCCTCGGTCATGGTGACTACTCTGTCAAACCGTGTATTGCGTGGCATATTATCTAAGCTGTACCAATAAACATCAGCAGTTCCGTTACGAGCTACATAAACGGTTCGTTCCTGCTGTTGAGCTTCTTGTGCTGTAGCAGCCTCTTGTTGTTGCTGCGCTTGAGCGGCAGCTGCTTCTTCTTGTTTTCGTTTTTCTTCTGCTTGTCTAGCTATTTCTTGTTCTTTTTCTGCTTTTTCTGCAGCCTCTTTTTCTTGCTTAGCTTTTTCCGCTTCCTTTTTCTTCTTTTCCTCTGCGGCTTTCTCTTTCTTTGTCTGTTCCTCTTTTTTACCTAGAGCAATATATTGCTCGTTTTCTTTTTTGTAGGAGTCAAACTCATTTTTTAATGTTTTGTAGTCTTTCGCGGCTTCTTCATTGCTTTTTGTTAATTTTTGAATCTGTACCTTATATTCTTTCTCGTCCTTCTGCTGGTTTCCCATGGCAGAAAACGATCCCAATAAAAGAACTACTAGCGTTAGAATAGCGATATTCTTTTTGTCTTTAAAAAAGGCAACAGAAAAAAATCTTTTCATCATAATTCTCCTTAAAATGATAACGTTTACAATTTATTATATAAAATTTCTCGAGAGAAGTAAATAGGATAACGGATTATTATATGTTTTCGTGAGGAAGGTCCTATCTTTTGTTATTTCTTAAAACATGGTATAATGAAGTATTAAGAATTCAGGAGGGAAGCAGATGCGTTGTCCTAAGTGTGGTGGTAGTAAATCAAGTGTTATTGACAGTCGGCAAGCAGAAGATGGTAATACAATTCGTCGTCGTCGTGAGTGTGATGAATGTCAGTATCGCTTTACGACTTATGAACGTGTAGAAGAACGGACGCTCGTTGTCGTTAAAAAAGATGGCACGCGGGAACAATTTTCAAGAGACAAGATCTTTAATGGAATCATTCGTTCGGCGCAAAAACGTCCTGTTTCTAGTGATGAGATTGAGGAAATTGTCAGCAGAATTGAGCAAAAAGTGCGCAGCAGCAATGAAAACGAGATTGCAAGCGAGTATATCGGTGGTTTAGTAATGGAAGAGTTAGCGGATTTAGATGAAATTACTTATGTTCGTTTTGCTAGTGTTTATCGTAGCTTTAAAGATGTGAGCGAGTTGGAAAACCTCTTGAAACAGATTACAAAAACAGCGAAAAAGAAAAAGGAACAATAGATGAAACCGAATGATCAATTTTCTTTTGTGAAGAATAATCTGATTAGCCAGGACAGCACCAATTTGATTCGTCTGTATTTGCCAATTTTAGGGCTTGAAGCGACCTCTATCTATCAGTATTTTCTTGCTTTTTGGGACAATGGGAAATCATCTTACACCTTTGGGCACATTTTGAATCATCTCAATCTGGGGATGAATGCCTTGCAAAAAAGTTTAGAAATGTTGTCTGCTATGCAGTTAGTAGAGCTTTATCATACGGAGAATCATTTTCAGGTCTATTTGCAGCCCACACTATCGTCTGGTGAATTTTTAAGCAATCCTGTTTACAAGCGCCTGCTAGAAAAGAAGATTGGTGAAGCTGCGGTAGAGGCTTTGTTACCTAGTCACCCAAATGGTGAGAAGCAAGATGTGAAGCTGTCAGAGATTTTTCAAGTGGAAGATGCAAAGGCAGAGACGCAATCAAAACAGAATCATTTTGACTTGGATTACTTTAAACAATTGATGGCGCGAGAAAACTTGCGTTTTGAAAACGAAAAAGAAGATTTGCTGGTACTTTTTGCTATTTCAGAGCAACAAAATTGGACTTGGTATGAGACCTACTTGTTGGCTAAGGAGACGGCTGTCGGTCATGTGATTTCAACCAAGCGAATGAAGCAAAAATTAAATCAAAAGCCTGCTGCAAGCGGATTTTCTAACGCTGAACAAACGATTATTCGAGAGGCTAAGAGTAAGTCAGCCATGCAGTTTTTAGCAGAAATTAAAAAAACTAAGTATGCGACAATCACACGAGGAGAACGTCAGTGTTTGCAAGAATTGGCAAATTTGGGACTGTTAGATGAAGTGATTAATGTGATTTTGCTGTTGACTTTTAACAAAGTGGATTCGGCTAATCTCAATGAAAAATACGCTTTGAAAGTAGCAAATGATTTTTCATATCAAGAAGTGACATCAGCAGAAGAGGCAGTTTTGCGAATTCGTGAGCGAAATCAACAACCAAGCAAAAAAGCAAATCAAACGGCTACTTCAAAGAGCAATGTTCCCGACTGGAGCAATCCTGACTATAAGAATGAAACAAGTGCTGAAAAGCAGGCTGAGCTAGAGGAGCAAAAGAGAAAACTTTTAGCGAAATTAGACCAAGGAGGTGACTAGATGGAGAGTGTTGGACAAACGATGGCGCATAGGAAACAAGCTCGTCAATTTAACTATGAAGAGTTGGTGAAGCAAATCGTAGCCGATCCAGATGTAGTGGCTTTTATCCAGTCTGAGCGATTAACACCTGCTGAAATCAAACGAAGCATTTCTAAGTTTAATCAGTATATTTCTGAACGCAATCGATTCTTACTGGGAGATGAAGCGTATATTGCTAAGGGCTATAAGCCAATCTTGGTGAAAAATGAGGGTTATGCGGATGTTTCTTATGAAGAAACTCCAGAATTAGTTGAAGCGCAGAAACAGGCAACCATCAATGCACGTTTAAACTTGATTAGTCTTCCTGCTAGTCTCAAGGAAGCTAGTTTGGCAAAAGTGGATTTGGACGATGTTGGTCGTTACAAGGCTTTTGAGTTGCTGACGAATTTTGTGGCAGATTATCCAAACTACAAAAAAGCGATTTACCTTTATGGTGATTTTGGCGTAGGGAAAAGTTACATGATGGCGGCTTTGGCACATGATTTGTCGGAAAAACGTAGTGTTTCTACGACCTTGCTTCATTATCCTAGTTTTGTTTTGGATGTAAAGAATGCTATTTCTTCCGGTCTAGTTAAGGAAAAGATTGATGAAGTAAAAGTAGCGCAAGTATTGATTTTGGATGATATTGGTGCGGAGCAATCAAGTCCGTGGATGCGAGATGAGATTTTGCAGGTTATTTTGCAGCACCGGATGCAGGAAAATTTGCCAACTTTCTTTACATCGAATTTTAATTTTGCGGATTTGGAACGGCATTTTGCGACATCCAAAAACGGAGATGAAACTTGGCAGGCTCGTCGAGTCATGGAAAGAATAAAATTTTTAGCAGAGGAAGTTCGTCTGGAAGGAGAAAATCGCCGATGAATGAAACGATTGATTTGATGAAAAAACATACTTCTGTTCGTCGTTTTACAGAGGAGCAGATTTCAGATGAGGATTTGGAAGCGATTATTGATGCTGGTCGGGCAGCCTCCAGCTGGAAGAATTTCCAGTCTTATTCGATTATCGTTGTTCGTAGTCAGGAAAAGAAAGCAGCCTTGTTTGATTTGGTGCCTCAGGAGGCTATTCGTCAGTCGTCTGTTTTTCTTCTTTTTATCGGAGACCTCAATCGAGCTGAGAAAGGTGTGCGACTTCACACAAATGCCTTTTACCCACAAGGAGTGGAAAATCTTCTGATTAGTTCTGTTGACGCTAGTCTGGTCGCGCAGAATACTCTTTTGGCGGCTGAAAGTCTGGGATATGGCGGGGTCATCATTGGCTTGATTCGCTATGCTTCTAGGGAAATAGCAGAGCTGTTTAATTTACCAGATTATACGTATCCTATTTTTGGAATGGCTTTGGGAAAGCCAGCTCAGCACCATGCTGTTAAACCACGCCTGCCGTATGAAACAGTCGTTTTTGAGGAAGATTATCAAGAACAGGATGCGTCTGTTATTCAGGCTTATAATCAGATTCAGGCAGACTATGCTGGAGATCGAGCAACTGATACATGGAGCGAGCGGTTGACGAATCAATTTGCTCAAAATCCCAATCCTGCTAGCCAGAATCTATTACAAGACAAGAAATTATTATAAAGTAAAGGAAGTGAGACCAAAAACAGTCATTTCGAAGCAATTCGATTTTGTTGGTTCACCCCGCACAGCTCGAAAGGTTTGGGGAATCTTTCGAAGTTGGAAATAGTCAAGTGAAACTTGACGTCAAAAGAGTTGTAAAAGCTGATTTATCAGCACATTAGCCCCCACTTAGCAGTGATTGATTGGCACTAAGGTGCTAATCAATTGTGCATGGGAAATTCTAAATTGACTAAAGTCAACAGAGTTTCTCCAAATCGCTGCGTCCTGTAATTATAACTACATAAACAAGTGAAGCTGAGCATTTTGTCCCAGCTTCTTGGAATAGAAAGAGGAACACTATGGCTTTACCAACTATTGCCATTGTCGGCCGTCCTAATGTCGGCAAATCAACACTTTTTAACCGGATTGCCGGGGAGCGGATTTCGATTGTTGAGGATGTTGAAGGAGTGACCAGAGACCGTATTTATGCAACGGCTGAGTGGCTGAATCGCAAGTTTAGCATGATTGATACAGGCGGGATTGATGATGTAGATGCGCCTTTTATGGAGCAAATCAAGCACCAAGCAGAGATTGCTATGGAGGAAGCGGATGTCATCGTTTTTGTGGTGTCTGGAAAAGAAGGTATTACAGATGCGGATGAATATGTGGCTCGTATGCTCTACAAGACCCACAAGCCGATTATTCTAGCGGTTAATAAAGTAGATAACCCAGAGATGCGTAGTGAAATTTTTGATTTTTATGCGCTTGGTTTGGGTGACCCTTATCCCGTTTCTTCTGTTCATGGGATTGGAACGGGGGATATTTTAGATGCCATTGTTGAAAATCTCCCTAATGAAGAAGCCGTTGAAAATCCAGACATGATTAAATTCAGCCTCATCGGTCGTCCCAATGTCGGCAAGTCTAGCTTAATCAATGCGATTTTAGGAGAAGACCGTGTGATTGCTAGTCCTGTGGCTGGAACTACTCGTGATGCGATTGACACGGTCTTTACGGACAATGAGGGACAAGAATTTACCATGATTGATACAGCAGGTATGCGCAAGTCAGGCAAGGTCTATGAAAATACAGAGAAGTATTCTGTTATGCGATCTATGCGAGCGATTGACCGATCTGATGTGGTGCTTATGGTGCTCAATGCTGAAGAGGGCATTCGCGAGTATGATAAGCGGATTGCTGGTTTTGCTCATGAAGCAGGTAAAGGAATTGTTATCGTTGTTAACAAGTGGGATACGCTGGAAAAAGATAACAAGACCATGCAAAATTGGGAAGCCGATATCCGAGACCAGTTCCAGTACTTGTCTTATGCCCCGATTATCTTTGTATCAGCTCTGACTAAGCAACGTTTGCATCAATTGCCAGGCATGATTAAGAGAATTAGTCAAAGTCAAAATACTCGCATTCCGTCAGCTGTTCTCAACGACGTCATCATGGATGCCATTGCGATTAATCCGACACCGACCGACAAAGGCAAACGGCTGAAAATCTTCTATGCGACACAAGTTGCGACAAAACCACCAACCTTTGTCATCTTTGTCAATGAAGAAGAGCTCATGCACTTTTCTTATATGCGTTTCCTAGAAAATCAAATCCGCAAGGCTTTCGTATTTGAAGGGACACCAATTCATCTCATTGCCAGAAAGCGGAAGTAGGGCGGAGCTAGCTAAATAAGGCTGAACATAAAAATAGTAGAAGTGGTACAGTACAAGATAACTAGTCTAATGTACTTATGTGAGAAAGAAATATGAATTGGATAAATATTGCTAAAGTGGTGCTCATTGGAATTGCAAGTGCAGCTTATGTGAATATTCACTATGATGATAGAAAGTACAAACCGTTTGGTTTTCGCTATTGGTTATCACTTTTTAGTCTGATAGTTGTAGGAATTGCACATCTTTTCTTGGCTGCTATAACATTGGGCGTCATTTGGCTTATGATAACAAAATTCTCTATACTTTTACTGGGAATTTGGCTCCTTTTAGTATTCTTAGTAATAGGAAATACAATATTGCTAGTCGGTTTTATGAAAGTGTTGATTGCACGCACTAAGCACTATAAAAAGCTCAACAAGGATATTTTCTAAAAGAAAGCGAGGCGAACCTTGCTTTTTTTCTTTATACTGAAAATATGGTATAATGAATAGATAAAATAAAGGTGGTACTTATGGCAAAATTGATTCCTGGAAAGATTCGGACAGAAGGAATTGCTCTTTACGAAGCAGGGAAAATTGAAATTCTCAAAGTGAAAGATCAGATGATTTACAGCCGAGTGGAAAATCACAATCTGCGATATAGCTTGGATGATGAAGCCATTTTTTGCGCCTGTGATTTTTTTCAAAAAAAGAAATACTGTGCTCATCTAGCAGGCTTAGAATATTTTCTAAAAAATGATCCTGAAGGGAAAGTCGTTTTGGCAAATCTAGAAGAGGAGCAGACAACTTCAGAAGAAACTCAAACGAAGGTCTCATTTGGCAGTCTCTTCTTGGATAAAATCCTCCAGACAGAAGATGTAGCCGTTCGCTATGAACTGTCTGCTGTCGGGCAAGAAGATGATTATACAGGACAATTTTTGTGGACCTTGCGTATCAGTCGTTTACCAGATGAGCGCTCCTATGTTATCCGAGATATTCGTGCTTTTTTAAAGATTGTTGAAAAAGGCGATTATTATCAAATCGGCAAGCACTATTATGAAAAAATGCAATTAGCCGCTTTCGATGAAGCTAGCCAAGAGGTGATTCAGTTTTTACGAGGACTTGTTTCTTATCAGCATGATCAAGATGCTTCTTTTATCTTTCCAAATGCAGCTAGACATCTTTATTTTCCGTCTAGTCTGTTTGAAGAAGGCGTGAATCGACTTATGAATTTGCCGCATTTCCGCTTAGAATACAGTCTTTATGACTATGACAAAATCTTTTTTCAAGATTTGCATGCTGAAGTAGGCATCTATGATTTTACAGTAGAGGAAAATTCGGATTATTTTGAGCTCATCATTACAGAGCAAAATTATAAAATCTTATATGGTGGTGACTTTATTTTTTATGGAGATCATTTTTATCAACTGACGGAGCAACAAAAGCGGATGATTCAGGTGATTCGAGAATTACCTGTGGATACCGATCGCAAAAAACGCCTTCAATTTGATACAAGCGATCAAGCCAAACTGGCTTCAGGACTATTAGAATTTGGTAAAGTCGGTTCTATTCAAGCACCAGAAAGTTTGGTGATTCATACTTTTACTCCGCTGTTTGATTTCGAATTATTGGATACTCAGGAAATTCGTCTCAAAATCCAGTTTGACTATGGAAATTGTGTTGTGGATACTCGTCTTGAATTGGAAGAATTGCCATTTGCCAGCGATTTCCAGTTAGAACAAAAGGTTTTTCAACAAGCTCTGTCTGCTGGTTTTGAAGCAGATTTCACAAGCACCCGTCCGCCATTGCAACCACAAGAAATCTACTCCTTTTTCACAGTGGCTCTGCCTCATTTTAGACGCTTGGGAAGGGTATCTGTGGCAGAAAACCTGACAACCTTGTACCAAGTGGAAAGACCAGCAGTTTCTGTTCAGACAAATGGTGGCTTGTTGGATATCGGGTTTGACTTTACAAGTATTGACCAGACAGAAGTGGACGATGCGTTAGAAGCTCTTTTTTCGGCTAATGATTATTTCATTAGTCGCTCTGGCAAGGTGCTCGTTTTTGACGAAGAAACAAAAAGAGTCAGCAAAACCTTACAGGATTTACGAGCTAAAAAAGGAAAAGACGGCATTTTCCAAACGCAGAAGATTGCTGCTTATCAGCTATCTGAATTGTTTAAAGACCAAGAAAAAGTTAGCTTTTCAGAGGAGTTCCGCCATTTAGCCTTTGACTTGACGCATCCAGAGGAGTTTGCGCTACCTACATTAAAAGTGGAAGCAACTTTGCGTGATTACCAAGAAACTGGTGTCAAATGGATGTCTATGCTTCATCATTACGGATTTGGTGGTATTTTAGCAGATGATATGGGGTTGGGAAAAACCCTTCAAACCATTGCCTTTTTAAGTAGTCAGCTAAAAAAAGAGATCAATGTCTTGATTTTGGCTCCGTCTAGTTTGATTTACAATTGGCTGGATGAGTTTGCGAAATTTGCACCAGAAATGGATGTAGCGGTCATTTATGGATTAAAACCAGTCAGAGATAACTTGATTGCAGAAAGTCATCAGGTGATGATTACAAGCTATGCTTCTTTCCGTCAAGATGTTGAAGAATATAGTCAATTGAACTTCGATTATCTCTTTTTAGATGAAGCGCAGGTCATGAAAAATGCACAGACCAAGATTGCTCATCATTTACGAAATTTTGAGGTCAAAAATACCTTTGCTCTTTCTGGAACGCCGATTGAAAATAATCTCGGCGAATTATGGTCTATTTTTCAAATTGTTTTACCAGGATTATTACCTAGCAAAAAGAACTTTTTGAAATTGCCTGCAGAAACTGTCGCTCGTTTTATCAAACCATTTGTCATGCGGCGAAAGAAAGAAGATGTCTTGCAAGAATTGCCAGATCTTATCGAAGTGTCTTATCGCAATGAACTGGCAGATAGTCAAAAGGCTATCTACCTAGCGCAGCTAAAACAAATGCGGGAGCGCGTGCTTGCTTCTACAGAGGAAGAACTCAATCGCAGCAAAATGGAAATCTTATCTGGCTTGATGCGTTTACGACAAATCTGTGATACACCAGCACTCTTTATGGAAGATTATCATGGCGAGAGTGGCAAACTAGAAAGCTTGATGGAACTATTAGAGCAGATTCAGACAGGAAACCACCGTGTGCTCATTTTTTCTCAATTCCGAGGCATGCTCGATATTATCGAAAAAGAATTGAAAAAGATGAAAATGGAGACGTTTAAAATTACAGGCTCCACCCCAGCAAAAGATCGTCAAGAGATGACAAATGCTTTCAACAATGGAGAAGGAGACGCTTTTCTAATCTCCCTAAAAGCTGGTGGCGTTGGCTTAAATCTGACAGGTGCAGATACCGTTATTCTAGTTGACCTTTGGTGGAATCCAGCAGTAGAGTCTCAGGCAATTGGTCGAGCTCACCGTATGGGACAAGAAAGAAATGTAGAAGTCTATCGCCTGATTACGCGAGGCACAATTGAAGAAAAAATTCAAGAATTGCAAGAAAGCAAGCGCCATCTCGTGTCAACTATCCTAGACGGAACGGAGTCGCGCAGCAGCCTAACCGTTGCTGAAATACGAGAAATTCTAGGAATTTCTCCAGAAACACTTGAAAAATAGCATCAATAGGTTATAATGAAGTGTTGAAAGGAATGTGCTAATGAAAGAAAAATCTTTTCCATTGATTTCTGACGATGAAGTCATGCTATCAGAAATGCCGCGTATGAACCTTTATGATGAAAGCGATCTTATCAGCAATATTAATGGTGACTATGTCGATAAAAATTATTTAGAATGGGAACCAATTGTAAAGAAAATTGCAGACAGTCAAGTAAAAGAAGGACAGGCAAAGTCTTATCAAGCGACTTCAGCTGTTCAATCTGTCAAAGACAAAAAGTCTGCTTCAAAAAGTTATGCAGAATTGGCTAGAGAAGAAGCCAGAGCGGATTTGAAAAAGAAACGTTCGGCAGCTTATTTGACATCGGATTTTACTGCTAAAAAGCGCTCCTATCCTGCCGTTACGAATGGTAACACAGCTATTTCACATCAACCAACAGCATTTTTCCAAAAGGAAAATGGTAGTGAACTGGCAAAATACAGTCGGAATTTGAAACAGGACCAATATATTTTGGCAGATATCAAGACGGAGCCTTCTGTACATCAACCAAATGAATTGCCCAAAAAAGCTAAAAATAATTATGACTTTTTAAAGACAAGTCAAATTTACAATAAAAAAGAATTACAAAGCCAAAGAGAGCGCCGGATAGCGCAAGAGCTAAATTTAACACGGCTGGAAGAAAAATAATCGAACGTTGACAAGAGCCAAATATTTTTGTGTGAACTTGGTTTCACTAAATTTAACGCTCTTAGCATTTAAGGAGAAATTATGACAAAAACCTATCATTTTATCGGGATTAAAGGCTCTGGAATGAGTGCTTTAGCATTGATGCTGCATCAAATGGGACATCACGTTCAGGGAAGCGATGTGGAGAAATATTATTTTACACAACGTGGCTTAGAACAAGCAGGGATTAAAATCCTGCCTTTTGACGAAAAAAATCTTCAAGCAGATGTAGAAGTCATTGCGGGAAATGCTTTCCGTCCAGATAATAATATTGAAATTGCCTACGCTGATGCCAATGGAATTTCTTATAAGCGCTACCATGAATTCCTTGGGACCTTTATGCGTGATTTTGTCAGCATGGGAGTGGCAGGGGCACATGGAAAGACATCAACGACGGGTATGTTAGCACACGTTTTGTCAAACATTACGGATACCAGTTATCTGATTGGTGACGGTACGGGACGTGGCTCTGCAAATGCGAAATATTTTGCGTTTGAAGCAGATGAATATGAGCGTCATTTCATGCCTTATCATCCTGAATATTCAATTATCACGAATATTGACTTCGATCACCCAGATTATTTCACCAGCTTAGAAGATGTTTTCAATGCTTTTAATGATTATGCTAAGCAGGTTAGCAAAGGGTTATTTGTTTACGGTGAAGACAAAGAATTGCGCCGGGTCACAGCTAACGCTCCTATTTATTACTATGGCTTTAAGGAAGGCAATGACTTTATCGCTCATGACTTACTCCGTTCTACGACAGGCTCTAGCTTTAAAGTCTCTTTCCATGGCGAAGAATTAGGAGAATTTAAGATTCCTAGCTTTGGTCGTCATAATATTATGAATGCAACAGCAGTCATTGGTTTGTTATACACCGCTGGATTTGATTTGAATTTAGTTCGGGAGCATTTAGTCACTTTTGGTGGTGTGAAACGTCGCTTCACTGAAAAAGTGGTCAATGGAACGACAATTATTGATGACTTTGCTCATCACCCTACTGAAATCATTGCAACTTTAGATGCAGCTCGCCAGAAATATCCAAGTAAAGAAATTGTTGCGATTTTCCAACCACATACTTTTACTAGAACCATTGCACTTTTGGACGAATTTGCCGAAGCCCTGAATCAAGCCGATGCTGTTTATTTGGCGCAAATCTATGGTTCTGCGCGTGAGGTGGATCACGGAGATGTCAAAGTAGAAGATTTGGCTGAAAAAATTATCAAAAAGGCAGAAATTATTACTGTTGACAATGTTTCGCCATTGTTAGAACACCCAAATGCTGTTTATGTTTTCATGGGAGCTGGGGATATTCAGACTTATGAATATTCTTTTGAACGTTTGCTATCTAATTTGACAAGCAATGTCCAGTAATCTAATACCACAAGTCACACAAGTTACCTTTCGAGAAGCTGCTTCGGAAGATTGGGAGACAATCGTTGCGATTGAGGAGGCGAATTTCTCCACAGAAGCAGCTGGTGCAGAAACGCTCCAAAAATGGATTGAACAGGGTCAAACGAACTTTTTAATAGCAGAATTAAATGAGAAAATAGCTGGCTACATTGTAGGGCCAGCCGTTTTTTCACATCATTTGACAAATGAAATGATAGATAATTCGTCAAAACAGCAGCAAGATTCTGATTTTATGACGATTCAGCGCTTGTCCATTCATCCAGAGTTTAAAGGTCAAGGGCTGGGAACTTTGCTTTTAGCTGCTTGCAAAGAAATAGCTGTTGCACAAAATCAGAAAGGTCTTCAGCTAGTTTGTTCAGATGATTTGATTTTTTACTACGAAATGAATGCTTTCATAAATGAAGGAATTTCTGAAAGGGGAGATAGCCATGCTATTTTACATGAATTCGTTTGGGAAAATCCATATTTTAAGGAGGGAAAATGAAGATTAGACAGGCAAATTTAGCAGATTTGGATGCTATTACAACTATTGAATGGGAAAACTTTGGACCAGAAGAAGCTCTGAGTAGAGATATTTTAGAAGCCCATATCCAAAAACTAACAACCAGTTTCTTAGTCGCTGAACGAGACGGTCAGATTTTAGGCTACCTTGAAGGACCTGTTCGTCCTGAGCGCCATTTAGTAGACCAATCCTTTACTTCTGAGGTAGAAGATTATAGTCATTTGACAGACCATTATATTTCGTTGACCAGTTTATCTATTGCTAAAAATGCTCAAAATATAGGGTTAGGTCGAAGTTTGTTAAATGCAATGAAGGATATTGCTGTTCGCGACCAGCGTTTGGGGATCAACTTAACCTGTCATGATTATTTGGTCGCTTACTATGAAAAACATGGTTTTATCAATGAGGGTGTATCCCAATCTACCTATGCAGGTGAAGTTTGGTATGATATGCTTTGGAAAACTCCCAATAGTGGAGAAAAGAATTGATTATTCTGTAGAATGCTTGAAAGAAAGGCATTCTCTTATTGCTTTTATTTACCTTTTAAGATATAATAGTAGGGATATTGAACAAGGAGGTCAACTATTTGGCTGAAGATTCACAAGAAAAAGAAGGGCTGAGTTTTAAAGAGCAGATTCTGCGCGACTTGGCAAAAGCAAAGGGAACTGAACAACCAAAACCTGTAGAAGAATCTAATGACTTGCAGGAAAAGTTAGGTTTGGGTCAATCTGTGCTTCCTTCTGCACAGGAAGAGGAGAAAACAACTGCTTCTGAAACGGATATACCAAAAGTTCAAAAAGAAGAAAGTGGCGAACCAGAGCCAGCTCCTTTAGAAAGTCCCCTTCCAACCGTTGAACAAATAGAAGCCGAAACGGCAGCTAGGGAAGAGAAAGAGTTTAATACTCATACAACGAAAGTTCCTGTTTCTTACCCAACCAATCAAGCGGTTGAAGAAAGTAAAGCTCCGGAAGAATTGGTTCAACCTGCAGTTTACGGAACAGAGCAAGACACAAAGAAACTTTCTCGTTCAAATCGGACTGCTCAAACGATTAACACGAAGAAGCGTCAAAACAAAATCGCCGGAAAAATCGTCAAAACGGTCTTAATTTTGCTACTTTTAGGGATTGGTTTAACTGGTTTCTTTGCTTATCGCTATGTTACATCAGCTTTACAACCAGTTGATGCGAAAAATACAAAGTATGTGACGGTTAAGATTCCGACTGGATCGAGCACCAAAGCAATTGGAACGGTCTTGGAAAAAGCTGGTTTGATCAAAAATGCTCAGATTTTTAGCTATTATGCTAAGTTTAATAACTATGCAGATTTTCAATCGGGTTATTATAATCTGCAAAAGAGCATGAGTTTGGATACGATTGCTAAAAAGCTACAGCAAGGTGGAACGGACACTCCGCAGGATCCCTCAATGGAAAAATTAACCATTCCCGAAGGATATACGATTGACCAAATTGCAAAAACGATTGCGAAGTTGAAGAAAAGTAAATTGTCTTCGGATACGTTCTTAAAGAAAGTGCAAGATGATAATTTTATCACTCAGGAAGTTGCAAAATATCCAAATTTATTAGGCAACTTAGCGAAAAAAGAGAGCGGTGTTAAGTATCGCTTAGAAGGTTATCTTTTCCCTGCTACTTACAATGTGACCGATAGCACAACATCTGAAACGCTCATTGACCAAATGTTAGCAGCAATGGATAAAACCATGTCGCAATATTATGATGTTTTAGCCTCAAAGAACTTGACTGTGCATGATGTTTTGACAATTGCGTCCTTGGTTGAAAAAGAAGGTTCAACAGATCAAGACCGAAAAAACATTGCAAGTGTCTTTTACAATCGTTTAAATCAAAACATGCCTTTGCAAAGTAATATTGCAATTTTGTATGCTCAAGGGAAGCTTGGTCAAAAGACAACCCTAGCAGAAGACGCTGCGATTGATACTAATATTGATTCGCCTTACAATGTCTATAAAAATACCGGTTTAATGCCTGGTCCTGTAGATAATCCTAGTCTTTCTGCTATTGAAGCGACTGTTAATCCAGCTAAAACGGATTATCTTTACTTCGTAGCTAATACAGAAACAGGAAATGTTTATTTCGCAAATACCTATGAAGAACATGAAAAAAATGTTCAAGAACATGTTAATAGTAAATTGACACAATCAAGTAGTTCGAATTAAAGAAGCGGGACAAAATCGTAACTCCTAGAACTCGATTTTGTTTCATCTCTGAGCAATGATGTATAAGTCTAAAAAGATTGCTACAAGTGTATTTTAGACTAGATGAAGAATGCACCTTGCAAAGCAAGCGAATATTAAAAAGAAGCTGGGACGAAAGTTCCCAGCTTCAAAGTATAAAGTATATAGTTATAATAAACCAACGACGCAGTTGCTGATTGCTCAAAGCATTGCTTTGAGGTGGCGGATAGAACTTGAAAAGCAAATCTCAAAGCTGTTTGCTTTTCAAGTTCGGAAGAACACTTTTGACAAAAACTTTGTTTTCTTTATCCACCACCTCAACAGTCTGGGAGACTGTTGAGCAACCCTGCGGGGGTGAGACTAGGAACTAAAATTTTCAAGATGAGTTCTGTCCCACTCCCTCTTTATTTTAAAAATAGAAAGAAGAAAAAATAATGGCAGAAAAAACTTATCCTATGACCCTTGAAGAAAAGGAAAAACTTGAAAAAGAATTAGAAGAACTTAAATTAGTTCGTCGTCCAGAAGTGGTAGAACGTATTAAAATTGCTCGCTCTTATGGTGACTTATCAGAAAACAGTGAGTATGAAGCAGCCAAAGATGAGCAGGCTTTTGTTGAAGGTCAAATCTCAAGTCTGGAAACTAAGATTCGCTATGCTGAAATTGTAAATAGCGATGCAGTGGCGCAAGATGAAGTCGCTATTGGTAAGACTGTTACAATTCAAGAAGTTGGCGAAACGGACGAAGAAGTCTATATGATTGTTGGTGCAGCAGGAGCAGATGCTTTTGCAGGAAAAGTTTCTAATGAAAGCCCTATTGGACAAGCTCTAATTGGCAAGAAAACAGGCGATACAGCTACTGTTGAAACACCTGTTGGCAGTTATGATGTAAAAATCCTAAAAGTCGAAAAAACGGCATAATTAAAAATGAGTAAGATGAGCCCCCGTGATTGTAATAGTACCACGGGGGTTGTCTCTGCAAAACATAGAGGAGAGAAATATGGCTCGTAAGTCTCAAGTAATTTTAACCAATATGTGTCTGATTGAAGATAATCAAAATCGCATTGTCATGCAGATTCGTGATCCCAAGATGTATTCTTGGTCAGGAGCAGCCTTACCCGGCGGACATATAGAAGAAAAGGAGAGCCTCCACCAAGCAGTTGTGCGTGAAATTTATGAAGAAACGGGACTAACAATCCATCATCCTAGACTGGTTGGTATGAAACATTGGTACACGGCAGAAGGCATTCGTTATCTGGTCTTTCTTTATCGCGCAAATGAATTTTCAGGACATCTTCGTTCATCAGAAGAAGGTGAAGTTAAGTGGGTGGCGCGTGAAGAGTTGGACACTCTCGAATTGGCTTATGATTTAAAAAATTTGCTACGTATTTTTGATGACAAATCGTTGTCAGAATTGTTTTATAGTGAACGTTTAGAAAATGATTTTGTTCGCGAATTTTGGTAATTTTATTTTTGAATGAGAACATTTAAATTGAACGGCAAGCAAAAAGCTGGAATGATTGTTCCAGCTTTTTTGCTTATCTTGAACGTTGTTTTCCAGCGTTACGATTTTTCTTTTTATTTTGTTTTCTATTTTCAATAACGGCCTGTGCTTGAGGTGTCACATCTTTTTTACGACCAGAATTTTTAATGGCTTTAGGCGGATTATTTTTGTATTCTTCAGCTACGCGTTTTCTGAGCTGAGGACGGATGTAATGATTGATAATCAATTGTTGGATAATCATGATGAAACCACCGACTACCCAATAAAGTGTGACACCTGCTGGAGCCGTGAACGAGAAGATGACAATCATGAGCGGGCTCATGTACATCATTTTCTTCATTTGCTCTTTTTGAACTTCGTCAATACCGACAAGGGTCAAAGCAGATTGAATAAAATACAAAACTCCGACGATAACGGTAAGGAGAATGCTGGCTTTTCCGAGTGGAATTCCTAGGAAGACACTCTTAGCCACTCCTTCAGTGTATTGAGCAGAGAAATAAAGGGCAGAGAAAAATGGTAATTGAATCAGGAGAGGAAGACATCCGATACCTCCGAGCATATTGACACCATTTTCTTTTTGAGCAGCCATGAGAGCTTGTTGAGCAGCCAGTTTTTCTTCTTGTGTTTCCGCATTCTTCATGCGTTCTTGGATTGGCTCAAAAATAGGTTTCAAGTAATTCATCTTTTCAGATTGATAAGTTGATTTCCAAGACTGATAAAGTCCAAGTGGAAGGATAATCAAGCGCACAATCAAGGTGACGATGATAATGGCCATACCAAAACCAAGTCCCATATTATTAGCAAAATACTGAATGGCAAGGCTCATTGGTCTTCCAATGATATCCCAGACAAACCCAGCAGGCTTACCATCTTTTACTTGCACACATCCTGAGAGCAGCAGAAGCATAGATAACCCTAATCCTGAGAATAAAATACGATTTAATTTTTTCACGTGTTTGTTTCCTTTTTCTAAAAAATAATACCTTTCTATTCTACTGTTTTTTTCCTAAATATACAATAGTTCTTGGGACCTAATTTGCAATTTTAAAATCTGAATAGGAATCAAAATTAGCCATTGTGACATCTAAATAGCTGACTTTTGAAAATGGCGTTGGTCCTTTGCGGATTTCTTGGATAAATTTTGCCATGAGGGCAGGATTCTTCGCTTGTGCTAAAATCTCTACGGTCCCGTCTTCATTATTCCAGACACGCCCTGTGATACCGCCGATTTCTGTGGCAAGTGTGTAAACACCCCAACGAAAGCCAACTCCTTGCACGCGACCTTGTGCAATCATTCTTACTTTTTGCATGTGAACCTCCTTTTTGTGATATAATAGTTCTATGAATATTATAACCTCAAAAGCGAATAATGTGGTAAAAAATACTAAAAAATTACTTCAAAAAAAATATCGGAAAGACTCATACTTAATTGAGGGCTGGCATTTATTTGAAGAAGCAGTCAATGCACAAGCTAACATTCAGCATATTTTTGTTTTAGAAGAATTTGCCGATAGAGTGCAGGATTTTCCTCAAGTTTATGTAGTGACGGCAGAAATTTTGGCGGATTTGGCTGATTCCAAAACACCGCAGGGCATCGTGGCAGAAATTGCTTTTGAAAAACAGATGCTTCCTTCCGTTCTCAAAGGGAAATATCTTTTTTTAGAAGATGTGCAGGATCCAGGGAATGTGGGCACGATTATCCGAACAGCTGATGCGGCTGGTTATGACGGGGTGTTTATTTCGCAGCATTCAGCAGATATTTACAATCTGAAAACTCTACGCTCCATGCAAGGCAGTCACTTTCATTTGCCTGTTTACCGAGTAAAAACAGCAGATTTTCTTGACCTTGCTAAACAGGCACAATTGCCGATATTGGCAACAACGCTTTCAAAAGATTCGATAGATTATCGGGAGTTAGCACCACTGTCGGATTTTGTTCTTGTGTTGGGAAATGAAGGACAGGGCATTAGTTCTGAAATGGCAGAAGCAGCTGATTACCTCATTCATATTTCGATGAAAGGACAAGCTGAGAGTTTAAATGTCGCCGTGGCAGCAGGTATTCTCATCTTTGCTTTAAGCTAAAATTTAGAAATATATTTATAATTAGAAGCACATGGAGGTGGTTCTATGCTTTATAAAGAAGACAAAGAGTATATGGAGCATGTTGGACAATTGATTGCTCAACCACGCGTCCAGAAATTAAAAACCATAACACACCATATTTATTCCAATCGCTTGGAGCATTCGATTCATGTTAGTTATACGAGTTATAAAATTGCGAAAAAATTAGGTTGGGATGCAAAAAGTACCGCACGTGGTGGACTTCTGCACGATATGTTTTATTATGATTGGCGGGAAACGAAATTTAATAAAAGCCATGCTTGGGTACACCCTCGCTTAGCAGTGCGAAATGCACGGAAAGTAACCAATTTAAATAAAGTAGAAGAAGACATCATTCTCAAACACATGTGGGGAGCAACATTGGCGCCGCCACGGTATAAAGAAGGCTATATTGTCACTATGGTGGATAAATACTGGGCAATCAAGGAAGCCATGGCGCCAGTTCGGAAAAGAATCGCTAAAAGAAGACTTTTTCATCGAAAAATGTTAAAATCGTAACATATCATAATAAAGGAGAGAGCTTATGAACAATACAGTTATTCAAGAAAATAGTGGTATCAATAGTTTTTACGCTAAAGTTTATTCATTAGTCGGTATGGGGATTGGCATTTCTGCTCTTGTCTCGGCTTTGATGTTAACAATATTTCAAGATGTGATTTATTCAGTAATAATGGCGAATAGTTGGATTTTTTACTTAGCTATTTTTGCTGAGTTGGTTCTTGTCTGGGTAGCTTCAGGGATGTCTGTCAAAAACAATCCAGCTGCATTGCCAACTTTTCTAGTTTATTCGGCTTTAAATGGCTTTACGATTAGTTTAGTATTGGCTCTTTACACACAGGCAACGGTTTTAGCAGCCTTCGTTACTTCTTCAGCGATGTTTTTTGCTATGGCATTGATTGGGAAATTTACCAAAAAAGATCTTTCTGGCTTGGGTAGAGCCTTTATTGCAGGTCTGATTGGAGTTATCATCGCTAGTTTGGTGA
The DNA here is from genome assembly GCF_900636525.1 of Streptococcus milleri. Lineage (NCBI taxonomy): Bacteria > Bacillati > Bacillota > Bacilli > Lactobacillales > Streptococcaceae > Streptococcus > Streptococcus milleri. Next base: position 1,347,828 of record NZ_LR134288.1, on the reverse strand, counting down.
ATATTTTCCTTAGAAGTTCTGGACTAGATTTCATCATTAGCATTATTAGTGTGATTATCTTCTCTGGATTGATTGCTTGGGATAATCAAAGAATCCGCTATGTCTATGAGCAATCAGGCGGAAATGTAGCGGCTGGTTGGGCAGTTTCACTCGCCTTAAGCCTTTACCTTGATTTTATCAATCTGTTCCTCAGTATTCTTCGTATTTTTGGAAGAGATAATTAAAAGTAAGAATTAGAAGTTGGACTGGTTTCAGCTTCTTTTTTTATGATATAATAAAGCAAATGAAAAGAAAGTATGAGGCTTGCTATGAAAGAACCATTTCTCAGTCGCGAAAAGTTAGCTGAAATCACTGCTCAATTTCCAACTCCATTTCATTTGTATGATGAGAAAGGAATTCGTGAGACAGCTCGCGCGCTTCAGGAAGCCTTTTCTTGGAATCAAGGATTTAAAGAGTATTTTGCAGTAAAGGCAACTCCGAATCCGGCTATTTTGAAAATCTTGAAAGATGAAGGCTGTGGAGTAGATTGCGCCAGCTATGTAGAACTTTTGATGAGCCAAAAAGTAGGCTTTTCAGGAAATGACATGATGTTTTCGTCCAATGACACGCCTGCAAAAGAAATGCAATTTGCGCGTGAATTGGGAGCTACTATCAATTTTGATGCTTATGAAGATGTTGCATTTTTACAGGAAGTGGCGAGCATTCCAGAAATCATTTCTTGCCGCTATAACCCAGGCAGTGTATTTGAGTTGGGAACAGATATTATGGATTCTCCAGAAGAAGCCAAATTCGGGATGACCAAAGAACAACTCATCCAAGCATTTAAAGATTTAAAAAAGTTGGGCGTTAAAAAATTTGGGATTCATGCCTTATTGGCTTCTAACACTGTTACGAATCATTATTATCCTGAATTAGCCCGTCAGCTATTTGAATTAGCCGTTGAGGTCGTAGCTGAGACCAATGTGGACTTGGATTTTATCAATCTTTCAGGCGGAGTAGGCGTTCCTTACCGTCCAGAAGAAAAAGCAAATGACGTTTTAGCGATTGGGCAAGGAGTTCGCCGAGTTTATGAGGAAATTTTAACACCTGCAGGTTTAGGAAAGGTTAAAATTTTTACGGAACTGGGACGTTTTATGCTGGCCCCTCATGGATTATTGGTGACGAAAGTATTGCATAAAAAGAAGACTTACCGCACTTACATTGGTGTAGATGCTTCAGCAGTGAACCTGCTGCGTCCCGCCATGTATGGTGCTTATCACCATATTACAAATATGGATCATCCAGATGGACCGACAGAAATAGTGGATGTGGTCGGCAGTCTTTGCGAAAACAATGATAAATTTGCCATTCAGCGCGAACTGCCGATTACCAATATTGGAGATACTTTGGTGATTCACGATACAGGAGCACATGGTTTTTCAATGGGCTATCAGTATAATGCCAAACTTCGTTCAGCTGAGATTTTGCTGGAAGAAGACGGAGGTGTACGAATGATTCGGCGTGCTGAAATACCGGAGGATTACTTCGCAACTTTGTATGGCTTTGATTTTGAAAAATAGACAATTTTTGATATAATAAGAAGATGTAAAAAGGGAAAAGAGGATTACATATTTATGAATTTACTATTAGCTATTTTGTTGATTATTCTGGCTTTCTTTGGTGGTATGCTCGCTGGAATGTACCTTGTCCGCAAACAAATTGAAAAAGAATTTGCAGACAATCCACGTTTGAATATTGATGCGGTTCGTACAATGCTATCTGCAAATGGACAAAAGCCAAATGAAGCAAAGGTACAACAAGTGTATCGTCAAATTAAAAATCAACAAAAAGCAGCACTTGAAAATGCTAAAAAGAAAAAATAAGCTGTTAAAACAGTATAAAATTTGATTTTTAAAGAGATAAATGAATGGGGATTTGGGACTTGCACCCAGTCCCTTCTTTAGAAAGAAGAACTTATGGATAATCGACCAATTGGTTTTTTAGACTCAGGTGTGGGCGGTTTGACAGTTGTTCGCGAGCTGATGCGGCAGCTTCCACATGAGGAAGTGATTTATATCGGTGATTCTGCGCGTGCGCCTTATGGACCAAGACCAGCAGATCAGATTCGCGAGTATACATGGCAATTAGTGCAATTTCTTTTAACCCAAAATGTCAAAATGATTGTTCTTGCCTGCAATACAGCTACTGCTGTGGTTTGGGAAGAAATCAAAGAAAAATTGGATATTCCAGTTTTGGGAGTGATTTTACCGGGAGCTAGCGCAGCAATTAAAGCTTCTCAACATGGGACGATTGGCATTATTGGAACGCCAATGACGATTCAATCAGATATTTATCGGCAAAAAATCGAGCGTCTCTTACCAGAAGTGGAGGTGACAAGTCTTTCTTGTCCCAAGTTTGTACCACTGGTAGAATCTAACGAGCTGTCGTCTAGCATTACGAAAAAAGTGGTCTATGAGAGCTTGATGCCGTTAAAAGGCAAGGTAGATACTTTAGTGCTAGGCTGTACGCATTATCCTTTGCTAAAACCAATCATTCAAAATGTAATGGGACCAACTGTGAAATTGATTGATAGTGGAGCAGAGTGTGTGCGGGACATTTCTGTCTTGCTTAATTATTTTGAAATCAATCACAGCAGAGAAGGAGAACTTCCTCAACACCGCTTTTTTACCACAGCAAATGCAAAAAGTTTTGCTGAAATTGCAGAAACGTGGTTAAACAAAGAAATAAATGTGGAGCATGTGACCTTATGAGTAGCAAAATTTATGAGTATAAAGATACCCAAGATTGGTATGTTGGAGAATGGTCTTCTCGTGGCGGAACTTTCCATTTTAAGGATGTTGATTCGGAAGAACTCAGTCGCATGGAAGAAGAGCTCCGTCAATTAGTAGTTGAAGAGCAGTCTTTTTCTGTTGCAGTGATTCAATATAACTCCATGATGTCTTTTGTTCAATTTGTCTTGCAAATGATTAACGAGAACCAAGATTCACAGTTTCAGGCACAATTTCATAAAGGTGCTATTCTGATTACGGAAAAGGGACAGTTAGTTTTAGTGCATTTGCCTAAAAATGGGGTTCAGCTGAATGATTTCTTTTCTCAGAAAGACTTGTCAGGTTTGACAGTCGGAGATACGATTTTAGTCGCTACTCGCAATGAAGGAAAAACTGCTGAATTTCGTAAAATATTTGAAAAATTAGGTTACAAAATTGAAAACTTGAATGACTACCCTGATTTGCCAGAGGTAGCAGAAACTGGAATGACTTTTGAAGAAAATGCTCGTTTGAAAGCAGAGACCATTTCTAAGCTGACTTGCAAAATGGTATTGGCGGATGACTCAGGCTTAAAAGTAGATGCACTAGGCGGTTTGCCTGGAGTTTGGTCTGCTCGCTTTGCTGGAAATAATGCAACAGACTTAGAAAACAATGCAAAATTGCTGCATGAATTAGCAATGGTTTTCGACTTGAAAGACCGCTCTGCACAGTTTCATACCACTCTGGTAGTGGCAAGTCCTGACAAAGAAAGTCTGGTCGTAGAGGCTGATTGGTCGGGCTATATCAATTTTGAGCCGAAAGGCGAAAATGGATTTGGCTATGATCCTTTATTTTTAGTAGGCGAAACAGGTAAAACATCTGCTGAATTAACAATGGAAGAAAAAAACGCTCAATCACATCGAGCTCAAGCAGTTCAAAAATTAGTGGAGGTATTTCCAGCATGGAAAAACAAACAATCATCGTAATGAGTGATTCTCATGGCAATCGTGCCATTGTGGAAGAGATAAAACATCGTTATCTTGGGGAAGTAGATGCTATTTTTCATAACGGTGATTCTGAGTTGCCTAGTGATGATGAAGTGTGGCAAGGAATTTACGTTGTGGCTGGGAACATGGATTTCTATGGTGGTTATCCAGACCGTTTAGTGACGGACTTAAACGGAACGATTATCGCACAAACTCATGGTCACCTTCAACAGATTAATTTTGGTTTTCAAAAATTGGCTCTCTGGGCACAAGAGGTAAACGCAGATATTTGTTTGTATGGGCATTTGCATATTCCAGATGCGTGGATGGAAGGAAAAACACTCTTTTTAAATCCCGGCTCTATCAGTCAACCGCGCGGTGTCATCAATGAGCGACTGTATGCTAAAGTAGAAATTACAGATGATATGTTTAAAGTAGACTATTACACGCGTAGCCATGAACTTTATTCTCGCCTATCAAAGGAGTTTGTTCGATGATTGCTAAGGAATTTGAAGATTTTCTCTTACAGCAAGAAGATACTTTTTTAACACCGGCAGAAAACTTAGCTGTTTTGATTGATACTCACAATGCTGATCATGCTATTTTGTTGTTGAGTCAGATGACCTACTCACGAGTACCCGTGGTGACAGATCAAAAGAAGTTTGTTGGAACTATTTCGCTGACAGATATCTTGTCTTACCAAATGCAGCATGAAATTCCTGATGAGGAATTTATGACAACGGATATTGTTCACATGGCAAAAAAAGATGACCTGACAGTTGGTCCAGATTTTACATTGACAGAAGTATTGCATAAGTTAGTAGACGAGTCCTTCTTGCCAGTCGTTGATCAGGACAATACATTTCAAGGAATTATTACACGCAAATCTATCTTAAAAGCGGTCAATGCCCTTTTGCATAGTTTTGCGAATGAATACGAGATTCATCCAAAATGAAAGAAGAAATAACAACCTTTTTAGAAGGAAAAAATTTATCTGAGAATTCAAAAACAGCTTATTTTTATGATTTAGAGCAATTCATAGATGTGACCCATGCAAAAATTACAGAGACCAATCTGCGGATTTACCAAGCTTCTATTGCTGACTTCAAACCATCTGTTCAGAAACGAAAACTATCTGCTATCAATCAATTTTTGCATTATTTATACAAGCAACGGTTGATTTCAGACTTTTATCGTTTGGAGTTGCCAAAAGTTGGTATTCCGAAAGAACACGATGCGGAAATTTTGGATTTGTCTGATTTTTATGCAGATACAAATCAATACAACGGTCGCTTGATTGCGCTTCTCATTTTAGAAATGGGGCTTTTACCAAGCGAAATTTTACAGTTGAAAGTAGCAGATGTCAATCTGGATTTTCAGATTATTCGCATTGAGAAAGCAGGTCAAAAGCGTATTGTGCCCATTCCAGACCAGTTGATTGGAGAACTGGAAACAACTCTGGAAGGAACTTATTTGTTAGAAAAGAATGGGAAAAGCTATTCGCGCCAATGGGGCTTTCGTCAATTAGAAGCTTTTTTGATTGAAAAAAATCAAGCTACTTTATCAGCTCAGAGTTTGCGAGAGCAATATATTTTACGTCAGCGAGAGCAAGGTGTTGAATTGTATGAAATTGCGCGCAATTTAGGCTTGAAAACAATGATGACATTAGAAAAATACAGATAATGGACATAAAAATTAAAGATTTTGAAGGCCCATTGGACTTATTGCTTCATTTGGTGTCAAGATATCAAATGGATATCTATGATGTGCCGATTACAGAGGTCATTGAGCAATATTTGGCTTATGTGGCGACTCTTCAAGCAATGAAGTTAGAAGTGACGGGAGAATACATGGTTATGGCAAGTCAGCTCATGTTGATTAAAAGCCGAAAACTCTTGCCAAAAGTAGCTGATAGCTTAGAAGCTGAAGAAGATTTGGAGCAAGATTTGCTTTCTCAAATTGAGGAATATCGGAAATTCAAATTGTTAGGTGAGAAAATGGCGGAGCAACATGAAGAACGAGCTCTTTATTATTCTAAACCTAAAATTGAATTGGTGTATGAAGATGCAACATTGCTCCATGATAAGACAACGATTGATTTGTTTTTGGCTTTTTCTAAATTGATGACGCAAAAAAGAGAAGAATTTGCTCAAAGTCATACAACGATTGTTAAAGATGAATATAAAATCGAAGACATGATGGATGTGATACGTGAGCGTTGTTATTCTCAAGAAAAAATTGCTCTGCAAGCCATTTTTTCAGAAACAAAAGATATGAATGAAGTGATTACCTTATTTTTAGCGACATTGGAACTAGTAAAAGTCCAAGAAATCCAAGTAATGCAAGAAGAAAATTTTGGGAATATTTATCTAATAGGAAAAAGAAATGAGTAAGTTAGCAGAGATTGAAGCCCTGCTCTTTGTAGCGGGCGAAGACGGCTTGCGGGTCCGTCAAATAGCAGAGCTCCTCTCTATACCTCCGACAGGTGTGACACAGAGCTTGGAGAAATTGGCAGAAAAGTATCAAAAAGATGAAGATTCGAGTCTTGCCTTGTTAGAGACGTCGAATACTTATAAAATTGTTACCAAGCAAGAGTTTGCTGAATTGTTGCGGGAATATTCAAAAGCACCAATCAATCAAAGTTTATCAAGGGCTGCCTTGGAAACCTTATCCATTATTGCTTATAAGCAGCCCATTACGAGAGTGGAAGTGGATGAGATTCGTGGAGTCAATTCTAGTGGTGCGATTTCAAAGTTGCAGATATTTGACTTGATTCGTGAAAATGGAAAAAAAGAAGTGCTAGGGCGCCCAAATCTTTATGTGACAACGGATTATTTTTTGGATTATATGGGAATCAATAGCTTAGAAGAATTGCCAATAGTAGAAGAAACAGAGTTAATAGCAGAAGAAAGTCAGCTATTTACCGAAAGGATAGAGGATGAGAATCAATAAATATATTGCCCATTCTGGGATTGCAAGCCGTAGAAAGGCAGAAGAGTTGATAAAACAAGGGCTTGTCACTGTGAATGGACAAGTTGTTCGTGAGTTGGCAACGACGATCAAGTCAGGTGATCGTGTTGAGGTTAGTGGTCAGCCGATTTACAATGAAGAAAAAGTGTATTATCTCTTAAACAAGCCTCGCGGTGTCATTTCTAGCGTGACAGATGACAAAGGTCGTCCAACGGTGGTTGATTTGTTGCCAAATGTCACAGAGAGAATCTATCCAGTTGGTCGACTTGATTGGGATACGTCGGGTGCTTTGATTTTGACAAATGATGGCGATTTTACAGATGAGATGATTCATCCTAGAAATGAAATTGATAAGGTCTATGTAGCTCGTGTCAAGGGGGTGGCTGATAAAGAAGTTCTCCGTCCCTTGACAAAAGGTGTGGAAGTTGACGGCAAAAAAACCAAAACAGCGGTTTACGAAATTCTGAAAGTAGACCCGGTTAAGAATCGTTCGGTTGTCCAGTTGACCATTCATGAAGGACGAAATCATCAAGTGAAAAAGATGTTTGAAGCGGTTGGTTTGCAAGTAGATAAACTTTCTCGTACGCAATTCGGTCATTTGAATTTAACGGGACTTCGTCCGGGTGAAGCTCGCCGTCTCAATAAAAAAGAGGTCAGCCAGTTACATAACCTAGCTGTGACGAAGAAAAAATGATGAAAAAAATTTTTATCGCACCAGTGCGTTTTTATCAAAAGTTTATCTCGCCAGCCTTTCCACCTTCTTGTCGCTATCAGCCGACTTGTTCAAATTATATGATTCAAGCGATTGAAAAGTACGGTGCTAAAGGTGTCTTAATGGGAACAGCACGTATTTTGCGTTGTCATCCTTGGGCAGAAGGAGGAGATGATCCTGTGCCGGATGTATTTAGCTTGAAGCGTAACTATGCAGAAGACAAAGAAAGAGGTTGAGACGCTTACTCTATAAAAGGGGCAACCAGAGATTCTTTATAAAATACTATAACTTAATAGTACAAATAAGAAAAACGAACAATTTTGACATTCTAACTAACAGAAAATCAAAATTGCTCGTTTTTTGTATTTCTCGCTGGCCTTTTGTTGCCGGTTCATCTCATACTCAATGAAAATTGAAAAGTTTTAAAGGCATTCGCTGTGTGAAATCTAACTATCTTTTCTATAAATTCAGCTTAGACGAACGATTAAAATATCTTGAATCTACTTCGTATTTACTCTTCATTTAAAGACTGATATAATAATCATGAAAACGCTTGTAAATTTAATCTTAAAAAGGAGAGCAAATGATTTTGGAAACAAGAAATATTGCCATTCAAGATACTTATGGTGAGCGATTCCGGCATTGTTGGGGATGCGGTCCTAAGAATGAGTCAGGCTTGCATTTAAAAACTTATCCTAGTCTAAACGGAACTAGCTGCATTAGCAAGATAACACCAGCTCAACAGTATACCGGTGGTGTTCCAGCTAATCTATTTGGCGGTATGATTGCCATGATTTTTGACTGTCATGGTACCGCTTCAGCAGCCTGGTTTGCTCATCAAAATAAGGGCTTAGATTTGACAGAAGAAACGGTCATTGGACGATTTATCACAGCTCGCTTGGAAATAGATTATAAAAGTCCAACGCCCATTGATGAGGAAATTACGGTCATCTCTCGACTTGAAGAACTAGGCCAAAGAAAAGCCATTGTGGCAATGGAGATGACAGTAGCGGGTCAGGTGCGTGCCAAAGCTAGAATGGTAGCAATCGCAGTGAAAGATAACATGTAGTATGTTTCGAAGATGAGACTACGCACTAAATTGTTGTTTCATTTAGTTCCTATACGGTAAACTTTTAAATAGTGCAAAAATGCTTTCTCTATAATATAATCAGAGTGAAAAATTATGGAATGTTAGTTTGTCTCTAACATTCTTTTTTGTGTTTAAATAGAATCATCATAGCTTATCTGATAAGAAGTAGATAGTAAACCAATCTCAGCGGAGAATGAGTAAGAATTATTGTTGCTTTTTGAGATGAACACAATAAATTACTAATCACAAAGATCTCACTAGGATTACACACCTAATGAAGATTTTATATTGGTTTGCATGGTTTTTTAAGCAAGTGTAGCAAAACCATGGAAGGTATTTTAGGATTTATCTATTTAAAATTTTTTTAATTATTTGAATAGTTATATGTTTAAACGGGGAAGGATAATATCTAAAAGTTCCCATTTTTCTCAGGACATAACCATTGAAATTTTATTTAAAACGAAGTACACTGTCAGAACCATCAAAATGACCAGTAATACCCAAAAGGTTGTAACAGGGAATACCTCGCTTGATTGATTCTCGCATTACATAATCTTGCAAAAGAGCAGGTGCGTAGAATTTGTTAAATTCAGGATAGGATCCAGAAAAGAGATAGGCCGTTTCTTGGGGAGTGTATATAAAAAGACTGCCAGCTAATATTGTACTTTCGTCTTCATGCTTTTTGAATAGTTGGTATGCTTCGTTTTTTCGTATTTCAAACGTTTCGAATTGACTAGATAATTCTCGAATTTGATTCAACTTTTTTTCAGGAGAGTGATTGTTTTTTTCTAGATAAGCTTGTAGTTGTTTTATTTTTTTGGATAATTCATCCTGATTACTTTGCAGACGCTCCAAATAATTTTTGAAATTTATGCTAGCTATGATAAATTCTGCATTGTTTCCAAAGCTATCATAAAATTTTTCATAATAATCTAAAGTCTTATCATTATAGTTGCGACGTTCAGAAGTTGATGAAGTAATCTGCTTAAATTTATAAAGCTCATTACGTTTAAGTTTATGCAGTTCTATACCAAATGTTTTAGCTTTTTTACTAATGATTTTCTTTGTTTAGTAAAAGATTTTAACAACGTTTCTTCTGTTAAGTCATTTAGGTCTTTTACAAAATGCCAATCACCTTCACCTCCAGGATAGTCCTTTTGTAAGCCATCAAATTGGTAATTCAGGTTGGTGAGCATAGATACAAGTTCCTTCTTTTCTGTACTAATAGGCTCACCTTTACTATTGAAGACTTGATAAATATCATAAGGTTTTACAACAAGCTCCATAGCCTTTAACTTTCTTGCATAGATTTTTAATTCTTCAAAAAATTTAGGTAAGAACTCATAATTAGTAACAACAGGTCCAGAGTTGATTTCTAGGTATAGACCACCTGCCATTTTTGCACTAAATAATAATGCTGATACTTGTAATTGATTGTTAGTAAAGAAGCCAATGAACTCAACATTATACCCTCTTTTTTCAATAGAATAGACATTTCTACTGATTGGATAAAAGATTTTCGTTTCGCTTTTTGATAATGTTGTTTAAATACTTCTTTAGTAATTACTTCTAAAGGCATTGTTCTGTACTCCTTGAGCTTTTGTAGTTTAATAAACAAAGCTGGTGAAGCTACAGAATAAAATTATTTCTTATTTGACATCGCTTTTATTTTTAATTATCTTGTCATTATGAATTTAATGATGTCAAAATATTTGCTCTTGAATTTTAACATTGTGAGACTGTTAACTTACAAAATCTTGTATTTATAAAAGAATATACAAACGAGATCCGTAGGAAATTTAGGTTTCTTACGGATTTTATTTATGACTTAGCTGATAAAAGAAAATAAAAAATTAGCAAAGAAGCATTTCCACTAAAAAAAAAGACAAACCTACCAAAATGGTGATTTGTCTACAGTCTGAGATGTTAGTTCTATGACCAGTGAGTTTCAGGCGATATGCTATCGTTTTGACCATGTCTGTGGCATAAAGAGCAGGATCATTGGGTAAATTTCTAAACGCCCTGCGATCATGGCAAGAGAGAGTAGAAGTTTGGACATAGGACCAAAGATTGCAAAGCTATCAGTTGTTCCTAACATTGGTCCAATGTTGTTGAAACAGCTAAGAACAGCACTGACGACTGTCATCAAGTTATTATTGTCTAAACTGACGATAAAAATGAGAAAGATGATAATCATCGTATACAGAACAAGATATTTTAAGATTTTATGCTGGGTGTCTTTGTCAATGACACTATGATTGACGTGCAGAGTCAATACCCGCTTTGGTGATAGGGTGGACAATACTTGATTTTTAGCAATGCGAACCAGCATTAAGCAACGAACCACCTTTAAACCGCCGGCGGTTGAACCAGCGGACCCTCCTATGCACATGAGAATGAGAAGGATGAATTGAGAAAAGAGTGGCCAAGATGTAATGTCACCAAGCCCAAAACCGGTAGTGGTGATAATGTTAGATACTTGAAAAAGAGAAACTTCTAAGGTCTGGGAAAGATTTTGATAAATATGGAAAACATTGAGACAGATGAATACAGTTGCAGATGTTACAATAATGAGATAAGTTCGCAATTCTTCATCGCCAAAGAATGCTTTAAATTTCCTCAATAGTAAAAAGTAATAGAGATTGAAATTCACTCCAAAGATAAGTACTCCAAAACTGACTAGATACGTAATGAGAGAGCTGTTATAGTGAGCAATACCATCATTGTAAACTGCGAAACCTCCTGTTCCCGCTGTTCCCATGGCAATGATAAAACTATCAAATAAAGGCATTCCTGCCAGATAATAAATCACTACAAAAATAGCAAAAAGTGCTAAATACAGCAAATAGAGAATTTGTGCAGTGTCCTTTAATTTAGAGACAACTTTCCCAAAAACAGGACCAGGAACTTCTGCTCGCATCACTTCCAAATGGCTATTTTTATTATTTTCCATAATAGCAAGAGCAAAGACAAGTACTCCCATACCTCCGATTAAGTGGGTAAAACTGCGCCAAAAGAGGAGGGAATGCGACAAAACAGAAACGTCTGGTAAGATTGAAGCTCCAGTTGTTGTAAAGCCTGAACTGATCTCGAAGAAAGCATCAATGAGATGAGGAATTTGTCCCGAAAAAACAAAAGGAAGAGCTCCAAAAAAGGACCAAAGTATCCAGCATAAGGCGACAATCAGGACCCCTTCTTTGGCATAAATGTGATGATTTTTAGGTTTAAAAGAGATACCTAAAAATCCGACTGCTAAGAGAATACCAATTGTGGTGCAAATTGAGAGCAGGTTTTGATTGGGTTCATGATAGATAAACGCTACAATGAGTGGAATTAGCAGTAACCCTGCTTCAATGATTAACAATTTTGAGAGGAGGAAACGAATCATACTTCTATTCATGGCTTACCTCTCTAACAAATCATATATTTGTGTGATATTTTGGATCAGAGTTGTGACGATGATTTGGTCACCGATTTGAATGTGGTCTTCCCCCATTGGGAAAATAGGTTTTCCATTTCGGATAATGGCAGCAATCAAGACACCTTTTTTCAGTTTGAGGCTGGAAAGTGGTCTTCCAGTCATTTTATTTTCTTCCTTTATTTGAAATTGCAGAGTTTCAAGTTGTCCATTGGCAAGGTGGTGCATGGCCTGTAAATCAGAATATTGAGCATTCATACGTCCGCGGACAAAGTGCATAATCGTGTCAACAGCAATTCTCTTTGGTGTTACAATGCTTGAAAATTCCTGACTATCAATGATTTCAAGCAAGCTAGTCCGATTGACTTTCGTGATATTTTTTTGCACACCCATGCTTTCAAGGAACATAGATGAAATGATATTTTCCTCATCGACACCAGTCAAAGCGGCAACAGCGTCATAGTGCTGCGCACTTTCTTCCAGAAGAATATCTTTTGCAGTACCGTCACCTTGAACGATATGTAAATGTGGAAATTCTTGACTAAACCATTCAGCATGCTTTGGATTGATTTCAATCACTTTTAGTTTGATTTTGCTATTTTTTAAAATATTAAGTAGATAGTAGGCGATTTTTCCTGCACCAATGAGCATTAAACTTTTAATGACTTTGGGTCGCACGAAATTATGGAAAAGAATGACTTCTACCCGATTTCCGGTGACATAGATAATATCATTCTGCAAAATGGTAATTTCACCGTCTGGAATGAGCAATTGTCCATTGCGGTTAATGGCACAAATCAAGACATTGCCAAATTTTTTGCGAAATTGAGACATGGTCATCTGACAAAGGTCACTATTTTGCTTAACTTTAAATTCCATTAAGCTGACGCGTCCATTGGCAAATCGCTCAACAGAGAGCGCATTTGGAAATTCAATGATATTTGCAATATAGCGTGCTGCTAGTAATTCAGGATTGACTATGAGAGAGAAACCAAGGATATTTTTTTCTTTAAAATAAGAATTAGAATACTCTGGATTGCGCACTCGGACAATCGTTTCTTTTGCTCCCATTCTTTTTGCCAACACAGCTGATACCATATTGACTTCGTCATGCTCTGTCATGGCAATGAAAATATCGCAATGCTCTACATCAGCTTGCTCTAAAATTTTAAAATTGGCACCGTTACCAACAATGCCCATAATATCATAACGCTTGGTGATGCGATTCAGTACGGCTTCGTTTTGCTCAATGAGAATCACATCGTGTTTTTCAGCCACAAGTGAACGACAAAGTGCAGAGCCTACTTTACCGCCACCAACGACAATAATTTTCATGTTATACCTCCCAAGTATCCCCCTCTATCATACCCTTTTTTTGCAAAAATTTCATCGTTTTGAAGAAAGAAAAAGAGATATTTTATTCAGAAGAGTCTAGTAATTGAAAATAAAAAGATAAAACTTGAAAATTCGTCATATAAATCTAGAAAATATAAAAAAATAAAGCTTTTTTTGTTGACATATGCTAAGAAAGTGATATACTAAGAAAGTACCCTCATTGATTTACCTCAAACCTGTTGTGATGTAAGTTAATGAGCCTTAAACCATGCTGTCTGCTGAGCTTGACTCCGGGCAGCGTGGCTATTTTTTTGCTTGGTAGCAATCACAGTTCACTAAGATAGATGAGAAGGCTATAAGATATGACAACATTTCAAAATCACATTGTTCTTTTTGAACCACAAATTCCTCAAAATACAGGAAATATCGCACGGACTTGTGCGGCGACCAATTCTCCTCTTCATATCATTTTACCAATGGGATTTCCGATTGATGACCGTAAGATGAAACGAGCTGGCTTGGATTATTGGGATAAGCTGGACATCACTTATTATGACAATTTAGAAGAGTTCATGAGTAAAATGGACGGACAATTGTATTTGATTTCTAAGTTTGCGGAGAAAGTTTATGCAGAAGAAAATTTTGCAACTGCTGGAAATCACTATTTCATGTTTGGGCGTGAGGATAAGGGATTGCCAGAAGATTTTATGCGTGCTCATTCTGAAAAAGCCCTGCGGATTCCGATGAATGATGAACATGTCAGAAGTTTGAATTTGTCAAATACAGTCTGTATGCTGGTGTATGAAGCCTTGCGGCAACAGAGTTTTGCAGGTTTGGAGCTAGTACATCACTATGCACATGACAAATTAAAATAGGATTTCTTAAAAGAATGGACGACATCGGATAAAATGCTTGCTCTAGCAGGCTTTTTTTGTTATGATTAAAGGGTCTTCAGGGCAGGGTGAAATTCCCGACCGGCGGTAATTTACAGCCGTTGACAATCTTTTGTTTTTATATAGCGTTGGAGTTTCATGGTATATCTTTGTAGTGCCACTTCATTTAAAAACAAAATTTTTGCCAACTGGATAGCTGTTTTAAGTCCGCGAGCGTAAGCTGATGTGGTGTAATTCCACAACCGACAGTACAGTCTGGATGGGAGAAGACGAAAGGCAATGAAGAAGGTCTAAAATTACAGCTTTTAAATTTTATTTAAGGAGATTTTCTTATACTATTTCAAAGGTTCCGTTGATTTGGAGAAACCATTCTTCAGCAAGCCTTCCAGCTTCTCTAATTTTTATAAATTGGAGGAACCTGTTATGACACATACACGCAAAATGGCTGTTGTTGCCATTCTTTCAGCAATTTCATTTTTGCTGATGTTCTTTGATTTCCCGATTTTACCGGGGGCTAGCTTTTTAAAGCTAGATTTCAGTATTTTACCAATCCTACTGGGATTAGTGGTGCTGGATTTAGGTGGTGCTTTGAGTATTTTATTGGTTCGTTCAGCTCTCAAACTGCTGCTGAACAATCAAGGCGTCAATACTTATATTGGCTTGCCGATGAATATCATTGCGGTTGCTGTTTTCGTAATTGCTTTTGCCTTGATTTGGAAAAAAGAGCAGACAACCGTTCGTTTTCTAATCGCTTCTGTGGTGGGGACGCTCGGATTGACCTTGGCAATGCTGATTCTCAACTATACCTATGCTATTCCACTCTATGCAACATTTGCTAATTTTGATATTTCAAAGATTCTGGGCGTGGCAAACTATCTATTTGCAATGGTCATTCCATTTAATCTATTAGAAGGTGTGGTTTTTGCAGTTGCCTTCTGGCTCATTCATTTGCTTTTAAAACCGATTTTAATCAAATATGAAAAATAAACAAACTTTTTTAACCAAGGGCTCTTTTGCCCTTTTGCTTTTTGTAATTCTAGGATACGTTGTTAAGTTTCATTCAGGTCAATTAAAAGGAATTGATAGTCTACTTCAAACGACTTTGCGTGGCAATTTGCCACATGCATTGACCGTGTTTTTTTCTAGCTTGACCAGTCTGATCAATACTCCTGTTATTGTAACTTGGGTTGCTCTTTTACTTGGGATTTTCCTTTATAAAAAATGGTGGAGTGAGGCTTTGCTGTTGGGAGGCAATCTGGTGTTAACAGGATTGTTGGTCAAGTTATTAAAGGGCGTTTATCAACGTCCACGTCCTGTACTTCAACATTTAGTGGTAGAAAGTGGTTTTTCTTTTCCAAGCGGACATGCCTTGGCTTCGACTTTAATCTTTGGTACTTTGTTGATTATTGTTAGCCAACGAGTGCAAACCGTACAGACAAAACGTTTATTGCAAGGTTTATTGATTACGATGATTCTTCTCATTGCAATGTCACGTGTTTATCTGGGTGTGCATCATCCGACAGATGTTTTAGGAAGCCCTTTATTAGGAGTGGGGATTTTATATATTGAATTTCCATACTATGATAAGGTGCGCTTCCAATGGCGTTTTGCAGGAAAGCAAAAATAGATTATTAGCAGACAGTTTAGAGGAGGCAGGGTGGTAAAAGTTTTAGATAAACGTCTGATTCTTCAAATTTTGTCAATAGTTGAGCAGATTCCTGTAGGAGAAGTGGCTACCTATGGACAAATTGCACATTTGATAGGGCGAGAAAGAAATGCTCGTTTAGTGGGGCGCGTGCTGTCTCAAGCAGAATTTTATGGAAAATTTCCTTGCCACCGTGTGGTCAATGCAGCAGGACGCTTAGCACCAGCATGGGAAGATCAGCGACATCTCCTCTGGGCTGAAGGAGTGACTTTTAAAACGAATGGCTGTGTGGATTTGAAAAAGCACCAATGGAAGCCAATTGACATGAATAAAGTGTAAATGGAACTCCGAGCGCGAGTTCTGTTTTATTTTGTGGTACAATGGAAGTTATGAAACCATATAATTCGTTAAATGCTTATTATCGAAAACTATTTGGAGAGAAGACCTTTAAAGTTCCGATCGATGCGGGATTTGATTGCCCTAATCGAGACGGAACGGTAGCTCATGGTGGCTGTACTTTTTGTACGGTATCTGGTTCAGGTGATGCCATTGTAGCACCAGAAGCACCGATTCGTGAGCAATTTTACAAGGAAATTGATTTCATGCACCGCAAATGGCCTGAAGTCAAGAAATATCTAGTTTATTTTCAAAATTTTACCAATACCCATGATAAGGTGGAGGTCATTCGTGAGCGATATGAGCAAGCTATCAATGAGCCAGGGGTTGTCGGTATCAATATCGGAACTAGGCCAGACTGTCTACCTGATGAAACGATTGACTATTTAGCAGAATTGTCTGAACGCATGCATGTGACGGTAGAGCTGGGCTTGCAGACGACTTATGAAGCTACTTCGCAATTGATTAACCGCGCACATTCCTATGAATTACATGTTGAAACGGTTCAACGTCTGCGGAAATTTCCAAAAATCGAGATTGTCTCCCACTTAATCAATGGCTTGCCTGGTGAAACTCATGAAATGATGATAGAAAATGTTCGCCGCTGTGTGACAGACAATGACATTCAAGGGATTAAATTACATCTTTTGCATTTAATGACCAACACACGCATGCAACGAGATTATCATGAAGGACGCTTGCAGCTGCTTAGCCAAGATGAGTATGTTTCTATTGTCTGTGATCAATTAGAAATAATCCCTAAACATATCGTCATTCATCGAATTACAGGGGATGCGCCACGAGATATGTTAATTGGCCCTATGTGGAGTCTCAATAAATGGGAAGTGCTAAATGCGATTGAGCAAGAAATGAACCATCGTGGCAGTGTTCAAGGGTGTAAGGCAAAGGAGCAGCGATTTATATGTTAAGACCATTACAAATGGCACATGCTTTTTTATCAGAAATCGTAACCAAAGAAGACATCGTCGTTGATGCCACTATGGGCAATGGGCACGACACGCTTTTCTTGGCACGATTGGCTAAAAAAGTCTATGCTTTTGATATTCAAGAGCAAGCCATTGAGCAAACCACCAAGCGCTTGGCAGAAGCTAAATTGGACAATGTTGAACTGTTTTTGACAGGTCACGAAAATGTGGATCAATACGTTGAAAGTATTAAAGCGGCTATTTTTAATCTAGGCTATCTTCCGTCGGCAGATAAAACAGTGATTACGCAACCACATACAACGATACAGGCCTTAGAAAAATTATGTCAGCGTTTAGTAACTAGCGGTCGGATTGCAATCATGATTTATTATGGGCATGAAGGTGGTGATGTGGAGCGAGATGCAGTTTTAGACTTTGTCAGTCAATTGCCGCAGCAGGAATTTACTGTCGCCCTTTATAAAACAATCAACCAAATCAATCAGCCCCCCTTTTTAGTGATGATTGAGAAATTAAAAATGACTTAAGTGGAGAGAAAAATGGATAAGCAATATCTACATGAAAAATTGAACTGCTTGCGTAGTCAATATCTAGATTCAACCAATGGAGAAATCTTAGCAAAGCAAGTAAATGATGTGCAGATGAGCAAAAAAATGCTTCGGATTAAGAAAAAATTAGTCAATCTTGAAATGGAGCGCTGTCAAAAAATGATTGAACATCGTGATTTATCGAAAATTGAGCAAAAAATCTCCGAGCAGAAGATGCTTTTTGAAAAATGCTGTAAACAAAAATAAAGGAGGAAAATGTGGATTTACTCCTTTATATTATTATCTTTTTATCTGTTCTGATTGTTTCAAATGCCACCAACAAGCTATTTCCAAGCTTGCCGACGCCACTCATACAAATTCTATTAGGGATTGGCTTGGGCTTTTTCATTCCAGTTGGAACGTTTCATTTAGAGACGGAGCTGTTTCTAGCTTTAATCATTGGGCCGCTACTGTTTCGAGAAGCAGAAGAAAGCGATATTACCAGTATTCTTAAGCACTGGAAGATTGTTGTTTATCTGATTTTTCCAGTTATTTTTCTATCAACTCTGAGTCTTGGCTTTTTGTCACATTGGCTATGGGTGTCCCTTCCTCTTGCAGCGTGTATCGCGGTTGGAGCCGCCTTGGGTCCGACTGATTTAGTGGCTTTTGCGTCCTTATCTGAGCGCTTTACCTTTCCAAAACGTGTAGAAAATATTTTGAAAGGGGAGGGCTTGCTAAATGATGCGAGCGGGTTGGTTGCCTTTCAATTTGCCCTGACGGCTTGGACAACAGGGAAATTTTCAGCTCAGGAAGCCAGCACCTCACTTATCCTTTCAATCATTGGCGGTTTTATTGTGGGTGGTCTAACTGCTTTTTTAAATCGTCAGTTGCAAAAGCTGCTGTATACGGTGCGAGCCTCAGACACAGCAGGAGAGTTGTTGTTAGAATTAAGTTTACCGTTGCTGACATTCTTTTTAGCCGAAGAACTCCATGTATCAGGGATTATTGCAGTTGTCGTGGCAGGGATTTTTAAGGCTAGTCGTTTTAAAAGGATTACTTTATTAGAGGCTCAAGTTGATACCGTGACAGATACGATTTGGCAAACTGTCACATTTATGCTGAATGGATCGGTCTTTGTCATTTTAGGAATTGAGTTGGAAACGATAGCTGAACCCATTTTGAAAAGCCCAGTTTATGATAATCTCTGGCTCCTTCTGACGATTCTTTTGCTGACGATTGTGCTATTTGTCATTCGTTTTGTCATGATTTATGGCTTTTATTTCTGGAGAAGCCTATGTTTGAAAAAGAAAATGTCGAAATATTGGAGAGATATTGCTCTGTTAACTTTTTCAGGCGTAAAAGGAACCGTATCCATTGCAACCATTCTCTTGATTCCAACAGCTTTAGAGCAGGAATATCCTCTTTTGCTTTTCTTGGTGGCTGGAGTTACATTGCTTAGTTTTTTGACAGGACTGGTAGTGTTGCCTCGTTTATCAGAAAATAAGGAAGAATCATCAGACTACCTCATGCATATTGCTATTTTAAATGACGTTGTCCAAGAATTAGAAGAAGATTTGAAGCATACCAAAGTCAAAGCTCCGCTTTATGCGGCTATTGATAATTATCATGGACGAATCGAGCATCTTATTCTGGAGCAGGAAGGCAAATCTGTTCAAAAAGATTTGACAGATTTACAATTGCTGATGCTGAGTATTGAAAGTGACGGTTTGGAACAAGCCTACGAAGAAAGAAAAATGAGTAACCGTGCCTATTCCATTTACCAACGTTATTTATGGAATATGGAGCAAAGAATCAACCGCAATCTTGCTTCGCGCTTCATTTATTTTTTGATTAGCTTTTTCAGAATGACTCGCTTATTGCTACATGAGATTGTTACGTTTGGCTCTACTTTCCGTAATTGGCTCAATCAAGATAGAGCAAAGCCTAGTAAGGCTGAAAGAGAAGAGATTGCCGAACTGTATCTAGCCAATACAGAAGTAATTATCGGGAGTTTAGAAAATCTGAAGGGTGTTTATAATACTGCGCTTATCAATTTCTTGCAAGATTCGCGTATCCGTGAGACAGCAATTATTGAAAGCGGTGCTTTTATTGAGCGGGTTATCACGCGTATCAAACCGAATAATATCAAGGAAATGCTGCGAGGTTATTATTTGGAGCGGAAGATTATTTTTGAATACGAACACGAAAAGCTGATTTCAGCTAGTTATGCAAAATTTCTCCGTCAAAATGTCAATAATTTAGAAAATTATTCTCTCAAAGAAACCGCCAATACATTACCATACGACATGATGAATTATGTCAGACAGAAATAAAACGGGAGTGGATTGAGCACTTAGTTGCGAATTCACTCTTTTTTAAACAAAAAAAATAAGCCCGTCAAGGCTTATTTAGTTGGGATGGATATTTCAATGAGGTTCGTTGAATAGAGTGTCTTAATTCGAGAAGCGTCAATCGATTTTGTATCAATTTTTCGTTTCAGAAAAAATTCTCGAATTTTTTCAACTTCTTGTTCGCGAATGGCGCGGTGTTTATTTGAAATCAGAATTTCATAATGAAAAGGTGCTTGCGTAAAGACGACGTCTGTATTTCCAGCGGAAAAAGTCTCAACTAGTGTAGCATCTGTACTTTCTAATTGACTTTGTACAAGGCGTGCATGGCTGTTTGTCGTGTTAATAAGCTTCATCTGACTTCCTCCTATATTCTATTCCTATTATAGCACTTTTTCATAAAAAATGTGAACAATTTCTCATACTTTATGATTCTTTTTCCACATTTCAATTCCCCATTTATGACTGCCACGTTTTAACTTGGAAATAGCTTCTTCGATTGGAAACCAGGCGAGCTGATTAAAATCTTCTAAAGGTGCTTGCGATTGCTTATATTGGCTTACTTCATAAATGTAAGCAGGGTTATAAAAATAGGTATCGCGGTGGCGAGAATAAAAATATTCATCTGCTTGTCCGTAATATTGACCGATTTGAGCGGTAAAACCAAGCTCTTCAATCAGTTCACGTTTTAAGGCAGTCAAGTGATCTTCGTCTTGCTCAATCTCGCCTCCGGGCAAGAACCAAGCGCCGTTGGGAGCCTGAACTAAAATTATCTTTTCTTGCTTTTCATCTGGAATAACTGCATAAACGCCATAGCGATTCACATATTGCACGCCTTCTTGCTTTTCTCCAAAAGTTGCGACTGTCATATCATTTCCACTCTTTCTTATATGCTACTAATATCATAATGCAGAAATAAAGCGCTGTCAAGGCTTTCAAGCATTTTAAGGTTCAAATTTGAAAATATCTGCTGTGTATAAATTGAGCACTTTTTCAAAGAGAAGACGGAAAAGAATGGCAACAACTGTTGGGATGACAAGCCAAGCTAAGATTGCCAGTCCCATGGAAAGTCCGCCTGTAACAGAAGCGAAGAGTCCAGTCAGACCAACGAGTCCAAAACCTGCTGATGCAGGTGTCCCAGTAATGGTGAAGAGGGGAACCAATAGCCCAGTTACAGCAGAAGTTGCAATGATAGGAACATAAGAGATTGGATGTTCAAAGACATTGGTCATCATCATTTTCATTGAACCAAGGGCAACAGCAGCAGTTACACCAGGTTTATTGACAAAGAATGAATGAACAACAAGGACGATACAAGTTGTTCCGACCCCCATAGCAGAAGCACCAGCAGCGAGTCCATTTAGTCCAATGGCAAGACCGATTGCAACAGTTGAGATTGGAGCCACGATTAAGATAGCAAAAGTAACACAGATGAGAACACTCATTAGGTAAGGCTGAAGATCCGTAAAGTAGATGATTCCTTGCCCGATTAAGCTAGAAATCATTTTGACATAAGGAAGTGTGAATAGCCCCACAGTCGCAAGAAGCGATCCAACGATTGGAAGAAGAACAAAATTAAAGGATTCAAATTTTCCTTCTAGCCAGAGCAATACGAGGACGCTGAGGGCACAAATTAGCATGACATTGATAATGTCCCCTGTACCAGTCGTGTAGAATCCAGTAACCATTTTGTTTGCAGTTGCGGTAATTTCAGCAGGGGCTTTTTGCTTTTGGAGATATCCTAATAACTCCGTTGCTCCAGCTAGTTTGCTAGAAGCACCAGAACTAACAAAAGCAATGGCTGCTAGAAGCGCAGCTTTCATTCCTTTGAAATTAAATTCCAAGGCAACCAGCGTTCCAATTACGGCAGATAAAGTGGCTTGGAAAAGAACGTTAGCCACATTCCAAGTTGCAAAGAAAGCATTATTTTTGAAAAAGTCTAAAGAGAAAATAATGGCAAAGATACAGTTAGGCAGCAAGGCTACGATAACACCAATTGCGGTTCCGTTTAGAACTTTATGCAAAAATGATTTAGGGGTAAGTGATGCGGTTGTGTTTTCTTTTGTCATAAAAAACTCCTTTATTTTTGAAAAATAAAATCCGCCCTATCTCAAATGAGAATAAGGCGGAGTCATGTAAAAACGGAGATGATTATCCCATTTTAAAACGGTAGCTACGCCTTGATAAAATACTATAAATAATGATAATAATAGCTATCATCAACATAACGTAACTCCTTTTTTATTTTTCTTGTTGTCTATTATAACATCTTATTCCAAAAAAACAATAGAAAAATCGAAATTTTCTGATTATTTTGAAAAAAACAGAAGAAAAATCTTCAAACAAATTTTACTTTTATATAAAAGTTGACATCAAGCGACAAGTTTCTTTTGTTATACTCATGATAGAAAAATGAAAGGAGCAAACAAATGAAATATGAATGGAGAAAATTAGATAAAAAACTTTATCAAGTTCCAAAAACTCCTGTGGTCATTGAACATCCTGTGCAGTCATTTATCATGTTAAATGGTCAAGGAAATCCAAATAAAGCTGACTTTTCAGAAAGGGTTTCTGCTCTTTATTCCCTCGCTTATGCGATTAAAATGGAGTATAAAAAAACTGCTCACCATCAGGAATTTACTGATTTTACCGTTTACCCTTTGGAAGGGATTTGGCAGCAAACAGAATCAGAGAAGACTTTGGTAAAAGACGACTTAGTTTATACGATTATGATTGCCCAGCCAGAGTTTATTACAAATGAAATAGTTGAAACAGCTCTCGCAAAAGTAAAAGTGAAAAAACCAAATCCGTTTTATAATGAGATTCGCTTTGAACGAATAAGTGAAGGAAGCAGCGTTGCAATGCTTCATGTAGGACCATTTGACGATGAGCCACAGACCTTCGCGAAAATGGATGCTTTCTGTCAAGAAAATGGGTTAAAACGCTGTACAGCATATCATCGTGAAATTTATTTGAACAATAAAAATCGCACCGCTCCGGAGAAACTAAAGACAATTTTGAGATACAGTGTTCAGTAATTAAAAAGTCACTCCCTAGACTTCTAAGGAGCGACTTTCATGTCTAATTAATTGTCATCTGCTGGTGTTTGGATTTCTTTGCCGGCTTCGTTTTCAGACTTTTTGGACGACTTGATAACAATCTTGCTATTGCTCGTCATGACAGCTTTGAGCTCTTTTTCGCTTGGATGTTCAAGATAGTAGTCGGTGATAGCATCCTCGATGTGATCTTGGATTGTCCGACGAAGCGGACGAGCTCCCATTTTCGGATCGTAACCAAGATTAACTAATTTTTCCTTGACTTTGTCTGTTACGTCTAGGTGAATACCATTTACAGCTAAGCGTTTATTCACATCTTCAAGCATCAAGTCTACGATTTTTAGGAGATTTTCCTTATCAAGGGACTTGAATTCGATAATACCGTCAAAGCGGTTCATAAATTCTGGACTGAAGAAGTTGCCTAATTCACCGAGAACAGAGTTAGTCCGTCCTTCACGCGCTGCTCCAAAGCCAACATTTGCTTCGACTTTGCCAGTACCAGCGTTTGAAGTCATAATGATAATCGTATCTTTAAAGCTAACTGTGCGCCCTTGTCCGTCTGTCAGACGTCCGTCGTCAAGAACTTGCAGGAACATGTGCATGACATCTGGGTGCGCTTTTTCTACTTCGTCAAGTAAAATGAGAGAGTAAGGATTGCGGCGTACGCGCTCTGTCAATTGTCCGGCTTCTTCGTAGCCAACATAGCCTGGAGGTGCTCCAACGAGTTTGGCTACGCTGTGTTTTTCCATATATTCACTCATATCAAAGCGAATCATGCTGTCAGCTGAACCAAAGAGCTCAATCGCTAATTGTTTAGAAAGTTCTGTTTTACCGACACCGGTTGGTCCGACAAAGAGGAAGGAACCAATTGGTCGATTAGGAGAGCCAAGTCCGACACGATTACGGCGAATGGCTTTGGCAATTTTATCAACGGCATTATCTTGACCGATGACATGAGCTTTCAAATCATCAGCTAGACTAATCAGTTGCGATTGTTCCTTTTCTTTTAGGTCACCAACTGGGATATTTGTTTTTTGCTCAATGATATGCTCAATGGTTTTTTCACTGATAATAGGTGTATCTTGGTCTGCCATTTTATTTTGCTGCATTTCTTTGTATTTGGCAATTTGGTCACGGAAATAGGCAGCTTTTTCAAAATCTTCATCACGAGTAGCTTGTGCCTTGAGATTTTCAGCTTTTACCAAGCGTTGATCAATAACTTTGGGATCAACAAAATTAAGTGTCAGATTCATCTTAGAACCTGCTTCGTCCAGCAAGTCAATAGCCTTATCTGGCAAGAAACGATCTTGGATATAACGATTGGATAAGACAGCTGCCGCTTCAATGGCATCATCTGTATATTTAACGTGATGATAGTCTTCGTATTTTTTTTGAATGCCCTTTAAAATAGTAATGGTTTCTTCAACCGTTGGTTCATCCACTTTTACTGGCTGCATCCGGCGTTCCAGTGCTGCATCTTTTTCGATAATGCGATACTCATTGAGAGTTGTGGCACCAACTAATTGAAGCTCACCGCGAGCAAGAGCGGGTTTTAAGATGTTGCCAGCATCCATATTGCCATCTCCAGCTGCACCAGCTCCAACGATTTCATGGATTTCATCAATGAATAAAATCACATCCTGACGAGAACGGATTTCTTCCATGAGTTTTTGCATTCGTTCTTCAAATTGACCACGGATACCAGTTCCTTGCACTAGGCTGACTACATCTAAACGGATGACTTCTTTTCCTTGGAGTTTATGTGGAACATCACCGTCCACAATCTTCTGGGCCAAACCTTCGACAACTGCTGTTTTACCGACACCGGGCTCTCCGATGAGGACAGGGTTGTTCTTCGTCCGACGGTTAAGAATTTCAATGACGCGGACGATTTCCTCATCACGACCGATGACAGGGTCAATTTCACCGCGCCGAGCAAATTCGGTTACATTGATACCAAATTCTTCTAGGAGGCCTTTAGGCTGTTGCGGAGCTTGCTGGCGTGCACCTCCACCTTGATTGGAACCGTAACCTCCATTGCCGTAACCGCCTCCAGATTGAGTCGGAGGGGTTTGTGGTTCTTGATGATTTTGAAAATTTCCGAGATTACTAAAGAAGTCATCAAAAGGATCTAAGTTGTTTTGGTTATTCATATTGGTCATTCCACGAAATAGAGCATTATTTGGGTCTGTTTTCATGATTTGATAACAATTTTGACAGAGGTCAACTTGGTGTTGTTTTCCATTCACATTTGTGTAAAGGTGAATGGTTGATTCATTTATTTTACAGTTTTGACAAAGCATGTGCTACCTCTTTCTTTTAAAATTTGTTTGACTGATACCAATTGGTCAATAATAGTCAAACTTCTTAGTCTTATTATATCAGTATTCTAAAACATTGCAAGAATAAAGTGTTAAAAGACAGATTTTTGTACTGAAGCGTTTCATTTTGTGTTAAATTTATCAAAAACAGGGCTTTTACTGGTATTTCATCTTTCATTTGTGGTAAAATAGTAACGTATAAATGAATAGGAGAAGGAAAATGGAATCACATTTAGTAAGAATTATCAATCGTTTAGATGCTATGACAAAAGATGGTGGCAATTTGAAACGTAATTTTGAACGTGACGGGGTTGTTGTAGCAGAAGTAGCTTATAGCTATGATGAAGAAAATGGCTCAGTATTCACTCTTCGCGATGTTGCAGCGCGTGAAACCTATACTTTTGATAGCATTGATTTGATTGCTATGGAAATTTATGAATTGTTGTATTAATTTGCTAGTCTCTAAATAAGATATCCTCTAGGCACCTGCTTAGGGGTATTTATTTTGCAATAATTTTTGCCTATCTACCTTAGAATTGTCAGAAATTCTTAGAAAAAAGTGGTATACTAATGGTGATAATAAGCATATTTCTTGACAAACAGAAAAGGAGATAGTATGGATTTATCTCGGATAACATTATTAACAGAATATGAAATTGTCGGAATCGATCTGGAGGAAGCGAGCGTCCGTCATTTAGCAGATTTAGGGATTAAGATAGGCAGTTTTATTCAAATCATTTCAAAAACAAATGATACAGCCATTCTCTTAGTTCGAGTTGCTAGGGTTGCTTTGGACAAATCTATTTTGGAAAAGTTGGACGTTGTTCTGAAAGATAGCAATCGCTCAGCTCTTCCTTTATCTGAGTTAGCTGTTGGAGATGTGGCGTATATAGAAGCAATTCATGCAGAGGGTGCTTTAAAACGGAGGCTGATGGACATGGGATTGACGAAAAATACAAAAGTTCAGTTGCAGAAGGTTGCACCATTAGGTGATCCACTAGAAATTAAGTTGAGAGGCTACGATTTGACATTGAGAAAGTCAGAAGCGAGTCTGGTTAGTGTTGTGAAAGGTGAAAAGGGAGCAAAAGGATGAAAGAATTAGCACTTGCGGGAAATCCGAATAGTGGAAAGACCAGTTTATTTAACATTCTAACCGGTAGTAGCCAGCATGTGGGAAATTGGCCTGGAGTTACTGTCGAAAAGAAAAGTGGTCTGTTTCGCAAAAATAAAGAAATCGTTATTCAAGACTTACCAGGAATTTACTCATTGTCGCCTTATACTTCTGAGGAAATGGTTAGTAGAAATTATCTTTTAAGTGGCAATGCGGATGCTATTTTGGATGTGGTTGACGCGACCAACTTGGAACGGAATCTGTACTTGAGCTTGCAATTGATTGAGACGGGGATTCCGGTTGTGTTGGCTTTAAATATGAGCGATGTCGTTGAAAAACAAGGAAAATGGATTGATACAGAAAAATTAAGCTACCAACTGGGTGTGCCGGTCGTAGCGACTAGTGCTTTGAAAAAGACAGGGATTGACCAAGTCATGCAGCAGGCCATGCGAGTGATGAACCAGGCAGAGGAGGAGGTTTATCCAGCTTACGACAATCATTTTGAAGCGGCTTTGTCAGAAATTATCCGCATTTTAGGGAATGCAGTACCTCAAAAACAAGCTCGTTTTTATGCCATTAAGCTTTTTGAACGCGATAAAGAATTATCTGAACAGCTGGCATTGTCTGATTTTCAAAAAACAGAGATCGAAGATGCGATTCGGATTACGGAAGAAATCTACACAGAAGACGCAGAGAGTATTGTTGTCAATGCGCGGTATGAGTTTATTGAGGTAGCCGTTAAAATGGCTCTGCAAGCCGATGTTACTAAATTAAGTTTGTCAGACAAGATTGACCGTATTGTGACCAATCGTTATTTAGCCTTGCCAATTTTTGCAGTTGTTATGTGGCTGGTCTATTTTCTTTCCATTCAAACGATTGGAACGATGGGAACCGATTGGACAAACGATGTCCTCTTTGGAGAATGGATTCCAAATGGTGTTAAATCATTGCTAGAGCAATTAGCTGTAGCCGACTGGCTTCAATCTTTAATTATTGATGGGATTATCGCAGGCTGCGGAGCTGTACTAGGCTTTGTGCCTCAGATTTTCGTCTTGTTTGTCTGTTTGGGTATCTTGGAAGACATTGGTTATATGAGCCGGATTGCCTTTGTGATGGATCGAATCTTTCGTCGGTTTGGTTTATCTGGGAAATCTTTTATTCCTATGTTGATTTCTACGGGATGTGGTGTTCCTGGCGTTATGGCGAGTAGAACTATTGAAAATGAACGTGACCGTAGGATTACGATTATGACAACAACCTTTATGCCTTGCTCCGCCAAATTACCAATTATTTCTTTGATTGCTGGAGCTTTCTTTCCCGGCAATCCTTGGATTGCACCAAGTGCTTATTTTGTTGGAATGGGAGCCATTGTCTTATCAGGGATTGCTTTGAAAAAGACAGCGAGTCTCGGTGGAGCAGTAGCGCCCTTTATCATGGAGTTGCCGAGTTACCACCTGCCACAAGTCAAGACGGTTTTGCGCTATGCTGGTCAAAAGGCTTTGAGCTTCATTAAGCGTGCTGGAACGATTATCTTTGTGACCAATATTTTCATTTGGTTTGCTAGTTCCTATGACTTTGGCTTGCAGGCGGTTGAAACAGAAGATAGTATCCTAGCGGCATTAGGAAAAGGACTGGCTTGGATCTTTAGCCCTCTTGGCTTTGGCAATTGGCGAGCAACGGTTGCGGCTATTACGGGCTTATTGGCTAAGGAAACGGTAATTTCTACTTTTGGAATCTTGTATAAAGTGACAGACGCGACAGAGACCACAAAAGAGTTGTGGACCAATCTTCAACAGCATTATACGGCACTTTCCGCCTACTCATTCCTTGTCTTTAATCTGCTCTGCGCTCCTTGTTTTGCAGCGATTGGTGCTATTCATCGGGAAATGGGCAATGCTAAATGGACGTGGATTGCTATTTCCTTCCAAACCCTACTGGCTTATAATGTTAGTCTTGTGATTTACCAATTCGGGCAAGTCTTGCTGTATGGAAAAGGAATTTCAGTTTTGACTATTTTTGCACTTATCGTTATGGTAGCTGGTCTGTACTTCATCTTTAGAAAATCGCACAAAGAAAAAGTAGAGGTTATCACTTTAGATAGTCTGGCACATCAAACAGTATAGGAGAAATCATGTCCACGATTATTGTATTTGTTATTATTTTATTTTTAGCAGGTGCAGCTATGTACCATATCATTAAGGGAAAAGGAAGTTGTGGCAATTGCGACTGCCAATGTGAAATCAAAGAAAAAATGAGACATAAATAATATACCTGAGTGATTGGGTAAATTAAATCAATATAGTTTCATCTCGTCCGCCGGGTTGACGTGGTAAACTAAAAGTAGTTCATCTCGTCCGCCGGGTCGACGTGGTAAACTAAAAGTCATTTATCTTTTCGACTAGGTCGACAGATCCAATCCAAAGCGGTTCATTTTATCGACCAAGTCGACAAAGCGAACCTCACGTCATTTCATCCGAGAGTCAGTCCAGCTGTCTATAAAATAAATCGGTCCGTCAACTTAGCTGACGGACCGATTTTGTCTGAACTCATTGATATCTTATTTGCTGTTATCTCCCATTAGTAAGTCTTTTGGTTGCTTACTAAGGAGCGTGATTGAAGCAATGAGGACAGAAACGATGATGATGGCAAGTCCAAAGATGACCACTTTGGTCATATCATCAGGAGATACATGTACATTGAGGCTAGTGAGGGTCTTGTTAAAGCCATCCACTTCAGCCCCGCCTCCAAGATTGGCGCTCTTACCTTCTCGAGCTAGTTTTTCAGCAATACCACTGGTAACTTGTTTTAAAATGCTATTTCCCATCACCTTGCTGACAGCACTACCTGCAAAGTAAGCACCAATGAAGCTAAATATACTTACAAAGAGAACTTCTGTGATAAATTGGAAGAAAATCTTTGTTTTGCTAATTCCCATTGAAAGCATGATTCCCATTTCTTTTCTACGACCATTGATCCATAAGAACAAGACTAGGGTAAGAACAATCGCTCCAAAGATTAGCGTTCCGATTAAGAGGTTTCCAGTAACGCCGTAAATACCGTTAATAGAAGATTGAAGTGCTGGGAAGTTGCTTGTGCTCTTAACAAGGGTGTAGGCTTCCCAATCAATAGATGATATTTCTTTTACTTTCGCCATCACTTTATCAATATCTTGGCTACCGTTTACAAAGAAAGTAGCATCTTGATAAATAGCGTTTTTATCTGTTGAACCTTGTAAAGTTTTAGTTGTTTCTAAGTCTGTAATAAAGGTATTTTCATACAATTCTTGAGGACTAGAAACGCCTCCTTTATTTTTCCCGTCAAAAATTCCGATAACTGTCACTTTAGTCGTTTTATTAGCTTTGCGAACGTTATCATAGTCATAAGTATTCGATTTTATATTAATCGTATCGCCAACTTTAAGTTTGTTCTTTTCTGCAAAATCTTTATGAATTAAAGCAACATTTTTGTCATTTTTGTTGATATGTCTACCTTCAACCAGTTTGAAAGTTTCTGCGGTAAATTTATCATCTTTCGATGAATCGTTGATACCTGTTGCCATAATGGCACGGCCGAATTTTTGTTTTCTATCTTCGCTTTCAAAATCGGTTTCTCCAGATTCAACCAATTGGTGATCAATTAAGTCAGCGACAACATTCATTCGTTTGATGTAGCCAGAGATACCTTTAACTTTTTCCACAGCTTCGATATCTTCGCCTTTAAGATTTCCTGCTCCGCGAGGGGTACCTTGGTTCACTTCGCGGTTAATCTGCATTGAGAAACTGCTAGTGATATTTTTGAAAGTCTCTTTTGAAGCAGCGTCTGTTGCATTTTTAACAGCAATACTGCCAAGTGTTAAAGTAGAGATGGCTAACAGGATTAAAAAGATAATCAGTGTTTTTATTTTTTTGCGCCATACATAGGCAAGGGCGTTCTTTATCGTTAACATATAATTTCTTCTCCTTGGAGGTCTTATTTATAATTCTTAGTGACTTCGACTAAGTTCTTATTGCTTAACTCTAAGACGACGTCCGCTTTATTAGCTAACTCTTTACTGTGTGTTACAACAATCACACATTTATTTTTTTGTTTAGCTGATTTAATTAGGACTTCAATGATGTCCATGGCAGTACCTTCATCTAAGTTCCCAGTTGGTTCATCTGCTAAGATAATTGGTGCTGTAGATGCAAGAGCGCGTGCAATAGCAACCCGTTGCTGCTGGCCACCTGATAATCGTAATACGTTACGATGGATTTCTTTTTCGTTGAGTCCAAGTTGTAGTAAGCTATCTTTATTTGCTTGAGAATTTACGAGTCGAACATTCTCCATCGGAGTTAAGTAATCGATTAAATTATAATTTTGGAAAACCAGGGAGATTTGTTTCCGTCTGTGATGGTTATAGCCTTTTTGAGCGATGTCTTGATCTTCAAAGAGGATTTTTCCTTTTGTAGGAGTATCAAGTCCTGCAAGAAGGGAAAGCAAGGTTGATTTTCCTGCACCAGATTTCCCTATAATAGCATAAAATTTTCCTTCTTCAAATGAAGCTGTGATCTGATTCAATACATTTTCTTGTAGGCTATTGTATTGGTAACTAACTGAATCCATTTTTAAAATTGTCATGTTTTGTCTCCTTAACTTATATCGGTTAAAATATCTTTTGGTTTTTTATGTAGGATAATAGAAGATGAACCTACTACTGCAAGTAAAATAATGATGAGCAGTATTCCATAAGTCATCAGAATAGTAGAGGCATGTAAGTGCGGAACGATATTTTCAAAAATAGCGGATGAGCTATCTTGTTGTTGACCGCCTTTTATAAACCCTTTGAATACCATAGTGGAAATATAAGAGCCACTAATAGAAGCTAGTGCCATACTAAATACTGATATGATAACCAGTTCCAGTATGAATTGAGAGATAATCATCGCTTTTGAAATACCAAGAGATAATAGTACTCCGATTTCATAAATCCTTTCTCTCAACCAGAACATGAGAATCAAGGAAAGAACGATGATACTTCCAATAATGATACTGAAAGTTAAAACATTAATAATCTGTTTGAAACTGGTAACAGAAGAAGAAACTGCTTCAAAAGCCTTAGAATTTTTAACAAGATCAGTTTGCTTCCAATCAATTTTTGACTTTTTGACTGTATTGATGACTTTATCAATTTGATTTGGATTTGATACGAAATAAACGGCTGCAGATAATTTATAATCAGCTGGTTTGTAGCCTTGTAAGTGTTGGCTCGATTCATAGTCCATATAGACAGTATTTTCTGTCGCATCTGAGCTTAAACCTGTTTGTTTCTCTTCTTTTTTTCCGGAGAAGATACCAGCAATTTCAAACTCTACTTCATGGAGTTGTTTAGCATCCTCATCCTTTAAGGAGGCTCCCTTTAGTTTTAGTTTATCTCCAACTTTTAAATGGTTCTTTTTAGCTAATTTTTCATGGATGAGAATCTTGGATTTATCGCCTTTACGAATTGGCTTTCCTTGTTCAAGTTTGAAAACACCACTTGCAAAGGTTGTTTCTAGAGTAGAATCACTTGTTCCTAATGCAGCAACCAGATTGTTGAGGACAGGGTTTTGATTGTCTCTTGTAACACCTTGTTTTTTCTTAACAACAGTTTTATCTGTCAAACTTGCTAAAGCATCGTATTTGAAGTTGAATTTTGAAATTTCTTTATTCTCAAGTAATTTTTCTGCTGTTTTTAGTGAAAGTGGTCGTTCAAGTGTTTTGCTAGTTATTGTAAAGCCAGTATTTGAAGCATCATAAATCCTTTTTTCGATATTGTCCGTCGTTTTCATAATCGAAAAACTACTGGATAAAGCAGTAGAAATAAATGTCAGTATCAGAAAAATCAGAACCGTTTTAACTCTTTTTCTACTGATGTAATTCAAAGCCTGTTTGGCTATTTGCATAATCTTCTTCCCTTCTATATATTTTTAAACTAAATCGGTACCGTATTCTATGTTAAAGCAGTTACCTTAAAATAGTTTTAAGGTTTAAGGTAATTTTAAGTTTTTTGGCTCCTTTTTTTCTGTTTTTTGTGTAAATTTTCATAAAATGGTAGAAAAAGGGGGAAAGACAAGGTTGGTTTCGCTCTATAACTTTCTATAAAAAAGTCTATAGGGCAAATGAATGAATTTCTGCTATAATAGAATGAAGAAAATAGAAATGAGAGTTATATGGCAAAAATAATTGACGGAAAAGCTTTGGCAGAAAAATTACAAGCACAATTAGCGGAGAAAGTTCGTAAACTAAAAGACCAAACAGGCTTGGTACCTGGACTTGTAGTGATTTTAGTGGGCAATAACCCAGCTAGTCAAATCTATGTGAGAAATAAAGAGCGGTCAGCTTTGGCTGCAGGACTGCGAAGTGAAGTGGTGCGTCTGCCAGAAACAACAACCCAAGAAGAGCTGCTGATTTTGATTGAAAAGTACAATCAAGATCCAGATTGGCATGGGATTTTAGTTCAATTGCCGCTGCCAAAGCATATTGATGAAGAGGCGGTACTGTTAGCAATTGACTCTGATAAAGATGTGGATGGCTTTCACCCAATGAATATGGGACGCCTTTGGAGTGGTCATCCTGTCATGATTCCCTCCACACCTGCTGGCATTATGGAAATGTTTCATGAGTACGGTGTAGAATTAGAAGGTAAACGTGCTGTTGTTATTGGACGGAGTAACATTGTCGGAAAGCCCATGGCACAGCTTTTACTTGCTAAAAATGCAACAGTAACTCTGACGCATTCACGGACACATCACTTGTCAGAGATTACAAAAGAAGCTGATATTTTAGTTGTCGCTATCGGCCGTGGGCATTTTGTGACTAAAGATTTTGTCAAAGAAGGCGCGGTCGTGATTGATGTTGGCATGAACCGTGATGAAAATGGTAAATTGATTGGTGATGTGAAATTTGATGAAGTATCTGAAATCGCGAGTCTCATCACTCCTGTACCAAGAGGGGTTGGTCCGATGACCATTACTATGCTCATGGAGCAAACTTATCGAGCTTGCAAGCGGAGTTTGAAAAGATAAGAATGTCATGGGAGTGGGACAGACAGCCATGATTACTACGAATTCTCCCACAGAAAGAGTGTAATCGTGAAAATTACGTATAAAAAATTGGTATTTCGTAAGAAATCAAATTTGTTGCCCCCCCCTGCAAGGTTGAGTAGGTTTGTAAAAGCTGATAGCATCAACGTAATAAAGGCCACTCAACTACTGCGTATTGAGTTTTATTTTAGAAAGTAAACGAGTCTGAGACAAAAATGTCCTAGACATGTCTTTTTACCTTTATATAGAATAGAAGTAGACAAAGAGAATAGCAGTATGCAAAAGGAGAAAATAATGGAAATGGTCAATTGTACATTATTGGAAAAGGTCGTTCAGCCACGTGCGCTCAATAGTCACAAGGGGGATTACGGTCGTTTGTTGTTGATTGGCGGGACGTATCCTTTTGGTGGAGCGATTATCATGGCGGCCTTAGCGGCAGTTCATAGTGGAGCTGGTCTAGTGATGGTTGCGACGGATAGAGAAAATATCGCAGCTCTTCACGCTCATTTACCAGAAGCGATGGCTTTTGATGTACAAGATAAAAAGCTATTGTCCGAGCAAGTCCAAAAAGCAGATGTAGTATTAATTGGACCAGGTTTAGCTGAAAGTAAACTTGAAAAAGCCGCTTTGCGGTTGATAGTGGAACTGGTCAGTGAACGTCAAGTCTTCATCATGGACGGTGGGGCTATTTCTCTCTTTAGCCAAGAAACTCTGCCATTTTCGAAAGCGCAGATGATTTTTACCCCACATCAAAAAGAGTGGGAACGATTGAGCGGACTAAAGATAGCTGAGCAGACGGTTGAAAAAAGTCAAGAAGCAGTTAATAATTTTCCTAGTGAAACCATTGTTGTTCAGAAAAAGCACAGAACGACTATTTTCCAAAGTGGAAATGCAGATTATTTCCAACTGAACATAGGCGGTCCTTATCAAGCAACGGGCGGCATGGGAGATACTCTGGCAGGGATGATTGCAGGCTTTTCAGGGCAGTTCAAGACTAGTTCTTTACTGGAACGTGTAGCAGCAGCAGTCTATCTGCATTCAGCCATTGCAGAGGAGTTAAGTAAAGAAAACTATGTAGTCTTGCCAACAGAAATCAGCAAAGAAATCCCTAAGTGGATGAAGAAGCTAGCTAAAAATGAAAATATGTTATAATGAAAAAGTCTGCAAAAGCATTTAAAAAATTGGAAAGTTTAACTTTTCTTATCTATTTATAAAAGTAATATTTAGCTCATGAGGTTTAGCTATAAGTTGAAAGGGAGAATAATCTTTTCCATATCTACTATCTTATGAAAAAACATTGTATTTAATGAGGTTGAGATTTCTTATCTTGACCTTATTTTTTTGCCTTACAAAAATGTCACTTTTCTTTCTAAAAATGTAAGTTTATGTAATGGAAAGAACGGGAAATTTTCGGTAAGATTATGCTTGTTGAAAAAAATGAAATGAAGAATTTATGATGTTACAATCTTTAAAGAAAGTATCGAATGCAACGAACTTGAAAATTTTAGCTATTTTTCTTATGTTTTTAGCTCATATCTACGAAATGTTTGGTGCTTTTGGCGCCTTTTTCCTAGCAGGCATATCTATCTGTGCTTGGGATTTGATGGTTGAAGGGGTGAAGGAAAAGAAAGTTCGTCCATTTTGGAAAGGGCTAGGGCTTTTTCTTTTGCCGATTCTTCTGGCTCTGCCGGTCTTGTTTTTATCGAGTTATCTAACGAGTGAGAATGTACCACCTCTTATGGTTCAGATTATTTCCTTTTTTATCATGGCTATTCCGAACATTCTCGTGGTTGAAGGAGGGTATATCATGGTTTACCTTGGTCTTCTCTTTTATATTTTCCGCAGACACCGCATAGCACAAATGGTGATATTAGCACGAGTCTCTTTATTTGTGTATCTGACAGATCCAATGTCTGTACAATGGATGATGGTTTTTGCGATTATTCCAATGTATTTTTACAATGGTGAAAAGGGGCGTGGTATGAAGTTGTTTTTCTACATTTTCTATCCTGTGCATATCTATCTTTTGTATATTTTGGCAAGTTTGTTGGGCTAGGCTCTGCTTAAGATATGGGATACTAGTCTTTCCTTTTTCGTTGAGGGCTGGAAATGATTTTTTATAGATTGTTTGGTATAATAAAAATTATGAATAAAGAAGCATTACAGGAAATGAAAGGAGAGGAATGTCTGAGTATTTATCCGTGTCAACCTTGACCAAATACTTAAAATTAAAGTTTGATAAAGATCCTTATTTAGAACGAGTTTATCTGATGGGGCAAGTTTCTAATTTTCGTAGGCGACCTAATCACCAATATTTCTCTCTCAAAGATGAAAAAGCTGTCATTCAGGCAACAATTTGGGGTGGTGTTTATAAGAAGTTAGGTTTTGACTTGGAAGAGGGTATGAAGATTAATGTCATCGGTCGTGTTCAACTCTATGAACCAAGTGGATCTTATTCTATTATCATTGAAAAAGCGGAGCCAGACGGTATCGGAGCTTTGGCGATTCAGTTTGAGCAGCTCAAGAAAAAGCTAGGCGAGGAAGGGATTTTTGAGGAGCGCTTTAAGCAAGCTTTACCGCAATTTCCAAAGAAAATTGGAGTAGTAACCAGTCCTAGTGGTGCAGTGATTCGCGATATTATAACAACTGTTAGTCGTCGTTTTCCGGGAGTTGAGATACTTCTTTATCCGACGAAGGTGCAAGGCGAAGGAGCGTCTGCTGAAGTAGCAGAAAATATTCGTCGTGCTAATGAGCGAAAAGATTTAGATGTGCTCATTATCGGTCGAGGTGGTGGCTCAATTGAAGATCTCTGGGCGTTTAATGAGGAAGTGGTTGTCCGTGCAATTTTTGAATCGCACATTCCGATCATTTCGAGTGTAGGGCATGAAACGGATACGACCTTGGCAGATTTTGTTGCAGATAGACGCGCTGCAACGCCGACGGCGGCTGCTGAATTAGCAACACCTGTAACAAAGCTGGATTTCCTAGCACACTTGCAGCAGCAACAAAATCGGTTAGCAGCTGCCATGTCTAATCGTCTTACTTACAATCGTGAGCGATTAGCTAAGCTGAGTCATTCTGTCATTTTTCGACAACCAGAACGACTATATGATAGCTACCTGCAAAAATTAGATCAACTTAATTTACAGCTCAAGCAAAAAATTCGCGAATATTATAACGAGGAAGTGCAGCGAGCAAGGCTTTTACAACATCGTTTGGAGGCTCTGGCTCCCTTAAGGCAGGTTCAGATTTATCAAGAGCGTGTAGCTCAGTTGGAACGGCTTCTGCGTAGCAATATGGCAGTTGTTTATGACCATAAAGTGGCTGAAGTCAAGCGTCTGTCTGACGCTTTGCTCATGCTGGATACTAGCCGAATTGTGGCTCGGGGTTATGCTATTGTCAAAAAAGATGAACAGGTGTTAGAATCTATTGAGAAAGTCAATAAGAAAGATCAATTAACCATTTTGATGCGAGATGGTCAGATAGAAGTTGAGGTAAAAGATGTCGAAAGAAAAGAAATTTGAAGAAAATTTAGCAGACTTAGAAGTTATCGTACAGAAGTTAGAAAACGGAGATGTGGCTTTGGAAGAAGCGATTTCTGAGTTTCAAAAGGGGATGCAGCTTTCAAAAGAATTGCAAAAAACACTAGATCAGGCAGAAAAAACGCTGGTAAAGGTTATGCAGGCTGATGGCACAGAAACGGAAATGGAATGAAACAAGACGAAAAATTAGCTAGAATTGGACAGACTATCGAGGGATTTTATGCTCAAAAAGTGGTGTCTGCTGATTTGATAGAAGCAATCCTCTATTCTGTTAATGCAGGCGGTAAGCGAATTCGTCCTCTTTTACTTTTAGAATTGTTAGAAGGTCTAGGACTTGAACTGACAGAAGCACATTTCCAAGTGGCAGCAGCACTTGAAATGATTCATACAGGTAGCTTGATTCATGATGATTTGCCGGCTATGGACGATGATGATTATCGTCGTGGTCGCTTGACCAGCCACAAGAAATTTGGCGAAGCAATGGCTATTTTAGCGGGAGATTCTCTCTTTTTGGATTCTTATGCCTTGATAGCAGAAGCGGCACTACCTAGTCAAATCAAGGTAAATTTGATTGCAGAATTGTCATTAGCGGCTGGAACTTTTGGTATGGTCGGAGGTCAAGTCCTTGATATGCAGGGCGAAGGAAAGGACATCAGTTTAGCAGAGCTGCAGAATATTCATGCCAATAAGACTGGCAAACTCCTGACCTATCCCTTTATTGCTGCGGGTTTGATTGCTGAAGTAGGAGAATCACAGCAGGAAAAATTAAGAAAAATTGGTCAATTACTTGGTTTAGCTTTTCAGGTGCGAGATGATATTTTAGATATCACAGCGAACTTTGAAGAGTTGGGGAAGACACCGCAGAAAGATGTGGCAGCAGAGAAAGCCACCTATCCAGCTATTTTGGGCTTGAATGGAGCAAAGCGATTCTTTGAAGAACAGCTAGAGGAAACAGAGCATTTATTGGCAGAAGTAGAAGCAGAGCTTGCTTTTTCAGGCGCGGCTATCAGAAAGATAATAGAAAGTTTAAAACTCAATGACGAAAGAAAGAGTAGATGTTCTAGCTTATAAGCAAGGGCTTTTTGAAACAAGAGAACAGGCCAAGCGCGGTGTGATGGCGGGCTTAGTCGTTGCTGTTGCGAATGGTGAGCGTTTTGATAAACCTGGCGAAAAAATTGATGAAGGCATTGAGCTAAAACTCAAAGGTGAAAAGCTCAAATATGTTAGTCGTGGTGGTTTAAAATTAGAAAAGGCTTTGCAGATTTTTGAAATTTCAGTTGAAAATCAGGTCACGTTGGACATTGGGGCATCAACGGGCGGTTTTACGGATGTCATGCTACAAAACGGGGCACGACAGGTCTATGCGGTAGATGTCGGCACCAATCAATTGGCTTGGAAGTTGCGCCAAGATGA
This sequence comes from Streptococcus milleri, assembly GCF_900636525.1. Classification (NCBI taxonomy): domain Bacteria; kingdom Bacillati; phylum Bacillota; class Bacilli; order Lactobacillales; family Streptococcaceae; genus Streptococcus; species Streptococcus milleri. Next base: position 1,309,313 of record NZ_LR134288.1, on the reverse strand, counting down.
ACGCGTCATCAGCATGGAGCAATTCAATTTTCGCTATGCAGAGGCGGCTGATTTTGAGGAGACACCTCGCTTTGCCTCCATTGATGTCAGCTTTATCTCGCTGCGATTCATTTTGCCAGCTCTGTATAAGATTTTGGCTGAAAATGGGAACGCTGTGGCACTCATCAAACCTCAGTTTGAAGCAGGTAGAGAGCAGATTGGTAAAAATGGGATTGTGAAAGATAAAAAAGTGCATCAAGCAGTTTTAGAAAAAGTAACGGACTTTATGGTTGAAGCAGGATTTTCTGTCCAAGGTCTGGATTTCTCCCCTATTCAAGGTGGGCATGGGAATGTGGAATTTTTAGCCTATTTGGAAAAAAATCCTCATCCTGAAAACCTAGTAAAAGCAATGATTACAACGGTCGTAGAGACAGCACATAAGGAATTTAAAGATGAATAAAAAGGAAAGATTAGAAAAAATTAGACATTTTGTGTCGGACTATGAAGTTGGGACACAAGAAGCAATTGTAGAATATCTGAAGAAATCAGGAATTACAGCAACACAGGCAACTGTTTCGCGTGATATTAAAGAATTGGGCATTGTCAAAATTCCGCTGAAAAATAACACTTATATTTATGAACTACCGAAATCAGCTAGTACGAGTTTGAAGTTAGCAGACAATAATATCTTAAAGTTTGAGCTATTGGGAAATATGATCAATCTCAATCTTGTTCCTGGAAGCACAGCTTTTGTGAAGCGACAAATTGTAGAAGATTTCTCTAATGACATTTTTAGTATTTTAGCCGATGATGACACGATTCTCCTTATTTTCCGTAGTGAAGAAATGGCTCATCAGGTATTGGAACAAATCAGGAATTGGTAGATAGCCTATGTTACTTGAAATTTCCATTAAAAATTTTGCAATTATTGAAGAGATTTCCCTCAATTTTGAGCAAGGCATGACTGTTTTGACAGGTGAAACAGGGGCCGGAAAGTCTATTATCATTGATGCTATGAACATGATGCTAGGAAGCCGCGCGACAATAGATGTGATTCGTCACGGTGCATCAAAAACAGAGATTGAAGGGCTTTTTGCAATTGAGCAGAGTAAGGCTTTGGTTGAAATTTTTGAGCAGCAAGGACTTGATATGACAGAGGAGCTGATTATTCGGCGGGAAATTTTTCAAAATGGACGTAGTGTCAGTCGTATTAATGGTCAAATGGTTAATTTGTCTGTCTTGCGAGCCGTTGGACAGCATTTGGTGGATATTCACGGTCAGCACGACCAAGAAGAACTCATGCGACCGCAGCTGCATATTGCCATGTTGGACGAGTTTGGAGATGACGCATTTTTCAAGCTCAAAGCGGATTATCAACAGATTTTTGACCAGTATCGTCAGTTGCGCAAGCAGGTCTTGACGATTCAAAAGAATCAAGAAGAAAATAAAGCGCGGATTGACATGCTGGAATATCAGATTGCAGAGATTGAAGCAGCTAATTTAAAAGCAGGTGAAGATTTAGCTTTAAATCAAGAACGTGATAAGTTGCTCAATCATAAGCAGATTGCGGACACTTTGACCAATGCTTATGCCATGCTGGATGATGAAGAATTTTCTAGTTTAGCAAATGTTCGATCTGCCATGAATGACATGGAAGCTATTGAAGATTACGACGCCACTTACAAAGAAATTGCGACCAACCTTTCTGAATCTTACTATATGTTGGAAGATGTGACAAAGCGTTTGGAGGATATTCTAGAAGACTTGGATTTTGATGGTGGCCGTCTCTTAGAAGTAGAAAATCGCCTAGATTTAATCTATAGTATTACTCGCAAATACGGCGGTCAAGTAGATGATGTCCTAGCTTATTTTGAGCAGATTTCTAAAGAATATGCTCTACTTACTGGGAAAAATCTTTCATCAGATGATTTGGACAAAGAGCTGAAAAAGCTGGAAAAAGACTTGGTTTCTCTAGCAAGCAGTCTTAGTCAGGCTCGGCACGAATTAGCCCAGCAGTTAGAAGCAGAGATTCAGCAAGAACTGCAAGACCTCTATATGGAAAAGGCGAATTTTCGAGTTCAATTTACCAAAGGAAAATTTAGTCGTGAAGGAAATGAACACGTTGAATTTTATATTTCGACCAATCCCGGTGAAGATTACAAACCGCTCGTTAAGGTTGCTTCAGGAGGCGAATTATCTCGTTTGATGTTGGCAATCAAATCTGCTTTTTCTAGTAAGGAAGGCAAGACTAGCATTGTCTTTGATGAAGTGGACACAGGCGTATCTGGACGTGTTGCACAAGCTATTGCTCAAAAGATTCATAAAATTGGCTCAAACGGACAAGTCCTCGCAATTTCGCACTTGCCACAAGTGATTGCCATTGCAGATTATCAATTTTTCATTGAGAAAATATCTGATGAACATTCGACCGTTTCAATTGTTCGCTTGTTATCAGATGAGGAGCGTGTCGAAGAAATTGCCAAAATGTTGGCGGGTGAAAATGTGACCCAAGCAGCCCTCACGCAGGCTAGAGAGCTCTTGAAAAAATGAAACACTTCTTGGCTTGTGCTAAATGAGTTGTTATCAGGAGGTAATCATGACAAATTATTTTGTAATTGGTGACGTACATGGAAAAGCAAAAATGCTAAAAGAATTACTCCAAAAATGGGATGGAGAGAGCCAACTCATCTTTTTAGGGGATTTGATTGACCGTGGGGAAGATAGCCGCGCTGTTTTGGAGTGTGTGAAAGAACTTGTTGAAAAGCAAGGAGCGATTTGTATTTCTGGGAATCACGAATACATGTTTTTAACTTGGTTGGACAATCCTGAGAGCGGCTATACTCATTATCGTCGCAATGGCGGAGACACAACAATCAATTCCATTTTAGGGCGACCTTTAGATACTCCTGTTGATGGAGTTGAAGACGAGAAATGCGTGTTGGAAGAAGCGCCAGACCTCGTGTCTTTTATTCATCAGATGCCTTTCTTTGTTGAAACAGATAACTATATTTTTGTACACGCTGGAGTTGACTTAACTTTAAAAGACTGGCATGAAACAAGCGATTATCAAAAAGTTTGGATACGTGAGCCCTTTCATCAAGGTCTCAATCAAACAGGGAAAATAATTGTATTTGGGCATACTCCGACTTTTTATCTTTTTTCTGAGATGCCTGGGACAAGTCGCCTTTGGCAAACGCAGGATCAAAAAATTGGTATGGATGGCGGAGCTGTCTATGGCGGTGTTCTCCACGGAGTTTTATTTGGAAATGAGGGAATTTTAGAACATCATTTCATCACAAATGATGGTTTCGCGGTAGAATATGATTAGAAGTTGGGGACGATAAAAGAGCTGGAGAAAATTCATTTAAGGTTTTCTTCAGCTCTTTTATATTATTTCCCAGCTACATTTTTTACATCTTCAATCATCAATTTTGTTGATTCGAGTCCGCCTCCGCTGAGGTACCAAAGGTCAGATGTCAAGTTTACAATAGTTTTATTTTTAGCTGCATTTGTTTCTTGGATCAGTGAGTTATTCAGTAAGTCTTTATTGGCTGAATTGTCCCCACCGATAGCAAGAGTGCGGTTCAGAACAAAGATAATTTCTGGATTGATTTGTTTGATACTTTCAAAGCTGACTTCTTGTCCATGTCTTGATTCCTTAATTTTAGCATCTGTTGGTTTGAACTTCAAAGTGCTGTAAAGAAAAGAAAAACGTGATTTAGCTCCGAAAGCAGACATTGCACCTTCATTTAACATCATCGTCAGAGCCTTTTTATTTGATTTTTCATTGGCAGCAGCAACAGTTTGAATTTCTTTGTCTAATTTAGCTAATTCACTTTTAGCTTTTTTGGTTCCGTATTCCTCAAAGATACTTGCTAAAGAAAGGATGTTTTTCTTGGTAGAACCCCAGTAGTCTTTGTTGTCTGTTTGGAATAATACAGTAGGGGCAATCTCCTTGAGTTTCTTGACATATTGAGCTGTACGACCAGAAGCAATAATCAAGTCTGGTTTTAAAGCTGCGATAGCTTCCATATCTGGTTCTTTCATGTTACCTACATTTTTAATGCTACTTGGTAAATTTTTTAAGTAAGTAGGAAGAGTTTTCTTTGGCATACCGACAATGCTGCTTTCTTTACCTAAAGCACGAATGGTATCAGCTGCACCTAAATCTAGCGTTACAATTTTTTTAGGGTTGGTAGGGACTTTCACATCTCCATTTGCTGTTTTGACAGTGACTTCACTAGAAGCAGATGAAGAATTTGTCGTTTTTGAATTGGTCTGTTTATTGGCTCCGCAAGCAGCGAGTAGCACAACTGCAATAGCTGTGAAGAGAGATAGAAGTAGTGTTTTTGTATTCTTTTTCATTAGAAATCCTCCAAAATTAATATTATAGATAAATACAAACTTTTTTACCATTGATTTCACCAAGGGTAATGTCCATTTCATACAATGGATCTAAAATTTCTTTTCTCATGACCTGATTGGTTGTGCCTTGGTAAAAGACTTTTCCGTCTTTAAAGGCGACAATTTCATCAACATATTGACTGGCAATATTGATGTCATGAATGACAATGATAATCGTTTTTCCTAAGTCATCAACGAGAGAACGCAAGATTTTCATCATAGAAATACTTTGCTTAATATCTAGATTGTTTAGTGGCTCGTCCAAAAGGATAAAATCAGTGTCTTGAGTGAGCACCATAGCGATAAAAACGCGCTGCAATTGACCTCCGGAGAGTGTATCAATAAAACGGTTTCTTAAATCAAGAATGTCCAGATATTCAAGTGCTTGCTCTACTTTTTTGAAATCTTCTTTTGTCAAACGATCCTGACTATAAGGAAAGCGACCGAAGGAAACCAATTCTTCAACCGTTAATTTAGATTGATAATTGATTTTCTGTTTTAAAATGGTTAATTCTTTGGCGAGCTCTTTTGAGTTCCAAGCTTCAATTTCTTTTCCCTTGATACTGAGAAAACCGTGATCTTTCTTGAGCAAACGGCTCATAATGGAAAGCAGCGTTGATTTTCCAGCACCATTTGGTCCAATAAAGGCGGTGAATTTGCTCGGTGAAATATTCAGTTGAATATCTTCTAAAATTGCTTGATTTCCAAATGATTTGCCAACGTTTTTTAATTGCATTCTAGCGTTTTGCCTCCTTAGCTAAAAGATAAAAGAAGAATAACCCTCCGACAAGCTCAATGACCATGCTGACATTGATTTGGAGCTGAAAGACACGCTCTACCAGCATTTGCCCAGTAGTTAGAGAAAGAAAACCGAGTAAAATTGCTACTGAGAATAACCATTTGTGTTGGTATTCTTTGATTAACAGATAGGCTAAATTGGACATCATAAAGCCGAAGAACATCATAGGTCCAACGAGAGCAGTTGTCGTTGAAGTCAGCAAAACAATTGCCCATAGTATCTTTTTTTGCTCTTTTTCAACTTCTACACCTAAAATAGTTGTTGTCTTTTTATCCAAATGAAAGACATTCAAAATAGCGTTCTTCTTTAACAAATACAAACCTGCTAGTCCAATGATAATTGCAGCGACAGATAGAATATCCATATTTATTCGTTGAAAGGAAGGAAATAGTTTTGTTTGCAGTTTATCATATTCATTAGGATCCATTAGTACCTGCAAGAATGTACTGGCGCTTCTAAAGAGCGTCCCTAGTGCCATGCAAATCAATAAAATAAATACAAATCCTTGCTGAAGTAACTTTTTTAATGCAGGTTGCAGGCAGAAAAAGAAGCCACACTGTATGAGTAAGACTAAGATAAACTCAAGCAAAGGATGACCAGTATTGCCGATGAATTTGCTAGCAAAGAAAAGATAAATCGTCTGCATAAAGACATAGAGAGATTCCATTCCAAGAATGCTTGGTGTTAAAAAACGATTTTCTGTGATTGTTTGAAAGCTGATTGTAGCAAGACTTCCAGCTATGGCGACTAAGAGATAGGCTAGTAACTTTTGCAAGCGCAATTTCATAATAAAACCTGTTAAAGGATAGTCCATCGGCATGAGATATAACAAGCCACTCAAGCTGGCTAACAAAAGCAATAGAAGTAAGAGATTTCTTGTTTGACTCTTCATTTTATTCATGAGCAGCACCTCGCCACAAAAGATACACGAAAGCCAAACTACCCAAAATTCCTAAAATCAAGCTGACGGAGACTTCGTAGGGACGAATGACTAGACGCGCTACAATATCACAGGCTAAGATGAGACAGGCACCAGTTAATGCGGTCAGTCCCTTAATGCGCGTGATATGGTCACCATAAAATTTCCGAATGATGTTTGGAACAATGACTCCGATAAATGGAAGAGAGCCGACTGTAATCATCGTCACACTTGTTGTCAATGCAATGAGAAACAACGTCATTCCCTCCATTTGGTAAAAGGAAATGCCTAGATTATGACTGGCGTCTTCCCCTAGATTCATAATGGTAAACGTGGCTGATAGTTTCCATACCGCAATCAAGATGATTAAACTTAAAAACAACCATTCATATTGATGTTTCTGAATCATGGAAAAAGAGCCTTGTGTCCATGAAGTCATGCTTTGGACAAGATCAAAACGATAAGCAATGATTTCTCCAGCTGCGCTAATCACCCCACTATAAATAATTCCGACAAGCGGTAACAACCATTTTTCTTTAAATGAGAATTTTCTGATAAATCTAATAAAAATAATTGTAAAAAAAATAGCAGATACAAAAGCAAATAGCATTTTTTGCGCTAATGTGGCTGACGGAAAGAAAAATAAACTGAGCAACATACCAAATTTCGCAGCCTCGACCGTTCCAACTGTACTAGGAGCAGCAAAATGATTTTGTGTAACAGTCTGCATAAGAAGCCCGGCAATGCTCATACTAGAGCCTGCTAGGAGAATACTAATTGTCCTTGGCAAGCGTGACTCCCAAAATAGCAGACCGGTCTGCTTATCTCCATATAGCAGTTGCCACCACGAAAAGTGGCTAGAACCAACTGTAATTGAAATCATAACCAGAGCAAGACAAAGAATTCCTAAAAATTTTGTCTGTTTCATTTATCAACCCTTTCTTAAAAGCAATTGCTTCAGCAAGATACATCACTAGGCTAACAAAAAAATAAAAGACTGTCAATTATTTTCTGAAAATTTAATAATTATGCCTATTTAGAAAAGTAAGAGGTTCTTACACATCTTTTACATATTTTATCCAGAAAAATTATTCCACAAAAAGTTATTTTTTTGATATAATAAATTAAATAGATAAAATTTATAAAAGTAGGAAAACCATGACAAAAATCAAAATTGTAACGGATTCATCTATTACGATTGAACCGCAAGTTGTAGAGGATTTAGAGATTACAATCGTCCCTTTGTCTGTAATGGTAGACGGTGTTGTTTATTCAGACGCTGACTTAAAAGAAGGAGAATTTCTTCATCTGATGCAGTCAAGTAAAAATCTACCGAAGACCAGTCAACCACCAGTTGGTGTTTTTGCAGAAATCTTTGAAACACTCGGAGAAACTGCCGATAAAATCATATCTATTCATATGTCGCATGCTTTATCTGGAACGGTCGAAGCTGCACGTCAAGGTGCAACCTTGGCAAATGTGGATGTAACAGTGATTGATAGCTCCTTTACGGATCAAGCATTGAAGTTTCAAGTGGTTGAAGCTGCAAAACTAGCAAAAGAAGGTGCAGACTTTGATGCTATTTTAGCAAAAATCGAAGAAGTGCGCGAAAAAACAGAATTGTATATTGGTGTTTCAACGCTTGAAAATCTTGTAAAAGGCGGTCGTATTAGTCGTGTGACTGGTCTTCTCAGTTCGCTGCTTAATATCCGAGTGGTTATGCAAATGAAAAACCACGAATTACAACCGATTGTTAAGGGGCGTGGTGTAAAAACCTTTAAAAAATGGGTCAATGATTTAGCTGAAGGCTTAAAAGATAAAAAAGTGGCTGAGATTGGAATCTCGTATGCAGGGACTGCTGAGTTGGCAAATGAGATGAAACAGGTGTTGCAACAATTTGTGACAGCTCCGATTCCTGTTTTAGAAACGGGTTCTATTATCCAAACACATACTGGGGAAAATGCTTGGGCAGTTCTTGTTCGCTATGAATAAGTTGGATATTTTTGGAAAGATAGAAAAAAGTTCGTTTTGTGCTTGACCTAATAGTAATTTTTAGATATGATAATACTTGTTAGAGTTAGTAACTGCTAACTCATAAAATTTTTTGGAGGATTTGTTAAATGGCTAACAAACAAGATTTGATTGCAAAAGTAGCAGAAGCTACAGAATTGACTAAGAAAGATTCAGCAGCAGCAGTTGACGCTGTATTTGCAGCAGTGACTGAATACCTTGCAGCTGGTGAAAAAGTTCAATTGATTGGTTTTGGTAACTTTGAAGTTCGTGAACGTGCAGCTCGTAAAGGTCGCAACCCACAAACTGGTGCAGAAATCACAATTGCAGCTTCTAAAGTACCAGCATTTAAAGCAGGTAAAGCTCTTAAAGACGCTGTTAAATAATGCAATTTTAAAAAGCCTATTGTATCAACGTTTCGGCGTTGAGCAATAGGTTTTTTTCTTGTAAAAGGGCAGATAAGGAGACTAACTTTATCATTTGCATTTATTTGCAATCATTCTAAATACGCATTTTTCTATTTTCGTGATATAATAAAGGAAAAAATCATGAGCAGGTAGGAAATGAAGTCACATCCTTATTTAGAACTCACGGATCAAGGTGATTATGAAAACGTTATTCAACGATTGAAAACAAAGGGAGTCCGTATTACAGAGACTAGAAAGGCAGTCATTGCCTATATGATTCGGACACATGAACACCCAAGTGCGGAAGCAATTTATCATGATTTACTTCCTGACTTTCCTAATATGAGTTTAGCAACAGTTTATAATAATCTCAAAGTTTTGGTGGAAGAGGGCTTTGTAGAAGAAATTAAGATTAGCCATGATAAAACGACTTATTTTGATTTTATGGGGCACGAACATCTGAATGTTGTCTGTGAAAAATGTGGTCGAATTGCAGACTTTGAAGATGTAGATATACCTGATTTGAAGCGCGAAGCTGAAGAACAAACAGGTTATAAAATTACAAAGACACAAGTCTTGATGTACGGAATTTGTCCTGAGTGCTCGAAAAATAGTTAAGGAATTGATGTATACGCTTGAATAAAGTAAATTATCAAAAATCAAATATTCTCCCATTGATACTGGATTTTTTTGAAAAAATTTTGTAAAATATAGTAGTGACTGTGAGACAGTTTTCAAAAATCAAAGGAGAATTTCTAATGGTAAAATTAGTTTTTGCTCGCCACGGTGAGTCTGAATGGAACAAAGCAAACCTCTTTACAGGTTGGGCTGATGTTGATTTGTCTGAAAAGGGAACGCAACAAGCTATTGATGCTGGTAAATTGATTAAAGAAGCTGGTATTGAGTTTGACCAAGCATACACATCTGTTTTGACACGTGCTATTAAAACAACAAATCTTGCTCTTGAAGCGGCAGATCAACTTTGGGTACCAGTTGAAAAATCATGGCGCTTGAATGAACGTCACTATGGTGGTTTGACAGGTCAAAACAAAGCTGAAGCAGCTGAAAAATGGGGTGACGAACAAGTTCATATTTGGCGTCGTTCTTATGATGTATTGCCACCTGCTATGGCAAAAGATGATCAATATTCAGCACATACTGACCGTCGCTATGCAAACCTTGATGACTCTGTTATTCCAGATGCAGAAAACTTGAAAGTAACCTTGGAACGCGCTCTTCCATTCTGGGAAGATAAAATCGCTCCAGCTTTGAAAGACGGTAAAAATGTATTCGTAGGTGCACATGGTAATTCTATCCGTGCCCTTGTAAAACATATCAAACAATTATCAGATGATGAAATCATGAATGTGGAAATTCCTAATTTCCCACCGCTTGTATTTGAATTTGATGATAAATTGAATCTTGTAAACGAATACTATCTTGGGAAATAAGCCCAATAAAATATTGTAAGCTCTGCGCAAGCAGGGCTTTTTAAGGTGTTGCGAGTTTTTTCTTTCTAGTTTGTGTTTTTTCTCAGTGTTTTCCATTTTCCACGACTTCATTTAGGTGGATTTATGGTACAATAAAAGATAGCATTTTGACTAGAATGAGAGATACCATGTCTAAGAAAAAAAGAACATTTAATAGCCATTCCATTCCACGACGCTTGAATTTATTATTTGGAATTGTGATTTTACTGTTTATGAGTTTAATTGTGCGTTTGGGCTATATGCAGGTTGTCCATAGAGATTTTTATACAAAAAAATTAGCGACAGCTAGCAAGACTAAAGTGACAACCAGTTCGGTTCGGGGTCAGATTTATGATGCGAGTGGGAAACCGTTGGTTGAGAATACAACTAAGCAAGTTGTCTCTTTCACACGTAGCAACAAAATGACGGCTGCAGAGATTAAAGAAATTGCTCAAAAATTGCTTCCATTGGTTTTTATTTCCAACGCAGATGTTACTGAGCGTCAACAAGTAGATTATTATTTGGCAGACAGCGAGGTTTATAAGAAGGTCGTTAATCACCTGCCTAAAAATAAAAAATATGGTACAGATGGAAATCGTTTGGCAGAGTCTAAGATTTATAATAATGCCGTTAAGAGTGTTGATGTAGCAAAGTTAAACTACTCAGATGAAGATAAAAAAGCTATTTATTTGTTCAGTCAGATGAATGCTATTTCTAATTTTGAAACGGGAAATATTCGTACGGATAATTTATCAGCTGATCAGATTGCGACAATCGCCTCTAGCTCGAAAGAACTGTCTGGTATCAGTATTACCACCAGCTGGGACAGGAAAGTGTTGGATACTTCTTTGGCTTCTATTATCGGAAGTGTTTCAAGTGAAAAGGCAGGGCTACCCGCAGAAGAAGTGGATACTTATTTGAAAAAAGGATATTCCCTTAATGATCGTGTTGGGACGAGTTATTTGGAAAAACAATATGAGTCTACACTTCAAGGAAAACGCGCAGTCAAAGAAATCAATCTTGATAAAAATGGAAATATGGAAAGCGTGAAAAATATTTCCAATGGTAGTAAGGGAAATAATTTAAAATTAACAACAGATTTAGCTTTTCAGAACGGTGTAGAAGACATTTTGAGAAAGTATTTTAGTGCGGAATTAGCGAGCGGAAATGCGACATATTCTGAAGGCGTATATGCTGTTGCGATGAATCCTAAAACAGGTGCTATTTTAGCTATGGCTGGTCTGAAGCACGATACCAATACAGGAGAACTAACAACAGACTCTCTTGGAACGATTATGAACAACTTTGTACCGGGTTCTGTGGTGAAAGGAGCTACTTTAACAGCTGGCTGGGAATCTGGAGCCATCACAGGAAATCAAGTCATGACGGATCAACCAATTTCTTTTGGAGGCTCCTCTGCCATCACTTCTTGGTTCACACAATATGGAGCTCGTCAAATTACGGCTTTAGAGGCACTAGAATATTCATCCAATACTTATATGGTTCAACTAGCTTTAAATATGATGGGAACGCCTTATACGCCCAATATGGCGATTGATTTGACGAATTTGGATTCCTCTATGGACAAATTGCGTAAAGCTTTTGCTCAATATGGTTTGGGAGCATCTACAGGAATTGATTTACCAAGTGAATCAGAAGGTTACACACCTAAGAAATATACGTTTGCGAACTACTTAACCAATGCTTTTGGGCAGTTTGATAACTATACTCCAATGCAGTTGGCGCAATATGCTGCAACGGTGGCTAATGGCGGTACTCGTATTGCACCACACTTAGTAGAAGGAATTTATGACAATAATGAGACGGGCGGGCTTGGAAAGCTGATTGAATCCAAGTCAACCAAAGAGCTGAATAAAGTTGATATTTCAAAAGAGAATATGGATTTGATTCGACAAGGTTTTTATCAAGTAGTTCATGGTACAAGCGGATTTACTACAGGGCGTACTTTGTCACAAGGTGAAGCAGTGCCGATTAGCGCCAAAACAGGGACAGCAGAAACCTTTGCGGGTGGAAGGGAAGCCATTAATACGAATGTAGTGGCTTATGCGCCAAGTAACAACCCGCAGATTGCAGTGGCAGTTGTGTTCCCGCATAATACAAACTTATCGTCAACCGTTAGCCATAGTATAACTCGTGATATTATTAACTTGTATCAACAACAACATCCAATGAATTAGAAAGGATACTATGCTTTATCCAACACCGATTGCAAAATTGATTGATAGCTTTTCTAAATTACCAGGAATTGGTATAAAAACAGCAACGCGTTTGGCGTTTTATACGATTGGTATGAGTGATGATGATGTCAATGAATTTGCTAAAAATTTGCTTGCAGCAAAACGTGAGCTGACCTATTGTTCTATTTGTGGTAATCTAACAGATGATGATCCTTGTGCTATCTGCACCGATGAGACACGTGATCAATCTACTATTTTGGTTGTAGAAGATAGCCGAGATGTTTCTGCTATGGAAAATATTCAAGAATACCATGGCTTGTACCATGTTTTGCAGGGATTGATTTCTCCTATGAATGGTGTTGGGCCTGATGACATCAATCTGAAAAGTCTCATTACACGGTTGATGGATAGTGAGGTAACAGAGGTAATTGTGGCAACCAATGCGACAGCAGATGGTGAAGCGACTTCCATGTATATCTCGCGGGTGTTAAAACCAGCTGGTATCAAGGTCACGCGCCTGGCTCGTGGATTAGCAGTTGGTTCTGATATTGAATATGCAGACGAAGTGACGCTGCTTCGGGCTATTGAGAATCGCACAGAATTGTAAAAAAGAAAATAGAGCTTTCCTTTAACAGAAAATGGAAGCTCTTTTTCTATTCAAAAACAATCTAAAATATGATATACTAAAAAGCGATTAAATTTGTAGATTTCTTTTAAGATAAGAAGGTTAGGTATAAAAATGGCAAAACAACAAATTATTCTCCTTTACGGTGGTCGCAGTGCGGAAAGAAAGGTCTCTGTCTTATCAGCGGAGAGTGTCATGCGTGCGATTGACTATGATAAATTTTTTGTGAAGACTTATTTCATCACACAAGCAGGTGATTTCATCAAGACGCAAGAATTTTCAAAGAAACCGGCTGCTGATGAAAAATTGATGACCAATGATACCGTCATTGAGAGTCAAAAAATTAAGCCGAGTGACGTTTACGAAGAAGGGGCAGTTGTGTTCCCAGTTCTTCATGGTCCAATGGGAGAAGATGGGTCTATTCAAGGATTTCTTGAAGTGTTGAAAATGCCTTATGTTGGCTGCAATATTCTTTCGTCGAGTGTGGCTATGGATAAAATCACGACTAAACGTGTATTAGCTTCTGCTGGCATTCCGCAAGTTCCCTATGTAGCAGTGATTGAAGGGGAAAACATAGACGAAAAGATTGCAGAAGTAGAGACCAATCTGACCTATCCAGTTTTTACCAAACCGTCCAATATGGGTTCTAGCGTCGGCATTTCTAAGTCTGAAAATCAAGATGAATTGCGCTCTGCTCTTGAGCTGGCTTTCAAATATGATAGCCGTGTCTTAATTGAGCAAGGTGTCAATGCGCGTGAAATTGAAGTCGGTTTGCTTGGAAATAAAGGAGCCAAAAGCAGTCTGCCAGGTGAGGTAGTGAAAGATGTTGCTTTTTATGACTACGAAGCCAAGTACATTGACAACAAAATCACCATGGATATTCCTGCAAAACTATCAGAAGATGTCATTGCCACTATGCGTCAATATGCTGAAAAAGCATTTCATGCTATCGGCGGTGTTGGTTTATCTCGTTGCGATTTCTTTTATACTGATAAGGGCGAGATTCTCCTTAATGAGCTAAATACGATGCCAGGTTTCACTCAATGGTCGATGTATCCGCTGCTTTGGGAAAATATGGGCATTTCTTATACGGATTTGATTGAGAAATTAGTCCTTTTAGCCCAAGAAACGTTTACAAAACATGAAAAACATTTATTGTGAGACAAGATTGAAAGAACCGAAAGGTTCTTTTTTCTATTGTTTTAGTATGTCTTTAGCTAGTATGTGTAAAAGTAGGTTATTCTGTGGTATAATGAGAGAGTTAGAGAAATTTAAGACATATAGGTGAGAAAAATGCAATTAACGTTCTATGAAGTAGCTTCTGTATTGAAAGCCAAAAATGATGTTCATCAATTTCCGAATTGTACATTTAGAAATGTAGAATTTGACAGCCGATTGATTGAAGAAGGGGATTTATTTTTGCCTCTTAAAGGAGCACGTGACGGGCATGACTTTATTGCGACAGCATTTGAAAATGGTGCTGTGGCAACCTTGTCAGAAAAAGAATTGGACGACTATCCTTCTATTTTAGTTGATGATGTATTGGCAGCGTTGCAGCGTTTGGCACAGTATTATCTGGAAAAAATGAAGGTAGATGTCTTTGCGGTCACAGGTTCTAACGGTAAGACGACGACCAAAGATATGCTGGCTCACCTCTTGTCAACAACTTACAAGACTTATAAAACGCAAGGAAACTACAATAATGAAATTGGTCTTCCTTATACGGTTTTACACATGCCAGATGACACCGAAAAATTGGTTTTGGAAATGGGACAAGATCACATGGGGGATATTCACCTTCTGTCCACGATTGCTCAGCCAAAAGTAGGTATTGTGACGCTGATTGGCGAAGCGCATTTAGAATTCTTTAAAAGTCGTCATGAAATTGCAAAAGGAAAAATGCAAATTGCCAACGGCATGAAAGACGGGAGTCTTTTAATCATTCCAGCGGACAAGATTATCAATGATTTTCTACCGAGCCAGCAAAGTGTAGTCCGTTTTGGTCCAGACGAAGATATTTTCCTAACGAAATTAGAAGAACGAAAAGATAGTTTGACTTTTGAAACCAATTTCTTAGATAACGCTATTGACCTTCCAGTAACTGGGAAGTACAATGCAACAAATGCCATGATTGCATCTTATGTGGCGTTGAAAGAAGGAGTAACACAAGATAAGATCCAAAAAGCATTTGCCACGCTTGAATTAACACGAAATCGAACCGAATGGAAGAAAGCTAAAAATGGTGCGGATATCCTCTCAGATGTTTACAATGCCAATCCAACCGCTATGCGATTGATTTTGGAGACATTTTCAACGATTCCGTTTAATGAAAAAGGTCGGAAACTGGCAGTTTTAGCTGATATGAAAGAATTGGGGGCTGATTCTAAACAAATGCACGGTGCCATGATAACCAGCCTAAATCCAGAAATTCTCTCAGAAATTTTCCTTTATGGAGAGGACATGGCTGCTCTATTTGCCTATGCTAAGGAAATTTTCCCGCCTGGGAAAGCCCATTATTTTGTAAAAAATGCTGAAAAAGATCAATTTTCTGACTTAGTCAAGGCTGTTAAAGAAGCGCTCAAACCAACGGACCAATTGCTGATAAAAGGAAGTAATTCTATGAACTTAGC
This sequence comes from Streptococcus milleri, assembly GCF_900636525.1. Classification (NCBI taxonomy): domain Bacteria; kingdom Bacillati; phylum Bacillota; class Bacilli; order Lactobacillales; family Streptococcaceae; genus Streptococcus; species Streptococcus milleri. The sequence goes on along the minus strand of NZ_LR134288.1, from coordinate 1,293,873 downwards.
CAGTCTAGTGGAGAAATTGGAGAATGAAGAGTAACCGTCAAGTACAGTATCTTGCCCTCCTTCGTGGCGTGATGCCAACAGGACCAAATCGGATCCCTAAGATGAGTGAGTTGGTTCAAATGTTGGAACAATCTGGTTTAGATAATGTTTCAAGTTATATTCAATCAGGCAATGTGATTTGCGAAACAAGCCTACCAGCTGAAGAATTAGCCCAACACATGCATCAGGTGATATTGGAAAACATTGGTGCAAATTTATCCATTATCGTAAAAGAAAAGTCCGATTTAGAAAGGGCTATTTTAGGAAATCCCTTTTCTGAGGAGTTGGATTCGTCACGGATTCATCTCGTTTTTACAAACAATCACATTCCAACGGAGCAATTGGCAGAACTACAAGCAATGAACTTTACAGACGAAATATTTGCAGTTGGAGAAGCTTGCCTTTATATGTATTTACCAAGAGCTGCCAGAAAAAAGAAGTTAAATAATAATTTTCTTGAAAAGAAGTTAGGTATTGTCGCCACAACAAGAAAGCTGAGTGTTATTAAAGAATTAAGTAATAGGATGGATGAGTAGGAGATGAATCTACAAGAATTTTTTACAAGTCATAAAACGGAGGCCCCTCAATTAACTCCATTTTGGTATGGAATGATGTTTTTAGGAATCATTTATGTCATGTATAGTGCTGTAAAATATCATAAAAACAGGCGCTATCAGAACTTTTTGAAAGCTGTACAAGGTTTACAAATTTTAGTGCTTTATGGCTGGTATATTGTGACCTTGTCACCAATTTCTGAATCACTTCCTTTTTATCATTGCAGATTGGCGATGTTTGCTATTTTGTTTCTGCCTGATTCTTCAACCTATAAACAGTATTTTGCGCTTTTAGGAGTGTTTGGACCTATTTGTGCATTTGTCTATCCTTTATTTGACCCATTTGCTTTTCCTCACATCACTTTAGCCTCCTATTTGATTGGTCACTATGCTCTTTTGGGAAATTCTCTCACATATTTGCTGAATCATTATGATAGTGAGCAGTTGAATTTACGGCGAATTGTAGAGATTAGCTTTAGTATGAATCTTTTATTGATATTTGTAAATCTGGTGAGTGGCGGAAATTATGGTTTTTTGAAAGTACCACCTTTAGTTGGAAGTCATGGAATGATTGCTAATTATATTTTTGTTTCATTGACCTTGATTTTAGCAATTTTCGTGGTTTCTTTGATTTTTAAACAAATTAGACAAGAACAAGAAGAAACAGTAAGACAGGAAAATTAAGCTGTGCTGAATAATTTTTGGGAACTATATACCAGTTTACACTAGGTACAACATATAGTATTCAAGACTATCAAAAAAAGGCGACTTCCAAACGGAAATCGTCTTTTAATAATGTCTAAACTCTTCAGAGTATTCTCTCATATACTCTGCCAACCACTCCATACCATAGGCGATTTCAAAGACTTCTAAAACCATCGAAATATCGGGTTGAAATCCATATTCTTTTAGTTTAGTGATAACATCTTTTATAGAACGAATTTTCACTAGTTTAATAATTTCCCCAGCATCCTGCCTATCTCTATCTCGTCCGCTGTCTAGTTTCATTCCGAGAATGTAAGATAGTGGTGGTACAAGAATAGTTAGATTTGAATAGCTAAATGCCTTCTCACAGATAGACCGTGGCGGTAGTTTATTCATATTTGCAACATTGTTGTTCAGCCATAACTCATCAGGTTCATTTACTCCGAAATCATTACCAACTTTCTCAATAATGCTTCTGATTTTGGCATCTTCTTGATAAAAGGCATCGACATCTTGTGTCCCTCGGAGATTGTAATACTCCAGAACAAACCCACCAACACAGATAATTTCTAGGTCAATATTTTCCTTGGCTAGTTCTGTATTGAGGGCTTCAAATAAAACTTTCTTATCCATAATTCCCCTCTCTAAACAGCTTTAGAATATCTTTGGGCTGACTTTTACGGTTTGCTTGCAAGACATGCTTTCTAGTATGAGTGCCTTCTGTCAAAGCATCCTGAAGAGTTATTTTTTGGAAAGGAGTTAGACTAGGATTTTTCAATAGTTGTTCCACATCCTCATCAGTCAGTTTTGTTTCGTCATCTTGAATAACTTTGTAGAGGTAACGAAACCATAAGTCGCCGTCACTTCCAGCATGTTCGCTGGCTCTTACCATATAATCATACCATGTTATCATTATTGTTCCCCCTTGTTATCTCTAGGGTTATAGTGCATGGCTATCCAGAGTTTCTTATCAAAATCAGATAGTTCTTTTTTCTTTGGATAAACACAGTCACTCAAATCAGGGAATTTCAGACGATACTTTTTCTTGAAAAAGTTCTGAAATTCCTCTTTGCTTTCGGCGACATCAATCAAAGCTTCCAGCTCCGCTATGTGTCTAGCAATTGCTTTTCTATCCACTTTTTTGATGCTTTCTTTCAACGCATCATAAACACAAGTTTTCGTTAGCTGAGCATAAAAAGAGCGATGGTTAGTAACAAAATCAAAACTATACTTTTTATCCCAGAATTTTGTATACTTGTCATAAAATCTATCAGAAAGACTAACTTGATAGCCAATCAGCTTGCTATCAACTCTTCGTGCGATAGACCTTTCTAACTCAAAATGTAAATCGCTTAGTGTATTAGTAGCCATAAATCAGCTCCCTATATTTAGTACGGACACAGACATTTGAAAGTAAAAGATTAAAACGCTGACTATCCGAATAATCACGAGTGTTATAACGGAAAACAAACTCATCTACATAGTCCTGAAGATATTTTTTAGACCATGAGTGATAAATCCCTAATACGCCACGTTTCAATACAGCCCAAAAGCCTTCAATCGTGTTAGTATAGACATCGCTTTGTACATACTCACGAGCACCGTGATTTACAAAGTCATGTTGATACATCTTAGCCACTTTATTATAACCTAGCCATTCGTCCGTGTAAAGTTGTGCAGTCTCTTTGACATATTTGACGATTTGCTCAGTCAATGTTTTCGTTTTTGTATCTGGCACATGATGAGTGTTGACTTTCCCTTGGTGTTGTACCATACCAACTACTGCGGATTTGTCCTTCAGCAAACGTCCTTGTGCATTTTTGACTTTCTTTGAGTTATGACGGTTCTTGTTTTTACCGCCAATATAGGTTTCATCAACTTCTACAACATCATCAAGGCTATTGTTATTTTCAGTACCAAAACATTTGCGAATACGTTCTAACATAAACCATGCCGTTTTTTGAGTAACACCAATATCTTTTGATAGTTGCACTGAAGAAATCCCTTTTTTGTGGGAGGTTACAAGCCAAATCGCCATGAACCATTTACGCAGTTCAATTTTGGTATTGTCAAAAAGAGTGCCAGTCTTGATATTGAAGTATTTGCCAGTATTTTTACAACGGTATTTATTTCCTTTGCACTTATAAACCTTTGAAGTAGCATCAAAAGGGCTGATAATCACATCGCCCCAAATCATATTTTCTAAATGGTCTATGCATGACTGTTCATCAGGAAAAGCTGATTGTAAATCAAATAGTGACTTAAATTCAAACTTCATTACTGGTACTCCTTACTTCTTGATTGTATTATACCGAAAACAGGAATGTTTGTCAATAAAAATGTAAAGTTCTACTACACGAAATCTAAAAATTTTGATATAGATATAATAGAGATATATTAAAATGAAGGAAGTAAACTATATGAAAGCACTTAAAGATTATTTGGCTAAAGATAAAAATTCGGACGAAATGATTTGGAATTTTGCATTTTTAGGAAGACCAGAAAGTTTAAACTCCAAACTTCAAGAATTAAGCGAGTTAGCAGAAAGCGAGAACTGGACTTCAGCTAATTCAATTAAAGAGAACAATATCTTATACAGTTATGTGATACATACATTTAGTAGAGCATTTGAATTAGGAGAGGAATATGTTGTTGTAAATAAGGATGAATCTTATGCTTCTTTTAATACAGGATTGTTAACAGAAAATGGAGAGGATATTATATGTCTTTTTAACACTTTTGATAGTAGCGAAGAGTATTATTGGCATTTATACGGTTTTAGAAAAGTTTCTGATTGGGATTTTTTGAACCATTTTGAAGTAACCCCAAAAGTTCCTCATTTTTTTAGTAATCCTGCTGATATTTATTTTGACCCCAATAGAGAGTTGATTAAAAATTTAGACCATATATTAGATGACAATATGGATAGATTTGAAACCGAGTTGCAAAATAAAGGAAAAGCATATATACATGCACTGTTAAATAATGCACTTGACTTGACAATTGGGAATAATATTTATTACCGAAATTTCTACATATTCTGTTTGGTGTAAACTGGTATATAGTTCCCTAATTTTTTAACAACTCAAAAGACAGCACCACCTCCCATTTCTGCTATGAGCTATGTGACGATGATAGGAATTCTCTTGTTCCTCATTTACATTTCAGTTCACTATGCGCAAAACCCATTGTATCAAAAAACTTTTAAATATTTACAAGCTTTTCAATTAGTTATACTTTATTCTTGGTATTTTGGTTTCCATATTTCATTTGTAAATAATCTGCCTTTTTATCATTGCCGCTTAGCCATGTTTGCCATGTTGCTGCTGCCAGATAAATGCCGAAGCAAGCAGTATTTTGCACTTTTAGGTGTCAGCGGGGCGATTTTTGCCATTGGTTATCCAGTTTTTGACCCCTATGATTTTCCGCATATCACCAGCTTTTCTTTTCTTCTGGGGCATTACTGTCTCTTGGTTAATTCGCTGGTTTATCTTATCAACCACTATGACAAGCAGCTGTTGAAGAAGTATGAGATTGTGGGCTACACATTTGCTTTGGATTTGTTTTTAGTTGGTGTCAATGCCGTAACTGGTGGAAATTATGGATTGATGACTCATCCCCCGCTTATAAAAGGAGACCGAATCTGGGTGAACTACGTACTTGTCTCACTGGTTCTGGCTACCACTTTGCTCCTTTTTGATGAATATTTTAAAAGGCGATGGAAAAAGCAATCAAAATTAGTTTAAAGCTTTAAGCATTACATCTTCTGTCAAGTTTATTTGGCAGGATTTTTTCTAAATGTAAAAAAATTTTGCTAGATTTTATAAACGAAAATAGTAAAATAAAGGTAGAAAGATAGGAGTGGGATAATGGAAATTGGGAAAAAATTAAAAGAAGCACGTCAGATGAGTGGTTTGACACAAGAAAATGTCGCAGAAAAATTAAATGTATCTAGACAAACCATCTCAAATTGGGGAACAGAAAAATTTTATCCGGATATTTTGTATGTTTTGCAGTTAAGTGATTTGTATCAGGTTAGTTTGGATGAATTGCTGAAAGGATATGAGCGCATGATTCAGCACTTAGAGGATTCGACAAACGTTGTAAAGAGCAACAAAAAGATTTTGCTGGCCTTTATATGTAATATTTGTTTACTGTTTCTTTTCTTTATTTTTATCACTCCAATCTCTAATAGTTATCTACTGACCTTGTTGGCAGTGGCGCTGGTAACCGGGACAAGTGGGTATATTCTGGTGCAGATTATTCGTAAAATATAGGAGGTTCTACCATGACTTGGTATCTATTGACCTTGATTGGTTTGCTCATCGTAGCAAATGGGCTGTTTGTGTATCAATTGTTTAAACTAGTTGAATTAGACGCTGTGGTTCGCGGGATGAAACATCCTAAATTCTGGGGATTCTTGGCAACTGGCGGTCGAGGGGGAGAAGGATTGATTTTGTACTTATTAAAACGAAACAAGGCTATTTTTTCCATGACATCAGAAGAAAAAGAAGAACTTCAAATGAGGAAACAACGGATTATCTATTTACTGGTTTTAATCATGATATTAGTAATTTTTCTCTTTGCTAGTGTGATTGTGAGATTCTAAAATATAGTTTCTTATATTAAGAAACAGAAAATCGCTCGAACTGAACCGCACCCCAAAAGTTAGACAGAAAAAATCTAACTTTTGGGGTGCAGTTCAAACAGAGCGATTTTTTATATGTTCTAAGCAATTGAAAAAATCCTTTAAATCCGCTATAATAGGTAAGTTAAAACAAGTTAGGAGCAGTCCAATGTAATAAGAATTTTCACAGAAATCGAAAGAAAAAGTATAAAAAAGAAAAAGAGGATATAATGACGATTCAAGATGAAATAAAAAAACGCCGAACTTTTGCAATTATCTCTCACCCAGATGCCGGTAAAACAACTATCACAGAGCAATTGCTCTATTTTGGGGGTGAGATTCGTGAAGCGGGTACGGTCAAGGGTAAGAAGACCGGGAACTTTGCAAAATCTGACTGGATGGATATTGAGAAGCAGCGGGGGATTTCAGTGACCTCTTCTGTCATGCAGTTTGACTATGCCGGAAAACGGGTCAATATTCTTGATACACCTGGGCACGAAGATTTTTCAGAAGATACCTACCGCACCCTCATGGCCGTGGATGCCGCAGTCATGGTGGTGGACTCTGCCAAAGGGATTGAGGCTCAGACTAAAAAGCTCTTTGAAGTTGTCAAACACCGCAATATCCCAGTCTTTACGTTTATCAATAAACTGGACCGCGACGGGCGTGAACCCCTTGATTTGCTGGAAGAATTAGAAGAAGTACTTGGCATTGCCAGCTATCCGATGAATTGGCCAATTGGGATGGGGAAATCCTTTGAAGGTCTCTATGATTTGCACAATCAGCGACTGGAGCTTTATAAGGGTGATGAGCGCTTTGCCAGCATCGAAGAGGGAGAAAAAATATTTGGCAACAACCCATTTTATGCTCAGGTTTTAGAGGATATTGAACTCCTACGGGAAGCGGGAAATGAATTTTCACAGGAAGCTATTTTTAATGGGGAATTAACCCCTGTCTTCTTTGGTTCAGCCCTGACCAACTTTGGAGTGCAGACTTTTCTTGACACTTTCTTGGAGTTTGCACCAGAACCTCACGGACACAAAACCACAGACAATCAGGAAATCAGCCCGCTGGATAAGGATTTTTCAGGATTTGTCTTTAAAATCCAAGCCAATATGGATCCAAGACACCGTGACCGCATCGCTTTTGTCCGCATCGTATCGGGTGAATTTGAGCGCGGCATGAGTGTGAATCTGACCCGTATCAAAAAAGTTGTCAAACTCTCAAATGTCACCCAGTTTATGGCTGAGTCACGTGAAAATGTAGAAAATGCGGTGGCTGGAGATATCATTGGGGTTTACGATACCGGCACTTACCAAGTTGGCGATACCTTGACTGTCGGTAAAAACAAATTTGAGTTTGAACCGCTTCCAACTTTTACCCCAGAAATTTTCATGAAGGTTGCAGCTAAAAATGTCATGAAGCAGAAGTCCTTCCATAAGGGAATCGAGCAGCTAGTTCAGGAAGGAGCCATCCAGCTCTACACCAACTACCAGACTGGTGAGTACATGTTGGGAGCTGTCGGCCAGCTTCAGTTTGAAGTCTTCAAGCACCGCATGGAAAATGAATACAATGCCGAAGTAGTCATGACACCCATGGGTAAAAAGACTGTTCGCTGGATTTCACCAGATGATCTGGACGAGCGTATGTCCTCCAGCCGCAATATTTTAGCCAAGGACCGCTTTGACCAGCCTGTCTTTCTCTTTGAAAATGACTTTGCCTTGCGCTGGTTTGCCGATAAATATCCAGATGTCAAGTTGGAAGAGAAGATGTGAGAGCGTTAAAAATCCGACAGAAAATTAGGAAATCTGACGAAGAAGCGATTGCTTCTAGGAGGATTTATCTATTTTCCGAGGATTTAGTTTGAACTCAGTTAAAGAAAATGTGAGACTTGCACGGCATATGAGCAAAGTTTGAAAATTACGCTATTATTCGAGCTTTCTCATAATAATTTTTGAAACAGAACTGGGTTTTAAGTGAGTTTGTTTGTTAGAATCTTAAGCGTTTAGATAGATAAAGAAGTGTAATAACGATTGGTGAAGAATTGAGCATCTTTTTCAATTCTTTATATTAAAAGTCAATAAAGGAGAAAAGGGTGTTTATTGAAAAAGAATTAAAAGATGGAATGTCTTGGATAAACTTAGATGCAGATATTTTAAGTCAACATCCAGATTCTTATAAGGAATACAATATTGATGAAGAAACCATTGAGTATGCACTGGATAAAAATGAACGCGCCCACATGGACTACAATCGTGAAACAGGAACAGTCGTTTTTATTTTCAACGTATTAAACTTAAAAAGGGATAAGGATTATTATGAAACTATTCCTATGACCTTTATTGTACAGAAAGATAAACTCTTAACAGTTAGCAATAAAGCAAATACTTATGTTGTAGATATGATGAAAAATTATGTCGAACACCATGAGCCTGTAACAGTTTATAAATTTCTATTTGCTAGTTTAGAATTAGTGTGTAATTCTTATTATCCTGTAATTGAAAAAATGGATGAAACAAAGGATAACATCAATAGTCTATTGCACAAAACAACCACTAAGAAAAATCTCTTTGCTTTAGCAGACTTGGAAACTTCCATAGTCTACTTGGTAGCAGCTGCAAAGCAAAATCGTATGCTGTTAGAGCACATTAAAGGACATGCACTTTATCGTCATTTAGATGAAATTGAGAAAGAGCAGTTTGACGATGTCATGATTGAAGCTCGCCAATTAGTAGCAATGACAGACTTGATTTCTCAGGTTCTCAGTCAATTGTCAGGTTCTTACAACAATATTTTGAACAACAATCTGAATGATAATTTGACTGTTTTAACAATCATTTCAGTTCTCCTAGCAGTCCTAGCAGTTATCACGGGATTCTTTGGTATGAATGTGCCACTTCCGTTGTCTAATGATAAAAATGCTTGGATTTATATAGTTATTATCAGTCTTATTCTTTGGATTGTATTGACCAAAGCTTTGAAATGGTTGGCTAATAAAAAATAAAAATGATGTAGCCTTACCCCAATTTAGGACCTAGCTTCATCACTTTTATTTCTTTTTTTGCTTTCCAAATACCAGCCCAGCAGCCGGAGCAGAACCAAAAAATAGTTTTCTAGCCAGCCTAGAAGGTTGGCATTATTAGGCAGTTGTAGGTAGCCTAGCAGATGGTTGGTTCCAAAGCCTAGCCCGCCAAGAATTAGTGCTAAGAGTACTAGACGCAGATAAAACCAGTCATATTTAATGAGAACACCAATCAGCAGAGGCAGAAGGGCTAAGTTCCAAAAGTCGATTTCTCGCTGCCAGTAGACGGAAAGACCGTAAGCTGAGTCAGAACCCAAAAGTTGGGGTTGGAAAATTTGAATAACAGCAGCCCTTAGCATGGCTACAATCAGTAGGATAAAGGCAAAGCGTAAAAACTTATTCATAGCGACTCTTTTTTATTTTTTTCATTATAAAAGAAAATAGTACATTTTCAAGTTAAATCTTATATAAAAAAAGAAAGTTAGCAGAAATCCTATCTTTTTATCATTCTTTGTGTTATACTAGATAAGTTACAAAATAGTCAGCTTTCTCAGTTGCTTTTGGCAAGTAATTAAGATAAAGTCTTTTCTATTGGAATACTGGTATCAAATTTACTGAATGAGAAAGCAAAATATGTTTTATAAGGTAGCTTCGCACTACCTTTTTAGAAAGAAGAAAAAATTGAAATTTAATGAATTACATTTGTCTGCTGAATTGTTAGCAGAAATTGAAAAAGCAGGCTTTGTTGAAGCCAGTCCAATCCAAGAACAAACAATCCCGCTTGCTATGGCAGGAAAAGATGTGATTGGACAAGCTCAGACTGGTACAGGAAAGACAGCTGCTTTTGGTTTTCCAACTCTCGAAAAAATTAACACAGAAAATCCTGTTGTTCAGGCTTTAGTCATTGCACCAACTCGTGAATTGGCTGTTCAAAGTCAAGAGGAACTCTTCCGCTTTGGTCGAAGCAAAGGAGTGAAAGTTCGCTCGGTTTATGGTGGATCTAGCATTGAAAAGCAAATCAAGGCTCTCCGTTCAGGCGCGCACATTGTCGTTGGAACTCCAGGACGTTTATTAGACCTCATTAAGCGCAAAGCACTGAAACTCAATCATGTAGAAACGCTTATTTTAGACGAAGCGGATGAAATGCTCAATATGGGTTTCTTAGAAGACATTGAAGCAATCATCTCACGCGTGCCGGAAGAGCGTCAGACCCTTCTCTTTTCAGCTACTATGCCAGATGCTATCAAGCGGATTGGCGTGAAGTTTATGAAAGAGCCAACACATGTCAAAATTGCAGCAAAAGAATTGACAACAGAACTGGTGGATCAATATTATATCCGTGTAAAAGAAAATGAAAAATTTGATACCATGACACGTCTCATGGATATGGAACAACCAGAACTTTCTATCGTTTTTGGGCGTACTAAGCGCCGTGTTGATGAGTTAACAAGAGGATTAAAACTGCGTGGCTATCGTGCGGAAGGGATTCATGGGGATCTCGATCAAGGGAAACGTCTGCGTGTTCTTCGGGATTTTAAAAATGATAACCTTGACATTTTGGTCGCGACAGATGTGGCGGCTCGTGGTCTCGATATTTCGGGCGTCACTCATGTTTATAACTATGATATTCCGCAAGACCCTGAAAGTTATGTTCATCGCATTGGTCGTACAGGTCGTGCTGGTAAGCACGGTCAGTCAATCACTTTTGTGGCTCCCAATGAAATGGGCTATCTTCAAATTATTGAAAGGCTCACTAAAAAACGCATGAAAGGCATGAAACCCGCTACAGCGCAAGAAGCCTTTCAAGCTAAGAAAAAAGTTGCACTCAAAAAGATTGAGCGAGATTTTGCAGATGAAAGTATTCGCAACCAATTTGAAAAGTTTGGCAAAGATGCTCGCAAGCTGGCAGCTGAATTTACACCGGAGGAATTGGCTTTATATATATTGACCTTAACCGTACAAGATCCAGACACTCTACCAGAAGTAGAAATTGCGCGTGAAAAGCCATTACCATTTAAGTATGTTTCGGGAGCTAATAAAGGCAATCGTAACAGCAAAAATGGGCGTCGTAGTAATGATCGTCGTGACCGTACTAATGGGCGTGACAATTACAAAAAGGGTGGTCGCCACGATCGCTTTGACAAAGAAAAGCGTTACCGCAAAGACCACAAAAAACCTCGTAATACTTCAAGTGAGAAGAAAACAGGATTTGTCATCCGTAATAAAGGTGATAAGTAATTATACAATAATAAAAAGGCGAATAGAAGTTCGTCTTTTTATGTTTTTATAAGGAGATACAAAGTTATTTAAATACAATAGGCGTAGCAGTCTCTTGGAGAACTGCATCTAATTCAACGATATTTTGTTTACCTATTGTTTCAAGCCATTTAATTGTAGCAGCTTCGCCACCTTCTTGATAGGCTTTGGTAGCACCAGCCCAAGTTGCACGACCGCAAAGGACACCGTTGAAAGTTGAGCCGGATTCCTTAGCAAAGCGAAGTGTATCTTGGAAAAGCTGTGCGGATACTCCAGCAGATAAGAAAATAAATGGAAGAGAAGTGGCATCACTTTGTTCTTTGTAGAAGGCAGCAGCTTCTTCTTTGGTGTAAAGAACTTCATTTTCTGCGAATCCTTCAACATATTTCATATTGACTGGAACTTCAACTTTGAGAACATCTACACCAAATCGTTCTTGTGAGTAAAGCTTCATTGCTTCAATGACTTTGCGAGGTTTGAGTTTAGCATATTCTTTTTCATCCGTCACCTTGGCATCGTAAGAAACTAACTCAAGGAAAAAAGGTATGTCTTCTGCTTTGCATTCAGAAGCTATTCGCTCAATAAAGGCTTCTTTGACGTCATTGACTGCTCTATCTTCGTCAATATCTATATAGAGTAAGACTTTCACAGCATCAGCACCGTTTGCTTTGAGACGTTGGACGGAGACATTTTCTACGAGGTCAGGATAGCGACCGGGAACAGTTTTGTCATAACCTGTTTTTTCATAGGCAACTAATAATCCAGCGTTTTTATCACGAGCTTCCGCCGCTTTCCAACCTAACTCTGGATCAAGAAGGATAGAAGAAGCGTATTTTGTTAAGTATTTCGAAACTAGCACTTTAAAGGTTTCCAATTGCTCAACTGGAGTGTCTTCACCAAGCATACGACGCAAAGCCCCTCGTTGGTCAATAGCCAAAGCGCCGATAATTCTGTTTTTATCACATAAACGTTTTAATTTTTCTTGTTTTGTTGTCATCTTTAGACTCCTTTTGTTTTGTATAGTTTAATTATAGAACACAAATAAAACAAAGTCAAACAATATTTTACAAAAATCAAAAAAATATTGTTATTAATTTTTCAAAATGAATAAATTGTTGTATAATATATTTGAGGAATAAAATTATATAAAACTAGAGAGGAGACAAAATGAAAGAAGGACGGCATAGAGTGATTCTCCAAGAATTGGATCAGCAAGGAGTGGTTTCTGTCAAGAAATTAAAAGAGTTACTAGATGTAACAGATATGACAATACGTCGTGATTTGATTGACTTGGAAAAGCAAGGTTTGTTGACTCGTGTTCATGGAGGAGCTCATAAAAAAGTAAAAAATGGCTTGAACGAAGCCTCCCATACTGAAAAAACAATGTTAAATATTGAAGAAAAACGAACAATTGCTCAAAAATGTGCCAATTTGATTTTTTCTGGTGATACAGTTTTTATCGGTTCGGGAACAACGACGGATTTTATCGGAGATTATTTGGCTGATAAAAGTGTGAGTATTGTGACAAATTCGCTTCCTATTTTTGAAAAATTAAAAGATAATCCCAATTGTGACATTATTCTGATTGGCGGTCGTTATCGGGTGAAAACACAAACGTTTGTCGGACAATTTGCTAATAAATTATTGAAAGAAATCAAAGTTTCTAAAGCATTTATTGGTGTCAATGGAATTGACGGTCATAATGTCACGACTGCCAATGAAGAAGAAGGAAATGGCAATGCCATTATCTTGAACAATGCGATTGAAAAGTACATTGTGGCAGATAATAGCAAATTTGACAGCTATTCTTTCTATTGTTTCTATCAGTTGGATGGTTTGGATGCAGTAATCACAGATGATCATATCTCACCAAAGGTCAAGGAAAAGTATAAATCATATACAAATGTTTTATAGTTAATATTTTTATCACCTGTTCATATAGGAGCAGGTGATTTTTGTTTTGTATCTTTCGTGCGGTATTGATACATCCTATTAAAAAACAGGCCTCGTCCATATTAGACTGAGCCTGATTTTCTGAGTATTGAGTTTTTAGTCGTGGTATTCACCGCGAGCCCATTTAGCATTTTCTTCATCGAAAATATGGTCATTTTTAGCGATTTCAGGGCTAACTTCAATGCTATTATCGATTTTTTCAATCAATTGTTTGTTGGCTTCTGTTGGTTCATACTCTGTTTCAAGAAAGACATCAACGATATTGTGAATAAGATTTTGACCAAGAATACGTCCACCAAAAGCGATGATATTTGCATTGAGTTCTTTCTTTGCATAGTGTGCGGTTAGAACGTCACCAACAAGAGCTACACGAGTACCGGGAACTTTGTCAGCAGAAGCAGAAATACCGACTCCTGTACCGCAAAGGGCAATTCCAAGATCAGCTTTTCCTGAAACAACATTTTCTGCAATCAGACGACCAAAGATTGGGTAATGAGTCCGGTGAAAGTCATAGGTTCCGACATCAATGACTTCATGACCGAGGTCTTTTAAATGTTCAGAAATTTTCATTTTTGTATCTGTTACGATATGGTCACAGCCGAGAGCGATTTTCATAATTTTTCCTCCTACCCTTTAACATAATTTATTAAGCATATCAATGCGAACTTGGTGACGCCCAGCATCATAGTCAGCTTTTAAATAAGCTTCTGCACAGGCATTTGCCAATTCTTCACCGAGAATAGCTGTACCGAGAGTGATAATGCGTGTAGAATTGTGGCGAATGGTCATCATGGCAGAATGCTCATCTGAAACAGCAGCACAAATGATCCCACGGTGTTTATTCGCAACCATATAAGAACCAACTGCAAAACGGTCAAACAAAATACCACGGGTAGTATCATCTTTTCGTAATTCTTCAACAAGAGCGTCTGTCGAGTCGACAAAATCAGCAGCACCTTCTTGTTCGTTGAGATCTTTAATGTCATAACCAAGTTGGAGTAAATGAGTTTTTACTTTATTTTTTAACTCAAAACCATCACGGTCTGTACCTAGTATAACTTTCATTGTTATACCTCCTTTTTTTATTTCACAACAACATCATAACATCTCACACAAATATTGTCAAACAAAAAATAACATAAAAAAACAAAATAAACTATTGACACCGTTTGCATATAATGATATACTTTGTTTATAAACAAAATAAAACAAAATAGAAGGGGGGATATGATGGAACTTTATCAGTTATTTGATAAAGATTTAGTCTTTTGTCTGCAAGCCGACAGTCAGGAAGACCTTTTTAATCAAGTTGCTGACCTTCTTGAAGATAGACACATTGTAACGTCTTCTTATAAGAATGCCTTAATTGAACGAGAGAAGTCCTTTCCTACGGGGCTGGACATGGAATTTTTAGGGAAAGATTTGCCGAATGTAGCAATTCCGCATACGGATATTGTTCATAATTTAGCAGAAAAAGTGGTTGTAGTCCGCTTGGATCAGCCGGTGACTTTTCATAATATGATTGTTCCGTCAAATGAAGTACAAGTATCGCTTTTGTTCTTCATTATCAATAATTCTAATGCCAGTCAAACGAATATCTTGGCTCAATTGATGGACTTCTTTACTGCTGACGGCAACCTAGAGTCCTTATCCAAGTTGGAAGAGGAAGATAAACTATTTCATTATATATCGGAAACAATAAATCATTAAAAATAAAAATGGAGGATTTTACAATGATTAAAATTTTAGCAGCCTGTGGAGCAGGGGTAAACTCAAGCCACCAAATCAAAAATGCTCTTGAAGAAGAACTTTCAAATCGCGGCTATGATGTCCAATGCGATGCGGTAATGGTCAAAGATGTGAATGAAGACTTGATAAAAGGTTATGATATTTTCACCCCAATAGCAGCCACGGATTTGGGATTTGAACCGGGGATTCCTGTTATTGAAGCAGGACCAATTTTATTCCGTATTCCAGCCATGAGTGCACCAGTATATGACAATATTGAAGCAGCTATTAAGGAACATGGACTTAGTTAAAGTAATTCATTGGAAAAAATAAAAAAATGAAAAATTGAAACGCTAGATAAAAACAATTTTTATCTACTGAAATAGTTAGTTCACTTTTCGTTCACTATCATTCAAAAAATAAAATCGGGAGGATTTTTTATGAATGTCATTATTGACTTAGCCAATCGCTTCTTTAAACCCATTTTAGATATGGGGGCACCAATTATCATGTTGATAGTCTTAACGGTGCTTGCTTTATGCTTTGGAGTGAAGTTTTCCAAAGCTTTAGAAGGCGGTATTAAACTTGCCATAGCTCTTACGGGGATTGGTGCTATTATCGGTATGTTAAATGGTGCTTTCTCGGCTTCACTTGCGAAATTCGTTGAAAACACAGGAATTCAACTTAATATTACAGATGTTGGTTGGGCACCATTGGCGACGATTACATGGGGTTCTGCTTGGACGCTTTACTTCTTACTCATTATGCTCATCGTTAATGTCGTGATGTTAATTACGAAAAAAACGGATACCTTAGATGTTGATATTTTTGATATTTGGCATTTATCAATTACAGGTCTATTGATTAAGTGGTATGCGGATAATAATGGTGTTAGCCAAGGTGTGTCGCTCTTTGTAGCAACGCTTGCAGTCGTACTTGTCGGAGTAATGAAAATTATTAACTCTGACTTAATGAAACCAACATTTGATGACTTGCTTAATGCGCCTAGCTCCTCGCCAATGACCTCTACTCACATGAACTACATGATGAATCCAGTTATCATGGTTTTGGATAAGATTTTTGATAAATTCTTCCCTTGGTTGGATAAATATGACTTTGACGCTGCAAAATTGAATAAGAAAATTGGTTTCTGGGGCTCTAAATTCTTTATTGGATTTATCCTTGGGATTGTGATAGGGATTATGGGAACGCCACATCCAGTATCTGGCATTGCCGAAGCAGCAAAATGGTCACTTGTTATCAAAGGTTGGTTGTCTCTTGGTTTGACAGCTGGTGTCTGCTTGGAATTGTTCTCACTTATTGGTTCTTGGTTCATCGCGGCAGTAGAACCTCTTTCACAAGGAATTACAAATGTTGCAACAAAACGTCTTCAAGGACGTAAATTCAATATTGGACTTGACTGGCCATTTATCGCAGGTCGTGCAGAAATCTGGGCATGTGCCAATGTTTTAGCACCAATTATGCTGGTAGAAGCAGTTCTTCTTTCCAAAGTCGGAAATGGTATTTTGCCACTTGCTGGTATTATTGCAATGGGGGTTACTCCAGCGCTTCTGGTTGTTACACGTGGTAAACTCATTCGGATGATTGTATTTGGAACTCTATTGCTTCCGCTCTTCCTTCTATCTGGAACCCTTATTGCGCCATTTGTTACGGACTTAGCGAAAGGCGTAGATGCATTTCCTAAAGGGGTAGCTAGCACACAATTGATTACCCACTCTACTCTTGAAGGTCCAATTGAAAAATTATTTGGTTGGACAATCGGAAATGCTACAACAGGCGATATCAAAGCTATCTTTGGTGTTATTGTCTTTCTAGTGTTCTATATTGGTATCTTTGCTTGGTATAGAAAACAAATGATTAAGCGAAATGAAGAATACGCTACAAATGCAAAATAGAATAATAAGATAACAATAAGCTAGACTATTCCTTTTGAAATAGTCTGGCTTTTGATTGAAAAAAAGAAAGGAAGAAACATGATTCATTTAGTTTGTCCAAATCCAGCTTTGGATCGGACAGTTTTACTTAGTCATTTTAAAGAAGATGTGGTCAACAGACCAAATCAAGTGCATGAGAATGCTGGCGGAAAGAGTTTTAATGTTGCTTATGTCTTAAACCGCGAGAAAGGTGAAGAGCAAGGAAATTTTTGCATTCATACAATGTTAGGTGGTAAAATGGGCGAATATATTCAACAATTAAATGAAGAAGATGGTATTCCGCTCGTTGTGACAGAAGTTGATAAAAATACACGCACTTGTACAATTATGATTGATACAGAATTAGGAAAGACCTATCTTGTGTATGAAGCTGGATTTGAGCTGAATAAGGATTTATTAGAACAATTCACCACAAATCTTATAAAGCACATTCAACCTGGCGATAGCGTTGTGTTTTCTGGCTCTTTGATGAAAGGGATGCCAGATGATTATATTGCACAAATTGGTCGTCTTTTGCCAGAAGATGTGAATTTAGTAGTAGATACAAGTGGTGCCGCACTAAAAGCAGCTTTCACAGCACAGCTTGACATTGTAAAAATTAACGATGAAGAATTAGCAGAATTAACAGGATGTCCAGTTGAAACTGCAGAAGAAGCAGCAAAACTTCTCAAAGAATATACTAAAATTCCTTATTTCATTGTGACAATGGGAGGAAAAGGAGTCGTAGCACGCCTGCAGGATGATATTTTCCAACTGACGTTTCCAGCAATTCATGTCAAAAATCCTATTGCATCAGGCGACTTTTTCCTTGGAAGTCTCTGCCATGCTTTAGAAAGTAGGGGGAGAGTTGATAGAGAAACTGTCATTCGTGCCTGTGCTTATGCAACAGCTAACTGCCTGCAATGGACTCCCAAAGTAGATCCAGCCGATGTAAAACGAATTGTAGACGAAATCGAACTAACAACTTTGTAAATTCTTTCTACAGTTTATATGATATTTTTTGAATGTATTGACTTAGAAAATCCCCTCTTTATATAATAAAATAGATTATTTTATTATAAGGAGGTCGTATGACTTTATCAGGACTTATTGTTTTAGCGGTATTTGTATTTCGGTTGGTATTTCTAAAAATATCGATGAAGAATGAGAAAGCGATATTGGCAAATGGTGGGCGCGAATATGGCGTGCAAAATACCAAGTATATCACTATTCTTCACATTTTATTTTACCTTTCTTGCTTTGCTGAAGCTACGATACGTCAGGTTCGGTTTGACGCGCTTAGTGCTATAGGATTTGGAATGTTGCTATTTTCAATGTTTATGCTCTCTGTTGTGACACAGCTCTTAGGTGAAATTTGGACTGTAAAATTGATGCTGGTTAAGAATCATAAATTTGTTGATCACTGGCTTTTCCGCTATGTGAAACATCCCAATTATTTCTTGAACATCGTTCCAGAGTTGATTGGTTTAGCATTACTTTGTCATGCACTAATTTCATTTTGTATTCTATTTCCTCTATATGCGGTAGTTTTGTATAATCGCATCAAGGAAGAAGAGAAATTACTCAAAGAAGTCATTATCCCAAATGGTATTGCACAGAAGTAAGCTATTTTTTAAAGTATAGAATGAAAGATTTTAAATTTACACAAATTATCCATTTTGTATAAATTTTAAAAAAATAAAGCAAGAAAGGGTTTACAAAAGTTTGAAAATGTGTTAAACTCTATTCATAAAGTTAAATAAAACATGGATTGTAACTAAGAAATTAGGCGAGACCATAAATGACCCAAGTAAAAAATCTTGGTTTGTTTATGGTTTTTTTATGTTTTACAAAAAGATTGTTAGGAAGGAGGACATGAATGTTTCGAATCGTCCAGCCACTAAATAATAATGTTGCGGTGGTCAAAAATGAAAGTGGTGAACAGGCTGTTGTCATGGGGCTCGGTATCATTTTTAAAAAGAAAAAAGGGGATTTGTTGGCAGAAGAACGAGTAGAAAAAGTCTTTCAACTGAAAAGTGAAGAATCGCGCGAAAACTTTTCTGCTTTGTTAAAAGATGTTCCCTTGGACTTTATCACGACTAGTTATGAAATTATTGATTATGGTATTCAACAGTTCCAATTTCCAGTTCAAGAGTACATCTATGTAACTTTGACAGATCATATTTATTGTAGCTATCAAGCGCTGCAAAGAAATACTTATAAAAGTAATCACTTGCCGGATATGTCGGAGCAATATCCGACGGAGTACAAAATTGCTGAGCACGCTTTGGTGATTTTAAAAGAAAAATTGGATGTGGATTTTCCAAAAGATGAGATTGGGCGGTTAGCCTTACAGTTTATCAATGCGAAAGGCGAAGATGTCGTGATTAGTAAAGATGAACAAACACTGACCCGACAAATGATTGCTTTGGTGCAAGAGGAACTTTTAAAACATGGTATTAAGCGGACAAAAAAGAATAGTAATTTTTACGACCGTTTGATGATTCATTTGACATACTTTATTGAGCGTTTGGATCAGGATGACAGTGATTTAAAAGCCTCCATGAAGAATTTAGAAGAACATATCAAAAAGGATTATCCAGAAGCCTATCAAATTGGCGAAGATATTTATGAAGTCATTCGTCAGCATTTGGGTGGAGGACTTCATCCAAATGAAAAGGTATATTTGGTGATTCATATTCAAAGATTATTGTAAAGGAGAAGACATGTTTCAATTACCAGAAGATTTTATTTTTGGCGGTGCAACAGCTGCTTATCAAGTAGAAGGAGCTACAAAAGAAGGTGGAAAAGGTCCGGTCGCTTGGGATGAATTTTTAGAAAAACAAGGACGTTTTTTGGCAGATCCAGCTAGTGATTTCTATCATCAATATTCAAAAGATATTGAGTTGTGTGAGAAGTTTGGCGTCAATGGCTTGCGCTTGTCTATTGCTTGGAGCCGTATTTTTCCAGAGGGATGTGGCAAGGTCAACCAAGAAGGAGTAGAGTTTTATCACCGTGTATTTGCTGAATGTGCGAAACACCATGTCCTGCCATTTGTTACACTGCATCACTTTGATACTCCGAAAGTTTTGTTTGATCAAGGTGATTTTCTTAATCGAGATACAATTGAAGCGTTTGTGGAATATGCTGAATTTTGTTTTCAAGAATTTCCAGAGGTTCATCATTGGAGCACTTTTAACGAAATTTATCCTGTTGCGACCAATCAATACTTGCTTGGTGTCTTTCCTCCGGGGATTCAGTATGATTTGAGTAAGGTGATTCAATGTCTTCACAATATGATGTATGCGCATGCGCGTGTAGTAAATCTTTTCAAGGAGAAAGGTTACCTTGGTGAAATTGGAGTGGTGCATTCTTTGGAAACAAAATACCCAGCAACAGACAGCAAAGGAGATAAGCATGCAGCTTTTCTGGATGATGCGCTTTCTATTCGTTTCTTGCTAGATGCTACTTATCTGGGATATTATTCTGAGGAAACAATGGAAGCTCTTAAGGAAATTTGCGCAACTAACAATGCTAGTTATGAATTCCTTGAGAGCGATTTTGAAGAAATGAAAAAAGCTAGTCATCGAAATGATTATCTTGGAATCAACCATTATCAATGTCATTTTGTTAAGGCTTATCAGGGCGAATCAACCATTCATCATAATGGAACGGGTGATAAAGGCACTTCAGTTTATAAAGTGAAAGGCATTGGAGAACGGATTTATAAGGAAGGGATTGAACGAACAGACTGGGATTGGATTATTTACCCAGAAGGTTTGTATGACCTTTTATTGAGAATTAAAAAAGACTACCCACATTATCAAAAGATTTATATCACTGAAAATGGAATGGGCTATAAAGACGAGTTTGACAATGGCATCATTATGGACAAGCCGCGGATTGATTATTTGAAAGTGTATTTGCAATCTTTAAGCAAAGCTATTGATGCTGGTGTTGTGGTAAAAGGGTATTTTCTTTGGTCTTTAATGGATGTTTTCTCGTGGTCAAATGGCTACAATAAACGCTATGGCTTGTTTTACGTTGATTTTGAAACTCAAAAGCGTTACCCTAAGGAATCCGCTTATTGGTACAAGCATATTAGCGAAACAAAAATTGTGATTTAAGGGGGAGATGAAATGAATAAAAACGAATTACAAATGTTGGGATTTGAAATCGTAGCTTATTCGGGAGATGCACGTAGTTGTTTACTGAATTTGCTGAAAGAGGTTCGTCAAGGGAATTTTACAAATGTAGATGCTGCTTTAAAAGAAGCAGATGAAAATTTAAATTTAGCCCACAATTCACAAACGCAGATTTTAGCACAAGAGGCAGCTGGGGAAGATTTAGATTTAGGATTTATCTTTATTCACGGTCAAGATCATTTGATGACGACATTATTGTTAAAAGAATTGATCGTAGATTTTATTGAATTATATAAAAATCAATACAAGGAGGACTAATTCCATGAACGGAATTATCAAACAAATTGAGAAAGGAAAACCTTTCTTTGAAAAAATATCACGCAATATTTATCTTGGTGCTATTCGTGACGGCTTTTTAGCCGCCATGCCCGCCATTTTATTTTCAAGTATTTTTATCTTACTAGCAGCAATTCCAGAAATTTTTGGATTTAAATTACCAAATGACGTTTCTACTTGGCTTTGGAAAGTATATGGTTATTCTATGGGGGTGGTAGCCATTCTTGTTTCTGCTACGACTGCTCGTTGTCTATCAGAGTCAATGAACCGGAATATGCCGACCAACAAGACTATCAATTCGATTTCTGTTATGCTAGCTTCCATTGTGAGTTTCCTCCTTTTAAGTGTGGATCAAATTGAAAACGGTTTAGCCAATGGCTACATGGGAACAAAAGGAATTTTAGCAGCCTTTTTAGCAGCTTTTATCACGGTGAATGTTTATAAATTCTGTGTATTGAAAGACATTACTATTAAGATGCCAAAAGAAGTCCCTGGAACAATTTCTCAAACTTTCCGTGACGTCTTTCCATTTTCATTTGCAGTATTTGCTGCTGTTTTGATTGATACAATCGTGCGTTATTTCTTTGGGCATTCGTTTGCAGAAGCCGTTATCACACTTCTCCAACCTTTATTTACCGCAGCTGATGGCTATTTAGGAATTTCGATTATTTGGGGAGCAATGGCACTCTTCTGGTTTGTTGGTGTGCATGGTCCTTCAATTGTAGAACCAGCTATTGTCGCGATTATTTATGCAAATGTGGAAACGAATTTACAGTTGGTAAAAGCAGGTCACCATGCTTCAAACGTGTTGACAGTTGGACTTGGAAACTTTGTTGGCACAATGGGTGGTACAGGTGCAACATTGGTTGTTCCATTCCTCTTCATGCTCTTTGCAAAATCTAAGCAATTAAAAGCTGTCGGAAAAGCTTCCTTTGTTCCAGTTTGCTTTGCAGTCAATGAACCATTGTTGTTTGCAACACCGATTATTTTAAATCCTTATTTCTTTATTCCATTTTTAATCACTCCAATGATCAATGTTTGTGCTTTCAAGTTCTTTGTTGATGTGTTAGGTATGAACAGTTTTATGTATGTCCTTCCTTGGGCAACGCCAGCACCGATTGGCTTGATTTTAGGTACGGGTGCAGGAATCTTATCTATTGTCTTGATGCTGCTGTTGATTGTAGTTGATTCTCTCATCTACCTTCCATTTATTAAAGCGTACGATGATTCATTAGTAGAAGAAGAAGCGAAAAAGGCAGAAGTGATTGAGCTTGAAGAAGCAGCAGAAGCTGAAATAGACGATCAAATTCAAGCGGTTGCAGATGGAAAGCATCATAATATTTTGGTTCTATGTGCCGGTGCAGGGACAAGCGCCATGCTAGCAAATGCACTAACAGAAGGCGCAGCAGAGTTAGGCATAGACCTCAGTTCAACAGCTGGTGCTTATGGTTCGCACTACGATATTATGAAAGATTTTGACATGATTGTGCTAGCTCCACAAGTCAATTCTTACTATGAAGATATTAAGAAAGATACGGATAAATTGGGCATCAAACTTGTTGCGACAAAAGGTGCTGAATATATCAAATTGACACGTGATCCTAAAGGCGCTGTGCAATTCGTTCTTTCGCATTTTGAATAACTAGCCTTCTTATAAAATGTTCGTTTAAAAACTGATAAAACCTATTTCTTGTTTTATCAGTTTTTTAAAGCGAACACTAAAATATTAAACTAAAAAGAAATAGGGAAACTGTATGAAAATAGGATTAAGATTGTCGCTTGTTTTTGCTACTAGTCTTTGTTTGCTTGGAGGAGTCATTCCTATTAAAGCTAATGAAAATACTAAAATACGTGTTGATAAAGTAGAAAATTTATCATCTGATTTCATCATGGGGACGGATATTTCAACAGTAATTGCTCAAGAACAAAGTGGTGTAAAGTACAAAGATGAAAATGGGAATGTCAAAGATATCTTTGATATTTTGAAAGAAAATGGTGTGAATTACATTCGCGTCAGAGTATGGAATAGTCCTTATGATCATAACGGACATGGTTATGGCGCTGGAAATAGCGATATAGAAAAGGCGATTGAGATTGGAAAACGAGCTACAGCACATGGTATGCGGCTACTAGTGGACTTTCATTATTCAGATTTTTGGGCTGATCCAGGACGTCAAGTTCCACCAAAAGATTGGACAAATATGAATGTGTCTGAAAAATCAGAGGCTTTATATCAATACACCAAAGCTAGTCTTGAAAAAATAAAAGCAGCTGGTGTAAATGTAGGAATGGTTCAAGTTGGTAATGAAACAACGAGTAGTGGGATAGCAGGTGAAGCAGGAGAGGAACGCTATCAGTTGTTTGCAGCAGGCGCCAAAGCAGTGCGAGAAGTGGATGCAACTATATTGATAGCTTTTCATTTTACCAACCCAGATAAAACGGAAACGATACTGAATTACGCAAAAGGTTTATCAGATCACCATATTGATTATGATGTGTTTGCTACTAGTTATTATAGTTTTTGGCATGGTAATTTAGATAATCTGACTTCAGTTTTAAAGACAGTGACCGAAAAGTATGGGAAAAAGACACTTGTAGCAGAGACTTCTTATGCCTATACATTAGAAGATGGAGATGGTCAACAAAATGTTATCCGAACACAAAATCAAATGCTGGTAGGTGGCTATCCTGCCTCTATTCAAGGGCAATCGCATGCCTTACGAGATGTCATTGATGCAGCCAATAAAGCAAGTGCATTAGGCATCTTTTATTGGGAACCAGCTTGGACACCGGTTAGTTCCAAAGGAAAAGAAGTAAATACACCTATTTGGGAAAAATACGGTTCGGGATGGGCTTCTAGTGCCGCCATTGGGTATGATCCAAATGTTAATCAGGAAAATTACGGTGGCTCTGAATGGGATAATCAAGCATTGTTTGATTTTACAGGAAAAGCTTTGCCATCACTTGCGACATTTAAATATGTTTATACTGGGTTGAATACAAATCTAGAATATGATAAGAATGAAGAAACAGAGCTGCAAGAGAGTTTGTTATCCAATTCTAGTTTTGAGGAAGAAGATCTTTCAGATTATACTTTTAACGATTTTATCAAGCGTAGACAAGACACGCCTAAAACAGGCAAGTATGCCATGAATTTCTACAATGGCGCAAACGATTACACAACTGGCATTGAAAGAAAGATAACACTTCCAGCAGGAACTTATCAATTTTCTGCTCAAATTCAAGGTGGTGATACGAATGGCTCTGAAGATATTTATGCTTTTGCTCGTGCTGAGGCAGTAAATGTTCAAAGTGAAAAAGCCAAACTAGCTGGTTGGTCAAATTGGCAGACAGCTAAATTGAGCTTTACATTAACAAAAGAGACAGAAGTGACACTGGGAGTATTTGTTAAAGCAAATAAAGGTTCATGGGGAACAATTGACGATTTGCTTTTAACCAGAGAAGGAGTAGATAAGACAAAGTTGGGAACCGCTCTTTCTTCGGCAAAAGAAAAATTAGCGGAAACTATGCATTATACAAAGGATTCACTTGCGAACTTAAAAGAACAAGTAGAAGAAGCACAAGCTATTTTACAAAAAGATGATGCGACACAAGAAGAGATTGATGCAGAATGTGAAGCATTACAGACTGCTATTCAAGCCCTTGTACCACTAGAAAATCAATCTTCATCTAATGTTCAGCATGAAGATACCAAAAAAACAAAGGAAAATTCTAATAACAAAGGACAAAAAGGAGAAAACTCCCATGCTGGGTTGACAGATTCTGATTCGTCTAATAAAAATGGAAAGTCTTCTCAAACGAATAGGAACAAGGAAACTTTGCCTACTACAAGTGACAAAAAATTAGCTAAAACCAAAGAATTATTACCAAGTACAGGGACTAGCATGTCATATTTAGCTGGTATCGGTGTTGTTTTTCTGAGTGTCTTTGTTGCTGTCATTTCTAAGAAAAATAACCAATAAATCATTGAAAAAAGTAGAAAGACCTCCCGCTTTCTACTTTTTCTTATCTGCAATATATTCTAATTTTTGTTGTCGTGTTTTTCTTTTAAAGAGGGCTTCGGCTGACATGGCAGAAGGTTTGTCGGGAAATTCTTCTTGATACAAAAGAGTAACGGGTAATCGTGTACGCGTGTATTTGGCGCCTTTTCCAGTATTATGCGTATAAAGTCGTTTTTTGACATCGGTCGTGTACCCTGTGTAGAGAGAGCCATCGGCGCATTCCAGAACGTACATGTAGGCTTTAGTTTCCATAGTAAATCTCATGAATTTCTGGAGTGTAGCTGCCATCTTCATTATGAATGAAAAGCGGTGGCAGGATTTTTAACCCGTCACGGGAACCATCTTTGATAGCTTCAATGAGGAGCATATTGGCTTTTCGATTTGCTTTTGGGTAAACAAACTGAATACGTTTTGGAGCTAGATTATGCGCTATCATGGTGTCAATAATATCAAGGAATCGTTCAGGACGATGCACCATTGCTAAACGTCCGTTGGACTTTAAAACTCGTTGGGAGATTCGACAGATTTCTTCCAGATTGGTCGCAATTTCATGCCGCGCAAGCAGATAGTGTCGGCTTGCGTTGAGATTAGAATGTTCATCTACTTTAAAATAGGGTGGATTGCATAAAATCATGTCCACTTTGCTCCCATTTATATAGTGGGTGAGATATTTCAAATCATCCTGAATGACCTGCATTTGGTGGGTTAGACCATTTAGCTCAATAGAGCGCTCTGCCATATCTGCCAGTCTCTCTTGAATTTCAACCGCTATGATTTGAGCCTTGGTTCGGGTGCTTGCAAAAAGTCCAACAGCACCATTTCCAGCACAAAGGTCCACGATAAGACCGCGCTTAGGTAAGTTTGGGAAACGGGAGAGGAGTACACTATCTACTGAGTAGCTAAAGACCTCTCGATTTTGAATAATTTTGACGTCAGTAGAAAAGAGCTGATTGACTCGCTCACCGTCTTTTAAAAGAATTTTTGCCATATACCCTCATTATATCATGATGTAGAGGAAAAGAAGTAACAAAAATAAGCAGTAAGACAAAAATGTACGGTTTTTCTTACTGCCTGTAGGTATTATTCTTAAGATTTATAAACTTTGCTCCCGTTTGTTCTGTATGTGTGTCACGACAATAAAAGTAATTGTAAAGAGAATCATTAGAATAATGTAGATAGGGAAGCTATTGCTGGTTAGAGTAGCGATTTCAATGTATTTTTGTAGAAGAATAGCTGTTCCAAAGAAGCCTACGAGGGACCAGAGGATCAGCAGAATCCGCCAGAGATTAAGTGGCAGGCAGGCACGAACAACAGATAGAAAGCCGATAGAGCCTAATAAATAATAAAGTAAAGTTGAGATTTCCACCTGTGACCAGCCATGCAGTCCACCAAAAATATTGACAAATAAAACGCTAAAGACGACCATTAAACCACTTGGTAGAGCCTTAAAAATAGCTTTTTTAAGAAAGTCGGGTTCAACTGGCTTGATATTGCGCTCAAAGGTGAGGACAAAAGGTGGTAAACCTTCAACAAATTGGTCAATTAAGGTGATTTGAATGGGGATAAATGGAAAGACTAAGAGCCATTCTGCTCGTCCCAACAGAATACTAGAAATACAAATGATGGTTAAAATGAACGAATAGGTTGTTTTAATGAGGAAAATCGGTGCAATGCGGGCGATGTTATTAACAACGCGGCGTCCTTCAAAGAGAATTTCAGGGACATCATTAAAATCAGAATTAAGCAAGACGAGATTGGCAACTTGTCGGGTTGCGGGATCTCCTTCAGCCATAGCAATGGAGCAGTCTGCTTCACGCAAGGCCAGAATATCATTGACCCCGTCACCGGTCATAGCTGTGGTGTGCCCTGCTTTTTTCAGGGTTTGAATGATAAGTTTCTTTTGATGAGGAGAAACACGACCAAAGATAGCAGTCGTTTCTGCCAGCTCAATCAACTCTTGATCCGTTACTTTTGAGCAATCAACATAACTTTGGTAGTTTGCAAATCCTGCCTTTGCAGCAATGTTTGATACAGTAATTGGATTGTCACCTGAGATGATTTTTAAGCCAACTTCTTGTGAGCGTAAGTATTCCAAAGTATCAGCTGCTCCGTCACGAATCGGATCTGTGATTTCTAAAATGGCAATGGGTTGAATGCTACTTGGTAAGTGAATGTATTTATGGTCAATGCGTTCAGGACTAATGGCTAAAGCGAGTACGCGCGAACCACGCTGTTGGGCTGCTTGGGCAACCTCAATCTCTTTGTTAAAGAGCATTTCAGGCGCACCGAGAAAGACTGTACCCAAGTCCGACATTTCCATAGCACCCCATTTGCGGTCACTAGAAAAGGGAATAGCATTGCTCGTTTGGTAATTAGAAGGGTTTGTAAATCGTTTGCGGATTGCTTGGGCGGTCGGATTATTATCGTCACTTGCAGCAATATAAGCACTAAGAATTTCAGAGATTACTTGTTCTGAAAAATCTTCTGTGAGCGGGATGACTGTTTCAACATGCATTTTTCCTTGTGTAATGGTACCTGTTTTATCAAGGCAGAGCATATCAACACGAGCCAGCGTTTCGACGGAGTACATTTCCTGTACGAGGACTTTTCGCAAGCCCAGCTTGATGACCGCTGTTAAAAGCGAGGTAATTGTTAAAAGTGCAATTCCTTTTGGCAACATTCCCAGAAGAGCAGTCGAAGTATTGACAACCGAATCTTTGACAGGTAAGTATTTTACCAAAAGGGCTTCTAGAAAGAGTGCAATTCCAAAAGGAATAATGATTTTCCCTGTGAAACCTGCAATCTTGTCCATGGATTTCATGATGCGAGAATTGATTGGTTTAACGGTTTTAGCCTCTAGCATGAGCTTAGAGGCGTAATTGTCAGCTCCAACATGAGTAATTTCAGCTATTACATGACCACTGACAAGAAAACTTCCTGAGAGCAGTTGATCCCCAATCTCCTTTTGGACGAGGTCGCTTTCTCCTGTCAGCATAGCTTCGTTTACTTCTGCAAAACCGTCTAAAACAGTTGCATCGCTTGGAATTTGCTCACCTGCGTTCAAACGAATCATATCACCTAGAACCAATTCTTCTGGATTAATAGATGTGGTTTGCCCATTACGGATAACACTAATCTTTTCTTTATTTAAGAGATTGAGCTTATCAACCATGTGCTTGGCGCGTAACTCTGTGACAATACCAGAGAAAGCATTGAAGCAGATAACGGCAAAGAAGACCAGATTGCTCCAGGCTTGTACAATAACGAGTGCTACGGCAATGGCAAAGTTTAACGCATTAAATAGCGTAAAAACATTACGCTTGATGATTTGCCAGGTGCTGGTACTTGTATTGGCTGTAAAATCATTGGTGAGTCCTTGTGAATTTTTTTCTTGGACTTGCTGGTGGGTTAATCCCGTAAATTCTTTCATGTTCATGAGGTTAATCATACCATTTTTTTAGTAAAATTTCTAATAGAATCCATTCAGCTGTAACAGTTTTAAAGCAAAAAAAGTTTGCGAGTAGGCATTGGATAAGGTATAATGAAAAGGATAAGAAGGGAGAGCCTATGTTTTATAGATATTTAAGAAGATTGGTGATGTTGATTTTATGGGCTTTAAATGGTAATGCTCACTACCACCATTTGGAGAACATTCCAGATCAAGAGGAAAATTATATTTTAGTGGCTCCACACCGTACTTGGTGGGATCCTGTTTACATGGCTTTTGCGACAAGACCCAAGCAATTTATCTTTATGGCAAAGAAAGAACTGTTCACAAATCGCGTTTTCGGCTGGTGGATTCGCATGTGTGGCGCATTTCCAATTGACCGTGAAAATCCAGGAGCATCTGCTATTAAATACCCCGTCAAGATGTTGAAATCAAGCAATCGGTCTTTGATTATGTTTCCAAGTGGAAGCCGACATTCGACAGATGTGAAAGGTGGCGTTGCACTGATTGCTAAAATGGCAAAGGTGCGCATTCTTCCAGTTGTTTATGTAGGACCGATGAGTCTGAAAGGTTTAGCAAAAGGCGAACGTGTAGACATGGATTTTGGACAACCTATTGATATTTCAGATATCAAAAAGATGAATGACGAGGGTGTGGAAGAAGTCGCCCGTCGTATTCAGACAGAATTTGATCGCTTAGATGCCGAAGTAGCTGCACTTCAAGTGAAAAAAAATCCAAATATATTATTGCTACTCCCCCGTTTGATCGCTCTGCTACTGTCAATTGTTGTTGGCTTACTAACATTTGCTTTCAGTTTCATCGCAAGTTTCGTTTGGGATCCTGATAAACATAGGAAATAAAAATCTTGTAAAAGAAGCATGTCGCACCTTTTCTAGAAGGAGCATCTATGAAAATAGCAGTTTTGCTGTATCCAGCATGTTCATTGCAGGAAATCACAACTTTGACATCAACGCTTTGTCTTTCTTTTGGACAATCTTTGGATTATCTTGCTTCAGAAAAGAAAGTATATACGAGTGAAGAAGGATTGCAAGTTATTCCAGATTTTACTTTTGCAGAAGTACAAAATGTAAAGTATGATTGTATCATATTGCCAGGCACACTAGAGCCATTTGTTAGCCTTTATGATTTCAGACTAATCTCTTTTTTGAAGAGGGTAGACACAAAGCGGACGATAGTAGCGGCTATTTCCTCATCTCCTATGTTTTTAGGAAAAGCTGGTTTGTTGAGAAGCCGGTATTACACAGGTGGTCTGTATATGGAGTTGGTAGAGTATTTTTCTTTTTTGGAAAAAGAAAATTTTCTCCATCAGCCTGTTGTAAAAGATAAGAATGTTATTACAGCCATTGGGTTTACTTATGTAGAATTTTCTCAGACCGTTTTGGATGCTTTAGGATTAGAAGTGCCGAGCGATTTCTTTTTGAGAAAAAATTCCTACACTCCCGAAGAGTTAACGTATCATTTAGAGACAGCTGATTATCAAGAAATACTGCAAGAAATTTTACGATATGAACAAAAATTCCAGAAATGATTTTCTGGTTTTTTTACTATGAATTTTGAGATAAAAAGAACCTAAACACACAAAACATACATGAAAGCGCTTGCTAAAATAGACTTAAAATAGTATACTAAATTTAAGGTATACGGTTTAAAAAGGTGATAAGAGTGATGCTCACTCTTAAAAGTTGATGTATTCAACATGCAATCATAAAAGGAGAAATATATGAAAAAATTGATTTTTCGCTTAACAATTCTGTTATCTGCTCTTATGCTCTTTCCTTTTCAAGCAGTAGAAGCCTGTACAGGTTTCATTGTCGGGAAGAACTTGACGGCAGACGGCTCTACTTTGTATGGTCGTACAGAGGATTTGGAGCCTAATCATAACAAAATCTTTAAAGTTCATCCAGCCAAGGACAACCAAGCGGGAGAAAAGCTGATTGATGAAGCCAATGGCTTTGAATGGCAATTACCCGCACATAGCTATAAATATACTTCTGTTTCGGATGTTACACCAAAAGAAGGTATTTTTGACGAAGTTGGTTTTAATGAGCATGGAGTTTCCATTTCTGCTACAGTATCAGCTAAGGCGAATAAAGCTATCCAGAAAGTTGATCCTTATGTGGAAAAAGGTTTAGCAGAATCCATTATGACAACGGTTGTCTTGCCACATGTCAAAACAGCTCGTGAAGGTGTGGAGCTCATCGCAGAAATTGTCAGAAAGCAAGGAGCTGCTGAAGGGAACATTGTGACAATTGCAGATAAGACAGGTGTCTGGTACATGGAAATCTTGTCTGGTCATCAATATGTTGCCATTAAATATCCAGATGATAAATACAGTATTTTCCCTAATACCTTCTTCTTAGGAAGTGTTGATTTTAATGACAAGGAAAATGTCATTGCTTCAGAAAATGTGGAAAAAGTAGCGCGTGATGCTAATTCTTATAAGGAAATCGATGGTAAATTCCATATTTCCCAATCTTACAATCCGCCAATGGCAGAAGCTGATCGTTCACGGGCTTGGGCTGGTATTAAGGCTTTGAACCCAGACGCACCAGTCAATTATGATGATAAATATTTTGATTTGTTGCAATCTAGCAATAAAAAAATCAGCGTTGCAGATGTGATGCGGATGCAGCGGAACCGTTTTGAAGGAACGCCATTTAAGCCCCTTGATCAAATGGAATTAGACGGTAAAGGCATTCCTCAACGTGGAAAAGTAGATCCAGTCTATAAATATCCGCTTGGCAACCCAAACGTAATGGAAGCACACATTTTCCAATTGAAAGATAATATCCCTGCTAGCATGGGTGGTGGCACAATGTGGCTTTCTGTTGGTAGTCCTCGATTTGCACCATACTTGCCATACTATGGAAATATCAACAATACTTATGCTGCTTATCAAGTTGATACAACGAAATATGACAAAGATTCTTGGTACTGGGTTGCGTCACACATTTACGATATGGCAGCCAAGCATCAAAAATTATTTGGCAATAGCATTCAAGAAAAATGGAAAGCTTTGGAAGCACGATTGATTGAAGAACAAGCCAAATTAGATGAACAATACGCAGCTGCAGGTGGAGCTTCGTCAGAAGAAGTGACTGCGTCTAGTATGGCGCGTGCAGAGGAAGTCTTTAAAGAAATGAAAGCTCTAGAAGCTGAAATGGAAGAAAAGATTAAAAATGAGCAAACGCCACCAAGCTCTAGCTCAGAACCATCTTCAAGTACAAGTGAGTCATCTTCAACCACATCTTCCACTTCGTCTACATCTCAATCTCAATCTTCGTCAAGTACAAATGAAACGTCTACATCTAGTTCATCGGATACTGAAAAACCTAACCCAAGCGAAACTTCTGATACCTTAGTGGATACAGCCACGGGTGTTCGCTTGCAAAATGCAGATTTGGTGAAAGCTAATCTCAAATTAGCAGTTAAAAAGACGATTGAAGAAAACGCAGACAGCTATGACATTACCTTGACCAATCCAAAAGGCGAAACAGTATCACAAGTCAGTTCAACAGTAGTGACAGTGCCAGTGAAGCAAGGTGCTACGGTGGAATCTGTTTATGCTATGAAAGACGGCAAGCAAGCAGAAAAATTTGATTTTGTTCTCAACAAAGATCAAACGATTAGCTTTAAAACAACACACTTCTCTACTTACAAAGTAAATTACAAAGTTGTCAAAGAAGCACCAAAACAAAATAAACGTGGCTTCCTTCCGTCAACTGGTGAAAAAGTAACCTTCCTTGGTTTAGTAGGAATTGTCATTTTAGGAGTTGTCATCTTTATCTTAGCAAAACGTTCAAAAAAGAATGATGACTAGTTGAAGCAAGAAAATCAGCATCAGTTTGAAGAATTCCCTCAAAGTTAGGCACAAACTAATTTTGGGGGATTTTTATATGAATTGGATAAATTCCTACATTAAATTGACAATGATAATGTTATTTTTTTGACAATAATAGTTGTCAAAATGACGTAGATGAATTACAATAGAGATGAAAGGAGAGGAGCATATGAAGCTGGAAAATCGATTAAAAGAATTTCGAGCGCGAGATAGGTTGAATCAAACAGAGTTGGCTAAAAAAGCAGGAGTTTCTCGACAAACCGTCAGTTTGATTGAGCGGGGAGAGTATGCTCCGTCTGTCATCATTGCCTTAAAGATTGCACATATTTTTGGTGAAAACGTAGAAAATATATTTTATCTAAAGGAGAATAGCGATGACAAAATAGATGAAAATTAATAGTTTACTAGTAGTGAGTGTTTTGCTAGGAATTTTTGTAGCAAGTAGTTGGCTCGGAAATTTCCATTTTCCAATCTTTTTAAATAGCATACTTTGGGGTTGGATTATTCGTGTGCTCAATCTGCTTTTATTCTGTATGACGATTTATTTACTACAGTCTAGTCGAACAATTCAAAAGCAGTCAACAAATGGAGATGAATTAAATGAACAACTTTATCAGAAGATATTCAAAAATCTGGAATATGGTACTATTTTATTAGACGTTGTGACAATCTTGACGATTTTTGATATACTAACATCATTTAATGTATTCATTACTAAAAATAGTGTTTTGATTACAGGCAGTTTATTTCCTTATGTAGCACTTGCTTTTATCCTATATGGACAATATTGTCTCCAAAATACAATTGAGCAGGTTCGCCATTTTAAATTGCCAATCGTTACATTTCCCGAAGATGTTTTAGCCTTGATGAAGATCTATGATGAAGCAGAAAGAGAAGCACATTATGAGCAGAGCTTTAAGATTCTTTTTCAATTGAATCAATTCATTTTGCCAGCGCTTTACATCCTCCTGTTCACTATTTCGCTTCTGTTACGTGAAGTTCAATACCTTCCTATTGCAATCGTGGTCTTTATCCACCTTTACATCAATGTAGTAAATATTTCTATGATAAAGAAATACTTTAAATAAGGCTAGTCAAAAAGTATCTCTGCCTCTATCCCATTTAGTGATAAGTGAATGACATGGTAGGTGATTGAGAGTGGGACAGAAATCAGTAGTTTCGTAGAAACTTGATTTCATCGTCCCACCTCCGCACGGTTGAGTAGGACTGTAAAAGTTGATTTATCAACGTATTAGAGTCCACTCAACCACTGCGTTTTAATAAACAAAGGAAGCCGAGCACTTTTGTCTCAGCTTCAACCTTGCGGGAGTGGGACTACGAACTTAAATTTTTCAAGATAAGTTCTGTCCCAATCTTATGAAACATAACTAGTTATACGAGGAGAATTTTAATGAAAAAAATAGCCCATATTGGACTTGGAATTGTAAAATTATTGGGACTAATTGTGTTAGTCATGGCTATCAATGGCATTCCTATGTTGTTTCTAGCTAGAGGGCAAGATTTGCCCGTGTATATAGAAATTTTACTGGTGTTAGCCTACCTTGTGCTCATGTTTTTTGCTATCCGCACTTTATGGAGGAGATACCAGACACATGTCTCAGAGGATATCAAAGTCCTGTCATTTTCTTGGGGAGATTTTGGGAACGCATTGTTGTTCTTTTTAGCAGCAAGAGTAGTAGCGGTTTTAGGAACTTATCTAAACATCTTTTTAACAGGGCAAAGTACGACCAGTAACGATAGTGCTTTACAAAGTCTAGGAAAAATTATGTCTGTTAATCATATCTTTTTTGCTCTGTTATATGTAGTAACTGTTGCAATAATAGCTCCGGTGATTGAAGAATTAGTATTCCGTGGTTTCGCGACAATCTTTTTCTTTGAGAAAGATCAAAAAATATCAGCAGCCATCATAACATCTATCATTTTTGCACTTCCTCATATTTCAAAATGGACAGAGTTTCCACTTTATTTTGCCATGGGATTAGTGCTTTATGCTGCCTTTGCACGTCGAGGAAATCTGAAAGATTCAATAGCTGTGCATATTTTAAACAACACACCAGCAGCTCTCGTTATGCTGTTTGCGATGTTTCGATAGCGATGTAAAAATAGTACAATCATTTACAATAATATAATAAAAACACGAACGATTTTAGTTTCAGCTACTTGCTGGTCTTGCTTCATTCGTGTTTTTGTGTTATTAGATGTTATTTTTGTTAATTGATATTTTATAACCCGTAATTGTAATCATCATCTTGCATGGCTTCAACTTCACCAAGAAGATAACCGTTTCCGACTTGAGAAAAGAAGTCGTGGTTAGAAGTTCCGGTTGAAATACCATTCATGACAATCGGATTGACGTCATCAGCCGTGTCAGGGAAAAGTGGGTCTTGACCAAGATTCATGAGAGCTTTATTAGCATTATAACGAAGGAAAGTTTTGACTTCTTCTGTCCAGCCGACACCGTCATATAAGGTTTCTGTGTAGCCTTCCTCATTTTCATAGAGGGTGTAGAGCAGGTCGTACATCCACTCTTGGAATGTTTCTTGCTCTTCTTCTGGTAATTCGTTAAAGCCTAATTGGAATTTATAGCCAATATACGTTCCGTGGACAGATTCATCGCGGATAATCAATTTGATGATTTCAGCTACATTGGCTAATTTGTTATTTCCAAGATAGTAGAGCGGAGTAAAGAAACCAGAGTAGAAGAGGAAGGTTTCTAAAAAGACACTAGCAACCTTCTTTTCAAGAGCATTTCCATTAAGGTAAATCTCGTTGATAATTTCTGCTTTCTTTTGCAAATAAGGATTTGTATTGGTCCATTCAAAAATTTCGTCAATTTCTGATTTCGTGTTAAGGGTTGAGAAAATAGATGAATACGACTTAGCGTGAACAGACTCCATGAATTGGATGTTATTCAACACAGCCTCTTCATGAGGTGTGCGAATATCTCCTCGGATAGCTTCGACACCTGATTGGGATTGCATCGTATCCAATAATGTTAATCCGCCGAAGACCTTACCAACAAGGTCTTTTTCTTCAGGTGATAATTTTCTCCAGTCGTCCAAATCGTTGGAGAGGGGGATTCGTGTATCGAGCCAGAACTGCTCGGTCAGTTTTTCCCAAGTAGATTTGTCAATGACATCTTCAATGGCATTCCAGTTTATGGCTTTATAATAGGTTTTCATGTTGATTACTTTCTTTTATTCCAGTTGATTCTTATTGTTTACAGATAGTTTAAATTTGTTCTGAAAGGCTTTTAGAAATTTTAAATCTCGTTAAATCACGCAGCTCTCGCACTGGTTGGCTCCGACTTCACCGCCGTCATCTGTAAAGGTACGGACATAATAGATTGATTTGATGCCCTTGTTAAAGGCATAGTTGCGCAGGATAGACAGGTCGCGCGTGGTTTGTTTGCTTTCAGTTTTCCATTCGTAGAGTCCTTGTGGAATGTCGCTGCGCATAAAGAGGGTCAGAGATAATCCTTGATCTACGTGCTCAGTAGCTGCTGCATAAACGTCAATGACTTTACGCATATCCATATCATAAGCGCTGGTGTAGTAAGGAATCGTCTCAGTTGATAGACCAGCTGCTGGATAGTAGATTTTTCCGATTTTCTTTTCTTGTCGTTCTTCGATGCGTTGCGTAATAGGGTGGATAGAAGCAGAGACATCATTGATATAGCTGATAGAGCCATTCGGTGCAACAGCTAAGCGATTCTGGTGATAAAGGCCGTCCGTCATGACCTTATCTCTCAAGTCTGCCCAGTCTTTAGCAGAAGGGATAAAGATATTTTCAAAGAGTTTTTTAACTCGGTCAGATTTAGGTACAAATTCACCAGTTACATATTTGTCGAAGTATGAACCATTTGCATAATCAGACTTTTCAAAGTTATGGAAAACCACCCCGCGCTCGCGGGCAATATTATTGGACTCAACAAGTGTCCAATAATTCATGAGCATAAAGTAAATGCTGGTAAACTCAACAGATTCAGCTGATCCGTATTCAATCAATTGTTGAGCCAGATAACTGTGCAAGCCCATGGCACCTAGCCCAAAAGTGTGAGCTAAGCTATTGCCATGATCAATAGTCGGAACAGCTTTGATGTGAGAACTGTCTGTAACAAATGTCAGCGCCCGCGTCATGGTACGGATAGACTTACCAAAATCTGGCGAAGTCATCATATTAACCACATTGGTAGAGCCGAGATTGCAAGAAACATCTGTTCCTAAACGAACGAATTCTTGAGCGTCATTCAAGAGGCTTGGTTCTTGGACTTGCAGGATTTCGGAGCAAAGATTGCTCATGATAATCTTGCCGTCTACTGGATTCGCACGATTAGCAGTATCGATATTAACTACATAAGGATAGCCAGATTCCTGCTGCAACTTGGAAATTTCAGTTTCTAAATCACGAGCTTTAATCTTCGTTTTACTAATCTTAGGATTGGCAACCAATTCGTCATATTTTTCGGTAATGTCAATGTAGGCAAATGGAATGCCATACTCCCGTTCGATAGAATACGGACTGAAAAGGTACATTTCTTCATTCTTGCGAGCTAATTCATAAAATTTATCTGGAATGACAACACCTAAAGAAAGGGTTTTTACTCGTACTTTTTCATCGGCATTCTCTTTCTTAGTTGAAAGAAAAGCGATAATATCTGGGTGAAAAACGTTGAGATAAACAACACCGGCTCCCTGACGTTGACCTAATTGATTAGAGTACGAAAAACTGTCTTCGAAGAGCTTCATAACTGGTACCACACCAGAAGCAGCTCCTTCATAACCTTTGATAGGGGCACCCGCTTCCCGCAGGTTACTGAGGGAAATCCCAACGCCACCGCCAATCCGAGATAATTGCAGAGCTGAATTGATAGAACGACCGATTGAATTCATATCATCAGTGACTTGAATCAAGAAACAAGAAACTAATTCACCACGCCTAGCACGTCCGGCATTCAAGAAACTTGGAGTTGCTGGTTGATACCGTTGATGAATGATTTCATTGGCAATATCTTTGGCAATTGCTTCATCACCGTCGGCAAAATAGAGCGCATTGAAAAGAACGCGGTCTTCCATGCTTTCAAGGTAATATTCACCATCATTTGTTTTGAGAGCATATTGATTATAGAATTTATAAGCTGCCATGAAAGATTTAAAATGAAAATCTTGTTCATGAATGAAGCTGGCTAGCTCTTCGATGTATTCAGGTGAATAAAGCTGGATGAATTCTTTTTCTAAATAGTTTTCTTGAATTAAATAGTGAATTTTTTCTGTGATAGAAGAGAATTTTTTCGTATTTGGTTCAACATTTTCTTTAAAGAATGCTTCCAAGGCTTCCTTATCTTTGTGAAGCATAATCTGTCCGTTGATTGGACGGTTGATTTCATTATTGAGACGGAAATACGTCACATCTTCTAATTGTTTGAGTCCCATAGTGTTCCTTTTCTAAATACTAGATTTGCTATTGGCAAAAGAAAGAGGGGTGGGCAAGAACTAAAAATTGAAAATTTTAGTTCGTAGTCTCACCCCACAAAGTTACTCAACAGTTTTGAAAAGTGTTGAGGTGGTGAACGAAGAAAACAAAGTTTTCATCAAAGGTACTCTTCCGAGTATAAAAAGTGAACGGAGAAGGTCTTGTCTAGTTATCGCAGTTTTAACCATTTCTCCCATTAGGTACATGTCATAAATTATGATAATTTTTTTAATTTACCAGGTTGAAAACCGGAAAATGCTTCCGTTGGAGTTTGAACGACTGGAGCAGCATTAAAGCCTAAGCTTTTCACATGATCGATGTATTCAGTCTGTTCGTCCAAATTGATTTCACGATATTCCACATGGTTAGTGTCTAAGAAGCGTTTTGTCATTTTGCACTGCACGCAATTGTTTTTTGAGTAAATAGTTACCATAATGAACTCCTAATTTCTTTAAATTCAGTATGGAATTAGTATATCCAAAGCAGGGAATTTTGTCAACTATTATGTTCTAAATATTGTGTTTTGTTTTGGGGTTTTAAATACCATGATACTAGATATAGTGTTTTCTTGAAAAAGGAAAAAGACAGAATGAAGTCCTATTTTTGGCATCATTAGATTAA
The DNA here is from genome assembly GCF_900636525.1 of Streptococcus milleri. Taxonomy (NCBI): domain Bacteria; kingdom Bacillati; phylum Bacillota; class Bacilli; order Lactobacillales; family Streptococcaceae; genus Streptococcus; species Streptococcus milleri. Next base: position 1,255,128 of record NZ_LR134288.1, on the reverse strand, counting down.
GTTTTCCTTGGCGAATAGTGGATTGAAAATGTATCAATCAATTGGATAGTGAAAATCTCGTTTTAATGAAATTTCAGTAATTCTCATAAAAAAGACTTGCTGAATACACATAAAATTCTTGAAAAAATTTTACAAAGATGTTATAATCTAGAATTGTAAGGGTTATCACATGAGACCCCAAAAAGATTACATTAAAGGAGAGTCAAACTATGGCTTCTAAAGATTTCCACATTGTGGCAGAAACAGGTATTCACGCACGTCCAGCAACTTTGTTAGTTCAAACTGCTAGCAAATTTGCTTCAGATATTACTCTTGAATACAAAGGTAAATCAGTAAACCTTAAATCAATCATGGGTGTTATGAGCCTTGGTGTTGGTCAAGGGGCTGATGTAACAATTACTGCAGAAGGTGCAGACGCTGATGATGCAATTGTAGCAATCGCAGAAACAATGACAAAAGAAGGATTGGCTTAACATGACAGAAATGCTAAAAGGAATTGCAGCATCTGACGGTGTTGCTGTTGCTAAGGCATATCTACTCGTTCAACCGGATTTATCATTTGAGACTGCTTCAGTCGAAGATACAAATGCAGAAGAGGCTCGTTTGGATGTAGCTCTTGAAGCTTCACAGAACGAGCTTTCTGTTATCCGTGAGAAAGCAGTAGAAAGCCTTGGAGAAGAAGCAGCTCAAGTATTTGATGCTCATTTAATGGTACTTTCTGACCCAGAAATGATTGGTCAGATTAAAGAAACAATTCGTGCAAAAAAAGTGAATGCTGAAGCAGGTCTGAAAGAAGTAACAGATATGTTCATCACTCTCTTTGAAAATATGGAAGATAATCCATACATGCAAGAACGTGCGGCAGATATTCGCGACGTGACCAAACGTGTGTTGGCTCACTTGCTTGGTGTACGCTTGCCAAACCCTGCTATGATTAATGAAGAAGTAGTTGTGATTGCCCATGACTTGACTCCTTCTGATACCGCTCAATTAGATAAAAACTTTGTTAAAGCTTTTGTAACCAACATTGGTGGACGTACAAGTCACTCAGCTATTATGGCTCGTACTCTTGAAATTGCTGCGGTTCTTGGAACAAATAACATTACCGAATTAGTAAAAGACGGTGATACAGTTGCCGTGAATGGAATTACTGGTGAGGTTATTATCAATCCAACAGAAGAACAAGTTGCAACCTTTAAAGCAGCGGGTGAAGCCTATGCAAAGCAAAAAGCTGAATGGGATTTGCTGAAAGATGCTGAAACAGTAACAGCTGACGGAAAACATTTTGAACTGGCTGCAAATATCGGTACACCTAAAGATGTCGAAGGTGTGAATGCAAATGGCGCAGAAGCTGTCGGGCTTTACCGTACTGAGTTTCTTTATATGGATTCGCAAGATTTCCCAACAGAAGATGAGCAGTATGAAGCTTATAAGGCTGTCTTGGAAGGAATGAATGGCAAACCAGTTGTTGTCCGTACAATGGACATCGGTGGAGACAAAGAACTTCCTTACTTTGATTTGCCAAAAGAAATGAATCCGTTCCTTGGATTCCGTGCTCTTCGTATTTCTATTTCTGAAACAGGAAATGCAATGTTCCGCACACAATTACGTGCACTTTTGCGTGCATCTGTGCATGGACAATTGCGTATCATGTTCCCAATGGTTGCTTTGTTGACTGAATTCCGTGCTGCAAAAGGCATTTTGGAAGAAGAAAAAGCTAAATTGCTTGCAGAGGGTGTGGCAGTTGCGGACAATATTCAAGTTGGTATCATGATTGAAATTCCAGCGGCAGCAATGCTTGCTGACCAATTTGCAAAAGAAGTTGACTTCTTCTCAATTGGTACCAATGACTTGATTCAATACACAATGGCTGCTGACCGTATGAATGAACAAGTTTCTTACTTGTACCAACCATACAACCCTTCTATCCTTCGCTTAGTGGATCGAGTGGTCAAAGCTGCTCACGCTGAAGGTAAGTGGGCTGGTATGTGTGGTGAAATGGCAGGCGATCAAACTGCTGTTCCGCTTCTAGTTGGTATCGGTCTGGATGAGTTCTCAATGAGTGCAACATCTGTTCTTCGTACACGTAGCTTGATGAAGAAATTGGATACGAAGAAGATGCAAGAACTCGCTCAACGTGCTCTTACAGAATGTGCAACGATGGAAGAAGTTCTTGAACTTGAAAAAGAATATCTTGATTTTGAATAATATCGAAACGAAGACCATTGTCAATTAAGACAATTGGAATCTCAGTTATTGAAAGAGGGCGTTGTTGTCCTCTTTCTTTATATTGCAAATCATTTAGGCTTTCTGTGTTCCTTTTTACTTCCTTTTGCTCATTTTTGCTATAATGATAATTATGAATAACTTGATTAAATCAAAATTAGAATTGCTGCCAACCAGTCCAGGTTGCTATATTCACAAAGATAAAAATGGTACCATTATTTACGTAGGTAAGGCTAAGAATTTGCGCAATCGGGTGCGCTCTTATTTTCGTGGGAGCCATGATACTAAGACCGAAGCGCTGGTATCTGAGATTGAGGATTTTGAGTTTATTGTCACGGAGTCTAACATTGAAGCTTTGCTGCTTGAAATCAATCTCATCAAGGAAAATCAGCCTAAGTACAATATCATGCTCAAGGATGATAAGTCCTACCCTTTTATCAAAATTACCAATGAGACATATCCGCGTCTAATTATTACGCGTCAGGTCAAAAAGGATGGGGGGCTCTACTTTGGTCCTTATCCTGATGTAGGTGCTGCCAATGAAATTAAGCGCCTGCTGGATCGAATTTTCCCTTTTCGCAAATGCACTAATCCGCCTGAGAAGGTTTGTTTCTACTACCACATCGGGCAGTGCCGAGCTCACACTATCTGCCATAATGAACCACATTTTTTTCAAGATATGGCTCAAGAAGTATCAGACTTTCTCAAAGGGCATGATGATAAGATTATTGATGAGCTGAAAAGGAAAATGACTAGTGCGGCTGAGAAAATGGAGTTTGAAAAAGCGGCTGAGTACCGCGACTTGCTTCAAAGCATTGCGACGCTTCGCACTAAACAACGAGTCATGGCGAAGGATTTGCAGAATCGGGATGTCTTTGGTTATTATGTAGACAAAGGCTGGATATGTGTGCAGGTGTTCTTTGTCCGTCAAGGAAAACTCATTGAGCGAGACGTGAATATGTTTCCTTACTACAATGATCCCGATGAGGATTTTCTGACCTATATTGGTCAATTTTATCAGGAAAAATCTCATCTGATTCCCAATGAAATTTTGATTCCGTCTGATATTGATGATGTAGCTGTTCAGGCTGTGGTAGATACGAAGATTCTCAAACCTCAGCGAGGAGAGAAGAAACAGTTGGTTAATTTGGCTATTAAAAATGCGCAAGTTAGTTTGCAGCAGAAGTTTGATTTGTTGGAGAAATCTGTTGAAAAAACGCAAGGAGCTATTGAAAATCTAGGTCAGTTGCTCAATATTCCCACCCCAGTTCGGATTGAGTCCTTTGATAATTCCAATATTATGGGAACCAGTCCTGTTTCAGCTATGGTGGTCTTTATCAATGGGAAACCCAGCAAAAAGGATTATCGCAAGTATAAGATTAAGACAGTTGTCGGTCCAGATGACTATGCTAGTATGCGAGAAGTGATTAAGCGCCGCTATAGCCGAGTCATGCGAGATGGTTTAATACCGCCTGATCTTATTGTCATTGATGGTGGTCAGGGTCAAGTCAACATTGCTAAAGACGTCATTCAAAATCAATTAGGGTTAGATATTCCTATCGCTGGTTTGCAAAAGAACGACAAGCATCAGACTCATGAATTGCTCTTTGGCGATCCTTTGAAAGTGGTCGAATTATCTCGCAATTCACAGGAATTTTTCCTTTTGCAACGCATCCAAGATGAAGTCCACCGCTTTGCCATTACCTTCCATCGCCAGCTCCGGTCTAAGAATTCCTTCTCATCACAACTAGATGGCATTGAAGGACTGGGGCCCAAACGCAAGCAAAATTTGATGCGACATTTTAAATCTTTGACCAACATCAAGAAAGCCAGCGTGGATGAAATTGTCGAAGTGGGTGTACCGCGAAAAGTGGCAGAGGCCGTGCAGGAGAAATTGAGCAAATCTACAGATAAAAAGATAACCAACTCCTAGATTTTAGGGAAGCAAGTTCATCAGACTATTTCTCGTGAAAAACCTCTGCAAGCTCTTCCAATTTATGGTAAAATGAAATTAGTATAATAAGAAAAGGAAAGTCCTTATGAAATTTCTTGAATTAAATAAAAAGCGTCATGCAACGAAGCATTTCAATGATAAAGCAGTTGATCCGAAAGATGTGCGGACGGCGATTGAAATTGCAACTTTAGCGCCAAGTGCTCACAATAGCCAGCCTTGGAAATTTGTAGTTGTTCGTGAGAAAAATGCAGAGTTGGCTGAGATTGCTTTCGGTGCAAACAAAGACCAAATCACAGAAGCACCTGTGACGATTGCTCTTTTTACAGATACAGACTTAGTTAAACGCGCTCGGAAAATTGCTCGTGTGGCTGGGGTCAATAATATGTCCGACGAATTGTTGCAATATTATATGCAAAATTTACCAGTTGAATATGGGCATTATTCTGAGCAGCAAAAAAGCGATTATTTGGCTTTAAATGCTGGTCTGGTGGCAATGAATCTTGTTTTGGCTTTGACCGACCAAGGAATTGGTTCTAATATTATCCTTGGATTTGATAAATCAAAAGCCAATCAAGTGCTAGATATTGATGAACGCTTCCGTCCAGAACTTTTAATTACCGTTGGTTACACAGACGACAAACTGGAGCCAAGTTATCGTTTGCCAGTGGATGAGATTATTGAAAAACGTTGATAGAAAGGAATCTGATTTTATGACGATTGATTTTAAAGCAGAAGTTGAAAAACGTCGCGATGCTCTATTGGCTGACTTGTTTAGCCTTTTGGAAATTAACTCCGAGCGAGATGACATGAAAGCAGATAAAAAACATCCTTTTGGGCCTGGACCTGTTAAGGCTTTGGAAAAATTCTTAGAACTAGCTGCGCGTGATGGTTATCCAACAAAGAATGTGGACAATTATGCAGGGCATTTTGAATATGGCGAAGGAAAAGAAGTGCTTGGAATTTTTGCGCATATGGATGTTGTGCCGGCTGGAAGCGGCTGGGATACGGATCCGTATACACCAACTATCAAGGATGGTAAATTATTTGCGCGTGGTGCGAGTGATGACAAAGGGCCAACGATGGCTTGCTATTATGGACTGAAGATTATCAAAGAATTAGGTTTGCCGACATCTAAGAAGGTTCGTTTTGTAGTTGGTACAGATGAAGAATCTGGATGGGCTGATATGGACTATTATTTCAAACACGTTGGTTTGCCAGAGCCAGATTTTGGTTTTTCACCAGACGCAGAATTTCCAATTATCAATGGTGAAAAAGGAAATATCACCGAATATCTTCATTTTGCAGGGGAAAATAGCGGAGCTGCGCGCTTGCATAGCTTTACTGGCGGACTTCGTGAAAATATGGTTCCTGAATCTGCAACAGCAGTGGTATCAGGAAATGTGCCAAATCTTGTAGATAAATTGGACGAATTTGCAAAGGAACACGAACTTCGATTTGAATACCAAGAATTACCGAGTGGTCAATTAACAGTTACGATTGTTGGGAAATCCGCCCACGGAGCTTCTCCACAATCTGGTGTCAATGGCGCGACTTATTTGGCGAAATTCTTGACCCAGTTTGACTTTGCAGGTTCTGCTAAGGATTATCTTGAAGTGGCTGGGAACATTCTTTTAGAAGACCATGCAGGAAAAGCTCTGAAAGTAGATTATGTAGATGAAAAAATGGGTGCTCTTTCTATGAATGCAGGAGTCTTCCGCTTTGATGAGGCAAGTGATGACAACACCATTGCCCTTAATTTCCGCTATCCACTAGGAACCAATCCAGAAGTAATCAAATCTAAATTGGAAAACTTGCCTGTAGAGAAAGTGACATTGTCCGAGCACGAGCATGTTCCTCACTATGTTCCAATGGAAGATCCACTTGTGACAACGCTTTTGGACGTGTATGAAAAACAAACAGGTCTGAAAGGTTATGAGCAAATCATTGGTGGAGGAACGTTTGGTCGTCTCTTGAAACGCGGTGTTGCTTATGGTGCTATGTTCCCAGGCTATACAGATACCATGCACCAAGCAAATGAATTTATAGATGTAGAAGATCTTTTTCGTGCAGCAGCTATTTATGCTGAGGCAATCTATGAATTGATTAAATAAAGGACGTAAACTCAGCTAGAAATAGTTGAGTTTCTTTCAAAGAAAGAGGACCATTATGATTTATACAATTACAAGTGCGACAGGTCAATTGGGGCAAAAGGTCGTTGCTGAAGCACAGAAACAGTTAGACACTAATGACATTCGGCTATCTGTTCGAAGTCCCAAAAAAGCAAGTCAATATGCAACAGCAGGGATTGATGTCAGAATGGCTGATTATTTAGATGTGGATTCTATGGTCGAGGCTTGGCGTGGAACGGATGTTTTGATTTACATTCCAAGTATTTCTCATCCAAGTATTGTGCGTGTACCCGAGTTTGAAAATTCAGTTATTGCGGCAGAAAGAGCTGGAGTTAAGCACTTTATCTTTGTTGGATTTTTCGCCGATCAAGTTAATAGCCCTTTTCACATGGCGGCTTTCTTTGCTTATGCCAATACTCGTCTAGCATCAGCTGGATTTTCTTACAGCATTATCAAAAATGCTATGTATGCTGATCCATTGGTACCTTATTTACCTGAGTTAATAGAGCGCAAGGCGGTCATCTATCCAATGGAAAATGCCAAAATGAGCTTTATTTCGCGAGAAGATAGTGCAGAAGCTATTGTCAAACTGGCTATGTCGCCTGTCCTACAGGGAAAGACGTATGTTTTGACTCAAGAACGCAATTACACAATGTTGGAGCTGGCTAATCTTTTGTCCGAGGTTTCTGGTCACGAGATTAGCTATCAGCCGGTGACAGTTGAGGAATTTGCTGCCTTTTATGATCAGCCCAAAGGATTTGGAGTTGTGCTGGCTTCCCTTTATCAAGCTGGAAGTCAAGGCTGCCTGGACATTGTGACAGATGATTTTCGGACAATCACAGGACGGCAAGCAACTGATTTGAAAAGTTACATGATGAAAAATTATCAAAAATAGAGGCAAGAAATGGAAACGCTAGAAGATATTAAGAAAGCTATTATGGCTGATTCACAAAATCAAGCATATACCGAGCGAGGAATTGAGCCACTTTTTGCAGCGCCTAAAACGGCACGTATTAACATTGTCGGTCAAGCGCCGGGCATCAAAGCGCAGGAAACACGCCTGTACTGGAATGATAAGAGTGGTGATCGCTTGCGTGAATGGATGGGTGTCGATTATGATACTTTTTATCATTCAGGTTATTTTGCTGCGATTCCAATGGACTTTTATTTCCCAGGTCATGGAAAATCAGGCGATTTACCGCCTCGCAAGGACTTTGCTGAAAAATGGCATCAGCCGATTTTAGAGTTGTTGCCGGATCTTGAATTGACGATTCTCATTGGTCAGTATGCTCAAAAATACTACCTTCATCAAAAAGGAACTGTAAAACTAACTGATACGGTAAAACATTATCAAGACTACTTGCCAGAATTTTTCCCGCTTGTCCACCCCTCACCACGAAATCAAATTTGGATGGCTAAGAATCCTTGGTTTGCAGAAACCGTAATTCCTGATTTAAGGGAACGGGTACAAAAGATTATTTCATAGTGTGGAACAAAAGTTAATCATTTAAAAGTTTTTGATTTTGTTGCTCCACAGTGGTTCATTAGTACGGAAGCGCCTAATGAATTTCTCCAAACCGCTGCGCTTTGCATGCATAACGTATAAATAATAGAAGCTAGGCACTTTTTCCCAGCTTCTTTTTTTAAACAAAATCTTTGACAAAAAATGTTCTATATAGTAGAATAAGCACAAATTTCTATATAGTATATTTTAGAAAGAAGAAAAATGAGTAAAAAAGTAATCAATGGTGGGTTTTACATTGGGAAAATTCATCGTTTGTCCAATCGACTGATGAATCACATTTTGTTAGAACACGGGATTCAAGCTTTTAATGGAGAACAGGGACGTATTTTACACGCGCTTTGGCAAAAAGATTATCAAAGTCAAACGGAACTGTCAGAGCAGACCGGCTTGACACTGAACACTCTTACTAAAATGATTGACCGAATGATTAGCATGAAACTTGTGGAACGGTGTTCTCATGAAAAAGATAAGCGGAAAAAGATGATTTGTCTGACAGATTATGCAAAAGGATTAAAAGCAGAATATGATGCAATTTCTGATGAAATAATTGAAATCTTTTACAGCGGATTTTCTGATCTAGAAATTGATGAATTTGAGACTTATTTGGAGCGTATCGTGGCAAATTTAACCAAGCCAAGAAAGGATGAAGCATGAACGAGTTCATTAAATTAGTAACCAACCAATGGGATTTTCTTTTAAGTCTTGTCTGGGATCATATCTGGATATCGGGCTTGTCTATCTTGCTTGCTTTAATTTTGGGAGTTGGGCTTGGAATTTTCATCAGTTTCAAAAAAAGCTGGGCTGGTGTCGTTATCGGAATAGTGAATATTCTTTATACAATTCCCTCTATTGCCCTTTTAGGGATTTTGATTTCAATTACAGGAATTGGGAACAAAACAGCAATTGTAGCTCTAATCTTGTATGCACTTTTACCCATGGTACGGAGCACTTATACAGGGATTACAGGTGTTGATCCGCTTCTCGTTGAAGCAGCAGAAGGAATGGGTTCTACTCGCAAGCAGATTTTAACCAAAGTGCAATTGCCACTTGCCTTTCCGGTCATGATGTCTGGTTTTCGCAATATGGTGACGATGACCATTGCGCTAGCTGGGATTGCCTCTTTCGTCGGTGCTGGCGGTCTGGGGGTTGCAATCTACCGTGGGATTACCACTAATAATCAAACCTTGACCTTGGTCGGAAGTATTTTAGTAGCTTTGTTGGCATTGGTCTTTGATTTTCTCCTTTCTTTGGTTGAAAAATCAATCTTACGTCATAAAAAAGTATCTAAAAAATGGTTAGCTGTTTTCAGCTCTATAGTTCTTTTGATGGCAGGAATCATCGCATTTTTGCAAATGAATCCAATGGGTGGAACGGTCAAGATTGCGACCAAGCCACAGACAGAAAACTATATCTTAGGAGAAATGCAAAAACAAGTCATTGAAGAATACACCAATCTGAAGGTCAAAATGACTAAAGGTGTCGGTGGTGGGACTGCCAATATCCATCCAGCGATGGTTAAAGGTGAATTTGATATTTATGCCGAATACACCGGTACGATCTGGGAAGTTATTCTCAAAAAGTCAGGTTCTTATGATGAAAGTCAATTTAAGACGCTTGAAAGTCAATACCGCAAGAAATATCAACTTGCTTGGGTAAATACATTTGGCTTTAATAATACATATGGCTTAGCCGTTCGCAAGGATGTAGCAGAAAAATACAATATTAAAACCTTTAGCGATCTTGCTAAAGCTAGTCCTAATTTAACTTTTGGTGCGGAGTATGATTTCTTTGGTCGTGAAGACGGTTTTGCACGTTTACAATCTACCTATGGTATGAAGTTCAAATCTCAAGTGGATATGGATAGCGGATTGAAATATCAGGCAGTTAAATCTGGCAGAGTGGATACAATTGATATTTTCACCACAGATGGACAACTTTATGGTGCTAATCTAGTGGTCTTGAAAGATGATAAAAAAATCTATCCTTCTTATCGGGCAGGAACAGTTGTTCGAGAAGCCACTCTTAAAAAATACCCACAATTGAAAAAAGCATTGGCAAAATTAGATGGTATTTTAACGGATAGTAAAATGGCAGAACTAAATCATAAAGTAGAAAATGACAAAGAAGAGCCTGCTAAAGTCGCTCATGACTATCTTGTAGAGAAAGGAATTTTGAAAAAATGATTGAATACAAAGAAATTAGCAAATCTTATGGAAATCAAGACATTATTAAAAATTTAAATCTAAAGATTGAAGATGGCACTTTTCTGACAGTTGTGGGGACTTCTGGCTCAGGCAAAACGACATTGTTAAAGATGATAAATGGTTTGGTCAAGCCGAATCAAGGACAAATCCTTATCAATGGTCAAGATGTGCAGGACACGGATTTGATTGAATTGCGACGAAACATCGGTTATTCGATTCAAGGAAATGGGCTTTTTCCGCATTTGACAGTTGCTGAGAATATCGCTTATGTCTTGAATTTGCAAAAGAAAAATCAAGCGGAAATAGAGAAAGTTGTAGATGAAAAGTTAGCTATGCTTGGTTTAGATATTCAGCTAAAAAATCGCTATCCAGCAGCTCTTTCGGGCGGACAGGCGCAACGAGTGGGGATTGCCCGTGCACTCGCTGCGACGCCTGATATTTTGCTAATGGATGAGCCTTTTGGAGCAGTGGATGCTATTACGCGCTATCAGTTACAGCGTGAATTAAAATTACTGCATGAAGAAACTGGCATTACAGTTGTGTTTATCACACACGATATAACAGAAGCCTTGAAACTAGGCACGAAAATCCTCGTTTTAGATAAGGGAGAAATCCAGCAATATGGCACGCCACAGGAAATAAAAATGCAGCCTGCAAATGACTTTGTACGAAAACTACTAGAATTAGCAAGCTAAAGAGAAGTTCTATGAATCAAAAAATGAAAGCCATGGTAATTTATGAGCCTGGTGGTCCAGAAAAATTTGTTCTAGAAGAACGAGAAATCCCGAATGTAAAAGAAGGCTGGACTCTAGTCAAGATTAAAGGTTTTGGGATCAATCATTCAGAAATTTTTACTCGGAAAGGTCTATCTCCAGATGTTCAATTTCCTCGAACTTTGGGGATTGAGTGTGTAGGACAAGTAGTTGAAACGACAAGGAGAGATTTGCAAGAAGGGCAAAAAATTGTTTCTATTATGGGCGAAATGTGACGTGCGTATAACGGTTCTTATGCTGAATATGCTCTACTTCCAAATGAGCAGATTTATCCCGTAGATAGCCAATTGTCTTGGTCTGAAGTTAGCAGCAGTACCAGAGACCTATTATACCGCTTCTGGCTCCTTCAAAAATCTGCAGATAAAAGAAGGAGACTCAATCTTAGTCCGAGCTGTGACAAGTGGTGTTGGATTAGCTTTCTTAAAATTGGTAAAGGCGCAATTCCCACAGAATCGTGTAGTTGGCGCAGTTCGTTCTCTCGCTAAAAAAGATTTGCTTCAATATCTAGGCTTTGATGAGATTATTTTAGATGAAAAAGGAGTTTTGCAAACTGAGGAAAAGTTTGATAAAATCCTTGAATTAGTCGGTCTGGCTACTCTAAAAAATTCATTTGACCATATTCAAAGTGCAGGAATTATCTGTAACACTGGTCAATTAGGTGGCAAATGGTATGTAGAGGAGTTTGACCCAATCGTAGAAATAAAAAATAATAGTTTTTTGACGAGCTTTTATTCAGGAAATGTGAGCCAGCAGCTTATTGATGAACTTTTTAGCTATATTGATACTTACCAGATAAATGTATCTCCTCAACGAATCTTTTCGTTAGAGCAAATCCCAGCAGCCCATTCTTATATCGAAAGTCAAGCGGGATTTGGGAAAGTGGTCGTCTTAAATGATTAACTAGAAAAAATGAAAAGTGTGCAAATGCATGCTTTTTTGAATTGACATACAGTATATCTACGCCTATAATGAAAATTAGAAAATTCTATAAATGAGGCGATACAGATGAAAAAAAGGATTGGGATTTTATTAGTAGCGAGTTTATTTCTTTTGACAGCTTGTGGGGGAAAGAAAACGAATGTGGAAACGAAACAAGAAGGAAAAGCAACGTCTGCAAAAGTTGCGTCCTCTGAGCAAGCAAAGAAAAAAGCAAAAGTTCATTATAATGGTTCTTACTATAGTGTAAAAGGAAAATACGATGAAATTGTCATCGCAAATAAACATTATCCATTATCTTCAGATTACAATCCCGGTGAAAATCCTACTGCTAAAGCAAAATTGCTGGAGTTGATTGCGGCCATGCAAAGTGAAGGCTATCCTATCAGTCATCAATATAGCGGTTTCCGTAGTTATCAAACGCAGGTTACTCTTTATCAAAATTATATCAATCAAGACGGGAAAGAAGCAGCAGATCGTTATTCTGCCCGACCTGGCTATAGTGAACACCAAACAGGCTTGGCATTTGACTTGATTGGCACAGATGGAAATCTAGTAACAGAAGAAAAGGCAAGTCGATGGCTTTTGAAACATGCAGCTGAATATGGATTTGTCGTGCGCTATCTAAATGGTAAAGAAGACAAAACTGGATATATGCCAGAGCAATGGCATCTTCGTTATGTTGGGAAAGAAGCAAAAGAGATTGCGGATTCAGGACTATCTTTAGAAGAGTATTTCGGCTTTTCCGGGGGAGATTATAAGGATTAAAGTTGAACACAAGGAGACAATACACATGAAAATTTACACAATGAACCCTACTATTGATGTCGTGGAAACACCTGTTGAAGAAACTAGCCGCATCATCCGTCACCTTCACTTAGGAGAAGGAAAAATAATTCCTGAACATAAGGCTGATGCTTTGGTGACTGTTGTCTGTCTAGAAGGAAAGGTTGATTTTACATCATCTGGTCAAACAGTTCAACTTGTTCCCGGAAGTTTTTTAACCATGGAACCAAATGAACTTCATAGTTTATATGGTGTAAAAGATAGCCATGTATTGGTTATTCAACAATTAAAATACTGAATGTAAAAAAAGGTAAAAACTTGGAAGTCATACTGTCGTAGATTCCAAGTTTTGTTGATTATATAAAAAACCTTTCCCAAAATTGGAAAAGGCTTATTATCAACATTCTTTGTAATGTAAATATGATCTTTATTTGAGACCGTATTTTTTGTTGAAACGATCCACACGTCCATCTGCTTGAGTGAATTTTTGACGTCCAGTGTAGAATGGATGTGAGTCTGATGAAATTTCCACACGGATCAAAGGATAAGTGTTTCCATCTTCCCATTCAATAGTTTCGCTAGAATACTTAGTAGAACCACTAAGGAATTTGTAGCCAGTTGAAGTATCCATAAAGACAACAGGACGGTATTCAGGATGAATATCTTTTCTCATTTTTAAAAATTTCCTTTCTGCCATGGTCTCTCTGCGAGCCATAGATTCGTTACTTTGATAGTTTACCAAATTCTAGCGGATTTGACAAGTCTTTTCTACCAAATTATTTCCTTTTTGCCAATTCTTTCAATTCTTGATAAACTTCTTCGATTTCTTCTTTGGAGTAAGCATTGGCACCACTGGCAAGAGGATGACCGCCTCCGTCGTGTTTTTTAGCTACTTCATTAATCGGGATAAATTTACTCCGCAACCGAACGCGATAATTGCCATTTTCTTGCTCAACAAAAATTCCCCATAATTCAACGCTGTCAATACGCCCTGGAGCTGAAACGATAGCAGAAGTGTCGGCATCTGTTAAATGATTGGCTTTGAGAAGTTCCTGAGTTAAAATGACACGAGCTGCACCATTTCCATCGACTTCTAAATGGTCATAAACATAGCCTTGAAGTTTAGCGATTTGATAGCTGAAAGAGTCCATTTTCCGCGCTAAAGCAGCAAAGTCAAAAGGATATTCGCGAAGTTTGCTGGCGATAGCCATAGTTCGGGCGGTTGTGGCAGGATATAGGAAACGCCCAGTATCACCAACGATTCCAGCATAAAGTAACTTAGCAGAATAATCATCTAGTTTCAGTTTATTTTCTAATGCAAAGAGAGCAATTAGCTCACTAGCACTACTAGAGCTAGTATCTACCCAAGAAATATCCCCGTAAATGTCATCGTTTGGATGATGATCGATTTTGATGAGAAAATCTCCTTTGCTGTACCGTTCGTCATCAATCCGAGCAGTATTTGCTGTATCACAAACAATAACTAAAGCATTCTTGTAATCATCATCTGAAACATCATCCATTTTAGCCAGCCAAGAAAGAGTAGGTTCAGTTTTTCCTGCTACTTTAATCTTTTTCTCAGGGAAATTGACTTGAAGTAATTTTTTCAAACCGACTTGACTTCCTAATGCATCAGGATCGGGTCGCATGTGACGATGGATGATGATTGTATCATATTCTTTAATTTTATGTAAAATTTGCTTGAAAATTTCCATATGATAACCTCCGCTCTACCTTTTATTCATTGTATCATAAGATGATTATTTTAAAAAGTAAAAGGGAAAAGTAGGGAACTTTAAGAGATTTGAAGTGCAACAATTTGTTCAATGTGTTATAATAAACTGATAGAATTTTTTGGAGGAAATTATGGCTTTAGCAAAAATTGTATTTGCGAGTATGACAGGAAATACAGAAGAAATCGCAGATATTGTAGCTGATAAATTAAAAGAACTTGGTTTAGAAGTAGATATTGATGAATGCACAACGGTTGATGCAGAGGAATTTCTAGAAGCAGATATCGCAATCGTTGCTTCTTATACATACGGTGACGGCGAGTTGCCTGATGAAATTGTTGATTTTTATGAAGATTTAGCTAGTCTTGACTTGACTGGAAAGATTTACGGTGTTGTTGGATCAGGCGATACATTTTATGATGAATTTTGTAAGGCAGTAGATGATTTTGACCGCGCTTTTGTAGCGACAGGTGCTGAAAAAGGCGCTGAAAATGTCAAAGTCGATCTGTCAGCAGAAGATGAAGATATTGAAAATCTGGAGAAATTCGCTGAAGCATTAGCCGAAAAAGTACGGTAATCATGTAAGAAGGCTGGGAAATTTTCCTAGCCTTTTTTAGCTTAATTTATTCGATTTTAGGCATATATTCTGACATTTCTAATATAGAATAGTATAATAAGAGAAGAGAAATTGTATCAATGGGAGGAATGAGATGACGAAAGAACGAGATTATGCTTTTGGATTTCACGATGATGTAAAACCGTTATTTTCTACTGGTAAGGGCTTGACAGAAGAGGTTGTTCGTGAAATTTCTGAAATTAAAAATGAGCCGCAATGGATGTTGGATTATCGCTTGCGTTCTTTAGAATTGTTCCATAAATTGCCCATGCCTGATTTTGGGCCAGATTTATCCGGCATACGATTTGATGATATTGTCTATTATCAAAAATTAAGTGGGGATCGGGCTAGAAGTTGGGATGAAGTGCCAGATGAAATAAAGAAAACCTTTGAGCGTCTGGGTATTCCTGAAGCGGAAAGTCAATTTTTGTCAGGAGCAGTTGCTCAGTATGAATCTGAAGTAGTCTATCACAACATGAAAGAAGAATTTGCCAAGCAAGGCATTATCTTTACCGATACCGACACGGCAGTACAAGAATATCCAGATTTGGTCAAAAAGTACTTTGGAACAGTCATTTCTAATGCAGAGCACAAGTTTTCTGCTTTGAACAGTGCTGTTTGGTCAGGTGGCACATTTATCTATGTTCCTAAAAATGTTCAATGTCAGGTGCCAGTTCAGACCTATTTCCGTATCAATGGAGAGAATGCCGGTCAGTTTGAACGCTCGCTCATTATCGTAGAAGAGGGTGGCTCTATTCAATACATTGAGGGCTGTACAGCGCCGACTTATACGACCAATAGTCTTCATGCTGCAAATGTGGAAATTATTGTCAAAAAAGATGCTTTTTTCCGCTATACAACCATTCAAAACTGGTCAGACAATGTTTATAATCTGGTAACAGAGCGTGGAACGGTTGAAGAAGGCGGTACTTTGGAATGGATTGACGGAAATCTGGGCAGCAAGGTCAATATGAAATACCCTTGTAGCATTTTGAATGGCCGGAATGCAAGAACTTCTGTTCTTTCCATGTCCTTTGCTAATTATGGTCAGCATTTGGATGCGGGTTGTAAGGTGTTCCACAATGCGCCAAAGACTTCCAGTACATTGATTTCCAAGTCTGTTGCCAAAGACGGTGGTAAGACGGATTACCGCGGTCAAGTCCGTTTTGGCAAGAACAGTGCTGGTTCAAAGTCTCACATTGAGTGTGATACGATTCTTATGGATGGTGAATCCAGCTCAGATACGATTCCATTTAATGAAATTCACAATTCGAATGTTGCACTGGAACACGAAGCTAAGGTTTCTAAGGTTTCGGAGGATCAGCTTTATTATCTCATGAGCCGTGGCATTAGCGAAGAAGAAGCAACCGCCATGATTATCAATGGCTTTATGGAGCCAATTACCAAAGAACTCCCAATGGAGTACGCAGTTGAGCTCAACCAACTCATTAACATGAGTATGGAAGGCTCAGTAGGATAAAAGTAAAAACAGTCGTGAGGCTGTTTTTTTGTGTTCCTGATTGAAATAAAAGAAATAAAAAAGCACCGAATCGGTGCGCACTTTTTAAGTTGAGTACGGACAAAGCCTTATTTTAACTTGCTGTGTTGTTTCGAATGATTCCAACATAATTATTATACAATAATTTTCTTTAAATGTAAACGTTTTTCTGATAAAATATTAATATACTGAGGAAATTATATTGTTATATGAGAAAACTTAGTGTGAACGATCTGTTTAAAATATATAGTTCTGTGGAAATCTAAGAGATTTGATGTAGTTTTGGAAGCATTCGAAACAACACAGCTCTAAAACTAAGATACAACTTTCTATTAATTCTATCACATTTTTATAGAAATTCATCATTATTTTTGTTGAAAATTTAAAAATATGTGATATAATCAAATCATAAATGACAAAAGTTGTATCTTAAGGAGTTGATTTTGAAGAAAATTAGATTAAAAAAGGACGAACTTGTTATTATAACGGAATTGTTAAAACTTATGAAGGTTCTTGTTGATATAGTTAAGGTTTTCGTTTCATAATTTTATAAGTGGCTTCTAAAGATTTTTATTTTTTGATAAATAACCTTTTCAGCAACTGTGGTAAATTAACATTTTAATTTTTAGAGGCTCCCGTTCTCTATAGTTGTTTTTATATAAAAATTTTAATTTTTACATCAGGAGGAAAAATGATGACACAAAAATACTCTATCGGCTTGGATATCGGCACAAATAGCGTGGGGTGGGCTATTGTAACAGATGACTACAAGATTCCTGCTAAAAAGATGAAAATCTTAGGAAATACTAATAAACAATATATCAAAAAAAATTTACTAGGTGCGCTTTTATTTGATAGTGGAGAAACGGCAAAAGCGACACGCTTGAAACGGACAGCTAGACGCCGTTATACTCGCAGAAAAAATCGTCTGCGTTATTTGCAAGAAATTTTTATTGAGGAAATGAATAAGGTAGATGAAAATTTCTTTCAACGCTTGGATGATTCTTTTCTTGTTACGGAAGATAAGCGAGGAAGTAAGTATCCTATTTTTGGAACTTTAAAAGAAGAAAAAGAGTATTATAAAGAATTTGAAACGATTTACCATTTAAGGAAAAGATTAGCAGATTCAACTGGAAAGGCTGATTTGCGTTTAGTTTATTTGGCTTTAGCGCATATGATTAAATTCCGTGGACATTTTCTCATTGAAGGTCAGCTAAAAGCTGAAAACACAGATGTTCAAACATTATTTAATGATTTTGTAGAAGTATATGATAAGACAATTGAAGAAAGTCATTTAGCAGAAATAACAGTCGATGCATTGAGTATCCTAACAGAAAAAGTTAGCAAATCTCGTCGTTTAGAAAATCTTGTTAAATGCTATCCAACTGAGAAGAAAAATACTCTATTCGGGAATCTTATTGCTTTATCTTTAGGGCTACAACCAAACTTCAAAACGAATTTCCAATTATCTGAAGATGCTAAGTTGCAGTTTTCTAAAGATACCTATGAAGAAGATTTAGAGGAGTTGCTTGGGAAAATTGGAGACGATTATGCAGATTTATTTACTTCAGCTAAAAATCTTTATGACACAATCTTACTTTCAGGCATTTTAGCTGTTGACGATAATTCAACTAAAGCGCTGTTGTCTGCTTCAATGATTAAACGCTATGAGGAACATCAAAAAGATCTTAAAAAATTGAAAGATTTTATTAAAGTGAATGCCCCTGCTCAATATGATGACATTTTTAAAGATGAAACTAAAAATGGTTATGCAGGTTATATTGAAAATGGCGTCAAACAAGATGAATTCTATAAATATTTAAAAAATACCCTTTCTAAAATCGATGGAAGTGATTATTTTCTAGATAAAATTGAACGTGAAGATTTTTTAAGAAAACAAAGAACATTTGATAATGGTTCGATTCCGCATCAAATTCATTTACAAGAAATGCATGCTATTTTACGACGCCAAGGTGAACACTATCCATTCTTGAAAGAAAATCAAGATAAAATTGAAAAAATCTTAACGTTTAGAATACCTTACTACGTTGGTCCTTTGGCACGAAAAGGTAGTCGCTTTGCCTGGGCAGAATACAAGGCTGATGAAAAAATAACACCATGGAATTTTGATGATATTCTTGATAAAGAAAAATCAGCAGAAAAATTCATCACACGCATGACTTTAAATGATTTGTATTTACCTGAAGAAAAAGTCTTACCCAAACACAGTCTTCTATACGAAACCTTTACCGTTTACAACGAGTTGACCAAAGTTAAGTATGTTAATGAACAGGGTGAAGCTAAATTCTTTGATGCAAATATGAAGCAAGAGATTTTTGACCATGTCTTTAAAGAAAATCGGAAAGTTACGAAAGATAAACTGTTAAATTATTTGAATAAAGAGTTTGAAGAATTTAGAATTGTTAACTTAACTGGATTGGATAAGGAAAATAAAGTCTTTAATTCCAGTCTTGGAACCTACCATGATTTGCGTAAGATTTTAGATAAATCATTCTTAGATAACAAAGAAAATGAACAGATAATTGAGGATATCATTCAAACACTAACTCTATTTGAAGATAGAGAGATGATTCGCCAGCGCCTTCAAAAATATAGTGATATCTTTACTAAGGCTCAATTGAAAAAATTGGAACGCCGTCATTACACTGGTTGGGGACGCTTGTCATACAAGTTGATCAATGGTATCCGAAATAAAGAGAATAAGAAAACAATATTAGACTATCTAATCGATGATGGTTATGCTAATCGTAATTTTATGCAGTTGATTAATGATGATGCTCTTTCTTTTAAAGAAGAAATTGCTAGGGCACAAATCATTGGTGATGTTGATGATATTGCAAATGTAGTGCATGACTTACCTGGAAGTCCTGCTATCAAGAAAGGGATTTTACAAAGTGTCAAAATCGTTGATGAATTAGTCAAAGTCATGGGGCATAACCCTGCTAATATTATCATAGAGATGGCACGGGAAAATCAGACGACAGATAAGGGACGTAGAAATTCACAGCAACGTCTTAAATTATTACAAGATTCATTGAAGAATTTGGACAATCCTGTAAATATTAAGAATGTGGAAAATCAGCAACTTCAAAATGATCGATTATTCTTGTACTATATCCAAAATGGCAAAGATATGTATACAGGAGAAACTTTAGATATTAACAATCTAAGTCAATATGATATAGATCACATTATTCCGCAAGCCTATATTAAAGACGATTCTTTTGATAATCGAGTTTTAACGAGTTCTTCCGAAAATCGTGGCAAGTCTGATAATGTTCCCAGCATAGAAGTAGTTCGTGCTAGGAAAGCGGATTGGATGCGATTGCGTAAAGCTGGTCTAATTTCTCAACGTAAGTTTGATAATTTAACCAAGGCAGAACGTGGCGGTCTGACCGAAAATGATAAAGCAGGTTTTATTAAACGTCAGTTAGTTGAGACAAGACAAATTACTAAGCATGTTGCGCAGGTTTTAGATGCTCGTTTTAATGCAAAGCATGATGAGAATAAAAAAGTGATTCGAGATGTTAAAATCATTACTTTGAAATCTAATCTAGTTTCACAATTTCGAAAGGACTTTAAGTTTTACAAAGTACGTGAAATTAATGATTATCACCATGCACATGACGCTTATCTCAATGCAGTTATTGGAACAGCTTTGTTGAAAAAATATCCCAAACTTGCATCAGAATTTGTATATGGTGAATTCAAAAAATATGATGTCCGTAAATTTATTGCGAAATCTGATAAGGAAATTGGAAAAGCTACAGCAAAATATTTCTTTTATTCAAATTTGATGAACTTCTTTAAAAAAGAGGTTAAATTTGCAGACGGTACAGTAGTTGAGAGGCCTGATATTGAAACAAGCGAGGATGGCGAAATAGCTTGGAATAAACAAACCGACTTTAAAATTGTTCGCAAGGTTCTCTCCTATCCGCAGGTTAATATTGTGAAGAAGACTGAGGTACAGACTCATGGTCTAGATAGAGGGAAGCCAAGGGGACTTTTTAATGCTAATCCTTCTCCTAAACCTAAACCAGATAGTAGTGAAAATTTAGTGGGGGTAAAGAGAAATCTTGACCCTAAGAAATATGGTGGTTATGCAGGTATTTCAAATTCTTATGCTGTATTGGTTAAAGCGATTATTGAAAAAGGAGTCAAGAAAAAAGAAACGATGGTACTAGAATTTCAGGGAATTTCCATTTTAGACCGAATTACTTTTGAAAAAGATAAAAGAGCTTTCTTGTTAGGAAAAGGATACAAAGATATTAAAAAAATCATTGAGCTACCTAAATACAGCTTGTTTGAATTGAAAGATGGATCCCGTCGCATGTTAGCTAGCATTCTTTCAACAAATAATAAACGTGGAGAAATTCATAAAGGAAATGAATTGTTTGTTCCACAAAAGTTCACAACTCTGCTATATCATGCCAAACGAATTAACAATCCAATCAACAAAGATCATATAGAATATGTTAAGAAGCATAGAGATGATTTTAAAGAGTTGCTCAACTATGTATTAGAATTTAATGAAAAATATGTGGGGGCTACTAAAAATGGAGAGCGTTTAAAAGAAGCGGTGGCGGATTTTGACAGCAAAAGCAATGAAGAAATTTGTACTAGCTTTTTAGGAGCCGTTAATAGTAAGAATGCAGGCTTATTTGAGTTAACCTCATTAGGAAGTGCCTCAGATTTTGAATTTCTTGGTGTAAAAATTCCTAGATATAGAGATTACACTCCCTCATCGCTATTAAAGGATTCTACCCTCATCCACCAATCCATCACGGGTCTTTATGAAACACGGATTGACTTGAGCAAGTTAGGAGAAGATTGATGGGGTGGAGAACAGTTGTTGTAAATACACATTCAAAACTTTCCTACAAGAATAATCACTTGATCTTCAAGGATGCCTCTCGGACAGAATTGATTCATCTGTCCGAGGTGGATATCTTGTTGTTGGAGACAACTGATATTGTGCTGTCAACCATGCTGATTAAGCGGCTGGTTGATGAGAATATTTTAGTTATTTTTTGTGATGATAAGCGTTTGCCAACAGCCATGCTGATGCCCTACTATGCACGTCACGATTCCAGTTTGCAGCTGAGTAATCAAATCACTTGGTCAGAAGATGTCAAGGCAGAAGTCTGGACGACAATCATTGCACAGAAGATTCTGAATCAAGCGATGTACCTTGGAGATTGTGGTTTCTTTGAGAAATCACAGTCTATTATTGATTTATATAATGGGTTGGAGCTGTTTGATCCTAGTAACCGTGAAGGACACGCGGCTCGGATCTACTTTAATACATTATTTGGAAATGATTTTTCAAGGGAACAAGATAATGATATTAATGCTGCTCTTGATTACGGATACACCTTGATACTAAGTATGTTTGCTCGGGAAGTAGTGGTTTGTGGATGTATGACTCAGTTTGGGCTGAAACATGCCAATCAGTTTAATCAATTTAATCTGGCAAGTGATGTAATGGAGCCGTTTCGCCCAATTATTGATAGGATTGTTTACGAAAACAGGAACAATGACTTTGTGAAAATTAAGAGAGAGTTGTTTACTATTTTTTCTGATACTTTTCTCTATAATGGGAAAGAAATGTATTTATCTAACATTGTCAGTGATTACACTAAAAAAGTGATAAAGACATTGAATCAAACTGGGAAAGGAGTTCCTGAATTTAGGATATGAGTTATCGATATATGCGAATGATTTTAATGTTTGATATGCCGGTTGAAACTGCAGAGGAGCGTAAAGCTTATCGAAAATTTAGGAAATTCTTGATTAAAGAAGGTTTCATTATGCACCAGTTTTCAGTATACAGTAAGCTGCTTTTGAATAGCTCTGCCAACAATGCCATGCTTGAGCGGTTAAAAGTTAATAATCCTAAGAAGGGAAGTATCACCCTTTTAACGGTAACAGAAAAGCAATTTTCTCGCATGATCTACTTGAATGGAGAAAGGGATACCAGTATTGCTAATTCAGATGCAAGGTTGGTATTTCTAGGAGAGGATTTTACAGATGAAAATTAATTTTCCGATTCTGGACGAACCGATTGAAATTAAACAGGCTACTTTCCTTATTTTAGAGGAACAGCTGATATTTTCCGATGTTGTCAAACACCTATATCACTATTCGGAAGAAGATGAGCTAAAATTATTTGATAACAAGATGAAATCCTTGAAAGAATCCGAGTTATTGCTTATTACAGATGTTTTAGGTTATAATATTAATTCGCCGGCAATGTTAAAATTGATTCGTGCGGATTTGGAAAAACAGTTGAATGAAAAGCCTGAAGTGAAATCTATGTTAGAAAAATTAGTTGCAACTATTACAGAACTAATTGCTTTTGAATGTTTAGAAAACGAGCTGGATTTAGAGTATGATGAAATAACAATTTTGGAATTGATTGATGCTTTAGGTGTAAAAATTGAAACACTAAGTGACACTGTTTTTGAGAAAAGTTTAGAGATTGTTCAGGTGTTTAAATATCTTTCTAAAAAGAAACTGCTTGTCTTTGTGAATGTATCATGTTATCTGTCTGAACATGAACTAGCTAAATTGGTAGAATATATTCAACTTCATAATATAAATGTACTGTTTGTTGAACCAAGAAAAGTATACGACTTCCCTCAATATGTAGTGGATGAGGACTATTTCTTATCTTGTGAGAATATGATATAATATTAGTAAATATAAGGAATCATTTGAGCTGAAGTCTAGCTGGGACGAATGGCGCGATTACGAAATTTCGAGACAAAAATTGGTCCACGAGGTTTTAGAGCTGTGCTGTTTCGAATGGTTCCAAAACGATCTCGTAGCCCTCCTAGAAAAAGGTAATGTTTTAGAGCTGTGCTGTTTCGAATGGTTCCAAAACAATAAAACGTTTGTCAAATATATCGCCCATGTTTTAGAGCTGTGCTGTTTCGAATGGTTCCAAAACTTTTCTCACTCTTTTGAATCAAAAAAGCTAGTTTTAGAGCTGTGCTGTTTCGAATGGTTCCAAAACCGTCGAAGTTGGCGAAGACGGCCATGCCGAGTTTTAGAGCTGTGCTGTTTCGAATGGTTCCAAAACGATTGTTGAGGGATATGGATCACGAACAAAGTTTTAGAGCTGTGCTGTTTCGAATGGTTCCAAAACTTTCATGTTGGTTTGTGTAGCCCCTTTTCAGTTTTAGAGCTGTGCTGTTTCGAATGGTTCCAAAACAAATGAAATTCGTTTGATTGTTGAGGGGTAGTTTTAGAGCTGTGCTGTTTCGAATGGTTCCAAAACGTCAATATTTTCAAATTCTCTGGCAATGTTGTTTTAGAGCTGTGCTGTTTCGAATGGTTCCAAAACATTGCAAAACGCCTCTTAGAAGGCACGTTAGTTTTAGAGCTGTGCTGTTTCGAATGGTTCCAAAACCTCACTTGCTTAAGCTGCTAACTCAACAAGGTTTTAGAGCTGTGCTGTTTCGAATGGTTCCAAAACGAAAGAATTGATTATTGATAAAATCAAGAAGTTTTAGAGCTGTGCTGTTTCGAATGGTTCCAAAACTATCCACTCCGCCACAAACTGCGGAATGACGTTTTAGAGCTGTGCTGTTTCGAATGGTTCCAAAACAGGAATATATATGACGCAAAAAGGTCTATTGTTTTAGAGCTGTGCTGTTTCGAATGGTTCCAAAACTGGAAATTCTGACGACTTAGAGCATGAATCGTTTTAGAGCTGTGCTGTTTCGAATGGTTCCAAAACATTTTGATTGATATAGAAAAGGAAATAACAGTTTTAGAGCTGTGCTGTTTCGAATGGTTCCAAAACTTAGCGATTTCCAGCTGAAATTCATTCATAGTTTTAGAGCTGTGCTGTTTCGAATGGTTCCAAAACATTTTCAATACTGTTAAATTTAAAAATAGTGTTTTAGAGCTGTGCTGTTTCGAATGGTTCCAAAACGCAGGTTCACTTAGAATTGAGAACAATTGGGTTTTAGAGCTGTGCTGTTTCGAATGGTTCCAAAACTCTTGAGTTGTTAAATCGTCAAGGTAGCGAGTTTTAGAGCTGTGCTGTTTCGAATGGTTCCAAAACGTGGATTCGTTTTAATCCGTTAGATGGTAAGTTTTAGAGCTGTGCTGTTTCGAATGGTTCCAAAACACTGGTGGATGGCAAAGAAATGCTTCCTGAGTTTTAGAGCTGTGCTGTTTCGAATGGTTCCAAAACTTCAATTCTTCAAGTTCCGAACGAGTAAAGGTTTTAGAGCTGTGCTGTTTCGAATGGTTCCAAAACGCAAGGGGATAAAGTCACCTATTTCTGGTAGTTTTAGAGCTGTGCTGTTTCGAATGGTTCCAAAACCTTTAAGTTCCACGCCGACAATTTTTAGATGTTTTAGAGCTGTGCTGTTTCGAATGGTTCCAAAACTCACCTGTTTTTAAAGCCACCACATAGGTTGTTTTAGAGCTGTGCTGTTTCGAATGGTTCCAAAACAGCGACAGGCAAGCTCTTGTCACTCAACGTGTTTTAGAGCTGTGCTGTTTCGAATGGTTCCAAAACTACAGTTAGACTTGTTGCTAGCTAAGAATAGTTTTAGAGCTGTGCTGTTTCGAATGGTTCCAAAACCACTTTTTTAGAAGTGATGAAGGTGAATGAAGTTTTAGAGCTGTGCTGTTTCGAATGGTTCCAAAACACGAAAATGTCTGCTGATTCCTCTTTCGGAGTTTTAGAGCTGTGCTGTTTCGAATGGTTCCAAAACAAAATAGCTTGGAATAATAACGACTAGAATGTTTTAGAGCTGTGCTGTTTCGAATGGTTCCAAAACGCTATATACTCATATTTCGAGCAACTAGACGTTTTAGAGCTGTGCTGTTTCGAATGGTTCCAAAACCTATTTTGCAGACGCCTATCTAAAAATTGTGTTTTAGAGCTGTGCTGTTTCGAATGGTTCCAAAACGAAACTTTCAATTAAATCAAGGACTTCAAGGTTTTAGAGCTGTGCTGTTTCGAATGGTTCCAAAACTTTGAGACAGTCGCTAAATTTACAAATTATGTTTTAGAGCTGTGCTGTTTCGAATGGTTCCAAAACGTGATGTCGGAACAGCTCTAGACCCTTATCGTTTTAGAGCTGTGCTGTTTCGAATGGTTCCAAAACCTTACCACTGGAAGGTCTATCTGTAGATGAGTTTTAGAGCTGTGCTGTTTCGAATGGTTCCAAAACTTCAAAGGAGCGATTCGACTGACAGTCAAGGTTTTAGAGCTGTGCTGTTTCGAATGGTTCCAAAACACAATACATTTTAATCATAGGGCTTGCAAATTTTTCCAATCGTGTTATAATACTTTTTAGAGACATATCACCTACAGGAAATCTTTCAGAGAGCGTGTGGAGCTGGGAATCACGCAGAGGATGTAGCTGGGACTACTCGATTTATTTTTATGCAAACATAAAACGGTGGCTACGTTAGAGCCAATCAGAGGTGTCAACAAACTTTTTTGTTGTACATGAATGAAGGTGGAACCACGTTGCGACGTCCTTTTAGGATTGCCGCTTTTTATTTTGTCGGAAGGAGGAAGAGTTATGCTCTATATGATTGGTGGATCGCCTTGCAGTGGGAAGTCAACAATTGCCTCCCTTCTTACTCAGCAGTATGGGCTGCTTCATATCAAGTTAGATGATTTGACAGACCAGATGATGGATCAAGCAAGAGCGAACGCAAAGCCGATTTCCCTTCTGAGACAGGACAGAAGTCCGGATCAAATCTGGCTGAGACATCCAGAGGAGATGGCAGGTGAAGAATGGTGTTTTTATGAGGAGATTTTTCCTTATGTGACATCTTACTTGCTAAATAATCAAGATAAACCACTCTTACTGGAGGGAGCAGGGCTTCTGCCTCACCTGGTAAAAAGTCTTGAAGAACCAGCGGTTTCCTATCTATGCTTGACTCCGACAGCTGATTTTCAGACAAAGCATTATCGGCAGAGAGAATGGGTTCCCTATGTTTTAGAGGACACATCCAATCCTGAGCAAGCTTTTGAAAACTGGATGCAGCGGGACATTCTTTTTGCCCAAATGGTGCGGAAGGAAGCAAAAAAATTAGGCTATCCTAGCCTCATGACAGACGGAAGTCGATCGGAAAAGGAGACCGCTGAAGAGATTGCTCGGCTCTTAAAATTGCCCAATACAAATAAAATAGATATTAAAGGAGAAAACTATGATTAAGATTACTTTCCCAGATGGCGCTGTTCGTGAATATGAATCAGGCAGCACGACTTTTGACATTGCCCAATCTATCAGCAATTCCTTGGCAAAGAAAGCCTTGGCTGGTAAATTCAACGGCAAACTCATAGATACCACTCGCCCTATCACAGAAGATGGTAGCATCGAAATTGTCACACCTGACCATGAAGACGCCCTGCCTATCTTGCGCCATTCGGCTGCTCATCTCTTTGCCCAAGCTGCTCGTCGTCTCTTCCCAGACATTCACTTGGGTGTCGGTCCAGCTATTCAGGACGGATTTTACTATGATACAGACAATACCGCAGGACAAATTTCCAACGAAGACTTGCCTCGTATCGAAGAAGAAATGAAGAAGATTGTCAAGGAGAATTTCCCGTCAATTCGCGAAGAAGTGACAAAAGATCAAGCACGAGAAATTTTCAAGAATGATCCTTACAAGTTGGAATTGATTGAGGAGCATTCAGAAGATGAAGGTGGTTTGACAATCTACCGTCAAGGTGAATATGTGGATCTCTGTCGTGGACCTCATGTCCCGTCAACTGGACGTATTCAAATTTTCCATTTGTTAAATGTAGCGGGTGCTTACTGGCGTGGGAACAGTGACAATGCTATGATGCAACGGATTTATGGAACAGCTTGGTTTGATAAGAAAGACCTAAAAAACTATCTTCAAATGCGTGAAGAAGCCAAGGAACGTGATCACCGTAAGCTCGGTAAAGAGTTGGATCTTTTCATGATTTCTCCTGAGGTTGGGCAAGGTCTTCCATTCTGGCTTCCAGATGGTGCGACTATTCGTCGTATCGTAGAGCGCTATATTACAGACCGTGAGGTCAATGACGGCTACCAACACGTGTATACGCCACCGCTTGCAAGTGTGGATTTATACAAAACTTCTGGTCACTGGGAACATTACCAAGAAGATATGTTCCCGCCAATGGATATGGGAGACGGTGAACAATTTGTTCTTCGTCCAATGAATTGCCCACACCATATTGAGGTCTATAAAAACCATGTGCATTCTTATCGTGAGCTGCCAATTCGTATTGCAGAACTTGGTATGATGCACCGTTTTGAAAAATCAGGTGCGCTCTCAGGACTCCAACGTGTTCGTGAAATGACGCTGAATGATTCTCACTTATTTGTCATGCCAGAGCAAATTCAAGAAGAATTTAAACATGTGCTGGATTTGATGATTGATGTTTACAAAGACTTTAATATCACAGATTATCGTTTCCGTCTGTCTTATCGTGACCCGAATGACAAGCATAAATATTTTGATAATGATGAAATGTGGGAAAATGCTCAACGCATGCTAAAAGGAGCAATGGATGATTTAGGTTTGGACTATTTTGAGGCAGAAGGCGAAGCTGCTTTCTACGGTCCTAAGTTGGATGTTCAAGTAAAAACAGCTCTTGGAAATGAAGAAACTCTTTCCACTATTCAATTGGACTTCTTGCTACCAGAACGTTTTGATCTTCATTATATCGGAGCAGACGGTGAAGAGCATCGTCCAGTCATGATTCACCGTGGTATTGTGTCTACGATGGAACGCTTTATTGCTTACTTGATTGAAACTTACAAAGGTGCGTTCCCAACTTGGTTGGCACCTCATCAAGTGACGGTCATTCCAATTTCTAATGAAGCGCATGCTGATTACGCTTGGAAAGTAGCGAAAGAACTGCGCAATCGTGGTGTCCGTGTGGATGTCGATGAACGCAATGAAAAAATGCAATACAAGATTCGTCAAAGTCAAACACATAAAGTTCCTTATCAATTGATTGTAGGGGACAAGGAACAAGCAGATGGTACGGTGAATGTCCGTCGTTATGGCAGCAAACAAACTCATACAGAAACAATTGCAGAATTTGTAGACCATATTTTGGCTGATATTGCTAGAAAATCACGCATAGATGATAAGGACAACTAAGCTAAAAAGTAGATGATAGGTTGCAATGATGACATGACTGGTTATAAAGATATGCAATAGAACATCATATCCTGTATGCTGTCGTCTCATTTTACAACCTTTCAATTTTTGAGCTTTAGAAAAAATGTATATCAAAAACTCTATTTCTAATTGAGGAAATCCCTTTTATAGAAATAGAGTTTTTTAGTTTACAATCGCCAAGCATCGTAATCAAAGGTTTGTAAAATCATATTCGTCATTTCTTCAGGCGTTTCTTTAGTACCGCTTGAAATCCAGAGTGAGATAATGCCCTCTATGCTAGATAGAAAAACTTCAAGTGCATATTTTTCAGAAATGGGGAAATTTTCTTTTAAAAAGTGTTCGGTTTGAAGTTTGTGCTGATCATTCGTTAAAATACTAAGCATAAATTCACGGATTGTTTCACGGAAATTGAGGTAATGACTTTGAGAAACGGCATAAATCAGGTCATGGTTTTGTTGGAGATAGCTTAGATTGGCAATGAGTAGGTCGCGCGTGTTTGTCGTTTCTTCAAAATTTTTACGTAATTGGGTAATAATTTCTTCTTTTAGTGTTTCAATTAGGTCGAATTTATCAAGATAGTGAAGATAAAAAGTTCCACGGTTGATACCTGCTCGTTGACAGAGTTTACTAACGGAAATTGTTTCAAATTTTTCTTCTAACAAGAGCTGAATGAGGGCTTCTCTGATATGCTGCTTGGTTGCTGTTTGTCGATTTTGTACCATAACACTCCTTAAATGAACACTCTGTTGATAATTGATGATTGCCTTTATGTTAAGTCTATTTTATAATAAAGATAGGATCTAATCAACAGCTTGTTTATTTAATTGGACATGGAAACTGAAAGAGGAAAAGACGATGGCTTATATTGAAATGAAGCATAGTTACAAACGATATCAAATGGGAGACACAGAAATTATTGCCAACAATGATATCTCTTTTGACATCGAAAAAGGAGAATTGGTCATCATTCTTGGAGCTTCTGGTGCTGGAAAATCAACGATTCTGAATATTCTTGGTGGAATGGACAGCAATGACGAGGGAGATGTCCTGATTGATGGGCAAAATATAGCACATTACAACGCTCACCAGTTGACGGACTATCGGAGAAATGATGTTGGTTTCGTCTTTCAATTTTATAATTTAGTTCCCAATCTGACGGCGTTAGAAAATGTTGAGCTAGCTTCAGAAATTGTTCAAGATGCACAGGATGCAGCAGAGGCACTAGCAGCAGTTGGTTTGGGAAATCGGCTGCATAATTTTCCTGCTCAATTGTCTGGTGGCGAGCAGCAACGGGTTTCCATTGCGCGTGCCGTGGCAAAAAATCCCAAAATTTTGCTTTGTGATGAACCAACAGGCGCGCTGGACTATAAAACAGGTAAGCAAGTGCTGCAAATTCTTCAAGATATGTCACGCAAACAGGGAGCAACAGTGATTATTGTAACTCATAATGGTGCATTGGCTCCAATCGCAGACCGCGTGATTCGCATGCACGATGCACGGATTCAGTCCGTCACTTTGAATGAACATCCTCAAGACATTGCAAGTCTAGAGTATTAGCAAGGAGTGGTGATATGAAAAAATCCATTCTAAATAAGGACATCTGGCTCTCTTTTCATCAATCCAAAGGACGCTTTCTGTCCATTATGTTTTTGATGATGTTAGGTTCTTTTACGCTAGTGGGACTGAAAGCAGCCAGTCCAGATATTGAAAACTCAGCCAATCGTTATCTTTCACAGATGAAAATGATGGATTTGGCAGTGATGTCAGACTATGGTATCAGCAAAGCTGACCAAAAAGAACTGAATACCATCTCAAATGCACATGTAGAATATGGTTATTTTACAGATACGGTGATTGGGGATAGCTCAACTTCTGTTCGAGTTTTTTCTAAGACAACTAATATTTCTAAGTTCAAGCTTGTTTCGGGTTATTTTCCAAGCAAGGAAAATCAAGTGGCTTTGGCTAGTTTTTATCAAGGAAAATACAAGATTGGTGATAGCATTACTTTAAACGAGGAAGGAACCAATGATTATGCTTTGAAGCAACATACCTTTACGGTGACAGGGTTCGTCAATTCAAGTGAATTGGCGTCAACCATTTCTCTTGGGAATTCTAACTCAGGGAGTGGTACCTTGTCTGCTTATGCAGTAGTGACGCCAAAAACATTTCAAAGTTCAGTCTATACAGTTGCTCGTTTGAGGTATGATGATTTAAAAACACTCAATTCTTTTGGAGATTCCTATCGGAAAAAGATAAAGCAACATGAAAATGAGTTAGAAAAGCTACTGGCTGATAATGGAAAAAATCGTTTATCAGAGATAAAAAATCAAGCGCAGACAAAAATTGCGGACGGAGAAGCAAACATTCGAACTTCTCAACAAGCATTGACAGATGCCAGGCAGCAACTAACGGTTGCGCAGGATCGAATTGATCAAAAAAGAGCAGATTTAGAGCTTGCTCAAGGTCAGATAACTGAAAAAGAAAGCTTACTTGCGCAAGGAGCTGCTCAAATTGCACAGGCTGAACAAACTTTAGCAAGCTCGAAAGAAAAATTAGATACAGCCGCCGCTCAACTGTCTTCAGGTTGGGCACAATTGAACCAAACGAAAACCCAATTAGATCAGGCAGCTAGTCAATTGTCTGCTGCAAAAGAAAATGGAACAAATGCTCAAGCTACATTGGCTGCAGCACAGGCCGAATTAGAAAAAGGTCAAACGCAACTTGCGGCTGCAAAAGCTGATTTGCAGGTAAAGATAGCTGCGTTGCAAGCGCAAGGAATTGATCCAGCAACAGTGCCTGAAATTGTGGCAGTACAAACTCAACTAGCACAAGAAGAAGCAAAATTAAATCTTGATCGTGCAGAACTGGAGAAAAAGCAGGCTGAATTTCAAACTGGACTGGAACAGTACAAAAGCCAAGAAGCGCTTTATCAAGCAGGACTTGCCCAATACCAATCTACAGCTGAGGCATTGAATGCGAAACAAGCTGAATATGATGCAGGCTTGGCTCAATATCAAAGTGGTCAGGCAACCTTAAGAAATAAACAAGTCGAATACCAAGCAGGTCAAACCCAATTGGCGCAAGCAAAACAACAAATCGCAGATGGTCAGACGCAATTGAACCAAGTTCAGGCAACATTGAACGATAAAAAAACTGAATACGAAAAGCAAAAGAAAGATGCTGAAACAAAAATAAAAAATGGGCAAGCAGACATTCAAAAGGCAAAAGATGAAGTAGCTGGCTTGTCTGTACCAACCTACCGCGTGTATACACGTCGGACATTTCCAGGAGCTGACGAGTACACAACAACGGGGAATCGTGCTTATGGAATCTCAGCTGTAGGGAATGCTTTCCCGATTGTACTATATCTGGTAGCTGCCCTTGTAACGGTAACGACAATGACACGTTTTGTCAGCGAAGAACGCACAAATGCAGGTGTTTTAAAAGCTTTGGGTTATCGGAACCAAGATGTCGTTAAGAAATTTGTCATCTATGGCTTGGTTTCAAGCTTGCTAGGTACAGTAATAGGAAGTTTGTTAGGTACTTATTTCTTACCCTACATCTTAGGGAAAACGATTTTTAAAACCTCCACTTATCCAGCATTGCGGTTAGACTTTTATTGGGGAATTAGTCTCATTGCTTTCGTGTGCTCGGTCTTGTGTGGTGTTGTACCAGCCCTTTATATTGCTCACAAAGAGTTGAAAGAAAAACCATCTCAATTATTGTTGCCTAAGGCACCTACCAAAGGCTCAAAAATCTTGCTAGAGCGGATTGACTTCATTTGGCGTCGACTCAGCTTTACGCAAAAAGTGACAGCTCGAAATATCTTTCGTTACAAGCAAAGAATGTTGATGACCATTTTTGGTGTGGCAGGCTCCGTCGCTCTCTTATTTGCCGGTCTGGGGATGTCTTCTTCCATGGAAGGTATAGGAAATCGGCAGTATGGAGAAATTATCAAATATGATGCTGTTATTTCGCAAAAACAGCATCTCAAATCAGACGAGCAAGCAGCAATCAATCATTTATTAGCAGATAAAAAAATAGCTAAAAAGCACGGTATTTATCAAGAAACATTTACCAAAAAAATTAAAGGAGCAAAAGATGAACAATCTCTCGCATTATTTGTGACAACAGGCAAGGATTTTCATCATTTCATAGAGTTATATGATAGTCAAAGCAAAGCGAGCTTGAACTTGTCTTCGCATGGAGCAGTCATTTCTCAGAAATTAGCAACCATTATGCATGTCTCTGTTGGAGATGCCTTTGAGCTGAAATCCGACGAAGGAAAACGCTATAAAATCAAAGTTTCTGGTATCGCTGAAATGTATGCAGGGCATTTTATATTTATGAATCAGGACTATTATCAAACGGTATTTGCTCGCAAATTCCAAGAAAATGCTTATCTGATAAAATTGAAAGATTCCTCTAGTAAAAATATACAGGATACCGCAGCAGCCTTCATGAAATTAACAGGTGTGCGAGCAGTCGTACAAAATACAGGCATTTTGGAACAAATTGATGTCATTGTCAAATCTCTTGGCTTTGTAATGCAGATTTTAACCTTTGCCTCTATTTTACTAGCCATTGTGATTCTTTATAACTTGATGAATATCAATGTTGCAGAGCGGATTCGAGAATTATCAACGATTAAAGTATTGGGATTTCATAATAAAGAAGTCACGCTTTATATTTATCGAGAGACCATTCTTTTGTCTGTTATTGGTATTATCGTAGGCTTGTTTTTGGGGAATATCTTACATCGCTCCCTTTTAGAGACGATTGCTCCAGATGCCTTTCTCCTCAATCCGACCGTATCGGTGTTTGTATATCTTGTGCCAGTCTTTTCTATCATCATGATTTTGATTGTCTTAGGCTTTATGGTCAATGCAATATTGAGACGCATTGACATGTTGGAAGCATTGAAATCAGTAGATTGATGAGGCAGTAAAACTTTCACTCAAACTTGGGAGTGGAAGTTTTTTCTTGGTTTGTTATAATATTTTTATAAAGGACAGACGAAACGATACAATGAAACGAAAAATTGCTTTATTATCAGATATTCATGGGAATACGACAGCTTTAGAAGCTGTGTTAGCAGATGCCAAAAAGGAACAGGTGACCGATTACTGGTTTTTGGGAGATTTGTTGGCGCCGGGAACGGGGCGAAGGAAGATTCTTGACTTAATGGCTACTTTGCCAATCAGTCTCCAAGTGCGGGGAAATTGGGAGGATAGCATTTGGAATGCCCTTCATGGGAAATTAGATATCAGTCGCCCTAGTCATCTCTATATGATTTGTTTGTGCCAGTATCTTTTGGAAGAAGTCACGCCTGAAGAACTGAACCGACTGCATGAATTGCCTTTGCAGCTTTTGACAAAAGTTGGCGATTTAGAAATCGCTGTGACTCATCATTTGCCAGATAAAAATTGGGGCCGAGAGTTGATTCACATTGGTCAACAAGAGAACTTTGATCGCCTGTTTGAAGGAAATCATTGTGCAATTGCCATTTATGGTCATATTCATCAACAATTTCTTCGTTATGCGACGGGTGGACAGATGATTATCAATCCAGGCTCTATCGGTCAGCCTTTCTTTCTAGATGCTTGTTTGCGAAAGGATCTGCGAGCTCAGTATGCTATTTTAAAAATTGATGAACAAGGCTTAGCAGATGTTGACTTTAGGCGAGTCGCTTATGACGTAAACAAAGAATTGGAACTGGCGAGAACATTGAAGTTGCCTTATTATGAAGTGTATTACGAAAGTCTGGTCAATGGAATTCATCATACGCATAACCATGATTTACTTCGGGCAATTAGTGAGCGAGAAGATTATGTTGCACATCTCAAGGAGTTTTTTGAGAAGTAACACTTGAAGTTACAACGTAAATGAAGTATACTAGTAATAGAATCAGCAAATGAAAGGAGTTTTACATGCAAATTTCGAGTCGTTTTACCATTGCTACGCACATGTTGACTGTTATAGCACTAGAATGTCAAGAACATAAGGTAACTAGTGATTTTTTAGCTGATAGCGTTGGAGTAAATCCTGTCATTATTCGCAAGACATTATCACAGTTGAAAAGCGCAGGCTTGATTTCCGTTGCGCGTGGAACGGGCGGAGCTGTCATTATGAAAGATTTAAAAGACATTACCCTCTTGGATGTCTATCAAGCAGTAGAATGCCTAGGCAAATCGGGACAACTCTTTAGCTTTCATGAGCATCCCAATCCGTCTTGTCCCATTGGCAGAAATATTCATTTCGTTTTAGATGATAAATTATCAGAAATTCAAGTAGCAATGGAAAAAGAACTGAGTAAAACCAGCCTTGCAGATGTCGTTGCATCTGCCCAAGAAAAGATAAAAAAACAATCCATTTCGTAAGAAATGGATTGTTTTTTGGAGAAAAAGAGGAGCTAAAAATAACAGTTGATTTCATAATCAAGAAAAACTTGCTGATAATCATAGAGGTCTTCCGGATGTAGAGCTTGCACATTTTCCATTTCATAAGAACGTTTTAGTAATTTATATTTATTTTCACCGAATTGATGAAAAGGTAAGAGTTGTACTTGGTCAATAGATAATTTTTTAAATAAAATAGCAAATTGTTCGGCATCTTCTAGAGAGTCATTAAAGCTAGGGATAACAGGAATACGCAGGACAATGGTTTTTTGTTGAGAAAAAGCATAATGAATATTTTTGATAATTAGTTCATTTTTGACCCCTGTGACTTTGCGGTGATTGATGGTGTTGTAATGTTTTAAGTCAGTATAGATAAAATCTACATACTGGAGCAAATCAACGAATTTGTTATGATCTACAAAGGCTGTCGTTTCAATCGCTGTATGGATACCTTTTTCTTTGGCAGCTTTAAGGATTGCTTTGGCAAATTCAAATTGGGCAAAGATTTCTCCGCCAGACAAGGTCAGGCCTCCACCTGATTCTTCATAAAATTCTCTATCTTTGAGAACTTCTTTGATAATCTCTTCAACGCTTTTTTCCTCTCCCATGGTGATAGTCTTTTTGCTAGAAGCGTCTAACATGGGCTCAGGTTTAAATTTCTGAGATTCTGGATTGGCACACCAAGGACAGCGTAAGGGACAGCCTTTTAGAAAAACAGTTGTCCGAATTCCTGGTCCGTCGTGAATACTAAAATGTTGAATATTAAAAATGATTCCTTTTTCTGCACTCATGATGTACACTCTTTTCTTGCTTATTTTCTTTTATTATATCAAACAAACGAAAGAAAAACAATTACGAATGAAACTATTTTTTATTTTATTTATTCCTTAAATTCTGTTAAAATAAAGAATGAGGTGAATAAAATGGAACGTTTAGATGAAATCGTTAAGCTCGTTTCAGAGTTTGAAAAAATTGATGTTAATACTTTATCTGATAAATTAAAAGTCTCTAAAGTTACGATTCGGAAAGACTTGGATAAGCTGGAAATGAAAGGCTTACTTCATCGGGAGCACGGTTATGCGGTCTTAAATAGTGGTGATGACCTGAATGTCCGGCTTTCTTTTCATTATGATACCAAGCGAAAGATAGCACAAGAAGCGGCAAAAATTGTTGCAGACAATGAAACGATTATCATTGAATCTGGTTCAACTTGTGCTCTGTTAGCTGAAGAAATCTGTCGTACTAAGAAGAATGTGAAAATTATTACAAATTCTTATTTTATCGCAGACTATGTGAGAAAAGTAGATTCTTGCAAGATTATCTTGCTAGGCGGTGAATTTCAGAACGATTCGCAAGTTACGGTCGGTCCTTTGCTTAAGGAAATGATTCAATTTTTCCATGTAGAACATGCTTTTGTAGGGACTGATGGCTATGATGAAGAGCTTGGTTTTACAGGTAAGGATTTAATGCGTAGCGAAGTGGTGCAATATATGTCGGAAGCATCTGATAAAATGATTGTGTTAACAGATTCGAGTAAATTTGATAAAAGAGGGACTGTCAAGCGCTTTGGTTTGAAACAGGTTTCGCAGGTGGTAACCGATCAAGCTATTCCGACAGCCGCGGTTCAACGCCTAAAAGCAGCCAATATCAAATTGACTCTAGTCTGATAAGTAGAGGGAGATAAGATGAAAAGTGAAAGAAAAAGGCTATTAGCTAAGATTGCTTATCTTTATTATGTAGAGGAGAAAAGTCAGGCAGAAATTGCAGCAGAGACAGGGATTTATCGGACAACTGTGAGTCGTATGCTGGCTGAAGCTAAAAAGGAAGGCATTGTCAAAATCGAGATTGAAGCCTTTGATACGCGTTTGTTTCATTTAGAAAATGTAGTGAAAGAGAAGTATGGGTTAAAAGGACTTGAAATCGTAGCAAATCAAGTGGATGATTCACCTTCTGATTTGGAGCAGCGGTTAGCTCAATCAGCGGCAGGAATGCTTCGGGGGATGATTGATGACAATGCTAAAGTTGGATTTTCATGGGGAAAGAGTCTTAGTCTCTTGGTAGAACACTCGGGCAGTCGGCACTTGAATAATGTGCATTTTTTTCCATTGGCTGGCGGACCTAGCCATATTCATGCTCGTTATCATGTTAATACCCTCATTTACAGTATGGCTAATAAATACCATGGGGATTGTCGCTTTATGAATGCGACGATTATACAGGAAGACGAGATCTTAGCAAAAGGAATTTTATCTTCTAAATATTTTGAGGACTTAAAAAGAAGTTGGCAAGAACTAGATGTGGTTGTTGTTGGTATTGGCGGACAAGTGGATGAAAAGAATCGGCAGTGGTTGGATATGCTGACGGCTGAAGATTTTCGTACAGTGGAAAATGAAGGAGCTGTCGGAGAAATTTGTTGCCGCTTTTTTGATGAAAATGGTGAGTTGGTTGATGAACAGTTGCAAAATCGAACAGTTGCTATTTCTTTAGATTATTTAAAAACAGTTCCTCACAGTCTGGCTTTCGCCTATGGTCGTCAAAAAGCTGCCGCTATTTTGGCGGTTTTACGTGCTGGGTATGTCAACCATTTAGTTACAGATGAAGCAACTATTTTAAAAGTGTTGGAATTGGATAATAGTGCAGTTAATTAATTAGTAGTTTATAGCAATTCTCCTTTTCCTCATTATTTTATTTTCAAAAGGTCAAGAATAATGATTCTGACCCTTTTTATTTTACTCTATAAGCACAAATGTGCGATAAATATAAAAAAAGAGAATTTGTTCAGTGATATATTGACGGAATAAGAGAAAGATGATAAATTTGAGTTACAAACAAAAATAAAACGCTTTCAAATAAAAGAAAGATATATTTTGTAAATAAAAATAGGAGTAACGTTAAATATGGAAGTGATTGTAGCTGATCAAATCATTATGGGGTTAATCTTGCATGCTGGGGATGCCAAACAGCATATTTACCAAGCTTTGTCATTAGCAAAAAATGGTGAGTTTGAAAAGTGTAATGAGTATCTAGAATTGGCAGATCAGGCATTATTAGAAGCTCATAATCTTCAAACGGAGTTTTTGGCACAGGAAGCGGGGGGAACAAAGACAGAAATTACAGCTTTGTTTGTCCACTCTCAGGATCATTTGATGACCAGTATTACAGAAATTAATCTTATCAAGGAAATCATTGACTTGAGAAAAGAATTACAAGTGAAAAAATAAATCATCAGGAGGATGAAGATATGATTAAAATTGGGTTGTTTTGTGCAGCAGGTTTTTCAACAGGAATGTTGGTCAATAATATGAAAATAGCTGCGAAAGAAGCTGGTTTAGAGGTTGAGATTGATGCTTATTCTCAGGCCAAGTTAGCAGATTATGCACCAAACTTGGATGTTGCTTTGTTAGGACCACAAGTAGCTTATACTTTGGATAAGTCAGCTGCCATTTGCGAAGAGAACCATATTCCAATTGCGGTCATTCCAATGGCGGATTATGGCATGCTAGATGGTAAAAAAGTATTGAATCTCGCTTTGGGGCTTTTGGAACAAAAACAAGGAGCTTAGTTATGGCTAAAATAGATACTCAAAAAATTATTGCACCGATTATGAAATTTGTTAATATGCGCGGTATAATTGCCTTAAAGGATGGTATGTTGGCAATTCTGCCCTTGACAGTTGTTGGAAGTATCTTTCTGATTGTAGGACAGTTACCATTTGAAGGTCTCAATCAGGCGATTGCAGGCATTTTTGGAAAAAATTGGACCGAGCCGTTTATGCAGGTTTACTCAGGAACTTTTGCGATTATGGGTTTGATTTCCTGTTTCTCCATAGGATATTCTTATGCTAAAAATAGTGGTGTAGAGCCGTTGCCGGCAGGTGTGTTATCTGTGTCTTCTTTCTTCATTCTTTTAAAATCTTCTTATATTCCAGAAAAAGGTGAAGCAATTACAGACGCAATTGCCAAGATTTGGTTTGGCGGTCAGGGGATTATTGGAGCCATTATTATTGGTTTGGTTGTCGGTAGTATCTATACCATGTTTATTCAAAAACATATTGTTATTAAGATGCCAGAGCAAGTTCCTCAAGCGATCGCCAAGCAATTTGAGGCTATGATTCCAGCTTTTGTGATATTCTTCCTTTCCATGGTAGTCTATATTCTTGCTAAAATGCTGACAAAGGGTGGTACTTTTATCGAAATGATTTACGGTGTGATTCAAGTACCGCTACAAGGATTGACTGGTTCCCTTTACGGTGCAATCGGTATTGCCTTTTTCATCTCTTTCCTATGGTGGTTTGGTGTACACGGACAATCTGTTGTCAATGGTGTAGTGACCGCTCTCTTACTTTCAAATCTGGATGCTAATAAAGCCTTGCTTGCTGCTGGAAAGTTATCTGTTGGAAAAGGTGCTCACATTGTCACTCAGCAATTCTTGGATAGTTTCCTTATTTTGTCTGGTTCTGGTATTACTTTTGGTTTGGTGGTAGCCATGCTCTTTGCAGCTAAGTCCAAGCAATACAAAGCACTAGGAAAAGTTGCTGCTTTTCCAGCAATCTTTAATGTCAATGAACCAGTTGTGTTTGGGTTTCCAATTGTTATGAATCCCGTTATGTTCTTGCCTTTTATTCTTGTACCTGTTTTAGCGGCTGTAATTGTTTATGGTTCTATAGCAATTGGCTTTATGCAGCCATTTTCAGGGGTGACCTTGCCATGGAGTACACCAGCTATTATTTCTGGTTTCTTAGTGGCAGGATGGCAAGGTGCTCTCATCCAAGTTGTCATTTTAGCTATGTCAACTCTCATCTATTTCCCATTCTTTAAATTCCAAGACAATCTTGCTTACAGTAATGAACTGAAAGCGGAAGGATAAACCACATTGTATCACTGTAAAGAAATTATTTTAACGTTGATTGAGCACAAATGTGCAAAAAATCTTTAATTCGATAATTGATTATAAATGATTGAATTTTTGCATCTTGCATGCTACAATAGTTACGAAAGAAATAAAAATAATTTCATAAGAAAGGTTGTGCTGTGATGGCTAATGTAAAAGAAATAGAAAAAACGACGATACAAACGAATTATTTTGGTAGTTTAACGGACCGAATGAACAAGTATCGGGAAGATGTGCTGGACAAGAAACCTTATATTGATGCTGAACGTGCTGTTCTTGCAACAAGAGCTTATCAAGAGCATAAAGAAAAGCCAAATGTTCTGAAGCGTGCTTATATGCTTAAGGAAATTTTGGAAAATATGACGCTTTATATTGAAGATGAGACCATGATTGTTGGAAATCAGGCTTCATCTAATAAAGACGCACCTATTTTCCCAGAGTATACTTTAGAATTTGTACTCAATGAATTAGATCTTTTTGAAAAGCGCGACGGTGATGTTTTCTATATTACAGAGGAAACTAAAGAACAGCTCCGCGGCATCGCTCCTTTCTGGGAAAACAATAACCTCCGTGCTAGAGCTGGGGCTTTACTTCCAGAAGAAGTTCAGGTTTATATGGAAACTGGCTTCTTTGGCATGGAAGGAAAGATGAACTCTGGTGATGCTCACTTGGCAGTCAACTATCAAAAATTGCTTCAATATGGTTTGAAAGGTTTTGAAGAAAAAGCTCGGGCAGCTAAGGAGGCCTTGGATTTGACAGATCCGGCTAGTATTGATAAATATCATTTCTATGATTCAATTTTCATTGTAGTGGATGCTGTGAAAGCTTATGCGGATCGTTTTGTCAAATTAGCTCAAGATATGGCAGAGTCTGCAAGCCCAGAGCGCCGTCAGGAATTATTGGAAATTGCTCGAATTTGCTCCAAAGTGCCTTACGAACCAGCGGAAACGTTTGCTGAAGCTATTCAGTCTGTCTGGTTTATCCAGTGTATTTTACAGATTGAGTCTAATGGTCACTCCCTCTCTTATGGGCGCTTTGACCAATACATGTATCCTTATGTTAAGTCGGACTTGGAAGCTGGTCGCGAGACGGAAGAAAGCATTGTCGAACGCTTAACCAATCTTTGGATTAAGACGATTACGATCAATAAAGTACGCAGTCAGGCTCATACTTTCTCATCTGCTGGTAGTCCTTTGTATCAAAATGTGACAATTGGTGGACAAACACGTGATAAGAAAGATGCTGTAAATCCCCTTTCATATCTGGTTTTGAGATCTGTTGCACAGACGCATTTGCCACAGCCAAACTTAACAGTTCGCTACCATGCTGGTCTAGATGCTCGTTTTATGAACGAATGCATAGAAGTTATGAAACTAGGTTTTGGAATGCCTGCTTTCAATAATGACGAGATTATTATTCCGTCCTTTATTGCTAAAGGCGTTTTGGAAGAAGATGCATACGACTACAGTGCTATCGGCTGTGTGGAGACAGCTGTGCCAGGTAAATGGGGTTATCGTTGCACGGGAATGAGCTATATGAATTTTCCTAAGGTGCTTCTCATCACTATGAACGATGGAATTGATCCCGCATCTGGCAAGCGTTTTGCACCAAGCTTCGGTCATTTTAAAGACATGAAGAGCTTTGCTGAGCTGCAAACGGCTTGGGACAAGACCTTACGTTATCTAACTCGAATGAGTGTTATTGTTGAAAATGCGATTGACCTTTCTCTGGAAAGAGAAGTACCAGATATCCTCTGCTCGGCACTTACGGATGATTGTATCGGTCGTGGAAAGCATTTGAAAGAAGGCGGAGCTGTCTATGACTATATTTCCGGTTTGCAAGTTGGAATTGCCAATCTATCAGACTCACTAGCAGCAATCAAGAAGTTAGTCTTTGAAGAAGGCAAACTGACTCCAGCTGAACTCTGGCATGCGCTTGAAACGAACTATGCAGGTGAGCGCGGCAAGGAAATTCAAGAGATGTTGATTTATGATGCACCGAAATATGGTAATGATGATGATTACGCTGATAAGCTGGTGACTGATGCTTATGATATTTATGTGGATGAAATTGCTAAATATCCAAATACCCGTTATGGACGCGGTCCAATTGGCGGTATCCGCTATTCAGGAACATCTTCTATTTCAGCCAATGTTGGTCAAGGTCGCGGTACTTTGGCAACACCAGATGGTCGCAATGCAGGAACACCGCTCGCTGAAGGCTGTTCTCCATCTCACAATATGGACAAGAATGGTCCGACCTCTGTATTGAAATCTGTTTCTAAATTGCCGACAGATGAAATCGTTGGGGGAGTTCTGCTCAATCAAAAAGTGAATCCTCAGACCCTGTCTAAGGAAGAAGATAAAATTAAATTGATTGCTTTACTTCGTACGTTCTTTAACCGTTTGCACGGTTATCATATTCAATACAATGTTGTTTCTAGAGAAACCTTGATTGATGCGCAAAAACATCCTGAAAAACACCGTGATTTGATTGTGCGTGTTGCAGGATATTCAGCATTCTTCAATGTACTTTCCAAGGCGACTCAGGATGATATTATCGGACGTACAGAACATACATTATAGAAGAGGATTTATATATGGAATTCATGCTTGATACTTTAAATATAGAAGAAATCAGGAAATGGTCGCAGATTTTACCATTAGCTGGTGTCACTTCTAATCCAACGATTGCTAAGAAAGAAGGGGAGATTGATTTCTTTGAAAGGATAAAGACGGTCAGAGAAATGATTGGTCCTGTCCCCTCTATCCACGTTCAAGTCGTTGCTAAAGATTACGAAGGAATTATCAAAGACGCCGAAAAAATTCGAATAAATTGCGGTGAAAATATTTATATCAAAGTCCCTGTGACAGAAGCTGGTCTGGCTGCAATAAAGACTTTAAAAGAAGATGGTTATAAGATTACAGCTACGGCTATTTATACAACATTTCAAGGTTTGTTAGCCATTCAAGCTGGTGCGGATTATTTAGCACCTTACTATAATCGAATGGAAAACTTGAACATTGATGCAGATGCAGTCATTGAGCAGTTAGCAACGGCGATTGCATTAGAAGGTTCGTATAGTAAAATCTTAGCAGCTTCCTTTAAGAATGTAGGTCAAGTCAATCAAGCATTTGCAAATGGTGCTCAAGCTATCACAGCAGGTGCGGATGTCTTTGAAGCAGCTTTTGCCATGCCATCCATCTCCAAAGCAGTAGATGATTTTGCAGCAGATTGGTCATTCATTCATGGTCAAAAGTATATCTAATCTCCATTTTTAGGTAGAAAGAGGTTGCTGATGAGAGTTTTTGCAAGCCCTTCTCGCTATATTCAAGGTGAAGATGCTTTATTTGAAAATGCAAAACAGATTTTGAACTTAGGAAACCATCCAGTTTTGCTTTGTGACAACACTGTTTATCAAATTGTAGGAAAGAAGTTCCAATCCTATCTTACTCGTTATGGACTTCATGTATTGCATGTCAGTTTTAATGGTGAAGCTTCGGATAATGAAATCAATCGGGTAGCTACTTTAGCTGAAAAAGATGGAGCAGATTTGGTAATTGGGCTTGGTGGAGGAAAAACCATTGACAGCGTCAAGGCGATTGCTGATTTATTAGAAGTGTCTGTTGTCATTGCACCGACTATTGCTTCAACAGGTGCACCGACTTCAGCCCTTTCTGTAATTTATACTGAGGAAGGTGCATTTGAAAAATATATCTTCTACAGTAAGAATCCAGAGCTCGTCTTAGTAGATTCAAAAGTTATTGCACAGGCTCCGAGACGCTTGTTAGCTTCAGGAATCGCAGATGGTTTAGCGACATGGGTTGAAGCGCGAGCTGTTATGCAGTCAAATGGATTAACAATGCTGGGACAAAGACAGAGCCTAGCAGCTATTGCCATTGCTAAAAAATGTGAAGAAACACTTTTTGCGGATGGTTTGCAGGCGCTGGCTGCTTGTGAGGCACAAGTGGTAACACCAGCTCTTGAGCATATCATTGAGGCTAATACGCTTCTCAGCGGTGTTGGTTTTGAAAGCGGTGGTCTAGCTGTTGCTCATGCTGTGCACAACGGATTTACAGCACTAACTGGAGAGATTCATCATCTGACTCACGGTGAGAAAGTTGCCTATGGAACATTGACACAGCTATTCTTAGAAAACCGTCCTAAAGAAGAAATTGATAAGTATATTCACTTCTATCAGGCATTAAATTTACCTACTACCTTAAAGGATATGCACTTAGAAAATGCTTCTTACGAAGAACTGCTAAAAGTCGGAAAACAGGTAACTATTGACGGTGAAACGATTCATCAAATGCCTTTTGAAATTTCTGC
Source organism: Streptococcus milleri (assembly GCF_900636525.1). Lineage (NCBI taxonomy): Bacteria > Bacillati > Bacillota > Bacilli > Lactobacillales > Streptococcaceae > Streptococcus > Streptococcus milleri. The sequence continues at coordinate 1,210,945 of NZ_LR134288.1, read as the reverse complement.
TTCAGATGTTGCACAGGCTATTTTGGCTGTAGATCAATATGTTAGTGATTTAGGCTAAAATGATTTTTACTATTAAATGAAGAGACCTCTGATAAAAATTGAGGTCTCTTTTAGTTGTAACTGTTGACATTACAACTAAATGTGTTATACTATGATTGTAATAAAAAAAGTTACAACTAAAAATAACAAACAATTTCGGAGGAAATCACTATGAAAATTGCAGTCGTAGCAGCAAATGGAAAAGCAGGGCAACTCATCGTTGAAGAAGCTGTAAAACGTGGACACGATGTAACAGCTATTGTTCGTTCTGAAAATAAAACACAAGCACAGCACCTACTTAAAAAGGACTTATTTGATTTGACAAAAGAAGATTTGGTAGGTTATGATGTGGTCGCTACAGCTTTTGGTGCATGGACAGCAGAAACGTTGCCACTTCACAGCAAATCTATTGAGCATTTCAATGATTTGTTGGCAGGCACAAATACGCGTTTCCTAGTTGTGGGTGGTGCTGGTAGTCTTTATGTTGATAAGGAAAAGAAAGTCCGCTTGGTAGATACAGCAGAATTTCCTGCAGAGTATAAACCACTTGCTAGTGCTCAAGCCGATGAATTGGACTTGCTTCGTACAAAGAAAGATTTGAATTGGACTTTTGTCAGCCCAGCAGCAGAATTTATACCAGATGGTGCTCATACGGGTGAATATATCTTAGCAGGCGATTTCTTTACAGTTAATGAAGCAGGAGAAAGCAAGATTTCTTATGCGGATTACGCTATTGCCTTTGTCGATGAAATCGAATTTGGAAAACATATTCAAGAACGGATTTCAGTTTTAGGAAAATAGAAAACAGATGAAGTGCTCTGTACTCATTTGGGAGGAATATAATGAATTATCCATATAAAAGTCATATTTATTTAGCTGAAGTTGTACTCAATGTTCAAAATCTTGAACGACAAACAACTTTTTATCATCAGATACTAGGTCTGGAAATTTTGCTCCAGACAGAACAAGAAGTCATTCTTGGTTGTGGCGAAAAAGCTTTAGTACATTTGAGGGAAGTTCAAGATAAAACTCCGATTCGTCAGCTTTACGGTCTTTATCACATGGCGCTTCTCTTGCCTTCTCGTCAGGACTTGGCTGATATTCTAAAACATTTGCTAGAATATCAGATTCCTTTGGTAGGAGGAGCAGATCATGGTTACAGTGAAGCTATTTATCTGGAAGATTTAGAAGGAAATGGCATCGAACTTTATTGGGACAAGCCAATGTCCGAGTGGGATATTCGTGAAGATGGTCGGATTATCGGAGTGACCGAAGAGCTGGATGCTCAAGCCATTTATGAACTGGGTCGGGAGCTAGAGCCTTTCACGATCGCTGCAGGAACTCGCATGGGTCATATTCACCTGTCGGTGAACAATAGCAGGTCTGCTAGTCAATTTTATCAAGCAGTTTTGGGCTTATCTGAAAAATTTAGTCTTCCTTCAGCCAGTTGGCTTGCTTCTGGTGTTTATCATCACCATTTAGCCGTTAATGAATGGGGAGGACCTAATTTAGAACAGCGTCAACCTGACCAGCTGGGTCTGGCCTATTTTACCGCAGAAGTAACTGATAAGGAGCAATTGATTGCTATCCATGAACAAGCTCAAACTAAGGGCGGAAGATGTGAGTGGTTGTCTTCGTCAGAACTCCTTGTTACCGACCAAAATGGGATTGCTTTTTTGGTGCGCAAGGTCAAGTAGGAGGAATATAATGGATTACCTTAAAACTTTGGTTCAAGAGATTCACTCGGTTGTGATGGCAACAGTTGATGAGGCAGGAAATCCTCATACTTCTGTTATGGATATGATGCTTGAAGATGGACAGACTGTTTATTTCTTGACAGCCTCCTTTAAGTCATTGTTTAAACGTTTGAAAGATGATGGACGTGCGTCGGTGACTGGTATGACGCAGGGGAATGGTACCAGGGAGCGCAAGTCCATTACTTTGACAGGCCAGGTAGAGCATATAGGCAAAGAAAAGCTGGAGGACCTTCTTGCAGCGAAACCCTACATGTATGACATTTATCCAACAGAAGAAGGGCGTTCCTTTCTAGAAGTCTTTCGTTTTAAGCATGCAAAGGGAGAATTTTATGATTTAACCCAACTGCCCCCTTTTCAAGATAATTTTGAAATTAAACTGTAAAAGAAAAAACACAGCAATCCTGTTTCTCATTTTAAGAGAGGCAAGCTCGTTGTGTTTCTTTTATTTTTTAACGTCTATTTGACAGCTAGCGGTTCGAGAAGGGTCGCTCGTTTTTGTTGATTTATTTCATTGTAGGGAACAGTAATACATCACGGATAGAAGTGACATCTGTCAACAGCATAATCAAACGGTCGATTCCAATTCCGAGACCTCCAGTTGGTGGCATGCCGTATTCAAGAGCTTCTACGTAATCGTAGTCAATGCCAGTTGCTTCGTCATCTCCGAGTTCCTTAGCTTTGGCTTGTGCTTCAAAACGCGATAATTGGTCGATTGGGTCGTTCAACTCTGTAAAGGCATTGGCAAATTCGCGCCCAACGATAAAGAGTTCAAAGCGGTCGGTAAAGCGTGGATCATTTGCATTTTTCTTAGCTAGTGGAGATACTTCTACCGGATGACCATAGATAAATGTAGGCTGAATTAAGGTATCTTCAACGAAGTCTTCAAAGAAAGCATTGATAATGTGACCAACCGTAAAGTGTTTTTCAACTGTTACATGATGTTCTTTAGCCAGCTCAGTCGCTTCTTCGAGAGTTATATCTTTCCAGAAATCAATGCCAGTTTGTTCTTTAATAGCTTCTAGCATATGCTTGCGTGCAAATTTGCGACCGATAAAGATTTCAGTACCTTGATAAGGGACACTTTCAGCATCTGTGACAGCTTTCACCGCACTTTGGATAATTCCTTCCGTCAAGTCCATGATATCTTCAAAGTCTGCGTAAGCCTGATAAGCCTCGATTGTAGTGAACTCAGGATTATGAGTAGCGTCCATTCCTTCATTACGGAAAATGCGTCCCATTTCATAGACACGCTCCATACCACCGACAATTAGGCGTTTTAAGTGCAATTCGGTTGCGATACGAAGTACCATGTCAATATTTTGTGCATTGTGATGGGTGATAAACGGACGAGCAGCAGCACCACCAGCTTCGTTATGTAGCACAGGCGTTTCAACCTCAAGGAATCCTTGATTGTCAAGATAACGGCGGATTTCAGAAACGATGCGGCTACGAGTCACGAAACGCTCAAAGCTTTCACGATTGGAAATCAAATCCAAATACCGTTTACGATAAATCGTTTCAACGTCTGTCAGTCCGTGGAATTTTTCTGGCAATGGACGAAGTGCTTTAGAGAGGTGTGTAATGTGAGTTGCTTTAAGCGAAAGCTCTCCCATATCTGTACGCATAACCTCACCTTCAATACCAAGGAAGTCACCAATATCTGCTTTTTTGAAAATTTGATAATTCTCTTCGCCGACAGTATCTTTTCTGACGTAGATTTGAATTTGACCTTCGCGATCTTGGATATGAGCAAAACCGACTTTTCCTTTACCACGCTTGGTCATAAGGCGGCCAGCAATTGTAGCAGTTTCAGCTAATTCATGTAGCTCTTCTTTTGTTTTATCACTATATTTTTCTTTTAATTGGGCAGAATCTGCGGTACGTTCAAAACGTTTACCAAATGGGTCAATACCTTGTTCTGCTAAAGCGGTCATTTTTTCACGACGAATCAGTTGCTGGTCATTTAATTCTTCAATATGTTCAGTAGTCATATTCTTCCTCCTAAAGTTTACCTTCCTCATTCTATCATAAATAAGGCAGAAATTCACCTATAAATAAAGAAAAACCGTGATTTTATACGCTCACAGTTTCAATTGTTTCTAAGTGGTCAAGATTGTTCCAATCAAGAAGTGTAAAATGTTCAAAATCTTGTGTTTCAAGAATGGTGACACTTCCATTGGCAAGGCCTCCCTGCTGACGCAGTTGAGCAAAGTCATACCCTAATAACAAGCGTAAAGAAGCCGTTAAATTCGCTCCATGACCAACAAAAAGAAGATTCTCATAAGAAGGCCTATTTTGTGATTTGATGAAGTCTATTGTACGTCGTGTAGTATTATAGACCGATTCTGCACCAAAAATAGAGTTGTTGAATTTTGCCAAATTATGACGAAAAGCTTGCATCTGATGAGGATAGATGGCGGTAATTGTAGAGATTTTCTGTCCTTCTAGGGAGCCAAGTTGCCATTCGCGTAGCTCTGTATGTGGTTCAACAACTGATGAATATTGATTTTCACTACAGATAATCTGTGCAGTTACCATTGCGCGTGGTAAATCACTTGAAAAAATCTTGTCAAATTTAATGTGAGCCATGTGTTTTCCAAGCAAGTGCAATTCTTCAATAGAAGTCTCAAGCAGCGGTGAATCACCATTGGCTCCTTGAAAGCGTCCTTCTAAATTCCATTGAGTTTTTCCGTGTCGAACGAAGTAGAGTTTCATACAGTTCCCTTTCTATTTTGAATCCTCTTTTATGTCTGCAAAGGTTGCCTCGACAAAATTTGCTAATTCCTTTGCGTTTATTTCAATACTGTGTCCTAATTCTCCAGCTGAGACAATAATAGTCTCGCGTGTTAAAGCTGAATTGTCAATGTAAATAGGAAAGTGGTGTTTTTGCCGAATGCCGACAGGATTATTTGCGCCATGGATATAACCCGTTGTTTTTTCCAACTCCTTTTGCGGAATCATGCTGACTTTTTTGTTGCCAGATATTTTAGCTAGTTTTTTTTCTGCAAGGTGTTTTGTTATGGGCACAATTCCAATGACTGTTCCTGTTTTATCACCTGTTAGAGCCAATGTTTTGTAAATCTGTGAGCGCTCTATTCCTTTGGGCAATTGTCCTTCTAAAGCATTGATTTGAAGGCCTTTGTGAGGGATTTTTGATTTTGTCAAAATTTGTTCTACAAGAGTTTTCTTAATTTTTGTTTTTTTAGCCATTATTTATACTTTTCCTCCAATTGGCTCATCCAAGCGCCCAGCCAAGTTCCTAATCCAAAGAAGAACGCAGCAGTAACGAAGGTGATGATAGAAGTATTAGCATAATGAATACTTTCGCTATTTCCAGGGTTTGGTACCAAGATGAGAACAGTACTAGATAAGACAATCCCAATGATAAAATGGTACACTTGAGAATGATAATTTTCCAAAGCATAATTCATGGATTTTGAAAAAATCACAAGTGCGAGGAGACCGCCAATTCCGATTGGTAAAAAGGTCCCCAAAATATCTAAAGATTTAAAACCGATTAGCATCGGGGAATACAGTCCCAAAATCAAGAGCAAATTTGAAGGACTTAAACCTGGAACGAGAATTCCCAGTGCGATAAGGGCACCAGCTAAAATAAAAGTCAAGAAATTTGCAGGTAACGTTCCAACGAAACTATTGAGGAAATAAAGGCAAATCCCAGAAATGAAAAAAGTGGCTACGAACCAAATAACATCAGTTCGGTCGCGATCAGATTCTCTGATAGATTCCTTTAGCAAGCTTGGAATCGTACCGATAATCGCTCCTGCAAATCCCCATAAAACAATGATTTTATAATGCTCTAAGAGATATTCAACTGGCAGGGAAAATAGTGCAATCCCTAAAACCATTCCAATACCAACAGGTAAAAAATAAAGTACATTTTCACGAAAATTCTCTTTTATATGCGCTAAAAAATAAATCATCCGCTCGTAAATCCCCGAAATAGTGGCTAAAACTCCACCAGATACCCCAGGGAGAATAAATCCTAGCGCGATGACAATTCCCTTAAAAATTCTGATTAACCAAGAAATCATTCATTACTCCCTAAACTTTTCTTTGTTAGTCATTATAACATATTTAGAAACAAGAAAGTAGTGATAACTGGACGAGAAGAAAAGAAAAACTCTGCAAAGTTTTCGATTCAAACTATTACAGAGTTATTATTTTCCATTACCAAATAATTTTTTAAATGTTTTTGTCTGATTTTTTAAAGGAGATAGCTGATTAAGATCGACATCATGTGCAAAACCACCAATTGAGCCTTGTGATGTGTATTGATGTAAATCGTATTTTAAGTCTGTCTTAGGGGCAGCGTTGTAATAACCGTCATTATAGCCGTAAGTTGGAATCCAAATAGCTGTGAATTTCTTAGTTGAGATACTGTGTTCTTCAAGGAAATAGGTTCCGACATAAATCCCGATGTTCTTAGCACCCAATGATGCTAACTTAGCGCGAAAAGCTTCGACACCAGCATTCATGTCATCCATAGTTTTTTCTTCAACATCTAGCCAGTAGTAGGTAGGTTTGTATTTTGAAGCGGCTTTATAAAAACTTTCGGCAGCTTTTTGCATTTCTTTCTTGTTGCTACCTGCCACATAAGCATAGACAGCGACAGGAATATTTCGTTTTTGAAATTCTTCTATGTGGCGTTGATAGGATTTATCAATTCCGTTTAAGTGTGTAGCTGCATTTTCTTTTTTTGCTTGTGCTCCGCTATGCACGCGTATAATGGCGCCAGAAACATTTTTTGCTAGTACGTCATAGTTAATATCACTTGGCAATTGCCAGCCGGACAAGTCAATGATTGGTTTATAGGCTTTGGCTGCATCATCGGAATCTGAAGTATCAGTTGACTGAGAAGCAGCTGATGTTTGTGTAATAGCGTCCTTTTGCTGTTTAGTTTCCTTGTTTTCTGAATAATGCTTCGCTCCTAAAATAATCGCAATGAAGCTAACAAAGAAAACAAAGACAACAAGCGGTTTAATCCTCTTTCTCATATAATTTCATTTTAACGTAAAGTCAGATAAAAAGCAAAATAAACTAGTAGAAAATAAGTATTTGTCATCAAATTGAAATATTAAAGAAAGCGGTTTATTGGACATAATGGTGAAGAATGCTTATAAATCCTATTCATAAACTCAGCTTATTGTTCTTTTTTTAGTTAAAGTTTAGCCTAGATACTGCAAGGATTTAAAAAATACCGTTCGTCAAATACTTTTTTTTTACCCTAAAAAGTGGTATAATGTTCGGTGAAAATTTAATAATATTAGGTGAACTATGAAAATTGATAAACGCCACCTGCTGAATTATTCCATTTTGATTCCTTATTTGATTTTATCTATTTTGGGATTGATAGTTGTTTATTCAACGTCAAGTGCCACTTTAGTACAGGTAGGAGCAAATTCGCTCAGATCTGTTTTAAATCAAGGAATTTTCTGGGTAATCAGCTTACTTGCCATTGCTTTAATTTACAAAATAAAGTTAGATTTCTTAAAAGACAATCGACTGATTGTCATTGTTATTTTTGTGGAAATCTTGCTTTTAATTTTATCTCGCTTCCTTGGTGCCCGAATCAATGGTGCACATGGTTGGTTACGATTTGGTCCGATTAGTCTCCAGCCGGCTGAGTATTTAAAAATTATTCTGATTTGGTTTTTAGCACAGCGGTTTTCTCATCAACAAGATGAAATCGCAACGTATGATTATCAGGCTTTAACACGAAATCAATTGATTCCGCGTGCACTGAACGATTGGCGAATCCTGGTCGTGGTGCTCATTGGGATTGTGGCAGTGCTGCCTGACTTGGGGAATGCGACCATTCTTTTGCTGACGACCTTAATCATGGTAACGGTTAGTGGGATTGGTTATCGCTGGTTTTCAACTCTTCTTGGGATATTGGTCACTCTTTCCACAGCGGTTTTAGCAGGCATCTGGTTGATTGGTGTGGAAAAAGTTGCTCAGGTTCCTGTGTTTGGCTATGTAGCAAAACGATTTAGTGCCTTTTTTAATCCCTTTAAAGATTTATCAGGCGCAGGTCACCAGCTAGCTAATTCCTATTATGCCATGAGCAATGGCGGTTGGTTTGGCTTAGGATTAGGAAATTCTATCGAAAAACGTGGTTATTTGCCAGAAGCACAGACAGACTTCGTCTTTTCCATTGTTATTGAAGAATTTGGATTTATCGGTGCCAGCTTGATTTTAGCCCTCTTATTTTTCCTTATTTTGCGGATTATTCTTGTGGGAATTCGAGCGAAAGATCCATTTAATTCTATGATGGCTCTTGGTGTCGGTGGAATGCTACTGACACAGACATTTGTCAATATTGGAGGAATTTCCGGTTTGATTCCTTCGACGGGTGTCACCTTCCCCTTCTTATCACAAGGTGGAAATAGTTTGTTGGTATTATCCGTAGCGATTGCTTTTGTGTTAAACATTGATGCCAATGAAAAACGAGAAAGTTTGTATAGAGAAATCGAAGAAACCAATCACGGTTTAAGAATTATTCGCTAACGTTAGATTAAGCAAAAGCTTATTGAAAGGTGTAGATTATGTCACTTCAAAAATTAGAAAATTACAACAATAAAGAAGTTATCAAAGAAGAAGTTACGATTCTGACGGACTTATTAGAAGAAGTTACAAAAAATATGCTGAGTCCTGAAACCTTTGAAAAAATCATTGCTTTAAAAGAATTAGCAGCAGTTGGAAATTATGAAGGGTTAAATGAGATTGTTCAAAGTCTATCGAACAAGGAAATGTCCTATATTTCTCGTTATTTTTCAATCCTGCCTCTTTTAATCAATATTTCAGAAGATGTGGATTTGGCTTTTGAGATTAACTATCAAAATAATGTGGGTCAAGATTATCTTGGGAAATTATCCACAACGATTGATTTGGTTGCTGAAAAGGAAAACGCTGCTGAAATTTTGGAGCATTTGAATGTGGTCCCTGTTTTAACAGCTCATCCAACTCAAGTGCAACGAACGACTATGCTGGATTTGACCAATCATATTCACGTTTTGTTGCGTAAATACCGCGATGTGCGAATGGGCTTGCTCAATGAGCAAAAATGGCACAATAATCTTCGTCGGTATATCGAAATTATCATGCGGACAGATATGATTCGTGAGAAGAAATTAAAAGTGACCAATGAAATCACCAATGTGATGGAATACTACAATAGCTCTTTCTTGCAGGCGGTGACTAATTTAACAGAAGAATACAAGCGCCTAGCCAAAAAACATGGAATTGACTTAAAAAATCCAACCCCTATTACAATGGGAATGTGGATTGGTGGCGACCGAGATGGAAATCCTTATGTTACAGCTGAAACATTGAAAAAATCCGCTTTGACCCAATGTGAAGTGATTATGAACTATTACGATACGAAAGTTGCTAATTTGTACCGTGAATTTTCTTTGTCAACAGGTATCGTAAAAGTTAGTGAAGCGGTGCAGGAAATGGCTTATCTGTCAGAAGATAATTCTATTTACCGCGAAAAAGAATTATATCGTCGAGCCTTTTACTATATTCGAACAAAACTGAAAAATACAAAGACTTACTTTATTAGCCAAATCAAAACAGAGCCACATTACCACAAAATTGAAGAATTTAAACATGATTTACTAGCTATCAAGCAGTCTCTTCTTGAAAATAAAGGCGAAGCAATGATTTCTGGTGAGTTTACTGAGTTGCTTCAAGCAGTGGAAGTATTCGGTTTTTACCTTGCTTCCATTGATATGCGACAAGATTCTAGTGTTCATGAAGCCTGCGTTGCGGAGTTATTAGCGAGCGCAGGAATTGTGGAGCATTATAGCGAGCTTTCTGAAGACGAAAAATGTCACGTTCTGCTAAATGAACTTCTCTATGATCCGCGGATTCTTTCTGCTACACATGCTAAAAAATCTGCCCTTTTGCAAAAAGAATTAGAGATTTTTCAAACGGCTCGTGAGTTGAAAGATAAGCTAGGAGATGCTGTCATTAAGCAAACCATTATTTCTCATGCTACGAGCGTGTCTGACCTTTTAGAGTTGGCTGTTATGCACAAGGAAGTTGGTCTCATTGATAAAGAATTTGCGCGTGTACAGATTGTGCCACTCTTTGAAACCATTGAAGACTTGGATAATTCCTATGACACGATGAAGAAATACTTATCTCTTCCAATTGCCCAGAAATGGATTGCCTCTAATAACAATTATCAAGAAATCATGTTGGGCTATTCGGACAGCAATAAAGACGGTGGCTACTTATCATCCTGCTGGACTCTTTATAAAGCTCAACAGCAACTGACCGCTATCGGAGATGAATTTGGTGTGAAAATCACCTTCTTCCACGGTCGTGGTGGAACGGTTGGTCGTGGTGGCGGACCTACTTATGAGGCCATTACCTCTCAGCCTCTCCGCAGTATCAATGATCGGATTCGCCTGACAGAGCAAGGAGAAGTCATTGGCAATAAATACGGAAATAAAGACGCAGCGTATTACAATTTAGAAATGCTAGTGTCGGCAACGATTAACCGTATGATTACTAAGAAAAAAAGTGATACCAACACGTCTAACCGCTACGAGCGCATTATGGATCAGATAGTGGAACGAAGCTATCAAATTTATCGTGATTTGGTTTTTGGCAATGAGCATTTTTATGATTATTTCTTTGAATCAAGCCCGATCAAAGCTATTTCCAGCTTTAATATTGGTTCGCGACCGGCTGCGCGTAAAACCATTACTGAAATCGGTGGCTTGCGTGCCATTCCGTGGGTCTTTTCATGGTCACAAAGTCGGGTGATGTTCCCTGGTTGGTATGGTGTTGGATCCAGCTTTAAAGAATTTATTGATGAAAATCCAGAAGAAAATCTAGCTTTTTTGAGAGAGATGTATAAAAATTGGCCTTTCTTCCAATCGCTTTTGTCCAATGTAGACATGGTGTTATCAAAGTCGAATATGAATATCGCCTTTGAATATGCTCAATTGTGTGAAGATAAAGAAGTACAAGAAATTTATTATACAATTTTGGATGAGTGGCAATTAACCAAGAATGTTATTCTTGCCATTGAAGATTATGACGACCTGTTAGAAGAAAATCCCTACTTGCGAGACAGTTTAGACTACCGCATGCGTTACTTTAACATTTTGAATTATATTCAGCTAGAACTCATCAAGCGCCAACGCCGTGGAGAATTATCCTCGGATGAAGAACGATTGATTCATATCACAATCAACGGAATTGCGACAGGACTGAGAAACTCAGGCTGATGAAGAATAAAAAAATCGGAATAGTCCGATTTTTTTATATCTTTGTAACCAAAAACGCTTTCAATTCGTTATACTAGTGAAGGAAGGGGGATGAGAATATCAAACTAGATGATTATGAAAAAGTCTTGATTACCTTTGCGAAAGAAATCGTCTATTATCTGCAAGGCTCAGGCGTTCCAAAAGAGCAAGCAGAAGATGTTGTTCAGGATGTTTTTATCAAAATGCTAGAGTCTGATTTTGTCATCCCTGCTCAAAAAATGCGAGCTTGGATGTATCGTGTGTCTATTCGCCGTTATATTGACAAATACCGGCGTGATAAGCATTATATGGAAATCCTGCGACGAGATTTTTTTACAAAGGAAAATCAATTGATTGTTGAAGGAGCAGATTATGACTTTCTCATGGAGGAGGTAGAAAAGTTGCCAACACAGGATAAAATCATGTTGGATCTTTATTATTTTCAAGGATTTTCAACAGGTGAAATAGCAGAAGTGCTCCATTATTCTAAGAGCAAAGTCAAGGTTCAGCTCATGCGCAGTCGAAAGAAACTTCGACAGGTTTTGGAAAAGAAAGGATATCATCATGGAAACATTTGAAATCGTTGCGAAGAAAAACAAAAAGAGAAATATCAAGCGGATTATCCTCTGGTCAACAACAGTAGTGGTAGTATTTTTTGGAATATATATTGCTGCTCGTATGATTACAGGAAAACTCATCAGCGACCAAGCTTGGAAGGTGGTCAATGAGGTACAATTAGTTGAAAGCGTCGCCTTTCCTAATATTGAAACGTATACATGGTCTGCTAATGGTGGGGATATGTTCCACGGTGGTATTAAAGGTAGACAAGCCAAAGATATTTATGGGATTCCACTAGACTATGGTGAATACAAGACAGATTTTGGAATTTTTAATATCGATCGAGGAACTCTTTTTCATGCAAATTCTGGCAGATATACAGAATCCGGGGCAACTATTCAAATAGAAAACAATCAAAAAGTGCCACAATTCTACAATAAAAAAGCTAAAGAAGAGAAAGGAGAACCTGTCCATGAACCAACCCAAGAATTTCCTTATATCAAAGAAATGAAAAATCAACTGGTAGAAGTGGCTCTGACCTTTGATAAACCATATAGTTTAAAAGAAATTCGGGCAATGATACCTAAGAACCTCAAGACCAATTGGTATTGGATTGGTACAAATTCAACAAGCGATCCAAGCTGGTGGCAACCAAGCAATCTATACGGCACGAGTCCAGATTATCTAACGAAAAAAGAATATGTTCACAAAAAGGAAGCAGAAGAAGCTATTAAAAATCTCAAAGAAGGAGAGAAACTGAATGACAGACTTTCCGAAATGAAGGATGTAGATGGATTCTTGGCTAATCTGAAGAAATATATTAAAAGTGGATTTGGAAAAAGTAGCTACAATAATGCAACTCCGTCAGATGACATTAAAACCTACTTGAAAAAATTTGGTAAGCTAGACTTGTCTAAGAAAGAAGACCTAGAAAAATTAGAATTCTCAGGCGTTATCCTAACAGGAAAAGCTGAAAATTTTGCACAGCTGGAAGGTAAGGAGTGGATTTATGCATCAAGCATTGGAGCTTCTATACCAAATCAACCATACTACAAGTTGGACAAAGAATAAATTGATAAAAAAGGCGTAAAATGCTTGCAATTTGAAGAAAATTTGATAAAATAGTAAGGAAAGTTAGACTGTATTGCCTACTGTCTATCTATAAAATATATTTTATTGGAGGCTTTTACTCAAATGGCAAAAGAAAAATACGATCGTAGTAAACCACACGTTAACATCGGTACAATCGGACACGTTGACCATGGTAAAACTACCCTAACTGCAGCTATCACAACTGTACTTGCACGTCGTCTTCCAAGTTCAGTTAACCAACCAAAAGATTACTCATCTATTGATGCTGCTCCAGAAGAACGCGAACGCGGAATCACTATCAACACTGCACACGTTGAATACGAAACTGCTAAACGTCACTATGCTCACATCGATGCTCCAGGACACGCGGACTACGTTAAAAACATGATCACTGGTGCTGCTCAAATGGACGGAGCTATCCTTGTAGTAGCTTCAACTGACGGACCAATGCCTCAAACTCGTGAACACATCCTTCTTTCACGCCAAGTAGGTGTTAAATACCTTATCGTCTTCATGAATAAAGTTGACTTGGTTGACGATGAAGAATTGCTTGAATTGGTTGAAATGGAAATCCGTGACCTTCTTTCAGAATACGATTTCCCAGGTGATGAAATCCCAGTTATCCAAGGTTCAGCTCTTAAAGCTCTTGAAGGTGATGAAAAATATGAAGACATCATCATGGAATTGATGGATACTGTTGATGAATACATTCCAGAACCAGAACGTGACACTGACAAACCATTGCTTCTTCCAGTAGAAGATGTATTCTCAATTACTGGACGTGGTACTGTTGCTTCAGGACGTATCGACCGTGGTACTGTTAAAGTCAACGACGAAGTTGAAATCGTTGGTATCCGTGACGAAATCCAAAAAGCAGTTGTTACTGGTGTTGAAATGTTCCGTAAACAATTGGACGAAGGTCTTGCTGGAGATAACGTAGGGGTTCTTCTTCGTGGTATCCAACGTGACGAAATTGAACGTGGACAAGTTCTTGCTAAACCAGGTTCAATTCATCCACACACTAAATTCAAAGGTGAAGTTTACATCCTTACTAAAGAAGAAGGTGGACGTCATACTCCATTCTTCAACAACTACCGTCCTCAATTCTACTTCCGTACTACAGACGTTACAGGTTCAATCGAACTTCCTGCAGGTACTGAAATGGTAATGCCTGGTGATAACGTAACAATCGACGTTGAATTGATCCACCCAATTGCCGTAGAACAAGGAACTACATTCTCTATCCGTGAAGGTGGACGTACTGTAGGTTCAGGTATGGTTACAGAAATCGAAGCTTAATTCAATTAAGTTCCCAGATGAACAATTAAAGTCAGACAAATGAGCTCCGCTGTTGCGGGGCTTTCTTTTTTATGATTTCATTCGACTCAGTCTTTATTTCTCTATTAAATTATGGTAAAATAATAGATGTAAATAAAAAAAGAAGAGGTATGTGAAATGTCACGTAAACCATTTATTGCTGGTAACTGGAAAATGAATAAAAATCCAGAAGAAGCTAAAGCTTTTGTAGAAGCAGTTGCAAGTAAACTTCCTTCATCTGATCTTGTTGAAGCAGGTATCGCAGCTCCTGCGCTTGATTTGACGACAGTTCTTGCTGCAGCAAAAGGTTCAAATCTTAAAGTTGCTGCACAAAATACTTATTTTGAAGATGCTGGTGCATTTACTGGTGAAAATAGTCCCAAAGTTCTTTCTGAAATGGGTCTTGATTATGTTGTAATTGGTCACTCTGAACGTCGTGACTATTTCCATGAAACAGACGAAGATATCAACAAGAAAGCTCATGCTATCTTCCGCAACGGTCTTCTTCCAATCATCTGCTGTGGTGAATCTCTTGAAACTTACGAAGCTGGTAAAGCAGTGGAATTTGTAGGTGCTCAAGTATCTGCAGCCCTTAAAGGATTGACAGCAGAACAAGTGTCTTCTCTTGTCATTGCTTACGAACCAATCTGGGCTATCGGTACTGGTAAATCAGCTACTCAAGACGATGCTCAAAAAATGTGTAAAGCAGTTCGTGATGTTGTAGCAGCTGACTTTGGTCAAGAAGTGGCTGACAAAGTACGTGTACAATACGGCGGCTCAGTAAAACCGAACAATGTAGCTGAATACATGGCATGTCCGGATGTTGACGGTGCCCTTGTTGGTGGAGCATCACTTGAAGCAGAAAGTTTCCTTGCATTGTTGGACTTTGTAAAATAATTCTTAAAAGAAATAGTTAGCTTGCCATATTTTATGGCAGGCTTATTTTAAAATGGAGAAATAAAATGAAAAAGAAAAGTTTATTTTATTTAGCAAGCACAGCTATTTTAATTGCAGCTAGTTCACATCAGGTTTTTGCTGATGAACCTGTAAAAACTTCTACGCCACAGCCGACAGTAGAAGTCAATAAACAAGAAGCTCATTCTTCAGTTGAACTCCAAACAAAAGAAGTAACTCAAACTGCTCCAATAAATCAAACAACTTCATCTTCTTCATCTAAAAATGAAGCAACTGCTTCATCAACCGCTTCAACTGAAGCTAAAGTTTTAGAAGAACAAAATGTTGTAAAAGAAAATTCGACAACTACAACTGAGACTAAAAAAGACAACAAGTCAACTTTTTTTGCTGCACAGAATAATCAAGCAACAGCTAGAAGTAATCCTGATGCACAAGTGAAAAAATCAACTTTTGTGGATGTCAGCAGTCATAATGGACATATCAGCAAAGAGGATTATCAACATTTAGCTGAAAAAGGGGTAAATGGGGTTGTTGTCAAATTAACAGAAGGAACGAGTTATAAAAATCCTTATGCGGCTTCTCAAACACAGAATGCACAAGCGGCAGGTATGCAAGTGTCGGCTTATGCTTTTTCTCATTATACTAATGAAGCAGAAGCAAGAGCAGAAGCGCGCTATTTTGCAGAGGAAGCAAGACGATTGAACCTTCCTTCCTCAACTGTTATGGTAAATGATATTGAAGATTCTGATATGCGTCCGAATATCAATGCAACTACTCAAGCTTGGGCAGATGAAATGCGGCGTATGGGTTTTTCAAATTTGATGTACTATACAAGTGCAAGTTGGCTTGATCGAAATAATCTCAGAACGAAAGGACCAATCCAAACAGAGCAATTTGGCTTGGAGAATTTCTGGGTAGCACAATATCCAACTTCAAAATTAAGTGCAGATGATGCGAAAACACTGAAATATAATAGTGAAGCAGGTGCTTGGCAGTTTACTTCGCAAGCTGAACTACTACTTGGTCGTCATGTTTTTGACCAAAGCGTGGATTATACTGGACGATTTACGAATAAGGCAACTCCAAGCAATCGTGCTGTAAATCAGCCAATAAAGGGAAAAATCACGGTTCAAAACAAGAATCCTAACACGGGAACCTTTGATGTGATTGTGTCGGACGTTTCTGCTCCTTACGGCGTTCGTGAAGTGAAAGTACCGACCTGGTCTAATGTCAATGGTCAAGATGACATTATTTGGTATACAGCTGCTAAACAGGCTGATGGAACTTATAAAGTAACAGTAAGGGCAGTAGATCACAAATTTTCTACAGGACTCTATCACATTCACCTTTATTACATCCAAAATAATGGGAGGTTGGTTGGCGTAGGTGGAACAACTACCGAGCTTTCATTTGGACGACCTCAAGGGAAAGTGACCATTGCTAATAATAATCCAGACACAGGAACTTTTGATGTCCTTATTTCCAATGTTTCCAGTCCTTATGGCGTTCGTGAAGTGAAAGTTCCAACTTGGTCCAGCATCGGTGGTCAAGATGATATTATCTGGTATACTGCTAAGAAACAAGCCAATGGAACTTACAAAGTAACAGTTAAAGCGACTGATCATAAAAAATCAACTGGAGAGTATAATATTCATGTATATTATATCCAAGAAAATAATCAGTTGGTAGGAGTAACAGGGACAACGACAACAGTTTCGATTGCGCATCCTAAAGGTACTTTGACTATCACAAATAACAATCCAGACGCAGGAACTTTTGATGTGATTGTCTCAGGCGTTTCCAGTCCAGATGGTGTTCGTGAAGTGAAATTACCGACCTGGTCTAATGTAGATGGTCAAGATGATATTATCTGGTATACCGCTAAAAAACAAGCTGATGGAACGTATAAGATAACTGTCAAGGTAAGTGATCACAAATATTCAACAGGTCTATATAATGTTCATCTGTATTATATCCAAGACAATGGCAAAATCGTTGGAGTAGCAGGAACGCAAGTAATTGTATCTTTAGCAAGAGCAAAAGGCAATATTACAATTGCGAATAATAATCCTAACACAGGAACCTTTGATGTGATTGTTTCAGGTGTTTCTAGCCCTTACGGCGTTCGTGAAGTGAAATTACCGACCTGGTCTAATGTCAATGGTCAGGACGATATTATCTGGTACACTGCCACTAGACAGGCCAATGGAACTTACAAAACAACTGTCAAAGCGAGTGACCATAAAAGAAGCACAGGTTTGTACCATATTCATCTTTACTACATCCAAGGAAATGGTAAAATCGTTGGGATTGGTGGCACAACGACAGAAGTTTCAATTGCACGTCCAAAAGGTACATTAACAATTCAAAATAAAGATGCCAATAAAGGGACTTTTGAAGTAATTGTTTCCAACGTTTCTAATCCAGATGGTGTTCGTGAAGTGAAATTACCGACCTGGTCTAATGTCAATGGTCAGGACGATATTATCTGGTACACTGCCACTAGACAGACCAATGGAACTTATAAGGCATTCATTAAAGCAAGTGATCATAAGAATTCAACCGGTTTGTACTATATTCATTTGTACTATGTTCAAAACAATGGAACATTAATTGGAGTAGGCGGTACATCAACCAATGTGACAATTTCTGCGGAAAACCTTAAACCAACTGGAAAAATCACGATTCAAAATAATAATCCTAAAACAGGAACATTTGACGTGGTAGTGTCTAATGTTTCCAGCCCTAATGGTGTTCGTGAAGTGAAACTACCAACTTGGTCTAGTGTAAATGGTCAAGATGACATCATTTGGTATACTGCTGCAAAACGAGCTGATGGTACCTATAAGATAACTGTCAAAGCGAGTGACCATAAGAACTCAACCGGCGAATACAATGTTCATTTGTATTACATTCAAAACAATGGTAAGCTGGTTGGAGTAGGCGGTACAACAGTACAAGTTTCTAAAACGTCTTATCCGACACCATATTATTCTCAACGTGATAGTCGTTGGGCAGGACGAACTTATGGTGGCTATACGTTTGCTGCAACAGGCTGCGTTCCAACGACAGTCGCTATGGCAATTTCTGGTATTACAGGACAGACTGTCTTGCCAACGACTGTGGCCGATTATCTCTATCATTCTACGAATGAATTTAATAAGAGAAGTTACGGAACAACGAGCCACGGAATTGTATTAGCAGCACGGCATTGGGGTCTAAAAACAGAGACTTTAGGGTCAACTGCAGCTGTGCGAGAAGCACTTGCTATGGGACACCATGTGCTTGGTGCAGTAGGAACCAGTGTATTTGCAAATTATCCTGTTACACATGAACTGGTCATGAAAGGCTATAACAACGGAATGACTTATGTAATGGATCCGTATAATGCTAATAATAATGGCTATTATTCAGTAGATTATTTATTTAGAGTACGGAGTTTGGATCCAACTGACAATACAGAAGGTTCTCCGTTCATGACAATTAGATTGTAATGTTGTGTCTGCTCTGTGAGAACGAAGTTTCTGCCATTTTATCGGTTTAGTAATGAAAGGCTGAAACTACGAACTAAACAAAAATTTTTAGTTCTGTCTTATTCTCTTTTTGATGAGAAGTAAAAAGCTCTATGATTTCTAAGGTTATTCCTATAGGAATCATAGAGCTTACTTGTTTTTGTTCGAATTTGTTTACTATTATTTTCCTAAGCAAAATTGGCTGAAAAGTTGGCTAATGAGTTCATCAGGAGCGGCGTCACCTGTGATTTCACCAAGGATTTCCCATGTTCGGGTGAGATCCACTTGCACTAAGTCAACAGGCATTCCTAAATCCAGTCCCTCATTGACAGCGTGGAGACTTTCGACAGCTTTTTCAATCAGAGAAATATGGCGAGCGTTAGAGAGATAAGTAGCATCTTGTTCTACAATACCTGCATTTTCAAAGAAAAGTTGGTTGATTCGTTCTTCGATTTTATCAATATTTTGATTTTGGAGAACAGAAATCTTGATAAAGTCATCGGGAAGCTGGTCAACTTCAATCTTTTCTTCTAAGTCGGTTTTATTGAGCAGCAAGATACGATTGGTGTCTTGACTGATTTCTAACAGTTTGCGGTCTTGTTCTGTCAATGGCTCGCTTGCATTTAGCACAAGAAGCACAAGGTCAGCGTCTTGGAGCGCTTTTTTAGAACGTTCTACTCCGATTTGTTCGACAATATCATCTGTATCACGAATACCCGCAGTATCAATCAACTTGAGTGGCACTCCGTTGATGTTGACATATTCTTCAATGACATCGCGAGTGGTTCCAGCAATGTCCGTTACAATAGCCTTATCTTCACGGAGCAAGTTGTTAAGGAGACTAGATTTTCCAACATTAGGGCGACCAATAATAGCAGTCGAAATTCCTTCGCGTAGAATCTTACCGCGACGAGCTGTTTTTAAAAGTTGAGTCAGCAGTTTTTCAAATTCAGCAGTTTTTTCACGCAACAGTTTGGTAGTCATTTCCTCAACGTCATCATATTCTGGATAGTCAATATTGACCTCGACTTGAGCCAGTGTGTTAAGAATTTCCTGACGTGTGTTGTTGATGGGGTCGGACAGAGAACCGTCCAGTTGCTTGACGGCGATATTCATGGCTTTGTCCGTTTTTGCCCGAATAATGTCCATGATAGCCTCTGCTTGCGTCAAATCCACACGTCCATTGAGAAAGGCGCGCTTGGTAAATTCACCAGGTTCTGCCATTCTGGCACCTTCGCGAATAGCTAATTGGAGGATTTCGTTGGTCACAGCAATCCCTCCGTGGGTGTTAATCTCAATCACGTCTTCACGTGTGAAGGTTTTCGGAGAACGCATAGCTCCAATCATAACTTCATCTAAAATTTCGTTTTTTTCTGGGTCAATAATATGCCCATAATTTAGTGTGTGACTGGCAACCGTACTTAAATCTTTTCCTTTGAAGATTTTTTGAGCAATGGCAAAGCTATTCGTCCCGCTCAGTCTAACAATGCCGATAGCCCCTTCACCAAGAGGAGTGGAAATGGCAGCAATCGTATCAAATTCTTTGGTTATCATCAATTTAATCCTTATAATGTGTTTATGCAATCTATATTCATTGTAACGCAAAACAAGGTTAGTCGCAAGGTTTTTACATGCTATTTTTGTTCAAATAAGTTCATCATCTCTCTTTAATACAATAAAATAAATTTTAAGAAAGGTTCAATCATCATTCGCTTATTCGTTTGATATATCAAATTATGACGGAGAAAATTTGGAATTTTTGGTGTCTTATAATCAAGAAAAATAGAATATTCGGATTTTAGAATGTTTGTAAAAAAGGGATCATTTAAAAAGAAAGTGGTTTCATTTTTGGGGTGCTAAAGTTGGCAAATCATGGTATACTAGAAGCAGATTGAATAAAGGAGCAAAAATGGAAAACCTCAAAAAAATGGCAGGAATCAAAGCTGCAGAATATGTGAAAGACGGTATGGTAGTTGGTTTAGGAACGGGTTCGACTGCCTATTATTTTGTGGAAGAAGTTGGACGGCGTATCAAGGAAGAAGGACTGAAAATAACAGCAGTTACAACTTCAAGCACAACGAGTGAACAAGCTCGGCGTTTAGATATTCCTTTGAAATCAATTGATGAAGTAGATGAAGTAGACGTGACCGTTGACGGAGCTGATGAGGTGGATACTGACTTCAACGGTATCAAAGGCGGTGGCGGCGCTCTGCTTATGGAAAAAGTTGTCGCAACTCCAACCAAAACCTACATTTGGGTAGTTGATGAAAGTAAAATGGTTGGTAAACTAGGTGCTTTCAAATTACCGGTAGAAGTCGTACAATACGGAGCAGAACAGCTTTTCCGTCGTTTTGAACATGCAGGCTATAAACCGTCATTTCGTGAAAAAAATGGGAAGCGCTATGTCACGGATATGCAGAATTTCATTATCGATCTTGACTTAGGCGTGATTGAAAATCCAGTCGAATTTGGGCAAAAGCTAGATCATGTAGTCGGTGTGGTAGAACATGGACTCTTTAATCAAATGGTGGATATGGTCATTGTTGCTGGAAGAAACGGCGTGCAAATTTTAAAATCAACCAAATCAAAAGGAGAATAGAATTTTATGTCACATGTTATTATATTTATGTCATTGTCATGGATTCGGTCCGAATTAGTATTGCACTAAATGCTGTTCAAAAAGAACAAGAAAGATTAGAATATGCTCTTGAGAGTGGGATGTAATTGTGTCATTCAGCATTTTTCGAGTGAAAATTAAAAAAGATATAAAAGGATAAAGATATGAATTTAATGGATAGAATTAACGAAACAGCACAGTTTTTAAAAGATAAAGGAATTACTGCACCAGAATTTGGTTTGATTCTCGGTTCTGGTTTGGGAGAATTAGCTGGTGAGATTGAAAATGCTGTCAGCATTGACTATGCAGGCATTCCAAATTGGGGTCGCTCAACAGTGGTGGGGCATGCTGGTAAATTGGTTTATGGCGACTTAGCAGGTCGGAAAGTACTGGCTTTGCAAGGACGTTTCCATTTTTACGAAGGCAATCCAATGGAAGTAGTGACTTTCCCTGTCCGTGTAATGAAAGCGCTAGGCTGTGAAGGTGTCATTGTTACCAATGCCGCTGGAGGGATTGGATATGGTCCAGGGACGTTAATGGCTATTTCAGACCATATCAATTTGACGGGGCAGAATCCTTTGATTGGAGCGAATTTGGATGAATTTGGTCCACGCTTCCCAGATATGTCTGATGCTTATACAAAAGCTTACCGTGAAAAAGCCCACACCGTAGCAGAAAAATTAGGCATTGAATTGAAAGAAGGAGTTTATCTGGGTGTGACGGGACCAACGTATGAAACACCAGCAGAAATCCGTGCTTTCCAAACATTAGGTGCAAGTGCTGTTGGTATGTCAACTGTTCCGGAAGTAATTGTGGCAGCGCACTCAGGTTTGAAAGTATTGGGAATTTCAGCTATTACAAACTTTGCAGCTGGTTTTCAAAGCGAGCTAAACCACGAAGAAGTCGTAGAAGTGACAGAACGTATCAAGGAAAACTTTAAAGGACTTGTAAAAGCAATCCTTGCAGAACTATAAAAAACATAAATGTAAAAAGAGTCGAAGATTGAGCTTACAATCACATCTCTTTCTGAACTCAACTAAAAACGAAAGGAATAAAATCCGTACGCAATCCTTTCTGAGATGAATAAGCTCCTAAGAAAAGTTTTTTAGCGCTTGTACTTTTCAGTTTAGGTTTTTGACGGACTTGGTATCTTACTTATGTCAATCCATATTGCAGCAAAACAAGGCGAAATTGCCGATAAAATTTTACTACCTGGAGACCCACTCCGTGCCAAATTTATTGCTGAAAACTTCTTAGAGGACGCTATATGCTTCAATGAAGTTCGCAACATGTTTGGCTATACAGGAACTTATAAGGGGCATCGTGTTAGTGTTATGGGAACTGGAATGGGAATTCCGTCTATTTCTATCTATGCGCATGAGTTGATTGTTAACTACGGCGTGAAACGTTTAATTCGTGTAGGAACGGCTGGTTCGTTGAATAAAGACGTTCATGTACGTGAATTGGTATTAGCGCAAGCAGCAGCGACAAATTCAAATATCATTCGTAATGATTGGCCTCAATATGACTTTCCACAAATTGCAAGTTTTCGTCTTTTAGATAAGGCTTATCACCTTGCCAAGGATTTTGGTATGACTACGCACGTTGGAAGTGTCTTATCATCAGATGTTTTCTACTCAAACTATGGTGAAAAAAATATTGAACTTGGTAAAATGGGAGTTCTGGCTGTGGAAATGGAAGCGGCAGCTCTTTACTATCTAGCGGCTCAATATAATGTCGAAGCACTTGGCATTATGACTATTTCAGATAGCTTGGTTAATCTTGACGAAGATACAACAGCAGAAGAACGTCAAACGACTTTCACAGATATGATGAAAGTCGGCTTAGAAACGATTATTTCAGAGTGATGCTTGGAAATTTAGATATAAAAGAAGAAATAGTGTATGCTATTTCTCGCTATGATTATGCTCATGCCTATAAATTGGCTCAAAGACTGAACGATGCAGAATCAAAGCTAGTTGAACTTTTGTATATCATGGCAGAGCGGAGAGAGTTAAATATTCGCCCTGCTATGGAATATCAGTTGAAAATTAGAAATGATTTTCAACTTTTTTGTCATGAGTCTGAGGAAGATGAGCAATTAGCAAATTATCTCTATGATTTAGAAGCAAAACTGAAGAATGAACAAGTGATTGATTTTATTCGTGCTGTTAGTCCAGCTATTTATCGGATTTTTATGCGTTTAATCAAGCTGGAAATTCCTGATATTGAATCCTACATTCATAATTCCAGAGAAGCGAGTTACGATCGTTGGAATTTTGAAAAGATGAAAAATACAGATCATCCTATTTTGAGTACTTTCCATGCTGAAAGTCCAGTTCATTCTTCTAGTCTGGCTAGCTTGATTTTACTGTTGGATTTACCAGAGCAAGTTAAAATCATGGTCAAAGAACTACGAAAGTTGGAGAAATCCGTTCGGAACCCATTAGCGCATTTAATTAAACATTTTGACGAAGAAGAATTGCATTCCACTACAGGTTTTTCTTCTCAATTTTTTATGGAAATATTGATTTTGTTGGCGAAGGCAACAGGCATTACTTATGACGAGGAGCAATTCTTCTTTGATCAAGTCAATCAAGTCATCAAAACATTGATAGATTGAGTGCTTTCTTTCATTATAAAATCCCATACAGTTCATTTTACTTGTATGGGATTTTTGGTTATTTAGAAGAAGAGCTGGATTCTTCTGTTGATGAGGAAGAACCGCTACTTGTTGATTCAAATTGTTCAGGGTGAAGAGCACGATAGCTTGGGGAATTAAACAGATCAACAGTTGAATTACCACCTCGTTTGCTATAAAGACTTGTAGATTCATCACCTTTTTTCTTTTCAATAGATAATAATGATTTAAGTGAGTTGGTATAAGAATAGTTCTTAGGATTCACTTTCCCTAAATCATTTCCAGTATAGAAGCGAAGCAAGTCTCCGGTTTGAATCAGGTCACTCATTTTCAACTGCTCATTAGTTGTGTTGCGGATTTTTTCCAATTCTGCCTTAGTTGTTTCATCTGGATTGGTAATTTCTTCTCCTGTTTCTGTGTAGTAAGTACGTCCACTATAGCTAGTATACTTAGGAGTTACGAAATAGTTTGATGAACGGAAGGCAACGGTTTGTTGATGTTTAGATGATAACAAATCTTGACCGACTTGCAAGTATTGTTTAGAGTCTATACCGAGCAAATGTTCCAGAGTAGGTAAAAGGTCAACTTGCCCGCCATAGGTATTAATGACTTTTCCTTTTGTCATACCAGGAATAACAACCATATAAGGAACTCTTTGGAGCATGGCATTGTCGTAGCTAGACCAAGTTTCAGAGTTTTTGCCTAGTAGTGGTGCCAGCGAAGGATTCCGTGAATTAGAGATACCGTAGTGATCACCATAAAGAACGATGATTGAATTCTCATAAAGACCAGACGCTTTTAAGTAGTCAAAGAATGATTTAACGGCAGAATCTAGATAATTGGCCGTTGCAAAATAACCATTGATTGTTTCATCCTTAGTCGAAGCAAGTGGGAAACCAGTCTCGTCTCCAATCAAGCTAGTTGTATAGGGATAGTGATTAGAAACGGTGATATATTTTGCATAAAATGGTTGTTGCAAATGTTCAAGATATTTAATAGAATCTTTGAACATAATCTTATCATTCAAGCCATATTGGAATGAATTTGTTTTGTCTTGCTTAGAGAAGTAAGAAGAATCGAAGAAATAGTTATATCCCCATTGTTTGTAGGTGGTATTTCGATTCCAGAAACTACCAGCATTTCCGTGGAAAACGGCACTAGAATTATATCCATTTTTTGAGAGAATATACGGAGCAGCTTGCTGCGTGTTTGTTCCACCATAGTTTACCATAAAGGACCCCTGATTGAGACCAAATAAACCAGTTTCTAGCATGGTTTCTGCATCAGATGTTTTTCCGGCTTTTACTTGATTAAAGATATTAGAAAAAGCAAAAGTTGAGTTGGAATGATATAGTGAGTTGAGGAAAGGTGTTACTTCGTATTCTTTGCCATCAGACTTTAATTTATAATCAATCAGGAATTGTTGGAAACTTTCTAAATGAAGATAGATGACATTTCTACCTTTAGCAATTCCGTAATACTCTTTATTTGGCTCGGCATAGTGTGACTTGACGTATTCTTCAACTGGTTTCAAATCTTCAGCACTTGCTTTGGAGCGTTCTTTGTTGGCGCTATATGTCTGATTAGCACTATAGCCAAGAAAAGCTGGCAAGCCTAAAGCGCGGACAACATAATAATTAGAGAAGCCGCGTGTCAATAACTCTGGACGGTCAACTTCTGCTAAAAAGAGATTGGCTGAAAAAAGCATACTGGACAGAGCAGTAATTGCAAAGCTAGCTCGCTTGTTGAATGGCCGATCGTCTAAACGGATCCATTTTTTATAAAAAAGAAAACCTAAGATTGGAAAATCAATGATGTAAATAAAATCTCCAGGTCGGAATAATTCAAGCGCAGCCTCTCCTAGACCAGCTGAGACACTACTTGAAGCGAGCATGGTATTTACAGTAACAAAATCACTAAACTCGCGATAATAGATAGAGTTTGAAATGAGCCAGACAAATAATAAAATGTAAAGCGCAACTGCTAGAATATAGAAAACTTTGGTGCGCTTAATATAAAGTGCTAGTCCAATCAACAGTAATCCCAATGGAAGGGGATTGAGAATCGCAAGAAAGACTTGATAGGCACCCTGAATATCAAGATTAAAGTCAACAGAATAAGCCCACATGGTTTTCAGCCAATAAAGGGTCAGTAAGGTCAAGACAAAACCTAGTCTTGTACTCATGAAGTTGAGTATCTTCCTAGTCATAGTTTTCACAAATATATACTTCCTTGTCTTATTTCCTAAAATTTTCACTACTAAGTATAACATATTTTTGATTTAAGTTGGTAATTTAAAATGTTGCATTTTCTTTTGCTAGATAAAAAACAGAGAAAGGATTTTTATCCATTGAGAATAAATAGAATTTTTACGTATGAACACATTTTTTGCAATCATTTTGTAATAAGTAGTACATTTTTTTGAGAAAATTCATAACATTTGATATAATAGAGCTTATGAAACAGCTTACGATTCCTTCTTATACTGAAGAAAACATAAAAAAAGGACGATTTGTTTTAGAAAAACAAGATTTTCCTTCACTTTCTTTTCATCATCAAGTTGTAGAATTGGTAAATGCAAAAGGAAATTTTGTAGGTATCGCATACTTATCAGCGCAAAACAAGGGTATCGGCTGGTTTATCTCACATAAGAAAGTAGTTTTTGATGTCTCGTTTTTCTGTCAGTTATTTCAGTGTGCGAAAGAAAAGCGACAAGTTTATCAACAATCAAAAGAGACAACAGCTTACCGCCTTTTTAATCAAGAAGGAGATGGTTTTGGTGGGTTGACAATAGATTTGTATCAAGAATATGCTGTTTTTTCTTGGTATAATCTCTTTGTTTACGAGATTAAAGATACTATTGTTCAAGCATTTCAGCAGGTTTTTCCAGAAGTTACAGGAGCGTATGAGAAAATTCGTTTTAAGGGTTTGAATGTTGAATCCGCTCATTTGTACGGGCAAGAAGCGCCAGCATTTTTCACGATTTTAGAAAATGGCGTTCGTTATAAAGTATTTTTAAATGATGGATTGATGACAGGAATTTTCCTTGATCAGCATGAGGTGCGTGGTAGCTTGGTAGACGGTCTAGCAGCTGGCAAGTCGCTGTTAAATATGTTTTCCTACACGGCAGCTTTTTCGGTTGCGGCAGCGATGGGAGGAGCCAGTCAGACGACCTCTGTTGATTTAGCAAAACGCAGTCGGGAGTTATCTGAAGCGCATTTTAGAGAGAATAATCTTGACTTAAGCAATCATACATTTTTGGTGATGGATGTATTTGACTACTTTAGATATGCTAAGAGACATGGTTTGACTTATGATGTAATTGTGTTAGATCCGCCGAGTTTTGCAAGAAATAAAAAACAAACTTTTTCTGTGGCGAAGGATTATCATAAATTAATTGCTCAGTCTTTAGAAATTTTAAATCCCCAAGGGATTATCATTGCTAGTACAAATGCTGCGAATGTTTCGCGTACTAAGTTTAAAAAAGAAATTGAAAAAGGTTTTGCAGGAATGAAGCACCGTTATTTGAAAGAATACGGTTTACCAGCAGATTTTACTTATAATAAAAAAGATGAAAGAAGTAATTACCTCAAGGTATTTACCATTAAGGTGAACAAATGAAATTAGTCGTATCAGTGATGCCGAAAAATTTAGAGGAAGCGCAGAATATTGATAGCTCGCGTTATGATGACGCGGACATTATTGAATGGCGTGCGGATTTTTTAGCAAAAGATGATATTCTTACCGTTGCACCTGCTATTTTTGAAAAATTTGCTGGTCGTGAATTGATTTTCACTTTGAGAACAATTGGCGAAGGTGGAAATATTGAATTGACGGATGATGAATATATTTCTACCATTAAGGAAATCTCAACGATTTATCAGCCAGACTATATTGATTTTGAATATTTTTCTCACAAAAATAGATTTGAGGAAATGTTGGATTTTCCAAATCTTGTTTTGAGCTATCATAATTTTAAAGAAACGCCTGAAAATATGATGGAAATTTTATCTGAATTGACCAGTTTGACACCAAAAGTGGTGAAAGTTTCTGTTATGGCACGTAGCGAGCAAGATGTGTTGGACTTGATGAACTATACGCGTGGTTTTAAAACCTTAAATCCAGATCAGGATTTTGTAATGATTTCCATGGGTCAAATTGGAAAGATTTCGCGGATAACAGCAGATTTGACAGGCTCGAGTTGGTCATTTGCAAGCTTGGATGAATCCAGTGCGCCAGGTCAAATTTCTCTTACTAATATGAAGCAAATTCAGGAGATTTTGAATGAAAATTGACGGCTATACTCGTTTAGCGGCAGTTGTCGCCAACCCAATCAAACACAGTATTTCTCCTTTTATCCATAATGCAGCGTTTGAGCAAACGGGCGTTAATGGAGTTTATGTGGCTTGGGAAATCTCACAGGATGACTTGAAAGCAACTGTTGAAAACACTTGCCGCTATAATATGTTTGGAATCAATTTGTCTATGCCTTATAAACAGGCTGTGATTCCTTTTTTAGATGAGCTCACGCCGGCTGCGCAGATGATTGGGGCGGTGAACACTGTCGTGAATCAAAATGGAAAATTGATTGGTTATAACACAGATGGCAAGGGATTTTTTATGAGCTTGCCTTCTTTTGTCGTCAAGGGTAAGAAAATGGTCATGCTTGGAGCTGGTGGGGCAGCGACAGCGATTATTGTGCAGGCTGCTTTAGATGGTGTTGATGAGATTTTTGTGTTTACGCGCCATTCTTCTTTTGAACGCGTTTCGCAGAAAATGAAGGAAATTCAGCAGAAGACTGCAGCGAAGATTTGGATATTACCTTTAGAAAATCAAGAATTATTGCAAGAAAAAATTAACATTTCTGCTTTATTGGTCAATGGGACTAGTTTAGGTATGGACGGTAAGGCTTTACCGATACCAAGCAGTATTCGTTTACCACATTCACTTCTTGTGGCAGATGTGATTTACCAGCCGTTTGAAACCCCATTTTTAAAATGGGCAAAAGGACAAGAAGTTGAAGTAGTGAATGGCTTGGGAATGTTGCTGTATCAAGCAGCAGAAGCATTCAAATTGTGGACAGGAAAAGAAATGCCAACTAAAGAAATTTGGCAGACATTGGAAAAAAAGTACAAATAAGGAGTTGCCTATGAAATTAAATGTGAATATCCCCAATCATCCTTACGATATTGTCATTGAAAAAGGGACTTTAGCTAAAGCTGGAGAATGGTTGGCAAGTTTATGGTCAGCTCAAAAGGTCGTTGTCATCACAGATAATCATGTGGCAAGTCTGTATGCTGAAACGGTTAAACGCAGCTTAGAAGTTGCTGGCTTTGAAGTGTTTGTATTTGATTTTCTGGAAGGGGAAGCTAGTAAAAATTTAACAACGGTCAATAAAGTTTATGAATTTCTCGCTAAAGTAGGGATGACCCGCAGTGATGGTATTGTTGCCTTGGGTGGCGGTGTGGTCGGTGATTTGGCTGGCTTTGCAGCTTCAACTTATATGCGAGGCGTTCATTTTGTACAGATACCGACGAGTTTGACGGCTCAGGTAGATTCTTCGATTGGTGGGAAAACAGGAGTCAATACGCCGTGGGCTAAGAACATGGTGGGTACTTTTACTCAGCCGGACGGAGTTCTGATTGACCCAGATGTTTTAAA
The DNA here is from genome assembly GCF_900636525.1 of Streptococcus milleri. NCBI lineage: Bacteria > Bacillati > Bacillota > Bacilli > Lactobacillales > Streptococcaceae > Streptococcus > Streptococcus milleri. The sequence continues at coordinate 1,181,552 of NZ_LR134288.1, read as the reverse complement.
AACTTTAGGACAACGTGAATTGATTGAAGGCATGGGAGAGGTCATCAAGTATGGTTTGATTGAGGACGTGGAGCTATGGCAGGAACTGTCTGACATGGATGGTAGTCCAGAATCCATTTTGGAGCATGCAGAAAGTATCATCTATCATTCTTGCAATGTCAAACGAAAGCTAGTAGTGGAAGACGAACTTGACAATGGTGTGCGCCTTTATCTAAATTTTGGACATACGATTGGTCATGCAGTGGAGGCGACTGCTGGTTATGGCAAAGTCATGCACGGAGAAGCCGTGGCTATTGGCATGGTTCAAGTAGCATACGTAGCAGAAAAAAAGGGGCTGATGCCTAAAGGAATTACCACAGATATTGAAAAAATGTGCTGTAAGTTTGGTCTTCCGACCGATTATCAACCTTGGCGACAAGAAGAGCTCTATCATGCCTTACTTCATGATAAGAAAGCTCGGGGCAAGACAATCAAATTAGTCATTGTTCCAGAATTAGGCAGGACTGCCATTCATCAGATTCCTTTAGAAGAGATGAAAGATTATTTAGAAAAGTAAGTGCTAAATAGCAACAACAGATGAGGTAATTAAATGAGATATTTAACTGCTGGGGAGTCACATGGACCGCGTTTGACAGCTATCATTGAAGGAGTACCAGCTGGGCTTCCTTTGACAGCTGACTATATCAATGCAGAGTTGAAACGCCGTCAGGGCGGATATGGTCGTGGAGCTCGTATGAAAATAGAGAGTGACAAAGTGGAAATTACTTCTGGTGTTCGGCATGGGCGAACCATGGGGGGACCGATTACACTCAATGTGACCAATCTAGATCATCAAAAATGGTTGGACATCATGAATGTAGCAGATGTGGATGACAAGAAAAAAGAGCTGCGCAAGATTACCAAACCTCGTCCGGGTCATGCAGATTTGGTCGGAGGTATGAAATATCGTTTTGATGATCTGCGTAATTCATTGGAGCGCTCTTCTGCGCGTGAAACGACCATGCGGGTGGCGGTGGGAGCAGTTGCTAAGCGTCTCTTAGAAGAAATCGGAGTTGAGGTGGCTAGTCATATCGTAACTTTCGGTGGCATTGACATTGAGATACCTGAAAATCTGACCATTTCTGAAATCAAGAAACGCGCTCGTCGGTCAGAAGTTTCAATTGTCAATTCAGAGCAAGAAGAAGAAATCAAAGCCTATATTGATCAGATAAAGAAAGATGGCGACACGATTGGTGGAATTGTTGAAACCGTTGTCGGTGGTGTGCCAGTTGGGCTTGGTTCCTATGTTCAATGGGATAGAAAACTAGATGCTAAAATTGCTCAAGGAGTGGTTTCTATCAATGCATTTAAAGGTGTGGAATTTGGAGTTGGTTTTGAAGCAGGGCGGCTTAAGGGCAGTCAAGTGATGGATGAAATAATCTGGTCTAAAGAGGATGGATTTACTCGTCGCACCAACAATTTGGGCGGTTTCGAGGGCGGTATGACCAACGGAGAACCTATTGTAGTGCGCGGAGTGATGAAGCCGATTCCAACTCTCTACAAGCCACTTATGAGCGTTGATATTGAGACACATGAGCCTTATAAGGCAACGGTGGAGCGAAGCGATCCGACAGCTCTTCCAGCTGCTGGTGTTGTTATGGAAGCTGTTGTTGCAACAGTGCTTGCAACTGAGGTTTTGGAGAAATTCTCTTCGGATAATCTGGAAGAATTAAAAGAAGCCGTTCAACAATACCGCAATTATGTGAAAGGATTTTAATGCTCACCTATATTTTTACAATGACTTTGGTCGGAATTTTTGCAGGAATTTTGGGAGCTTTGCTAGGACTTGGAGGTGGAATTGTTATTACGCCTGTGCTGACTCTTTTATTTGGGGTGGACATCAAGTATGCAGTCGGAGCTTCTATTATTGCGGTTTTAGCAACTAGTTCAGGTTCTGCGATTGCCTATCTCAAAGATGACATGCTCAATCTGCGCATTGCCATGTTTTTGGAAATTTTCACAACTTTAGGAGCTTTTGTAGGCGCTATGTTATCAGTAATAACAGATTCACAAGTCCTTTTCTTACTTTATGGCGCTCTCATGCTCTTTCAAGCATTTAATATGTACCAGAAGATTCATGACAAAAAGGACAATCAGAGTGTGAGTCACAATGATGCTATCGCAGAGAAATTAAATCTCGGTGGTGAATATTTTGACAAAGGTCTCAATCAAACAATCAAGTACCAGGTGACCCATGTCCCTGGTGGCTCTGTTGTCATGTTTTTTGCTGGTGTTATGTCGGCGCTTTTAGGAATTGGTGCGGGTGCTTTCAAAGTATTGGCCATGGATACTGTTATGAAAATGCCCTTAAAAGCTAGTTCAGCAACATCTAACTTTATGATGGGAGTGACAGGAACGGCTTCAGCTATCTTTTATCTTTTTGTAGGGCAAATCAATCCAGTATTGGTTACGCCAATCGCCTTAGGTGTTTTAGCAGGTTCTTTCATCGGAAGCCGCATCATGCCTTATGTGCCTGTAAAAGTATTGCGCTGGATTTTTCTAGTCGCTTTATTAGCTTTGGGTGTGCAGATGTTTATACGAGGTATGCAATGACAGATAAAATGCAAGAAGAAAAAGAGCAGCTAGATTTGGTCATGGGAAAAATTCTTCGCATAGGGATTTTTCTCTCCATTCTTTTTATGTTTATTGGCTTGGTTCTTTACCTTTTTAGTGGTCAGCAGGTCATTTCTTTAAAAAATTTGGAACAGTTTAATCCAGTTGCCTATGTAAAGAGTCATTCCATTTTTAATGCAGTAATGTTTATGTTGCTGGGGGCTTTTATGCTTATTTTGACACCGATTTTTCGAGTGATTTCAACATTTATCATTTTTGTCAAAACAAAAGATAAAATGTATACGATTTTCACAGCGATTGTTATGGTTATTATTTTAGTGTCGATTGTTCTGGGATTTATCGTTGAGCCAAAGTAAGGAGTAAGCATGGTAAAGAAAGTTATTTATATTGCGGGTCTTGGTTTGATTGGTTCTTCAATCGCACTTGGAATTCGACGTGATCATCCAGACTATACTATATTAGGTTACAATCGTGGAGAAGAATCCCGAAAAATTGCCCTTGAAAAAGGCATGGTAGATCAAGTGACCAATCAGTTTGCTGAATTTGCTCCTCTGGCAGATGTGATTATTCTTGCTGTCCCTATCAAGCAAACCATTGAGTTTATCAGGCAATTAGCAACTCTAGATTTGAAAAAAGATGTGATTATCTCAGATGCAGGCTCTACCAAAGCTGAAATTGTAGCTGCTGCTGAAGAAGCTCTAAAGGAAAAAACTATTCGATTTGTAGGTGCTCATCCGATGGCTGGTAGTCATAAGTCAGGTGCTAGTGCAGCAGATATAAATCTCTTTGAAAACGCCTATTATATTTTTACTCCGTCTCATTTGACGAAAGAAGGCACGATAGCAGAAATGAAGAATCTCTTATCTGGTCTGCATGCTCGCTTTATTGAGATTGATGCCAAAGAGCATGACCGGGTCACCAGCCAGATTAGTCATTTTCCGCATATTCTCGCTTCTAGTCTTATGGATCAAGCCGCTGCTTATATTCAACAGCACGAAATGACGCAGCATTTCGCTGCTGGGGGATTTCGTGATATGACACGGATTGCAGAAAGTGAACCGAGCATGTGGACTTCGATTTTATTGACAAATCCAGATGCCATTTTAGAGAGGATTGAAGATTTTAAGAAGCGATTGGATACTATTTCACTTGCTATTCAGAATAAAAATGAAGATGTGATTTGGAATTTCTTTCAGCATGGTCGCCAAGTGCGAAAAGCTATGGAAATTCATAAACGAGCAGGTGTGGATAGCTTTTATGACATTTTCATCAATGTTCCCGATGAAGAAGATGCTATTTTAGGAGTGTTGGAACTTCTAAGGGGAACATCCATTGTCAATATTCACATCAATGAAGAAAATCGCGAAGATATTAACGGAATTTTGCAAATCACCTTTAAAAATCGCGAAGATTTGGAAAAATCTGCTAAAATAATAAGAGAAAAGACACACTATCAAGTCTTTTTAGATTAAGGAGGAAAACTATGTCAAATATTTATGATTTAGCGAATGAATTAAGCCGTACTCTGCGTGACCTTCCTGAGTACAAAGCCGTTGTCGAAAGTAAAAAAGCAGTAGATGCTGATAGTGAAGCAAAGAACCTTTTAAAGGACTATCTAGCTTTCCAACAAGAACTGCAAGCTATGGCGCAATCAGGTCAAATGCCAACGCAAGAAGTGCAAGACAAGATGAAGTCGTTTGGGGATAAGATTCAAGGCAATCCTGCCCTGACTGAATTTTTCAATAAACAACAACAATTGTCTATTTACTTGGCTGATATTGAACGCATCATTTTTGATCCAGTTCAAGAATTGTTGAAATAAGGTTATGATTCAAGCTGATTCAAGATTTTGGTCAGCTTTTTATGTGCATGAAATCCATAGGAGAAGAAAGGATTCAACAAATTAGCGAGAATTTTCTGAATATTTCCACTAAATACTTGTTTTTTACTAATTTCTGAGTATAATGAAATGTATCAACTAGACAGATTTTCAGTTTAATGGTGAAGCTGAACGGTGTATTTTATGGAGGTGCTTTATGTCACGTAAAATTGCGATTATTGGTATGGGAAATGTTGGTGCCGCAGTCGCGCATGGTCTGATTGCGCAAGGAGCCTTTGATGATTATGTGTTGATTGATAAAAATGAAGCGAAAGTCAAAGCAGATGCACTTGACTTTCAGGATGCCGCAGCAAATTTGAATCATCACGCAAATATTATTGTTAATGATTATCAGGCGTTGGCAGATGCGGATGTGGTGGTGTCAGCACTGGGCAATATCAAATTACAAGATAACCCCAACGCCGATCGATTTGCTGAATTACCCTTTACATCCAAGGAAGTTCCTTTTGTCGCTGAACAATTGAAAAAAGTTGGATTTAAAGGGATTATCATTGTTATTAGTAATCCAGTAGATGTCATTACTAGTCTTTATCAACACTATACTGGTCTGCCTAAAGATCGTGTTATTGGAACGGGAACGCTACTGGACACAGCTCGTATGAAACGTGCAGTTGGTGTTCGCTTTGGTGTCGATCCTCGAAGTGTTTATGGCTACAATCTTGGAGAACATGGGAATTCTCAATTTACAGCTTGGAGCCAAGTACGGATAAAAGGGCAACCGATTTCTACATTTGCTTCGGTCGAGGAGTTGGATGAAATTGCTCTAGAAGCCCTTAAAGGAGGGCATACCGTCTTTTATGGCAAAAAATACACATCTTATGGTATTGCGAGCGCAGCTATCCGTTTAGCAGTAGCTCTTGTATCAGATTCACATGAAGAATTGCCAGTATCAAATTATTATCAGCCATTAGACACCTACCTGAGTTATCCAGCGATTGTAGGACGTGAGGGAATTCTTGAGCAAGTCAAACTTAGTTTAACGGAAAAAGAGGAAGAAAAATTAGCGTATTCTGCACAATTCATCAAGCAAAAATTTGCAGAAAGTTTATAATTTTAAGAGGGTGAGGAAAAGCTGAATTCAACGAAATGAAGCTTTTTCCCCGCTCTCTTTTGTTTCCCTCCTTTTTTTATGGTACAATATGTAAAAAGAATCAGGTATGAGGTTTTCTATGCAGTTACGTACAAATGCAAAGGGGTTAGCTGGTTGCATTCGTGTGCCAGGTGATAAGTCTATTAGTCATCGATCGATTATGTTTGGTAGTTTGGCCAAGGGAGTGACAACGGTTCACGATATTTTGCGTGGTGAAGACGTCTTATCCACCATGAAAGTTTTTCGTGATTTAGGTGTTCAAATTGAAGATGACGGCAATGTAGTAACGATTCATGGAGTGGGTTTTGCTGGTTTTCAAGCGCCGACAAACAAACTGAATATGGGAAATTCTGGAACCTCCATTCGCTTGATTTCAGGTGTATTAGCTGGGCAAGATTTTGCGGTGGAAATGTTTGGCGATGATAGTTTATCTAAACGTCCTATGGATCGCATAACGATTCCTCTTCGTCAAATGGGGGTGCAAATCGCTGGACGAACCAATCGTGATTTGCCGCCGCTCACCATTCATGGGAATAAGAACTTACAGCCCATTCATTATACCTTGCCTGTGGCATCTGCTCAGGTTAAATCTGCTTTGATATTTGCGGCTTTACAAGCTCAAGGCGAGTCTGTCATTGTGGAAAAAGAAATGACCCGCAATCATACAGAAGATATGATTAAACAATTTGGCGGTCAGATTTCTGTCAATGGAAAGGAAATCCGCATTCAAGGCGGCCAAGAGTTTACTGGACAGAATGTGCTGGTGCCAGGAGATATTTCTGGTGCGGCTTTCTGGATAGTAGCAGGACTTATCATTCCCAATTCTAAGATTATTTTGGAAAATGTTGGTATCAATGAAACACGGACTGGCATTTTGGATGTTGTCAAGGCTATGGGTGGAAATATAAACTTGTCCAATATAGACAGAGTTGCTAAGTCCGCTACCATAACGATAGAGACGTCTGAATTAGTTGGCACAGAAATTGGCGGAGAAATTATTCCACGTTTAATTGATGAATTGCCAATCATTGCACTTCTGGCTACTCAATCTAAGGGGCAAACGGTGATTCGTGATGCAGAGGAACTAAAAGTAAAAGAAACAGACCGTATCCAAGTTGTGGCAGATGCACTAAATAGCATGGGGGCTGATATTACTCCGACAGAAGACGGCATGATTATCAAAGGGAAAACGTCTCTTCACGGTGCTAAAGTTCATACATTTGGTGACCACCGAATTGGCATGATGACGGCTATTGCAGCTCTTTTGGTGAACGACGGTCAAGTCGAGTTGGTGCGCGCCGAAGCTATCAATACGAGCTATCCCAATTTCTTTGCTGATTTGGAGGACTTACTTCATGGCTAAGATTTTGATTGGTTTCATGGGGGCTGGGAAAACAACGATTGCTAGCTTGCTAGATGAAAATTTTATCGATATGGATGAGCTTTTGTCAGAGAAACTGGAAATGCCGATTAAAGAATATTTTGAGCAGTATGGCGAAGCAGCTTTTCGGCAAAAAGAAAGTGAATTATTAAAAGAATTGCTACAGTCAGAACAAGTCATCTCAACCGGTGGTGGCATCATCAGTAATGCTCAAAATCGCGAGTTGTTAAAGCAGAACGCTGAAAATATTTATTTAAAAACAGATTTTGAAACGCTTTATCAGCGTCTTGAAGAGGATCAGGCTCACCAGCGCCCACTTTATTTGAACAATAGCAAAGCTGATTTGAAAAATCTTTTCGATCAACGTCAGGCTTGGTATGAAGAAGTGGCTACAAAAATTATTGATGTGACCACTTTGACGCCTAAACAAATCGTGGAGGTGTTGCAATGAAAGTTGGATTTTTAGGTCCGAAAGGTTCTTTTTCTCATCATGTGGCGCAAGAAGCATTTCCAACAGATACATTGGTGGCTTTTGAAAATATCACGGAAGTTGTCAAAGCCTACGAGACAGGCGAAGTGGATTATTCTGTAGTGCCAGTTGAAAATTCAATTGAAGGAAGCGTTCATGAAACATTGGACTACCTTTTTCATCAAGCAGCCATTCATGCTGTGGCAGAAATCGTCCAGCCAATCAAACAACAATTATTGGCAACGGCAGCTGATAAGCCAGTAGAAAAAATCTTTTCTCATCCGCAGGCAATTGCGCAGGGGAAAAAATATGTTCGCCAACATTATCCACAAGCTAAAATCGAAATAACAGCTAGCACAGCTTATGCGGCTCGTTTTGTGGCTCAGCATCCAGAAGAAAATTATGCAGCCATTGCGCCAAGGAGTGCAGCTAGTGAATACGGTCTGCAGATTATTGCAGAGAATATTCAAGAAATGGCTGAGAATTTCACCCGTTTTTGGTTGCTGGGACAGTCGATTCCGGTTTTGCCATTGTATCCGAAGGAAAAGAAAATAACGCTTGCTTTGACTTTGCCAGACAATTTGCCCGGTGCTTTATACAAAGCTCTTGCAACTTTTGCTTGGCGGGGAATTGACTTGACAAAGATTGAAAGTCGCCCGTTGAAGACCGCTTTGGGAGAATATTTTTTCATTCTGGACATCAATAATGAAAAAAAGGATTTAGTGTCATTTGCGATGAAAGAGTTAGAAGCGATTGGCATTACTTATAAAATTTTAGGAAATTATACCATTTATACTATTTCAGAACAGTAGATTGGAGCAATCATGGGTAAAAAATCAGATAATCTCAGCCACCATGAGCAGTTGAGACTGGACTATCTTTACAAAAATATCCATTATTTAAATGAACGCGAGAAAAAAGAATATCAATATCTTCTGAGAAAGCAAGAAGGAGACCAAAGAGTAGAGTTAGCTCGTGAATCGAGAGGGACCTTTTCTGACCAACAAGTACCTGAGAATTTTGGTTACACCGAACAGGGACTCCCTCAATATCCAGAGAGAAGTCGCCGTAATAAACGAGCTAAATCAGAGCACATACCAACTAATGTGGCTGAAAGTGTTGTAGAAAATATACCCAAGCCTAAAAAGGAAAAACGGCATAGAAAAATACGTGTGAAGCGGATTCTAGCTTGGCTTGCTTTAATTTTGGTTCTCATTGTAGGGGGCATGTTGTTCATGTTTATAAAAGGCTTGAACACTTCAAAAAGCAATCCAAATGCCAAAGCTGCCCAAACAGAAGTCTTTAATGGAAAAGATACCAAAGACGGTGTGAATATTCTCATTTTGGGAACAGATGGACGAATTGGACAATCTTCTTCTGAAACGCGGACAGATTCGATTATGGTCTTAAATGTCGGTGGAAAAAATAAAAAAATGAAACTCGTCAGTTTCATGAGAGACACGCTCGTTCACATTGATGGAGTGAGTCAAGGTTCTGGTTATGATCAAAAGTTAAATGTAGCATATGCCATTGGAGAGCAAAATAACAATCAAGGCGCTGAATTAGTACGTCAAGTGCTGAAAGACAATTTTGATATTGACATTAAGTATTATGCGTTGGTTGACTTTTCGACCTTTGCGACAGCTATCGATACTCTTTTCCCAAATGGTGTTGAAATGAATGCGAATTTTTCAACTATCAATGGTGAAAAAGTGAGTGAAGTACAGGTGCCGGACGACCTCAATATGAAAGACGGCGTGGTTCCAGAGCAGACGATTAAGGTTGGCAAACAGCGAATGGACGGTCGTACGCTTTTAAATTATGCGCGTTTCCGTAAGGATGATGAGGGAGATTTTGGACGTACACGTCGCCAGCAAGAGGTGATGAGCGCGATTATTCAGCAAATCAAAGACCCAACGAAGCTTTTTACAGGCTCTGAAGCGCTTGGCAAAGTATTTGCTTTAACCTCGACCAACGTTCCGTATAGTTTTTTACTAACGCACGGCTTGTCTTCTCTTACTAATGCTCGTAATGGTGTTGAAAAGGTGACCATTCCTGAAAATGGAGATTGGATAGATGCCTATGATATGTATGGCGGTCAAGGACTGTTAGTTGATTTTGAAGCCTATAAAGAAAAATTGGTACAACTTGGACTCAGATAAATGATAGAATAGAAAGTGATGATTCTGTCGCTTTCTTTTTTTGGGAAATGGCAGAGCTGATAGAAAGAGAAATATATGTTAAAAAAGAATGATGTGATAGAAGTTGAAATTGTGGATTTGAGCCATGACGGTGCAGGAGTAGCTAAGGCAGAGGGGCTGGTTTTCTTTGTAGAGAATGCTCTGCCTACGGAACGTATCCGTATGCGCATACTGAAAGTCAATAAAAAAATTGGTTTTGGCAAGGTAGAAGCCTATCTGACGAAATCCCCTTATCGAAACGAAGATGTTGATGTGGCTTATCTGAGGACAGGTATTGCTGACCTTGGGCATCTAAAATATAGTGAGCAATTGAAATTTAAAACCAAGAAAGTTAGAGATAGTCTTTACAAGATTGCTGGAATTGCAGATATCGAAGTGGCACCAACCCTTGGTATGGGGCACCCACTACATTATCGAAACAAAGCGCAGGTTCCTGTTCGCCGTGTCAATGGACAGCTAGAAACGGGATTTTTCCGAAAAAATTCGCACGATTTAATGCCAATTGAGGATTTTTATATTCAGGATTCAGTCATTGACCAAGTCGTTTTGGCAGTGCGGGATTTGCTGCGTCGTTTTGACCTGAAACCTTACGATGAGAAAGAGCAATCTGGTCTGATTCGTAATATTGTGGTTCGTCGTGGACATTACTCTGGTGAAATAATGGTTATTTTAGTGACAACTCGTCCCAAGATTTTCCGTGTAAATCAGTTAATTGAACAGTTAGTTGTGCGATTTCCGAATATTAAATCTATCATGCAAAATATTAACGACCGGCCAAGTAATGCGATTTTTGGGAAGGAATTTCATGTACTGTATGGACAAGATTATATTACTGACCGCATGCTGGATAATGACTTTCAAATTGCTGCCCCAGCATTTTACCAAGTCAATACAGAGATGGCAGAGAAACTGTATCAAACGGCGATTGATTTCGCTGAGTTGAGTACAGAGGATATTGTAGTGGATGCCTATTCGGGAATTGGCACCATTGGATTGTCAGTTGCGAAACACATCAAAGAAGTCTATGGCGTGGAGGTTATCCCTCAAGCAGTTGAAAATAGCAAAAAGAATGCTGAGCTAAACAGTATTAGCAATGCCCATTATGTTTGTGATTCAGCAGAGAATGCTATCAAAAAATGGCTAAATCAAGGTATAAAACCTAGTGTCATCATGGTTGATCCGCCACGTAAAGGCTTGACTGAAAGTTTTATCAAATCAAGTGTCAGCATGAATCCAAAGAAAATCATCTATATATCTTGTAATGTAGCCACTATGGCGCGTGACATCAAGCTCTATCAAGAACTAGGCTATAAACTCACAAAAGTTCAGCCCGTGGATTTATTTCCAATGACACATCATGTGGAGTGCATAGCGTTGATACAAAGAGTGAAATAGTAAAAATCCTGCATTTTAAGCAGTTTTACAAGCATTATGTCTTTAATGAAGATGGCGATGGAGGACGAAAAAAAGTCCTGAAAAATTATATTGATGTTTATGTTTGTATTGATATGGTGTGTGGAGATACAAAGAATAATTTTGAAAGTGAGGACGAATAAATGATAAGGTGGATAATAAAAATAATCTTATTTCCAATCAGCTTGCTGCTTAGTGTTCTTACTGCATTTCTGACATTCCTGCTTGGTATCGGAACAGCCTTACTGTATTTGCTGATGATGTTTTGCATATTTGGAGCAATAGCATCTTTTTTACAAAAAGAAGTTACCATTGGAATAGAGGCATTGATTATCGGATTTTTAGTTAGTCCTTACGGAATACCTATGGTTGGGGCAACAGTTATAGCCTTCCTTAAAGGCATAAACGAAGCAATAAAATCAATATAAATAAATTCATAAAAAAGGTTACTAAAGGCGATAGAGAAAAACTATCGTCTTTTTCTTTTCAAAATTTTGATAGAAGGGAGGTAGTGCAATGGACTTTGACTATTTCTATAACAGAGAAGTAGAAAGATTTAACTTTCTAAAAGTACCTGAAATATTGGTAGACGGAGAAGAATTTAAGGGACTGTCTGCTGAAGCAATTATCCTTTATTCTATGCTTTTGAAACGAACAGGAATGTCATTTAAGAATAATTGGGTGGACAAGGAAGGCAGAGTATTTATCTATTTCACAGTCGAAGAAATTATGAGAAGAAGAAATATCTCAAAGCCGACAGCTATAAAAACATTAGATGAACTCGATATGAAAAAAGGAATCGGACTGATTGAAAGAGTAAGGCTTGGGCTTGGTAAGCCGAATGTCATATATGTTAAAGACTTTATGAGCATATTAGCGGTAAAAGAAAATGACTTTCAGAAGTCAAAAAACTTAACTTCAGAAGTAAAAGATTTTAACCTCAGAAGTAAAGAAAATGAACTTCAGGAAGTTCAAAATCTTGACTCTAACTATATAGAGAATAATAAGAGTAAGTATAGTAAGAGAGAATATAGTTTTAGCGAAAACGGGCTTGGAACATTTCAAAATGTGTTTTTAACTGCTGAAGATATATCAGACTTACAAATCATAATGAACTCACAGCTTGATAATTACATTGAAAGACTATCAGCATATATCAAAAGCACCGGAAAGACCTATAAAGACCATAAAGCGACAATCCTTTCTTGGTTTTATAAAGATCAGGGAAGAAGTAAAGAAGTGAAAACATCAAATATCCCGACATGGGAAGAATATGATAAAGGAGAACACCTATGATGAAAGAATTAGAAAAAGTAATGATAGAAGATGTAGAGTATTCTTACGATCCTGAAAAAGAATATATCAAGGACGGACACGCATTTTGTAAAGTTTGCCATGAAAGAAAAGACGGAAAAGTGATGGAGTTTTTTGATAACAAGATGATATTTAAGATTTCTTGCAAATGCGATAGAGATAGAGAGGCAAGAGAAAAAGAAAGACAAAAGCAGATGGAGATTGAACGATTAAAGAGTAGCTGCTTTAACTCGATTATTCAGTGGTCATACACATTTGAAAATTATCAGGGAGAAGAAAATCAAAGCCTTATCATTGCAAAGAACTTTGTAAAAGACTATGAGGAAATGAAAAAAGAAAATATCGGACTTCTTTTTTATGGCTCAGTAGGTAGCGGAAAGACCTATCTTGCCTGCTCCATTGCAAATAGCCTTATTGAACAGTATCAAATAGGCGTTAAAATAAGAAATTTTGCACAGATTATCAATGAGCTGCAAAAGGGAGGATTTGATTTTGACAAGAACGCATATATTGAATCCCTTGTAAAGACTTCCGTTCTTATCTTGGATGACTTAGGAATAGAAAGAGATACAAGCTATGCCAAAGAGCAAGTATATAACATCGTGAATAACAGGTACTTAAAACAGAAACCGACTATCTTTACCACTAACCTTTCCTACGACACAATTGTAAATTGTACAGAAAGTGTGGAGTATCAGAGGATTTATTCACGAATTATAGAGATGTGTATTCCTGTTATGGTTGTAGGAGAAGATTTTAGAAAGGTTATTCAAAAGGACAAACTGAATCGAAATAAGGACAGACTGCTGAATGGAGGTGAGAGAAGTTGATCAATGAAGAAATAGCAAGAAAAACACTGAATATGGAAGTTAGAGCTGCTAAAGTAACAGGAAAACTAATTCTGAACTTATTAAAGAAACTGATGAAAGAGGCAGAGAAACTCGGAGGACTTGAAAAGCTCGTTAGTAGCAAAGGCAATGAAGTAAAGCTCAAGGATATGGTAAAGAAAGGTCAGCTTGAAGAAATCCCGGTTGAAGAAGCAGAGCTTAAGGAACTGAAAAAAGAACTTAATCGGTATGGGGTAAAGTTTTCAGTAATGAAAGATAAGGAAAGTGGGAAATACTCAGTATTCTTTCAAGCTAAAGATATGAAGGTTATGGACAAAGCATTTAAGCATGCCCTTTCAGAATCAGAAAAGAAAACGGAAAGGAAGGAGTCCATTCATAAGAATATTGAGAAGTTCAAAGAAATGGCAAAGAACTCTGTTTCAAAGGATAAAGTCAAGAATAAACAAAAGGAGCAGAGCCTATGATAGATAAGATATTAAAGGAAATAAAAGGCTTATTTAAGGTGCAGGATAAGGCGAAATTTGCAAAGGAAAACATTCCCTATCTTGCATTTTCTATTTAGGAAACATCTTTTCCCATCATGTAAGAAGCTATGTTGGAGGAGATGTGATAGATAAAATATTTCAGGGAATATTGGAGCTTAACACAATGAGCTTTCTTCCTAGTATTCATCCGGCGGATATTTTAATAGGTATAGGAGTGGCTGCTTTAATCAAATTCATTGTCTATACAAAAGGGAAAAACGCTAAAAAGTTTAGGCAGGGAAAAGAGTATGGATCGGCAAGATGGGTTGCATAATATTAACTGAACAGGAGTGATATATAGACACGAGAAAAGGAGGATAATGCCATGATAGAATATCATAACAAAATCACAGCACTATACTCCCGCCTTTCAGTTGGTGATGAAGATAGAGACGGTGGCGAGAGTAATAGTATTGTCAATCAAAAAGCATTTTTAGAAAGATATGCAAGAGAAAAAAAGCTGATAAACATTCGCCACTATATCGACGATGATGAAAGCGGTAGGTTCTTTGACCGTTCAGCCTATACACAGATGATAAGCGATGTAGAACAAGGTAAAATCGGAATTGTCATCATGAAAGATATGACAAGGTGGGGAAGAGATTATCTTCAAGTCGGTAATGCGATGGAGATATTTAGAAGAAACAATGTACGCTTTATCGCCATCAACAACGGCATAGATAGCATTGACCAAAACACATTGGAATTTGCCCCATTTATCAACATCATGTCAGAGTGGTATGCAAGAGACATCAGCAAGAAAGTAAAAACAGGAATTAAGACCAAAGGAGCAGACGGAAAGCCTGTCGCAACAGAAGCCCCATACGGTTATATAAAAGACCCTGAGGATAAAGATTATTGGATAGTCGATAAAGAAGCTGCTGAAGTCGTAAAACTCATTTTTAGGCTATTTATGGAGGGAAAAAACAGAAATCAGATAGCCGTTTATCTGAAAGAAAAAGAAATACTAACCCCAACCTTTTATATGAAACAGCAAAACAGAGGAACAGCCAAAAGCAAACCTCTCAATGAAGAAAATCGCTATAACTGGAACAAAGCAACCATAACACGCATACTGAAAAGACAAGAGTATTGTGGCGATGTAGTCAACTTCAAGACCGAAAAGCATTACAGAGATAAGAGAAACCATTATGTAAATAAAAGCAAATGGCAAATAACAGAAAATGTCCATGAGCCGATAATAGATAGAACTACCTTTGAAAATGTAGAGCGTATGTTAAAAAACGCACCTGTAAAAAGACCAAACGGAGATGGAGAAATTCACGCATTATCAGGACTGATGTACTGTAAAGATTGCGGAACAAAAATGCACATTCGCACCATACACAAAAACGGAAAAGTACAGCATGTAACCTATTGTAGTGAATATGCCAAAGGAAAAGCAAAGCACCCTAAATGCAACTCCCCACATCGTATTGATGTAGATGAAGTTATGGAAAACATCGCAGAAGTCTTACGAAAGATAGCACAGTATTCTTTGGAAAATAAAGCAGAGTTTGAAAAACTTGTAAAAGAAAGTCTGTATAAAGAGCAGACCGAGGAAGTCAAGAAAAATCAAAAGCGTATGCCCCAAATCACAGACCGAATGGAACAGATAGAAAGAGTGATGAATAAGCTCTATGAAGATAATGCACTTGGAAATATGGATACAGAACGCTATGAACAGTTATCAAGAAAGTATGCAGAAGAATACTACACCTTAAAAGCAGAAAAAGAAGAAATCAAAGAACGCTTATCCGAATGCGAAAATGCAAATCAAAGAGCAAAGAAATTTATCAGACTTGCAGAAAGCTATTCCAACTTTGAAGAACTTACCCCAACCATTATCAATGAGTTTATCAGTAAAATCGTAGTGCATGACAGAGATGTAAAAAGAGCAAAATATGTTGTTCAGCGAATAGAGGTTTATTTTAACTATATCGGAAAATTTGAAAATGAACTTACAAAACAGATAGAGCCGACAGAACAAGAAATGATACAGATGAGGGAAGAAATCGAAGAAGCAAAGAGAGAAAAATCACGAGCTTATCATAGGGCATATTCTAAAGAGTATCGAGCCAAAAACATCGAAAAATGTCGAGAGTATGAGAAATTAAAAGCAAGAGAATATCGAGCAAAAAAGAAATTACAGGCAACAACCTAAAACTAAATATCAACCAATCGCAAAAGAGGTTTCCTAATTACAGGAAATCTTTTTTTGTGCAAGTCGAAAGGAGGAACTAAATGGCAGAAAATGAGAAAACAGATATTAAAGAAATACAGGCAGAACAACAAGCACTCCACCTAAAGCCTGACGGTATTCTAACAAAAAAGATAAATGGAAAAACCTTTGTAACAGAGATATATTTTGATAAAAAGAGTAAAGAGACATTTCAAGATAAGCTGTTCAAAGTAATATATTCAAAGGGCAAATAGTAGTGAGTAGGGAAATCTGGCAGTAGAAAAAATACCTAAAAAATGCTATAATATCAATAACTATTAAGAGAGAAATAACGAATTAAGGAGGTAACAATGAACAAAATTACTTGTATTTGTTTAGGTGTTAAAGATATGGAAAAGTCAATCAAGTTTTATAGAGATGGTTTAGGATATAAGACTGATTGCAAAGAAAATAATCCGGCGGTATGTTTTTTTGATACTCCGGGAACAAAGTTCGAACTATTTCCTTTGGAACAATTAGCAAAAGACATTGATGAAAATAATCCGCCAAAAAGAAATGGATTTTTCGGAATTACATTAGCTTACAATGTTGAACATAAAGAAGATGTTAATAGTGTAATTGACTTAGTACGCAATATTGGTGGAACCATTGTAAAAGAACCGCAAGATACCTTTTGGGGTGGATATCACGCATATTTTTCGGATTTAGATGGATATTATTGGGAAGTTGCATGGGGTCCAAATTTCAAGTTTGATGAAAATGGACTATTGAAATTTTAGTAATTAAGGGAGATAGAAAAATGGCTTCAAGTAAAAATATTTAGATTTCATTTTAGAACAACTATCCGAGTTGGAAGAAATAACATATAGATCAATGATGGGCGAATATATTGTTTATTATCGCGGAAAAATTGTTGGTGGAATTTATGATGATAGGTTTTTAGTGAAGCCTGTTAAATCTGCAATAGCATATATGCCAAATGCAAAGTATGAGTTACCATATGATGGAGCAAAGGAAATGCTATTGGTAGATGATGTTGACAACAAAGAATATTTAACAGGGTTATTCAATTCTATGTATAAAGAATTACCGGCAATAAAAACTAAAAAGAAAAAATGAACGGTAAATCAAAGCGGTATAATATTTTTCTGTATAGGCAACAAGTTTAAGGAGAAAAGATTATGGATTATAAAGAAATAAAGCTTAATGTTTCAAATAATAAAATTAAAGAATATAAGCAATTTGAGGGCTTAAAATTATATTCTGATATTTTTAAATCTGAAGATGAAAAGGTATTGATTAACAAAAGGGTATATGTTACAAAAAAACAGAATTATGTTTATTACGAAAGAACAGATGTAAATTGGAATTATTGGTCAAGCGAAAGAAATTATAATTCAACATTTAATCCGGAGGATGATAGTAAACACAACATTATATTTGAAGTTTCATCAGAATTAAGCGATTTTATTAAATATTTGGGAGAAGAAATAATTCGGAAGATTGAATTGAAACAGCACAATGGAGAAATTGTTGAGATATTAGATATTTGATTGTGTTATGAAGAATGAAGCATTGACTGAAAATATAATATCTACTCAAGCACGTAAAATTCCTATTTTTAGTAATATCAATTAAATAAAAAATAGTATAAAAACAGTAAATCAAAAAAGGTTTACTGTTTTTTTATTTGCTAAAAATAGAAAGAGAGGAAACGAGAAAATGAAAAACATTGAAGAAAAAATCTTAATGGCAGATGAAGAAATCAAGCAGTTACAAAATAAAAGAAAAAAACTCATCAGTCAACAGAAACAGGAAGAAAGAAAAAAGAGAGATAAAAGGATATATGAAAAAGGAGCAGTCTTTGAAAGTATCTTTATAGAAAGTAAAAATCTAACCAAAGATGAATTTTATCAGTTGATTACATCTTTAATTCGTAAGGAAGAAGCAAATCTCAAAATACAAAAAATTATAGAAAGCAGAGAAGAAACAGAAGTAGAGAATGCAGAAAAAGAAGATGAAGAAACGGAGATAGAGTAATAGTCCCTTGTTTACAAGGGCGCACTTATACACCCTAAAGGGTGCGTGCGTTCTCCGAAGGCTCTTGCAGAGGGCATATCAGCTAACGCTGATACAGGGGAGCTACACTCCCCTACAGAAATAAATTTCCTACCCCTTGTGTACTTCCCAAAAGAAATCTGATAAAAAGCTATCCGATTTTTTTAGGAAGTCTTATCTATCGCCACCATAACCATATCGAAAAATGGAAAGGAGGTTTTTTCTTATGGCGATATATCATCTTAGCATAAAGATTATTTCAAGAGGCAAGGGCAAAAGTGCA
This sequence comes from Streptococcus milleri, assembly GCF_900636525.1. Lineage (NCBI taxonomy): Bacteria > Bacillati > Bacillota > Bacilli > Lactobacillales > Streptococcaceae > Streptococcus > Streptococcus milleri. The sequence goes on along the minus strand of NZ_LR134288.1, from coordinate 1,163,276 downwards.
GTTGCAGCTTCTGCCTATCGAAGTGGCGAAAAGATAAAAAACGAGTATGACGGCATAGTCCATGACTTTACAAGAAAAGGCGGAATAGCTCATACAGAAATTCTTTTACCAGAAAATGCACCACAGGAATTTTTAGATAGAGGGACATTGTGGAACAGTGTTGAGAAAATAGAAAAGAGTAAAAATTCCCAACTTGCAAGAGAAATTGAAGTTGCATTGCCTAAAGAATTGGATAGAGAAAAACAAATAGAACTTATTAGAGAATATGTAAAAGAAAACTTTGTAAAAGTCGGTATGTGTGCCGATATTGTCTTACATGATAAAAATGATGGAAACCCACATTGTCATATCCTACTAACCATGCGACCACTAAACGAAGATAAGACATGGGGAGCAAAATCAAAAAAGGAATGTATCCTTGATGAAAACGGAGAAAAAGTAAAACTCAAAAATGGCAATTACAAAACAAGAAAGATAAATATAACCGATTGGAATGAGCAAGATAAAGCAGAAGAATGGCGAAAAGCATGGGCAGACATTACAAACAAATATCTTAAAGAAAACAGCATACAGGACAAAGTGGATCATCGCTCTTATCAAAGACAAGGCATAGAACAAATACCGACCATTCATTTAGGAGTGTCAGCAACCCAAATGGAGAAGAAAGGCATAGCCACAGACAGAGGAAATATCAATAGAGAAATCAAACATCAAAATATGATTTTAAGAGAAATCTCAAGAAGAATAAAAGCCTTGTTAAGTTGGATAAGAGGAATAGGAAAAGAAGAAAAAGTAGAAAATGAAAATATAAAGTCTACCCTCCCAACCAAAGAAAATCTGTTATCAGTTTTGGAAAATCTTATCCGTAAAAACGCAGATAAGAATAATGCAGACTTAGAGAAATATATTGAAAGTTATCAGCTACTCAAAGAGAAAAACATTACAAGTATCAATCAATTAAAAGATAGCATTACCGATTTACGAGATAAGAATTATAAGACCACAAGAGCCTTAAAAGATAGCGAGAAAAAGATTGATGATAGAATACAACTCATAGACCAATCAGAAAAATATTTGAAGAATAAAGACACCTACAAAGTCTATGCAAAATTAAAGAAAAGTAAACAGGAAGATTTTTATAGCGAGCATACGGCGGAGCTTATTTTATTTGAAAGTGCCAAGAAATATCTGAAAGAGCATTTAGGGGAAAGTAAGACCTTAGCCATCAGTAAATGGGAATCAGAAGTTGCCAATTTGAAGAAAGAGAAAAAGAGCTTATACAATCAAATATTAGGGATACGAGAAGAAGTAGAACAAGCAGAAAAAGTTAAGACCTGTATAGAGCAGTTACAGGAACAAAAAAAGCAACTATCACAGGTAAAGAGGAATGAGTTAGACCTATAAAATCAATCGGAAAAATGGTATAATTATAGATAGTTATTTGATTTTGGAGGAGCTTAAATTTATGAATGAAAGAGAGAAAATCATTCGTTTATGGTTTGATATGTGGCTTACACAACAAGACTTAGGGATAGATGAAATTTTTTCTGATGATGTAATTTATATTGAGAGTTGGTGTCCTAAGTATGAAAACCGTCAAACAGTAAAGCACTGGTTTAACGAGTGGAATACAAGAGGAATAGTGCTTGAATGGGATATAAAGCAATTTTTTCATAAGGATAATCAAACTATTGTAGAATGGCACTTCAAAAATAAAATGAATGAGGGGAAAGTTGAAGAATTCGACGGTATTTCTTTGATTGTTTGGACAGTCGATAATAAGATAAAAGCATTAAAAGAGTTTGGCTGTAATTGCAATAACTACAATCCTTATAAAGAGAGTGAAACACCCTTATTTAGAGATGAAAAAGCAAATTGGTTTTGAGGAGATAAAATATTGATAGAAAGTAGACCTAAGTTTGATAAAATTACATCGTTTGATGAATTTAGTAATTACTATTGGTATCGTGAAGAACTTTCACAGATATGCAAGTCATTAGGATTAGAATATAGAGGTATAAAACAAGAACTCAATTATATTATTGAGCAGTATTTTAAGGGTAATTTGATTAAAAAGTCATCAATAAAAAATGAAAAGAAAAAAATGGAAACTATTACCTTGGATATGCCATTACTTGAATGTGGGTTCTCCTTTAACACACAATTTAGAGAATATTTCTCAATTTTAACAGATGTTTCACCATTTAAATTTACTGCTGATATGGCTACTGCTTGGAGAAAAGTAAAAAGCGAAAATGATTTGAGTTTTACAATTCAAGATATGCTGAAAGTTTATTATGGAAAATCGGATTATGCCAAGTATGACAATTCGGTTTGTCAATGGAATCAATTTTTAAAGGATTTCTGCGCAGATGAAAATAGTTGCAACTATTCAAATAAATTAAAAGTAGCTTCCATTCTTTGGAAAGAAGTTAGAAATTCAAGAAATGAAAAAATTTATTCAAAGAATCTTTTGACTGAATATGCTTATAAAATAAAAGAGTATTGCAAGTAGGATATTTTCAGCTTGCTAAACTAACAATTTAATAAAAGCTAACACGAAAACAGTAAATCAAAAAAGGTTTACTGTTTTTCTTTCCCTAAAAGTTAAAATTCCGTATAGGACAAGCGTCCATAAATATAAAAAGGTACTTGACAAAACGCTTCCTGGGGAACTAAAAAAGATATAGAGCCATATATGGATGAAAAGTTTCAAAATAATATTTTGCTTACTCAAACTGAGCGATTAACAATGAATGGTAGACCATCTAATCCAAAGTATGCGAGAAATAAAAATGTGCTTGTTATCGGTGGTTCAGGAAGTGGAAAAACTCGATTTTATGTCAAACCTAACTTAATGCAGATGCACAGTAGCTATTGCGTAACCGATCCGAAAGGAACGATAGTCCTTGAGTGCGGCAAGATGCTTGAGGATAATGGCTATGAGATTAAAATCTTAAATACCATTAACTTCAAAAAGTCCATGAAATACAATCCTTTTGCATATATTCGTTCTGAGAAAGACATTCTGAAATTGGTGCAGACAATCATAGCAAATACGAAAGGAGAGGGCGAAAAAGCAGGTGAAGATTTTTGGGTCAAAGCTGAAAAGCTCTACTATACAGCCCTTATCGGCTACATCTTCTATGAAGCTCCAAGAGAAGAAAAGAACTTTGCAACACTACTTGATATGATAGACGCTTCAGAGGTAAGAGAAGATGATGAAACCTACATGAATCCGATTGATAGACTCTTTGAAGCATTGGAAAAGAAAGAACCGACACACTTTGCGGTGAAGCAATATAAAAAGTACAAATTGGCTGCTGGAAAAACGGCAAAATCTATTCTTATTAGCTGTGGTGCAAGGCTTGCTCCATTTGATATTAGGGAACTTAGGGACTTGATGAGTGAAGATGAACTTGAGCTTGATACACTCGGAGATAGAAAAACGGCACTCTTTGTTATTATCTCTGATACTGATGATACCTTTAACTTTGTAGTATCCATTATGTACTCACAACTTTTTAATCTCTTATGTGATAAGGCAGATGATGTATATGGCGGACGATTACCTGTCCATGTGAGATGCTTGCTTGATGAATTTGCAAACATCGGTTTAATACCTAAGTTTGAGAAGTTAATTGCAACAATTCGTTCAAGAGAGATTTCAGCAAGTATCATACTTCAAGCCCAATCTCAGCTAAAGGCAATCTATAAGGATAACGCTGATACAATCGTAGGTAACTGTGATAGTACCTTGTTTCTTGGTGGCAAGGAGAAAACTACGCTAAAAGAATTATCTGAAACACTGGGAAAAGAAACGATAGATTTATATAACACGTCGGAAACAAGGTCAAATCAAAAGAGCTTTGGACTTAATTACCAAAAGACTGGTAAGGAACTGATGAGTCAAGATGAGATTACTGTAATGGACGGTGGTAAATGTATCTTTCAGCTTAGAGGTGTCAGACCCTTTCTTTCAGATAAATACGATATTACAAAGCACAAGAATTATAAGCTACTTGAAGATTATGATAAGAAGAATGTGTTTAATATTGAGAGCTATATGAAGCGAAAAGGGAAAGCAAAATTAACATCAAATACAAGAATATTTAGGGTATAATATATGTATATATAAAGTAAAAAAGAGAGGAGGAAAGATATTGGTAGATTATTTATTTAATTCATCTGGAGAATGGATTTGCTTTAAAGTTAATAAATTTATTTGGGATACGAATGGAAATATAATTGGCTGGCTACCATGGGGGGATAATGATGTTGTTACTATGGAAGGCGATTATTTAGGAACTATTGTAGACAAAGATAGAATTTATTATTTTTCAAATCATCCATATAGAGGCTATCCGGGTTATCCAGGTTACCCGGGTTATCCGGGCTATCCAGGCTACCCAGGATTTGCTGGTTATAAGTCTTTGCCATCGGGTGCAAAAGATATAGTTATAAAAAAATAATATCATTAAGTTATTAAAAACTGAGAAAGCAGTAAGTCTAAAGAACATAGATTTGCTGCTTTTTTCATATCAAAATCAGGAGGCAAAATGATAAGGATAAGAAGTCCCACTTAAAGAAAACTAAATAGTAAGAGCATCAGCGATTGGAAAAGTAATAAGTCCAGTCGCTTTTTTTATTGAAATGAAAAAGGAGAAATTTTAATGAAGCAAGAAATGATTAACATCAATGCCAACTTATTGGCAGAACCGACTTTCTCAAACTTTGAAAAAGAGGGAGAGGCAGTTGAAGTTGTAAACTTTACGCTTGTAAAAAAGTACGGAAAAGGCAAGGAGTACATCAATTGTGCAGCCTATGGAGAAAAAGCGGAGAAAGCAAAAGCCTTTGAAAAAGGCGATTTGATCCATATCTTTGGCTACTTTAAGAAGCGTGAAAAAGAGGGGAAAACTTACAAAAACTTTGTAGTTAAGTCATACAACAAGATTGAGAAGAAAGAAGAAAATGAGGAGGAATAAATTATGGAATTTTTTTCACAGGCAGTCAATGTATTAAAGATTTTGGTTATGGCTGTAGGAGCAGGGCTTGGAGCATGGGGCGTTATCAACCTTATGGAAGGATATGGTAATGATAATCCCGGAGCGAAGTCGCAGGGAATCAAGCAGCTTATGGCGGGAGGAGGTATTGTCCTTATCGGACTTAAGCTGATTCCGCTTCTTGCCAATGTACTCAAGTAAGAAGGAAAGGAGAGCTTAGATGTTTGGAATATTCGACAAGATAGAAGAATTTTTTAAGGAACTTCTACTGGGCGGTATCCAAGCAAACTTAGAGTCCATGTTTCTTGACATCAACGATAAAGTTGGTGCAGTTGCAACAGATGTAGGAAAAACTCCTATGGGATGGAACGGAGATGTATTTGCCTTTATCAAGAGCATTAACGATTCGGTCATTATTCCCATAGCAGGACTAATCATCACAGCAGTCCTTTGTATTGAGCTTATTAATATGGTAATGCAAAAGAACAATATGCACGATACGGATACTTTTGAATTTTTCAAGTACATCATAAAAATGTGGATTGCCGTATGGTTAGTATCTCATGCCTTTGAATTTTCAATGGCGGTCTTTGATGTGGCACAACATATGGTAAATAAGGCGGCAGGGGTTATAAACACCTCTGCCACCGTTTCCGGAGATCAGATAGTGGCAATGATGGATACCTTAAAAGAAAAGGGACTTGGAGAGCTTGTCATGATTCTCTTTGAAACTTCCATCATCAAGGTTGCTATACAGGTAATCTCTGTTGTAATCATGCTTGTGGTTTACGGAAGAATGTTTGAGATTTATGTTTACTCATCGGTTTCAGCTATTCCATTTGCCACAATGGGAAACAAAGAATGGGGACAGATTGGAACAAATTACATCAAAGGACTATTTGCACTTGGATTACAAGGACTCTTTTTAATGGTTTGTCTTGGAATTTACGCAGTATTAGTTAAGACAATACAGATAACAGATATACACACAAGTACCATGACGATACTTGGGTATGCGGTTTTGCTGGGGTTAATGATGCTAAAGAGCGGGACACTGGCAAAAAGCGTATTAAATGCACACTAACAGAAAGGAAGGATAGAATGAACAAAAGAAAAACAGTATTTACAGCAGTAGTAATTGGGGCAGGCGTTATAGCGGTAATTGACAGAATCAGACTTTTAAACAAGGTCAATGACTTGGAAGAAAGAACACAGGACATCGGTCGCTGCCATAATGATTTTTGCTTAATGCAGGAACGATATAACAGAAGTACGAATGAACAGATAGGAAGCATTCAAGAAGAAATCGGCTCCATTTATGAGCATTTTGAGGAGCTGTCAAAGGAAAAAGAAGATGGGAGGTAAGCTATGGCGTATGTACCAATCCCTAAAGACTTAAAGAAGGTAAAGACAAAGGTAGCCTTTAATTTGACGAAAAGACAGATGATAGGCTTTACCTTTGCAGGACTTATCGGACTACCGGTCTATTTATTTATGCGAAAAGTAGTTCCAAATGATATAGCTGTCATATTTCTCATTGTATCAACGCTTCCCATATTTTTCATCACTCTCTTTGAAAAGGATGGTCTTAGCTTTGAGAAATACTTTAAGCACATTTATCTTCATAAGTTTTATCAACCGCAAAAGAGAGTGAGAAAGGAGGTTTACCTTGAAAGACAAAAGAAAAATACAAGAAATAAAGCTCATGCGAAACAAAAAAGTACTAAGAAGAGAAAAACAGGACTTAAGGCAAAATAATGGAAAAGTTAAAAATGAAAAGAGCGGACTGTTTGACCTTATCTTTAGGAAAGAGCCGAAACGCTATACGGTAGAAGATACTATTCCATATCTTAGACTCTTAAAAAGCGGGGTATGCCAGCTTGATGAAAAGCACTTTAGTAAAAGCATAGCCTTTCAGGATATTAACTATCAGCTCGCTTTGGATGAGGATCGAGACCTTATTTTCAATCAGTTTGCAAACTTTCTAAATTCCTTTGATCCGAGCATAGCGATTGAGTTTTCTTACATCAATCAGCTTGGTAGAAACGAGGAAATGAAATCGGCAATTCAAATACCGGATAAAAAAGACGGTTTTGACGATATACGACTTGAATTTCGAGAAATGCTTAAAAGCCAGATTGTAAAGGGGAATAACGGACTTAAAAAATCAAAGTATGTAACCTTTACAGTGGAAGCGGATAATTTAGAACAGGCTATTTCAAAACTTGAAAGACTGGAGATAGATATATTGTCGAGTCTTAAAAGCATGGGCGTAAGAGCGGAAAGCCTTAACGGAGAAGAAAGACTAAAGATACTCCACGATGTTTTAAATCCGAATAAGACCTTTGAATTTTCATATAAGGACTTAAAGAAAAGAGAAAGCACAAAGACATATATTGCTCCTGATGAATTTAACTTTACTCCATCAAGGTATTTTAAGTTTGGAAAGTTTATCGGAGCAGCAAGTCATTTTCAAATCCTTGCAAGTGAGCTTTCAGACCGTATGCTTGCCGAGTTTTTGGACATAGATGATAACATCAATATTTCCTTTCATATCAAGGCAATCGAGCAATCGGAAGCCATCAAGATGGTCAAAAGAAAAAACACCGATATTGACAAGATGAAGATTGAGGAAAACAAGAAGGCGGTGAGGTCAGGTTATGATATGGACATTCTTCCAAGTGATTTAATTACCTATGGAGAAGATGTAAAAAGTCTTTTAAAAGATTTACAGACAAGAGATGAGAGAATGTTTGTCGTAACCATCATCATTATGAACTTTGCAAAGACAATCCAAAAGCTGGATAATACCATTTCTCAAATCAGCTCCATTGCTAACAAGCATAACTGTAAGATAAAAAGACTTGATCATACGCAGGAACAGGGACTTATCAGTGTGCTGCCACTTGGTGTAAACAAGATTGAAATAGATAGAGGTCTGACAAGTTCATCTACGGCGGTCTTTATGCCATTTACCACAGAAGAGCTTTTCATTAATTCAAGTAACAGCCTTTACTACGGGCTAAATGCCTTAAGCCATAACCTGATTATGGCAGATAGAAAAAAGCTCAAGAACCCGAACGGTCTAATTCTCGGAACACCGGGTAGCGGTAAGTCATTTTCTGCAAAGCGTGAAATGGCAAATGCGATTCTTGTAACAGATGATGATGTGATTATCTGTGATCCAGAAGGAGAGTATGGAAACCTTGTAAGGCAGTTTAAGGGAGAAGTGATTAAGGTCAGCAGTAAGTCAAAAGACTACTTAAATCCCCTTGATATAAATATGAACTACGGGGATGGGGACGCACCGCTGAAAGATAAAGCAAACTTTATTATGTCTATGCTCGAACTTGTAGTTGGCGGTAGCGGTCTTACAGCAGAAGAAAAGTCGGTTATAGATAGGTGCCTTCCTAAAATCTATGAAAAGTATTTTGAAAATCCTACTCCTGACAATATGCCAATACTTCAAGACCTATACGATATGTTAAAGGGACAGGAAGAAAAGGTCGGTAAGAAGCTGGCAACGGAGATGGAAATCTATGTATCAGGCTCTCTTAATGTCTTTAACCATAGGTCAAATGTGGACTTAAATAAGAAGCTCCTGTGTTTTGATATTAAGGAGCTTGGAAGTCAATTAAAGAAAATAGGAATGCTTGTTATTCAGGATCAGGTGTGGAACAAGGTATCGCAAAACAGAGGGAATAAAGCCACAAGATACTATATCGACGAGTTTCACTTGCTCTTAAAAGATGAGCAGACAGCTTCGTATTCCGTAGAAATATGGAAAAGATTTCGTAAATGGGGCGGTATTCCAACAGGAATCACGCAAAATGTCAAAGACCTACTTATGAGTAAAGAGATAGAAAATATCTTTGATAATACGGACTTTGTTTTAATGCTTAATCAGGCTTCAGGTGATAGAGAAATTTTAGCAAGAAAACTTAAAATCTCACAGCCACAGCTAAAATATGTAACCAATTCCAATGCAGGAGAAGGACTTTTGTTCTTTGGAAACACCATTGTTCCTTTCCTTGATAAGTTCCCGAAAGACACAATTCTTTATCAGAAGATGACAACCAAGCCTGAAGAAGTGAGGTAGGCTTATGGGAAAGAAACTGCAAAAGGACTTTAAGGAAAGGCAAAGGGCAAGGATTGAAAAAGAAACACTGCAAAGTAATGGCAGCATAGAGCCTGAAGAAAGTAAGCTAAAGCATAATGATGATTACAGAGGGAAAATCGTCCATGACAAAGACCGATTTCAAGATAAGGTTCATGAAAAGGTCAGTAAGAGAAATGCAGAAACTGAACGAAACGGAAAAACTTCTAAAAGAAATGCAAGGTATAGAAGTTCTGAAACAGGAAGTATAAGTCAGGAAGAAATCGGAAAAACTGATTATGGTACTGAGGTTAAGGATGTTAAAATCTATGATCCTTTAGGAAAAGACCTTGATAATGATGGAATCATAGACAGATATGACAATGACTTTAGGGATAGCGACTATTTTGAGTCAACCTATGATGTAGAAGATAATCTTCATCATAATGCAGAAGATAGAAATAGCTTTTCAAAAAGCCAAAAGTCTCAAAAGAAAAATTATAAGAGAAAAAACTATTCCGATAAGCTCTATAGCAGAAAAAAGGACAAAGAAGCCAAAGATGAAAAGGTAGATAATAAAAAAAGCGGAAAAGAAGCCATTCTTGATAGAGAAAAGAAAAACAGGCTTTCTAAAGAACAGGAAACAATTTTCGAGAATAAGACTTCTAAAGTATCTGCTTTATCAGGCTTAGCAAAAGGAAGTGAAACCGTAAGAGATTATTTATCTCATGGAAGTGATGAAAATCAAGGGGTAGAGTCAGGAGAAAAGATAGCCGATACAAGCTCAAAGCTCATTCAGGGCATTAAGAACTACTCGGATAAGAAAAGAGCAAAAAAGGATATGACCTTACAAATAAGGACTATAAAATCAGAAAGCGAAAATCCAAATTAGAGTTTCGAGATGCCAAAGAAGAACTGAAAAAGACGGAGGCGTATCAAAAAGCAAATAACTTTAAGCGATTTCAAAAGCGAAAGCAGATGAAAGATTCCATTAAAAGGCAGAATAAGTCAAGGCTTAGAGATCGCATTAAGGAAGGGCTTATCGGCAGTCTTAAAAGTTCAAAGGAAGTTATATTAAGAAAAGCAAAGGGACTTATGATTATTTTCATAGGTCTTATTATTTTGGGAACTTTCTTAATTAACTTTGCAGGGACAGGAATGACGGGCTTTATGAACTCTACAAGTACGGTTCTTATAACAAGTTATTTATCAAAGCCTAATGTCCTAAGTGAAATCAATGAGAGTTTTTCAGGGATGAAAAAGGAGCTACAAAGCGAGGTTGATAATGTCAAAGAAAACTATCCCGGATATGACGAGTACATCCTAAATAACACAGAGTACATCGGTCATAATGTCCATGAGCTTTTATCCTACATTACATCAAGGTGTGGAGAAGTAAAAAATGTATCAGAAGTAAGCTCTATATTAGATGAGCTTTTTAAGTCCATGTATGACCTTGAGTATAAGGAAGAAATTGAAATTAGATACAGGACAGTTACAGAAACCTATACCGATGAAGATGGAAACGAATATACCGAAAGTCATGAAGAATCTTATGAGTACAAGAAGCTCATTGTAACCCTTCATAAAAGGGAAATGGACAGTATCATCAGAGAAGTCTTTGCAAACTATCCTGACAATTTGAAACACTATGAAGCCCTATTCCTTGCTCAAGGCAATATGGGAGAAGCCTTTGGCAATAGTGATTTGATTGCTTCAAATGGAGGTATCGGAGGTGGAAAAGAGTATGAGGCTTCTACGGAAGTTCAAAAAAAGATTGTAAATGCTGCATACATTACGCCATCTCCGGGTGCAGGCTGGTGTGCTATGTGGGTATCGCAGGTCTATCAAAATGCAGGACTTGGATACATTGGAGGAAATGCCTGTGATATGTACCGAAACTACACCTTTACATCAGATAAATCAAAACTCAAGGTAGGAATGCTTGTTGCGGTTGAAAGCAGTAGTAGCGGAAGTACAGCAGGACTCACCTATGGCCATGTAGGAATTTATATAGGCGATGGTAAGGTGATAGATAATATCGGTCGAATCAGAGTAACAACTTTAGATGATTGGATAGCAACTTTCTGTAAGCACCATCCCGTTGGCTTCGGCTTCCCGCCAAATGTAAATAAATAAGGAGGATTCAATTTGAAAAAAGAACTGACAGCAGTAAAAAACAGAATAAAAAAATTAAAAGATAAAAAGGCTCTGATTGATGAAGAATTGGAGCCTTTGTTCATTCGTGAAGAAGAACTTGAAAATGAATAAATTATTGCCATTTGCAGAAAGAACAACATTACAATCAGTGATTTGATGGCAAAAGTAAACAGAGAAAAAGCAGAAGTGAAAAAGGAGAACGGAAATGAAAAAAAGAAGAATAAAAAGGCTGTGGGAGTGGCTCTTGGAGCAGTGCTTTTGATTGTGGGAGTAGCAATCTCTTTATTTGCAGGTAGTAAGATTGTATTTGCACAGGGAAGTTTGCTTCCGACACTTGTAAATCCGATAGAAGTCGTTGCTCAAACGGAAGTAGAAGTTAATGTTAAATATATCTTTGAAGATGAAAAAGTCTTTAAGGAAGAAAAGATAAAGGCAGAGAAAGGACAGCTTCTTGATAGTGGAGATCTTCCAATGCTGCCTGATGATATGAAATTTATAGATGAATTTCTATTTTATGAGGTAAAGGGGGATGGGAAAGATGAAATTATCCGTAAAGTAGCAAAGGTTGAGGTTAAGGATAAGGAAACGCAAACAGAAAATGAAAGCTCAAAATCTGAGCAAGGCACCCAATCAAATGCTTCAAAGACAGAAAATAAGGGGACTCAAACAGAGCTTAGCAAAGATGATATTTCAAAAATGGAAAAGGAGTCTAAAGAACTTAAAGAAAAACTTGATAAGTTAAATCAGGAAATTAAAGACAAGGATAAATTAAGCGATAAGCAAAAAGAAAAAATCAAAGACCTTGAGGAAAAGATAGATAAGCTGAAGGAAAAACTTGAAAAGGGCAAAGACGATAAGGATTTATCGGCAGATGTGAAAAAGGAGATAGACAAGCTAACTGATAAGATTAAGGAACTTGAAAAAAAGGCTAATGAGGTCGGTAAAGCTCATGTTACGCATAATTCTCCTATAACACCAATTAGCCCTATCTCCGGGATTAAACAAGGAACAGGAAATGTATTACCACAAACATCTATAAATAGCAGTGGTAAAGGTTCTGCCACGCAGGAAAGTAAAGGAGCAAATACAAAAGATACAAATAGCGATAAACCAAAGGAGAAAGAAAAGGAAGTTCGTTATCCAAATAAGCTGACACCAAAGCAGCCTGCTAATAATGGTAGTCAGGATTCTTCGTTGGATGGTTCAAGTAAGAATGTAAATACCAATAAGGGGATTGCTTCAGCACCATCAAGGGCAAGAGGAACGGTTACGGAAAATAAGGATAATGCAAACAAAGATTATCCTATCCACCATAATGACAGTAAAGATAATAAAGAAATGGATAAATATTCCGCTGATGCAAGACAGTTTGTTACCTTTACAACTAAAAATGGTAAGACTTTTCATTTAATCATTAACCATGATGAGGATAGCGAGAATGTCATGCTCCTAACTGAAGTATCTGAAGATGATCTTTTAAATATGGTAGAAAAGAAAACACCGGAGAAAGAGATTGTTAAAGAAGAACCACAAAAAGAAGAAAGTAGCAATACAGGAACCTACTTAATTCTCATTCTTGTAGTAGCGGGAGCATTGGGAACAGGATATTATTTTAAAGTTATTAAGAAAAAAGAAGATAAGGAGCTTGAAGGCTTCGAGGAGGAAGATGAGGATTTCTTTTCAGAGACAGAAGAAAGCGAAAATGAAGCAGATGAAGCAGAAATAGAAGATAAAGAAGATGATGAGTTAGAGTAAACTTGCACCTAAAACTATATAATATTTGGTGCAAAACACAGGGCGGGAGAGTAAAATCTTTCGCCCTTTTATTGAAAACAGGAGGAAAAATATAGATGAAACTTGTAATTGCTGAAAAGCCAAGTGTTGCAATTTCTATTGCAAAAGTGATAGGAGCAACAAAAAAGAAAGATGGATATTATGAGGGAAACGGATACAAGGTAAGCTGGTGTGTTGGGCACTTAATTCAAATGGCAAATCCGGAAAGCTATGATGAAAAGTACGCAAAGTGGAATATGGCGGATTTACCGATTATTCCAAGAGAGTATAAGTATGAAATTGCAAAGTCCACAAAGAAACAATTTACGATTCTTAAAAAGCTGATGAACGATAAGGACATAGACATTGTAATAAATGCCTGCGATGCAGGGCGTGAAGGAGAAGCAATCTTTAGGCTTGTATTTAATCAGGCAAATTATAAAAAGAAGATGAACCGCCTTTGGATTTCATCAATGGAAGATAGTGCAATTAAAGAGGGCTTTGATAATCTAAAAGATGGAAGTTCTTACGATAATCTCTTTGAGTCTGCACAAGCAAGAGCGATTGCGGATTGGCTTGTTGGAATGAATTTAAGTAGGCTGTATTCGTGCCTATATAAGCAAAATTACAGTGTAGGCAGAGTTCAGACACCTACTCTTGCAATGATAGTAAAAAGAGATGATGAGATAGCAAATTTCAAGAAAGAAAAATATTTTACAGTAGAGCTTCATTTAGACGGCTTTTCTCTTTCTACCGATAGAATTGACGATAAGACAGTTGCGGAGCAATTACTTCATTTAGTAGGAAACAACATTGAAATTACTAATGTCATTCAAAAGGAAAAGATAACAAAGCCTGAGCTGCCATTTGACCATACCACGCTTCAAAGAGAGTGCAATAAGTATTTTGGATATAGTGCAAAGCAGACCTTAGATTATGTACAAAGTTTATACGAGAAAAAACTAATTACCTATCCCAGAACAGACAGCAGATGCTTAACGGAAGATATGATTACAGGTACAATCAACAACATTATTGGAAAGTATGATTTTGATACAGGTCGTATTAAGACGGTATTTAATTCTAAAAAGGTTACAAATCATCATGCGATTATACCGACAGAAAGCAGTATGAATGAGGACTTAGCTTCTCTTCCGGAAAGTGAATTGAAGGTATATGAACTTGTCTTAAATAAGCTACATGCAAGTGTAGGCTATCCTTTAATTGAGAATACAACAAAGATTGTAGCTGAATTTGACGGATTTGAATTTACAAGCAGTGGAAAGGCGATTGTAGATGAGGGCTTTACCAAATACCTAAACAAATATGCAAAAAAGAAAAATGAAGATACAGTGCTTCCGGATGTAAAGATTGGTGATAGTCTTGATATTAAAGATAAAGAGATAAAAGAAAAATACACATCACCGGCTAAACATTTTACGGAAGATCTTCTCCTAAAGGCTATGGAGCTTGCAGGAAATGACGCATTGGAAAAAGGTGTAGAAGTTGAGAGAAAAGGACTTGGAACACCTGCAACAAGAGCAGGGATTATTGAAAATTTAATTTTTAAAGGTTTTATTGAAAGAGATAAAAAGAATCTTATTGCCACACATAAAGGAATAAGCCTTGTAACGATTGTAGCAGATACTTTTAAATCAGCAAAAACAACCGCAAAGTGGGAAATGGAGTTATCGGATATTGCACAGGGAAAATCCTCAAAGGAAAAATTTTTAGAAGCGATTGAAAATGAGATAAAAGAAGTGGTTTTAACTTATAACAAGTAAGATGACACTAATTTCAAGCTGGAAAAAATGCCCTAAAAATGCTATAATCTTTTGTAGGAAAAGTAGGGAGAAAGGAAACGAGTATGAAAGATACATTTATGGATACTGCAAAAGTTATGTCAAAGGGGCAAGTTACCATTCCAAAAAGGATAAGAGAACTTTTGGACTTACAAAATGGAGATTATGTTACTTTTGTAGTCAATGAAGATAAAGTGCAAATTCAAAACTCCAAGACTTTTATTGAAGAAAATATTGATAAATAACATATTTATAGAGGTAAATAAATAATGAATAAAGATAAGATGGTATTGCAGAATACAGATGTGGTAAAAGATAATCATCAGTTTGATGATATTGTTAAGATTATCGAAGGTGCAAAGGATCGTGCTTATAGAAGAGTCAATGAAGAACTGATTTTGATGTATCAGGAAGTGGGAAAGTATATAAGCGAGAAAAGTAAAGAAGCAAGCTATGGATCAAATTTTGTGGAAAATGTTGCTGACTTTTTCTCTGAAAATTATCCTGACTTAAAAGGGTTTACTCGCAGAGGACTTTATAGAATGAAGCAATTCTACGAGTTATATAAGGATGATGAAAAAGTGTCAACGCTGTTGACACAATTGAACTGGTCTAATCACTTAAAAATAATGTCTGGTTCAAAAAGCAAAGAAGAAAGAGAATTTTATCTCAACTTAGTGGTAAAAGAAAATTTAACACATCGTGAGTTAGTAAGACAGATGGATAGTGGCTACTATGAGAGATATATGCTTTCTAATGGTGAGAGGCTGCCTGCTATACAAAAAGCAAAGCAAGAAACACATAATTTGTTTATGGATAGCTATGTGTTGGAATTTCTTGATGTACCAAAGATTGGAGGTGAAAGAGATTTTCAAAAATCAATTCTTGAAAATCTAAAAAATTTCATATTGGAAATTGGTAAAGATTTCTCATTCATAGGAAATGAATACAGGGTACAGGTTGGCAATCATGATTACTATATAGATTTATTATTCTATCATAGAGGGTTATCTTGCTTAGTTGCATTTGAACTAAAGATTGGGGAGTTTAAACCGGAATATATAGGTAAAATGAACTTGTATTTAGAAGCATTAGATAGAGAAGTAAAAAAGAAAACTGAAAATCCAAGTGTCGGTGTTATTCTTTGTGCTTCAAAAGATGATGAGGTTGTAGAATTTGCACTTAGTAGAAGCCTTTCGCCTACAATGGTATCGGAGTACACATTAAAGCTTATTGATAAGGATCTACTACAAAGAAAATTAAAAGAATATACAGAGATTGCTGAAGAAGATATTGAGTAGTCAATTTGACGATTGTGTGATAGAAAATAATAATTTTTAATGAGGTGATTTTATGGATAATCCAATTTATCAAAGAGAAATGATGGACTTTATAAAAAAATTTCCCAACAATGGTAATGTAATGATTCCAATTCATGGTAGAACAAAAAAATATGGTACTGATGCATATTTTCAATGCAGATTGTTTCCGTTAGAGTCTGCTAAAAAGGAATTAGAGAAAGATGATACAAATGATTGGGGAGGAACCACTCCGGGTTTTACTCAATTTGGATTTGGAGATGATGAGGAAGCCATTTATTCACGATTCAATAATCAAGTTAATATGGAACCTTTTGTTATAGAAAGGGATTATTATGGTCTTGGTAAACAAGATGAACTCGAAATTGTTGAAGAGTTTAGATTGCTTAATAACTTGTTTTTTGATAGGGCGAAAAATGAATATGTCGATTTGAAAAATGAAAAAACGGTAATAAGAATAGAAGATGGTTTTGTAACTGTAGACAGAAAATATTTAAAGAGATATCTTTCTGTGAAAGATATGGTTATGCTTGTTCATTGTGATAGCAGATATTCTACAACTAACTTGGATCAAAGTTTGCCTGAATCTTTTAATACTGAAGTGATGGACAATAAAATATACACACTATCATTTGGTGAGATATGCAGAAAACCGTTCTCGCTGCTTTATGCGAAAACAGCAATTTATGGTTGTTCTATTCAGGAATGTGAATATTGGCCGTATAGTGAAAGTAAGGAATATGAAGACTACGCTATTGGTGTTGACGAAGATGGAAACGATGTATTTTTTACATCTGATCCATCAATGTTGTCAAACTATTTTGAAGACAATAATGGAGTACCGCATTATATTACTCCAGTATATTTTAAACGTGAGGTATTGGGAAAATATTATGATAATCCTGATAGGTATTCCATTGAATCAGGGTTATTAAGATGTGGAACATTATGGTCATTATATATTGACAATGAAAGCAGTGAATACGTTTCAGCTTACCTTGGCGATTTAGGAAGAAACCTTTCAAAAAAGGAGCAGACGCACTGGAAAAATTATAATGTTACAATTGATGGAAAACTTAGTCATTCAAAGTTCATGAGGGATTTTTTAAATACGTTTAGTTCATCGGAATCTCCTGTATTTATTTTTCAAAATAAATATAATAAGTTAAATGATGAATTTAAAGAAAAATTTGGTTATCCATTATTTCTACCACTGCATAATGATGATGAATATATACTTAAGAGCCTTAGAATTCCACTATTGGAGTCGCAAGCAGAATTTGATCAACAAATATTAGCTCTCGTAAAATTGATTATAGACTCGTTGAATGAAAAAGGCATTGAAATGTTGTTATCTTCAGAAACCGAAAAATTATCTGGTAGTATTTCAAAATTGAAAGAGTTATTTAGTCAGTACGGATTGACAGATTATGAAGATGTAATAAATTTCTTGAAGAACCTACAAGGATTAAGATCTTCAAGCGTTGCTCATAAGAAAGGTAAAAATTATGATAAATTTGTTAAAACTTTTCAGATTGGAGAATTATCAAATGTAGAGATATTTGAAAAAATTATAAATAATGCAAATGATTTGTTAAATTATATTGAGAATAATTTGAATAAAATAAATTAAAAAGCATTATTTATTCAATATTAAACAAAAATAAATTATTTTTAGGCGATTAGAGTAAAATCTAACCGCCTTTCTGTTTGTAAAAAAGAAGGAGGTAAACATGCGAATAAATGATTTTCATAACATTTTAGAGCTTGTAAAACAAGATATTCTGCATAGTGAAACAGAGTATCTGAAGCTCTTAAAAGTTGTCGGAAACAATCAGAAATATGATTTTAGAAGTCAGTTAAGTATTTATGATAAAAATTCTGAAGCGACAGCTTGTGCCAAGTTTGACTACTGGAGAGAACGCTTCGGAAGAACTGTCATGCGAGGTCAAAAGGGTATCCCTATTTTAGAGGACTACAGCACATACAAAAAGGTGGACTATATCTTTGATATTAGTCAGACTGTTTCAAAAAATAGAGATGTCAATGAGGTGAATCTTTGGAAATTTCATAAAGAAGCTCATAGAGATGTATTAAAAAAAATGATAAAAATGGAGGGCTATGAAGAAAGCGAAAGCACCTTAGAAAATATCTTTTATTTAAGCAGGCTTTACGGGGATGAAAAAATAGATAGCCTGATGAATGAGCTTAGAATAGCCGATGAAGATAGGATTTCCTTTACAAAATTTGTGAGGGATTCGACAAGCTATGCAGTAGCTTCAAGATTTAAGTTAGACTATCCGATGGATAAGAGGCTGTTGAAGGAAAACTTTGCAATGCTTGACAGCATTTCTCTAATTAGCCTTGGAGAAACTGTATCGGATATTAGTGGAACAGTCATTGATGCAACCATTCAAAAAAGCAAAGAGTTAGAGCTTCAAAAAGAAGTTTTAAGAGGTAAAGAAGCAGGATATAATAAAATAAAAGAAGAATTAGAGGAGGTAGAAGAAAATGTACTTCGACGAGATGATCAGGAAAGAATTAGTGAAAACGAGCGAATTTTCCGAAATGGAGAGTACGGACGAGATAGTAGAGAAAATCAAAGAGAATACACTGAATCAGTTGGAGGAAGAGACAGACTTTATGAGGGAATATCCGAATCCGACATACGCAGTGATGAGGCTGGATTATCTTTCAAGCAGCGAGGAGCAGAGCCACTTCGAGATGTTAGTGGATCTATACAAGGAGAAGATGCTAACCAAGCACTTGATGGATACTCAGAAACAGGCGATAGAGTTTATGAGAGCAGAGAAGCCGAAACTGATGATGGCTTGGAAGATAGAGGACGAGAGCCATCCGCAGTACAAAGCGATGGTTTCAGCCCTCAAAGAAATGACCATCAAGGAAGTAGTGGAAATCTAAAAGAAAATACAGATAAAGAGATAAGAGAAGCTGACAAGGCTTCTTTTTCTTTGCCTGAAAACAGCTTAGGACAGATTAAACTTACAATACCTCTTACCCAAAATGATATTGACAGTATTCTTGTAAACGGTGGAAACCATGATGGTGGAAGACTTCCTATCGTTGCTGAATTTTCCAAAGGAAAAACAGTAGAAGAATTAGGAGAATACCTTAAAGATACATTCAAAGGTGGAAATAGGTTACTCCTTAATGGAATAGAAGTATCTTCCTGGTATTCGGATAAAGGCATTCATTTAGCATATGGAACTTCTGCAAGAGAAGATATGACGCAAATTTTAAGCTGGATTGATGCTGCAAGAAGAATTAATGAGCTTTTGGAAAATGGAGAGTTTGCTACAAATGTAGAGCTTTTAGAAGCACAGGACTATGAAAGAGCTAGAGTTTCAGAATCCTTATGGTATCTATATCACGATTTAAGCGAAGAAGGGAAAGCACAGGGCTATTTTGACTTTATAGAAAGAGGTGGTGGCTTTCCGAAAGAAACAAGACAGTTATCGGAAGCTCTTAAAAATCCTGACTATCTAAAAGATGTTACTTCCGAGTACAGTCGCTTTTTGAAAGGATATAAAGAAAACAAAGATGTACTAAGATTTCACTATCACAAAGTAGATAGCCTTTACCAGAGATTACAGGAGCTTGCACTTCCAAGAAAGGAATATACATCTAACCTTACTGAACTTCCAAAGATACAAGGCTTTATTACAGAAGATGAAGTCCTTGCTACGATTTCAAGAGGAAGTGGACTCGATAAAGGAAAAGAGCGAATTATTAAGTTTTTTAAAGAAAATCATATGCTTCAGGAAAAAGCGAATTTCTTAAAAGATGAATATGGGATCGGCGGAGGATCTCATGCTGTATCAGGCGAAAGAGGAAGCGGAGAATGGCATGATGCAAAGGGGCTTAAATTACAGAAGAATCATTGTAACGATGTTTTTCTTACATGGTCAAATATAGCAAAGCATATAGATGAGCTGCTTTCAAAAAATCTTTATCTTGAAGAAAAGGACATTGAAAGTAAGGCAGAGATAGAAGAACAAAAAGAACTAAGCTATTACTCTAAAGACAATCCATATAATCTAATGACTGATGAAATGCTTGAGCGAGTTCCTGAACTTTATGCACAAGAGGATGTAGCTTTAGCGGATAAACAGGTTCATGCAGCATACATTATTCCATTTAGAAGTAACTGGACTTGGTATATGACAGAATATGACAGGGAAAGTAAAGATGCTTTTGGACTTGTGCTTGGAATAGAGCCTGAATGGGGATATTTTAACCTTGATGAGCTAAAGGAACTAAATGCTCAGAGGCTTGTTTTAGAAGATTTCCCAAAGACTTTTAGAGAACTTAAAGACAGTGAACTTAAAAAGCAGATGGATGAACAGGAGCTTCATCATGTCTTTAATGGAGAGCTAAGTTTTGAGGAGAATAATACAGAGCTTGAAGCACCTGAAGAAGCAGAAGAAAGCATACAAGCAGAACCTTTTCAGACTACCTTATTTGACTATCTAAAGGAAAAAGAAGAAGTAGAGCTTAACGAAAAAGAGGACAGCACTTCAGATGAGTTTGCAGTTAAAGAAGGTGATACCGTCTATTTTAATCATGAGGAGTACAAAGTAAGAGATCTTTCTAAAAATCAAATCACAGGAAGAAATGATTTGTGGCTTGATCCTGTAAGGAAAGGTAATCATCAAATCCCTATTGTAGCATTTACAGATAATGAGGATTTATTAAGACAAATAAGTTTTGAAAGACCTGAATTTATCATCGGTGATGAAGTGAGATATAAGGAAAAAGACTATACCATCACAAGATTTGATGATATGGGAAACAACCTAAAGACAGTAACGGTTAAGGATAATATCGAATATCTTGGAGGTATGATTACAGGCTCCGATGTAATTCCTTATCGTAAGGAAAGTGAGCTTGATAAAATCTTTGAAAATCTGATCAATGAGAAGCCCGAAAAGACTTTTGAGGAAGTAGAAATAAAGAAAAATGAGGCTCACAATTTCAAGATTACAGAAGAAACGCTCCCTGCAAAGTTATCTCCAAGTGAGAGGTTAAACAATAACCTTGAAGCAATCTCTATGCTTAACAGGGTGGAAAGAGGAGAGCGAGAGCTTGATATTACAGTTCAGGAAGTTTTAGCAAAATATGTCGGCTGGGGAGGACTTTCCGATGTCTTTGATGAAAGTAAGGATGGACAGTGGAAAGAGGCAAGAGCCTTCTTAAAGGAAAATCTATCGTCATCAGAATATGAAGCAGCAAGAGAATCAACCCTAACGAGTTTTTACACACCAAAAACTGTCATTGACGGGATATATAAGACGCTTTCCGGCATGGGATTTAAACAGGGAAATATCCTTGAACCTTCAATGGGTATCGGGAACTTTATAGGGAATGTACCCGATGAAATGAGTAAGTCAAAATTTTATGGCGTAGAGCTTGATTCGGTAAGCGGTCGCATTGGAAAACTGCTATATCCGGAAAGTGAAGTGCAGGTAAAGGGGTTTGAAGAAACGGGCTTTTCCAATAACTTCTTTGATGTAGCAATCGGAAATGTTCCCTTTGGTGAGTACAAGGTAAATGACAGAGAATATAATCGCAATAACTTTCTTATTCACGATTACTTCTTTGCCAAGTCCATTGATAAAGTAAGAAATGGTGGTGTTATTGCCTTTATTACATCTTCAGGAACAATGGATAAAAAAGACGAAAGTGTAAGAAGGTATCTTGCAGCAAGAGCCGAATTTTTAGGGGCAATCAGACTTCCAAACGATACCTTTAAGGGTGTTGCCGGCACAGAAGTAACTTCGGATATTATCCTCCTCAAGAAAAGAGATAGCGTATTGGAGTGAGATGAAGATTGGATACACCTTGCAGAAGATGAAAACGGGCTTGTATATAACAAATACTTTGTCAATCATCCTGAGCAGGTGCTTGGTTCTATGCGTGAAGTAAGTGGAAGATTTGGGAAAACTCTAACTTGCGAACCGATAGCTTTTTTAGGGCAAGAAAACAACATGGCTTCATTAAAGGATCGTATCGAGATTGCAGGAGAAAGAATTTCAAAAGATGCCAAGTATGAAGAAATAGAGCTCTTAGATGATGAAATAACCTCTATCCCTGCAACAGATGATGTAAAAAACTTCTCTTATACCTTAATTGATGATGAAGTTTTTTACAGAGAAAACTCCCTGTTTATTAAAAAGGAAGTATCAGACAAGAATAAAGAAAAAATCAAGGATTATCTTGAGCTGAATGCTGCCTTAAAAGATGTGATTTACAAGCAGAAGGAAGATTTTAGCGAAGAAGAAATCAAGACTTCACAGGAAAAACTAAATGAAGTATATGACAACTTTTCAAAGAAACATGGATTTGTTAATAATTTAAGCAATACAAGAGCCTTGAAAGAGGATAGCAACTTCCCGCTTGTTTCCTCCATAGAAATCCTTGATGAAGAAGAAAATTTCAAGGCAAAGGGAGATATTTTCTCCAAAAGAACTATTACAAAAGCTAAAGTCATAGACCATGTGGATACTTCTTTAGAAGCCCTTGTTTTATCGGTATCGGAAAAAGGTTATGTTGACTTTGAATACATGAAAAACCTGACAGGAAAAGACAGACCGACTTTGATAGAAGAACTTAGAGGAGAAATTTATCTAAATATTAGAGAAGAGCAAAACTTTTATAGACCATTATCCTTTAACCCCGAAGATGGAGATTTGCCTTTTACCTGTGCTAACGGCAGCAATTCATACAAATACGGCTATGTAACAAAGGATGAATATCTTTCAGGAAATATCAGGGATAAGATTGCCATAGTTGACAGTTACCTTGCAAAGTTAAGGCAGACAGAAAGAGAACTCCCTCATCTTGGCTATGCGGAAGATGGCAAAGAAAAAGATCTGATAAGCTATGAGATGAGTCGATTAGAATACCAAAAGGCAGAGCTTACCAAAGTATTACCAAAGGAGCTTGAAGCAAGTGAGATAAGTGTTCGACTTGGTGCTACTTGGATACCCATTAAAGACATTGAAAAATTTATCTTTGAAACGCTGAAAACTCCGGGTTATGCCAAATGGGATATAAAAGTTAAATTTTCAAATCTGACAAGCGAATGGAATGTTGAAGGTAAAAGCAGGGATAGAGGAAATGACCTTGCAGAGATGACCTACGGTACAAGTAGAGTAAATGCCTATAAGCTGATTGAAGATGCCCTAAACCTTAAAGAAACAAAGGTATTTGATCAGATTGTAAATCCTGACGGAACGAAAGCTTCTGTGCTGAATAAAAAAGAAACCTTACTTGCAGGGCAGAAGCAGGAGCTTCTAAAAGAAGAATTTAAGAACTGGATATTTAGTGATCAGGAAAGAAGAAGCCGTCTTGTAAAACTGTATAATGAGCGTTTTAACTCTATCCGTAACAGAGAATATGACGGCAGCAAGCTCTCCTTTGAGGGAATGAATACGGAAATAGAGTTAAGACCTCATCAGCGAAATGCTATTGCAAGATGTTTATACGGAGGAAATACCTTGCTTGCTCATGTGGTGGGAAGCGGTAAGACCTTTGAGATGGTGGCAAGCTCGATGGAATCAAAAAGACTTGGAATGTGCAGTAAGTCTTTATTTGTAGTACCGAACCATCTGACAGGACAAATCGGAAGAGAGTTTATGCAGCTTTATCCGTCAGCCAATATTATGGTGGCGGATAAGAAAGACTTTGAGCCGAAAAACAGAAAAAGATTTATCGGAAGAATTGCCACAGGAGAATATGATGCGGTAGTAATCGGTCATACGCAGTTTGAAAAAATCCCGATGAGTAAGGAATATCAGGAGAAGCATATTCAGGATCAGATTGATGAAATCATAAACTATGTGGAGGAATATAAGCATGACAGAAATCAGAACTTTACGGTAAAGCAGCTTGAAAGGACGAAAAAGAAACTGGAAACAAGGCTTGAAAAGTTAAACGATGATTTTAAGAAAGATGATGTCATAACCTTTGAGGAATTAGGTGTAGATAAGCTCTTTATCGACGAAGCACACAACTACAAAAATCTCTACCTTTACACAAAAATGAGAAATATAGCAGGTATCGGGCAGTCTGAAGCTTTTAAGTCATCCGATATGTTTATGAAATGCAGATACATGGATGAAATGACGGGTGGAAAAGGCGTTGTCTTTGCCACAGGAACACCTGTATCAAATTCTATGACTGAGCTTTACACCATGCAGCGTTATCTTCAGTATGAGAGCTTAAAGAAAAATAATCTGGAACATTTTGATAGCTGGGCTTCTACTTTTGGCGAAACACAATCAGCTTTTGAATTATCTCCGGAGGGAACAGGGTACAGAGTAAAAACAAGATTTTCTAAATTCTATAACCTTCCTGAACTAATGAGTATGTTTAAGGAAGTAGCCGATATTCAGACAGCAGATATGCTAAATCTTCCTACACCTGAAGCACACTATGAGGTTATTAAGACCTTGCCAAGTGAAGAACAAAAGGAAATCTTAAAGAGCTTATCTGAAAGAGCTGATGATGTAAGAAATAGAGTAGTAGAGCCTGATGAAGATAATATGCTGAAGATTACCAATGACGGTAAGAAACTTGCCTTAGACCAGCGTTTAATCAACCCTTTGCTTCCTGATAATCCTGATAGTAAGGTCAATGTTTGCGTGAAAAATGTCTTTAGTATTTGGGATAAGACAAAAGAGAATAAGTCAACACAGCTACTTTTCTCCGATATGTCAACTCCAAAAGGCGATGGAGAGTTTAATATCTACGATAATATTAGAGATAAACTTGTGTCAATGGGAATACCGAAAGAAGAAATTGCCTTTATCCATGAAGCAAATTCAGATAAGCAAAAGGATGAACTCTTTGCAAAGGTAAGAAAGGGAGATGTGAGGATATTACTCGGTTCAACACAAAAAATGGGAGCTGGCACGAATGTTCAAAACAAACTGATTGCACTTCATGATTTAGATGTCCCATGGCGTCCTGCGGATTTAGAGCAACGTGCGGGCAGAATTGTAAGACAGGGCAATGAAAACAAAGAAGTGAATATCTATCGTTATGTTACAGAGAACACCTTTGATGCGTATTTGTGGCAAACGATAGAAAATAAGCAGAAGTTCATTTCTCAGATTATGACAAGTAAAACACCTGTCAGAGTGGCGGAAGATGTGGACGAAAGCTCCCTTAACTATGCAGAGATTAAAGCTCTTGCCACAGGTGATCCGAAGATTAAAGAAAAGATGGATTTGGAAACGCAAGTTACAAAACTTAAAATGCTTGAAGCAAACTATAAGTCTAACCGTTACAGATTAGAGGATAAGGTGGCGAAAAACTATCCTGAAGAAATCGCAAGAACTGAAAAGTTAATTGAAGCTGTCAAGAAAGATATATCAAGTGTAGAGCCTAAAGCGGAAGGCGAGGAAAAGTTTACTTCCATTACAATTGCAGGAGAAAAGATTATCGATAAGAAATTAGCCGGAGAAAGATTGCTTGAAGCTATTTCTAAAGTGAAAATCAATGAAAGCAAAGTCATTGGCAAGTATAGAAATATGGATTTAGAGGTAAGTTATAACTTCTTTACCAATGAGCACAACTTTACTTTAAAGGGTGCTGCAAAGCATTCAGGAGAGCTTGGAACAAGTGCTGATGGTAACATTACAAGATTGGATAACGCTCTTGAGAAAATGCCTGAGAAATTAAACAGGTTTGAAGAAAAACTTATCAGCACAAAGGAACAACTTCAAAATGCCAAAGAAGAATTAAAAAAGCCTTTTGAAAAAGCTGATGAGTTAAAGATGAAAGTACTTCGCTTGGCAGAACTGAATAAGCTCCTTGATATGGGAGAAGTGGAAGAAAAGAGAAATGATAATCCACTTGTAGAAGATGTAAAAAGAGCAATCATTGATTTCTGTAACAGGGAGTATGAAGAAAATCATAGCTATGATGAATTTAATATCTTGTATCCTGATTTAAAGCATATAGGAATCGCCTATACCAATACACCGGATGAAAGGCATGGTATTCAGTATGAACTTGATTTAGAGGATAAAACTTGGACACAGTACATTGATGATACGCCTATCAAAACAGAGAGCTTTGATTATGAGAATAAAGGAGAGAATGAAGCTCTAAGGAATATGAAAAATGAAATAGAAATGTCCTCTTTTAGCGATTTAGTTTATGTTGATTCCGAAGATTTAAGAGCAGTGACAGAACTTGATATTGATGATGAAGGAAACTTCTATGATCCGCTTGCAAAAGACCTCGATAATGATGGTATTCCGGATAGATATGACAATGACTTTAAGGACAGCGATTACTTTGAGTCCACTTATGATGTGGAGGACAATCTTCATAGCAAAGAAGAAACCGCACAAAAATCAGATGATAAACCATCTATTTTAGGACAGATAAGAGCTTATCAAAATGAAAGCAAAACAGAAGAAAAGCAAAAAACAAAAGAACAGGAAATTTTAAGATAAGGGGAGGGCAACCTCCCTTTTTCCATGAAAGGAGATAAAAACATGGATTATAAAACAATGCGAGATAAGATTGAAAATATGGTAAATGATAACCATAAAAACTTCGTAAAAGCGGTTATCAGCATGGAAAAAGGAATTAATGATGAAAGTGCCTTGGATAAGCTCTATGATGCTTATATGGACAATGACACCGTTAATTTGCTGCATGAAGAATTTGATTATATGATTGAGGATTTAAGAGAACAGGGACAGATAAAAGATCTGCTTTATGTTCAGGAAGAGAAAGATAACCTTGTCAATATCGTTGGAAATATTGTAGGAAAGGTAGATGTAATTGAAAGGGAGAATAAGAACAGAGAATCCTTTAAGGTGGCAAATTTCTCTGTTGTGTCCAAAGATGATGAAGGAAATAAGGTATATCATAATTGTTCTGCTTATGGAGAAAAAAGTGATATTCCAAAGGAATTTAAGCAGGGAGATTTTGTTAAGCTCTTTGGACAAGTCAGAGCTTCTATTGATAATAATGGCAAGGAGCATAGTAATATTAGGATACTTTCTACAAAACTGCTAAAGGCAAAGGAACAAATAAAAGGACAAGAAGAAAAGAAAGAATCTGTACTTGGAGCTATCAAAAAATATCAGGCTGAAGATAAGGAAAAGCCGAAAGAAAAGAAAGAAGCAAACAAAGAAGCTGAGAGATAAATATATGGTCGGTGTGGTCTTAGGACTGCACCGGCTCTTTTTTAATTCATGAAGGATCGCTAATATAACCTTTGATGCAGAAACTAAAAATTAAATATTTGTCCCATAAATGTAGAAATTTGTCCCGATTTGTGATATAATAATAAAGAAAATAGGAGGTATGGCAATATGAAAAAACAAAATGTTTTGAATTTAATAAAATACCATGTGGAAAGGAATGAAAATTCCTTTAGAAATGAGGCAATAGCAATAGCAAGATATTTTGATAGCATAGGAGATTATCAGTTATCCGAATATATTATGGGGTTAATATCTGAATCAAATTTATATTCACCGCAAAGTAGTGATTTTGAAAGTGAGTTTTTAAAACAAGTAGAAATAAGAAATTTAGAGGCTTTAAATTTACCACTTGAAATAACAGAAGATATAAAAGGTATTATTAATGCTGTAAACCATAATCTTGGTATTAATAAATTTTTATTTGAAGGATTGCCGGGAAGTGGAAAAACAGAAGCAGCCAAAAATGTTGCAAGATTATTGGATAGATCTCTTTTTAGGGTGGATTTTGAAAACTTGATAGATAGCAAGTTGGGGCAGACTAATAAAAACATAATAAAAGTATTTAAAGAAATAAATATGCTTCCAAATGCAAATAAGGTTGTTGTTTTATTTGATGAAATTGATGTTATTGCATTGGATAGAATTAATTCTAATGATATTAGAGAGATGGGAAGAGTAACATCTACAATTTTAAGAGAATTAGATAGGTTGACAGACCTTAATAAAGAGATTGTACTTATTGCAACAACTAATCTATATTCAAATTTTGATAAAGCATTAATTAGGAGATTTGATGCTGTTATTAATTTCAATAGGTATAGTGATGAGGATTTAATAGAAGTTGCTGAATATTATTTTTCTTCATTTATCAAGAATTTTAAAGGAATATCCAAGGATACAAGATTATTTAAAAAAATATTGAAGACAGCGAGGAAAATACCTTATCCCGGAGAATTAAAAAACGTTATAAAAACATCACTTGCATTTAGTGATGTTGGTTCTGAGTATGATTATTTGAAAAGATTGTACAATAGTTTGATAGGAAACTTGGATCAAAAGGACGTAAGCCAACTTCATGAAGAAGGTTTTACTGTAAGAGAAATAGAAAAATTAAAAGGGGAGTCTAAAAGTGCTGTATCAAGAAAGCTGAAAAAGGAGGAAGTAGATAGTGAATAATGTTTTGGAATTAAAAGGGAAACGCTTTGTACAAGCACGTAGAAATGGTAATGGCGGTGGTATAGCCATGAATGGAAAAGTGGAAGTCAGTACAGAACATTTATTAAGATTAAAATCTCAGCTAATCCAGATTAAAGAATTCTGGGATAAAGAAACAAAGCCGTTTGAAGGTATTTTGGTTAGTGTTTATTACAATAAGATTGTTGCGAAAAGTAATAGAATTGCTGGACTTTTTAAAGGGACGGATTCTAATGAAGCAATTGTTGGAGCAAAATTTAATTTAGACAAGAGTAAACATATAATAACATATTTTATTAATGAAGATGATTTAACTAAAAGCATAGAGTTAATTGTAAATACTTCAAATATATTATCTCAAAAATTTAAAGGAAATATCAACAAGAGCAAATTTGAAGACAAAAGTATTGTTAATTCAGAGGTTTTTAAAAACCTTTCTGTAAGTATGTCTACATTTAAACAGGTGATTGCAGATGTATCGTATATCGATTCTTTTGAAGTAGAGTTACCTACGATAGATGTAAAACAGAGTATTATAACTTTGTATGATGTAAGAAAAGATACAAAAGTATTATTTGAAAGATTAGGGATAGATATTTTAAGTAGCAGAATTTTAGATAATCAAACTGTTTACTTAGACGAAAAGCAAGTAGCACTACTTTTTGCAAAAGCACCTTATCTTGTTTCAATGGCAACCGTTGATTTGTCAAGTTTATCACCTGATGATTTCATCAATGAGTATCAAACAAAAATGGTAACTATACCATCCCCAACTATTGAACCAACAATTGGGGTGATAGATACCTTATTTGATGAAAGTGTTTATTTTAGTGATTGGGTCGAATATCATGATATGGTCTCAGAAGATATACCAAAAAATCCAAAAGATTATAATCATGGGACAGCAGTATCTTCCATTATTGTTGATGGAGCAAGATTAAATCCTTGGCTGAATGATGGCTGTGGAAGGTTTAAGGTTAGGCATTTTGGAGTAGCGGTAGGTGCTGAATTTTCTTCATTTTCAATAATAAAGAAAATAAAGAGTATTGTAGTAAATAATTCAGATATAAAAGTCTGGAATATTTCACTTGGTAGTAATCAGGAAATTAATGACAACTTTATTTCTGCTGAAGCTGCAACATTAGATAAAATTCAGTTTGAAAACAATGTAATATTTGTTGTGGCAGGGACAAATAAACCGAGTGAAGATATAGTAAAAATAGGATCTCCGGCGGATTCTGTTAATAGTATAGTTGTAAATTCAGTTAGTAAGAATGGTCTGTCTACTAAATATGCTCGTAAAGGATTAGTATTATCTTTCTTTGCAAAGCCTGATGTGAGCTATTATGGTGGCAGTGAAGAAGAGTACATTAGGGTTTGTGAACCTTTAGGGGCTGCGAGTGTTGCCGGAACTTCTTATGCTGCACCTTGGATTGCGAGAAAATTATCTTATTTAATTGATGTGTTAGGACTTAATAGAGAAGTTGCAAAAGCCATGATTATTGATGCTGCAAGAGGTTGGGATGAAAAACCGACTCCTGAGGAAGTTGCTTTATATGGGCATGGAGTTGTACCAATTCATATAAACGATATTATTCAAACAAAAGATGATGAAATAAAATTTGTGGTATCAGATATTAGTGAAAAATGGAATACTTATAACTACGATTTTCCAGTTCCTCTAAAGGATAATAAGTATCCATATATTGCGAAGGCTACGATGTGTTATTTTCCATTGTGTGATAGATTGCAAGGTGTTGACTATACAAATACAGAATTGAATTTGCATTTTGGTCGAATAGGAGATGATAAAAAAATTAAGGATATTAAGGGTGATAAACAGAATACAGAAGACACATTAGATGGAGAAAAAAATTATCTTTTGGAAGGTGAAGCCAGAAAGCAGTTTAGAAAATGGGATAATGTAAAGTATATCGCAGAGAGTGCTACAAAAAGAATGATACCAAAAGACTCTTATAAAAATAAAAACTGGGGTATGGAAGTAAAGACAAATAACCGATTAGCTCCCCAAGATGGCGTAGGAGTTAGGTTTGGTGTTGTTGTAACACTCAAAGAAATGAATGGAGTTAATAGAATTGATGAATTTATCAGAAGTTGTACATTAAATGGTTGGCTAGTAAATGTAATTGATGTTGTTAATAGAGTGGATATTCACCAAAAAGTGAATGAAGAAATTAAGTGGGAGTAATAATGAAAGTGTAGGGATATAAGTGTTAGAAAATATAGGAATTAATTTGATTAGCAGTGGAATTTGTTTTTTGATTGGTATATTTGCAGCTAATTATAGAAGAATAGGGTTGTTTGTAAAATCATTGATACATTGGAGCAAAGATATTAGGTTTAGTATTGCGTATTTATATAAAATAAAAATAGATGATAAATATCTTTTAATTAAGGGAAGTAAAATAGAACAACTGCAACCTGTTGGTGGAGTATATAAGGTTTGTAGTTCGTTTAGTACTATTGAAAGGAAATTGAATATTATTTTTGAAAATAAACGAGGTTTTTATGAAAAAGAAGATTTAAGATTTTGTACCAAAGGAAAAAATATTAGCAAAGTTCTAAATTGGTTTGATAGTAGAGAAAATAGAGAAGTAGCGGTATATAGAGAGTTTTATGAAGAAATTATAAAAAATAACATATTGCCTATAGAAGTTTTAAGTAGCATGAGAATAGAATTTTTAAAGCAAATAAAACCTAAAATGGCTTATTCTAAGCATTTTAAAAAGAATGAAATATTATTGTTTGATATTTATGAGATTCATTTAACAAATGAATATATTGATATGATGTATAAATATGTAAAAGAAGAGAATGATTTAATTAAGCTTGTAGATAGAGAAGACATTGAAAAGGAATGTGTTGATATAAGAGGAAAATCATTTAAAATAGGAGCCCATTCGCAATATATTATTTAAGAAGAGAGGGGAATAAAATGAAAAAATTTGAAATGTCGAAGGAGATAAAAGAGCTTATTAATGAAATTGATGTTTCTGAATCAAATTACGAAAAAGCATCAAACAGGTATAAGGCAATTGCAAGCTATATAAAAGAATCTGACCTAGCAGAATATAGTCCGGATATTTACCTACAAGGTTCTATTAAATTAGGAACAGCAATTAAACCTCTTACTGAAGAAGGGGCGTATGATATAGATATTGTTTGCAATCTGACTAAAAAAAGAAGACATCACCAGACCCAAAGAGAATTAAAAGACGAACTTGGAAAAATAGTTAAAAATTACTCGTTAAAGCATAGTATGGAAAATTTTCCAAAAGAAAGCAATAGGTGTTGGACATTAAATTATGTAGATGAATCAAATTTTCATATAGATATTTTACCTGCTGTTCCTTGGAATGATACGGATGATGGGAATATTGCAATTTCAGATAAAAGAAGTGATAACTATGATAATATAACATTTGACTGGGAAGTTAGTAATCCTAAAGGATATTTCGATTGGTTCAAAAAACAAAGCGATTTTCAACTGATAAAAGAATCATATGCTAAACGATTTTATGCAAAGATAGAAGAAATTCCAGATTATAAAATAAAAACTCCATTACAAAGAATTGTGCAACTATTAAAAAGACATGCAGAGGTTATGTTTGAAGATAATATGGAACAAAAACCATCTTCTGTTATAATTACTACCTTGGTTGCAAAAGTTTATCCTAAATGTACGATTATTAGTGATGATTTCAAAATATTATTATTGAATGTAGTTAAAAATCTTTTGAGCGAAATTGAATATGATAATGAAAATCCTTGTATTTATAATCCGGTTAATGGAAAAGAAAAATTATCTTTGAAATGGGATAAGGATAGAAAATATTTTGAAAGTTTTTTGAAGTGGTATGATCAACTTAAAGTTGACTTTAGCGTAGATAATAAAGTATTGTCTTTAAATGAGAGTTTGTTTTATATACAGAGAAGTTTGCGCAAAAATACTAATGAAATTGGAATTTCGTTAAATACTTTAAGTCATCATCAAAAACCTAAATGGAAAATATCAAGTATTGCTAAGACTGACGTAGAGATAAAAGCATATTATAGTTGGCATAGTTTCAGATTTAAGCGAATAAAAAGTGGTGAAGCTTTGAATAAAAAAGGAAAACTTAGATTTGAAGTTAATGTACTTACACTTAATATAAAAGACTATGATATATACTGGCAAATAACTAATACTGGTTACGAAGCGATCAATGCAAATTGCTTAAGAGGTGACTTTTATAATTCTAAGCTTGAACAAGGAAAAAGAATAAGAACAGAAGAAACTTGCTATGCAGACAGACATTATGTTGAGGCATATTTAGTAAAAAATGGTATTTGTTATGGGAAAAGTAAACCTTTTGAAGTTAATATAATTGATGGTCTTACTTTTGAGTGGTTTAATACCAAAAAACTAGGAGGGTAGTGTATGCCTGATACAATTATAAATTGGTTATTTGGATTAGTAAAAACAATACCTGAAGATATTATTAAAACTCTGATATTAGGTTTTTTAATTTTAGTTCTAAGGATACTTGTTGACAAAGTTAAATTTTTAAATTCCAAATTTAAAAATTTCATGGTAATGATATTTAGTACAAATATAGAAATATCTACAAATACTTCTTTTATCGATTCGCCAGAATATAATTATGTTTCAAAAAGAAAAAAGAAATATGTATACAACCAAAATTCGAGTGATAATGATGTATGGGGAATTATTTTTGTAGTAGCATTGATTGCTTCTATAATTGTTAAATTTTTTAAAGAATATGTAGAGTATATATCTTTGTTCTTAAAGTGGTTTGGGCTTATACCTTTAATTTTTTCTATTATATTTTTATTTATTATATCGTTAAGCAAGGAAGTTCAAAAAGTTACCGTTAAATTCATTATTATTTCAATAGTTGTTTCCACATTAACATTGTATTATGGATTTAACATTAAGGAAATGGTGGCAACAATGAGTCCGTCAATAGTTGATACAAGAAAATTTTTTATATCAGTATATAAAATTTTAGGTGTATTTATAGGAGTAACTCAACAAATGATATCTTATACCTTATTGTTGCGTGTATTCAGTGTCTATATTGATAGAAAAAAGAAAAATCCGATACAAGTAATTCGCAAATTTATATCTAAAACAAAAAGATTTGAATCGGTTTCTTTTCTCAGTTTTTTGGTAATATTGTTTTCAGTTTTATCATATTTACTGACGTTAAACGCTGTTCATAATTTTTTATTGAAATAATATAAAAACTCAAGAGCTTATCTCTCCATCTCCTTACCCATATAAATATCATAGTTTCTGCGTATCTTGTAAAGCTCGTCCATAGTAGATTTTGAGGAAGAATACTCTTGCATTAGGGTATTCTTTTTTTCTTGTAATTTATCAAGTCTGTCTAAAATATCCTTTGAATTTGGGAGCTTGGAATAGTTTTTTTTGAGTTCTGAAAGGGCGTTTTCATAGAGGGTAATCTGAGCTTTGTACTCTTCAAAAAATGCTTTATCAGACGGATTAGCCTTATATTCCTTGTAGCACGACTTGTATTTTTTTACAGTATAAACTTGCTCCATAGTAGCAGAAAGTTTCTGCATTTCCTTATCGATGATCTTGATTTTGTCCTGTAAAATTTGTCTTTCATCAGTCGATTTTTGTATGTATTCATCAAGCTGCTTGACAGAGTTAATGCCATGTTCTCTGATGAAAACAACCGACTCAGCCATTGTATTTAAGTTATGTTTTGTTGCCCAGTATTCATAGCCTTTGCTCTCTTTAACTTTTGCATTGGTATTCATATCAATAACATTTCCGATGCGTTTTTTGACAGCAGGAGCCTTAATTGTTTCCCTTTCCGCTATGCGTTCTTTTAATCGTTCTTCCGTATAATCTCCGCCAATTGCCTTCGCTCTTGTAAATCTCGGTTTATCTTTTGGCTTAAAGGCTATATGTTTTCCACGCTTTATTTCATAACCAAGTTCCGCCATTTTCTTTAGAAATTCGTCCCAATCCTGTGATTGCTTTATTATGCGGTCAATGTCAAATTGAAGCCTGCTTTTCCAAGAAGTACCTTTCTTAGATTGCTCATTTTCATACCATGACTTACCATTTGTTTTGTACTTTCTCTTATATCTCTCGTAGAATTCATCAATAACAGAAAGGTTATTTTCTTTGCATAGCTTATCGCTTTGATACCTGATTTGGTGGTAGCTTTTCTTGTTGGATTGATAGCACTTGCCTGTTACCATATTTACATTATTGAAGATGATATGGTTGTGGATATGCCCTTTATCTATGTGAGTAGATAAGACATATTCGTACTCGTCCTTTAATATCTTTTTACACAGTTCAAGACCAATTTGATGTGCCATTTCAGGACTTGCTTCTCCGGGTAAAAAAGATTGAATAAGGTGTCTTGCAAGAACAGTTCCTTTTGTTCCTGCGTTTTCCCTTGTCCTTAAAAACTGAGTGTGAGCAGTTGATTCGTGGCATTTATGAGTACTTACTAATAGCTGCTCGTTTGTTTTATCTCCATTTACAATGTAGTCGATAGCAAGATTAAGAGTCGATTTTATTGGGTGTATTTTTGTAATAGCCATTATTATTCACCTCCCGCTTCAGATGTTCTTTTCAGAAGTAGTGAATGAATTTGCCACAGCTCTTTTGAGAAATGTTCAATCTCTTTTTTTATATCACTGATGTCCTCTTTGTAGATTACACCTGTCGAATTTACACGCTTTGCAATCTGATTGATGTTGCTTGTAGCATTGGAAAGTAAGCCTTGTAAATCCCGAAAAGGCTCTAAATCTACCTGATAAATCTCCTTTTCTAAAACGCATTTGCGGATAAAGTGGCTCATATTTCTGCACTTTGCAAGTTTCCTTTTCTCCTCAAAAAGAGTTTTTTCTTGTTTAGTTAATTTAATTTCAAGTCGTTCATTTCGTATTCTGTTTGCCATAGGTATTTCCTCCTTTGTATGATTTTCGGGGTCTTGGGGTCTCCCTAACAAGCTAAAAATTGATAAAAAAAGAAGCAGATCCCGAGGGGCTGCTTCATCAATTTTTCCGTAAGTGTCCGTACACTTACTGTGCTTGCTACAAAAGTTAAGCAAGCATTAAGCATTTTTCTAAAGTTGTAAATATATTATACCATAAAATTCAAAAGAAATGAAAAAACGCAATTGACAAATTGTCAGTTGTGTGATATCCTTTAAATTAGGAGGGATAAAATGCGAGATGTGAAAGAACCGGAAATACGACGTGCTGAAATTATGGATGCTGCAATGCTACTCTTTATAGAACAAGGATATACTAATACAACAACTCAGGATATTGTTGACAAAGTAAATATATCAAGAGGCTTGCTGTACTATCACTTTAAAAATAAAGAAGATATCTTATATTGTCTTGTGGAACAATATTCAGATAAATTATTGAAAGATATTCATGTTATTGCCTATGATGAAGATAAAACCGCCATTGAAAAAATTAGAGCATTTATAGATGCCACAATTATATCTTCGGAAAATATTTCAGCAGAGGGAACAGAGTTACAAAAAACAGTTGATCTTGAAGAAAATCGATATATGATAGATAAGTTATCTCATAAGATTATTGAAAAACTGACAATATATTTTGAAAGGATAATAAACCAAGGAATATCAGAAAAAACACTTTTTGTAAAATATCCGTCTGAAACAGCGGAATTTCTTATGACAGCTTATGTTTTTGTTTCAAATAACATAAGTATAAGATATTCAAAAAAAGAGTCTGCCAATGAGTATTTAAACGCATTTAAGATAATGCTTGAACAAAGCTTAAATGCAAAAAAACTCTTTAGCAATTGAAAAAGAATAGAATGTTTGTAAAAATAATAATGTTCCGATAGCTAATACTAAACAAGCTATCGGCATTATTTCAAAGAATAACTGACAAATTGTCAATAGGGGGGTAAAAGCATGTTAGAGATAAATAATTTTAGTAAATTTTACGGAGACAAAAAAGTTGTTGATAACCTATCCATTTCAGTACAGTCTGGAGATATTTATGGATTCATTGGTGCAAATGGAGCTGGGAAAACTACAACAATAAAAGCAGTAGTTGGGATTCATGATTTTGAGAATGGAAGTATAACGATTGATAGGCATTCCATTAAAGAGGAGCCTGTTATTTGTAAAAAAATGATGGCATACATTCCGGATAATCCGGACTTATATGAACATATGACGGGATTTCAGTACATCAATTTTATTGCAGATTTATTTGAAATTTCTACTGAAATACGCAGAGAAAGAATTCTAAAATATAGTGATTTATTTGAGATGACTAAGCATCTTTCGGGGATGATATCTTCGTATTCACATGGTATGAAGCAACGAACAGCGATTATTTCTGTACTGGTGCATTCTCCAAAGTTACTAATTTTAGATGAACCTTTTGTAGGACTTGATCCCAAAGCAGCTTTTCTACTAAAGAAAGTAATGTACGAATGCGTGTCAGATGGAGTAGCTATTTTCTTTTCAACACATGTTTTGGATGTTGCAGAAAAATTATGTAATAAAATTGCAATTATAAAAAATGGAAAGTTAATCGCAAGCGGAAACACAGAAGAAGTCAAAGGTGATAAAACTTTGGAAACTTTTTTCATGGAGGTACAAGATAATGAGCAAAATTTGGATACTAATTAAAGCCCAATTGATAAATTTTTTTCCAATCAACGAAATTAGAGAGCCGAGAAATAAAAAGCAAAACTCTGTTGTTATTGCAAGTTTTGGAATAATAACTCTTGCTGTATTTTTCTGTGTCTATAATATTATGACAGCCAAAACACTGGTACAAGTTGGACAGCAAGAATTGATACCGGCTTATATGGTTGCGGTATCAAGTTTTTCAATATTATTTTTGACAATATTTTATTCTAATGGAATTTTATTTGGTAGTCGTGATATGGAAACGCTTTTATCGCTACCTTTAAAAAGCTCAGACATTATAAGTAGCAAGTTTATGTTTATGTATTTATTGAACTTTTTAATAGGATTTATATTTATGCTTCCGGGAGGCATTGTTTGGGTGTTAAACGGAAGCTTAAATGTATTACAGATTATATTGTATTTTACCTCCATGATTTTTGTTCCATTGATACCTATGTGCATAGCAGCGTGTATGGGAATCATTGTTGTGGCTGTTTCATCTTATTTTAAGAGGAAAAATGTTATTGCTCTAATCTTTTCATTTGCAATGATAGGTGTAATTGGATATATTGCAGTGTCAGCTATGAAATCAGGTAATGAAGACAGCATTGAGATCATGCTTTCTAAGCAAATTACCGAACTGTACCCAATATCCTGGTTATTCATGCAACACACAAATTTTCCAATGTATATTGGAGTTGGATTATTTATTGTTTTTTCAACAGTAGTTTTTTATATATTTGTAAAAATTGTTTCGATGAAGTATGGATTGCTTAATACTCTTGCTAAAACAACATCAAGATATTGTGATAACAAAAAATATTATAATAGAAAATCAATATTTTTTTCCTTGTATAAAAAAGAAATGGGACGCTTTTTAAGCTCGTATATGGCGGTCTTGAATGCAGGCCTTGGTGTAATACTTTTATGTGTTTTTAGTATATTTTTGCTTTTTAATTCTGTAGAACAAATAGGAGAGTCTTCAGGAATAGAAAATATAAATGAATATCTCTCAAATTTTGCTCCATTATTTATTGCATCTATGCTCTCGCTCAGTTGCCCGGCAGCTTCAGCGATATCTTTAGAAGGAAAAAACATTTGGATTTTGCAAAGCTCTCCTGTTAAGGTAAAAATGATCTTAAATTCCAAGATAGCTGTAAACCTTACACTTCATTTGATTGGGTATATGATTTCCATATTTGCATTTACGCTAAAACTTGATATGAACTTTATTCAAGTTATTAACCTAATAATTGTTCCTATATGCTATTCGATCTTTATAACAGTGATAGGAATTTCCCTAAATAAAAAGTATCCAAATTATGAATGGGAAAGCGAGATGATGGTTGTAAAGCAAAGCATACCTGTTATTGTATCTGGGCTTGTCGCGATAATTGCACTCATTACACCAATTCTTCTTAATTGGTTTTTAAATCTTCCAATAACACCGGTTTTGCAGATAATATCAGTTACTTTACTTGTTATTTCAAGCGAAGTTTATATAAAAGTTAGCAAGTTAAATTTTATTTAGTTTAAGGAGGGAAAATTGTATGAAAGTTGGACTGTTAAAAGATGTCTTGGTATTGATGTTAATGATTGTTGTAATATTTATTATTTGCCTATTTCTCCCGGAGAAAATCCCTGTTCATTTCAATGCAAAAGGAGCCCCTGATATATTTGCTAATAAATATTATCTTCTGTTTGCTACGGTCATTCCGTATTCTGCTTATTGGAAATTTATACGAGGAAGGAAAAATAAAAAGGTTAAGTAAATATGTATCCATATTTACAAATAGCATCTGTGATAAGAGCGACTGTTTTTAGAGGTAAGTATGTACCGGGGCAACAGATGCCTCCCATAAGGACTTTAGCAGAGAGGGAAGAGTGTAATCCTACAACCGTCCAAAAAGCATTAAAAGTTCTTGAGAAACAGGGGTTGATTGTTAGTCGTGGAAGTAAAGGATATTTTGTTATCAAAAGTGAGAAGAAAATAATTGAGTTAAGAAATCAGAATTTTAACAGGCTAACAAAAATATTGTTTGAAAAACTATATGCCTTAGGATTTTCGGATTCTGAGATTATAAAACTATTTGATAGAATAGAAACTTAAAAAATGAATAAAAATCAATTATGTGTGAAGAAGATAAAGATACCGACTATTTAGATTATTGATAAAATGGAGGAAACGAATATGGAAGAATCTAAACATCCAATGTTAGAAATACCAAAGAAACAAAACATTCCTCTTTTCTATAATCTCTATAGTAGATTATTGTTTCAGATGCAAGCTGAAACACGCAAGAGTAGTTAAAGAAGTATTCTTATTCTTCTGTTTTAGAGGACTTCGTATGCCTAAGTGTAGAAGTCCTCCTTTTTTTGCCTGAAAAACAGTCAGTCAAAAGAAACGGAGGACTTCGAAATGAAAAAAGAATATTATCTATATGTAGGCGGACAAAAAGTCAAAGTCAGTGAGGATATATACAAAGTCTACTGGCGGGAAAGAGAACATGAAAAGTATTTAGAGCAGGTGGACAGAAAAAACCACTTGCTCTTTTTTTCGTCCTTGGATCAGGATGGACATTTTTCAGATAATATCATTGATGAAAGTGTTGATGTCGAAAAGATTGTGGAAACACAGATAATGATTGAAACCGTCAGAAATGCTATATAAAGGCTCAATGCAGAAGAAAGGGACATCATAGAGCGTTTATACTTTCAGGATGAAACCGTACGCTCGGTAGCAAGGCTAAAAAGTATAACACACCCGGCTTTGATTAAGAAAAGAAACAAAATCTTGGCGAAGCTGAAGAAATTTATCGAAGAAATTTAGAATTTCGGTAACCAAAGGGGTCAAATTTTCCTTATATAAAGTGAAGGGGAGTTTGACCTCTTTTACTTTCTCGAAGAAAAGAATGTCGGTTAAAGCAAATTGGAAGATAAAAAGAATGATCCCTTTCTGGTATTTGTACTTTGACAACTGAATAGACCAAGACGGGACTTTTAATTACTTAGTGAGCGAAAGAAAATTTACGCCATAACTTTCCTGCTGAAGAAATTCGGTTTAAATGAATACTGTCAAAAACAAGGATATAAGGAAACGAGCGACAAATAATTTTTTAAAAAATAAAGGACAAGGATAACTTTGTGAGCCATGACCTAAGTAATGATAATGATACTTCTTTAGTGAAAGCCGGCTCATCTTAACAGGGGCGGTGGTGAGATTCCAATGTTGCTGATCCTAAGCACCCGTCAATGTCATGAAACTTAGTTAGATGAGAAAGTTATAGATTGATTATATAAGAGTTTGAAGAAAAGGGGGGATGCATGTGGATAATGACTGGAATGGACTGGCTGATTTGTTTGCGAATCTAATTACAAAGTATGCTGGTGTTTTAGATTTGGATAATCTGCCAGATCCAATGCCAGTAGATAATAACATTGAAAATAAAAATATTTTTGATATGGCAAAAACACAGATTGATAAAAATAAATAAAAGTGATATAATATACTTGATATATAAGTCCAAACTTTTTTGGAAATATAAAGATATAGAGAAATATATTGAGGTTAATGCTATGTCAAAAGAAAAAATTAAAGTATACCTCTACACAAGAGTATCTACATCAATACAAATAGATGGTTATTCTTTAGAGGCACAAAAATCAAGAATGAAAGCTTTTGCTCTTTATAACGATTATGAGATTGTTGGCGAATACGAAGATGCAGGCAAGTCTGGAAAATCTATAGAAGGTAGAGTTCAGTTTACTCGTATGATGGAAGATATAAAATCCGGAAAGGATGGAGTATCTTTTGTTTTGGTATTTAAATTATCAAGATTTGCAAGGAATGCTGCTGATGTCCTATCAACTCTACAAACAATGCAAGATTTTGGAGTTAATCTCATTTGTGTTGAAGATGGGATTGATTCATCTAAAGATGCAGGGAAATTGATGATTTCTGTTTTGTCTGCTGTTGCTGAAATAGAAAGAGAAAACATTCGTGTTCAAACAATGGAAGGTCGTATTCAGAAGGCAAGAGAAGGGAAATGGAATGGAGGCTTTGCTCCATATGGATATAAACTCGTCGATGGTAAGTTGTTAATCAATGAGGAAGAAGCAGTCGCAATAAGGACTATTTTTGATCAATATGTGAATACAACCATTGGTGCAAATGGGCTATCAAAATATTTAGAAAATCATGGAATAAGAAAAATTCCAAGGCAAAACGGGAAAAATCCATTATTCGATGCGGGATTGATAAGGAAGATTCTTAAAAATCCTGTATATAATGGGAAAATTGCATTTGGAAGAAGAACGTTAGAAAAAGTACATGGAACGAGAAATGAATACAGACAAGTAGAGCAGGACGATTATTTAATAGCAGAAGGTATTCATGAAGCAATAATTCCGGATGAAGTGTGGCAGGCTGCACAAGTTAAACTGAAAGCACAAGCTAAAAAGTATGAACATGTGAATAAGGGCAAGAACATGAGGACACACTTATTATCAGGAATAGTAAAGTGTCCAATATGTGGAGCTGGAATGTTTGGGAACAAATCTATAAAATATAAAAAAGATGGGACGAAGTATAAAGACTTCTATTACTATGGTTGTAAGCATAGACTTATGAATAGAGGACATAAATGCACCTATAACAAACAAATTAGAGAAGAATTGTTAGATGATGCTGTTGCTGAAGTAATAATCAAGTTAGTTAGCAATCCTAAATTTGCATCTATGATGCAGGAAAAAATCAACATGAAAGTTGATACATCAGCGATTGAAAATGAGATAGATAATTACCAAAAAGAGCTAAGAAAAAGTCATTCTACAAAGTTTAAGCTCATTGAAGAAATAGATAATTTAGATGTTGAGGATAAACACTATAAGAGAAGGAAGAACGATTTAGATGATAGACTTTATCGTATGTACGATAAAATTGAGGAATTAGAAGGTCAGTTAATAGAAGCTAAAGCAAAAAAAGAAACAATAGAAGCTGAGAAACTTACTGGCGATAATATATATAAGGTTTTGATTTATTTTGACAAACTTTATAAAGTCATGAATGATGTTGAACGCAGACAGTTAATAGAAGCACTCATTTCAGAAATTCAAATTTATGAAGAGAAACAGGCGAATGGGCAATGGCTAAAATCCATTACTTTTAAGCTACCTATCATTGATGAGGATCTAAATATAAGTTTGGACAATGATGAACAAGTTGAGACGGTAGTCTTGATGTCAAAGGTGAACCCTAAGAAGTAAAAATAATGTAGTAAATAAAAGGCTTTTCAGAGAACTATCGTTAAAGAGTACGATTGGCTGCTGGAAAGCCTTTCTTTTTATGCTCGGAAATGGCTGTGTGGGAACTGGTCCATAAGACAAGGTTGACATTAGGAGATAGATAGCAAGAAAAAAATGAACCCTGGAGTTCACCCTATAACGATTGTATATAAGGTGATAAAGATAAAAATCAATGATTTGAAAACTTTGGTATACAAATACCAAAATACATTGACAACAAACTTGCATGGTGATATAGTATCGTTAGAAGGTTTAGAATATCTAACAGCAGGAGGAGCTGCTCATGAAAAAGAATGATAAAAGAATCGATAGAGTGTATTCCTTCTTTAATGCTATAAGAGGGAATAATACGCCGAATGAATATCAAAGTGTTTTAGCTGTATTGAAAAAAGTAATGGTCCTTCAGGACTGTGCTCAAAACGAAATGGATTATGACGAATTGTATCAATTAATGGAAAGTGTTGCTACTGATTTTGAGATTCCTAATCCATTTCCAGAGAAAGAAAGATTTGTTGATATCTATAGAACTTTACAGGGATTCGATGAACTTAGTTGGACTGACATTTTAGAATATGGGGATGACAGATCAAAGTTTAGAGTTCCTGAGTCAGTTGTTGATGAAATGGAAAAGAATTTCATCGATGGTTTTCAAGAAGTTCTCATTGCAGAAGCGGAGAAGTTTTCACCATTTTTAGAAAGGCTTGTTGAAACACATTATGATTCTCATTTTACTTTGACAACAATGGATGCGTTTTATTACAAAGTCTTAAATGAGATGTTTGACGACAATGACATGGTTGATATCAAGCAGATAAATATATATCAGTATGAATTTACATCTGAAAAATTTGATTTGATTTTATCTGTTCCGGTGTTTGGTGTCAGAGATAAAGCTGATGAAAGTTCTGAGTTTATTTGCAGAGAGTATGACATGATTGCTGCCGAGAACTTAGCTCTTCATTTAAAAAGCGAGGGTATCTTGTCAATTGTGTTACCGGCTAAAATTACATTTGCTGGAGGAACAGTAAAAGAGTTAAGAGAGTTCTTGCAATCAATGTATTGCCTAAAAGAGATATC
Source organism: Streptococcus milleri (assembly GCF_900636525.1). Classification (NCBI taxonomy): domain Bacteria; kingdom Bacillati; phylum Bacillota; class Bacilli; order Lactobacillales; family Streptococcaceae; genus Streptococcus; species Streptococcus milleri. Next base: position 1,119,594 of record NZ_LR134288.1, on the reverse strand, counting down.
TGATTTGCCATCAGGGATTTTCGATAATACAGGAGTAAAGACATTCCTTCTTATTATTACAACTGGAAGAACAGATGAAGTTACCATCAAGAGATTTGTTTTTGAGGATGAAAATGCACGTAAAACAGGTAATAAAAAACTTGTAGTTCAAGATGACACTTTTGTACTCGAAGATGAGCTGACAGATATGGGAGATTGGAACGTTGATAGAATATTTGAAGCTCAAGACGAAGATTGGATAAAATTCCAGGAGTCAAATGTGAAAAAACAGGAGCTTGGAACGGTTGCTTCTATTTTTAGAGGAAAAGCAATCAATCGAAAAGATCCTAACGGAAGTATTGGTGTTGTTAATATTTCTAATATTGGTGAGTATGAAATTGATTATTCCTCTTTGGATCATTTAGATGAAGAGGATCGAAAGATTACAAACTATATTCTCCAGACAGGTGACCTTTTAATACCTGCAAGAGGAACAGCTATAAGAATAGCTATATTTGAGGAGCAGACATATCCATGTATTGCTTCATCGAATGTAATAGTTATTAGAGCTACAGACGAAAGCTTATCCACAATTTATTTAAAGCTATTCTTTGATAGTCCGCTAGGAAGAAAGATGTTAGTTACTAGACAGCAGGGTACTGCAGTAATGAATATCAGCTATAAGGAATTAAATAATATAGAAATTCCACTTCCTTCTATTGAAGAACAAAAATCAATAGCCGAGGAATATACAAAAGAACTTGAAGCATATAAGAAAGCCATCCAAGAGGCAGAAAATAGATGGAGTTCAACGTTATCAAGACTTCAAGCAAGAATTTAAGGAGGTCGTTAGATGTTAGGAGCGATTATCGGAGATATCGTCGGGTCTCGTTTTGAATGGAATAATCACAGAAGTAAAGATTTTGAGTTTTTAACTTATAAGTGTTTTCTTACCGATGACAGTATCATGAGTCTAGCAATTGCGCAGGCGATATTGGTAAGTAAAAAAGACCATAGTGATTTATCGAAAAATGCGGTTGAATGTATGCAGAACATTGGTAGAAATTATCCCGACTGCGGATATGGTGGAAGCTTTTATGGATGGATTTTTTCTGATGATCCTAAGCCATATAACAGCTATGGAAATGGAGCTGCAATGCGAGTAAGTGCAGCTGGTTTTGCTGCTAATAGTATTGAGGAAGCTAAGAAACTGTCAAGATTAGTGACAGAAGTTAGTCATAATCATCCAGAAGGAATTAAAGGTGCTGAAGCGACCGCTGTTGCGATTTTTATGGCCAAGACGGGAAGCAATATCTTTGAAATAAGAGATTACATTGATAAGAATTATTATCCAATGAACTTCACTTTGGATGAAATTCGCGATACATATCAGTTTAATGAAACCTGTCAGGAAACAGTACCACTAGCTTTACAGGCCTTCTTCGAGTCTACTGGATTTGAAGATGCAATTAGAAATGCAATATCTATTGGTGGAGACAGTGATACGGTTGCAGCCATCTGTGGTGGAGTTGCAGAAGCATATTATGGCATTCCGACAGATATAAGAAAGCATGCATTGACATTCTTAGATCAGAAGCTTATGCAGCTATTGATACTATTTGAAAACAAATATCCTCCGGTGATGGAGAAAATGCACGATGATATGAGCGTTAGAATAAAACGTTCTGAAGATAAAAAAGTTAAGACTGGAGGTCGAGAATCTATGATTCAATCAGCGACAGAGACAGCGGATCAAGAATTGAAAGATTCTATCCCTGAAAACGAAGAGACAACAAGTCAGAAGCTATTTGCTCATCTGTATGAAGCTTGTAATATTTTGAGAGGTCCAATTAACCAAGATGAGTTTAAGGACTATGTAACACCGATCTTGTTCTTTAAAAGAATAAGCGATGTTTATGATGAAGAAACTCAGGAAGCATTAGAACTTTCAGGTGGCGACGAGGAATTTGCTGCATTTGATGAAAATCACAGCTTTGTAATTCCAGAAGGCTGTCACTGGAAAGATTTAAGAAATGCAAGTCAGGATGTGGGTAAGATTATCGTCAAAGCTATGAATGGTATTGAACGAGCTAATCCAGGAACTCTTAGCGGAGTGTTCTCAAGTTTTGATGATGTTACTTGGACCGACAAAACAAAGCTTACAGATGAAAGATTAAAAGATTTGATCGAACACATGTCTAGTCTGAAGGTCGGAAATAAAAACTATAGCGCAGATGTAATGGGTGATGCATATGAATACCTCATCAAGAAGTTTGCTGACCTATCTAAGAAAAATGCTGGTGAATATTACACACCAAGAACGATTGTAAAATTGATGGTTATGCTGATGGATCCTAAGCCAGGAGACACTGTATACGATCCGGCTTGTGGTACTGGCGGTATGCTGATTGAGGCAATTCGTCACATTGGCGATAAGCAAATGACTTACGGAAGAATCTATGGTCAGGAGAATAATCTGTCTACATCAGCAATTGCAAGAATGAACTTGTTCTTACATGGTGCTAGCGACTTTAAGGTTGCACAGGGTGATACTTTGAGAACACCAAAGTTTATTGAACATGGACAGCTTCAGAAATTTAATTGTGTTCTTGCAAATCCGCCATTTGGTCAGGAGAAGTGGGGAGCTGATAGCTTTGAATCAGATAAGTATGGCCGTAATATGTGGGGCTGTCCTTCAGATTCTAATGCAGATTTTGCATGGCTTCAGCACATGATTAAATCCATGAAACCGATGGACGGTAAAGTTGCAGTTGTTCTTCCACAGGGAGTTTTATTCCACAACGGCAAAGAAGGAGATATCCGTGAACAGCTTATCAAGAGTGATTTGATAGAAGCAGTAGTGGCTCTTGCAGGTGGTGTGTTCTATGGAACTGGCGTATCTGCTTGTATTCTGTTCTTGAATAATCATAAGAGACCAGAACATAAAGGTAAGGTTTGCCTGATTGATGCGACAAATATCTATACTCCAAAACGCGCACAAAACTTAATGGAAGAGAATGATATCAATGAAGTATTCAAGCTTTATCAGGAGTATAAAGATGTCATTGAAAAATGTAAGATTGTATCTATTGCTGATTTAGATGCAGCAGGAAATACGCTTGCAGTAAATACTTATATTGAAAAGAAAAAACAAGAGGTTGTTGCTCCTGAAATAGTGAGAGCACAATATTTCGAAGCATTGGAAAATGTTAAGAAAGCAGAAGTAAAGATGAAAGCATTGTTGATTGAAGGAGGTTATGTCGATGAGCAGTAAGATTACAATTGATGAATTAGAAAAATACCTCTGGGGTTCAGCAGTACTTCTTCGTACACATGTTGATGCTGGAGCGTACAAACAATACATTTTCCCTCTTTTATTTTTCAAACGTCTTAGTGATGTTTATGACGAGGAATGTGAGAAGGTAAGAGCTGAGTTTGGAGAAGAGGCACTTGATTGGGAAGAAAACCATCAGTTCCAAATTCCAGACGGAGCACATTGGAATGATGTAAGAAATGTATCGCAGGATGTTGGTAAGGCAATTATTGAAGCTTTCCATAAGATTGAAGCGGCAAATCCTGAGAAGCTTCATGGTATTTTTGGTGACTCATCCTGGACTAATAAGAACCGCTTGCCAGACAGACTTTTGAAAGACATGTTGGAACATTTCAGCACTAAAACATTATCTATAGCAAATTGTCCTGCTGACGAATTAGGTCAGGGATATGAATATCTTATCAAACAGTTTGCAGATGATAGCGGTCATACAGCACAGGAATTTTATACAAACAGAACTGTAGTTAATTTAATGACAGAAATGCTTAAACCAAAGCCGAGTGAGTCAATTTATGATCCTACATGTGGAAGCGCAGGTATGTTAATTTCTGCGGTTGCGTATTTGAAACAACAAGGACTTGAATGGAGAAATCTTTCTATCTACGGACAAGAAATTGTAACTCTTACATCAGCGATTGCAAGAATGAATCTTCTTCTTCATGGTGTACAGGACTTCAATATTGTAAATGCGGATACATTAAAAACACCGGCGTTTACTGATCATGCAAAATTACAACAGTTTGATTTGATTTTAGCAAATCCTCCTTACTCTATAAGCCAGTGGGATAGAACAGCTTTTGAGTCAGATAAGTACGGACGTAACTTTTTAGGAACACCACCGCAGGGGCGTGCTGATTATGCATTTTTCCAGCATATATTAAAGAGCCTTGATGAAAAGACGGGACGATGTGCGATACTGTTTCCTCACGGTGTTTTATTCAGAAATGAAGAAAAAGACATGAGAGAGAAGCTGGTTAAGTCTGATCTTGTAGAATGTGTAATTGGTTTAGGGCCTAATCTTTTCTACAACTCTCCAATGGAGGCATGTATTATCATTTGCAGGACTAGAAAAGCTGTAAATCGTGAAGGACAAGTATTATTTATTAATGCACTAAATGAAGTTACACGAAAGAATGCTCAGAGTTACCTTGAAGATAAGCATATTGAAAAGATTGCTAAAGCATACGACAAATATGAGTCGGATGGTGATATCGCTAAAGTGGTTACTATAAAGGATATAGCAAAGAATGATTACTCTCTTAGTATTCCTTTGTATATTCAGACAAGTAGCGAGGAACAAGAAGATGATAGAACTGTCCAAGAATGTTATTCAGACTGGAAAGAAGCAGCTGAAATGGCATCAAGACATTTTGAATCAATAAATAAAATGATCGGAGGTGATGGTAATGGCGACAGTTAAGCTTGGAGATATTGCAATTGAGGCTAAATCATCAAATAAAGGTGATAAAACCGGAATAAGAATAGTTGGACTAGAGCATCTTACTCCATCAAATGTTACGTTATCATCCTGGAGTGACGACACAGAGAATTCGTTTACGAAGGAGTTTTCAAAGGGCGATGTTTTATTTGGTAGAAGACGTGCTTATTTGAAGAAGGCAGCAGTAGCACCATTTGATGGAATTTGCTCAGGAGATATTACTGTTATAAGAGCAATAGAGGACAAGGTTGATCCTGATCTTTTGCCATTTATCATTCAGAATGATTTCCTTTTTGATTTTGCTGTAGGAAAATCAGCTGGGTCTTTATCACCTCGTGTAAAATGGACACATTTAAAAGAATTTGCTATAGAGCTTCCATCAATGCCAGAACAAAGCAAATTAGCTGAAACATTATGGTCAATCAATGAAACTAAGAATGCGTATGAAGATTTAATAAACAAGACTGATGAATTAGTGGAATCGCAATTTATCGGGCATAGAAGCACTGAAAATATGCGCATTTTCGATGTGAGGAGGTGTGCATAATGGGAACTTTTAAGTTCGATGGAATCGCATTTAATAGTACTGAAAAGAAGAAGCCTGTTGATGAGGATAAGCACACATATCTAGGTTTAGAACATTTGGATTCAGACAGTATTTACATCACAAGGTACGGAGCTGATGTTGCACCTAAGGGTGACAAGCTAATCATGAAAAAGGGAGATGTGCTTTTTGGAAAAAGAAGAGCATATCAGAAGAAAGTTGCAATAGCTCCGTTTGATGGAATATTCTCTGCACATGGTATGGTGCTAAGACCAAAGGAAGATGTAATCGACAAAGATTTCTTCCCAATGTTTATAAAATCAGATTATTTCTTAGATGCAGCGATTAAGATTTCTGTTGGATCTTTATCTCCAACCATAAATTGGAGAGATCTAAAAGAACTGAAATTTGAGTTACCATCTTTGGAAGAACAGCGTAAATTGGCGGAGGTCTTATGGGCTATTTACGACATGAAGGATAAGTATAAAAAGCTTATTTTAGCCACTGATGAGCTCGTTAAGTCGCAATTTATCGAGTGGTTTGGCAATGAAAAAAATACCGCTGAATTAGGCGAATGCGCATTCATTGAAAAAGGTAAAATAATTACACGTGATAATGTGGTGGAAGGAGATGTACCTGTTGTTGCAGCTGGGATTGAACCGAGTTGTTATCATAACGAATCAAATAGAATGGCAGGAATAATTACAGTAAGTGCTTCGGGGGCTAATGCTGGGTATGTGAATTATTGGAATATGCCTATTTTTGCATCGGATTGCAATACTGTTCTTACAAAAGATACAAATAAGCTAGATGAAGTATTTTTGTATCATAGACTTAGGACGATGCAGGAAGAAATATTTTTAATGCAAAGAGGGTCTGGACAACCGCATGTTTACGCGAAAGATTTAGAACACATTATTGTTCCAGTGCCTAATATGGATGCTCAGATAAGATTTTCTGCATTTGCAGAACAGAGCGATAAATCAAAATTTGCACTACAAGAAGCAATTAAGGATCTGGATGCCTTAAGTAAGAAAATTATAGCTGAGAATTTAATTCCAGCTGGGAAGGAGTAAACTATGTCACAGTTTAATGAAGATAATACTGTTGAGCAACTTTTTATAGAGACTCTCAAGAAGAATGGTTGGAAATATATCCCGGCAGAACAGCTTGATAGAGAACCTTCTGATGTGATGGTAGAGTCCATGGTAAAGAATGCTTTAATAAGATTAAATCCTGAAATTGAAGAGGAACCATCCAGAGCTGATGAAGTTATTTATAAACTTCGTGCTATGTTGCAGCCTTTTCCGGCAGATAATTTGGTTGCTCAAAATGAAGGTTTTAAGAAAAAGGTTTTTGAAGAAAATTCATATTCTTTTGGTAAGGATGGAAAACCGACACCAATAAAGCTTTTTGGAACTCTTACAAAAGCGGAACTTGATAAAAACGAGTACGTTGTTACTAACCAGTGGGTATATCCTACTATTGAGAATGGCAAACGCTTTGATATAGTGCTTCTTATCAATGGATTGCCCGTTGCGATCGGTGAACTTAAAACACCAGTAAGAAATGCAATTTCATGGCTTGATGGTGCTCAGGATATTTCTGACTATGAAAAATCGGTGCCAGAAATGTTTGTACCTAATGTGTTCAACTTTGCGTCAGAAGGAAAATGCTATAGATATGGTTCGATAAATATGCCGCTTACTAAGTGGGGACCTTGGCATACTCCGGATCATAAAGTAGAAGGTAGTCTTGCTGATGTAAAAATTAGTGTTGCAGATATGATTACTCCTGAGAAAGTGATGGATATCATGCAATTCTTCACAGTATTTTCTACGGATAAGAAACATCGTAAGATTAAAGTTATTTGTAGATATCAGCAGTATGAAGCAGCAAATTTAATTATTGATCGTGTCAAAGTAGGATATCCAAAGCAGGGATTGATTTGGCATTTTCAGGGCTCTGGTAAGTCATTACTTATGGTGTTTGCTGCTCAGAAACTTAGAATGATGCCCGAACTTCAAAATCCTACAGTTGTTATTGTTGATGACCGTATTGATTTGGAAACGCAGATTACGGGCGATTTTAACGCAGCAGATATTCCAAACCTACAGTCTTTATCAACGAAAGAAGATTTGATGAACTTCTTTGAACAGGATATGCGTAAGATTGCGATTACTACAATTTATCGATTTGGTGATGTTGAAAAAGCTCTTAACATGAGAGATAACATCATTCTTATGGTCGATGAGGCACATAGAACACAAGAAGGTGACTACGGTGAAAAGATGCGTCTAGCTTTACCTAATGCATTCTTCTTTGGTTTAACTGGTACTCCAATTAATAGACTCGATAAGAATACATTTAAAACATTCGGTGCTATTGAAGATAAGAGTGGTTACATGAGTAAGTATTCATTCTCAGATTCCATCAGAGATAATGCCACACTACCACTTAACTTTGAACCAGTTCCGATTGATTTACATGTTGATAAAGAAAAGCTTGATCAGGCATTTGATGAAATGACGGATGGTTTATCTGACGAGGATAAAGGCGAACTTTCTAAAAATGTTACGATGAAAGCCATCATGTATGACCGTAAGCGTATCAAAAAGGTTGTAGAACATATTGTTAACCATTATAAGACAAAGATTGAGCCAAACGGATATAAAGCTCAGATTGTTGTTTATGATCGTGAATGCTGTTTGATGTATAAGGAAGAATTGAATAAGTTGGTTCCTCCAGAAGCATCCACAATTGTCATGACTACAGGTGATGATAAAGCTGGCCGTTACAAACAATATAAGAGAAGCCGTGATGAAGAAGCGAAGGTACTTGATCAGTTTAGAGGACCAAGCAATCCATTAAAGTTTGTAATTGTAACTAACAAGCTTTTGACTGGATTTGATGCTCCAATTTTACAGGTCATGTATTTAGATAAGCCTATGAAGGACCATAACTTACTTCAGGCAATCTGCAGAGTAAATCGTACTTATGATGAAGGTAAAACTAACGGTTTGATCGTTGATTATATAGGTATCTTTGATAATGTCGCCAAAGCATTGAACTTCGATGAAGCAGGCATGAAAAAGGTTGTTACAAACATTGAAGAAGTTAAGAAGCAAGTTCCTGCAATTATGAGAAAATGTCTCAGCTATTTTATGGGAGTAGACAGAACTGTAGAAGGCTGGGAAGGATTGTTGGCCGCACAGGAATGCCTGCCAAATAACAAAATCAAAGATGAGTTTGCAGCAGATTATAGAGTTTTAAATCGTGCATGGAACGCACTATCACCTGATCCGTTCCTTGAACCATTTAAATACGATTATGTATGGCTTAGTAAGGTATACGAATCAGTGAAACCGACTGATAACAGAGGACAGCTTGTATGGGCGGCCCTTGGAGCGAAAACACTTGAACTTGTTTATCAGCATATTGAAGTCGGAGAGGTTCATGATGATGTTGATATTCTTACATTGGATGCTGCGTTAATCGATGAGTTTATCGAGAAGCAAAAGGATATCAAGAAAACTACAATGAAGGTTGAAATCGATCTTGTTGCAAAAATTCAAAAGCATAGCCGAAATCCTAAGTTCCAGAAGCTTGGTGAAAAATTGGAAGAGCTTAGAGAAAAGCATGAGCAAGGATTGGTTACTAGCATTGAGTTCCTAAAATTGCTGTTAGAGCTTGCTAAAGAAGCAGTACGTGCAGAAAAAGAAGTTGTCCCTGAAGAAGAAATCGACAGAGGAAAAGCTGCTCTTACAGAATTATTTAACGGACTTCGTAACGATAAGACACCTGTCATTGTAGAAAGAATAGTTTCAGACATCGATGATATCGTAAAAATCGTTAGATTCGATGGATGGCAGAAAACAACAACTGGAAAGAATGAAGTTAAGAAGGCCCTAAGAAGTGTTGTTTGGATTAAATACAAAATAAAGGATAAGGACGTGTTTGACAAAGCGTACAGCTATATTGAACAGTACTATTAATATCCGCATTTAATATTAGTGGGGTAGTGATGTCGGTAACGAGGAGATTACCGATATGACAAATGAACTAATAAACAAGATAAAACAAAAAATGCAAGCGTATTTGGGAGAAGAGCAGATGAGACAGTTGCATGAGGTTTTATGTGACTGTCTTTCTTCTTCTGAAGAAAAATCTGAAAGTAAGACTGTTGATTTGATACAGCTATTTCTTGCAGCAAAAAGAGTGGAAGGATGCTCTAACAAAACAGTACATTATTATGAATCAACTATTAGAAATGCTGTGGAAAAGATAGATAAAGATGTAGTGAAAATAACAACTGATGATTTGAGAATGTTTCTAGATGGATATCAGGAAGAAAACAATATCAGTAAAGTTACAGTTGATAATATACGAAGAATTCTGTCCAGTTTCTTTGCTTGGCTTGAAGATGAGGATTATATCGTCAAGAGCCCGGTTAGAAGGATTCATAAGGTTAAGACCTGTAAAACTGTAAAGGAGACTTATACAGACGAAGCTTTAGAAATAATGAGAGACGAATGTGATGGATTGCGAGATCTAGCTATGATTGATCTTCTTGCATCTACTGGAATGAGAGTTGGAGAGCTTGTGAAGCTTAACTGTGATGATATTGACTTTGAAAATAGGGAATGTGTTGTTCTAGGAAAAGGTAATAAGCAGAGAAGAGTATACTTCGATGCAAGAACCAAGTTACATCTACAAAAGTATTTGAATAGCAGAGAGGATTCTAATGAAGCGTTATTCGTATCACTACAGAAACCTTACAATCGTTTGCTTATTAGTGGTGTTGAGATCAGACTTCGAAATCTAGGAGAAAAACTGAACTTGCATAAGGTGCATCCACATAAATTCCGTAGAACATTGGCAACTACTGCTATTGATAAAGGAATGCCAATAGAACAAGTGCAACAGCTTTTAGGGCATCAGAGTATTGATACGACATTGCAGTATGCAATGGTTAACCAAAATAACGTGAAGCAGTCACATAGGAAATTTATAGGGTAAACTAATCGCAATTTATCGAGATGTTCACAGATGTCAAAAAAGGCATACTAAGTGATATGGCTACCATCATCATGGGGCAGTCACCTGATGGGAAAACGTATAATGATACTGGTGATGGAATGGCATTTTATCAGGGCAAAACGGAGTTTGGGGATTTATATATTCGTGAAGCTACTACATGGACTACCGCCCCTTCAAGAATTGCAATAGCGAATGATGTACTGATGTCTGTAAGAGCCCCTGTTGGTAGTACAAATATAGCAACTGAGGAATGCTGTATTGGACGAGGTTTGGCGGCAATCAGACCCATAGAAGAAAAAACCACAACTATGTTTATTATCTATGCAATGAGGGTTATTGAAGATACCATAGCAAATATGGGTGTGGGGTCAACCTTCAAAGCAATTAACAAAGACCAAGTTCATAAATTACCAATTCCGTTAGCGAACATTGAACTTCAAAACCAATTTGTTGAACTCGCTGAGCAGAGCGATAAATCAAAATTTTACGGGTAAATCGCAATTTATCGAGATGTTCGGTGATATGTTAACTGACCAATCAGTATACAAGGTTGTACCACTTGCTTCTGTATTTGATAAGCCGCAAGGAGGAGAATGGGGAAAAGATGATCCTGATAATACTGGTGTTCCTGTCTTAAGGACAACTAATTTTACGGATGAGGGAATTATTGATTTCACGGATGTAGCAACGAGGATTATTCCTCTTGATAAAGTTGAGAAAAAGTCTTTATCAAAAGGGGACATTCTTATTGAAAAATCTGGTGGATCAAGCGATAAACCTGTTGGTAGAGTGGTTTATTTTGAGAGTGATGACAACACTTATCTGAATAATAACTTTACTGCAAAATTACACCTAAATGGAATATTTGATTTGAATCCATTCTATGTATTTAAGCTTATGTTTGTAAATTATTGGATGGGAGGTACAAAGATCCATGAAGGCAAAACAACAGGCATTCATAATATCAGATTGAATGACTATTTAGAAAAAACATATATTCCGCTTGCTCCAAGAAGTATTCAAGACGAGTATGTGGAGTTTGCAGAACAGAGCGATAAATCAAAATAAGAGGAGGAAGGAAGATTGCAAAAATTTAGCAGCTTCGAGAAGTATCTCGAACATAAGTATTACAATGAAAGAAAAAGTAGATTTTTTGTTTGATGCATATAATAAAATGTATGCTGAAAAACAAGAGTTAGAAAGGCAGATAAATTGTTTAGTTAAACTCTTGAATGCTATAAATTGTCCAGCATCTGTAATCAATAAGGCCTTGAATGAGGAGACATAAATATGATTTCGTATAGAGAAAAAGAGATGATAATGGTCATGAAATTTATGGCTGATCATTCTAGTGATTTTGCAGAACAGTTTATGGATACTCATAAGAAGATGACTGGTAGCGAAGCGGTTGTCGAATCAATTAATATACTTCCTGAGATATCGAATTATGCCTCTTTAGTAGAGTATGTTAACAGCCAAGGGTATGATACGATTTTAAGAATGGAAGATTTGTTATCTGAGGAGGAGCTGGCTCAACTTGAGAAAGAATACGATGATATTGAAAGTGAGTTCAAAAGTCAAACAGGTTTGAATAAAACTGATGCTCTTTTTATTCTTATTGCAGTAGTATTACAAATGATTCGTCAATTCTTACAACCCTCTGTTAATTTTGATGCGTTCAAAAATAAGAAGGATAGACCGTCACACAATACCACAGCTAATGAGGCTAAGAAATCTGTATATGATAAAGACAAAGCAAGTACTATGAAGAATAAGGCGGAGAGCGACAAAACAAAGGGCTCAAGATATTATCATGCCTCAGTTCAAGAAATAGCAGATATAAATCATGTTCCATACGATGTGGTGAGTGGTACAAAAAAATTTAATGTGAAGCTGAGCGGAACGAATCATAGAGCCAAGACATTAGGACATGATCCTTGGTTGGGTTATTTATTTGGAACTTGTAATATTTTAACAAACACTATGTCACTTGGAAAAGACAATGCATTTCGTACATTACATGTAGGAAAGGATACATCGGATAAGCCAGCTGCTATAGCTGAGGCAAATCTGATAAAGATGTTTGAATATACGGTAAAAAGATATAAAGAATCAAAGGCAACAATAGGTCTAGCATTTATTAAGCAAGCCTACCATATTAAATCTGACGAGTATTCGAAAGAAGGATTAAGCTTACCATTTTTGCAGTTGTTGGTAGATTCGGGTATTATCAAGGAATTATGTGAATCAGGAATAGACTATGCGAAATTGAATTTTTTGGGGTCAGTCGGAGTTCAGACAGTATTAGCAGAGATGATTAATTACATAATTTCTGTTGCTCATAGAATTACGATTATTTGCGAAGAAAATAAAAAGAATAACGAAACGATAACTAAAGATCAGTTACTTCAATCACTAAAGAAAAATGTAACTTTACATGAAGTGAGAACAAGAAAGGTTATTATGATTTCTGAAAGCATAGCGTCTTCGGTAAATGCAATCGTAATTGGTAGTATTGAATTGTTTGCTGTATATACAGAGAATGAAAAGTTGGCGAAAGATGCAATTAAAAAATTAGATATTGGAGGGTATATATCAACAGTTTTTCATTTGTTTACCGATATTAGATTTATTACAAAAATAAAAAAAGATTTTATTGCAAAAGCTATTGAAGAAAATTATCAAGACAAATTAGCACAAGCTAAGTAGTTTCCAATATGTCTCCTGTAATATTGCTACCATGACATCAAGCTTTAGCTGGCACCAGACTATGAGTTTGAGAAAGTTTATTCTGCAGTCTTGTTTTTACATGCGCATTACGTTAAGTCTGTTGATCTATTATCTAAGCTAGATGTTGCTTATCAGGATATTCTTGTATTAGATGAGAATGATATTCAATTTATTGATTAAAATCTACCTAATCAACAATCATCCACTGAGAGATAAAATCTATGAAGTTTACATATAAGTAACTGTTTTAAATAAAAAACTGCAAGCGTTTTAAAGAAAAATCGGAAAAAGGATTGATAAAAACGAAAAGGTAGTATAGAATGGAATTATTGAGAAATAATATATTAAAAGGAGTCGTTATATGAACTACAAAGAAGTTTATGAACAATGGCTAAACAATGATTTTTTCGATGAAGAAACAAAAGCTGATTTGCTGTCTATTCAGGATGATGAAGCTGAGATCGAAGATCGATTCTACAAGGGTCTTGAGTTTGGGACAGCTGGTCTTCGTGGGAAATTGGGTGCTGGTACCAACCGCATGAATAAATACATGGTAGGAAAAGCAGCCCAAGCATTAGCTGAAACCTTGAAAGACCATGGTGAAGAAGCGATTAAAAGAGGCGTTGCAATCAGTTATGATGTCAGATATAAATCAAAAGAATTTGCTGAATTGACTTGCTCTATCATGGCTGCTCATGGAATTAAAACCTATATTTACAATGGCATTCATCCTACACCAATGTGCTCGTATGCAATTAGAAAATTGCACTGTAAAGCAGGAGTCATGGTAACGGCTAGTCATAATCCACAAGAATACAATGGCTATAAAGCGTATTGGGAAGAAGGTTCACAGATTTTAGATGACATTGCAGGACAAATTGCAGGTCATATGGATGAAATTGTGAATTTTGAAGACATCAAGTCCATTCCTTTTGAAGAAGCCTTGGAAAGCGGTCTTGCAAATTATATTGATCCATCTGTTGAAGAAGATTACTACCAAGAAGTTCTCAATTTAACGATCAACGAAGATGTTGATAAATCTATCAAAGTTGGCTATACGCCTTTGAATGGTACAGGAAATATTCCTGTCAGAGAAATTCTGAGGAGAAGAGGATTTGAAAATATTTTCGTCGTAAAAGAACAAGAATTTCCTGATCCAGATTTTACAACAGTTGGTTATCCAAATCCAGAATTTCCAAAAGCATTTGCTTACTCTGAAAAGCTTGGAAAAGAAAATAATTGTGACATTTTGATTGCCAATGACCCAGATTGTGACCGTGTTGCTCTCGAAGTAAGAGATGCGAATGGCGATTATATCTTTTTAAACGGAAATAAGATCGGTGCTTTGCTTGCTTATTACATCTTCTCTCAACGTTATGCCCTCAACAATTTGCCGGAAAACCCTGTCATGGTGAAATCTATCGTTACAGGTGATTTATCTAGAGCAATAGCAAAGAAATATGGCATTGAAACAGTTGAGACTTTAACTGGATTTAAAAATATCTGTGGAAAAGCCAATGAATATGAACGCACCAAAGAAAAAACTTATGTGTTCGGTTATGAAGAAAGTATTGGCTTCTGTTATGGAACTTTTGTCAGAGACAAAGATGCTGTCAGTGCTTCTATGATGATTGTGGAAATGGCTGCTTACTTTAAAAAACAAGGTAAGACTTTGTTAGATGTTTTAAATGATATCTATACAGAATTTGGATTTTATAATGAAAGACAGGTTTCGCTTGAGCTAGAAGGTGTAGAAGGTCAAGAGCGAATTGGTCGCATGATGGAAGAATTTAGAGAACATCCGTTGACAACAGTTGGAGCAATGGAACTTGAAAAAGTGATTGACTTTAAAGATGGCTATCTTGATTTTCCAAAACAAAACTGCTTGAAATATTACTTTAAAGATGGTTCATGGTATGCACTCAGACCGTCAGGGACTGAACCTAAAATCAAACTATACATCTATTCAATTGGTAAAGACGAAAAGGAAAGTGTTGAAAAACTCGATCTCATTGAAAGGGCTTGCCGAGAAAAAATGGATAGCGTGAAATAAGCACATATAAAAAACTTGAAGCGCTCTTTTGAGAACTTCAAGTTTTTTGCTTTTTAAAGACTGGTCGAATGTTTTGGCTGTATTTTTTGGTCGGGATAGATATAGTTCATAGCATTGTTGATAGCTGTAGGAGCTTCGCCTAGTCCTGTGGCTATCAAATCAATCTTTCCGTCGTAACTACAGCAATCTCCAGCAGCATAGATACCTGCGACAGAAGTTTCTTGTTTGCTATTGACGATAATCTTGTGGCGATTGAGTTCTAGTCCCCATTTTTTCAAGTTTCCAACAGATGATTTGAAGCCATAATTGACAAAAAGCTGATCAAGCGGCAAGAGCTCTGTTTCATTGCTTTTCACTTTAGTAATCTCAAGATGAGTGAGTTTGTTTCCATCGCCTATAAGTTGACTTGGGACAAATGGTGTTTTAATCGTGACAGTAGAAGCTTTTAGCTCATTGACACTGTGTTCTAAAGCACGGAAATTATCCCTGCGGTGAATGATGCTGGTCGGTGCAATCTTATCAAAAGCCAATGCCCAATCAACAGCAGAGTCACCACCGCCTAGAACAACAATATTTTGCCCAGCGTATTGATTGATATTTGACACGTGATAGTGAATGTTTTCAAATTGGTCTACATTTTCTAGCTCCAGCGGACGTGGTTTAAAAGCACCACCTCCCATAGCAATCAAAATGGCTTTTGAGATGTGTTTTCCTTTGCTAGTTGTTAAGGTAAATAATTCATCGTTTTTTTCAATATCTAATACAGTCTCATTGAGATGTATGCTTGTTTCAAATGTTTTTACTTGATCAATCAAACGCTCAATCAATTCTTCACCTGTTAGATTGATAAAACCAGGAACATCCAGAATTTTCTTTTCAGGATAGAGAATGGCTGGCTGTCCACCGAGCTGAGGCAGCGAATCAATCAAATTTACTTTTGCTTGACGCATATGAGCATAAAAAGCAGCAAAAAGACCCACAGGTCCCCCACCAACAATCGTAATATCAAAAATTTCAGACATGATTTCTCCTTAAAATAGTAACGTATTTCTATTTTATCACAAAATGAGGAAAACGATAGAGAAATTGTGTTAGGACACGTGAATTATGTTACAATAGTTACAGATTATATTATTAAGGAGACATACATGCAAGCAGTTGCACATTTTATTGAAACATTTGTTCCAGAACATTATGATATTTTTTTAGATTTGAATCGGGAGCAAAAAACATTCACAGGTAAGGTCAGCATTAGCGGGGAAGCAAAGGGAGAAAAAATCTCTCTTCATCAAAAGGATTTGACAATCCAATCCGTTGAGGTAGCTGGCGAAGCTCGTCCTTTCTCTGTAGATAATGAAAATGAAGCAGTTTACGTTGAGCTTGGTCAAGCAGGAGTTGTTGAAGTAACGCTGACTTATACGGGTAAAATTACAGACAATATGACAGGGATTTATCCTTCTTACTATACTGTCAATGGAGTCAAAAAAGAAGTTCTTTCTACTCAATTTGAAAGTCATTTTGCACGTGAAGCCTTTCCAAGTGTAGATGAGCCAGAAGCAAAAGCTACGTTTGATCTTTCTTTGAAATTTGACCAAGAAGCAGGAGAAATCGCACTTTCAAATATGCCAGAAGTTGATGTAGAAAATCGAAAAGCAACTGGCATCTGGAAGTTTGCAACAACTCCTCGCATGTCGTCTTATCTTTTGGCGTTCGCGGCTGGTGATTTGCAGGGCGTTACAGCAAAAACGAAGAATGGTACCTTGGTCGGCGTGTACTCTACCAAAGCTCACCCTGCTTCAAATTTGGAATTTGCCTTAGATATTGCAGTTCGCTCTATTGACTTTTATGAAGAATATTATGGGGTGAAGTATCCAATTCCTCAATCTCTGCATGTAGCTTTGCCAGACTTTTCTGCAGGAGCTATGGAAAATTGGGGCTTGGTCACTTATCGTGAAGTTTATCTTTTAGTAGATGAAAACTCAACTGTTACAAGCCGTCAGCAAGTAGCTCTTGTGATTGCTCACGAATTGGCTCACCAATGGTTTGGTAACTTGGTTACAATGAAGTGGTGGGATGACCTTTGGCTCAATGAAAGTTTTGCCAATATGATGGAATATGTCTGTGTGAATGCCATTGAACCAACTTGGAACATTTTTGAGGACTTCCAAACAGGAGGTGTTCCACTGGCTCTAAAACGGGATGCAACTGACGGTGTTCAATCTGTCCATGTGGAAGTCAAACACCCAGATGAAATCAATACCTTGTTTGACCCAGCGATTGTTTATGCCAAAGGAAGTCGTCTTATGCACATGCTTCGTCGTTGGCTAGGAGATGAAGATTTTGCAAAAGGCTTGAATGCTTATTTTGCCAAACATCAATATGGTAATACAATTGGTCGTGATTTATGGAATGCTCTCGGTGCAGCTTCAGGGCGTGATGTGGCAGCTTTCATGGATTCGTGGCTAGAACAACCAGGCTATCCTGTTTTGACAGCGATTGTGGAAAATGACACTCTCAAAATTTCTCAAAAACAATTCTTTATTGGAGAAAAAGAAGAAAAAGGTCGTCTATGGGTTGTACCGTTGAATAGTAATTGGACTGGTATCCCAGATACCCTAGAAACAGAAACGCTTGAAATTCCAAATTATACAGCTCTTGCAGCTCAAAATGAAGGAGCACTTCGTCTTAATACGGAAAATACAGCGCATTACATTACTGATTATCAAGGCGAATTGCTAGACAATATTTTGGCAACTATTACGGACTTGGATAATACAAGTAAGTTACAAGTAGTACAAGAACGTCGTCTGTTGGCTGAAGCTGGTTCTGTTTCATTTGCAGACTTAATCCCAGTTATCGAAAAATTGACCAATGAAAAGTCTTATCTTGTAGTATCTGCTGTGAAGGCTGTACTAAATAGCTTGCGGACTTTTGTGGACGAAGGAACAGAAACAGAGGTTGCTTTCAAGAAATTACTCGTTAAGCTGAATCAAGCTAACTTTGACCGACTTGGATTTGAAGCGAAAGACGGTGAAACAGACGAAGATGAATTGGTTCGTCAAATTGTTGTAGCGAATATGATTGCGGCTGATGATGAAAAAGCGAGTCAAAAAGCTAGCCAAATTTTTGAAGCACATCAAGAAAACTTGGAAAAACTTCCAGCAGCCACTCGTTTGCAAATTTTGATTAACCAAATCAAACACCATGAGACAGCAGAATTGACTGATAACTATCTAGCAACCTACATTGCAACGGTTGATGGTAACTTCCAACGTCAATTGGCTTCGGCTCTGTCTTATACGAAGAGTGAAGCAACATTGACACGTCTTTTAAAAGAATGGAAAAATAAAGATGTTGTGAAGCCACAAGACTTGGCCATGAGTTGGTATTTTACTTTCTTACAACATGATTTTACTCAGGGAACGATTTGGACTTGGGCGCGTGAAAACTGGGATTGGATCAAGGCAGCTCTCGGTGGAGATATGAGCTTTGATAAATTTGTCATTTATCCAGCAAATGCTTTCAAGACGCATGAACGTTTGGCAGAATACAAAGCCTTCTTTGAACCACAATTGTCTGACTTGGCTATCAGCCGTAACATCAGCATGGGAATCAAAGAAATTTCCGCTCGTATTGATTTGATTGACAAAGAAAAAGCAGCTGTTGAAGCAGCAATCAAAGCAGCAGTATGACAGTATAAAAGAGAAAAGGTTGAATGATAATGTCAGCCTTTTCTTATTGCATTTTGCTATTTTATTAAAAAAGTGATAGTTTTTGAAAGAAAATGCTTGACTTTGAAATAGAATGGTGTATAATAAATCTGTAAACGATTGCAGGAAGAGGTGAGGTATATCTTAAAATCAGAGCGCAAGCAGGTGATTTTAGAAGCAATCAATCGTCATCAAGTTGTTTCTCTGGATAGCTTAGTTCGTTTGTTAAATACGTCTGAATCAACAGTGCGCAGAGATTTAGATGAATTGGAAGATGAAAGAAAACTGCGTCGGATTCACGGTGGAGCAGAAAGCATTCATTTTCTTCAAGAGGAAGAAAGCAATCAAGAAAAATCTATCAAAAACGTTCAAGATAAATTACGAATTGCTCAAAAAGCAGCGGAATTGATACAAGAACAGGATGTCATTTTTATTGATGCTGGAACGACAAATGAATTGTTAATCAATGAGCTTTCAAGCAAACATATGACGGTTGTGACCAACTCCATTCACCATGCTACAAAATTAGTTGAGAAAAATATTCCAACGGTTATTATCGGAGGGGTGGTTAAAAGCTCGACAGATGCTAGTATTGGTGGTGTTGCTTTGAACCAAATCGGTCAGTTGAATTTCAATAAAGCTTTTATTGGTATGAATGGGATTGATGAAAATTTCTATACAACGCCTGATATGGAAGAAGGAGCAGTCAAGCGAGCGATTCTTGAAAACGCCAAACAGACTTATATCTTAGCTGACGCCTCAAAAATCGGTCAGACCTCTTTCGTGAAAGTCGCACCTATCAAACGTGCAAGTATTATTACCAGTGCTTGTGCCAGTGAGCAATTGGAAAAGATAAAAGAAAAAACGGAGGTTATTGAAGTATGATTTATACTGTTACGCTTAATCCTTCTATTGACTATATTGTCCGTTTGGATAAGGTCAATGTTGGAAGCGTGAATCGTATGGAGAGCGATGATAAATTTGCCGGTGGCAAAGGCATCAACGTCAGTCGTGTGCTCAAACGTTTGGGAATTGACAATACAGCGACTGGCTTTATTGGTGGCTTTACTGGAAAATTTATTACTGACACCTTGGAAAATGAAGCGATTGCGACCCAATTTGTCCAAGTGTCAGAGGATACGCGTATCAACGTTAAGATAAAAGCAGACGCTGAGACAGAAATCAATGGAACGGGTCCGACTGTCTCACCAGAGCAATTGACAGCATTAAAAGATATTCTTTTAGGGCTGTCAGAGAAAGATACAGTTGTCTTTGCAGGGTCAAGCAATAAAAATTTAGGCAATGTTGTCTACAAAGAGCTGATTAGCCTGACGAGACAAACTGGAGCACAAGTCGTTTGTGATTTCGAGGGACAAACACTTATTGATTCACTAGAGTTTCAACCATTATTGGTAAAACCAAATAATCATGAACTGGGCGATATTTTCGGAGTGAAGCTGGAAAATTTGGATGAGATTGAGAAATACGCTCGTGAAATTCTAGCTAAAGGTGCGCAACATGTCATTATTTCTATGGCAGGTGATGGAGCGCTTTTGGTAACAAAGGACGGAGCTTATTTTGCAAAACCAATCAAGGGAATTGTAAAAAATTCTGTTGGAGCTGGTGACTCAATGGTTGCAGGCTTTACTGGCGAATTTGTTCGTTCAGGAAATGCTGTTGAAGCCTTCAAATGGGGAGTAGCTTGCGGAACGGCAACGACTTTCTCTGATGACTTAGCGACAGCCGCTTTTATTAACGAAACGTATGAAAAAGTAGAGGTAGAAAAAATATGAAAATTCAGGATTTACTGAGAAAAGATGTGATGTTGCTTGATTTACAAGCAACTGAAAAAACAGCTGCTATTGATGAAATGATTCATCGTTTAGTTGACCGTGGTTATGTGACGGATTTTGAAACATTCAAAGAAGGAATCTTGGCTCGTGAAGCTTTAACCTCAACAGGCTTAGGGGACGGAATTGCCATGCCACACAGCAAAAATGCCGCAGTAAAAGAAGCAACCGTTCTTTTTGCAAAATCAAACAAGGGTGTGGATTATGAAAGTTTAGACGGGCAACCGACAGATTTGTTCTTCATGATTGCTGCACCAGAAGGAGCGAATGATACTCACTTGGCTGCACTTGCAGAATTGTCCCAATATCTGATGAAAGATGGATTTGCAGATAAACTTCGTCAAGTGACTTCACCAGACGAAGTGATTGTGTTATTTGACCAAGCGTCTGATAAAGCAGCAGAGCCCGCAACGGTAGCACCAGCAACCAAAGATGGTGATTTCCTTGTTGCGGTAACAGCATGTACAACAGGAATTGCACATACTTATATGGCGCAAGAAGCTCTTCAAAAGGTAGCTGCTGAAATGGGAGTTGGTATCAAGGTTGAAACCAACGGTGCTAGTGGTATCGGAAACAAACTGACCGCAGAAGATATCCAAAAAGCAAAAGCGGTTATTATTGCGGCTGATAAAGCTGTAGAAATGGATCGATTTGACGGTAAACCATTGATTAACCGCCCAGTTGCTGACGGTATTCGTAAGACAGAAGAGTTGATTAACTTAGCACTATCAGGAAAAGCAGAAGTGTATCATGCAGCCAATAAAAAAGCTGCCTCCTCTTCAACAAATGCAGCAGGTGGATTCTACAAACACTTGATGAGTGGTGTTAGCCAAATGCTTCCATTCGTTATCGGTGGTGGTATCATGATTGCGGTGGCATTCTTGATTGACCAAGCAATGGGAGTGCCAAAAGATCAATTAGCAAATCTCGGTACTTATCATGAGTTGGCAGCAATGTTTAAGAATATTGGTGGTTTGGCCTTTGGCTTTATGCTTCCTGTACTGGCTGGTTATATCGCTTATTCTATCGCTGAAAAGCCAGGTTTAGCACCAGGTTTTGTAGCAGGTAGTATGGCTTCAGCAGGTCTTGCTTTTGGTAAAATTCCATTTGCTGAAGGTGGGAAAGCAACTCTTGCACTTGCTGGTGTACCTTCTGGTTTCCTTGGAGCTCTAGTGGGTGGTTTCCTTGCAGGTTACGTTGTAAACTTCCTTAAAAAAACCTTGAGTGGTCTTCCAAAATCACTTGAGGGTATCAAGTCCATTCTACTTTATCCACTTTTAGGTACATTGCTAACTGGTTTCTTGATGCTGTTGGTAAATATTCCAATGGCCGCTATCAATACTGGCTTGAATAGTTTCCTAGAAGGCTTATCTGGTAGTTCAGCTGTCCTCCTTGGACTCGTTGTAGGTGGTATGATGGCTATTGATATGGGTGGTCCTTTCAACAAAGCGGCTTATATCTTTGGTACAGGAACTCTTGCTGCAACTGTTTCAACAGGTGGTTCAGTTGTAATGGCAGCAGTTATGGCTGGTGGTATGGTTCCACCTCTTGCAGTCTTTGTCGCAACCCTTCTATTCAAAGATAAATTCACCGAAGAAGAACGCAATTCAGGTTTAACAAACATTGTTATGGGTCTCTCATTCATCACGGAAGGTGCTATTCCATTTGGTGCTGCTGACCCTGCCCGTGCCATTCCAAGCTTTATGGTTGGTTCAGCTTTAGCAGGCGCACTTGTCGGCATGGCTGGTATTAAACTCATGGCACCGCACGGAGGTATCTTCGTTATTGCACTTACTTCAAATGCCCTTCTCTATATCATCTTCATCTTGATTGGCGCAATTGTAAGTGGTGTGTTATTCGGAGCGCTTCGCAAACCATTGAATAAGTAATGATGAGTTTCATCGTTCTAGGAGTTGGAAAAAAATTTCTCCAGCTCCTTTTTTTAATCTGAAAGAAAGATTGAAAGGAGATGATTTTCATACTGATTAAAATAGTCAGGCGCTGGAAAATATGTTATAATTTTAATAACGCATATTTTGAGGAGAAATGAAATGGAATTACAACGCGAAAAAGAATTTGTCAGTCAATATCACTATGACGCACGTAATTTAGAGTGGGAAAAAGAAAACGGAACCCCAGAAACAAAAGTGGATGTCAATTTTCAATTGTTAAATCAAGATCAAGAAGGACAAGTAACTTCTATCGTTGTAATTGTGAGCTTTATGATTGTCTTTGATGCTTTTGTAATTAGTGGAACAATCTCACAAGTCAACCATATCATGGGACAAATTGTCAATGAGCCAAGTGAATTTGAGCAGGACGAAGTGGAACAACTTGCTCGTCCAAGTTTGTCCGTCTTAAATCGTTTGACCTATGAAGTAACAGAAATCGCCTTGGATTTACCAGGTATCAATTTGGAGTTTTAATGCATGAAATTAGCCGTAATTACTGATTCGTCAGCATATTTGGATAGCAAAGTCATCGAAAATGAGCATTTATTTGTCTTAGATATTCCCGTTAGTATTGACGGGGTTGAGTACATCGAAGGAAAGAATCTTTCTGCTAGCGAATTTTATCAAAAAATGGCAGCCTCTAGTGAATTGCCAAAAACTAGCCAACCGAGTATCGCTAGCTTAGTGAACAACCTGTCTTTAGTAGAAGGGCAAGGTTATACTCATGTCATTGGACTGTTTTTATCGAGTGGCATTTCTGGCTTTTATCAAAATATTCAGTATTTGAAAGATGAATTTCCAAGTTTAGAAATTGCTTTTCCAGATTCAAAAATCACAAGTGCGCCGCTTGGAATGATGGTGGAGCATATTTTGAACTGGGCTGAACAAGGGTTAGCGTTTGAGCAAATTCTGAGCAATCTTGACGTTCAAATCAAGGGAATTGGCGCTTTTATCATGGTAGATGACTTAAATCATTTGGTAAAGGGCGGTCGTTTGTCGAACGGCGCTGCAATTCTGGGGAATTTGCTCAGTATTAAGCCGATTCTTTACTTTAATGACGAGGGTGTCATTGAGGTTTATGAAAAGATTCGTACCGAGAAAAAAGCTACGAAACGCCTAATTGAGATTGTTAAAGAGCAGACCGCACAAGGAAATTACCAAGTGGTGATTATTCATGGAAATGCTTTGGAAAAAGCAGAACATTTACATCAATTGTTGTTAGAAGATGGTGTTTCCGGAGAGATTCCAATTGCGACATTTGGTAGTGTGATTGGAACTCACCTGGGTGCTGGAAGTATTGCCTTAGCTTATATTCCGATTATTTAAGGAGAATTCCATGAGTATAAAGGTCATTATTGCTGGTTTCAAAGGAAAAATGGGACAAGCTGCTTATAACATGGTGACAGAAGATCCTGCTTTAGAGCTCGTTGGACTGCTTGATCCGTTCACTCCAGAAAGAGAAGTAGCTGGTGTTCCCGTTTTTAATCAGAAAGAAGATTTGAGTGGCGTAGAAGCGGATGTATGGGTTGATTTTACAACTCCTAAAGTAGCGTATGAAAATACTCGTTTTGCATTAGAACATGGCTTTGCTCCTGTGGTTGGAACGACTGGATTTACATCAGATGAAATCAAAGAGTTAGTTGAGCTTTCTCGGCAAAAAGATCTGGGAGGCTTGATTGCTCCTAATTTTGCTGTGGGAGCGGTTCTCTTGATGCAATTTGCAGCGCAAGCAGCTAAATATTTTCCAGATGTGGAAATCATTGAATTACATCATGATCAGAAAAAGGATGCGCCGAGCGGCACAGCGATTAAAACAGCTGAATTGATCAGCAAGGTGCGCCACCAAAAACATCAGGGTGCAATGGACGAAAAAGAGTTATTACAAGGAGCGCGTGGTGCAGAAATGGACGGCATGCGTATTCATTCGGTTCGTTTACCAGGATTGGTGGCTCATCAAGAAGTCATCTTTGGCGGACAAGGTGAAGGACTGACACTTCGTCATGATTCGTACGATCGTAAGTCTTTCATGACGGGGGTGAATTTAGGTATTAAGGAAGTGGTCAAGAAAAAAGAGCTTGTCTACGGATTGGAATATTTATTATGAGATTAGAAAATCTGCCTTCTGAATTTCAGGAGGCTTTACCAGTATTAAAGAAGATTAAGAATGCCGGTTTTGAGGCGTATTTTGTCGGTGGTTCGGTCCGCGATGCTTTATTGAATCGACCGATTCATGATGTGGATATTGCAAGTTCCAGTTATCCAGAAGAAACCAAACGTATTTTTGAGCGAACGATTGATGTCGGAATTGAGCATGGGACAGTTTTAGTCTTAGAAGACAATCATGAATACGAAGTGACGACTTTTCGGACAGAGGATATCTATGTAGACTATCGCAGACCTAGCCATGTCACATTTGTTCGTTCTCTCGAAGAAGATTTAAAACGGCGCGATTTTACGATCAATGCTTTGGCTTTGGATGAAGCAGGGAATGTGATTGATTTATTTGCAGGGTTAGCTGATTTAGAAAATCAGATTTTACGTGCTGTAGGAACACCTTCGGAACGTTTCAACGAAGACGCTCTGCGCATTATGCGAGGATTTCGTTTTCAGGCAGCTTTAGGTTTTGACTTGGACACAGACACATTTCAGGCTATGAAACTGTATTCGCCGCTATTAGAAAAAATTTCTGTGGAGCGGACTTTCATTGAATTTGACAAACTACTGACAGCGTCTTATTGGCGTAAAGGATTGAAAAGTCTGCTTGCCAGTGGTGCAACGGACTATTTACCTGACATGCGCAGCAGCCAATCACAATTGAAAACAATGTTTGATATTAAAGTAGATTTTCAATTTACGAGTTCAGAGCAAGCCTGGGCTACTCTTTTAATGGCTCTTCAAGTAAATAATGTTAAAAAATTCCTCAAACATTGGAAAACTTCAAATGAATTTCAAAAGCGCGTAGAGCAAATTGTCACGATTTATACTATCCGCCAAAGGCATTTTCTGGATAAGGAAGAATGCTATCGTTTTGAACTGGACCTGATGATACAAGCAGAAGAAATTCGTCAAGCACAGGGATTAGCGGTTGATTTTGAAAAAATTCATTCTACTTATGATTCACTAACGATTCATGATAAACATGAAATTGTCGTCAATGGTGGCCTGTTAATCAAAGAGTTTGGTTTTAAGCCGGGGCCTGCTTTAGGACAGCTCTTGACTGAGATTGAGACGGCTATTGTGAATGGTGTCTTGGATAACCGTCTGGAGGCTATTTTAGCTTTTGTAGAGGAGAGAAGATGAGTGACTTTATTGTTGAAAAGTTGACTAAAACGGTGGGAGATAAGACTGTTTTTAAAAATATTTCCTTTATTATTCATGATTTGGATCGGGTTGGCTTGATTGGGGTCAATGGAACTGGAAAAACGACTCTTTTGAATGTCCTGTCTGGAAAATCTGGATTTGACGGGGATGTCAATCCTTTTTCTGCTAAATCGGGCTATAAGATTGGTTACTTAACCCAAGAACCGCACTTTGATGACGACAAAACGGTACTAGATACGGTTTTATCTAGCAATCTGCGAGAAATGCAGCTCATTCGTGAGTATGAGCTATTGCTGTCTAACTATGATGAAAGCAATCAATCTCGTTTAGAGAAAATTATGGCTGAAATGGATGCTCTTCAAGCTTGGGAAATTGAAAGTCAAGTTAAGACTGTTTTGTCGAAGCTAGGTTTGAACGACTTATCTGCTAAGGTAGGCGACCTGTCGGGTGGTTTACGACGGCGCGTGCAATTGGCGCAAGTCTTGTTAGGAGACGATGACTTATTGCTCCTTGATGAGCCGACAAATCATTTGGATATTGATAGTATCGAATGGCTGACGAATTTTTTGAAGAATTCCAAAAAAACGGTTCTTTTCATTACCCATGACCGCTATTTTCTAGATCATGTTTCGACGCGGATTTTTGAATTGGACAGCGGAGATTTGCTTGAATATCAAGG
The DNA here is from genome assembly GCF_900636525.1 of Streptococcus milleri. Classification (NCBI taxonomy): domain Bacteria; kingdom Bacillati; phylum Bacillota; class Bacilli; order Lactobacillales; family Streptococcaceae; genus Streptococcus; species Streptococcus milleri. Next base: position 1,092,964 of record NZ_LR134288.1, on the reverse strand, counting down.
AAATTATCAAGATTATGTTCGTTTGAAGGCAGAACAAGACGAGCGAGATGCTGCCCTTCTCCATAAAAAGCAGCAACTTTATAAGCAGGAATTATCCTGGATGCGCCGTCAGCCACAGGCCAGAGCAACCAAGCAGCAAGCTCGAATCAATCGTTTTCAAGATTTGAAAAAAGATTTATCTGATCAAGCGATTCAGACAGACTTAGAAATGAATTTCGAGACCAGTCGGATTGGGAAGAAAGTGATTGAATTTAAAGATGTGGACTTTGCTTATGGTGATAAGAAGATTCTTTCTCATTTCAATTTGTTAGTTCAAAATAAAGATCGGATTGGGATTGTGGGGGATAATGGTGTTGGAAAATCTACCTTGCTCAATCTAATTGCTGGGAAATTAGCACCTCAATCTGGTCAACTTATGATTGGCGAGACAGTTCGTGTGGCTTATTTTTCACAGCAAATTGAAGGGTTGGACGAATCCAAGCGCGTTATTAATTTCTTGCAGGAAGTCGCAGAAGAAGTTAAGACATCTGTGGGGACGACATCTATTGCTGAACTGCTAGAACAATTTCTCTTTCCTCGCTCCACTCATGGAACTTTGATTGAAAAATTGTCTGGAGGAGAGAAAAAACGGCTTTACCTTCTCAAGTTATTGTTGGAAAAGCCGAATGTTTTGCTGTTGGATGAGCCGACTAATGACTTAGATATTGCAACGTTAACGGTGCTGGAAAATTTTTTGCAAAGCTTTGCCGGCCCAGTTATGACTGTTAGTCACGATCGGTATTTCCTTGATAAAGTAGCAGATAAGATTTTAGCCTTTGAAGAGGGAATTATCAGAGAATATTTCGGCAATTATACTGATTATCTGGATGAAAAGGCGTTTGAGCTAGAGAGATCTGCCATTTCCCAACAACCTGAAAAGGAAAAAGTAGCTAAAGTGCGAGAGGAAAAGAAGCGCTTAAGCTACTTTGAAAAACAGGAGTGGGAGTCTATTGAGGGAGATATAGAGAAGCTTGAGGAGGAAATTGTAGCTATTGAGCGGGAAATGCAGGAATATGCTTCGGACTTCGGTCGACTCGCTGAACTTCAAAAAGAGCTGGATGGTAAAAACGATTTACTTTTGGAGAAATATGAGCGCTACGAATACTTGAGCGAGCTAGTATAGAATTGACTGCTGCCTGTAATGTATGTTAAGTGTGATTGCATTTTTAAACAAGGTCTATTTACAAGTCCTATAAAATTTGGTATAATACCAATTAATTGAATAAGAATCCGCAAGACTAGTAGCTTAGGGGAAGTTTGACAGGGAGAAGAACCAGAGACTGAGAGTTCTTTAGATGAAAACTAGGTAAATTCACTTGCAATAGGATTTAGAATTAAGGTCTGGAAAACCAGATGAAAACGGATGGTACCGCGTGTCAACGCTCCGCTTATGGAGTCTGACAAGCGGTTTTTTATATTTGGAGGAATTATGTCAACCATTGAAGAACAATTAAATAAGCTTAGAGAAGAAACTCTGGCGTCGTTGAAAAAAATCTCGACTGAAAATGAAAAAGAAATGCAAAATCTACGAGTTTCTGTTCTTGGGAAAAAAGGCTCTTTAACAGAGATTTTAAAAGGCATGAAAGACGTCTCTGCTGATATGCGTCCGATTATCGGGAAACATGTCAATGAAGCGCGAGATGTGTTGACTGCTGCTTTTGAAGAATCTGCAAAATTATTGGAAGAACAAAAAGTTGCCAATCAGTTGGCGAGTGAGTCTGTAGACGTCACCCTTCCTGGTCGGAAAATTTCTGCTGGGAATCGTCATGTTCTTAGCCAAACAAGTGAAGAAATTGAAGATATTTTCATCGGGATGGGCTATCAAGTCGTAGATGGTTTTGAAGTTGAAACAGACTATTACAACTTTGAACGAATGAATTTACCAAAAGACCACCCAGCACGTGATATGCAGGATACTTTCTACATTACAGAAGAAATTTTGCTGCGTACTCATACCAGCCCAGTTCAAGCTCGAGCGATGGATGCACATGATTTTTCTAAAGGACCTCTGAAAATGATCTCGCCAGGGCGTGTGTTCCGACGGGATACGGACGATGCGACGCATTCTCATCAATTTCATCAAATTGAAGGTTTGGTTGTCGGAAAAAATATTTCTATGGCAGACCTTCAAGGGACATTGCAGCTCATTGTGCAAAAGATGTTTGGGGAAGACCGCAGCATTCGTTTGCGTCCGTCCTATTTCCCATTTACAGAGCCGTCTGTTGAGGTGGATGTTTCTTGCTTTAAATGTGGTGGGCAAGGCTGCAATGTCTGCAAAAAGACTGGCTGGATTGAAATTATGGGAGCTGGAATGGTGCACCCTCGTGTCCTTGAAATGAGTGGCATTGATGCTGATATTTATTCTGGCTTTGCTTTTGGACTGGGTCAAGAACGGGTGGCTATGCTGCGCTACGGTATCAATGATATTCGTGGCTTCTATCAAGGTGATGTTCGTTTTTCAGAACAATTTAAATAAATGCTATGTTAGTAAAAGTAAAAGAAGGACAGGTTGAAGTTCTACGAGAACTGGAAGTGCAAACTTATCAAGAAACTTTCGGCCCTTATATCAAAGTGGAAGATATGCAAGATTATTTTACTCATGAACTCTCCCTTGAGCAGATTCAGAAGGATTTGGCGCAAGTAGAGTCGGAGACCTATTTTGCACTAGATGAGAAAGAAAAGATTGTTGGCTTTCTTAAATTTAACTGGGGACAAGCACAGACTGAGCCAGTAGAATCAAAACACTCAATGGAGAATGCTTTTGAGGTTCATCGGATTTATGTTTTGAAACCTTATCAAGGACAGGGCTTTGGCAAGGAAATGTTTAATTTTGCCATGCAAGAAGCTACTAAACGAAAGTTTTCGTGGATTTGGTTAGGTGTTTGGGAAAAGAATTTCAAAGCGCAAAACTTTTACTTTAAATATGGTTTTGAGCGTTTTAGTGAGCATGAGTATGCGACTGGTGAAACGGTTGATATTGACTGGCTCATTCGGAAAGAATTAAATTAAGCGAAAAAGCACTTGGCTTGGGCACTTGTCCCAGCCTCAAAAAGAAAGGAAGTAATATGAGGCAAAATTTTTGAGCAGAAACAATAGTTCTCAAAGATTTCTATGCACTCATATAGATGAATTATGCTAGTAAGTTATAAATGGTTAAAAGAACTAGTTGATGTTGATGTGCTAAGTGAAGAATTAGCTGAAAAAATGTCAACGACAGGGATTGAAGTAGAAGGGGTCAGCTCTCCTGCTGAGGGATTGTCAAAAATTGTAGTTGGTGAAGTGATTAGCTGTGAAGATGTAGCTGAAACACATCTCCATGTCTGTCAAGTGAATGTTGGAGAAGAAGCGCTTCGACAAATCGTTTGCGGTGCTCCAAATATACGAGCAGGAATCAAGGTTATGGTAGCTCTTCCAGGAGCTCGTATTGCAGATAATTATAAGATTAAAAAAGGAAAAATCCGTGGTTTAGAATCCCTTGGAATGATTTGTTCTCTTGGAGAATTAGGCATTTCGGACTCGGTTGTTCCAAAAGAATTTTCCGATGGCATTCAAATCCTGCCAGAAGAAGCTGTGCCGGGGGATTCCGTTTTTCCTTACCTTGACTTAGATGATGAAATTATTGAGCTTTCTATCACACCGAACCGTGCAGATGCGCTTTCAATGCGTGGAGTAGCGTATGAGGTAGCAGCTATCTACGACAAGTCAGTTCATTTTAAAGATTTTCCGTTGTTAGAAGCACAAGAGCAAGCTGCAGAACAACTCTCTGTTGCGATTGAAACGGATAAGGCGTCTTTTTATGCAGCGCGTATTTTGGAAAATGTAACCATTGCTCCAAGTCCGCAATGGCTTCAAAATTTGCTGATGAATGCAGGAATTCGTCCTATCAACAATGTAGTAGATGTGACAAATTATATTTTGCTTTACTTTGGTCAACCAATGCACGCCTTTGATTTAGATACTTTTAAGGGCAATCAAATTGTGGTGCGCGAAGCGCATGCGGGTGAAAAATTAGTAACTCTTGATGATGAAGAGCGCGAATTAGAAACGAGCGATCTTGTGATTGCGGTAGCAGATAAGCCAGTCGCTCTTGCTGGTGTCATGGGTGGAGCTGCAACGGAAATTTCTCCTCAATCAAGCCGTGTAGTGCTTGAAGCAGCAGTTTTTGACGGAACCTCCATTCGTAAAACTAGCGGGCGTCTCAATCTTCGTTCAGAATCATCTTCTCGTTTTGAAAAAGGAATTAACCTAGCGACAGTAACAGAAGCTCTAGATGCTGCGGCTAGTATGATTGCAGATCTTGCAGGTGCAACGGTACAAGCCGGTATCGTCTCAGCGGGTCAAGTGGACACATCAGATGTTGAAGTTGTTTCAACATTGGCAGATGTCAATCGTGTACTTGGAACGGAATTAACTTATACAGATATTGAAGATGTTTTCCGCCGTCTTGGTTTTGGTTTTACTGGCAATGCAGAGGAATTCACAGTCAGCGTACCACGCCGTCGTTGGGACATTCATATTGAAGCAGACCTTTATGAGGAGATTGCGCGTATCTATGGTTATGATAAATTACCAGCAACCTTGCCTAAAGATGACGGAACAGCTGGTGAATTGACAGAAACCCAAAAACTCCGCCGCAAGGTTCGCACAGTAGCAGAAGGTGCTGGTCTGACAGAAGTTATCACCTATGCTTTGACCACTCCTGAAAAAGCTGTGCAATTCAGCACCAACCCAAGTAACTTGACAGAGTTAATGTGGCCTATGACAGTAGATCGTAGTGTCCTTCGTCAAAATATGGTAGCTGGCATTTTGGATACCGTTGCCTATAATGTGGCACGTAAAAATAAGGACTTAGCTCTATATGAAATCGGAAAAGTCTTCGAGCAAAAGGGGAATCCACAGGAAGAATTGCCAACTGAAATCAACAGCTTTGCCTTTGCTTTGACAGGTTTGGTTACTGAAAAGGATTTTCAAACTCCAGCTGTACCAGTTGATTTCTTTTATGCAAAAGGAGTTCTGGAAGCACTGTTTGACCGCCTAGGACTGAAAGTAGAATACACAGTGACGCAAGCATTAGCCAGCATGCATCCGGGACGTACAGCAGCCATTTTGCTGGACGGACAAGTCATTGGCTTTGTTGGTCAAGTTCATCCAGTAACTGCTAAGGATTATAATATCCCAGAAACGTATGTAGCAGAAATCAACTTGACAGCGATTGAACAAGTAATTCAACCAGCAAAACCATTTGTAGAAATTACCAAATTCCCAGCTGTAACACGTGATATAGCACTGCTTCTGAAAGCAGAAATCAGTCACAAAGAAGTCGTTGAAGCTATTGAGGCTGCTGGTGTGAAACGCTTGACAGATATCAAATTATTTGACGTCTTCTCAGGTGAAAAACTGGGACTCGGCATGAAATCAATGGCTTACACCTTAACTTTCCAAAATCCAGAGGATACTCTGGAAGATGAGGAAGTAGCTCGTTATATGGAAAAAATCCAAAAGTCTCTTGAAGTAACGATTGGTGCAGAAGTGCGGTAAGACATGAAAAGCTCCTAAATTGAAGTTTAGGAGTTTTTTCTTGTAGCAATATAATGTATAATAAGGAAAAGTTTTATATCGGAGGAGAAAATGACAGTTTTTACACAACTTTGGAAAGCATTTTCCAATTTACCAGAAGTGACAGCGATTGCTTTAGGCGGATCTCGTAGCGGAGAAACTTATGATGAGACTTCGGACTATGATTTATATATTTACTGCACGAGCATTCCAGATGAAGACAGTCGGAAGTTGATTTTGACCCAATATTGTTCTTATATGGAAATAAGCAATCAATTTTGGGAATTGGAAGACGACTGTACCTTAAATAATGGCATTGATATTGATATTCTTTATCGGAACATTCGTGATTTTGCGATAGATATTGAAAATGTCGTCGAAAAGTGCCGAGCAGGAAATGGCTACACCACCTGCTTCTGGCACAATTTAAAAACCTGCAAGGTTCTTTATGATTCCAATGGAGAGTTAGGAAAATTGAAAAAACGGTTTGACGTTCCTTTTCCTCAAAAATTAAAAGACAACATCATTTCACGAAATTTTAATTTGTTAACCGGACATTTGCCGTCCTACGATACGCAGATTTTAAAAGCAGCAAAACGAAAAGACTTTGTTAGCGTTAATCACCGTGTTACAGCTTTTTTAGAATCCTATTTTGACATTATTTTTGCAGTTAATGAATTGACCCACCCCGGCGAAAAGAGAATGATGTCGTATGCAAAAGCTCATGCAAGCCTTCTTCCTAATCAATTTGAGCAATCTTTAAATACTCTACTAATGAGCATCACTGCTAGTCCTGAAATTCTTGAAAAAGAATTAAGAGAAATAATTGTAAATTTAGAGGGAATTTTATCATAAAATCGGCTGGAATTGAGTATAAAAAAACGGCTTAAACCGTTTTTTGTATTTAGTAGATTTTTCTTGAAATCATTATAAAAAGCTCCTTTAGTAGTTTCTTCTGCAGAAAGAGTCAAAAATATTTTGGGCAGTCTTATTGTTTGGTTGTGGCTAGTCACGTTTTTCGTATTGCAGTTGTTTTCTCTCTTACTCATGCACTTTTCCTATTTCTTTAAAATTTTTTCCATGATTGTTTGTTGGGGCTTTAGATCTAAACGTTCATAAAAGCGCAAGGCAGCGACATTATCATTCCATACATCGAGGGTTAAGTTGTAACAGCCAATTTCTTGGGCAAATTCTTCTGCAAAATGGCAGAGCTGCTCACCAATTTTTTGACCACGAGCATTTTCATCAACGCAAAGGTCTTCAATAAAAAGCGTTTTGATAGGTGTTTGTGCGAGACTTTGTGGTTCTTTAATGATGCAAAAGAGATGACCTAAGATTTTTCCTTCTTCATTTTCAAAGACAAAGATTGGTGTATTTTCCTGAGACATCAGTGTTTTCAACTCTTCATCGTTGAATTTGCGACCACTCTCTTTGAAAATATCTGGTCGGACTTTATGATGAACAAGCAAGACTTGCTCTAAAAGATGATTGAGTACTGGAATATCGCTTGGGATTGCTTTTCTAATAGGCATAGTGAACTCCTTTTGTGACCGCTGGGCATTTTTATAAAATATTATATGACTATCAGTCATTTTTGTTAAGAACAAAATGCAAAAAGTTTTTGAGTCATATAAAAATAATGCTATGAGCGAGTTTTAAGACTGTTTGTACAATATTTATTTTATTAGCTTAAAGTAAGGATGGTTTTTTAAATTTTTAAAAATAGGAATAGTAACAAGACTAATTACGATGAGTTTTATGAAATCTGGTAGGATAAAAGGAATAATTCCAACAGTGATAGCTTTATCTAAGCTAAATCTTGCTAATAACATTAAACCAAGAACACCGCCGACAAAAACAAAAGCATCTCCGAGTAGATTTGATAAGAATATCGTCAAAAAGCTACTATTTTTGGAAGTTAGACTAGCTGTTACTAGGGCGTAGAACAAATAAAACCAGAGATAACCTGCATTTGGACCAACAAGTGCTTGAAATCCACCGTTTCCTCCTGCAAAGACAGGCAGACCGATAGCGCCTAAGAGAAGATAAAGAGCGACTGCTAATAGAGCTTCTTTTCGATGAAAAATAGTAGCCACTAAGCCAATTGCCATATTTTGCAGAGCAAAAGGTACCGGACCGATAGGAATGGTAATTTGAGCAAAAACGGCTATCAAAGCTGCGCCAATTGCTGGCAAAATAAGTGTAAATGATTTTTTCATAATTGTAACCCTTTATTTTGTAATATGGTAACTATTATAAAATAAATAAGAAAAATGTCAAGGGTTAAATAAAAAGGTGAAAGACTGAATTTACCTTTTTGTCAAAGTGGTTACTTTTTCCGCGATATTGCTTTTCTTTTATTTTTACTGCGAAGGAATAATATCAAAAATGCAATTAGTCCAAAGACATTTAAGAAAATAAGTAGGACAGTTACAAGAATTGTTTTAGTTTTTTGCATAAAAGCACCTCCTCGTAAAATAGCTTTGAGATTATCATAACAAAATTCACCTCTTTATCAACTAAAAATCACAGGAAAAAGGAGAGTTTGGGACAAAAAGATTTCAATTTTTAAAAATCTTAATTATTAAGCCCTTCAAATCTATAATTAAATGCGAAAAGCGAATAAAGCAGAATTCTGATTACCAGAAAACTAGTTTTGTTCGCTTTTTATATTTGAGGTTGGACTTTTGTCCCAGCCTCTTAGCGGATAAAATGAAAGAATAAGTTATGGAATGAGAAGAAGTTATCGTGTAAACTAAAATAGTCAGAAGCGATGGTTGCAATTCTGACTATTGAGATAAAGTTGGAAAAATTCGGGAAGTAAGACATTTATGACACTCAGCGCATGGTGACAAACTCTTCTGAACCGGTTGGGTGAATGGCGACAGTCGCATCAAAATCTGCTTTGGTAGCTCCCATTTTAATAGCAACGGCAAAACCTTGAATCATTTCATCAACACCATAGCCAATAGCGTGGAGACCGATGACTTTCTCATCTGGTCCAGTTGTAATGAGCTTGAACTTAGCTTGTTGTCGGTGTTGGGTGACAGCTGAATACATGGAGGTGAAACTAGAGGTATAAATATGAAGATTTTCTGCTCCATATTGTTGGATTGCCTGTTCTTCAGTCAAGCCAACGGTTCCAATCGCTGGATGAGAGAAGACAACAGTTGGAATGTTAGAATAATCCATTTTAGCTTCAGTTTTTCCATTAAATAAGCGCTCGGCTAAGGTACGACCTGCTTTGATAGCAACAGGGGTTAATTCTTTTTCGCCTGTAACATCTCCTAGAGCATAAATCCCCGGTGTTGCTGTATTTTGAAATTCGTCAACTGCTATAAAGCCAGGAGAATTTAGGGTAATACCAGCCGCCTCTAAATTCAACCCTTTGGTGTTTGCAGTTCGCCCAATTGCCCAGATGACGTGTTGAGCGGTGTGGCTCGTTCCGTCCTCAAAGGTAATGCGAATCGCTCCGTTTTCAAGTTTTTCAAGCTTTTCTGGTATTTTGTGAGTATGTAGAGTAGGACCTGATTTCTTCATTTCTTCCACAAGACCATCAATGATATAAGAATCAAAGCTGCGGAGAGGACGATCTCGACGAACGAAAAGGTCTGTTTTTACACCCAGAGCATGAAGAAGTCCAGCTAGTTCAACTGCGATATAGCCGGCACCGAGAATGGCAACGGATTGAGGGAGTTCTTCCCATGCAAAAACATCGTCAGAGGTTTCGCCGAATTCTGCTCCAGATACTGCTGGAATATGAGGGTGAGCACCAGTTGCGATGACAATGTGCTTGGCTTGGATAAGCTCGCCGTTGACTTCAACCGTATGACGGTCTATGAATTTAGCGCGACCTTCAATCAGCTCGACGCCATTTCGATTGAAACTATTATTGTAAGAATTGCGGGCACGATCAATATAGGCTTCGCGATTTTTCCGAAGCATCTTAAAGTCAAACTGCTGATTATCCGAAGTAAAACCATAGTCTGGTCCGTAATCTTGAATGGCTTCAGCGATTTGGGCACCATACCACATGATTTTTTTAGGAACACAGCCGACGTTGACACAGGTGCCTCCTAATTTCTTTTCTTCAATAACGGCAGCTTTTGCACCGTGTTCTCCAGCACGATTCATGGTTGCAATTCCTCCGCTACCGCCCCCAATAGCAATGATGTCAAATGTTCTCATACGAGTCTCCTTTTATCTATAGTATGAAATCATTGTAACGTTTTTGGAAAATGATTGCAAAAATCTGCTACAAAAATTGATAAAAGGCTTGATTATTCAATTGTATTATTGTATTATATATTTAATACAATATGAAATAACTAGAAAGAAGGTAGATGAATGTTAAAAGAGTAAAGGATTTCTTATAGATGCTATCTTATTTTTAATCGTATGTGTTATAATATAAAAAATAGACCGTTTTCATCAGGAGGAGAAAGAGATGAAAAAATTGAAAAAGTGGCAGTTGTACAGCTTGATTGGTGTAACTGTGGTTGTCGTTTTAGGAGCGATAGGTACGATGTTATTGTTTAATGGTAATAGTACTGCTGATAAAGATAAAGAAGAAACGATTCAAGTGCAGAAAGCAAAAGAAGGGTCAGTTGCTTCATCTGCTTTGCTGTCAGGAAATGTTGCGGCTAACAATGAGCAATATGTCTACTATGACGGGACAAAGGGCGATTTGGATAATGTTCTTGTAAATGTTGGAGATCAAGTTACAGCCGGACAAGCCTTAGTTCAATACAAGAGTGTTGAAGCACAAGCTACATATGATACTGCTGTTCGTGCTTTAAACAAGATTGATCGCCAAATTTATGATTTGAAAACGTATGGAACAGCTGTTGATGTGACGGGTGATGAAGCGGCAGATAATAAAACAACTGCGTCTGCACAACGTTCGGTGGATTCTCAATTAAACGATTTGCAGGACAGTCGCGCAGATGCTGTGGACAATGTCAATAAAGCACAGGCATTACTAGATGCAACGACTGTCACCAGTACAAATAATGGGACTGTAGTAGAAGTCAATCGTGATGTTTCTAAGTCTACGACAGGTACTAATCAAACACTCGTTCATATTGTCAATAACGGCAACCTTCAAGTAAAGGGAGAGCTATCAGAGTATAATCTGGCAAATCTTTCAGTCGGGCAAGAAGTGACGATTACGTCCAAGGTCTATCCAGATAAGAAATGGACTGGGAAAATCAGCTATATCTCAAATTATCCAAAAGACAGTCAAAATGCAGCGGCAGCTGGTGCAGGCACTGCAAATTCAGGAGCAAAATACCCCTATACAGTAGATATTACAAGCGAAATTGGTGATTTGAAGCAAGGATTTTCCGTCAATGTTGAAGTAAAAAACAATACAAGAGGGATTTTAGTGCCGGTCAGCAGTGTTGTTTCTGAAAATAATAAAAACTATGTTTGGACATTAGAAAAAGGAACTGCAAAAAAAGTGCAAGTAACACTGGGAAATGCAGATGCTAAAAATCAAGAAATCTCATCTGGTTTGACAAAAGATAGTAAAGTTATCACCAATCCAACAGATAGCTTGAAAGACGGTCAAGAGGTGAAATCGTATGAAGAAACTCATTGATTTAAAAAATGTTAGCAAAAGTTACCGCAACGGAGATCAAGAGCTTCAAGTTTTGAAAAATGTTCATTTAGAAGTTGAAGAAGGTGAGTTTGTTGCGATTATGGGACCTTCTGGCTCAGGAAAGTCAACCTTGATGAATATTATTGGTATGTTGGATCGCCCAACGAGTGGCGAATATTACTTGGAAGGTGAAGAAGTTGCCAAGCTCAGTGAGAAAAAGCTAGCCAAAGTGCGTAATCAGCAGATTGGCTTCGTTTTCCAACAATTCTTCCTCTTGTCAAAATTAAATGCTCTTCAAAATGTAGAACTTCCTTTGATTTATGCAGGGGTTTCTCAATCCAAACGGAAAGCTTTAGCAGAGCAATATCTTAAAAAAGTTGAGTTGGAAAAGCGGATGTACCATTTGCCGTCAGAACTTTCTGGTGGTCAAAAGCAACGAGTGGCTATTGCGCGTGCCTTGGTCAATCATCCCTCCATTATCTTAGCAGATGAGCCGACGGGAGCCTTGGATACCAAGACGGGTGAGCAAATTATGGAATTGCTGACGGAGTTAAATCGTGAAGGAAAAACCATTATCATGGTCACTCATGAGCCTGAGATTGCAGCCTTTGCAAAACGACAAATCGTTATTCGAGACGGTGTCATCTCGTCAGACAGTAAGAAAGGAGAAGCATGATGCAGAATTGGAAATTTGCAATCAACTCCATTATGGGGCATAAAATGCGCTCTTTCTTAACGATGTTGGGCATTATCATTGGTGTTATGTCTGTTGTGGTTATTGTGGCTCTAGGAAGTGGTATGTCAAATGCTTTCACAGATGTTCTAGGTGGTGCCCAGCAAGATGTTTCCTTATTTTACTCACACAAGAGAAGTAAAAACGGTGACGGTGTTATGACGTATCAAGAGATGCGTGATGATGCTGAAAGTGGAAATGGTGATGAGACAGTTTCGACAGAAGAAGAGCCTCAAATCCAAGAAGTTTGGGTCAAGCAAGCGGTTAATGATATTAACGGAATTGACAATTATTATGTTACAAATAACACAATCGCTACAGTAAATTATGGTAAGAAGAAGGCGGATAATATTCCTATAACGGGTATCAATTCCACTTACTTTACGGTAAAGAAATACCAAATCGTTGCAGGACGGACATTGAAATCAAATGATTATCAAACATTTGCAAGAGTTGTATTACTGGATACGAAACTAGCTGATATTCTTTTTGGAGGTGCAGATAAGGCGCTCAATCAGATTGTCCAGCTGGGATCTAATAATTACCGTGTGATTGGGGTTTATAAAGATCCGAATGAAACGCGAAATCGCTTAGCCAATATGAACAACGGAAATTTATTAATGGCTAACACTCAGTTAGCAGCTGAATACAATGTTGCTGAGATTATGAATGTCGTGGTACATGTTAAAAAATTAGATGATGTGTTGAAAGACGGAAGTGCAGCTGCGCGCTTGATGACAAAATTGTCTGGTGTGAGAGAAGGCGAGTACCAGATGTTTGATCAAGCCAGTCAATTGGCTGCTATCCAAAGTCAGGTTGCCATTGTGCAAGTGGTTTTTGGAGCGATTGCCGGGATAGCACTTCTCGTTGGTGGTATTGGTGTTATGAATATTATGCTTGTATCAGTGACAGAACGAACCCGTGAAATCGGTCTTCGAAAAGCCCTTGGAGCAACCCGTGGCAATATCTTGATGCAATTTGTCATTGAGTCAATGGTGTTGACAGCGATTGGCGGTTTGATTGGGCTTGCTTTAGCAGCTCTTATCGTGGCATCTATCGGTCATAGTTTGGATGCATTTTTCGGAGCTCCTCCAACCATTACGACGGTATCTGCTGTCGGAAGTGTGCTCTTTTCTGCAACTATCGGGATTGTTTTCGGTATTTTGCCAGCTAATAAGGCTTCTAAATTGGATCCAATCGAATCCTTGCGTTATGAATAAAAAACTGACCGTTGCAGTATGAGAAAAAACGTGTAAAAAAACTCCAACAGATACTCATTTTTCTAGTGAGTTATCTATTGGAGTTTTTATATGAAATGAATGGTTTTTAGTGTGATACACGTTTGCGAGCTGCTTTTTTACGGTTTTCTTCGATGAAAGCTGCTTTCTTTTCTTCAGGTTCAATCACTTTTTTCTTGAATGTATAAACTGCACCTGCAACAGCAGCAACAGTACCAGCTACGCCAGTTACAACACCTTTAACAAATCCTTTAGCCATGAGATTTCTCCTTTTCTGAACTTTATTTATGTTATAATATATAGTAACGAAAAATTAAATTTTTTTCAAGGGAAAAGATGAAAACCAAGATAATTGTAATTGTAGGACCAACTGCTGTCGGAAAAACGGCTCTCAGTATAAACCTCGCAAAACGTTTAAATGGTGAGATTATTAGCGGTGATAGTCAGCAAGTGTATAGAAAACTGAACATCGGAACGGCTAAAGTCACTCCAGATGAGCAGGAGGGGATTCCTCATTATTTGATAGATGTGCGAGAAGTGAGTGAAGCTTATTCAGCTTTTGATTTTGTAAAGGAGGCAGAAACTGCTATTAAAACGATTGTAGCAAAAGGGAAACTGCCGATTATTGCAGGCGGAACGGGGCTTTACATTCAAAGCTTGCTGGAGGGCTATCATCTGGGCGGTTCAGCTTCTCATGAGGAGATTTTAGCTTATCGAGCTGAACTAGATACCTTGGCTGATGAGGAATTATTTGGCAAAATAGCAGAGCTGGGATTGGAAATTCCCCAGATTAACCGCAGGCGGGCTATGCGAGCGCTGGAAATTGCTCATTTGGGGAATGAACTTGAAAACAAACAGCCTGACTATGAAGCCCTGCTGATTTGTCTGGACGATGACCGAGAAGTTCTCTATGAGCGTATCAATCAGCGAGTGGATCTAATGCTAAAGGCTGGACTTTTAGAAGAGGCGAAGTGGCTTTATGACAACTATCCACATGTCCAAGCCAGCAAAGGAATTGGCTACAAGGAACTTTTCCCCTACTTTGCTGGGGAGTTGACCTTAGAGGAAGCTATCAATAAACTTAAACAAAATACTCGCCGCTTTGCTAAACGTCAGCTAACTTGGTTCAGAAATCGCATGAATGCTACTTTTTATCAGGTTTCAGAGCCGAATGTCAAAGAGCGGATTATGCAGGATATAGAGGAATTTTTGAATGATTGAAACAGAAAAACAGCAGGAACGAGTGATCCTCATCGGAGTAGAATTGCAGGGAATAGAAAACTTCTCTATGTCTATGGAAGAATTAGCCAGTTTAGCCAAGACTGCTGGCGCTCAGGTGGTTTCCTCTTACACTCAGAAACGAGAGAAGTATGACAGCAAGACTTTTGTTGGTGCTGGAAAATTAGAAGAAATCAAACATATGGTAGAAGCAGATGAGATTTCAACTGTCATTGTCAATAATCGTCTGACACCTCGCCAGAATATCAATTTGGAAGAAATTTTAGGGGTCAAGGTTATTGATCGCATGCAATTAATTTTGGATATTTTTGCTATGCGAGCTAGAAGTCATGAAGGAAAACTTCAAGTTCACTTGGCTCAACTCAAATATCTCTTGCCTCGCTTGGTCGGGCAGGGGATTATGCTTAGCCGTCAGGCTGGGGGAATTGGTTCCCGCGGTCCTGGTGAAAGTCAGTTGGAACTCAATCGTCGTAGTGTTCGCAATCAGATTCATGATATTGAGCGCCAACTCAAAATTGTAGAGAAAAACCGCGCAACTGTGCGAGAGAAACGTCTGGATTCTAGTGTTTTTAAAATCGGTCTGATTGGTTACACTAATGCTGGAAAGTCTACGATTATGAATGCCTTGACCAACAAGAGTCAATATGAAGCGGACGAGCTTTTTGCCACTCTAGATGCGACAACTAAAAGTGTCAATTTGACTGGTAGGCTGAATGTGACATTGACAGATACAGTTGGTTTTATTCAGGATTTGCCGACGGAATTGGTATCTAGCTTCAATTCTACTCTAGAAGAGAGCAAAAATGTGGATCTTTTGGTTCATGTGATTGACGCCAGTGACTCTAATCACGAAGAACATGAAAAAACAGTCTTGGCGATTATGAAGGACTTGGATATGCTAGACATTCCGCGTTTGACCCTCTATAATAAAGCCGATAAGGCAGAGAACTTTACTCCAACGATAACCCCTTATGTCCTGATTTCGGCAAAGGAGGAAGATAGCAGAGCAATTTTGCAGGAGGCTCTGTTGAATAAGATGAGAGAGCTTTTTGACCCTTTTTGGATCAAGGTTAGCCCTAGCAAGGCTTATAAGTTACATGAATTGGAAAGTCTGGCAATCATTGATAAGCGAGAATATCTGGAAGAAAGTGAAACAATTTCTGGCTACATAGCAGAAAAAAATAAATGGAGACTAGAAGAATTTTATGACTGATTATATCAATTTAGCGCTTAAATACGGTGGCTTTACGAGTTTAGATCGTATTTATCTAGAAAAAGTTTTAGATAAGCTGTCCAATTCGCAAAAGTTGACTTTTATCACACCGCCACCAAGTGTTATCAACGCGTATTTTTCGGAACTCTATCAAAAAAAGAGTCCGGAAGCTGCAATGGATTATTTTTTAGAATTAAGTAAAGAATTAGCCCTTTTTAATGACCACCCTAGTTTTGATGAGGAAAAACCTTTTATCCGCCTGAATCTTTCAGGTAAGTCTTATGGTTTCTGCTTTGAAAACGAAGATGGGATTGGTTTGATTTTTCCAGAATGTCCAGAGGTAATTCAGTCTGATCTGCTTTTTGAAATTGCTCAGATTTTTCCTCACTATCTGGTTTATGAAGAAGAAAATGTCATTCGGATGATGCCAGCTATTTCTGAAGAAGTAGTGCAAAAGCAGCCGCTCTCTGCTCTGACAGATCTTTATAAGCTAGCAGATGGTCGCCTGAAACTGGAAGGGTACAATCAGGAAGAGCTAATCCAGTTGGCTCAAGACTATTCTGGTCAGCTTTACTATCGCTCGCAGAATCGCTCTGCTATGATTTATATTAAGGAAAAATAGAGAGAATAATATGCAACTACAATTTTTAGGTACAGGAGCAGGTCAGCCGTCTAAGGCTCGCAATGTATCCAGTCTGGTTTTGAAATTATTGGATGAAATCAACGAAATCTGGATGTTTGATTGTGGCGAAGGAACTCAGAATCGTATTTTAGAGACAACGATTCGTCCCAGAAAGATTAGAAAAATTTTTATCACTCATTTGCATGGGGATCATATTTTTGGTCTGCCAGGCTTTCTCTCCAGTCGAGCATTTCAAGCTAATGAAGAACAGACAGATCTGGAGATTTATGGACCAGTTGGCATCAAAAGTTTTGTCATGACAAGTCTGCGTGTGTCGGGGTCTCGCCTGCCTTATCGGATTCATTTTCATGAGTTTGACGAAAAAAGTTTAGGGAAAATTTTGGAAACTGACAAATTTACAGTTTATGCCGAGAAGCTAGACCACAGTATTTTTTGTGTGGGTTATCGCATTATGCAGAAAGACTTAGAGGGAACCTTGGATGCAGAGAAGTTAAAAGCTGCGGGGCTTCCTTTTGGGCCTCTCTTTGGTAAGGTAAAAAATGGAGAGGATGTAGTGCTAGAAGACGGAACAAAGATTATAGCAGCGGATTACATTTCAGCTCCGCGACCTGGCAAGATCATTACTATTCTGGGAGATACACGTAAAACGCATGCCAGTGTGCGGCTTGCTGTTAATGCAGATGTTTTGGTGCACGAGTCTACTTATGGTAAAGGGGACGAAAAAATTGCTAAAAATCACGGGCATTCTACTAATATGCAGGCAGCAGAAGTTGCTAGAGATGCTGGTGCCAAGCGCCTCCTTCTCAATCATATTAGCGCACGCTTTCTGTCGAAAGATATTGGTCAAATGCGCAAAGATGCCAGTTCCATTTTTAAAAACGTTCACTTGGTCAAGGATTTAGAAGAAGTAGAACTATGAAATTTTGGCAAGGATAATTCTTAAAATTTAAAGGAAATAGGAAATCATGAACATATTATTTGTCAGACATGGGAAAGATTCTGATCAACACAGAGGTGGCTGGAGTCAGCTGGATTTGCTTCCTGATGGGAAAAGAGAAGCAAAAACGTTAGCAGATTACTTAGTCCAACACAAAGAAGACTATCGTTTTACGAAAATTATTACGAGTGATTTAAAAAGAGCTGAGACAACTGCAACAATTTTAGTGGAGGCGCTTCAACTGTCGTTGGAGAAAGAAAGCAGCTTACGAGAAACGAATAATGGTGATTTAGCAGGAATGTTAAATAGTGAAGCTGATCAAAAATTTCCTCGTCTTTATTTTAGAAGTCTTGCGATGGACGAGCATTATCCAAATGGAGAAAGTCCGAGAGAATTTTATCAACGGATAAAAACTTGGTTTCAACGCTTCTTGCAGGAAAATGACGATTCAGATGAGACACAAATTGTGGTCACACACGGTGGAGTGATCAACATTATCTATCATTTAGTGAACCAGATAGAATGGACGAATAAAAGCAATCTATTCCACGTTAAACATTGCAGCATTAGTCTATTGAATACAAAAACGCTTGTTTTTGAGGTTGAAAATCAAACGGATTTTTTAGAAGAAAAATAAGGAGAACACATGCGAACAATCGTTATTACAGGAGCTAGTAGCGGTGTGGCTCAGGAAATGGTGAAGTTGTTGCCAAATGACCAGCTGATTTTAGTGGGACGCAGTCAAGAAAAATTAACAAAACTTTATTCAAATCATGCGCATTGCGAATTCGTTGAGTTGGATATTACGGATTACAAAGCTTTAGAAGCTTTTACTGAAGAAATTTACCAGAAGTATGCTCAGGTGGATGTTCTAGTCAACAATGCTGGTTATGGGATTTTTGAGGAATTTGACAAGATTAGCAACGAGGATATTCATGCCATGTTTGAGGTCAATACATTTGCTCTCATGAACTTGTCTCGTCTTTTCGGAGAGCGGATGAAGCAAGCGGGTCATGGGCATATTGTCAATCTTGTTAGTACAGCTGGGCTGATTGCCAGTGCCAAATCCAGTCTTTACTCAGCTACCAAGTTTGCTGGAATTGGCTTTTCTAATGCTTTGCGCTTAGAGCTCATGCCATACAATGTCTATGTGACCACCGTTAATCCGGGACCAATTAAGACGGCTTTCTTTGACAAAGCTGACCCTGACGGTAGTTATGTTAAGGCAATTGATAAGTATATTTTAGAAGCAGATGTTGTCGCTAAGCAAATTGTGGACAATTTTGGGAAAAAGAAGCGGGAGCTGACGATGCCTTTTGCGCTGAAAGCAGCCCACAAACTTTACACACTTTTTCCAAATATTGGTGACAAACTAGCTAGTAAAATATTTAATTATAAGTAGGAGAAATTTATGGATGTGATAGCTTACAAGGAATTTGTAAACCAACCTTGGGGCAAGCTTTATTATGATATTCTCTTTGCTCAGCTAGCCCATATAAAAAATAAGAAAGTGCTGGATTTCGGTAGTGGTTTTGGCTTGGTGGCAGACTTTTTAGCACAAAACAATCAGGTAACAGCCATAGAACCAAATGACGAGATGGTTGCAGAGCGGAAGCAGAATTTTCATTATCATCAACTACAAGGCAGTCTGGAATTGTTGAAGGAAATTCCAAGTGCTCGTTTTGACCTTATCATTTGTCACAATGTTCTGGAGTATGTGGATGAACCAGCTCTTTACCTAGCTGAATTTAGAAGATTGCTGAAGAAAGGCGGACAGATTTCTCTCATCAATCATAATGAAGTGGGGCGGATTATGCAGACGGTTGTGTTTGCAAATGATACAAATTTAGCATTGGATTTATTATCAGGTAAGTCCTATCAATCACATACAATGGGGCAAGCAACCTATTATGAAATAGCAGACTTATTACAAAAAGCTGACATTGAACTGACTGTTCAGGACTATCAAGGAATCCGAATTTTCTATGGCTTGCAAGATAATGCAGTGAAGACTGCTAATGACTGGCGGGAAAAGATGTTGGAGATAGAGCTTGCAGTTTGTCAACAGTCTCCTTATCGGGACATTGCGGCTTTTCAGCACATTTGGCTGCAAAAAGGAGACAAGAATGATTCGTTATTTTGCCAATAGACAAATTACAATTGAAGACTTACTTCCACTTTATCAATCTGTTAGCTGAACCAACTATACAGAACGGTCAGATATGTTAGAACAAGCATTTCAGCACTCACTATTTACTGTATCAGCCTATGATGGGGAACAGTTAGTTGGTCTCCTTCGAGCAGTCGGAGATGGATTTTCTAGTGTTTTCATTCAGGATTTGTTAGTTTTCCCGTCTTATCAGCGCCAAGGTATCGGTCGAGAATTGGTTCGACAAACGCTGGAGACATTTGCAGATGTTTATCAGATTCAGCTAGTAACAGAGCAGTCAGACAAAAATTTAGCCTTTTATCGCTCTTTAGGATTTCGGGAACTGTCGGATTTGAATTGCACGGGTTTAATTTATATAGGTAAAAGCTATTAGATAAATGCTTGTGTATAAAATTGGAGGTTTGGGCTAGTGAAAGCTAGTCTTTTCGTGTTATAATAGACTTTATATTGTAACAGAAAGATAAAAGCATGATTACATCAAAATATGATTGGCAGATTGCCACAAATTTTTCAGATAAGGGTTTTATTAAAAAAGCTAAAAAACTTGGCTTGGAGGCTTCGGTAGCTAATCTGGTCTACCAGAGAGGAATTCAGACAGAAGAAGCACTGCGAGATTTTCTAGAGCCTAGTTTGGACCAGCTGCATAATCCTTATGAACTGCATGATATGGATAAGGCAGTGACGCGCATTCGTCAAGCGATTGAAAATTATGAGCAGATCTTGATTTATGGCGATTATGATGCGGATGGCATGACTTCGGCTTCTATTGTTAAAGAAGCACTAGAACAACTTGGAGCAGAGTGTCAGGTCTATTTGCCCAATCGATTTACAGACGGTTATGGTCCTAACGCGAGTGTTTACAAGTATTTTATTGAAAATCAGGGAATTTCACTCATCGTTACAGTGGATAATGGAGTTGCAGGACATGAAGCAATCGAACTAGCTCAGTCTATGGGAGTGGATGTCATTGTGACGGATCACCATTCTATACCAGAGGGACTTCCTGATGCTTATGCAATTGTCCACCCAGAACATCCGGAAGCTGAATATCCTTTTAAGCATTTAGCTGGCTGCGGTGTAGCTTTTAAGCTAGCAACCGCGCTTTTAGAAGAAGTGCAAGTAGAGTTGCTAGATTTAGTCGCTATCGGAACTATCGCAGATATGGTCAGCCTAACGGATGAAAATCGTATTCTGGTCAAATATGGGCTAAGTGTCCTCAAAAACACTCAACGAATCGGCTTGCAGGAGCTTTTTAAGATTGCAGGTATTCAGGAAAATGAAGTGGATGAAGAAACAGTTGGTTTTCAGATAGCCCCTAGGCTCAATGCTCTAGGTCGACTTGATGATCCAAATCCTGCTATTGAACTTTTGACGGGTTTTGATGAGGAAGAAGCACGTGATATTGCCCTTATGATTAACCAGAAAAATGAAGAGCGCAAAGAGATTGTTCAGAAGATTTATGATGAAGCCAAGACCATGGTTGATCCCGATAATCCTGTTCAAGTTCTAGCTAGTGAAGGTTGGAATCCAGGTGTTTTGGGAATTGTGGCAGGTCGGCTTTTGGAAGAATTACACCAGCCGGTCATCGTCTTGAATATTGAAAATGATTTGGCAAAAGGCAGCGCCCGCAGCATTGAAGCAGTTGATATTTTTGAAGCGTTAGACCCTCATCGAGATTTATTTGTGGCTTTTGGTGGGCATGCAGGGGCAGCTGGGATGACTCTAGAGGCCAGCAAGTTAGAAGCACTCAGTCAGGTTTTGGTAGCATATATTGAAGATAATCAAGTGGATTTGTCCACTAAGAATGAGCTCTTTTTGGATGAGGAATTATCCTTGCCAGATTTGACACTAGAGACTCTCAAAAACTTTGAAAAGTTAGCTCCTTTTGGAATGGACAATAAAAAGCCTATTTTCTATTTAAAAGATTTTAAGGTTGAAAATTCCCGCACCATGGGGGCGGGAAATACTCACCTTAAGCTGAAAATTTCCCAGGCTAATGTAGCTTTTGAAGTCGTAGCTTTTAGTCTAGGTAATCTTGCAACAGAATTTTCCCAAACTAAAAACTTAGAGCTGGCGGTTACTCTGTCGGTCAATAAATGGAATGGTCAAACTAGTCTCCAGCTTATGCTGGTGGATGCTAGGGTCAATGGGATTCAGCTCTTTAATATCCGAGGTAAAAATGCTCCTTTGCCTGAAAATGTGCCCGTCCTGCGTTTTTCAGAAGAAATTCCTAATTTGGAAAAGAGCAGAGCAGTTGTGGTGTATGACTTGCCTGAACGCCTAAATCAGCTCAAAGTAATCATTCAGCAAGGACATTTTGAAGCAATTTACTTTAAAAATGAGATTGCTCAGCCCTATTATCTGACAGGTTTCGGAACGAGAGACCAGTTTGCAAAACTCTATAAAACAATTTATCAATTTCCAGAGTTTGACATTCGTTATAAGCTCAAAGAACTAGCTGCTTATCTCAAGATTGACCCAATTCTACTCATCAAGATGATTCAGATATTTGAAGAGCTGGACTTTGTGACAATTCAAGATGGAGTGATGCAAGTAAACAAAAAAGCAGAAAAAAAGGCTATTGAAAACAGCCATATTTATCAAGAACTGAAGAAAACAGTCAAGGAGCAGGAGCTTATGGCTCTAGGAACGGTGCAGGAAATTTATGATTATCTGATAGAAAAAGATGAATCTTCAAACTAAATTTTAGATGAACTATTTATTTGTCTCGCACCGAAGGCCGCGAGACGGACTGAAAGTCACATAATAAAAAAGTCATGAGTAAGATGAATCTCATGACTTTATTGTTTATCTAAGTATTGCTACAGCTTGTGTTATCTACTGCAAATTCACTTTATTTTTGAGGATGTAATACGTTCCGGCATAGTAGATAAGTCCCAAAAGAAGAGAGGTTATGACTCCGCTCAAACTACCTAAAGAAGTTGAAAGTGATGGGAAGGCTGAAACATATAGATTAGCAGCAATAATCAGAGCAAATTGAATTCCAAAATAGGCTAGAAAGGCTATAGCAGCGCGGTGGTCTTGGAAAAGTTGACCGATAGAGATAGAAAGATAAATCAATAGGATATTTGGAATGAGAACTACAAGATAGTATCCAAATGATTTCAATAGTTCACTAGCAAATTCCCAAAAATGCTTGTCGAGTAATTGCACAAATGTTCCCATTTCAAATTGTGTATGAAAAGCAGTTCCCACAATAAGGGCAATGATGAAAAAACTAAGAAATAATGCAAGTGTGCTAAGAATCGTCCATATAACAGCACCGAGCAATTTTGAGAGAATAATTTGATGCTCATTAACTGGTAAAGTGAGCGTTAAGTATCCTTCTCTTTCATAAACACTATTTTTAAAGCGACGAATAATCAGAAAAAGTGTTGAAATGGCAAGTGCCACAAGGAGACCTGAGAAAATCAGCATTGTAAAACCGAAGAAAGTACTTGTCATACTCCCTGCTTCATTAGTAGAAGACTGCAAACGGTCGAAAAAGTTCCTTCCATTTGCCAACTGTCTAAGACAAAGTCCGATGCTAGCGGATAAAAACAGTACGATTCCGTATAAACCTAAATACCACTTGTTCACATTTTTAAATTCGTATTTTAATAAATTCCAAAACATAGTCAATCTCCTTTGTTCTAAGCCTTAAATTCTTGGCGGAAGAGCTGGTCAATAGATTCACCAGACTCATAGCGAATATCATCTACATTCCCTTGTCGAACAATCTTGCCATTATCAATAAAGATGATTTCATCTAGGATTGGTTCAATATCTGAAATCAAATGTGTTGAAATGAGAACAGAAGCGCTAGGTGAGTAATTGTTGATAATCGTCTTTAGAATGTAGTCTCGCGCTGCTGGGTCAACCCCTCCAATAGGTTCATCCAGAACATACAGTTTGGCTTGGCGGCTCATGACCAAAATCAACTGAACTTTTTCCTTGTTTCCTTTGGATAATTTTTTGAATGCCAGATTTTCGTCAATATGAAGATCTTGCAAGAGTGCTTGTGCACGCTCTATTTCAAAGTCTGCATAGAAAGATTGAAAATACTGCAAAGCATCTTTGACTTTCATATTTTCATTTAGGTAAGTCGTATCTGGTAAATAAGATACGATTTTCTTGGTTTCTGAAGACGGTTGAAGTCCATTGATGAGGATTTTTCCGTCATTGGGTTGAAGCAGTCCATTGATTAGTTTTATCATGGTTGTTTTTCCAGAGCCATTTGGACCAAGTAAGCCGATAATTTTTCCAGCTTCAATTTCAAAATTGATGTGTTCTAAAGCAGGTGTGCTGCCGTATGATTTTGAGACATTTTCAAATGCAAGTAATACCATTTCCTAAACTCCTTTTATATAATCTTCAACAATTGTTGGTAATTCTTCTTTCTGATAACCAAAATGAATCATACCATTTACAAATTTCTCCACTTCCTCCTTAGAAAGTTTTTGTCGAGTTTTTAAAATCAAGTCGCGATTATCTGTGACGAAACGTCCTGATGTTCGTTGAGAATAGACAAATCCTTCTTTTTCCAAGTCAGATAAAGCACGCTGGATTGTATTGGGATTGACCCCCGCTTCAGCAGCCAATTCTCTGACGGCAGGTAGCCTTTCGCCAGCTTGCAGTTGATTGGAGATGATTTGTAATTTTATCCTGTCCATGATTTGTAAATAAATGGGCAGATTATTATCAAAAGTCCAACTCATGATTTCTCCTTTCTTTTGTATCTTTGTACTAATTAAATAATACAATGTTTTTAAAAAAATAGCAAGTTTTTAGAAAAAAATTCTGTATTTTTTCTTCAGCAAGCAAAATAGAAATTTAGTATAATAGAAAAGAGAAGAAATAAAGGAGAATGCCGTGGTTGCTCAATTAGATACCAAAACTGTTTATACATTTATGGATAGTTTGATTTCTATAAAAAAATATGTAGAAACAGCTAAAAATTTAGGCTATCAAACTCTAGGGATAATGGACATTGACAATCTCTATGGAGTTTATCATTTCATGGAAACGGCGACCGAGCAAGGAATTCAGCCGCTTTTAGGCGTGGAAATGACCTTGGATTACGCTGGACTTCCTCTTAATCTTCGCTTTCTAGCTCTTGACAGTCAAGGTTATCGCAATTTAATGAAACTTTCTACTTTAAAGATGATAGGAAAAAGCAAGTGGGAAGAATTTCAGCATTTATTGGAAGGAATAGCGGTTATTGTGCCTGTGTTTGAGGGCATTGAAGCCTTAGACTTGGGACGAGAGTTTTATATTGGCGTATTTCCTGACACTCCTAGGCAGACGTTTCCTCATGCAACCTTGCCTTTGCAGACAGTTCGCTATTTTGATACAGGGGATTTAGAAACCTTGCAAATGCTATGTGCCATTCGTGAAAATAGTAGCTTGCGGGAAGTTGGAAATTTGCCAAATCACGACTATCTCTTATCACCTGAGCAATTCACACAATCCTTTCAAGAAAATTATCCAGAAAGTCTGGATAATTTAAAGCAGCTAGTTGCAGGTATTCATTACGAAATCAATACAGAGTTGAAATTACCACGTTTTAATCCAGAACGACCAGCGGTAAAGGAACTACGAGAACGGGCAGAAGCAGGCTTGGAGAAAAAAGGGCTGAATGGTTCGATTTATAAAGAACGATTGCAGCAAGAGCTGTCTGTCATCCACCAAATGGGTTTTGACGACTACTTTTTGATTGTCTGGGATTTATTACGCTTTGGTCGCAGTCAGGGATATTATATGGGCATGGGACGTGGTTCTGCCGTTGGAAGCCTAGTTGCCTATGCGCTAGAGATTACAGGGATTGATCCTATCGAAAAGAACCTCCTTTTTGAGCGTTTTTTAAATGTGGAACGTTATACTATGCCCGATATTGATATTGACATTCCTGATGTCTATCGTCCAGAATTTATCCGCTATGTCCGCGATCGCTATGGAACCATGCATGCAGCTCAAATCGTGACCTATTCGACCTTTGGAGCTAAGCAAGCGATTCGTGATGTTTTTAAACGCTACGGTGTTCCAGAGTATGAATTGACCAATATTACCCGTAAAATCAGTTTCCGTGATAATCTGACATCTGCTTATGAAAAAAATATGTCTTTCCGCCAGATTATCAATAGTAAGCTGGAATATCAAAAAGCTTTTGAAATTGCGAAAAAAATCGAAGGAAATCCTCGTCAAACTTCTATCCATGCAGCAGGTGTCGTGATGAGTGACAATGATTTGACAGATTACATTCCACTTAAATATGGGGAAGATATGTATATCACGCAATACGATGCGCATGGTGTTGAGAGTAACGGCCTGCTCAAGATGGACTTCCTTGGTTTGCGCAATCTAACCTTTGTCCAACGAATGAAAGAAGCAGCTTTGGAGAAATACGGTGTCGCTATTGATATTGCAAAGATTGACTTAGAAGACACAGCAACCTTGCAGCTCTTTTCTGCTGGCAGAACCAAAGGAGTTTTTCAATTTGAGCAAGCAGGTGCCATTAACCTTTTGAAGCGAGTGCAGCCAGCTCGATTTGAAGAAGTGGTTGCAACAACCTCACTCAATCGTCCAGGAGCTAGTGACTATATAGATAATTTTGTCAGAAGAAAGCATGGACAAGAAAAAATAGAAATGCTGGACTCAAGTTTGGAAGACATCTTGGCGCCAACTTACGGCATTATGCTCTATCAAGAGCAAGTAATGCAAGTAGCGCAACGGTTTGGGGGCTTTTCACTCGGAAAAGCTGACATTTTACGTCGTGCTATGGGTAAGAAAAATGTTGTTGAAATGCATAAAATGGAAGCAGAGTTTGTCACAGGAGCTCTCGAACTTGGGCATTCTGAAACTAAAGCAAAAGAAGTATTTGCAGTTATGGAAAAGTTTGCAGGTTATGGCTTCAACCGTAGTCACGCTTATGCCTATTCTGCACTTGCTTTTCAGTTGGCTTATTTTAAGGCACATTATCCTGATATTTTCTTTGATATTATGCTGAATTATTCAAGCAGTGATTACATCACAGATGCGCTAGAATTCGACTTCCAAGTTGCTTCTTTAAATATCAATAACATTCCTTATAGAGATAAGTTTCAAGATAAGCAGATTTATTTAGGGCTGAAAAATATCAAAGGTTTACCACGTGATGTTGCTTATTGGATTATTGAAAATCGTCCTTTTTCAAATGTAGAAGACTTCGTTTTGAAGTTGCCAACGCAATATCATAAGGTTCAGTTACTAACTCCTTTAGTGCAAGTTGGTTTATTTGATGTATTTGAAAAGAATCGCCAAAAAATCCTACAAAATCTTCCGAACTTATTTGTCTTTGCAGATGAGCTGGGCAGTCTTTTTGCAGATACAAATTATAGCTGGACAGAAGCAGAGGATTATACAGAAGCAGAAAAATTTGAGTTAGAAAAAGAAATTATCGGTATCGGTTTGAGCGAGCATCCCTTGGTAAAACTTGCAAAATCTGCTACTCAAGCCTTTACCTCTATTCAAGACTTGGTTGAAAACAATCATGCAACGATTTTAGTAGAGATTTTGTCCATTCGTGTTATCCGTACCAAAACGGGTGAAAATATGGCCTTCTTACAAGTGAGTGATGCTAAAAGAAAAATGGAGGTAACAGTCTTTCCAGATGCTTTTAAACAGTTCAGCAAAGGTTTGCATGAAAAAGGCTTTTATTATCTGACCGGTCGGGTTCAAAAACGCGAGGAGCGTTTGCAGCTGATTTTAAATGATTTGCAGGAAGCTGTTACAGAACGTTTTTGGATACAAGTAGAAGATCATAAAAGCGATGCAGCAATATCCGCTATTTTACGACAATTTCGAGGAGATATTCCGGTTGTTCTTCGATATGAAAATGAAAGAAAAACAGTAGCAATTACTCAATATCGTGTTCAAAAATCAGAGAAATTACAAGAAGAATTGAAAAAAATAACCATGAAAACGATTTATCAATAAAAAATTAGGAAAAAAGAAGAATTTTGGTTTTGATTGTGGTATAATCAAGGGTGAATGTAAAAAGAAAAAGGAGCACAAATGAATGAAACGTATTGCTGTTTTGACTAGTGGTGGTGATGCCCCTGGTATGAATGCTGCTATCCGTGCAGTTGTTCGTAAAGCAATTTCAGAAGGAATGGAAGTTTACGGTATCTATGACGGTTATGCCGGTATGGTTGCTGGTGAGATCTATCCACTTGACGCTGCATCAGTTGGAGATATTATTTCACGTGGTGGTACTTTCCTTCACTCAGCTCGTTATCCAGAATTTGCCCAATTAGAAGGACAATTAAAAGGGATTGAGCAACTTAAAAAACATGGTATTGAAGGAGTCGTAGTTATCGGTGGTGACGGTTCTTACCATGGTGCTATGCGATTGACAGAACATGGCTTCCCAGCTGTCGGACTTCCTGGCACGATTGACAATGATATCGTTGGTACAGACTTCACAATCGGCTTTGATACTGCTGTAACAACTGCAATGGACGCCATTGATAAGATTCGTGACACATCATCTAGTCACCGTCGTACTTTTGTTGTTGAAGTAATGGGACGCAATGCTGGAGACATCGCTCTCTGGGCTGGTATTGCTACAGGTGCTGATGAAATCATCGTTCCCGAAGAAGGCTTCAAGATTGAAGATATCGTAGCTAGTATCAAACGTGGCTATGAAGAAGGAAAGAAACATAACATTATCGTTCTGGCAGAAGGTGTTATGTCGGCCGATGAATTTGGTAAGAAGTTGAAAGAAGCTGGTGATGTGAGCGATCTTCGTGTGACCGAACTTGGACATATTCAACGTGGTGGTTCACCAACTGCACGTGACCGTGTTCTTGCTTCACGTATGGGTGCTCATGCTGTCAGCCTTCTTAAAAAGGGCATTGGTGGTGTTGCAGTTGGTATTCGCAACGAACAAATGGTTGAAAATCCAATCCTCGGTACAGCAGAAGAAGGTGCTTTGTTTAGTTTAACTGAAGACGGCAAGATTATTGTTAATAATCCACACAAAGCTGATCTTGATCTTGCTAAATTAAACCGTAGCATTTCAATGTAATTTTAATTTGTTATCCTGGTCATAAAGACCATTAAATAAAAAGGAGTTTTCATATATCATGAATAAACGTGTAAAAATCGTTGCAACTTTAGGTCCTGCGGTAGAAATCCGTGGTGGTAAAAGATTCGGTGAAGACGGATATTGGGGCGAAAAACTTGACGTTGAAGCTTCAGCGCAAAATATCGCTAAATTGATCGAAGCTGGAGCTAACACTTTCCGTTTCAACTTCTCACATGGTGACCACGCAGAGCAAGGTGACCGTATGGCTACTGTTCATCGTGCTGAAGAAATTGCTGGTCAAAAAGTTGGTTACCTTCTTGACACTAAAGGTCCTGAAATTCGTACAGAATTATTTGAAGGCGATGCTAAAGAATATTCTTACAAAACAGGTGAAAAAATCCGTGTTGCAACTAAACAAGGTATCAAATCAACTCGTGAAGTTATCGCATTGAATGTTGCTGGTGCACTTGATATCTATGACGATGTTGAAGTTGGAAAACAAGTTCTTGTTGATGACGGTAAACTTGGTCTTCGCGTTATTGCAAAAGATCCTGCTACACGTGAATTTGAAGTAGAAGTTGAAAACGACGGTATTATCGCTAAACAAAAAGGTGTTAATATTCCAAATACAAAGATTCCTTTCCCAGCACTTGCTGAACGTGACAACGACGATATTCGTTTTGGTCTTGAACAAGGAATCAACTTTATCGCTATTTCATTCGTACGTACTGCAAAAGACGTCAACGAAGTTCGCGCAATCTGTGAAGAAACTGGTAATGGACATGTGAAATTGTTCGCTAAAATCGAAAACCAACAAGGTATCGAAAACTTGGATGAAATCCTTGAAGTAGCGGACGGTATCATGATTGCTCGTGGTGATATGGGTATTGAAGTACCATTTGAAATGGTTCCAGTTTACCAAAAAATGATTATCACAAAAGTCAATGCAGCTGGTAAAATTGCGATCACAGCAACAAACATGCTTGAAACAATGACTGAAAAACCACGTGCGACTCGTTCAGAAGTATCAGACGTATTTAACGCTGTTATTGATGGAACAGATGCGACAATGCTTTCAGGTGAATCTGCAAATGGTAAATACCCACTTGAATCTGTAACAACAATGGCTACAATTGATAAAAACGCTCAAACTCTATTGAACGAGTATGGACGCTTGTCATCAGTTGACTACGCACGTAGTTCTAAGACAGAAGTTGTGGCTTCAGCTGTTAAAGATGCTACAAACTCAATGGATATCAAATTGGTTGTAACAATGACTGAATCAGGAAATACAGCTCGTTTGATTTCTAAATATCGTCCAGATGCTGATATCTTGGCAATTACATTCGATGAATTGACACAACGTTCATTGATGTTGAACTGGGGTGTTATTCCAGTAGTAACTGAAAAACCTGCATCTACTGATGATATGTTTGAAGTTGCTGAAAAAGTTGCTCTTGAAAGTGGTCTTGTAGAATCTGGCGACAATATTGTGATTGTAGCTGGTGTGCCAGTCGGAACTGGTGGAACAAACACAATGCGTATCCGTACAGTACGGTAATCTATCTCATTCAGAAAAAACTAGTCTATCAATCCAACGATTATCTGATTGATAGGCTTTTTAGTTGCAAATGGGAGCAGAGATAACAGTTGACTTTCCTACCTTTGTTTATTTTCTGAAAACATGATATAATGAGTAGAAGAAGAGGAGAGACTATGGTTAAAAGAGATTTAATTAGGAATGTTATTTTTTTATCTATTGTTGTGGTAATCATTGCTTGTTTGCGAATTTTTATTTTTACACCATACAGGATTACTGTAAAAGATGCGAATCATTTTTTACAAGATAAAGATGTTGTTGTTGCCAATAAAAATGAAGAAATCAAAAGAGATGATTTTGTGTTGTACGAGGTGAAGGGAAAAGAGCATGTCGGACGTGTCATTGGTCTAGGAAATGACTCCGTTGTTTATATGGATGATGTTCTTTACTTAAATAATAAAATCAAGTCAGAAGATTATTTAACGAAGGCTAAGGAAGAATACTTAGCAAAAGCTACTAGTACAGGTTATTTCACTCATGATTTCACCATTCAGACATTAACTAAATCGAATGCAAATAAAATTCCAGCGCAGTCATATCTGATTCTGAATGATAATCGACAAGATATGGAAGATAGTCGGAAGTTTGGCTTGATTACAGAGAAACAAATTAAAGGAGTTATCTCATTTAGAGTACTACCGTTTAATCAATTTGGATTTATTAAAACAAAGTAGTTCAACTATTTTGTTTTTTTATTCTTTTGAAAATGAAGTTTTTGCGATATTTAGTAAAAATTCATGGATATATTTGCAAAAAGATGTTGAAAATATAAAAATTTTTGATATAATGATAAATATTTATTTAGGAGGTGTACGCATGAACTATATTTTTGAAGTTTTGCCAAGCTTATTGAATGGCGCATTGGTGACTTTACAAGTATTTGTTTTAGTCTTAGTTTTATCCATACCACTTGGAATTGTGATTTCCTTTTTAATGCAAGTCCACTTTAAACTGCTTCATTGGCTTATAAATATTTATATTTGGATTATGCGCGGTACACCTCTCTTGCTACAACTGATTTTTATTTATTATGTTTTGCCAAGCATTGGTGTGCGTTTGGATCGGCTTCCAGCGGCTATCATAGCATTCACGCTAAATTATGCTGCTTATTTCGCCGAAATTTTCCGTGGTGGGATTTTATCTATTCCAGCAGGGCAATATGAGGCGGCTAAGGTTTTGAAGTTTACACCATTTCAAACGATACGGTTTATTATTTTACCGCAAGTTGTCAAAGTGGTGCTTCCGAGTGTCTTTAATGAAGTGATGACGTTGGTAAAAGATACATCCCTTGTTTATGCGCTTGGTGTTTCCGACTTAATCTTGGCTAGTCGGACTGCAGCCAATCGTGATGCGAGTTTAGCACCGATGTTTATAGCAGGGGCTATTTACCTTGTCTTGATTGGTCTTGTGACGATTGTATCGAAGCAAGTTGAAAAGAGATATAGTTATTATAAGTAGGAGGCGCTTATGTTAGAATTAAAGAATATTAGCAAACGTTTTGGCGAAAAGCAAATTATTTCCGACTTGAATTTAAAGGTGCCAGAAAAGCAAATCCTTGCCATTGTAGGACCGTCTGGCGGCGGGAAAACGACATTATTGCGGATGTTAGCTGGCTTGGAAACAATTGATTCGGGTGACATTATTTATAATGGAGAAGAGCTGCCCTTGGATGAACTTGAAAAACGTAATTTATTGGGATTTGTGTTTCAAGATTTTCAGCTATTTCCACATTTAACAGTTCTTGAGAATTTAACTTTATCACCCATTAAAACAAAAAATGTCGCAAAAGAGGATGCAGAAAAGAAAGCAATTAGCTTATTGACCCGATTGGGGTTAGCAGAACATGTAAATGCTTATCCTTATTCTTTATCAGGTGGTCAAAAACAACGTGTAGCATTAGCTCGTGCGATGATGATTGACCCAGAAATTATCGGTTATGATGAGCCAACTTCCGCACTGGATCCGGAATTGCGTCTTGAAGTTGAAAAGTTGATTCTTCAGAATCGTGAGCTAGGAATGACGCAAATTGTAGTAACCCATGATTTGCAGTTTGCGGAAAATATCGCAGATACGATTCTTAAAGTTCAGCCTAAATAGGAGGAGAATATGAAGATAAAACGTTATGTTCTTGCGATCTGTGGTTTGATTCTTTTTTTGCTCCTTACAGCTTGTAGCAATGTTAGCAACCCTAAAGTAGATAATTGGTCAAAATACCAACAAAAAAAGAGCATTACTATTGGTTTTGACAATACATTTGTTCCTATGGGATTTGAGCGAAAAAATGGTCAATATGCTGGTTTTGATATTGATTTGGCAAATGCTGTCTTTAAAGAATATGGGATAAAAGTGAATTGGCAGCCGATTGATTGGGACATGAAAGAAACAGAGCTCACAAATGGAACGATTGATCTTATCTGGAATGGGTATTCGGCAACCAATGAGCGGTGGAAGAAAGTACAGTTCACCATTCCTTATATGAGAAATGAGCAGGTATTAGTTGCTAAAAAGTCATCTAATATTGCAAAAACAGCTGACATGAAGGATAAAATTCTTGGCGCTCAGACAGGTTCTTCGGGTTACGATGAGTTTGAAGCACATCCGGAGCTTTTGAAGAATCTGGTTAAAAATCACAAAGCTGCTCAATATCAAAGTTTTACAGAGGCGTTGATTGATTTGCAAAATAGCCGGATTGATGGATTGTTGATTGACCGAGTTTATGCGAATTATTATTTAAAAGAAGAGGGGATTTTGCAGGATTATTATGTTTTCCCAGCCGGATTTGATAGTGAATCATTTGCAGTTGGCGCTAGAAAAACGGATAAGCAGCTCGTTGAAAATATAAACCAAGCATTTAAAAAATTATATCAAACAGGTCAATTTCAAAAAATAGCAGACAAGTGGTTTGGTGAGGATATTGCGGCAGATGAAGTCAAAAAATGAGAGAACATCTGATTGTTGCCCCAATCACCCACAGAAGAAGTAAAGACAAAACCCAAAGTTTTCGCTAGGAGTATCATCTTAGTGAGGGCTTTGGGCTTGCTGATTTATTGATTGTGAGAAATGAGGGACAAATTAGTTTGCTTTACTGATAAATCCCTAAAAAATATAGGCTGAGAATATTTTTATCTCAGCCTTGTTTTTTATAGTAAGACTCCTTATTAGGCTTGTGGGAGCGAGATAAGAAAGCCGATTTCTATGGAATTACGATTGTTGTTCGCTCTCGTTTTTTCGTGTTTCTTGGTGGAAAATATTTTGCCATGTTTCGTGACGACGCCAAAGGCTGGTATGAATAATCCCGTCTTCTTCGTAGCAAATTAGTTTGGTTTTTTGACTGATAGAAGTTAATTGGAAATTTTTGATAGGAGATTGCTTTCCTTTTTCGATTTGAAATTCCTCTTTGTTCATTTGGCAGCCATCCTGAGAAATGTAAACAAATTCAGGTGCTAGTAAATCCTCTAATTGGCTTCCCTGATCAACCAATTGCTCTCTCATAAAGAGCTTTCGATAAACATTGTCCAATATTTCATCTTCGGGGATAGGAGCAGGCTCAATGTGGATGTCAATATCAAAGACACCAAAGCGCTCTTTGAGCATATTTTCAACCTGATCGGCAATTTCGTGGCTTTCATAGACAGACAAGTCGGGATTCATTTCTAAAATGAGGTCAAGATAGATGTTGCTACCGTAGGTTCGCCCTCTTTGAGATTTAACACGGGAAATTTTAGGAATTTCTAAAATGGCTTCTTTGTATTCTTTTAAAAGATTTTCATCAAAACCATCTGATAGACTAAAAGAAGATTCCATGAAAATTTCATAAGCCGTTTTAAGGATGAAAAAGGTAATGACGATAGCGACCAATTTATCTACAATCGGGAAATTTAAGGCGCTTGCGATGATTGCAATGGTTGTACCAAGCGAAGTAATAGCATCAGATAAATTGTCTTTGGCAGCTGCGTCGAGTGCTTTAGACTGAGCTTTTTTTGCTAAGGCTTTATTGTAAAAATACACTCCTGTCATGACCAAAGCGGAAATAATCCCGACGATGGCGCCTAAGGGATCGATAGTCGTTTCTTGGTTAGAGATGATTTTTTGAACGGTATCAATTAAAACATCAAATCCGACAAAAAACATGATAAGAGAAGTGATAAGGCTAGCTAAGTCCTCAATTTTCCAGTGACCAAATTTGTGATCTGTATCGGCAGGCTTACGTGCCATGCGAAGTCCAATCAAGACGGCAATATTAGCAACAATATCCGAAACATTGTTAAAACCGTCGGCTGTCAAACTAGAGGACTGTAAGACAGAACCGGCAATGATTTTAGCAATGGATAAAACGATATAGGCTAGAATGGCTAAGATAGCACCACGCTCTGCGAGTTTCAGATTTTTTGCTGGATTATTCATACGTTTTCCTTTCAGAATGTTTATTATAACGCTTTTTAAATGATTTTTCAAACTTTTATGAGGAAGAACTAAAGCAAAGATTTTCTTTTCTAGTTTAGCTTATGAGTGATTTTTGTTATAATAGAATCATTGACTTTGAAAGAGGAAAAAAGATGAATCCCTTATTAACTGGTATGAATGACCGTCAGGCGGAGGCAGTTCAAACAACGGAAGGACCTTTGCTGATTATGGCAGGAGCTGGGTCTGGGAAAACCCGTGTTTTAACTCACCGTATTGCTTATTTGATTGATGAAAAGTTAGTCAATCCTTGGAATATCTTAGCGATTACCTTTACCAATAAAGCAGCTCGTGAGATGAAGGAGCGTGCTTACACTCTCAATCCAGCGACAGAGGATTGTTTGATTGCGACTTTTCACTCAATGTGCGTGCGGATTTTGCGTCGGGAAGCTGACCATATCGGCTATAACCGCAATTTTACGATTGTCGATCCTGGCGAGCAGCGAACTTTGATGAAACGAATACTTAAAACGCTCAATTTAGATCCTAAAAAGTGGAATGAACGAGCTATTTTAGGGACGATTTCCAATGCGAAAAATGATTTGATTGATGAAGTGGCCTATGCATCTTTAGCAGGAGACATGTACACAGAGATTGTAGCGAAATGCTATGAAATGTATCAAAAGGAACTCCGCCAGTCGGAGGCGATGGATTTTGATGACTTAATCATGCTGACCTTGCGGCTTTTTGATAAAAATCCAGATGTGTTGACTTATTACCAGCAGCGTTATCAATACATCCATGTGGACGAGTATCAAGATACGAACCACGCTCAGTACCAACTAGTTAAACTGTTAGCTTCACGCTTTAAAAATATTTGTGTGGTTGGAGATGCCGACCAGTCTATTTATGGCTGGCGAGGTGCTGATATGCAGAATATCTTGGACTTTGAAAAGGATTATCCTGAAGCTAAAGTTGTTCTTCTGGAGGAAAATTATCGCTCAACTAAGACCATTCTGCAAGCTGCTAATGATGTTATCAAAAACAACCGCAACCGCCGTCCAAAGAATCTCTGGACACAAAATGCTGATGGTGAAAATATTGTTTATTATCGGGCTAATGATGAGCAAGACGAAGCTCTCTTTGTAGCTAAAACCATTGATGAGCTATCTAGCACATCTGACTATGTCTATCGGGATTTTGCTGTTCTTTATCGAACTAACGCCCAATCTCGGAATATTGAGGAAGCTCTCCTAAAGGCTAATATTCCTTACACCATGGTGGGGGGGACTAAGTTTTATAGTCGTAAGGAAATTCGAGATGTCATCAGCTATCTCAATCTCATCGCTAATACTAGCGACAACATCAGTTTTGAGCGTGTTGTGAATGAGCCTAAACGGGGTGTCGGACCGGGTACAGTGGAGAAAATTCGTAATTTTGCAGCTGGTCAAGAGATGTCTCTTTTGGATGCTTCTTCGCAGATTATGCTCTCACCTGTTAAGGGGAAAGCTGCTCAGGCTGTTTTTGACTTTGCCAATCTCATTTTGAATCTGCGCGAGCAATTGGACGAGTTGACCGTGACAGAAGTGGTAGAGCTGGTGCTTGAAAAGACTGGTTACACCGAGCAATTAGCAGCTCAAGCTACGCTGGAAAGTCAGGCTCGGATTGAAAATATCGAAGAATTTCTTTCTGTTACTAAGAATTTTGACGAAAATCCAGAAAATGATACTGAGGAAACTGGTTTGGACAGACTTAGCCGTTTTCTCAATGATTTGGCTTTGATTGCAGATACAGATGATGGCAATCAGGAAAGCTCAGAAGTGACACTTATGACGCTGCATGCTGCCAAGGGATTAGAGTTTCCAGTGGTTTTCATTATCGGTATGGAAGAAAATGTCTTCCCACTTAGTCGCGCGGCTGAAGATGAAGATGAGCTAGAGGAGGAGCGCCGATTAGCCTATGTCGGAATTACTCGTGCTGAAAAAGTCTTGTTCCTAACCAATGCAAACTCGCGCCTGCTATATGGGAAAACCAATTACAATCGTCCAACTCGTTTTCTCAATGAAATTAGCTCAAGCTTGCTAGATTATCAAGGCTTGGCTCGACCTGCTAATACATCCTTTAAAGCTTCCTATGTGAATGGCAAAGCTGTTCAGTTTGGTCAAGGAATGAGCCTCGCTCAAGCATTGCAGGAACGCAAGCGGCAAGCTGCACCGAGCAGCATTTCCTCGAGCCAGTTGCCATTTGGTAAGAATGTAGCTGCTAATCAGCCGACTATTGATTGGGCTATCGGTGATATTGCTCACCATAAAAAATGGGGGGACGGAACGGTATTGGAAGTGTCAGGCAGTGGCAGTAGCCAAGAATTGAAAATCAATTTCCCAGAGGTTGGATTAAAGAAACTGTTGGCAAGTGTTGCACCAATTGAGAAAAAGTGAAATCTAAGGGACTATTGCGATGAAATATTCCATTGAAGCCTGGATTTATGACCCGATTGCTAAGGAAATTTTGCTCTTAAAAGTTAAAACTGAACAACGTTCTTTCTGGCAACCGATTACTGGTGGTATTGAAAGTGATGAAAGTCCTGAAGCAGCCTGCATTCGTGAGATTTTTGAAGAGACTGGACTGGAAATCGAGCTAACAGAACTGTTGCAAATCGGTCATCACACAGTTGTTATTGATGAAGACTTGACCATTTTTAAAACACTTTTTCTTGTGGAAACAAAGCAAAAAGATATTCATATTTCTGATGAGCACATTGATTTTATGTGGACAGAAGTTAAAAATGTGCCTGATATATTGTACTGGCAGAGCAATCAAGAGACTTTTCAAAAGATTTTAGAGAAATTGAGATAAGGTGTTCATGGAAAGGCACGGTCTATGACAGAGAGTAGATTATTTAGAATAGTGTATGTTCTTTTAGAAAGGGATAACGTTACAGCGAGGGAGCTGGCAGAATAATTTGAAGTATCTGTTAGAACGATTTATCGAGATGTTGACCGACTTAGCAGTGCGGGCATTCCAATCTACACCATGCAAGGCAGAGACGGAGGCATTCGACTGAGGGAGGATTTTGTACTAAATAGTTCTTTGCTTAATCAATCAGAAAAAGAGCAACTGTTGGTTGCTTTACAAGGATTAGGGGTTACGGGTCTTCTGCATGAAAACGAGCTTTTGACCAAACTATCGGCTTTATTTCAATTGAACCAACCAAACTGGATAGAAGTAGATTTTACCAGCTGGTCCAATAGCAAGAAATATGAAGAGCTATTTCAGAATTTGAAAAATGCAATCATCAGTAAGCAAGTGATTTCCTTTTCGTATGTTAGCAACAAAGAAGAGTGCACCCAGCGTCAAGTAAAACCAGTTCGCCTGCTTTTTAAAGGACAATCATGGTATCTTCATGCATTTTGCTTAGTCCGAAATGATTTTCGTTATTTTAAACTGTCTCGCATAAGCCAGCTAAAGCTTTTACTACAACATTTTGCAGATAACTTTGACAATGTGAGCTTGGAAAAAGAAGCGCGATTAGAAGAGGTCGTACGAGTCAAGCTGAAATTTAATAAAAAAGCCGCTTTCAGAGTATATGATGAACTGGATTGTCCAGTCAAAGAAGATGAGCAAGGAAACTTGTATGCAGAGATAGAAATTCCGAATGACTATAGTCTGTATTGCTATATTCTTTCTTTTGGAGACAATGTGGAAGTGCTGGAGCCAACAAAGATTCGTGAGCAAATAACAGAAATGATTGAACGTATGGCACAAAAATATAAAAACTGATAGCAGTGTCTATTTTTTCAAGCTACAATGAAGTTGGGGCAAAAGTGCTCAGCCTCCTTTGTTTATATAGTCAAAATTATAAGACGCAGTAGTTTGGAGAAGCTCTATTGACTTTCGTCAATGTAGAGTTTCCCATGCACAATCAATCACTACCGAGTGGACTCAAATATGTTGATAACTCAACTTTTGCAGCCCTTTTGACGCCAAGCTTCACTTGACTTTATTTCCAACCTCGAAAGGTTCCCAAAACCTTTCGAGTTGTGCGGAGGTGGGATAGAAATCAGGTTTCTACGAAACTACTGATTTCTGTCTCGCTCTTTTATTTTTGTTTGACATTAGAATTGTCAGAATTTATAATATAAGTATAAATTAAATAACAGCAGTGTCAGCATATCATGAATTGTTTGACTAGGGTTCTTTATTTGTTTTTTAGGAGAAAGAAGGGATTTGTATGAAGAAAAAGTCGGTTGTATCTTGGATACTGGAATTTGTCTCTCTTCACAAATTTTA
This sequence comes from Streptococcus milleri, assembly GCF_900636525.1. Taxonomy (NCBI): domain Bacteria; kingdom Bacillati; phylum Bacillota; class Bacilli; order Lactobacillales; family Streptococcaceae; genus Streptococcus; species Streptococcus milleri. The sequence goes on along the minus strand of NZ_LR134288.1, from coordinate 1,054,236 downwards.
TTTTATTGTTAGTCTTGTTTTTGCCTTTTTATCTGTTTTATGCGGATTTTTGCCTTATTTTTTTGTAGGAAATATCATCAATCAGCTCTTACAAGGCAATCGAGATTGGAATTTTTATGTCCTTCAGTCCATTTGGATAGGACTGGCATGGATAGCGCATTGGGGATTTCACGGGATTTCGACGCTCTTGTCTCATACAGCAACCTTTAAGATTTTAGCAGAAATGCGCTATCGTCTGACAGAGAAATTAGCCAAATTGCCTCTGGGAACGGTTTTAAATCAATCTTCTGGAACTTACAAAAATATCATTGTTGAGCGAGTGGATGCCACAGAAGTAACCTTGGCACACTTAATTCCTGAGTTTACATCCGGGCTATTTGGTCCCTTTATTATCTTAATTGCCATGTTAGTGATTGATTGGCGCCTAACCATGCTTTCGCTTCTGACAATCCCGATTGTTATCTTAGCTTATGGGAATATGCTACGCAAGAGCGAAGGTGATTTTGAAAATACAGTTGAGAAAACGAAGAAACTCAACGATACAGCAGTAGAATACATCAATGGGATTGAAGTCATCAAGGTTTTTGGAAAAGAGAAATTTTCTTACGATAAATTTGTCAAGGCTGCCAAAGAAGGAGCTGATTGCTTTATTGAATGGATGCGCAAGTGCGTAGTTGAAATGGGCATTGTTACAGCTTTCTTACCGTCCGGTTTGCTTTTCTTACTCCCTTTTGGAACTCTCTTTTACCTTCAAGGTAGCCTAACAGCTAGTAACTTTATTTTACTAATCATTCTGTCTCTTAGTCTTTTGACGCCGTTTATTTTAGTGGCTTCCTATATGGATGATTTACGGAAAATTGCGACAATCTTTGGTGAAGTGATTGCTATTTTGGAAAAACCTGATTTGCCTCGTCCGACAGAATTAACGGACATTCCAAAGGGAACAGAACTTCAAATGACAGATGTTAGTTTTGGTTATTCAGATGAGGAAGAAGTATTGCATAGTATTTCCTTAACGATTGAGCCTGATACAGTAACTGCTCTTGTCGGTCCCTCTGGCTCAGGGAAATCTACGATTGCTAAACTTCTAGCTTCTTTCTGGGATGTTAGTTCTGGTAGTATTACCTTTGGTGGCGTGGACATTCGAAACCTACCTCTTGATTATTACAGTCGTCAGATTGCCTATGTCACACAGGATAATTACCTTTTTGATGGAACGATTATGGAAAATATCCGTATGGGTAATTCCGCTGCTTCAGACGAAGACGTGATAGAGATTGCTCGCAAATGTGGCTGTTATGATTTCATTATGAAGTTGGAAAATGGGTTTGAAACGCGCGTTGGTACTGGCGGCGGTCATTTATCTGGTGGAGAACGGCAGCGAATTGCGATTGCACGAGCTATGCTGAAAGATGCACCGGTTATCATTTTGGATGAAGCAACGGCTTATACTGACCCCGAAAATGAAGCTCTCATTCAGTCTAGTATTGCTCGTTTGATTGAAGGCCGTACACTCCTTGTCATTGCTCATCGTCTTTCAACGATTGCAAGTGCAGATCAGATTGTTGTGGTCAATGACGGGCGTATTGAAGCAAAAGGAAAACATGCAGATTTGCAGAAGACTTGTCCGCTTTATGCTTCTATGTGGCAGGCTCATCTTGCAGTAAAGGATAGCGATCAAATGACAGAAGGAGGATTGGCAGATGCTTAGTACATTGAAAAAATTCTTTGATTTTTGTACAGAAGAAGATCGCAAGAAATTCTACACTTCTGTTTGTTTAGGGGTTCTAAAAGCTTTCATTATTGCTTTTCGGATTCCAGCTATTGGGTTGGTTGTTATGGCTATCATTAACAATGATGTTTCTATGCAGACTGTATGGCTCTCTCTCGGAATTATGCTCTTGTCTGTTATTCTTAACATTTGGATTAGCTTGAAAATTACAATGTTGCAGACAGAAGCGGGCTATCATACATGTACTCATAAGCGGATTGAAATTGCTGAACACATGCGCTACCTGCCAATGGGGTATTTTAATCAAAATAGTCTGGGACAAATCACCAGCGTTACAACCAATACACTTGAAAGTCTAGCAGATGTTGCTACTCGGGTTGTCATGATGACGCTGGAAGGATTCCTAACAGCAGGAACTATTACGGTTTTTGTATTTATCTACGATTGGAAAATTGGTTTGATTTTGTTGGCAGGCTTGATACTGTTTCTCTTGCCAAATGGATTGATGCGTTGGCAAGCTGGAAATGTGTCAGAAGCTAAACAACAAGCTGATACAGATTTGGTAGCAGTTGTGCTAGAATACAGTCAAGGGATTGCGGAAGTAAAGAACTATAATATTGTTCAATCATCGGCTAAAAAACTATCGCGTGCTATTGAGAATAAAAGGCATTTAGATACAAAGCTGACTTGGGTTACCTCGCCTTATATCGCTCTGCAAGGGATGATTACCAAGCTGACTGGAACGATTATGGGGCTGTTCTCCATTTACTTTTACCTGCAAGGAAGTATGAGTCTTTTGATTTGTATCATGATGCTCATCAGTGCTTTTATGATTTACGAAAGTCTGGACGGAGTTGGTAGTTTTTCTTCTCTTCTTCGCATTGTTGATTTATCGGTTGATATGGTCAATAAAGTTTTGTCGATTAAACCAATGGATATTAGCGGAAAAGATTTGCAGCCAAAAACCAGCAATATCAAGCTTGATCATGTCAGTTTCTCTTATGAGAGTAAGAAAATTATTGATGATGTATCGTTGGATATTCCAGAAAAGACGACAACAGCTCTGGTAGGGCCTTCTGGTTCTGGAAAGACAACTCTTTGCAATCTCATTGCCCGTTTCTGGGATGTAGAGAGTGGCAGCATCAGCTTAGATGGTCATGATGTAAAAGAATACAGCTATGACAGCCTTATTCGTAATTTCAGCTTTGTTTTTCAAACGGTTTATCTGTTTGAAGATACCATTGAAAATAACATTAAATTTGGAAAACCAGATGCCAGTCATGAAGAAGTTGTAGCTGCTGCGAAAAAAGCTGCTTGTCATGACTTTATCCTGTCTTTGCCAGAGGGTTATCAGACTAAGATTGGTGAAGGCGGAGCCAGTCTCTCTGGTGGAGAACGGCAGCGGATTTCCATTGCTCGTGCCATTATCAAGGACGCTCCAATTATTATTTTGGACGAAGCAACTGCTAATGTCGACCTAGAAAATGAAGAAGTGCTTATGCAAGCCATTCATTCTTTAACAAAGAATAAAACCATTATTATGATTGCTCATCGGCTAAAAACAGTAGAGCATGCCGATCAAATTATTGTTCTTAATCAAGGTCGTATAGTTGAGCAAGGCAAGCACCAAGAATTGCTTGCCAAACGAGGTTTATATAGCCGATTTATTCAGGAAAGACGCAGTGCTGCCAGCTGGCGGATACAGGCTTAATTTACAAACAAAAAGATTGTTGTTCATGTGCAACGGTCTTTTTATATTTAAGCTGTTAATTTAAAATAACCATAAGAAATGGTATAATAAGATGTTATAGAGAACAATCAATGAAGAGGTATCCATGAACGAAATCAGATGCCCCAACTGCGGGGAAGTTTTTACAGTTAATGAGAGCCAGTACAGTGAGCTTTTGTCGCAGGTTCGAACTGCAGAGTTTGACAAGGAGATTCATGCTCGGATTGAGCAGGCGTTAGCTCTGGAAAAACAAAAGGCACAGAATGAGCAACAGCAAATGTTAAGTCAGAAAGAATCTGAAATTCAAGAGCTCAAGGCAACTATTTCCAATTTTGAATCACAAAAGGAGTTGATCAAAAAGGATACGGAGCAGGCTCTGTCTGAAAAACTCATCAATAAAGACAGGGAGTTGCTGGGCTTGCGATCGCAACTGGATCGTATGAAGCTGGAACACCAAAATGAGCTGCAAGCTTCGTTGACAAATATTGAAAAAGAACGCGACCAAATCCAAAATCAGCTTTTATTGCAAGAGAAAGAAAATGAATTATCCCTTGCATCTGTTAAACAAAATTACGAAGCTCAGCTAAAGGCTGCCAATGAGCAAGTAGAATTTTACAAGAATTTTAAAGCGCAGCAATCTACTAAAGCGATTGGAGAGAGTTTAGAGCATTACGCTGAAAGCGAATTTAACAAGGTTCGCAGTTTTGCCTTTCCAAATGCTTACTTTGAGAAGGATAATCAAGTTTCTGCGCGAGGGTCTAAAGGGGACTTTATTTTCCGTGAGGAAGATGAAAACGGAGTAGAAATCATTTCTATTATGTTTGAGATGAAAAATGAAGCGGACGGTACTGAGAAGAAGCATAAAAACGCTGATTTTTACAAAGAATTGGACAAGGACCGCAGGGAAAAGAAATGCGAGTATGCTGTATTGGTAAGCATGCTGGAAGCAGATAATGATTATTTCAACACTGGCATTGTTGATGTCAGCCACGAGTATGAAAAAATGTATGTGGTTCGTCCTCAATTTTTTATCCAGCTCATTGGACTTTTACGAAATGCTGCGCTCAATTCTCTTAAATACAAGCAGGAGCTGGCTCTGGGTCGGGAGCAAAATATTGACATTACCCACTTTGAAGATGATTTAGAAACCTTTAAAGTAGCGTTTGCGAAGAACTACAATTCAGCTTCTAAGAATTTTAACAAGGCAATCGAAGAAATTGACAAAGCCATTAAGCGAATGGAAGCAGTCAAACAGGCACTTCAGACATCAGACAATCAACTGCGCCTCGCCAACAACAAACTGGATGACGTCTCCGTCAAGAAATTGACCCGCAAAAATCCAACTATGAAAGCTAAGTTTGAGGCGTTGAAGAACGACTAGGAGGAAACGATGCAGGTACGACAAGCAATCTTGAAAGACATAGAAGTCTTGCTCCCCCTCTATGAAGATTTAGGCTATCCGACGACTGCTTCAAGTCTGACTAGATGTTTAGATACAGCTTCATTATGGCTCTTGTGGTGCTGAAAGAAACAAGGAATTTAATCAACTACTAATAGAATTTTTAGCAGAATAAGGAATCAATGAACGGAATTATCAATTTAAAAAAAGAAGCGGGAATGACCTCGCATGATGCGGTTTTTAAACTGCGTAAAATTTTAGGAATGAAAAAAATCGGTCATGGTGGGACTTTAGACCCAGATGTGGTGGGTGTATTGCCCATTGCAGTCGGGAAGGCCACGCGATTGGTAGAATTTATGCAAGACGAAGGTAAAGTGTATGAAGGAGAGGTCACTTTAGGTTTTTCGACAACGACAGAGGATGCCAGTGGAGAACAGGTGGCTTTCAGTCCTGTGACAGAAGCGCTAGATGAAAAATTAGTGGATCAAGTCATTGCCAGTATGGTTGGAGAACAGACCCAAGTGCCACCTATGTACTCGGCTATCAAGGTCAATGGACGAAAACTCTATGAGTATGCTCGAGCTGGGGAGGTAGTAGAGCGACCAAAGCGTCAGGTAATAATTTACAACTTTGAGCGGACAGGAGCTATTGTCTATGAAAGTAACTTGGCACGTTTTCCTTTTCGAGTTAAATGCAGCAAGGGAACCTATGTGCGAACATTGGCAGTTGATTTAGGAGCGAAGTTGGGTTATGATTCCCATATGTCTAAACTGACTCGCACTGCTGCGGCTGGTATGGATTTGGAAGAAGCTTTGACTTTAGCAGAAATTGACGAGAAGGTGAACAAAGGAGATTTTTCATTTTTGCAACCCATTGAATTCGGCATAGGAGATTTACCTAAGGTAAACCTTACGGAAGAGCAGGTTGAAGAAGTACGATTTGGACGCTTTATTCATATAGATACCAAGGCAGGACAGGTGGCTGGTTTTTATCAAGGGAAATTACAAGTTATTTTAGAAAAGCGCGACAAAGAATATAAACCTAGAAAAGTATTTCTTTAAAATTTTGTGATAAAATAGTTAAGTGATGAAAACGATTAGAATAAAAAATGAAAAAGACATTCAGCAAATTGAACACACAGTATTAGTGCTAGGGTATTTTGACGGACTGCATAAAGGACATCAAGCCTTGTTTGCTGAAGCGAGAAAAATGGCAGCAGAGAAGCATCTGAAGATTGCAGTGCTGACATTTCCAGAATCTCCCAAATTAGCTTTTGTACGCTACCAGCCTTCATTGATGCTTCATTTGACTAGTCCAGAAGATCGCTTGCAGCAAATGGAAAATCTTGGTGTAGACTACCTTTATTTGATTGATTTTACCAGTCAGTTTGCTCGTAATACTGCGGAACAATTTTTTGAAAAATACATCTCGCGTTTGAAAGCAAAAGTTGTCATTGCGGGATTTGATTACCATTTTGGTTCAGATCGACGCAGTGCAGAAGATTTGAAAAAACTATTTGACGGACAAGTTATCGTAGTTCCTTCTGTAAATTTCAATGGAGAAAAAGTTAGTTCAACTCGTATTCGAGAAACAGTACTAGCAGGAAATGTAGCAGAAAGCAATCAATTGCTAGGCTACTCCTTATCCACTAGAGGAATTGTCGTTCATGGCAATGCAAGAGGACGAACGATTGGCTATCCAACGGCAAATCTTGCTCCGCTAGATCGGGTTATTTTACCAGCCGATGGTGTCTATGTGGTTGATGTAGAACACAACGGAAAGGTGTATCGCGGGATGGCTAGCGTCGGCAAAAATGTCACTTTTGAAGGAGATGAACTTCGTTTTGAAGCCAATATTTTTGAGTTTTCACAAGATATTTATGGTGATACTATTCGTATTTTTTGGTTAGACAAAATTCGAGATATGGTAAAATTCGATAATGTGGACGAGCTAGTCAAGCAATTGCAAGTTGATAAGGAAATCGCAAGATATTGGACTCCTAAAAATGAAAACCACTAAATCATGTAGTAAGCTTCTTATTTTTCCTAAAAAATAGGAGAAAATTTGTAAAAATACCTAGTAATCTTACATAAAATTTAGTATAATGATAACAGTTACAAATAATAAGAAGAGAAATGCATGGTTACACTATTTTTATCACCGAGTTGTACAAGTTGTCGCAAGGCGCGTGCATGGTTATCCAATCATGAAGTTCCTTTTGAGGAGCACAATATCATGACGAGCCCTTTATCTACACCCGAATTACAACATATTCTTTCTCTGACGGAGAATGGAACAGACGACATTATTTCAACTCGTTCAAAAATTTTTCAAAAATTAAATTTGGATGTTGAAAATTTATCAATTTCTGAATTGCTTCGTTTAATTGAGGAAAATCCAAGCCTTTTGCGTCGCCCGATTATTCTGGAAGACAAGCGAATGCAAATTGGATTTAACGAAGATGAAATCCGTGCGTTTTTGCCTCGCGGATATCGAAAACAGGAATTGCGCGATGCAACTCTAAGAGCTGAGATTGAATAATATGAATAAAAACTATCGTTACCCACTAGACATATCGTGGAGCACTGAAGAGCTTGCTTCAGTGCTTTCTTTTTTGAATGATGTTGAGCAGGCTTATGAAGAAAAAATAACAGCAGAAGAAATACTATCATCTTACAAACTCTTCAAAAAAATTGTTCCAAGCAAAGCTGAAGAAAAGCGGATTGGACGTGAATTTGAAATAGCAAGTGGCTATTCCTTATATCGAGCTGTTCAAGCTGCAAAACAAAAGGAGAAAGGAATGTTTTCTCTTGGAAAAGAAATTTAATTTTGCCAAACAAATTGTACTGAATGCGGCTTCTTATATCAAAGAGCATTTGAATGATCAGTTGCAAATTGAGACCAAGTCCAGTCCGACTGATTTGGTAACTCAAATGGACAAAGAAGTTCAAGATAATTTAGTAACCTGGATTTTAGAAGCTTATCCTGCAGATCACATTTTAGCTGAGGAAAATGGCTTACGACATTCTATTTCAGATGGCAATGTTTGGGTCATTGATCCTATTGACGGCACGAATAACTTTGTAGCACAAAAAGCAGATTTTGCTGTTGTTCTGGCTTATTTTGAAAATGGCATTGGTCAATTTGGTGTCATTTATGATGTGATAGGAGATAAATTGTATCACGGCGGTGGTCAATTTGATGTCTATTGCAATGAGCAGAAATTGCTTCCCTACCAAGATCGCCCTTTAAATCAATTTTTAATAGCTTCAAATGCTGGGATTTTTGAGCGCAATGATTGGGGAATTGCTGATTTGGCGAAAGAAAGTTTAGGAGTTCGAGTGTATGGAAGTGCTGCAATCAGCTTTAGTAAGGTTTTGTCAGGTCAACTGTTGACCTATATTTCCTATATTTGGCCTTGGGATTATGCTGCTGCTTCCATTATGGGAGATAAATTAGGATATACGACAGTGACATTTGATGGTAAGCAGCCTGATTTTGAAAGTCATCAGGGGATTATGATGATTCCAATGATGAAATTGGACGAAATTAAAAAATACATATATCGAAAGCGAGAGGATTAGATGCATTTTCCAAAAGGGTTTAAAGAAAAATACTACAATCTTTTGGGAGAGGAGGCTCCCTCTTTTTTTCTAACTTTCGATGAGGAGCCAGTTTCCGCTTTCCGAGTCAATCCATTAAAAGAGCAGCAAAAAACTTTTCCAAAACCTATTCCTGATACGAACTGGGGTCATTATGGCAAAGTTTCTGGAAAATCAATAGAGCATATCACAGGATTAGTCTATTCACAAGAACCTGCTGCACAAATGGTTGCCCAGGCTGCAGCACCACAACAGAATATGAAAGTACTTGATTTGGCAGCAGCGCCGGGTGGAAAATCCACTCACCTATTGTCATACTTGAATAATACAGGTATTCTTGTTTCCAATGAAATCAATCCAAAACGTTCTAAAGTGTTAGTAGAAAATATTGAGCGTTTTGGAGCGAGAAATATTGTGGTGACGAATGAGTCAGCTGGCAGATTAAGCCAGATCTTTCAGGGCTATTTTGATATGATTGTCTTAGATGCACCATGTTCTGGTGAAGGAATGTTTAGAAAGCAGCCAGAAGCAACGGAGTATTGGAGCGAGACTTATCCTGCTCAATGTGCACAGCTTCAACGTGAGATACTAGCGGATGCTTTGAAAATGTTGACAACTGGTGGTGAACTGATTTACTCTACTTGCACTTGGGCACCAGAAGAAAACGAGGAAATCGTTGACTGGCTGTTAGAAAACTATCCCCTTGAATTGGTTGAAATTTCAAAAATCAATGGTATGGTGGCTGGTATTCACTTTTCGGAAACTGCACGCATGTATCCTCATCGTTTTAAGGGTGAAGGACAATTTGTTGCAAAATTTCGTTTTTATGGTGAGCAGTCAGCTAAAAAAATAAAAGCCAAAAAGAGCAATCTGACATCGGAGCAGAAGACGTTGTGGCAGGAATTTCAAAAACAACATTTGGCTTTAGAGTTAAATGGCGATTTACAGACTTTTGGAGATCATTTATATCTATTGCCACTAGGTCTTCCAGATCTATCGAAACTCAAAATTGCCAGAAATGGCTTGCACCTAGGTGTTTTTAAGAAAAAACGATTTGAACCGAGTTTTGCTTTGGGACTGGCTTTAAAACCAAGTGAAGTAAAGCACATAATTGAAATTGATGAAGAGCAGTTTAAAAAGTACGTTGCTGGGGAGACAGTCAATCTCAATCAGAACCCTGCAAATGGTTGGTATCAAGTTGTTGTCCAAGGTAATGGTTTAGGGTTTGCAAAAGTGACTGGAAATATTCTGAAAAATTATTTTCCAAAAGGCCTGAGATTTCAATAAAGAATCTTTCCAAATGTCTAAAGATATGTTATAGTGAGATTAGATGTGAAAAGATTAGGGAAATCTTAGAATGAAAATGCTTTCACATCTGAAAAGGAGTTTCATGTGATTAAACACAAAAAAATACTTTGGGCAGTCACTCTCGTGATTTGCAGCATCGGTCTTTCAGCTTGTTCTTCCTGGATTAACCGCGGTGAGGCGATAACAGCAGTTGGCTCAACAGCTCTACAACCGTTAGTTGAAGCAGTCGTGGACAAATACACCGAAGAAAATCCGAAAAAAATTGTCAATGTGCAAGGTGGAGGATCGGGAACAGGATTATCACAAGTCCAATCTGGTGCAGTAGATATTGGAAATAGCGATTTATTTGCAGAAGAAAAAAGTGGTATCAATGCGAAGGCTTTAGTTGATCATCAGGTCGCTGTTGCAGGTACCGCTATCATAGCAAATAAAGGTATTAAAGTAAACAACTTAACCACAGAGCAGCTACGCAAAATTTTTACTGGTGAATATACGAACTGGAAACAAGTTGGTGGTCAGGATTTGGAAATTACCATCATCAACCGTGCGGTCGGTTCTGGTAGTCGTGCTGTTTTTGATAGTATTATTATGAAGGGCAAGGAAGCCAAGCAGGCGCAGGAGCAAGATTCTAACGGAATGGTCAAAACGATTGTTTCGCAGACTCCAGGTGCCATTTCTTATTTAGCTTTTTCTTATGTTGATACTAGTGTGAAAAGATTAAACTTGAATGGTTATAAGCCAACGAAGAAGAATGTGACGACGAACAACTGGCCTATTTGGTCTTATGAGCACATGTATACTAAGGGAGAACCTAACAAATTAGCTAAAAAATTTCTAGAGTACATGATGACAGCAGAAGTCCAAAATAATATTGTTGGTAAAATGGGCTACATTCCGATTAACGATATGAAGGTTACTCGTAGTCTTGACGGAACTATCAGCTCAAAGTAAAAGAAAGAATTTAGGAATAACATGAACGAAGTAGCAAAAAAAATGCTGACAAAGTCAAAAAACTCTCGTTTAGAAACATTTGGAAAAACCATTACTTTTCTTTGCATGAGTTTAATTGTTTTTGTCGTCGCAATGATTTTATTATTTGTAGCGGAGAAAGGACTTTCGACTTTCTTTGTTAATAAAGTAAACATCTTCAGTTTTCTTTTTGGAACAAGGTGGAATCCATCCGGTAAGGAATTCGGTGCTTTACCAATGATTCTGGGCTCTTTCCTCGTAACTCTCCTATCAGCTTTATTGGCAACACCATTTGCAATTGGAGCAGCTGTTTTTATGACGGAGGTTTCCCCTAAAGGCTCAAAAATTCTGCAACCAGCTATTGAACTTCTAGTCGGAATTCCATCAGTTGTGTATGGATTTATTGGATTACAGGTAGTTGTTCCCTTTGTTCGCAGTATCTTTGGTGGAACAGGTTTTGGAATCTTGTCAGGGATTTTTGTTCTCTTTGTCATGATTTTACCAACGGTGACCTTTATGACAACAGATAGCCTGCGTGCTGTACCGCGGCATTATCGAGAAGCTAGTATGGCAATGGGAGCGACTCGTTGGCAAACGATTTGGCGTGTGACGCTAAAAGCAGCTCGCTCAGGTATTTTTACAGCTATTGTCTTTGGAATGGCTCGTGCCTTTGGTGAAGCTTTGGCGATTCAAATGGTTGTCGGAAATTCAGCGGTTATCCCAACTTCTCTGACAACACCTGCTGCAACCTTGACTTCTATTTTAACAATGGGAATTGGAAATACCGTTATGGGAACTGTTAATAATAACGTTCTGTGGTCGCTTGCTCTGGTTCTGCTTTTGATGAGTTTAGCCTTCAATACTGTGATTAAATTGATTACAAAGGAAAGAGGTAAGAAGAACTATGCACGCTAAAAAAATGGATAAATTAGCAACAGGCGTCCTCTATACCATTGCAGGAATCATTGTTGCTATTCTTGCTTCCTTGATTTTGTATATCTTAGTAAGGGGCTTACCTCATGTTTCGTGGAAATTCTTGACTGGTCAATCGTCTTCATACCAAGCGGGCGGCGGAATTGGAATTCAGCTCTATAATTCATTGTTTCTGTTAGTTATCACCTTAATCATTTCCATTCCTTTATCAATGGGAGCAGGGATTTACTTATCTGAGTATGCCAAAAAAGGTCCGGTAACAGATTTTGTCAGAACCTGTATTGAAATTTTATCATCCCTGCCGTCCGTTGTGGTCGGTCTCTTTGGATATTTGATTTTTGTTATTCAATTTCAATATGGTTTTTCAATTCTTTCTGGAGCGCTAGCTTTGACTGTATTTAATCTGCCGCAGATGACACGTAGTGTAGAAGATAGCTTACAGCATGTGCATCACACACAGCGTGAGGCTGGACTTGCTCTTGGCATCTCTCGCTGGGAAACGATTGTCCATGTTGTAGTTCCAGAAGCATTACCAAGTATTGTGACGGGGATTGTCCTAGCTTCTGGGCGTATTTTTGGGGAAGCTGCTGCGCTTATCTATACAGCAGGTCAATCCGCCCCAGCGCTTGACTGGTCAAATTGGAATATTTTCAGTGTAACTAGTCCGATTTCTGTTTTTCGTCAGGCTGAAACGTTGGCTGTTCATATTTGGAAAGTCAATAGTGAAGGAACGATTCCCGATGCAGTAGAAGTGTCAGCTGGGTCAGCAGCAGTGCTTCTTATCTTTATTTTATTCTTTAACCTTGGAGCTCGTAAGCTCGGAAGTTACCTGCATAAGAAATTAACATCTGCCTAAAAGGAGAAGAAATGACAGAATATAACTGGAATGAAAAACATATTGTTACTTTTCCTGAGGAAGAGGTTGTTTTATCAACGAAGGATTTGCACGTTTACTATGGTAAAAACGAATCCATTAAAGGGGTTGATATGCAGTTCAAGAAAAATAAGATTACAGCTCTTATCGGGCCTTCAGGTTCTGGTAAATCAACCTATCTTCGCAGCTTGAATCGGATGAATGATACGATTGACATTGCTAAGGTTACTGGTGAGATCTGGTATGAAGGAATTGATATTAACCGTCCAGATATCAATGTCTATGAAATGCGGAAACATATCGGAATGGTCTTTCAAAGACCAAATCCTTTTGCCAAATCTGTTTACCGCAACATCACCTTTGCGCATGAACGTGCCGGTGTTAAGGATAAGAAAATCTTAGATGAAATTGTAGAAACATCTCTAAAACAAGCGGCTCTGTGGGAACAAGTAAAGGATGACCTTCATAAATCTGCTTTGATGTTATCAGGCGGTCAGCAGCAACGTCTCTGCATTGCCAGAGCCATTTCCGTGAAGCCAGAAATACTTCTAATGGATGAACCTGCTTCTGCGCTTGATCCAATTGCAACCGCGCAGTTAGAAGAAACGATGTTAGAGTTGAAGAAGAACTATACGATTATCATCGTGACCCACAGCATGCAGCAGGCGGCACGTGCTAGTGACTATACCGGTTTCTTCTATCTTGGTGATTTAATTGAATATGATGAAACAGCCAATGTTTTCCAAAATGCTAAGTTGCAGTCTACGAATGACTATGTTTCTGGTCATTTTGGCTAAGAAAATTGCTGATTAATTAGAATTTATTAAAGGACTATCAGAATGACAGAACCTATTTTACAAATCAAGGACTTGTCGGTTTATTATAATAAAAAGAAAGCTCTCAATAGTGTATCATTAGATATACTACCGCAGGAGATTACCGCTTTGATTGGTCCTTCTGGATCAGGAAAATCAACCCTTTTAAAGGCAATCAATCGCATGGGAGATTTAAATCCAGAGGTGACAACGACAGGCACTGTAATTTATAATGGGCACAATATTTACAGCCCACGGACAGATACGGTGGAGCTTCGCAAAGAAATTGGAATGGTTTTTCAACAGCCCAATCCATTTCCAATGACGATTTATGAAAATGTTGTTTATGGTTTGCGGATCAATGGCGTCAAGGACAAAGAAGTGTTAGATGAAGTTGTTGAAACTTCACTAAAGGGAGCATCCATTTGGGATGAAGTAAAAGATCGTTTACATGATTCAGCGATTGGCTTGTCAGGCGGTCAGCAACAACGTGTTTGTGTGGCTCGCGTTTTAGCAACGAGTCCGAAAATCATCCTTTTAGATGAGCCAACATCAGCACTTGATCCCATTTCTGCAGGAAAAATTGAAGAAACACTTCATGGGCTGAAAGATCAATATACAATGTTACTCGTGACCCGCTCAATGCAACAGGCTAGTCGTATTTCAGACAAGACTGCTTTCTTCCTAAATGGCGATTTGATTGAGTTTAATGCCACGAAAGAGATGTTCCTCAGTCCGATTCATAAGGAAACGGAAGATTATATCACAGGCAAGTTTGGTTAGAGATTGTAATTGGTCACTACAATATTATGGCTATTCCAATGTTTTGGCGACTACTGATTCTCTATATATTTATATATAAAATGCACATATACTTGTAGACAAGAATTATGTAAAAAGATGGATTTTCGTATAAAATTCTTTAGATCTTAGGAAAGGAAAATTTATGCTTAGAGTACAATTTGAAGAAGACTTAGCAAAACTCCATAACCAATTTTATGCAATGGGAAATGAAGTTTTGTCACAGATTAATCGCACAGTTCGTGCATTTGTGACCCACGACCGTGAATTAGCAAAAGAAGTAATCGAAGAAGACGCAGAAGTGAATGAATATGAAGTAAAGTTGGAGAAAAAATCTCTGGAAATCATTGCTTTGCAGCAGCCTGTTTCGCAAGACTTACGAACCGTTATTACAGTTTTGAAGGCTAGTAGTGATGTGGAAAGAATGGGTGACCACGCTGTTTCCATTGCACAGGCAACGATTCGCATGAAGGGAGAAGTTCGTATCCAGTCTGTTGAGGAAGAAATCAGCAAAATGGGACGCGATGTCAAAAATTTTGTGGAAGCAGCACTTGATCTTTACCTTAATGGCGATGTGGACAAGGCTTACGAAATAGCAGCTATGGATGAGAAAATCAATCAGTATTTTGATGATATTCGTGATTTAGCTACACAAGAAATTAAGGCAAATCCAGATTTGATTGTTACAGGTCGTGATTACCTCCAAGTTATTTCGTACTTAGAACGCATTGGTGATTACGCTAAAAATATCTGTGAATGGGTTGTTTATTTTGAAACAGGTAAAATTGTTGAAATGTAAATACTAACTTAAAAAATTTGAGAATCATTTCTCAGATTTTTTATTTTCCTCTTCTTTTTCCGAATAAGGATATGAGGAGGTTTTTTATGTATAGTATTTCATTTCAGGAAGATTCTTTGTTGCCAAGGGAACGTTTAGTCGCAGAAGGTGCAGAACAATTGAGCAATCAAGAATTGTTATCCATTCTTATCCGCACAGGCAATAAAAAAGAAACTGTTTTTCAAGTTTCTCAACGAATTTTATCAACTATTTCTAGTTTGAATGATTTGCGCAATATGACGCTACAAGAATTGCAATCAATCTCTGGAATTGGTCGTATCAAAGCTATTGAATTGCAAGCCATGATTGAATTAGGCCAGCGAGTCAGTAAGGCAGAATTGATTACGCAAGAGCAAATTTTAGGTAGTCAAAAGTTAGCGAAAAAAATGCAACAGGAATTGGGGCATAAGAAGCAGGAACACCTTGTAGCTTTATATTTGAATACTCAAAACAAAATCATTCATCAGCAGACGATTTTTATTGGTAGTGTGTCACGCAGTATTGCAGAACCACGAGAAATTCTGCATTATGCTGTGAAACACATGGCGACATCCATTATTTTGGTGCACAATCATCCATCAGGAGCTGTACTGCCAAGCAAAAATGACGATGAAGTGACCAAACATGTAAAAGAAGCGTGTGAGCTAATGGGCTTCATCTTACTGGATCATCTCATCATCGCAGAGAAAGATTATTATAGTTATCGCGAAGAAACAGACTTGATTTAAAGCTTATTAACAACATAGTCAAACAGCATTCGATCTTTAGGACGTGTTTCAAATAAGAATTCTGGATGCCACTGGACTCCCAGATAAGCGATTTCATCAGTTGTTGTAATGGCTTCAATGGTGTTGTCTTTCGGATCACGGGCAATGACTTCGACATTTTCTGCTAAATCTTTGATACTCTGATGATGGAAAGAGTTGATATGAGATACTTCGCCGTAAATTTTTTCCAAAACAGAACCGGATTTAGTGACTAGTTTTTGAGTAGTATATTCAGCAGAACTGTCTTGCCAATGGTGCTCAATATCTTGATAAAGAGTTCCACCCATTGCAATATTAAACAATTGCGTACCGCGGCAAACGGTAAAAATTGGTTTTTGTTGCTGGATAGCTTCATGGATTAAGGCTAATTCAAACAAATCACGCTCCAAATAGTAATCATCACTGTCAATTGTTTTTTCTTCGCCATAGAATTGTGGTGATACATTTTGCCCACCCGTTAGGATAAGTTTGTCAATCATCTGGATGTAGCGCCGTGCCATATCTGCATCTCCGATTGGCAATATGATGGGAGTTCCACCAACTTCTTTTACGCCCTCTACAAATCCCTTAGCAGCATAACTCATGATGGCAAATTCATCTTCAGGGTTTGGTCTTTCATTTCCAGTAATGCCGATAATAGGTCTCTTCATAAATAAATGTTTGCTCTTTCTAATTACTTAATGCTCTTTTTTCATAAAATAAAGGAGTGTTTGTAGCTCACTTGTCAAATCAACATATTGAACAACAACATCTTTTGGAACGGTTAAGTGAACAGGAGAAAAACTGAGGATACCTTTTACACCAGCTTCTACAAGCACGGTTGCAACCTCTTGCGCTTTTGCACTAGGAACTGTTAAAATAGCTGTTTTAACATCCACACCTTTTAATTTGTTATTGATTTGTGAAATGCCATAAATAGGAATCCCGTCATTTGTAGTAGTCCCAACTTCAGGATGATCATCTGTATCAAATGCCATAACAATCTTCATTTTGTTCCGTTCGTGGAAACGGTAGTGGAGCAAAGCATGTCCCATGTTACCGATACCAACTAACATCACATTGGTAATGGAATTGTCATGAAGTAAGTCAGCAAAAAAATTCATGAGTTTTTTTACATCATAACCATATCCACGACGACCTAATTCGCCAAAATAAGAAAAATCTCGACGGACAGTTGCAGAATCAATCCCGATCGCATCTGCGATTTGTTTTGAATTGGCTTTTTCGATTTTTTCGGAATTAAATCGTTTGAAAATCCGATAATACAGAGAGAGCCTTTTAGCAGTTGCGCGTGGAATGGTTGTATTATTTTCAGATTTCACAAAATCACATCCTTTCAAAGACTATTTTATAGAAAGTTTGTGAAAAAATCAACTTATTTGATAAAAATAGAAAAGGAGTAGGACAAAATCAAAGATTTTTGGTTTGTTCCCTACTCTTTATTGTTTTACTAATGATTTAAAAATGAGTTTTTAAAGCTATTTGTTTATTGTTCTTGTTTAGTGAAAATACCACGTTCTACCAAGCTATCCATTA
This sequence comes from Streptococcus milleri, assembly GCF_900636525.1. NCBI lineage: Bacteria > Bacillati > Bacillota > Bacilli > Lactobacillales > Streptococcaceae > Streptococcus > Streptococcus milleri. The sequence goes on along the minus strand of NZ_LR134288.1, from coordinate 1,036,933 downwards.
AGAAATAAAACTTTTCTTGAATGATGTGATTGTCTTCTGATTTAAAAATATTCACTAACCGAAGGCCAGATTTGTCTGTGATGTTGATTTTTACACCTGAAAGGTCTTTATTGATAATGATTTTTAATAGAAAACCATCCCCGCTATTGGGAACATTTTCTAATAAGCGTGTTAATTCGTAATTTCCGACTTTTGTTTCGGCAAATGTGTTATCACGCAAAGTAAATTTTTTTACATTTTCTCCAAGAGAGTAACTGTAGGGGCAGTCTTTTAAGTGAATAGTGGTCTGAAAAGCCATCTATTTTATCCTCCTAAAATTTCTTTTAATGTTGTAGTAAATTGTCGAACTTCTTCTGAAGTATTTTGCTCCGAGAAACTAATGCGAATAGATTCCCTTAAGCGTTCTGAATCGCTACCATAAAAAGCTTTAAGCACATGACTTGGCTCAACCGTTCCGGCCGTACAAGCAGAGCCAGTTGAGATAGAGATTCCAGCCAAGTCTAAACGCATGAGCAATAAATCGTTAGCCTGATTTAGAAAGCCAAGATTTACGACATAGGGAAGTAGGTGTGAATCATTATTTATATAGTAATGGATTCCGTCAAGTTCAGAGAGAAGTTGATGTTTCAAACTTTCAACATGTTCCATGTTTTCTTGGTAGCAATTGAGGCTCTCTTTTAGAGCCGCAACCATACCGGCAATAGCCGCTAAATTCTCAGTTCCTGCACGCCTTTTATCCTCTTGATCTCCACCATGTAAAAATTTGTCAAATTTTACATGATTGAAGTACAAGAAGCCGATGCCTTTTGGACCATGAAATTTATGAGCTGATGCACTCATAAAGTCAATTCCTAGCTCGTCAGGATAGACAGGTAATTTACCTATAACTTGCACAGCATCCACATGATAAGTAGCGGGATGATGTTTCACAACGTCAGCAATTTCTTTGACTGGAAGCATATAGCCTGTTTCATTATTGGCATACATGGTTGAGACAAGTATTGTATCTTCTCGAAGGGCTTCTTTTATCTGTTGAGCCGTAATCTCTCCATTTTTAGGTTGGATATAAGTAGCTTCAAAGCCAAATTTATCCACCAGATATTCAATCGTTTCAAGAACCGAATGATGCTCAATAGCAGTAGTAATAATGTGTTTTCCTTGATCTTGATGGGCCAAGGCATATCCTTTTATGGCTGTATTGTTACTTTCTGTCCCACCAGATGTAAAGATGATATGTTGACTATTAGTATGAAGCAGTTCAGCAAGCTCTTGTCGGACTTCGCGAAGAATTTTGCTAGCAGCTCTTCCGTGACTATGAATGCTAGATGGATTGCCGAAGGTATTTTCCATAACCTGTGTCATAGCAGTAATAGCAGCCTTTGACATGGGAGTTGTTGCTGCATTATCGAAATAAATCAAGATTTCTCCTTATTTCTTTTTATTGTAAGCAAAGAGAGGACTAACTGGTTTTCTTTTATGAATACGAACGATTGCATCTCCGATTAGCTCACTTGCAGTAATGTATTGAACATTTTTCGGAGTTTTTTCTTTGGTTGCAACTGAGTCGGTTACTAGAATTTCTTTGATTGGGGCATTGTCTAACTTTTCAGCAGCTCCCTCAACAAATAAACCATGACTAGAAACTGCATAAATCTCTGTTGCACCTTCACGTTCAACGATTTTTGAAGCTTCCGCAAAGGTACGTCCGGTATTTAAAATATCATCAATGAGAATAGCTTTTTTGCCAGCAACATCTCCGATAATGTATCCTTCGTTACGATGAGAATCGTCTTGTGCATAGTCAATAATCGCAATTGGAGCATCTAAATGTTCTGCTAAGCTTCTAGCACGTTTAACACCAGAGTTTTTGGGACTGACCACAACTACGTCCTCGCCAGACAAGCCTTTTTCGCAGTAATGTTTGGCAAAAAGAGGAACGGTGTAAAGGTTATCAACAGGGATATCAAAGAAGCCTTGAACTTGGACAGCATGCAAATCTAGGGTTAGAACACGATCAACTCCTGCTTTTACCAACATATTTGCTACGAGCTTGGCTGTAATTGGTTCGCGAGGAGCGGCCGTTCGGTCTTGACGAGCATAGCCAAAATATGGCATCACAACATTGACAGAATTAGCGCTGGCGCGATTGCAAGCATCCACCATGATGAGAAGTTCCATCAAATGATTATTGACAGGAAAACTTGTTGATTGAATGATAAATACATCAAAGCCACGCACACTTTCCTCGATGTTTACTTGGATTTCTCCGTCTGAAAATTGACGTGATGAAAGTTTTCCAAGAGGCACACCAGCAGCTTTAGCAATTTTTTCGGCAATATCGTGATTGGAATTTAGTGCAAACAACTTCATCTGTGCTTTATCCGTCAGTATATCCATCATAACTTATTAAGACTCCTTTTGATTTCTACACTCCATTTTATCAAAAAATAAGCAAAATTTCAGCTTTTTATTCATAAGTTTTGAGCAAATCTTGCAACTTTAGGTTTTGCATATTTATAATGGATATGATGAGCTTGTAAAAAGCACTCGAATTGTTCTTTTCCAATTTTAGCATCTGTTACTTCTAGCTCTAATTCGTAGTCTGTTTTGTCAAAATAATGATTTTCATCAAGTGCCATCAAGCCAATAGTAGTCTCTTTTTCATAGCGAATAGTTGTCAAGCTCCCTAGAATCTTTAATTTCTCGAGGTTGATAGCAGCCTGAGTCAGCAGAGTGTGTATTTCTCCTTCAGGTAGCACACATGTATTGATGAGAGTGTGAGACTCTTCTAAAGTGAGAAATTGATTGTATTCCATATTACCGACCTGCTGCGGAATTTTTAAAGTTAATTCGGCACGAGTTTCAAAAGTACGAATCCGAAGTGCCATTTTTGCATCTCGAATTGAAAAGTCGGCTGTGTCAATATAGTAGTTTATCTGCTTGGTAGCTTTTATCTTTGAAAACAGTGGTAACAGCTGTTGGTACTCATTTTTTGTCAGAAGCGTTTTGTATTCAATTTCCAAATGATCCATTTTCCAATCCTTTTCTTTTGTTTGAAAGCGATTTATGTTATAATAAGTATTGTGTTTATTTTATAAAAAATTAAGTAAAATGACAAGGTGAGTGTATGCAATTAGAGTGGGAAGAGTTTCTGGATCCTTATATTCAAGCGGTTGGTGAATTAAAGATCAAACTGCGTGGGATTCGTAAACAGTATCGAAAACAAAAAAAACATTCTCCGATTGAATTTGTAACAGGTCGTGTAAAACCGATAGAAAGTATCAAAGAAAAAATGGCTTTGCGTGGGATTAAAGAGGAAAATCTAGCGCAAGATATGCAAGATATAGCTGGTTTGCGTGTAATGGTTCAATTTGTGGATGACGTAGAAGAAGTTTTGGATGTTTTGCGAAAGCGCCACGACATGCGGATTATCCAGGAGCGAGACTATATTAAAAACCGTAAGGCTAGTGGTTATCGAAGCTACCATGTCATTATTGAATATCCTGTTGATACAATTAATGGCAATAAAATCATTTTAGCAGAAATTCAAATTCGTACTCTGTCCATGAATTTTTGGGCAACGATTGAACATTCTCTGAATTATAAGTATAAAGGAGAATTTCCAGATGAGATTAAGAAACGTTTGGAAATTACAGCAAAAATCGCCTATCAATTAGACGAAGAAATGGGAAAAATTCGCGATGATATTCAAGAGGCACAAGCTTTATTTGACCCAATTAGTCGTAAATTAAATGATGGCGTAGGAAATAGTGACGATACAGATGAAGAATACAGGTAAAAGAATAGGGATTATCAGTAATCGCAGACGGCAAAGTCAAGAACTTTGTCGCCAATTAAAACAAAAATTAAAGCAAAATCATTTTATTTTGAATGATAATAATCCTGATATTGTCATTTCAATCGGTGGCGACGGGATGCTTTTGTCAGCCTTTCACAAATATGAAGATCAGCTAGACAAAGTTCGCTTTGTTGGTGTTCACACAGGACATTTGGGCTTTTATACAGATTATCGAGATTTTGAGTTGGACAAACTAATTGATAATTTAAAATTAGATACGGGCGCAAAGGTGTCCTATCCGATTTTAAATGTTAAAATTTTCCATGGAAATAATGAAATTTGTATAAAGCGTGCATTAAACGAAGCGACAGTCAAGCGTTCTGGACGAACAATGGTCGCTGATATCATTATCAATCAAGTGCATTTTGAGCGCTTTCGTGGTGATGGCATTTCAGTATCAACGCCGACAGGAAGCACAGCTTACAATAAATCGTTGGGCGGAGCTGTTCTCCATCCAACGATTGAAGCTCTTCAGATTGCAGAAGTTGCAAGCTTGAACAATCGTGTGTTTCGGACTTTGGGCTCCTCAATTATCGTTCCTAAGAAAGATAAAATTGAAATTGTGCCGACTTGGAATGATCGACATGCAATTTCGATTGACAATCAAAATTTTATGATTAACAATATTTCTAAAATTGAATTTCAAATTGATCAACATAAGATTAACTTTCTTGCTACACCGAGTCATACTAGTTTTTGGAATCGTGTCAAAGATGCCTTTATCGGCGAGGTGGAGGAATGAGGTTTGAATTTATCGCAGATGAGCATGTTAAAGTCAAAACCTTTCTAAAAAAACAGGAAATTTCCAAAAGTTTACTTGCAAAAATTAAGTTTTCTGGTGGGGATATTCAGGTAAATGGCAAAAAGCAAAATGCCATTTATTTGTTAGATATTGGCGACAAAGTTGCCGTCGATATTCCTGCAGAAGAAGGTTTTGGCAGTTTGCAAGCGGTAGAGAAAGATTTAGAAATTGTCTACGAAGATGCACATTTTTTGATTTTGAACAAGCCAGCAGGCGTGGCCAGCATTCCTAGTGTGAATCATTCCAATACAATGGCCAATTTTGTGAAGGCTTATTATATTGCAAATCATTATGAAAATCAGCAGATTCATATTGTGACTCGTTTAGACCGTGATACGAGTGGTCTGATGTTGTTTGCAAAGCACGGTTATGCTCATGCAAGATTGGACAAGCAGTTGCAAAAGAAAGTCATTGAGAAGCATTATTATGCTTTGGTCAAGGGTTCGGCACCGCTAAAGCCAGAAGGAGATATTATTGCTCCCATAGCGCGTGAAGATAGTAGTATCATTACTCGGTGTGTGGCAAGAAATGGAAAATATGCTCATACGAGTTATAAAGTTTTAGCGCAGTATGATGACATTTATCTCGTGGATATTCACCTTCATACAGGACGGACACACCAGATTCGGGTTCATTTTTCTTATATTGGTTTTCCGCTCTTGGGAGATGATTTATATGGTGGGAGCATGACTGACGGAATAACGCGGCAAGCGCTTCATTGTCATTCATTGCGTTTTTACAATCCATTCCATGAGGAAGTTGTGAATAAATCAAGTCCTCTTCCGGAAGATTTTCAAACAGTCATTCAAAAATTAAGCAATAAGTAAGGAGTAAAACATGAAAATTTTTGAAACAATCCGTGAAACATTGCAAGACAAAGAAGTGAAGATTGTCTTACCAGAAGGTGAAGAACCACGTATTCTTCAAGCTACTAAACGTTTGGTAAAGGAAACAAGTATCACACCTGTTTTATTGGGAAATCCTGAAAAAATTCGTATTTATCTTGAAATTGAAGGTGTGACAGAAGGTTATGAAGTCATTGACCCTCAAAATTGTTCATGCTTTGAAGAAATGGTTGCAGCTTTTGTAGAACGCCGTAAAGGAAAAATCACAGAAGACGAAGCGCGTAAATTATTGAAAGAGGACGTCAATTATTTTGGTGTCATGCTTGTTTATCTTGGTAAAGTGCAAGGTATGGTTTCTGGTGCGATTCATTCTACTGCAAGCACAGTTCGACCAGCTCTTCAAATTATCAAAACCCTTCCTTGGGTTTCTCGTACATCAGGTGCCTTTCTCATGGTTCGCGGTGATGAACGATATGTTTTCAGTGATTGTGCAATCAATATTGACCCAGATGCTAAAACATTAGCAGAAATTGCTATTAACTCTGCCTTGACCGCGCAAATCTTTGACATTGACCCTAAAGTGGCGATGCTGAGCTATTCAACTAAAGGTTCTGGATTCGGTGAAAAGGTTGATAAAGTCGTTGAGGCAACGAAACTTGCGCAAGAAATGCGACCAGATTTGGCTATTGACGGAGAATTACAATTTGATGCAGCTTTTGTGCCTAAAACGGCAGAGTTAAAAGCTCCTGGAAGCAATGTAGCTGGTCAAGCGACTGTCTTTGTATTTCCTAGTATTGAAGCTGGAAATATCAGTTATAAAATGGCAGAGCGCCTCGGTGGCTTCTCAGCAGTCGGTCCTATTTTGCAAGGATTGAACCACCCAGTAAACGACCTTTCCCGTGGATGCAATGCTGATGATGTTTATAAATTAACATTGATTACTGCCAGCCAAGCAGTTGGTCATTATTAGAAAGCCAAGACAGAATCCAGAATTCAAGTTCTGGGTTCTCTTTTTATTTTGTGTTATACTAAAGCTATGTTAGATTTGAAAAAATATGGGATTGAGATGTGGGAGGATGAAAAGATTATCTCTTTTCGCCAAAAATTATTAGCTTGGTATGATGAAAATAAGCGCGATTTACCTTGGCGGAGAAGCAGCAATCCTTATCATATCTGGATTTCAGAAATTATGCTTCAGCAAACACGGGTAGATACGGTTATTCCTTACTATGAGCGTTTTTTAGCCTGGTTTCCGACAATTAAAGATTTAGCAGTGGCTTCAGAAGAACGTTTGCTTAAAGCTTGGGAGGGGCTAGGTTACTATTCGCGAGTACGCAATATGCAACAGGCTGCTCAGCAGATTATGACAGATTTTAGTGGCGAGTTTCCTCACACTTACGAGGAGATTTCTAGTCTGAAAGGAATTGGTCCTTATACAGCAGGAGCTATTGCAAGTATTGCTTTTGGCTTGCCTGAGCCAGCGGTTGATGGGAATGTTATGCGGGTCCTGAGCCGTTTATTTGAGGTGAATTTGGATATTGGTGTCCCTGCTAACCGAAAGGTTTTTCAAGCGATGATGGAAATTCTGATTGACCCCCAAAAACCGGGAGATTTCAACCAAGCTTTGATGGATTTGGGCTCAGATATTGAAGCGCCTGTCAACCCTAGACCTGAGGACAGTCCAGTAAGGGAATTTAGTGCTGCTTACTTACATGGAACAATGGATAGATACCCTATCAAAGCTCCTAAGAAAAAACCTATTCCAGTTTATTTGTATGGTTTGATTATCCAGAATAATCAAGGAGAATTTCTTTTAGAGAAAAATGAAGCAAGCAGTCTTTTATCAGGATTTTGGCACTTTCCTTTGATTGAAGTAGACGAATTTTCGGATGATGAACAGTTATCCCTTTTTGAAGTAGCAGAAAATCAAGTTGCAATTGAATTATCTCCGCAAGAAAGCTTTGAGCAGGATTATGATGTGGTAGTGAATTGGCAGGAGCAAGCTTTTCCGACAATTCAACATGTGTTCAGTCATCGCAAGTGGCAGATTCGTTTGCTTTATGGTCAGGTAGTAAATGCTACGGAAATGCCTAAACAGGAACAAGTTTTATGGTTGCATCCTGATGAATTTGACAACTATCCATTTGCTAAACCTCAGCAAAAGATGTGGCAAGCCTTTCAAAAAGGAAAATTAAAAGGAAATTAAATATTAAGAGACAGGGACGATATGATCCCTGCCTCGTTTGGTGATAGTAAAAAGTTACTGCTTAGTTAGTTTATAATATACTTTGAAGCTGGAAATTTTAATTCCAGCTTCATTTTTATAAGTTAGCGAATGACTTGATTTCCTCAGCCGTCATAGAAGAGTCACAACGGACAGTCACATGACCATTCTCTGTGTGTAAAAATCCTGGCACAGTTGGGATTCCATATTCGGAACGAAAAGCTTGGAGTTCTTCCAGTTCACTAGGTTCCTCACTATTGATAAAGAAAATATGTGCTTGGGTTTCAGCGACAACACTAGCTAGCGTAGTGGCGAATTTACGACAGTAAGGGCACGTTTTACGCCCAATGAAAAAAGTTGCGTTTTCTTTATTTGCAATGGCTTGTCGGGCACGTTCTACAGTCGTGACTTCTAAATCTTTGATATCTTGCGTAAAATTATCCATAAAATAACCTCATTTCTTTTGCTCATTCTAGTATGCCACAAATAGGAAAATAATGCAGAGATTTGAAATAAAATGTAAAATATTGAAAGAGAAGTGAAACAGAACTAGAAACTGAAAATTTTAATTGTCATCCTCTTATCTCAAGACTCCGATATAAAATGTTTCCCAGCTATTTTGTATAGTCTCCCCTGTAACGTTGAGCAAATGTTAAAAAGCGAAAAGACCTTGAGACCTACTTCGAAAGCTCTGTCCGCCATCTTAAAGCAGCATTTGAGCAATTATCTGTCATTTGTTACAAGACAATTTCGAGTCTGAGACACTCTTGTCCCAGACTCGAAGTTTGAATATTGTAGAAGTTAGACTGAGAAATCAAAGCCTTCTTACTTTTTGCTTATTTTACAAAATCATTGATTTCTGCTTCAATTTTTGCAATTTTTGCTTGAGCGTCTTGGCTGGAATTTCCGACAACAGCAATGTAGAATTTGATTTTTGGTTCAGTTCCTGAAGGACGTACAGCAATCCATGAACCATCAGTAAGTGTGTATTTTAATACATCGCTTGGTGGAGTTGTTAATTTCGTTACATCGCCGTCAGAATCAGTAGCAGTTTGTGCTTTGAAATCTTCTGTGACTGCAACAGCAGTAGCGTTAAATTCTTTTGGTGCATTGTCACGGAACTTGCTCATAATAGCTTTGATTTGTTCCGCGCCATCAACACCAGACAGAGTAACTGAAATCGTCTTTTCAGCATAATAACCATATTCTTTGTAGATTTCTTCAATTCCGTCTGCAAGAGTTAAGCCGCGAGAACGGTAGTAAGCTGCAAGCTCAGCTACGACCAAAACAGCTTGGATAGCATCTTTGTCACGTACAAATGGTTTAATCAAGTAGCCAAAGCTTTCTTCAAAGCCCATCATGTAAGTGTGATTGTGTTTTTCTTCAAATTCTTGAATCTTTTCGGCGATAAATTTGAAACCAGTTAAGACATTGAACATGGTTGCGCCGTAGCTTTCAGCAATCTTGGTTACAAGATCGGTAGACACAATGGATTTGCAAAGTGCTGCATTGGCAGGAAGTGTTCCAGCAGTCTTATGCGCTTCAAGGATATACTTAGCCATAATTGCACCGATTTGATTTCCTGAAAGATTGCGGTAGCTGCCGTCTTTTTGGAGAACTTCAACGCCCACACGGTCAGCATCTGGGTCTGTTGCGACAAGGACATCCGCACCAACTTTACGCCCTAATTCTTCAGCGAGAGCGAAAGCAGCTTGGTTTTCTGGATTTGGTGATTTGACGGTGGAGAAGTCTGGATCTGGCACACATTGAGCTTCAACGACTTGAACAGAGTCAAAACCAGCTTGGGCAAATGCTCGGCGTGCTAACATTTCACCTGTACCGTGAAGCGGAGTGTAGACGATTTTCATGTCTTTGCCATATTCGTCAATCAATTGTTGATTGATATTCACGTCTTTTACTTCTTTTAGGTATTCAATATCGACATTTTCACCGATGATTTCAATCAATCCAGATGCTTTTTCGGCTTCAACATCAGCAACTTCAATGGCAAATGGATTTTCGATTGCACGAATATAATCTGTCAAGGCATCAGCATCATGCGGCGGCATTTGCCCCCCATCTTCACCATAGACTTTATAACCATTAAATGGAGCAGGATTGTGGCTAGCAGTAATCATAATTCCAGCAAAAGTTCCTAAATGGCGAACTGCAAATGAAAGTTCTGGTGTTGGACGGAGACTTTCAAATACATAAGATTTAATGCCATGTTTTGCTAAAACAGTAGCAGATTCAAAGGCGAATTCTGGAGAGAAGTGACGAGAGTCGTAAGCGATAGCGACACCGCGTTTTTTGAAATCTTCGCCTTTTTCGTCAATCAAACGTGCTAAACCTTCAGTTGCCTGACGAACGACGTAAATATTGATACGATTCGTACCAGCACCTATCAGACCACGCATACCAGCAGTACCAAATTCAAGATTGGTATAAAAAGCATCTTCTTTTGTTTTTTCATCCATTGAATCCAATTCTTTCCGAAGATAGTCTGGAAGTTCTGCAAAATCAAGCCATTTTTTGAAATTTTCTTGGTAAGTCATTACGAAATCTCCTTTTTAAAATAGGGAAGCTTATGAAAAATCAGTGAAAATAGGAAATGTCATTGACTATTTAATAAAGGAACGAGCATATCCATTTTTCTCAATTTTTCAGCTTTCTGCATTTGTTTAACCGTTTTCATTATAGCATTTTTCCATAAAAAAATCACGTTTTCACGTGATTATTTTCTAACTTTTTCAAGGGCTGGAATAATGGTAACTGTCAGAACCGCAGAAATAATCATTTCAGCTATTGAATTGGTTGAAATGACAGATGCGAGTAAGAGCTGAATATTCCCATTATATACTTTGGAGAATAATAAGAAAATCCCTCCTAAAACAAAAATTGTATTTGTCAACGAACCGACTGTTCCAGCTAAGATAAGTCCGGTCTTATTTTTAAGATATTTATAAACAAAATAAGGAGTGACTCCGATTAAGATTCGTGGAACGAGGGCAATGATGAGCGAATAAATATTCCCATTAGGTACAAACGGGCTAAACAAGTAACTGGTTGGCAAGAGAACAAGTGTGTTCGTAACCAGACTAATGATACCCATTAGCGCCCCTAAAATAGCACCTACCTTTGGTCCATATAAAATACTTGCAATAATAACGGGAATGTGGACAATTGTTGGTTTGATCGGAACAGGGAATAGGTTAAATATTACTGAACTCAATAGATGAATGACGAGCATAATCGCAAAAAAGATAGCAACTTGAGCAATATTAGATTGTTTCTTCATAAATCATTTCCTTTACTTTTTTTATAATTGTTTCTACAGAAGCAAGGGCGCCGATCCCGTGGTCACCACAAGCTAGGACAGTTTCTTTAGGCTGAATGATTTGCCAGCCATATTTTTCTAATTTAGATAGATTTTCTTGAGTGATTGGATTTTCATACATTTTTGTATTCATAGCGGGAGCCAGCACTTTTTTAGCTATTGATGGCAGAGCAAGTGCGGTACTGGTTATCATATTGTCCGCAAAGCCATTGGCTAATTTAGCGATTGTATTGGCAGAAGCAGGTGCAACTAAGAAAAGATCTGTTTGCTTGGCAATTTCAATATGATTGACCTTGTTTGGCGCAGGTTCGTCCATGACATCTGTATGCACTAAATTTTTCGACAATACCTGCAAAGTCAAGGGTGTAATGAAATTTGTAGCTGCTTGAGACATCAGAATAGTCACTTTTAGATTATCTTTTGTAAATTGACTGGTCAAGTCAGCAGCTTTATATGCAGCAATGCTTCCTGTGACAGCTAAAGTAATATGTTTCATAGATTGTCCTTTGTGTGAATGTATGTTACGAGTTGTTGAGCGATTTCCTCTTTGGTGCTGGCTTCTATGACAGAATTTTTTTTGACCAAGTATGCATGATGTTGATTGCTTGAAATATCATACAAGTCATTTGCTACAATTATTTCAGCTTGATTTTTAGCAAGACTGGCACGAGCAACTGTCAGTAATTCTTCCTTAGAAACATCAACTAAGAGTTTAAAACCAATTAGACGGATATTGGGATTCCATTTTTTGACTTGGCTGATAATTTTCGGTGTTTGCTTGAGAAAAAGCACTTGGTATTCATCTTTTGATGAAATCTTCCCTTGTACGTTTGTTTTGTTCAAAAATTCTGTTAAATCCTGTGAAGCAGTGATTTGATCAAAACCTGTCATGTAAATAGGCGTGTAGTCAGAAACGGCCATTGAATGAATCAAAACATCATGAATTTTGACCAAAGACTGCATTGTTTCTAGCAAATCCTGAACATTTTCAATGATTTGAATGGTTAAATTCGGATGAGCAGCAGGTTTGACAGCACTCTGTGTAGTGATTAAGGTGACCTGATCACCTTGTGTTAAAAAACTCTCTGCAATAAGAGCACCAAGTCTTCCTGTTGAGTGATTCGTAATAGAACGAACTTGATCAATTTTTTCGCTTGTTCCGCCAGAAGTAATCAATAGTTTCATAACTAAATTTTACACAAAAAAACTTAATTCGTAAATAGAAAAGACTTTCCCGAACGTTTTTGAGAAGTTTAGCTTTGAAAGTGTTTGTTTTCTTTATTTTTTGGTATAATAATCCTATCAAAACTGGAGGATTCCAAATGAAAACGGATATAGAAATTGCTCAGAGCGTTGACTTACAGCCGATTGCTGATGTAGTGAAGAAAGTTGGAATTGATTACGACGATTTGGAGCTTTACGGTAAATACAAGGCTAAATTGTCTTTTAATAAGATTCAGGAATTACAAAAGAATCCAGTTGGTAAGCTGATTCTGGTAACAGCAATCAATCCAACACCGGCTGGCGAAGGGAAATCGACTATTACTATTGGTTTAGCAGACGCTCTCAACAAAATAGGCAAGAAAACCATGATTGCGATTCGTGAACCATCTCTTGGACCAGTAATGGGAATCAAAGGCGGAGCCGCTGGAGGTGGTTATGCACAGGTTCTACCAATGGAAGACATCAATTTGCATTTCACAGGAGATATGCATGCGATTACCACTGCCAACAATGCCCTTTCTGCTTTAATTGATAATCATTTACATCAAGGAAATGCTCTAGGAATTGACCAACGTCGCATTATCTGGAAGCGCGTGGTAGATCTGAATGACCGTGCTTTGCGGCATGTGACAGTCGGTCTGGGCAGTCCGGTTAATGGAATTCCGCGGGAAGATGGTTTTGATATTACGGTTGCATCTGAAATCATGGCTATTCTCTGTTTAGCGACAAGTATTGAAGACTTGAAAGAACGTCTAGCTAATATCGTTATTGGTTATCGTTATGATCGGACGCCTGTTTATGTTCGAGATTTGGAAATAGAAGGTGCTCTTGCTCTCATCTTGAAAGATGCTATAAAGCCCAATCTAGTACAGACTATTTATGGAACCCCTGCCTTCGTTCACGGTGGACCGTTTGCCAATATTGCTCACGGCTGTAATTCCGTTTTGGCAACGACAACAGCTTTGCATTTGGCGGACTACACGGTGACTGAAGCTGGATTTGGTGCGGATCTAGGGGCTGAAAAATTCCTAGATATCAAAACACCCAATCTTCCGACTGCTCCAGATGTAGTGGTTATTGTTGCAACTCTCAGAGCATTGAAAATGAACGGTGGTGTTGCTAAAGAAGATCTGACAACTGAGAATGTTGAAGCGGTTAAAGCAGGTTTTGCCAACCTCAAACGCCATGTGGGAAATATCCGTAAATTTGGTGTTCCGGTTGTGGTGGCTATCAATGAATTTGTCTCTGATACTGAGGCTGAAATTGCCGTTCTCAAAGAACTTTGCGCAGAGATTGATGTCCCTGTGGAATTGGCTAGTGTTTGGGCAGACGGAGCTGACGGTGGTCTAGCTCTTGCTGAAACTATGGTTAAAACGATTGAAGAGGCTCCTGCTCATTACAGCCGACTCTATGACAACAATCTGTCTATCGAAGAAAAAATCGAGAAAATTGTCAAGGAAATCTATCGTGGAACAAAAGTCAATTTTGAAAAGAAAGCCAAAACTCAAATTTCTCAAATTGTCAAGAACGGTTGGGATAAGCTGCCAATCTGTATGGCCAAGACCCAATATAGTTTTTCAGACAATCCAACGCTTCTGGGAGCGCCAGAAGATTTTGAAATCACTATCCGTGAAGTCGTTCCAAAATTGGGTGCAGGCTTTATTGTCGCCCTGACCGGTGATGTTATGACTATGCCCGGTCTGCCAAAACGCCCAGCAGCCCTCAATATGGACGTAGCAGCAGACGGAACTGCTGTTGGACTATTTTAAAACGAAAAAGGTTCGAGAGAGCCTTTTCTTTTTGAATTTGGCAAAATATACATGGTGATATACTTCATTTTTATGAAAATAATAAGAAGAAAGGAAGGTTCGGATGAACATCAGATTAGCTCATAAAAACGACGCCACTGCTCTTGTAGCTATTTACGCGCCTTATGTGGAGAAAACAGCCATTACTTTTGAGTATGATATTCCGTCGGTAGAGGAATTTTCTGACCGAATTGAGAAGACCTTGGAAAGGTATCCTTATCTGGTGGCAGAAGAAGATGGAGCAATTCTAGGTTATGCTTATGCTTCGACTTATTATGGTCGAGAGGCATACAACTGGGCTGTTGAACTGTCGGTCTATGTAGTTGATGAGAATCGCGGTAGAGGGATTGGGAAGCAGCTTTATGACAAATTGGAAGAAATTCTTGAACAGCAAGGGTTTGTTCATTTTCTAGCTTGTATTGCTCTGCCGAATGACGCTAGTATTTCTTTCCATAAAAAACGTGGTTATCAGCAGGTAGCGCATTTCCCAAAAATCGGCTATAAATTTGGCTGCTGGCATGATACAGTTTGGTTGCAGAAGAGTTTAGATAAACCAGCAAGACCAATTAAATTATTCAAAGATATGAATGTTGAAAGTGAATGGTAATATGAAAGTAGAAGATATTTTCCAAGGATTAAAAGAAGTAGCAAACCCTGAAGATGCTATTCACATGAAAGCATACATGAAAGACCAGTTCGAGTTTTTAGGGGTCAAAACACCTGTTAGACGAAAGCTTTCCAAGGTATTTTTTAAGAAAAATAGCAGCCCTGCAATTGATTGGAAATTTATCCATCAGGCTTGGGACAATCCCTATCGTGAAATGCAATATGTGGTGCTGGATTATTTGCAACTGAAACAAAAAGCTTTGACACCAAGCGATTTGCCAAAGATAAAGAAATTAGCACAAACAAAGCCATGGTGGGACACAATTGACTTTTTGTGTCGCTCGGTAGGCTATATTAGTTTGCATTATCCTGAGACAAAGAAAATAGTATTAGATTGGAGCAGGGATAAAGATTTCTGGTTGCGCCGAATTGCTATCGAGCATCAATTGCTTCAAAAAGAAGAAACGGATGTCCAGCTGCTGGAGCAAATCCTGATTAATAATCTTAATCAAACCGAGTTTTTCATCAATAAGGCCATCGGCTGGGCTCTGCGAGACTACTCTAAAACCAATCCCGACTGGGTGCTGGAGTTTATCGAAAAATACAAGGATAAACTGAGCAAACTCAGCATTAAAGAAGGAAGCAAGTATTTGTGAGATTGATAGATGAGGAAGTTTTTCCATCAGTAGTTAAAAACTGATGAAGAGGATTGATAAATGAAATATCGCAGGCAAGTATTGATGAACTAGCAAAAACCGAACCAATTCTCTTTGTGAGCATTACCCAAGAGGATTGGTTCGGTTTTTTGTCTTACTTAGTTCCTAGTTTGTTTTTCGATTTTCATTGAGTGTTAGATATTTTTTTGCTCTAAGTGATGTATATGATTGTATCTGGTATAATGAATGATAATAATCGTCAAAATAGTGGTGACTGTCCAGATAGCGTATTGGTGAATGAAGCGTGTGAGAAAACCAGTAAAAACAGCACCGCCGATGAAACTAGCGACAATCATAGAGTAATTAGCCGCTTGCCTTCTAATAATATGTCTACGGTCTTTAAAACGAATATACTCATACCAAGCAGTGACCATTCTCCGATAGTTTCCTGAAGTCATCATAATCATATAGGGATAAGACTCGATTTTTGAGCCTGTATAAGTTAGCATGACCATTCCGGTAGAGGTTGCAAGCAATATCACCCAGATAAAATAATGAGAATGAAAGAAAGGAAAGAGGAAAGTCGTGAGAGTCAATGGTAAGACCCCCCAAGTACGCCAATGTGAACTTTGCGCCCGTTCCTTAAGTAGAATACCGAAGACAAAGCCACAGGTAAAAAAGATAAGCGAAAGGATACGGTAAGCAGTCTTTACGGTTGGTCCATCCCAATCGGCTACGATTAAAAGAATATTCCCTGTTTGGGTTGCGATTAGCGTACTAAATTGCATATGCGAGAAAACATCAAGGCAGCCACCTACAGCACCAAGTAAGAGGGCCATTGTTCGCCTATCTTGAGGCATGGGGACAGGCTGTTTCATAGTATCCATAACTTCATCCTCCTAAAGACTATTTTACTCTTTTAAGGCACCAATTTCAAATATGGATAAGCTAAAAAATCTCTCATAAAAAATAGTTTGACTTTTAGGATTTTCTATAGTAGAATGCTAGATATGCGATGAGTCGATAAGTGGCGCAAGCCACATATTGAGCATGGGAGGTCATATACGCAGGAGCGGACCTTGATGAGTTGTGTGAACCTGCTCATCACACGAAAGTGCCCTCAATCCCTACTTTTTAGTGGGGATTTTTTTCTTATAAGTCTTTTCAATTCTTTAGAAAAGTAGTATAATACCAGCAATACACAAATTTTTTGAAAATTCAGAGAGGTATGTTATGGGATATACAGTTGCTGTGGTTGGTGCTACAGGTGCCGTTGGAGCTCAAATGATTAAAATGCTGGAAGAATCAAGTCTTCCAATTGAGAAAGTACGCTACTTGGCTTCAGCTCGTTCTGCTGGGAAAGTTTTGAAATTCAAAGACCAAGACATCACAATTGAAGAAACAACGGAAACTACCTTTGAAGGTGTAGATATCGCTCTCTTTTCAGCAGGCGGTTCAACGTCTGCCAAGTATGCTCCTTACGCTGTCAAAGCAGGAGCTGTTGTCGTTGACAATACCTCTCATTTCCGTCTGAATCCTGATGTTCCATTAGTTGTGCCGGAGGTCAATGCCCATGCACTTGATGCTCATAACGGAATTATTGCCTGTCCTAACTGTTCCACCATCCAGATGATGGTGGCGCTGGAACCTGTTCGTCAGAAATGGGGCTTGGAGCGCATTATCGTATCGACCTATCAAGCTGTGTCCGGTGCTGGTATGGGAGCTATTCTTGAGACTCAACGCGAACTGCGTGAGGTCTTAAATGACGGAGTCAATCCGTGTGATGTCAAGGCTGAGATTTTGCCTTCCGGCGGTGACAAGAAACACTATCCGATTGCTTTTAATGCTCTTCCTCAAATCGATGTCTTTACGGACAATGACTACACCTACGAAGAGATGAAGATGACCAATGAAACCAAGAAGATCATGGAAGATGACACGATTGCGGTTTCTGCTACTTGTGTTCGTATCCCTGTTCTTTCAGCGCACTCAGAGTCTGTCTACATCGAGACAAAAGAAGTAGCACCCATCGCAGAGGTCAAAGCAGCTATTGCGAACTTCCCAGGAGCAGTATTAGAGGATGATGTTGCTCATCAAGTCTACCCTCAAGCTGTCAATGCTGTCGGAAAACGCGAGACATTCGTGGGACGAATTCGCAAGGATTTGGACGCTGAAAAAGGCATCCATATGTGGGTGGTTTCAGACAATCTGCTTAAAGGTGCTGCTTGGAATTCTGTTCAAATCGCTGAGACTTTGCATGAACGTGGCTTGGTGCATCCAACAGCAGAGGTCATTTTCGAATTGAAGTAAAATGTGAGATAATATTCGTATAGTTGTATTTTGCAAGCTAGGAGGACGAGGTTTATGTCTATAGAAGATTTAAAAAAAGCAAGAATCATAACAGCACTTGTAACACCGTTTAAAGAGGACGGTAGCATTAACTTTGAGGCTCTTCCTAAGCTGATTGAACACCTTCTAGCGCATCATACAGAAGGATTGATTATCGTAGGAACGACAGGCGAAAGCCCAACTCTGACGCATGAAGAGGAGCTGGAATTATTTGCAGTAGTTCAAAAGATTGTAAAAGGGCGAGTTCCGCTGATAGCCGGAATTGGTACAAATGATACTCGAGATTCAGTTGAATTCGCGCGTGAAGTTGACAAATTTGGTGGTTTTGCTGCCGGACTTGCAGTGACTCCTTATTATAACAAACCGACTCAAGAAGGTCTATATCAGCATTATAAAGCGATTGCGGAAGCTTCAAATCTGCCAGTCATCGTTTATAATGTTCCTAGCCGAACGGTTGCTGGTTTGACAGTAGAAACTTCCTTGCGCTTGGCGCAGTTGCCAAATATTATTGCTATCAAAGACTGTACGGGTATAGATACTCTTACTCATTTGGTTGAAAATGCGCCACAGGACTTTCTAATTTATACTGGGGAAGACGGACAAGCTTTTCATGCAAAGGCAATTGGAGCACAGGGTGTTATATCTGTTGCGGCTCATACCAATGGTGATGATTTTTATGAAATGTTTTCAGCCTTAGATGAGGGCAATCTGAAAAAAGCTGCTCAGATTCAACGTCAGCTGTTACCAAAAATAGAAGCTCTCTTTTCTGTGACAAGCCCAGCACCACTTAAAGCTGTGCTAAATTCTCAAGGATTTGAAGTCGGACCACTCCGCCTCCCGCTTGTTGCCTGTACAGAGAAAGAAAAAGCCTCTATTCTTCCATTTTTTGAAGATTGAAATAAGCATTTTAGATTTCTAAAAAGTCGTAAAGATATTGTCAAAATTTATTGTGAAGTAGTTAATTTTTTCATTACGGAGGACTTTGGCATCTAATGCCTTTGATGAGGATGATTGCTGTTATTTGTATTCCTGTAAAGGCTTATTTACCAGTGATTCTGTTGAGATTTCAGTTGGATGTCTCCATTAATTATGTTTTTCATCACCAGATATTACGAGAAAATATTAAATAAAGGGCTTGACCTGTTTGTTAGGGTCTGGTATATCATTTAATTGAGGAGGTGGTGCATCATGTTGAGAAATGAAATTCAAAATAAAACTGGTTTGACCAGAAAAGCAATTGAGTACTACGAGGAAAAAGGATTGATTAAGCCTTTGAAATCAGAAAATGGTTATCGAGATTATAGCGAATAAGACATGAAAATCTTGAGTAAGATATCTTTATTTAGAAAAGTTGGGCTTAGTATATCTGAGATAAAAGAATGTTTATCTTCAAACGGAAATTCATTATCTTCCATACTTAGAAGAAAACAACATCAGCTGGATATTGAACAAAAGAGGAAAGAGATTATTAAGCCAATCGTTAAGAAAGAAAGCTAGACTCTTATTGATGATAAGATAGCTTTGATTGAAGCAGAAGAAAGTATTTATGAGAGATTAGAAAAAAACATTTCCAGGATATTTTGGGCAATTAATTTTTTCTGCATGCCAGTCATTTTTGAATGAACATTTAAGAGAGGATGGAAAAGAAGCTTATAAAAAATTTGTTAACTATCTAGATAGCCTTCCTTCTTTTAACCTTAGTAAAGAATAACAAGATTATATTGAAGAAGTAAGCTCTGCTTTTGATATGAAAGTATTAAAAGAAGTTAATGCGTCAAAAATTGAAGCAATAGAAAATGCCGAAAAGTGGCTAACAGAAAATAAGAATATTATAGCTCAATATCAAGATTATAAAAATAGCGACAATTATAAAAATAGTCCTATGAAAACAATTCAAGATAAATTACAAACGTTTATGTTAGACAATAAATATTATGAAATAGCAATTCCACTAATAAGGAAATTTAGTAAGAGTTATGATCAGTATTACAAAAAAATGCTTATTGCAAACGATCAATATTTGAATGCCAGAGCGTTATAAGAGTATAAGGCATCTACTCCGAGTGAGCTGGTACTTTTTTCAAAAATTTAATGTATCTGCTTACCCCAAAGGATAGATCTCCGCTCTAGCTATAAAAAATTATCAAAAACTCTTGCAATCTTTTTTTTCTTATGTTACAATCATTAATGGTTTGAAAAAACTGCCTAAGACAGTAGGGGAGCTCGACTCATAAAGATCCTACCGAGGACAAAACGGATCATGTAAAAGAAACGTATTGTACTTTCGTGTCTAGGTTTGGGCGCGTTTTTCTTTTGGAAAAATTCCCCAAGCAAAATAATTACGGAGGTGAAACACTAAATGAGTGAAGCAAGTATTGCTAAAAAAGCGGAACTAGTTGATGTAGTTGCTGAAAAAATGAAAGCAGCTGCAAGTATCGTTGTTGTGGATGCTCGTGGTCTTACAGTTGAACAAGACACAGTTCTTCGTCGTAATCTTCGTGGAAGCGAAGTTGAGTATAAAGTCATTAAAAACTCAATCTTACGTCGTGCAGCTGAAAAAGCTGGACTTGAAGGCCTTGCTGATGCTTTTGTTGGACCGTCTGCTGTTGCATTTTCAAATGAAGATGTTGTAGCACCAGCAAAAATCATCAATGATTTTACTAAAGAAGCTGATGCACTTGAAATTAAAGGTGGAGCTATTGAAGGTGCGGTTGCATCTAAAGAAGAAATTGTTGCTCTTGCAACTCTTCCAAACCGCGAAGGACTTCTATCTATGCTACTATCTGTACTTCAAGCGCCAGTTCGCAACGTTGCTCTCGCAGTCAAAGCTGTTGCAGACAACAAAGAAGAAGCGGCTTAATGTTAAGTTGCGCGTAGCCTATGCTACAAACTAATTTTAAACTAATGAAATATATTTGGAGGAAATAACAATGGCATTGAACATTGAAAATATTATTGCTGAAATTAAAGAAGCTTCAATCCTTGAATTGAACGACCTTGTAAAAGCTATCGAAGAAGAATTTGGTGTAACTGCAGCTGCTCCTGTAGCTGTAGCTGCTGCTGGTGCTGGTGAAGCTGCCGCTGCGAAAGATTCATTTGATGTTGAATTGACTGCAGCAGGCGACAAGAAAGTCGGCGTTATCAAAGCTGTTCGTGAAATTACAGGTCTTGGTCTTAAAGAAGCTAAAGAATTGGTTGACGGAGCACCAACTGTTGTTAAAGAAGGTGTTGCAACTGCAGAAGCTGAAGAAATCAAAACTAAATTGGAAGAAGCTGGAGCTTCAGTTACTCTTAAATAATAGAGTACCGCAATTTGATTGCGGAAGCCTAATAAATCAAGGTTTTAAGGTTGCTTAAGGCGATTTAAAATTAGAGGAATGATGTCATTCCCCAATGACCCTACTAAGGATTTATCTTGGTGGGGTTTTTGTTTTCTTGAGAATTCCCTTTATTCATGATAGAATAAATAGGATAATGCTAGTATTTGGAGAGAAAATGAACTATTATAATGTTGGAAAAATTGTAAATACGCAAGGTTTGCAAGGTGAAATGCGTGTACTATCGGTGACGGATTTTGCAGAGGAACGTTTTAAAAAGGGAAGTATGTTGGCCCTTTTTGATAAGAAAGATAATTTTGTCATGAATGTGGAAATTGCCAGTCATCGTAAGATGAAAAATTTTGATATTATCAAATTCAAAGGAATGTACCATATCAATGACATTGAGAAATATCGTGATTTTACTTTGAAAGTGGCTGAAGAAGATTTATCGGATTTAGATGAGGGCGAATTTTATTATCATGAAATTATTGGCTTAAATGTTTATGAACAGGATATTTTGATTGGAACCATTAAAGAAATTTTGCAGCCCGGTGCCAATGATGTCTGGGTGGTAAAGCGCAAAGGCAAGCGTGATTTACTCTTGCCTTATATTCCGCCTGTTGTATTGAATATTGATCTTGAAAATAATCGAGTAGATGTGGAAATTCCGGAAGGGCTGGATGATGAAGATTGATATTTTAACATTATTTCCGGAGATGTTTGCCCCGCTGGAGCATTCAATAGTTGGTAAGGCGCGCGAAAAAGGATTACTAGAGATTCACTATCATAATTTTCGAGAAAATGCAGAGAAATCACGGCATGTTGATGACGAGCCTTATGGGGGCGGTCAGGGAATGCTGCTCAGAGCGCAACCAATTTTTGATGCTTATGATGCGATTGAGAAAAAACAGCCACGGGTTATTTTGTTAGATCCCGCTGGTCGAACGTTTGATCAAGCCTATGCGGAAGAGCTTTCCCAAGAAGAAGAATTGATTTTTATTTGTGGACATTATGAAGGTTATGATGAGCGGATTAAAAGTTTGGTGACAGACGAAATCTCGCTTGGAGACTATGTTTTGACCGGTGGAGAATTGGCTGCCATGACGATGATCGATGCGACGGTACGGCTGATTCCTGAAGTTCTTGGTAAGGAAGCCAGTCATACTGATGATAGTTTTTCATCAGGGCTTTTAGAATATCCTCAATATACTCGCCCGTATGATTTTCGTGGAATGGTTGTGCCAGATATTTTGATGAGTGGTCATCATGAAAATATCCGAAAATGGCGTCTGTATGAGAGTTTGAAAAAGACTTACGAGCGTCGTCCAGATTTGCTAGAAAAATATGAGTTCACAGCAGAAGAAGCTGAAATGCTGGAAGAGATTCGTAAAGAAAAAAGCGATTGGTAAGAGTAAAAGTTTTCTAATGTTATTTAGAAAGCTTTTTTATTATTGTTAAAAAAACAGATAAAAAATTCTTGACAGCTAATTTCTATCATGGTATCATATTAACCAGTTAATGAACTGGTTAAACACTAGTTAAGGAGTGATATATGAAATTAAGGAAATATTTATTTTCTATTTTTGTGGCAGGACTGGTTTTGATTTTGACGGCGTGCGGTGCAGGTAGCAAAAAGCAGAGCAAGGGAATGAAAATTGTAACAAGTTTTTACCCGATTTATGCCATGGTTAAAGAAGTGTCTGGGGATTTGAATGATGTTCGGATGATTCAGTCAAGCACGGGAATTCATTCTTTTGAGCCATCGGCGAATGATGTAGCTGCTATCTATGATGCGGATGTCTTTGTTTACCATTCTCATACACTAGAGTCATGGGCAGGAAAATTGGATCCAAATCTAAAAAAATCTAAAGCGAAGGTACTTGAAGCTTCAGAAGGGATGAAGCTGGAGCGTGTGCCGGGATTAGAAGATGTAACTGCTGGTGAAGGAGTGGATGAAAAGACTCTTTACGATCCACATACGTGGTTAGATCCAGAAAAAGTGGCAGAAGAAGCGCAAATCATCGCTGATAAACTTTCGAAGATTGATAGTAAAAATAAAGAGATCTATCAAAAAAATGCGAAAGAGCTGGCAGCTAAGGCAAAAGAGTTGACTAAAAAATATCAGCCGATTTTCAAAGCAGCGAAACAAAAAACGTTTGTGACGCAGCATACGGCCTTTTCTTACTTGGCAAAGCGATTTGGATTGACCCAATTGGGGATTGCTGGGATTTCACCAGAACAAGAACCAAGTCCGCGCCAACTGACGGAAATCGAAGAGTTTGTGAAACAATACAAGGTCAAAACAATTTTCGTGGAAAGTAATGCTTCATCAAAAGTTGCGAAAACTTTGGTCAAATCTACAGGCGTTAAACTAAAACAATTAAATCCTTTGGAAGCTGATCCGCAAAATAATCATACTTATCTTGAAAATCTAGAAGCCAATCTAGCGACATTGGCAAAAGAATTGAAAAAATGAGGAGAATCATGAAGAAAAAATATCTTATCGGTTCTGTTGCAGTTGTTGTCTTAAGTTTGTGTAGCTATGAGCTGGGGCGTCATCAGACAGTATCTAGCAAGGAAAATAACCGTGTTGCTTATGTAAATGGAAAATCTAAAGCAAATAAGGGCAAGCAAGCAGAGAATTTGTCGCCTGATGAAGTGAGTGCGAAAGAAGGAATCAACGCAGAGCAGATTGTTGTTAAAATCACAGATCAAGGCTATGTAACATCTCATGGGGATCATTATCACTATTATAATGGAAAAGTTCCTTATGATGCCATTATCAGTGAAGAGCTAATCATGCGCGATCCAAACTACACTTTGCAGCAGTCTGATATTGTCAACGAAGTAAAAGACGGCTACATTATTAAGGTGAATGGCAAATATTATCTTTATCTGAAAGATCCAAATCACACGAGCAATGTTCGGACAAAAGAAGAAATTGCTCGCCAAAGGGCAGAATACAGTGGAAAAGGGCATAAGGGCGCAAAAGGAACTGTAACTACAGCTGTCAAAGAAGCTCGTGCGCAAGGTCGTTATACGACAGACGATGGCTATGTTTTCAACCCGACAGATGTGATAGAAGATACTGGAGATGGCTTCATTGTACCGCATGGTAATCATTTCCATTATATTCCAAAGAAAGATTTGTCTCCTAGTGAGTTAGCTGCTGCTCAGAGCTATTGGGACAACAAACACAAATCTGGCGGTACGACATCAACTCCGAGTCCAAGTCCAACGCCATCAAGACCATCAAATGGCGGAACTACACTACCTTCTATCCATTACCAACCATCAACGCCGGGAACACAGACCCATCAGGGCAATAATCATCATGCGCAGCCATCACAACCAAGTCATCAGAATACTCCATCTGCTCATCAAGAAATCATCAATCTGTTAAAACAACTGTACTTGATGCCGTTAAACCAACGTCATGTGGAATCTGATGGTTTGGTATTTGACCCGGCACAGATTACTAAAAAATCTTCTAGTGGGGTGGCAGTGCCACATGGTAATCATTATCATTTCATTTACTATAGTCAAATGTCGCCACTAGAAGAAAAAATTTCGCGGATGATTGTTCCTGGTACGGACTATTCAGAAGCGAAAAAGCTAGCTGGTCAAAGTAATCAACAGCCAAACCCAAGTAAACCGAACCAAGATACGGGCAAGGACCAAACACAGCCAAACAAACCTAATGATGGCAAGCAAACTGAGCCAAGCAAAGAGCCTGAAAAGCCAAAAGAAGGACCATCTGAGACAGAAGTGACGGATGAACAGATTCAAACCTTTATCAATAAGGTTGAAAGTTTGATGAGTAAGGTGACAAATGCTAGTCAAAAGGCAAACTTTGAAGAGCAACTCGCTGGTATCAAATCTGGCTTCACTCTTGGAACAGAAGAAAAAGCAACAGTGCTTCAAAAGGTGAAAGATTTGTTGTCTGAAATCGTCAAGGCGGTTGATCCGAAAACACAAGCGGGACTGACAAAGAAAAATGCTGAAATCGTTGCTGCTTTCAAGAAAGTCTTAACACCAATTCGTCAAACGCTTGAAAGCAAAGGGGATAAAGCACAACTGGCAACGGTTGAAGACCTCATGCAACAGGCTGCAAATCCGAATGTGGATAAGCTTGCCTTATTGGATAAGGTTTTGAAATTGTCAAGTGAGGTACAGCACCCTGACCGCGCAGGTAAAGCAAATTCTCAAATTGCTTATACGGCTGATGAAGTTGCGCTAGCTAAAGCTGCAGGTCGTTATGCGACATCAGATGGTTATATCTTTGATCCGCATGATGTGATTAAGGATGAGGGAGATGGCTACACTGCGCCACACATGACACACAGCCATTATATTCCTAAGAAAGATTTGTCAGAATCTGAGCGTAAGGCGACGGAAGAGTATCTGAAAACAAAAACTCCGAATGAAAAGAAAGAAGACAAGCCTAAAACTGATCCAAAGCAACCTCAAAAAGAAAGTGCGCAATCAATCTATGAACGCGTGACACCAGCTAAAAAGGTACCTGTTGAGGCAATGCCATATAATACAGCTTATGTCGTTGATTATAAAAATGGTCAATTGATTATTCCGCATTATGACCATTATCATAATATCTCTCTTTCTTGGTTTGATCAAGGACTTTACAAAGCACCTGACGGCTACAGCATGGAAGATTTCCTTGCGACCGTGAAATATTACGTCACTCATCCAGAAGACCGTCCGCATTCTGACAATGGTTTTGGTAATTCTAGTCAGCATGGTAAGAAAAATCAATCAGATAACGGAAAGAACTATGCACCAAATGAAGAGCCAGAAGATAAGAAAGACGACTCTGCAAGTAAAGAGGTAGATGATGAAAAGGAAAATTCAGAAGGGACTGAAAAACCAACAGTTAATGCTGAAGAAGAAGCTGAAAAGGCACGCGCAGCAAGCTATGGATTGTCTCTGCAAGATTTCCGAAAAAAATTGATTAACATTGCTTTTAAATATGGTTTGAGCTTAGAAAACTTTACCTATCATCCTGAAAACAAGACAGTCAGCTATACTGATTCGACAGGAACTGTCAAGTCTATCAATGTACTCACAGGAGAATTGGTTTCTTAATAATGCACCCCTCAAGAGTTGGAAATTGACTTTCCAGCTCTTTTGTTATTCTATGTTTATAAAGGGAAGTTTTATCTTGTCCGTCAGGCTGATAAGACAAACTAAAAGAGATTCACTCCGTCCGCCGAGCGGATAGAACAAACCAAAATGATTTCACTTCGTCCGCCGGGCGGATAGAACAAACCAAAATGATTTCACTTCGTCCGCCGGGCGGATAGAACAAACCAAAACTAATTTATCCTGTCCGAGGGTCGGCTAGCCTCAATCAAAAGAGATTTGCTTCGTCCGAGGGTCAGATTGCTTCAACCAAAAGAGATTCACTTCGTCCGACCCTCGGACGACCTTTTATAAACTGAAAAATCTATCATTTTTGAGGAATGACTTGTCCATTTGCGAAAAAACAGTCACGAGGCTGTTTTTTTGATATAATAGAGAGTATGAATCAATCAGAAAAAATTTCAAATTATCAATTACTTTTAGCGCAGCTTGAAGCATTACTAGAGGGCGAAAGCAATGCTTTGGCTAATCTGTCAAACAGCTCTGCTTTGCTAAATCAAACCTTGCCGCATTCCGTTTTTACCGGCTTTTATCTTTATGACGGAAACGAGTTGATTTTAGGACCTTTTCAAGGTGGTGTTTCCTGCGTGCACATTGCTTTAGGAAAAGGTGTTTGCGGTGAAGCAGCAGCCAAACGTCAGACGGTGATCGTCGAAGATGTTACCCAGTATGGTAACTACATTTCCTGTGATAGCAGGGCACGTAGTGAGATTGTGGTGCCAATGGTCAAAAACGACCAATTAATAGGAGTGCTGGATTTGGATTCTCATCTGGTAGCGGATTACGATGAGATTGATCGAGAATATTTGGAAAATTTTGTGGCTCTCTTACTAGAGAAAACAAGTTGGAATTTTGAAATGTTTGGAGACAAAGCCTAATGTATCAAGCTTTATATCGAAAATATAGAAGCCAAACCTTCGGTCAGCTAGTCGGGCAGGAAGTCGTGGCAACAACCTTGCGGCAGGCAGTTGAGCAAGATAAAATCAGTCATGCTTATCTCTTTTCAGGTCCTAGAGGAACAGGAAAGACCAGTGTAGCTAAAATTTTTGCCAAAGCCATGAATTGCCCCAACCAAAAGGGCGGCGAGCCTTGTAATGAGTGCTATATTTGCAAGGCCATTACCGAAGGAAGCCTAGAGGATGTCATCGAGATTGATGCGGCTTCCAATAATGGTGTAGATGAAATCCGAGATATTCGTGACAAATCTACTTACGCTCCTAGCTTAGCTAAACACAAGGTTTATATCATTGATGAGGTTCACATGCTCTCAACGGGAGCTTTTAATGCGCTTCTTAAGACTTTGGAAGAGCCAACAGAGAATGTCGTCTTTATTTTAGCAACGACAGAGTTGCATAAAATACCAGCAACCATTCTCTCGCGTGTTCAGCGCTTTGAGTTTAAGTCGATTAAGACCAAAGATATTGTAGAGCACATAGAGTGGATTTTGCAGCAAGAAAATATTGACTTTGAAAATGAAGCGGTGCAGATTATCGCAAGACGGGCAGAAGGGGGCATGCGAGATGCATTGTCTATTTTGGACCAAGCCCTTAGTCTCACTCAAGACAATCAGCTGACAACAGTTATCTCTGAGGAAATCACAGGCTCCATCAGTTTAGGAGCGCTAGACGCTTATGTAGCAGCTGTAGTAGCGCATGATACGTCAGCAGCTTTGGAAAATCTTGATGTCATATTTGACAGCGGCAAAAATATGGCTCGTTTTGTCACAGACTTGCTGCAATATCTTAGAGACTTGCTCATTGTCAAAACTGGCGGTAAGAATACTCATACAAGTGAAATCTTTTTAGACAATCTCAAGACTCCGCAGGAAAGATTGTTTGAGCTGATTGAGATTGCAACGAAGAGCCTTGCGGAAATCAAGAACAGCTTGCAACCCAAGATTTATACAGAGATGATGACCATTCGACTGGCAGAAGGGCAAGAAAAAGCAGAATTACCTTCCAATATAGCAGGCGAGATAGAAACGCTAAAAGAAGAAATCAGCCAGCTTAAAAATCAATTGGCAGGTTTGCAGTCAAATTCTGTACCGAGTAAGCCAGTACAGGCAACACGACCAGCCAAAACAAGCAAAGGATACCGGGTAGATCGTCATAAAGTAAATGCGATTCTGCAAGAGGCAGTTGAAAATCCTAGCCTGGCTCGCAGTAATTTAACCAAGTTGCAGAATGCTTGGGGAGAAATTATTGAAAGTTTAGCCGGAGCAGATAAGGCGCTTTTAGTCGGCTCACAACCCGTCGCAGCTAACGAAAACCACGCCATTTTGGCATTCGAGTCGAGCTTTAATGCAGAACAAACCATGAAACGGGAAAATCTTAACACCATGTTTGGCAATCTCTTAAGCAATGCTGCTGGATTTTCACCAGACATCTTGGCGGTTTCTATGACGGATTGGACAGAGATTCGGGCTGAATTTTCGGCTAAAGCGCGTGGAGAAAACGCACCACAAGCTGAAGAAAAAGAGAATACAGTCATTCCAGAAGGATTTGATTTCTTAGCGGAAAAAATTACCGTTCAAGAGGACTGAATTTAGATTTTTCTGCTTTTTCGTGCTATAATAGAATCATGACAAGACAACAATTTCTTACAACAGCTTTTTTCACAGCAATTGAAACCTATTTTTTTAACGAAGCAATGATGTCAGGACACTATTTATTCGCTGTTTTCTGGGCGCTTCTAGTGATTCGCAATTTACAGGTGAGCTATGTCATGGGTAAAATAGTGGACGAAATTGATAAACATATCAAACGTAAAAAATAAAAAGAAAGGTTGGGGCAAAAATCCTTGACCTTTTTTCTTCTGTTTGATTTAAAAAATCTGCACATGGTAGAATAAAAGGAATTGATTTTGTGTTGAAAAAAGAAGGAGAAAGTTGATGGTTACTCAATTTGTCTCCTTCTTTTATTTACCAACTTGTTAAAGAAACTTCACCGCTGTTTAGCCACATTTCTTGTCCAGTATCTAATTGAACCAACAGCTGACCGCTATCTGATATTTCCTTGGCAACTCCTTTGTAGCCTTTGTCATTCTGGCAAAAAGTGACCGTCCGACCTAAGACAAGGGAATGTTGTTTGTAAAGGTAAATCAGCTCGTCTGGCTCACATTCATAGAAATCTTTCCAAATCTCAGCAATAAGTTCATTGCGCGTGATAGATTGTTTTTCGTGGAAGAGAGAGTCAGCCTTATTTTTTAACTCTTTCGGAAAATCAGAGATTGTGAAATTGATGCCCACTCCAATAATCACATCAGTGACTAAGCCCGTCTCGACAGAAGTAATAGCTTCGGTTAAGATGCCAGCTATTTTCTTGCCCTTGTAGTAAATGTCATTGACCCATTTAATGTCCATTTCCATTAAAGTGAGGTCTTTAGTGGCTTTGTAAATGGCTCCGGCAGTCAGGATAGTATAGGCGGGAATTTGTTGAAAAGGGAGATTGGGTTTCAAGTGAAGAGACATATAAATCCCGCCTTTTTCTGGAGCAAAATAATTTCTGCCAAAGCGTCCACGACCAGCTGATTGAGAGGAAGCCAGATAGAGCGTGTTGGCAGGATTGCCAGCTTCAATTCCTGCTTTGGCGTCAAGTTGAGTGGATTTGCAGTTTGGATTGAAAGAAACTTGAATGGGAGCAGTTTCTTCAATTTTTTTAGCAATCAATAAATCGCCTGAAAGGAGCTTATAGCCTTTATTTTTTATCGATTCAACATGAACACCTTCTTTTTCCAAATGTTGAATAGCTTTCCAGATAGAAGTGCGTGAAATTCCTAACTCCTGTGCTAATTTTTCACCGCTGATATAGTCAGATTCTCGACTTAAAATGTCAAATAAAATTTCGTATGTTTTCATTTCTATAAGCTGCTCTTTCTAATGGTTAGGGTGGTAGCAAGTGTTACCATACGAGGAATGGTTAGTTCAGCATGTTGAAATTCCTCGTGCAGCAGTTGCAAGCCTTGTCTGCCCATTTCTTCTGTAAAGACAGTAACCGTGCTGAGTGGTGGATAGACGTACTTGGCGATAGATGTATCATTAAAAGCAATCAAACTAACACGATCTGGTACAGGGATGTCAGCTTCTTGAAGTGCTCGAAGAGCACCAACAGCTAAGGCGTCACTTGCCATGAAAAATGCAGTTGGAAGTTGTTTGCTTAAATTTTCAATCAATTCTTTCATCATAGAATAACCTGATTCAGATGAAAAGTTTCCTATTTTGACGTATTTTTCCTGATAGAGTTGTTTTTCAGTTAGATAATTTTTAAAGGTTACTAAGCGTGGGTCAGATAAGGTAGTGGTTTTGTCAGAAGTTTGTTCTTGCCCCACTAGCAGTCCAATTTGCCGGTGCCCATTTTCTAAAAAGTGGCTCAGAACAGCTATAACAGAATTTTCAAAGTCTGTTGTGACGCAGCTATGGCCATAGGCAAGCGTATTGCTATCAATAAAAACAAGCTGCTCTGTGTGGAGTTCCAACTCCTTTATCTTTTGAGGGCTGAATTTTCCAATCGCGATGATGCCGTCAACTTGATCGAGATGATTTAATTCTTCATTATTGAAAAAGCGCATAACATCATAGGCCAATTCTTGAGCTTTTTTCTCTACCCCAAGACGAATGGCATAGTAGTAGAGGTCGTCTAGTTCCTCCTCTTCTGTGTACCATTCTACAATCGCAATTCTGCGGTTTTGGGAATTTCGCTTGCTTCCTCTTTTTGTTTTTTTATATTCTAATTTCTCTGCAATATCAAATATCTTTTGGCGTGTCTCATCACTCACAGACATGGATTGGTCATGATTTAAAACGCGTGATACAGTTGCCGGAGAGACACCAGCACTTTTTGCAATATCTTTAATCGTTGCCATGATTGTTTCCTAATTTCTTTAAAGAATATGTCTATTATATCTTAAAAATTAGTAAAATACAAAAATATTTAGTAAATTTTCTAAAGTTTAGTATGAAAGATTGACGAGTATTATTTTTTACAACTTGATTGATAAAATTTTGGTAAAAATTTACTAAAATACTTGAAATTTTACTAATGATATTTTATAATAAAGATAATAAAACGGTTACAAGACCTAACAAAACAAAAGGAGACTTTTTATGTCAACAACTCTTTCAACTCAACAATTGCGTTCAAACTTTGCAACAATTTTTGGGGCAGAAGCAGATCACACATTTTTTTCACCGGGACGCATTAACCTGATTGGTGAGCATATCGATTACAACGGCGGGCATGTCTTTCCTGCAGCTATTTCATTAGGAACTTATGGGGCAGCGCGCAAGCGTGACGATAACTTACTTCGTTTTTACTCAGCAAACTTTGAAGACAAGGGAATTATTGAGGTGCCGCTAGAAGATCTTCGTTTTGAAAAAGCGCATAATTGGACGAATTATCCAAAAGGGGTGCTTCATTTCTTGCAAAAAGCAGGACATGTTATTGATAAAGGGATGGATGTCTATGTTTTTGGAAATATCCCAAATGGTTCGGGTCTCTCTTCATCGGCTTCTTTAGAGCTACTGACAGGAATTATTGCAGAGAAACTGTTTGATTTAAAATTAGACCGTTTAGATTTAGTAAAAATCGGTAAACAAACAGAGAACGAATTTATCGGTGTTAATTCTGGAATCATGGATCAGTTTGCCATTGGCATGGGGGCGGATCAACAGGCAATTTACTTAGACACGAACACGCTCGAATACGAATTGGTACCGCTTGATCTCAAAGACAATGTGGTTGTCATCATGAATACAAACAAGCGTCGTGAACTAGCAGACTCCAAATACAATGAACGCCGTGCAGAGTGTGAAAAAGCAGTAGAGGAATTAAAGCAAAAACTCTCTATTGCAACCTTGGGTGAATTAAATGAGTGGGATTTTGATGAATACAGCTACTTAATTCAAGATGAAAATCGACTCAAACGCGCTCGTCACGCTGTGTTGGAAAATCAACGGACACTTCAAGCTCAAGCTGCATTGCAAGCTGGCGATTTGGAAAAATTCGGTCGCTTAATGAATGCATCTCATGTCTCACTTGAACATGATTATGAAGTCACAGGATTAGAGTTGGATACCTTGGCTCATACTGCATGGGAGCAAGAAGGAGTGCTGGGCGCTCGCATGACAGGAGCAGGATTTGGCGGTTGTGCCATTGCTTTGGTTCGCAAAGACGCAGTGGAAGCTTTTCAAAAAAATGTTGGTCAAAAATATGAAGAAGTCGTAGGTTATGCACCGAGCTTCTATATTGCTGAAATTGCTGGTGGAAGTCGCGTATTGGATTAAGCGAGCGTTTTACATAATAGTAATAAGGGCTGACGAGGATTTCAGCCCTTTCTATAAAAGAAAGGAAAATCAATGGCACGAAATTTACTGAATGCCTTTGTAACGGAGGTCATAGCAAATAGCTCTTTTACAGAAATCGACCGGATTTATCTAGCAAATCGCGTCATGAGTCTGGTTGGAGAAGAAGCTGCAAAGCAAGAGACAGCAGCAACCAGCTTAATTGATCTCAAAGATGATTTACTAGAAGTTGCTTTAGCAGTTGGAAAAATCGGCTCAACTCTCGCAGAACAGGATATTCTTGGGGCAGAGTTGATGAATTTAGTCACGCCAGTACCCGGTCAGCTCAATCAACAATTTTGGCAGACTTATGAACAAGATCCCAAGCGGGCTATTGCTGATTTTTATGAGCTTAGTAAGCGTAATGATTATATCAAGGTCAAAGCCATTTCTAAAAACATTGCCTATCAAACACCGACTGAATATGGTGATTTGGAGATTACAATCAATCTTTCTAAGCCAGAAAAAGATCCCAAGGAAATTGCAGCAGCTAAGAAAGCCAAGACGAGCTACTATCCAGCTTGCCAGCTTTGTTTTGAAAATGAAGGGTATCAAGGGCGTCTAGATCATCCAGCGCGAGCGAATCATCGAATTATCCGCTTTGATTTAGCCGGACGAGAATGGGGCTTTCAGTATTCTCCCTATGCTTATTTTAATGAGCATTGTATCTTTTTAGATAGCAAGCATACTGCTATGGCTATCAGTCGTGCTACTTTTGAACGTCTTTTGGACATTGTAGAGACTTTTCCGGGTTATTTTGCAGGCTCCAATGCGGATCTTCCTATCGTAGGAGGCTCCATTCTCACTCACGACCATTATCAAGGTGGACGACATACTTTTCCTATGGAAAAGGCAGAGCTTGACAAAACTTTCATCTTTGCAGGTTTTGAAAATGTAGAAGCCGGTATTGTCAATTGGCCTATGTCGGTTTTAAGGTTGCAATCAACTGATAAATCCACATTGATAGATTTGGCGGATAAAATTTTACAGAAATGGCGCAGCTACTCCGATTCGACTGTTCAGATTGTAGCTGAGTCAAATGGTGAATCGCACCATACCATTACTCCAATCGCACGCCAAAAAAATGGCAAGTTTGAGTTAGATTTGGTTCTTCGGGACAATCAAACGTCAAAAGAGCATCCAGATGGTATTTATCATCCTCATAAAGATGTTCAGCATATCAAGAAAGAAAACATTGGTTTGATTGAGGTCATGGGCTTAGCGATTCTCCCACCTCGTTTGAAAAATGAGTTAAAAGAAGTTGAAGAATTTCTTTTGGGGCAAATAAAAGAAGTGGCTCCTTATCATCAAGCGTGGGCTGAGCAGTTAAAAGATAGCCATTCAGATATAACAGCAGAATCAGTCCAGACAATCGTGCGTGCTTCGGTTGGTCAGATTTTCAAACGTGTCTTGGAAGATGCAGGTGTTTACAAGCGTACAAAAGAAGGTCAAATCGCCTTTATGCGTTTCGTTGAATCAGTTGGTCTTAAGAAATAGCGCCCTTTTTATGATATAATCTAAAAAATAGGAAGGAATGGTTATGGCAATTTTAGTATTAGGAGGAGCTGGTTATATCGGCTCCCACATGGTTGATCGATTGGTTGAAGCCGGACGAAAGGTGACAAGGAACCCCATTCCACTTGAAATCGCAGATCGTCGTCCAGGAAATCCGGATACACTTGTCGCATCGTCTGACAAGGCACGTCAGGTCTTGGGTTGGCAACCGAAATTTGACAATATTGAGATGATTATCGAAACAGCTTGGAAATGGCATTCGACACATCCAAACGGTTACGCTGATTGACATTGAAATCCAGCAGGAAGCCTGTTGGATTTTTACTTTTTAGTAATTTTCAGTTGTAATCTTTTTATTTCAGCTATCATTTGAAAAACTCTCACCTTCATGTTACAATTAAGAGAACAAATTAAATACATAGAGGTAATATCGTGGCTTTTGGTGATAATGGACAACGTAAAAAAACAGGATTTGAAAAATTGACTTTGATTGTCGTTGTTATCATGTTATTGGTAACAGTCGGAGCAATCTTTGCAAGTGCACTTGGTGCTTTGAGTAATTTCTAATCCTCAAACGCTTGAAAGAGCGTTTTTTTAGAGTGAAAAACGAGAGAAGAGAAAAATATGAGTATGTTTTTAGATACAGCCAAGATTAAAGTCAAGGCTGGTAATGGCGGTGATGGCATGGTAGCTTTCCGCCGTGAAAAGTATGTCCCCAATGGCGGACCTTGGGGCGGTGATGGTGGTCGTGGTGGCAATGTTGTTTTTGTCGTAGATGAAGGACTTCGTACCCTGATGGATTTTCGTTACAATCGTCATTTTAAGGCTCAATCTGGTGAGAAGGGAATGACTAAGGGAATGCACGGTCGTGGAGCAGAAGACCTCATAGTTCATGTACCACAAGGAACAACTGTTCGTGATGCTGAAACAGGGAAAATCCTGACAGACTTGATTGAAAATGGGCAAAAGTTCGTCGTAGCTCACGGCGGTCGCGGCGGTCGCGGCAATATCCGCTTTGCAACGCCTAAAAATCCAGCTCCAGAAATTTCTGAAAATGGTGAACCGGGACAAGAACGTGAACTCCAGTTGGAGCTGAAAATTTTGGCAGATGTTGGTTTGGTCGGATTTCCGTCTGTTGGAAAATCCACTCTTTTAAGTGTTATCACTTCTGCTAAGCCGAAAATTGGCGCTTATCATTTCACGACCATTGTGCCTAATCTTGGAATGGTTCGGACGCAGTCCGGTGAATCCTTTGCTGTGGCAGACCTACCTGGCTTGATTGAAGGAGCTAGCCAAGGTGTAGGACTTGGAACACAATTCCTTCGCCATATTGAGCGAACTCGTGTCATCTTGCATGTCATTGATATGTCAGCTAGTGAAGGACGTGATCCTTACGAAGATTATCTTGCTATCAATAAGGAATTGGAATCCTACAATCTTCGCTTAATGGAACGTCCACAGATTATTGTTGCTAATAAAATGGACATGCCTGAAAGTGCAGAGAATCTAAAAGTCTTTAAAGAAAAATTAGCAGCAAATTATGATGAATTTGATGAACTGCCACAGATTTTTCCAATTTCAAGTCTGACAAAACAAGGCTTGTCAACGCTTTTGGATGCAACTGCAGAATTGCTAGATAAAACGCCCGAATTTCTGCTTTATGATGAGTCCGAAATGGAAGAAGAAGCCTACTATGGCTTTGATGAAGATGCTCCAGTATTTGAAATCTCACGCGATGATGACGCGGCCTGGGTTTTATCTGGTGATAAGTTGGAAAAACTCTTTACCATGACGAACTTTGACCGTGAAGAAGCTGTCATGAAATTTGCACGGCAACTACGTGGTATGGGGGTTGACGAAGCCTTGCGGGCGCGTGGTGCTAAGGATGGTGACTTAGTTCGCATCGGCAAGTTTGAATTTGAATTTGTAGACTAAAAAGGAGTGATATCATGGGTGATAAACCAATATCCTTTCGCGATGAAAATGGCAATTTCGTTTCTGCAGCTGACGTTTGGAATGAAAAAAAGCTTGAAAAACTTTTTAACAAACTCAATCCCAACCGAAAGCTTCGCTTGGAACGTGAGAAATTAGCACAAAAGAAAAAAGAATAGGACTTGCTCGTTTTTGAGCTAAGTCCTATTTTTCAGTTTGTAGCAATTTCGTTTAATAAATCTTGTGCAGTTGTTGTTGGGTTGACACGGATACGATTGAGGGTTAAAAGTCCGTCATTAAGAGAAGCTAGTCCGTTGTTGGTTGTCAATCCCATTTTATAGCCGAGGCTTTCAGCAATCTGTGTCGTCGTTGTATTATAGCGTCCCGAAGGATAGGCAACCGTCGTTGTATTTTGTGATAGGTTGCTGTCTAGATATTGCTTAGAAGCTTGCAATTCTGTCGTTTGTGTTTCAGTACTGGCAAGGGATAAATCTGGATGATTAACGGTATGATCTTCAAAAGACATTCCCTTTTGCTTCATTTCCTTGATTTGCTCAAGTGTCAGCATATCCTCGCGCCCATTTTCGACAAAGCCAGTAATGACATTATTAGTTGCCCGCATTTGGTATTTTTGAAGAAGCGGGAAAGCATTGGTGTAGAAATCTCTCAAGCTATCATCAAAGGTCAACCATACGACTTTTTTATTTTCTGGAAGAACATTTTCGGTTAAGACTTTATAGGCTTCTTCTGGTGTGAGAGTATAATATCCAGCGTCTTTCAGAGCTTTCAAATGACTTTCAAACGTTTCTGGCGAAACAATCAAACCAGCATTGGCTGCTTCAGAAGGATCCATATTATGAATCGCATGGTACATCAAAATAGGGAATTTAACTGGTTGATCTTGCTTTATCCATTTCACTTTGCTTACTTTTTCACTAGATCCAGATGTTTCTTTAGAAGTTGCTTGAGAAGTAGAAGATTTCTTTACTGTTGAAATGGCAGTTCTTGTATGGTTATTAGCCAGATTTGTTCCAGAACGTCTCCACATGAATGTCCCTGCAATCACCAGAACAACCAATAAGATGAAGCTTATAATAGCACGCCGTTGTCTCCTCTTATGAATACGATTTCGTACAGAACGATTACCAGAATGTTTTCCCATTATGTGGAACTCCTTTTACTTTTAAATCACTATGTTTATTTTACCATATTTCTGACTAACCGTTCACAATTTTTTAAAATAGATTTCTATTATTTTTATAAAAATCCTGAAGTCTGCTTACTAGAAAAAAACAAGTTTATTTGCTATAATAAAAAGCATAAAAATCTCAAGGAGTAGTCATGTCTATTAAAATTGCTTTACTTGGTTTTGGGACAGTTGCTAGCGGTGTTCCATTTTTATTGAAAGAAAATAGTGAGAAGATTGTGCAAGCAGCTCATTCAGAAATTGAAATTGCGAAAGTATTGGTAAAAGATGATGCTGAAAAAGAGCGTTTGCTAGCAGCGGGAAATCATTTTAATTTTGTCACGACGATTGATGAAATTGTAAATGATAATGAAGTAACGATTGTTGTTGAATTGATGGGGCGTATTGAACCTGCAAAAACTTTCATCACTCAAGCGCTAGAGGCAGGTAAGCATGTTGTCACTGCAAATAAAGACTTGCTGGCAGTTCATGGCGCTGAGTTGCTCGAGATTGCTGCAAAACACAAGGTAGCTCTTTACTATGAAGCGGCAGTAGCGGGAGGAATTCCGATTTTACGCACGCTTGTTAATTCCCTAGCTTCTGATAAAATTACACGTATTCTCGGTGTGGTCAATGGGACATCCAACTTCATGATGACCAAAATGGTAGAAGAGGGCTGGTCTTATGAGGCGGCACTTGCTGAAGCACAACGACTTGGATTTGCAGAAAGTGATCCAACCAATGATGTGGACGGAATTGATGCTGCATATAAAATGGTTATTTTAAGTCAATTTGCCTTTGGAATGACGGTTAAATTTGAAGATGTCGCCCACCAAGGCATTCGCAATATTACACCAGAAGATGTAGCAGTTGCGCAGCAATTAGGCTATGTTGTCAAATTAGTTGGTTCCATTGAAGAAACGGAATCAGGTCTTGCTGCAGAAGTCACACCGACCTTTTTACCAAAATCTCATCCTCTTGCTAGTGTGAATGGCGTGATGAATGCAGTCTTTGTGGAATCTATCGGTATTGGTGAGTCGATGTATTACGGTCCAGGTGCTGGACAAAAACCCACTGCAACAAGTGTTGTTGCAGATATTATTCGGATTGTTCGACGGATAAACGAAGGAACCGTTGGAAAAGCCTTTAATGAGTTTCAGCGTGAATTAGTTCTGGCTAAGCCAGAAGATCGTAAGAGTCTGTACTACTTTTCGATATTAGCACCTGATGCGAAAGGACAAGTTTTACGCTTAGCAGAAATTTTTAATGCTGAAAATATCTCCTTTAAACAAATTCTGCAACAAGGAACAGACGGAAATACCGCACGTGTTGTGATTATTACTCATGCTGTCAACAAAACGCAGCTAGAAAATGTCACTCGAAAATTGCAGGCAACTTCTGATTTTAAATTATTGAACACCTTCAAAGTATTAGGAGAATAAAATGAAAATTATTGTACCTGCAACGAGTGCGAATATTGGTCCGGGATTTGACTCGGTTGGTGTAGCTGTCAGTAAATATCTAACCATTGAAGTTTTGGGAGAAAGCGACCATTGGCTGATTGAGCATGATTTGGAGCGGCGTATTCCTTCTAACGAACGGAATTTATTGATTAAAGTGGCGCGCAGAATTGCTCCAGCTATTCAACCTCATCATTTAAAAATGACAAGTGATATCCCTTTAGCGCGTGGTCTGGGTTCTTCTAGTTCCGTTATTGTTGCAGGGATTGAACTTGCAAATCAATTGGCAAATTTGCAGTTGTCAAATGCTGAAAAATTGAATTTTGCGACGAAAATTGAGGGACATCCAGATAATGTAGCACCTGCTATTTATGGTAATTTGACGATTTCTAGTTATTTAAACGAGAACGTTTCAACTGTAGTGACGGAATTTCCAGAAGTAAGCTTTATTGCCTATGTTCCAAATTATGAATTGCGTACTAAAGACAGCCGTAGCGTTCTTCCAAAAGGTTTATCTTATCGTGAAGCTGTCACTGCAAGCTCTGTAGCGAATGTGGCTATTGCCGCTTTAATGAAGGGCGATATGGTAACAGCGGGGCGTGCTATTGAGTCCGACCGTTTTCATGAGCGTTTTCGCCAAGGTTTGATTAAGGAATTTCCAAAAATCAAGATGTTGGCAAAGAAAAATGGTGCGTATGCGACTTATCTATCAGGAGCAGGACCTACTGTGATGGTTCTAGCACCAAAAGAACAGTCGAATATGCTAAAAGATAAAATAGAAAAGCAACAATTTAAAGGACAAGTTTTTGAACTTCAGGTTGATGGCCAAGGCGTCCGAGTAGAAAAATGAGAAGAGTGAAGAGGAGGAGAACAGAACTAAATGAAACAAAAATTTAGTTCGTAATCTTACCCTTACAAGGTTGCTCAATAGTCTAAGCAACTATTGAGGTGGCAGATAAGGAAAACGAAGTTTTCGCCAAAAGTGGCTCTTCCGAGCTTGAAAGGTGAACCCGCTTGGAAAGCTCTATCTGCCACCTTAAGGCAGTACTTTGAACAATCAGTCGCTGCGTCATTAATTTATTACATAGTGTGCTTTTTAGGTTGGGAATTTTTGTCCTAACCTCTTTTAATATTCTTACAAAAAATTCCCTCTTGTCTATTTATTCAAATGTATGCTATAATAAATAAAGAATATATAAAGGAGTACGGTTATGAATAAACTTGATTTGCAGGCGCTTGCGGATGAGTTAGGGTTGCAGTTTGATGAGACTTCATCTGTTATTTTTGGTCAAAAAGATGGTTATACTTTCTATATTGAACAAACGAATCAAAAAAATCAATACTGTATTTGTTGTTCGGTAAAAAATGGTGAAGCATTACCGTCTTTGGAAGAATTTAAAGAGTTGACGAAATCTTCTAAGGCTTTGAAAACTTATCAGGTTAATTTATATAAAGCAACTTTTTATATTAAAACTGGTATGACTAAAGGAAAAACACGTGAACATATTCGTCAAGGATTACAAGACATTATCGTGTTCTTGAAAGAAAAAAATCTTATGAATGTTTGTGAGCAGACCGGAAAAGCAGGGCAAGTAGATCTTTATCAAGTCGGAGGGAACCTTTTACTGCTTTCACCAGAAGCATTTCAAGAATTAAGCTCAAACTTGTCAATTGAAAACCAAGTTTATGACCACCAAAAGGAAAGTATCTTAGCAGGGACGGTAGGAGCCTTTCTAGGGAGCTTGATAGGGGGAATTGTTACCTTGGTGATTGCTCAACTTGGATATGTAGCTGTTGTTGCAGGGATTGTCATGGGGGTTTGTACGATTAAAGGATACGAACTGTTAGGCAAAAAGTTATCCAAAGTTGGAATTGCAATTAGTGTGCTTTTCATGCTGGTGATGATGTTGGTTGCACATCAGTTTGACTATGCTATTCAGCTTGCAAAAGCAGAAGGAGTGGATGTTTTTACAGCCTTTACTTATCTAACAGAGTATATTTTTA
This sequence comes from Streptococcus milleri, assembly GCF_900636525.1. Taxonomy (NCBI): domain Bacteria; kingdom Bacillati; phylum Bacillota; class Bacilli; order Lactobacillales; family Streptococcaceae; genus Streptococcus; species Streptococcus milleri. The sequence goes on along the minus strand of NZ_LR134288.1, from coordinate 996,309 downwards.
ATGGCAATGAAGTGCATATCTCTTATTGGACAAATCTTGGTTTGCTATTATTATTCACAGGTGCCGGTGCTGTGGGAACGATTATTAGCGTTTTGTCTGCACAGTCACAAAAATATGTTACAAGAAAATTAGGGTAAAAGAATTCAAAGGTTTAGATTTTTATCTGAGCCTTTTTAGATCTGATCAAAAACATTAAAGAATAACTATTCAAAACATTTAGCATTTAATTTTAAAGAAGCTAATTGAATCGTCATCTCAACTATGCTACAATCAAGCTATGATATTCAATAAATTAACCAGAAAAAGTCGCATAGATCAATATTTAATAAAAAAAATGATTGCCTTTCGGCAAATGAGTTTCATTAAAATTACACAAGAAACATTGGTATCGCTCTTTCCGTTTTTCTTGCTGACGACGATAACAATGGTTTTTTCTGAATCCATTTTTGGTATAAATGGCTATATCAACAATCTTTTTGCGATTCGGCATTGGTTTCCTCATTTTTCAACTATTAGCTTAGTTACGACAAATTTCACCTATCTAATAGGAGGATTGGCAGGACCATTAGCAACTTATTTTAGTGCAAAGTACACAGCTGGTTATTATGGTCGTAGTACGGGGACAGCTGGGATTACAGCCTTTATTTTTAGCTTATTAGTCAATTCACGCGAATTATTTTCGGTGGTTTTAAATGACGGCGCTTTGACGAGAATCAATCTTCCTGTCAATATCAATCTAATTGTTGCAATATTGATTGGTTATGTGGTGGGACAAATTTTTCGATTTTCAAGTCCGAATGATGATCACATTGTAGATGAGTATTTTATTTATTACCCTAAAACGTTGCGCCCTATCTTCTGCTCGTTTGCTCTGGCTGTCTTGGTTAGTTTTCTCATTAATCTGGGCAATCGATACAATATTTTCTCAACAATTGCAAATTTTTTGTCAGACTTAATTGTCAATCGAAACAATATCTTTGTCATTGAAATGAATACTGCCTTACGGACTTTTAGCGCTTGGATTGGAAATAGCAATCTCTTCAACAATATTCCTTTTATAAATGATTCGTTTGCATTAGATAATCTTAATTATGCTTTGAAACATCATACTACAACAGGGGTACCTTATCTCTTTTCAACGACCAATCTGTATGATGCTTATGGAACGTTTTCAGGTCTGGGCGGAGTTTTAGCTCTTCTCGTAGCCATTTTATGGAAATCACGCAGTGACAAGGATCGCGATGTCAGTTTGAAGAGTATCTTTCCTTCCTTATTTAACCGCGGCGTAGCCTTTATGGTCGGGATTCCTATATTTTTCAATTTTCTATTTTTAATCCCTTTTATCCTCGTACCAATGCTGAATGTCTTTGTAGCTAGTATTTTTCTATATTTTAGAATAATGCCTCCGGCTGTCTATCCAGTTCCTAGCGGAGCGCCAAGTGTACTCTATGCTTTTATTGGGACAGGCGGAAGTTTGCGAGCATTAGCAGTAGGAATTTTCATTTTTATTATCGATGTTCTCATTTATATCCCCTTTGTGAGATTTAATGACCGGATTCATGGGGAACTCAGACAAATGGATCAGAAAGGAGGCGAACATGACTAAAAAGGTAAAAATAGTGCTACTAATTGTTCTAATTTTTTTGATAGGACTAGCAATTCCCTCTTATAGCTGGACAAGAAAAAACATTGATCAAATTGCTAAATTTTATAATGCTCGGATGTCGCCAATCATTATGATACCAGGTAGTTCTGCTACGGAGAGCCGCTTTGACGGCTTGGTTCAAAAGCTCAATCAAAGACGTCGTGGCGTGAAGCATAGCTTGCTCAAAGTTAAGGTCTGGAATGACGGACGAATTACATATAATGGCTCTATCGCAGCGAATGATAACGAGCCAATCATTGTAATTGGTTTTGAAAATAATAAAGATGGCTATAGTAACATCAAAAAACAGGCCAAAATGGTTGACGCTGCCTTTGAAAATCTCCAAGGAAAATACAATTTCAATAATTTTAAAGGCTTGGGTCACTCGAATGGTGGTTTAATTTACACAGCTTTTATTGAAAATTACCTCGGCAGCTATGATGTGGAATTGAAGAAGTTGATGACAATCGGAACGCCTTATAACTTTACTGAAACCAATATCAACAACAAAACTGAGATGTTAGCTGATTTCATTAAAAATCGCGAAAATATTCCGACTACTTTAGCTATGTATTCTGTTGCAGGAACCATTACTTATGATTCAGACGAATTGGTACCAGATGCGAGCGTGAGTGCAGGGAAATATATTTATCAAGGACAAGCGGCGCACTATACTGAAACCACAGTCACAGGTGCGGATGCCCAGCACTCGGACTTGCCAACCAATGATGAGGTTGTCTCCTTAGTTCAAGAGCGCCTTGTAGATAGACAAAACCAGCGAAATCAAAGAAATTGAGAAGGAGTAGGACAGACGACTATGGCTGCTCACACAATCATGGTCATCTATCCTAATCTCCTCTTTTTTGTTGTTATAAATTATGAATCGGACGATAATTGCTATTCATTTTTTGCATACTACTCTGCAATTTTGCTATTGTACTTTTTCTGAAAAGAGCGTTATACTTATGATAAAAATTGCGAAAAGAGGGAATCACGTGCAAAATATAACCTTAAACAACGGCGTCGAAATTCCAATTTTAGGTTTTGGAGTGTACCAAATTGCTCCCAAAGATACCAAAAGAGCTGTACTAAATGCTATCAAGGCAGGTTATCGTCATTTTGATACTGCTCAAGCCTATGCCAATGAACAGGAAGTAGGCGAGGCGATTCGAGAGTCTGGGATTGACCGCAAAGAGTTTTTCATCACTAGTAAAGTCTGGCTATCCAACTATGGCTACGACAAGGCTTATGCCTCGGTTTTAGAATCTCTTGACAAAATGAAGTTAGATTATCTGGATCTTATGTTGCTCCACCAACCTTTTGGTGACTATTATGGTGCCTACCGTGCTTTGGAAAAACTTTACAAAGAAGGAAAACTTCGAGCGATTGGTGTGTCTAATTTCTATCCAGATCGTCTCAGCGACATTGTAGCTTTCAATGAGATTACACCACAAGTCAATCAAGTGGAAACTCACCCACTGAATCAACAGATATTCGCACAAGAAAATATGATAAAAAATAAGGTGCAAATTGAATCTTGGGCTACTTTTGCAGAAGGTCGTGGTGACATTTTCAACAATCCAATTCTCAAAAATATTGCTGATAAACATGGTAAATCCACTGCACAAGTCATGGTTCGCTGGCAAGTTCAACGGGGAATTGTTTGCTTGACTAAGTCTTCACGTTTTGAGCGAATGAAGGAAAATATTGATGTTTTTGACTTTGAACTCAGTGCAGAGAATATGGTAAAGATTGCAAGCATGGACACCCAAACCAGCCTTTTCTTTAATCATCAAGAAGCCAGCACAATAGATCTCTTTTTAGGATTTCTGGGGAGAAAATGAAAACAGGATTTTCGTTTGATTTCAGAAAATAACTATGTTAGTTTTCATTCAGATAATATTTTAATAACAATTGGGTATAATTAGTTGATTTTCGTTTGAAAAAGATTATTATATATGTAAGTAATCTAATGTAAAGAATGCTTTATTATAATTTTTGAAAGGTTATCTAATGTTAACTCCAAAATTTAGTCTATTTGTTCTTGCTAGCTATTTTATCTTACCAATTATTGCATTGTTATTTCCAAACAAATATGTTAAATTAATCGTATTTGTGATATTTCTATTAGAAAATATTTTGGTGATAGGTCTGTATATAAAGGGCAAGTATTTTAACTAATCATCTTATTTTACAATACAATAGCACCAAGAAAAAAGCCTAACTTTTTATTTTGATTGAGTTGGGCTTTTTCATCTTATTCAGTTTTAATACTAGAACAGTATTTAGTTGTTTAATAATCTTATTTTATAGTGAATATATCATGTTTTTTCATAAACATAGATCATTTAGTTTTCACCAACTCCTGTAAAATAGCTTTGTTCTTCTTCAAAACGGAAATGTAGAAAGTCTTGGTAGCTTCTTTGTCCGAGATAGGAATCTGGATACGTTGGCTATTCACAGTGGATTCTTCAGTGTTTTGTTGAGTAATATTGGTAGAAAAAGTTGGTAATGCAGAAGCATTTACTAAATCAACAAAGGCTGCCCGATCTTTTTGAACAATAAACTTTGTTTGCGTCAGTTGATTGACTAATGGCTGCCAAATGCCTAGATTCGAGCGCAGCAGCATAGTCAAATTAGCAATTCTGCAAGTTTTATCTCTTTTCGTGTGGCATACGGGTGAGTCAAAGGAACGGATAAGTAAAGTTGCTCCATGAAAAGCTCCATGGAAAGAATATGCTCTTTTTGATAGGATAGTCTGTTACAATGAAGTGAACGTTTTCGTCATCCAGAGCTTTTTCCAATTCGTCATTCGTCTTTTGCTCAATTTGAATGTGTTGCTCCAAGCCTTTTTCTTTTATACGACTTTCCAGTTCAAAGATGGCTCCCGGCGCATTAACACCACCAAAAATAGTACTTTCTTTTAATGCAAAATGTTGTACATCATTGAGAAATTTTTGTTTTTGTTTCAGAAATTTTTTGGCTAGTTTAACTGTTTGATGACCGGTTTCCGTGAAACTTAATTTATTTTTTCTTCGCTCAAAAAGAGTAACTCCCAATTCATCTTCCAGCATTTGCATATTTCGAGTTAAGGACGGCTGAGAGATGAGTAGGACTTCGGCTGCTTTAGACAAGGTTCCCTCCTGTGAGAAAATAATGAGTTGCTCCAAGTGTTGTAAATTCAGCATGATGTCTCCTTTTTGATCAATGAATTGGACAGTTTTAACTATAGGTAAAATGAATACTAATATTATCTATCGTTATTGTGCAATTTTTTATTTGTCTTGTAAAATGAAAGCAGAGAGTAGCACAAGTCATTCAAAACTATTCAAGTTCTATGCAAACCTTTTCAATTCGTAAAAAATCTGATATAATAAGAATGAAAAAAAGTTATTAGAGGAGAGTAGCATGTCTAAAAAAATTATTGGGATTGATTTAGGTGGTACATCTGTGAAGTTTGCGATTCTGACCCAAGAGGGAGAAGTTCAAGAAAAATGGTCTATTAAGACAAACATTTTAGATGAAGGTAGTCATATTGTTGATGATATGATTGAATCTATCAATCATCGCTTGCGACTATTGGGACTTGGGGCAGAAGATTTCATTGGAATTGGCATGGGTTCACCTGGTGTTGTGGATCGTGAAAAAGGAACGGTTATTGGGGCTTATAATCTCAATTGGAAAACTTTACAACCTGTAAAAGAAAAGATTGAGAAAGCAACTGGTATTTCTTTCTTTATTGATAATGACGCAAATGTAGCTGCTCTTGGCGAACGTTGGAAAGGTGCTGGTGAAAATCAGCCTGATGTTGTGTTTATGACTCTTGGAACAGGTGTCGGTGGTGGTATTGTTGCGGAAGGGAAATTACTGCATGGGGTAGCTGGAGCAGCCGGAGAATTGGGGCATATCACAGTTGATTTTGATCAGCCGATTCTCTGTACTTGTGGTAAAAAAGGTTGCCTAGAAACCGTAGCTTCTGCAACGGGAATTGTCAATTTAACGCGCCGCTACGCTGATGAATATGCTGGTGATGCAGAGCTGAAAAAATTGATTGATAACGGTGAAGACGTTAATGCAAAAATTGTCTTTGATTTGGCTAAAGCTGGTGATGAATTAGCTCTCATTGTTTATCGCAATTTTGCACGTTATCTTGGTATTGCTTGTGCCAACATTGGATCTATCTTAAATCCGTCAACGATTGTCATCGGTGGTGGCGTCTCTGCAGCAGGCGAATTTTTACTAGACGGTGTTCGTAAGGTCTATGAAGAAAATTCTTTCCCTCAAGTGCGTATGTCAACAAAACTTGCACTTGCAACGCTTGGAAATGATGCAGGCGTCATTGGAGCAGCTTCATTGGTTCTTCAATAATTCGCTAAAATGGAAAAATAATCTGAATAAGGCATTTACAATTATTACAAAATTTGTTACAATATTAGTTAGTGCGTAATGGAAGCACTAGAAAACGACTAATCCGCTGTGGTCTTGAACTGTAAGATTAGTAAGATAGGAGAAGAAAAATGAATCCATTAATCCAAAGTTTGACTGAAGGTCAACTTCGTACTGATATTCCTGCATTCCGTCCAGGTGATACTGTTCGTGTTCATGCGAAAGTTGTCGAAGGAAATCGCGAACGTATCCAAATCTTTGAAGGTGTGGTTATCGCTCGTAAAGGTGCTGGTATCTCAGAAAACTATACTGTTCGTAAAATTTCTAACGGTGTAGGTGTTGAACGTATCTTCCCACTTCACACACCACGTGTTGAAAAGATTGAAGTTGTTCGTTACGGTAAAGTACGTCGTGCGAAATTGTATTACCTTCGTGCATTGCAAGGTAAAGCAGCGCGTATCAAAGAAATTCGCCGTTAATGTAGAATTAACTCTGTCACTTGGCAGAGTTTTTCTCTAGTCCCCTTAGTTCAATGGATATAACAACTCCCTCCTAAGGAGTAGTTGCTGGTTCGATTCCAGCAGGGGACATAATGTGTCCTCAAAAGTCCTTATTGTTGAAGGACTTTTGTGTTTGTTGAGTTCAATATTTGCTTGTTATTCTCAATAAAATATAAAAGTAAAGTTTGTTTTGGGAACATCTGACTGAAAGGATAAGATATGAAGACTTATTTTATTGGAGGACTGGGTTTCAATTGCTATTATCCCCAGGACTTTTTTAATGCACTGTCTTTTCCAGCTACTTATCTAGATATTTATGATTCTAGGTTGGAAGAGCAACTGATTTTATTACAGGCGTTGAAAGATTGGTTTATGGCACAAGTTGATATGGATGACGATATTCTTGTTAATAGCCCATTCTTTGGGAGCAGATTTAGCAGTTTATCTAACAAGTGTCTATGATAAAATTACGCATCTCGTCTTATTAGATGGTGGATACATTAATATGGATAAAATTTGCCCTTTGAATGTAGAAATTGAAGATTCTCTGAATTATCTTCAAACGAGTGTTTATGAAAGCCTAAAGAAAGCTGTTATAACTGAAAAACAAAGCTCTGCTGTATGGTCAGAAAATTTGGAGAGGGCGGCAAAAGAAAGTTTTGTTTTTGATAAAGTTCAAAAACATTGGCATTTAAGCTTATCTAAAAAGTTAATGACTCATTTATTGACAATAAGACGGCAAGCTTTTAGAAATTTGTCCTTTTTGAAAAATAAAAATGCAAGTTTGTTCATTCCAGAAATAAACCAGGAAACACCAATTTAGAAAAAGAGGGCTATACAGACCATCCCGAACTTTCTAAACCTCATAGAAATGACTAGCTGTAGTCATTCATTGTATATGGAAAAACCGAAAGAAATAGCAGCATTACTTGAAGATAAAATGGAAATTAGGTCACTCTTTTGAGAAAAGAGACTATGCTCTTTGCCTTTTCTAGGACAATTTTATGAGATAATCTTCTAAACTAAATTGGAATATTCTGATTTAGTTTTTTATATTTTGTGTATCATTTTACTATTTTCTCTCTTTATTTTTAGTTTCTTTTAAGAAAAAATTCAGTCACTTTTAAGAAAAAGTAGATATGATAGTTCCATTCAAAAGAAAGGACGTGATGAGATGAAAAACTCAAAGTTAAATTTGTTTGTCTGATAAATCTTGGCATCAAAGGAGTTATTGTGGCAATACTCTTTGGAATGCAATCTCTGATCGCTTAAAAATAGAAAGAAGGAATTTGACAAAAATGAAACAAGAGAACACAAGTAAGAAAGAGAAGATGATCATGGTTGAAAAAAGTACCAAATGGTGGATGACTGTTGTAGCGAGCGGATCACTCGCTGTTGGTCTTCTCGGTGGGTTAGGCATTGGCTCTTTAGCAACAAATGCACTCAATCAGCAGGCAAAAGTACAGACAAGCACAACAACTCAGGCACAGAATAACCAGCAACAGGGGAACCAAAATCAAGGTGGTCCGGGAATGCCTCCAGGAGGACAAAACGGAAATAACCAAGGCGGTCCAAACGGAATGCCACCCCAACAAAATGGCAACCAAAGTGACAATAGTAATAGCCAAAATGGCTCAGGAAACAGTAATAACTCAAAGAAAAAAGCTCCATCAAATGCTGACGGTTCAACCAAATCAGATAAGAATAGTAGCACGACAGAAAATAATGATTCAAATACAACAAATTCTTAATATTTCAGAGGAAGTCATGATATAATAGAATCAAAACGTTAGTAGATTGATTTTCAAAAAGGTGAAGTGAGAAGAAGTCTTTACTTGTACTTGGTTCACGATTAAAGGAGTGGGCAGAACTAAAGATTCAAAATGTTTAGTTCGTGATCTTATCCCCTCAAGCCTTAAAGTGCTGTTTTGAGCAATCTGCTACTGCATCGTTAGTTTAGTGCATAACGAATTTTGAAACTAGGAACTTTTGTTCCAGACTTGTATTTTAGAAGGAAAAGCGTATGATTAAGATTCTATTAGTGGAAGACGACCTCGGTTTATCTAATTCAGTATTTGACTTTTTGGATGATTTTGCAGATGTCATGCAAGTTTTTGATGGTGAGGAAGGATTGTATGAGGCTGAGAGTGGCGTGTACGACCTTATCTTGCTTGACTTGATGTTGCCAGAAAAAGACGGCTTCCAAGTGTTGAAAGAATTGCGTGAAAAAGGCGTGACAACACCTGTTTTGATTATGACAGCCAAAGAAAGTTTGAATGATAAAGGACATGGTTTTGAACTGGGTGCTGATGATTATTTGACCAAGCCATTTTATCTAGAAGAGTTAAAAATGCGGATTCAAGCTCTGTTGAAGCGTTCTGGTAAGTTTAATGAAAACACCCTTTCTTATGGCGATGTCACTGTTAATTTATCAACTAACACAACACTTGTAGACGGAAATGAAGTAGAATTGCTCGGAAAAGAATTTGACTTGCTGGTGTATTTCTTGCAGAATCAAAATGTCATTTTGCCTAAGACACAGATTTTCGATCGCTTGTGGGGATTTGATAGTGATACAACGATTTCAGTCGTAGAAGTCTATGTTTCAAAAATCCGGAAAAAATTGAAAGGGACGACCTTTGCGAACAATCTTCAAACGCTTCGCAGCGTCGGATATATTTTAAAAGATGCTGAATAAACTAAAAAAAACATGGTATGCGGATGATTTTTCTTATTTCATTCGCAATTTTGGTATTTTTACTCTCATTTTCTCAGCCATGACTTTGATTATCATTCAGGTGATGCGCTCAAGCCTTTATACAACGGTCGATAATAACTTGAAAAGTCTCAGTCAGGATTCCGCTTCTGTCATCAATTTGGCGCTCGCTCGTAGAGTGGGGCTGGAACAGAAGTCAGACAACGGAGAGCCTAAAGCCGATACGGGTGACAAAGAGCTTACTGATAAACCAAATGTCAGTGCCAATACGGAAGTTATCTTATTTGATAAGGATTACAAGCCGATTATTACTAGCAATAATTTTCTGGGACTTAACAAACTTTCCTTTAATAGCAAGCAATTGGATCGCATTCGGCAAGTTCAAGTAAAAAGCAATTATGGGCGTGAAGAAACCTATCGGACGATTTTATTTAAGGTGAAATTGCCTAATTTGGAAACGAACGTTAAATACGCAGCTGTCTTTATCAATATCAGCCAATTGGAACAAACCAGTCAAAATCATGAGCAGCTGATTGTAGTTGTGATGATTAGTTTCTGGGGAATTTCTTTGATTGCCAGTGTCTATCTGGCTCGGGTTAGTGTTAAACCTTTGTTGGAGAGTATTCAAAAGCAAAAGAGCTTTGTTGAAAATGCTAGCCACGAGTTGCGCACACCTCTAGCAGTTTTGCAAAATCGCTTGGAAACCTTGTTTAGAAAACCAGAAGCCACCATTATGGAATCAAGCGAAAGCATTGCTTCTAGTTTGGACGAAGTCCGGAACATGAAAATGTTGACGACAAATCTACTCAATCTAGCACGACGCGATGACGGGATTAAACCAGAAATTGGCGATGTCGAGCCAAATTTCTTTAATACGACCTTTACCAACTATGAGATGGTTGCCGCAGAAAATGGGAAAACTTTCCGATTTGACAATAGGATTCACCGCATGATTAAAACAGACAAGACCTTGCTGAAGCAATTGATGACAATTCTGTTTGATAATGCCTTGAAATATACAGATGAAGACGGTGTAATTGAGTTGACGATTTCAGCGAATGACCGGACCCTTTTTTTGAAAGTTGCAGATAATGGTCCGGGGATTAGTACGGCAGATAAGAAAAAGATTTTTGATCGTTTTTATCGTGTTGATAAAGCACGGACTCGGCAGACAGGCGGTTTTGGTCTAGGCTTGTCGCTTGCAAAGCAAATCACAGAAGCCCTTAAAGGGACTATTACGGTGAAAGATAATAAGCCGAAAGGAACCATTTTTGAGGTGAAGATTGCCATTAGAACGGACAATAGAAAGAAAAAATAAGTCAGGAATAACTTGTATCCATAGGGGGAAAGTTGTTTCGGAAGATGAGAAAAACACGAACAAAGTCAGGATTAGTAGTTGGCTATCTTGATCTGTTCGTGTTTTTATCTTGTTTAAAAGCAGAGTTGAATGGTTGAGGCTGGGATGCCAACGTTGCTTTCGTCAGCCGGGTTGACTGACTGCCTGAGTTTTAGTTTATGCTGTCAGCCGGGCGGACGGACTGCCTAAGTTTTAGTTTATACCGTCAGCTGAGCGGCGGACAAGACTCCCAACTTTCGGTTTGCTTTGTCGCCCTAATCGACAGAGAGAACGAATTTTGGTTTCAATCTTGCTGTGTTCTTTATTTTATTGCACAGACCAGACACTAACTGACTTTTCTGCAACTGGGAAATCTGCCCAGCCGTCTTTTTTGATTGTCACGATTGAAGAGCTGTTTCCTAAGTAATCTTTGAACTCCTTACTAGCCCAATTTTCACCAACATACATGCGTTTTGAATTTGCTTGGTTGTTACTTATGATGACAGCGATTGGTTGTTCGTTGTCTTTTCCTGAACGAGTCCAAGCGATACAATGCTCGTCATCAAAATAATCAGTCTGTTCACCATAGGCTAAGTTGAGCCGAATGTCTAACAGTTTATCTAGGACTTCTTGGAAACTTTGTTGAGCGAACTCGCCGTTGATACCATAGTAATCTCCGTAGAACACACAAGGAAGCCCAGCTTCACGAAGCAAAATAAGCGCATAAGCAGCAGGTTTAAACCATTCTTCAACAGTTGATTCTAGCGCTTGTCCACGTTGTGTGTCGTGATTATCGACAAAAGTAACAGCCGATTTAGGGTGGTTTTTGACAAGCGTTTGTTCAAAAATATTTCGCAAATCATAGTCCGCCCCAGCGCGGCTAGCATCAAATAAGTTGTGGTGCAGTTTGACATCTACGAGATCAAAACGATAGTCAATACTTCCTAAATAATCGTTATTTGCAGTTTCATCACCATTCCAAAACTCTCCAAAGACATAGAAATCTTCTCCATACTTCGCCATAATGTCGCGGATAAAATTTCCCATAAAGAAAGAGTCAATATGCTTAATAGCGTCCAATCTAAAGCCATGAATGCCGGTCGTTTCGATAAACCAATCTGCCCAATCATAAAGGTTTTGAATGACTTCTGGGTGCTTAAAATCAAGGTCAGCGTACATAAGATAGTCGAAATTTCCATTTTCATTGTCTACTAAGTCATCATCAGCCCAACCTTTGTTGTCCCCTTGAATGAGGTAAATCCCTGATTTATTTCGCTTAGCGTCATAATCCGTTCCTGTAAAGTGGTACCAATGCCATTCAAAATCATTGTATTTTTTATGGCGACCAGGGAATGTGAACTTGGTCCAGCCTTTTATTTCAAAAGGTTCAGAGAGGGCGACTGTACGATCATTTGGGTCAACTTCAATAACAGTAAATCTCTCTTTGTAATCTGCTGCCGCCTTGTGATTTAAAACGATATCTGCAATGGGCTCAATCCCATTTTCTTTGAGTGCTGAGATAGCCTTCAAATAGTCTTTCTTAAAGCCATACTTTGTCCGAACGGTTCCTTTTTGGTCAAATTCGCCCAAGTCAAATAAGTCATAAATGCCGTAGCCGACATCATTAGAACTAGTTGCTTTGAAAGCAGGTGGCATCCAAACCTTGCGAATGCCTTTAGAAGCTAGATGTGGAGCGTCTGTAGCCAAACGATTCCAATGTTGCCCGTCATTTGGTAGATACCATTCAAAATATTGCATTAATGTTTGATTTTTCATACGAGATACCTCTTTCTTGTCTTGTTGGCTATTATTTTAGCAAAATAATCTTTACAACGCAAACGTTTGCGTAAATTTTATAGAGTCAAAGGATGAAAAAAAGATTGAAACGATGATTGTTGAGGTATATAATAAGGCTAGTGAGCTATTTTTATAAAAAGTTGAAGGAGCCATTGATGAAAAATAGGATTCAAGATATTTTTGACAAGAGCATGGCGATTGAGAGTTTCACGCATACGAGTTCAGAAAGAAATATTGAAAATTTTCTCAATCAATATATTGGCAGTTTGCCGTATTTTCAAGAGCATTCAGATTACTTTGGCACCTATCAGATTCCGGATGATATTTATCGACGTAATGTTAATTGGGCTTTGGTAAAACGTCATCATACAGATACAGTGATTTTGTTTCACCACCATGATACAGTTGATATCGAGGACTTTGGCAATTTAAAAGAAATTGCTTTTGACAATGCTGCTTTGAAAAAGGCTTTAGCGAGTGCTTCACTAGGTCAAGATGTACTAGAAGATATCGGTTCTAACGAATGGCAGTTTGGTCGTGGGTCATGTGACATGAAAGCTGCATTGGCTTTGCAATTGGGAGTAGTAGCAGAATATGCGAGCAAAGCAGAAGGGAAAGTGAATCTTCTTTATTTATCAGTTGGAGATGAGGAATCTTATTCTCAGGGAATGCGTGCTGCTGTAGGTTTACTTGCTAATCTGAAAAAGAAATTTCATCTGAATTATATCTTGGCGATTGATTCAGAACCATTTGAAAGTCCTTCAGCTCAAGAAAAAGTATTGCATGTTGGAACAGTTGGGAAAATGATGCCTGTCGTGGTTACGCAGGGTATTCTTTCCCACATGAAAGAACCTCTCAAGGGTATCAATGCTGTTTCACTCCTCGCAAAAGTAGTGGAAAGAATTGATCTCAATCCCCTTTTGTCGGATTCGATTTATGGAGAGCAATCCCCTTTGCCTTCGTGGTCTTACATGCGTGATTTGAAGGAAAATTATGATGTGTCAACTGTTCTCAGAGCAGCAGGTTATTTTAGTGTTCTTTATTTAGATAAAAGTCCGAAAGAGCTGATGGCGACGATTCAACATCTTTGTCAAGAAGCTGTTGATGAATTTTATGAGCGTTATCAGGCTTTGCAGGTGATTTATAAAGAGGATAAAAAAGTCACAAAACCTCGTGTATTGACTTATGAAGAGTTAATCCAGTTATGTCAAAAGAAGGCTGGATTTGACGAATTCATGCACAAGGTAAACCAATTTGCTTATAAAGCATTTCAAGCGGGTTCAAGCTATCAAGAAATAACCATTGCAACTGTTCAAAAGGTGTTAGATTTCTATGATAAAAAGGAAGCATTTGTTGTGCTGGCTATCGCACCACCTTATTATCCTTCCATGAATTGTCGGCATCTGAAAAATAGCGTGGTTGATATTGAAAAACTCATTGCATTTTATAGGGATTACTTGGTTGAACAAGGAGCTAGTCGTTTAAAAGTCGAAGAATTCTTTATGGGAATCTGTGACATTAGTTACTGTGCTTTAGAAAAATCTGTTAAAGAGTATCAGAAAATTATCGAGAGTATGGCTGTTCCTGAACATTTATATTCGATTGATTTTGAGAAAATTCAGGACATCAATGTTCCTGGCATCAATCTAGGACCCTGGGGAAAAGATTTACATCAGTTGACGGAACGCGTCTATGAAAAGGATATGTTGGAGACGATTCCTCAATTTCTGTTATATTTGCTAGAACATATTGACAGCATTAAAAAATAAAAGACAAGAGCTATCTTCTTAACTGAATTGAATATAGCTCTTGTTTTTTATGAAAATTGCTCTAAAAAGTTATCTAGTTCTTTTTGGTTATGAAGAACTATAAATTTGTAGGGATACATTTTTTGAAGTTTCTTATATCGTTTCCGAATGTTAGCAGTTCGTCCGTCATGTAAGATCCAGCGGATAAATTCCCAGTCAAACTTTTCAGGACAGCCTTGTGCCATGCTGTCTCTGACCTCACCTCTGTTCTTGGAATAACGCTTTACAGCACGTAAAAGACAATCCCAAGGCGAGAAATTTAAAAAAATAATTTGGTCTGCTTGCTCCATTCTCTCTTCATAGCAGCAGGAGCTGTAGTTTCCGTCTATTACCCAGCTTTTTCTGACTTCTAAAAAATCCTTAACTTGCTCTTGCATCCAGCTGCGGTTGCTCATTTCCCAATTGGGTAAAAATTGTAGCGTGTCCAAATGAAGCAGTGAGATGTCATAATGTTTTGCTAAATATTTAGCAAGTGTAGACTTTCCAGAGCCGGAGTAGCCGATAATTGCGATTTTCATATAGAGCCTTTCTTACCGATGCAACAAAAAAAGCTCCTTTGAGCTCTTTTTACGTTATGCAGATTATTTTGCAAGTTTGCTAGCAAGGCGTGCTTTGTCGCGGCTCGCTTTGTTTTTGTGAATCAAACCTTTAGTTTCTGCTTTATCGATAGCTGAGCTTGCAGCGCGGAAAAGTTCTTCAGAAGGGTTTGCTTCAAATGCTTTAATTGCAGAACGCATAGCTGATTTTTGAGCTGAGTTTTTTTCGTTTTGTTTAACGTTTAATTCAGCGCGTTTGATAGCTGATTTAATATTTGCCAATGTTTTCACCTCCAATGATATACTAACTATCTAATTATATATGAAAAGTTGAGATTTGACAAGCTTTTTTATTTTTTTAAGTAAATTTCATCAATCTCATGATTTTCTGTTTTATGAAGAATAATTTCAGCTCGATTGCGTGTGGGTTCGATATAATCTTGCAAATTCACAAGGTTAATCGACTTCCAGACATTTTGAGCGAATTCCATAACTTTGCTTTCTGGCTGAGAAGTGAAAGGATGATAATAGTTATTTGGATCTTCTTTTGCTAAAGTGAGCAATTTTTTAAAGCGGTCCAGATACCAAGTTTCGATATTTTCAACTTCTGCATCCACGTAAATCGAAAAATCAAAGAAATCCGTCATATAGAGGCGTTCATTTTGTGGATTTTGGAAAACGTTGATACCCTCAACAATGACAAAATCTGCAGCTGTAACAGACTGTTTTTTATCAGGAACAATATCATAAATTTCATGTGAATAAACGGGAATCTGATAGTCTTGTCCATTTTTGATGTTGTCAAGGAAATCAAGTAGCAACTCCATGTTATAACTTTCTGGAAATCCTTTGCGCTTGAGGAGATTTTGCTCTTCCAAATGAGTATTAGGATAAAGAAATCCATCTGTTGTTACCAATTCAACAGTTGCATTTGAAAATGTCCGAGATAAAAGTATTTGCAACAGCCGACTAGTAGTAGATTTTCCAACAGCGACACTTCCAGAAACACCAATGATGAACGGTTGCCGCTTGCTTGCTTTCTGTAAAAAAATCCCTTTTGAGAATGCCAAATCCTCTTTTGAACGCTTGTAAATCTGAATAAGATTGGTTAAGGGGAGATAAACGTCTGTTACATCTTGAAGGCTAATCTTATCATTGAAACTTTTGATGGAATTTAGCTCTTTTTGCGTTAAAGGTGGAGTTGTTTTGCGATGTAAGTTTTGCCAAGTTTTTCGACTAATTTTTTCAAAATGGATAAATTCGTTATTCATAGAGGACTCCTATTAATATGACCATTAGTATATCATAATTTTAAACAAATTGTAAACGGTTTACAAATAAAAGGTCTTTATGTTAAAATAGTTTTATGACTAAAATGTATTTCGCAGAAAATCCAGATGCAGAGCATGATATTCACGAATTGAAGGTTCAGCTTCTGGGTCAAAAGATGACTTTCTTGACTGATGCAGGAGTCTTTAGTAAGAAAATGATTGATTATGGCAGTCAAGCTCTTTTAAAGTGTCTTGATTTTCATAAGCAAGAAAGCGTATTAGATGTTGGTTGTGGCTATGGAACATTGGGACTGACTTTGGTCAAAGCTAAAGAAGTCGAAGCGACGCTTGTTGATATAAATCAGCGCGCTCTTGATTTGGCGCGTCAAAATGCTGAGCGCAATCAAGTTCTAGCTACGATTTTTCAGTCTAATCTTTATCAAAATGTAGAAGGGAGATTTCATCATATTATCAGTAATCCACCGATTCGAGCAGGGAAACAGGTCGTTCATGAGGTGATTACAGGAAGTTATACGCACTTACTAGACGGTGGGGATTTAACCATTGTTATTCAAAAAAAACAAGGTGCCCCAAGTGCCAAAGCCAAGATGGAAGATGTATTCGGAAACTGCGAAATTCTAAAAAAAGATAAGGGATATTATATCCTTAGAAGTAGGAAGGAAATATGAGAGCAGTTGATGTGATTCAGAAAAAGCGGGATGGCTTAGAATTAACTAGTGATGAAATCAAGTGGTTAATTGAAGGTTATGTTGCCGGAACTGTGCCAGATTATCAAATGTCAGCTTTTGCAATGGCAGTATATTTTAAAGGTATGACCACTCGTGAAATATCTGATTTAACCATGACCATGGTAGAGACAGGTCAGCAAATTGATTTGTCAGCTATATCTGGAGTTAAGGTTGATAAGCATTCAACCGGAGGCGTAGGAGACAAGGTAACGCTTGTACTGGTGCCTTTGGTAGCTAGTTTTGGAATCCCCGTTGCTAAAATGAGTGGTCGTGGACTCGGTCACACAGGGGGAACGCTTGATAAATTAGAATCCATTAAAGGATTTCAAATTGAGCGTAGCCAAGAAGAATTTATTAAGCAAGTACAGGATATTGGACTATCCGTCATTGGTCAGTCTGATCAGTTGGTGAAAGCGGATAAATTGCTGTATGCTTTGCGTGATGTGACGGCGACCGTTGATACTATTCCTTTAATTGCAAGTTCTGTTATGAGCAAGAAAATCGCAGCTGGTGCAGATAGTATTTTGCTAGATGTGACGGTTGGTGAAGGTGCATTTATGAAGAACTTGGATGATGCGCGTGCTCTAGCTCGCACTATGGTTGATTTAGGAAAGGCAGTTGGGCGTAGAACAATAGCTGTTATCACCGACATGAGCCAACCTTTAGGAACCAGCATTGGTAATCGTTTGGAAATCCTTGAAGCTTTGGATATCCTGCAAGGAAAAGGACGAGAAGATGTAACAGAATTTATTTGTGAATTAGGCCAAATCATGCTTGGCTTAGCAAATATTGAAAAAACTGTAAAAGAATTGCGGGAACATCTATTTGATGGATCGGCACTGCAAAAATTTGAAGCTATGGTTGTTGCACAAGGTGGCGATTTAGAAGATTTGTACCGCCCTTCATCAGCAAAATACGTTGTAGAAGTGACTGCAGATGAAGCGGGTTATATTTCTGAATTGCCAGCTATGGAATTTGGTTTATTTGCCATGCGGCTAGGTGCAGGCCGAGCGGTGAAAACGGATGCCTTAGACTTTGAAACAGGAATTGTTTTTGAAAAGAAAGTCGGAGAATCAATCAAAATTGGTGAAATTGTCGCAAAAGTTTATGCAAATGAAAAAATTTCACAAGAACTAGTTACAGAATTCAAAAAAAATGTTAAAATAAGTAATGAGCCGAAAAAAGTTCAAGAGATTATTGAAGTAATCGCTTAACTTACAGGAGAACCGAAAATGAAGTTAAATAAATACATCGATCATACGCTTTTGAAACCAGATGCTCAACAAGAGCAAATTGAAAAATTGATTGAAGAAGCAAGAGAATATGATTTTGCAAGTGTCTGTGTCAACCCAACTTGGGTCAGCTTTGCCGCAGAAGGATTACGAGATACAGATGTTAAAGTTTGTACCGTTATTGGATTCCCACTGGGAGCAAATACGCCTGCTGTGAAAGCATTTGAAGCAAGAGATGCTATCAAGAATGGTGCAGACGAAGTGGATATGGTGATCAACATTGGTGCTTTGAAATCCCAAAATCTGGTTTTAGTAGAAGAAGATATTGCAGCAGTAGTAGAAGCAAGTGGTGATACACTTGTAAAAGTAATTATTGAAGCGTGCTTATTGACAGATGAAGAAAAAGTTGTAGCGTGTCAATTGGCTAAAGCAGCTGGTGCAGACTTTGTGAAAACCTCAACTGGATTTTCAACTGGAGGCGCTACTGTTCATGATGTGGCGTTGATGAGAAAAGCAGTTGGTCCGGATATGGGGGTCAAAGCTTCAGGAGGCGCTCGCTCATACGAAGATGCAGTCGCATTTATTGAAGCAGGCGCAACGCGTATTGGAGCTTCTTCTGGTGTAGCCATTATGAAAGGAGAAAAAGCTAGTGGCGACTACTGAGTTGATTGATCTAGCTATTGAGACAAGTAAAAAGGCCTACGTTCCTTATTCTCATTTTCCAATCGGTGCTGTACTAGTAGCAAAAAATGGTCAGATTTTTACAGGTGTGAACATTGAAAATGCTAGTTTTGGTTTGACAAATTGCGGGGAACGCACAGCTATTTTTAAAGCGGTTTCTGAAGGTGTCACAGACTTTGAGGAGTTAATCGTCTACGGTGAAACCGAACAGCCTGTTTCTCCATGCGGAGCTTGTCGACAAGTAATGGCAGAATTTTTTTCTAAGGATTTAAAGGTAACGCTTGTTGCCAAAGATAAATCGACGGTCGTGATGACGGTCAAGGAATTACTTCCATATTCTTTTACTAACTTAGACTAGTTGGTAAAAAGGTCATTTGACCATAGTTAATCTTGCAACGTTTGTTGCACATCTTATTTAGGAGGTTCAGAGATGAACAAGAAACAATGGCTAGGCCTTGGTCTAGTAGCTGTCGCAGCAATTGGACTTGCTGCATGTGGTAACCGTGCATCTAAATCAGATAATAAAGATGCAAAGACGGATTTGAAAGCTGCAATTGTTACAGATACAGGTGGTGTAGATGATAAATCATTTAACCAATCTGCTTGGGAAGGTTTGCAAGCTTGGGGTAAAGAAAATGGATTGACAAAAGACCATGGCTTTACTTATTTCCAATCTACAAACGAATCTGAATACGCTACAAACCTTGAGCAAGCTGCTTCTAGCAATTACAAATTAGTATTTGGTATTGGATTTGCTCTTCGTAATGCAGTAGAATCTGCTGCAAAGGATCACTCTGATATTAACTATGTTATTATTGATGATGAAATTAAAGGTCAAAAGAATGTAGCTTCTGCACTCTTTGCAGATAACGAAGCTGCTTACCTTGCTGGTGTGGCTGCAGCCAAAACAACTAAAACAAAAATGATTGGTTTTGTTGGTGGTATCAAAGGTGCTGTATTAACTCGTTTTGAAAAAGGTTTTGAAGCAGGTGTGAAATCTGTTGATCCTTCTATTAAGATTGATGTGAAATACGCTGAAAGCTTTGGAGATGCTTCTAAAGGGAAGACAATTGCAGCAGCTCAATATGCAGCTGGTGCAGACGTTGTTTATCAAGTAGCCGGTGGTACTGGTGCTGGTGTATTCAACGAAGCAAAATCTATCAACGAAACTAGAAATGAATCTGACAAAGTTTGGGTTATCGGTGTTGACCGCGACCAAAACGATGAAGGTAAATACAAATCTAAAGACGGCAAAGAATCTAACTTTGTTTTGGCATCTAGCTTGAAAAAAGTTGGTGGTACTGTAAAAGATATTGCTAACAAAACAGCAAAAGATAAATTCCCAGGAGGAAAAACTACAACTTACGGTCTGAAAGACGGTGGAGTAGATTTGACAACTAAGAACTTATCAGATGATGCTAAAAAAGCTGTTGAAGATGCAAAAGCAAAAATCCTTGACGGAAGTATTAAAGTTCCTACAGAATAAAGAATAACCTGACACTCAAGAAGCGACCTTCGTGGGTCGCTTTTTTGAGATTGAGACAGCTTTTGTCTCAGTAAAGCTGGCTAATCTTTTAGTGAGTTTTACTGAAATAAAATAATTTCTGAAAGGAATCAATCATATGGCACATGAGAATGTCATTGAAATGCATGAAATAACCAAGATTTTTGGTGAATTTGTCGCAAATGATAAAATCAACTTAAATCTAAGACGCGGTGAAATTCATGCACTTTTAGGAGAAAACGGAGCGGGCAAGTCCACTCTGATGAATATGTTAGCTGGCTTGCTTGAGCCAACAAGTGGTGAGATTACTGTGAATGGAAAATCAGTGACAATTGATTCTCCATCGAAATCAGCATCTTTAGGAATTGGAATGGTTCACCAGCATTTCATGCTGGTAGAGGCTTTTACGGTTGCTGAAAATATCATTTTGGGTAGTGAAACGACCAAAAATGGTGTTTTAGATATTCGAAAGGCAATCAAAGACATCAAGGAACTATCCGAAAAATATGGTTTAGCTGTGGATCCGACTGCAAAAGTTGAAGATATTTCAGTCGGTGCGCAACAACGTGTTGAAATCTTGAAAACATTGTATCGTGGCGCAGATATCTTAATTTTTGACGAACCAACAGCAGTATTAACTCCTTCAGAAATTGAAGAACTAGAACATATCATGAAAAATCTAGTTAAGGAAGGAAAATCCATCATTTTGATTACGCACAAATTGGATGAAA
Organism: Streptococcus milleri; assembly: GCF_900636525.1. Classification (NCBI taxonomy): domain Bacteria; kingdom Bacillati; phylum Bacillota; class Bacilli; order Lactobacillales; family Streptococcaceae; genus Streptococcus; species Streptococcus milleri. The sequence continues at coordinate 975,417 of NZ_LR134288.1, read as the reverse complement.
TCCGTGCTGTTTCTGATCGTGTCACTGTCATCCGTCGCGGTAAGAGTATTCAAACCGTTGAGATTGGTGGCGCAACGAATAAAGATCTTGCTGAAATGATGGTGGGACGTTCGGTATCCTTTACAACGGAAAAAGAAGCTTCAAATCCAAAAGAAGTTGTTCTATCTATTAAGGATTTGGTTGTGAATGAGAATCGTGGTGTGCCTGCTGTTAAAAATTTATCTTTGGATGTACGAGCTGGTGAAATTGTTGGGATTGCCGGGATTGATGGCAATGGACAAAGTGAGCTAGTTCAAGCAATCACAGGTCTTCGGAAGGTGAAATCAGGTAGCATTACCATTAAGGGGAAAGAAGTCGTTGGCTTATCTCCGCGGAAAATTACCGAAATGCAAGTTAGTCATGTGCCGGAAGATCGTCATCGTGATGGCTTGGTTTTAGATATGATGTTGTCTGAGAATATGGCTCTGCAAACTTATTACAAGGAGCCATTAAGCAAAAATGGAATTTTGAATTACAATAATATCACTTCTTATGCACGAAAGTTAATGGATGAATTTGATGTTCGGGCTGCAAGTGAAAGTGTTCCAGCATCTGCTCTTTCAGGAGGAAATCAACAAAAAGCCATTATTGCTCGTGAAATAGACCGCAATCCTGACCTTTTAATCGTTAGTCAGCCAACTCGTGGATTAGACGTCGGAGCGATTGAATACATTCATAAACGTTTGATTGAAGAACGTGATAAGGGTAAAGCAGTACTTGTTGTCAGCTTTGAATTAGATGAAATCCTGAATGTTTCAGACCGTATCGCTGTTATCCATGATGGTAAGATTCAAGGTATTGTTACCCCAGCAGAAACAAATAAACAAGAGTTGGGTATCTTGATGGCTGGTGGTGAAATTAAGAAGGGAGATTCAAATGACTAAGAAAACACAGCAAATTGCGGTGCCTTTGATTTCCGTTGTTCTTGGAATTTTACTCGGTGCCATTATCATGTGGATTTTTGGCTATGATGCTATCTGGGGTTATGAAGAGCTGTTCAAAGCTGCTTTTGGTACTATCCGTAGTATTGGTGAAATTTTCCGTGCAATGGGTCCACTTATTTTAATTGCTCTTGGGTTTGCAGTAGCAAGTCGGGCTGGATTCTTTAATGTCGGCTTGCCAGGGCAAGCTTTAGCTGGTTGGATTTTGAGTGGCTGGTTTGCACTTTCATTTCCTAATCTTCCTCGTCCAATTATGATTCTTGCTACAGTTGTCATTGCAGCAGTAGCTGGTGGGATTATCGGTGCCATTCCTGGTATTCTTCGTGCTTATTTGGGAACGAGTGAAGTTATCGTTACGATTATGATGAACTACATCGTTCTCTATGTTGGAAATGCAATGATTCATAGTTTCCCAAAAAGTGTTATGCAAAGTATTGACTCAAGTGTTAAGGTTGGAGCTAATGCAACCTATCAAACAGAATGGCTACGAGCGTTGACAAACAATTCACGGATGAATATCGGAATCTTCTTTGCGGTCATTGCAGTTGTCCTTATCTGGTTTATGCTGAAAAAAACAACGCTTGGATTTGAAATCCGTTCTGTCGGGCTAAATCCAAATGCGAGTGAATATGCAGGGATGTCTGCTAAAAGAACAATTATCCTTTCAATGATTATCTCAGGTGCTCTTGCCGGTGTCGGAGGTGTTGTTGAAGGACTTGGAACTTTCCAAAATGTCTATGTACAAGGAAGTTCCCTAGCTGTCGGTTTTAATGGTATGGCCGTTAGCTTGCTGGCAAATAATTCACCAATTGGTATTCTCTTTGCAGCATTCTTATTTGCCGTGCTTCAAGTCGGAGCTCCAGGTATGAACACCGCAACGATTCCAGCGGAATTGGTCAATATTGTAACAGCATCAATTATTTTCTTTGTAAGTATTCATTACATCATTGAACACTTTATCAAACCAAGAAAACAAGCAAAAGTAAAGGGAGGAAAATAAGATGAATTTTGTAACAATGTTAAGTCTGTTAGTTTCCTCTATGCTGATTTATGCGGCACCTTTAATCTTTACTAGTATCGGTGGTGCCTTCTCAGAGCATGCTGGGATTGTCAATGTCGGACTTGAAGGTATTATGGTTATGGGAGCTTTCTCAGGAGTTGTCTTTAACCTTACTTTTGTGAATACCTTTGGAAGTTTAACTCCTTGGTTAGCACTTTTAGTCGGTGGTATTGTGGGACTAATTTTCTCACTCATTCATGCTGTAGCGACTATCAATTTCCGTGCGGACCACGTTGTCAGTGGTACAGTGCTCAATTTGATGGCGCCTGCGTTAGCGATTTTCTTGGTAAAAGCTTTCTATAATAAAGGGCAAACAGATAATATTCAAGTATCATTTGGTAAATTTAATTTTCCACTATTATCAGATATTCCAGTCATTGGAGATATCTTCTTTAAACATACCAGCTTAATGGGGTATATTGCAGTTGCGTTTGCTTTCCTAGCATGGTTCATTATGTTTAAGACGAAATTTGGGCTTCGTTTGCGCTCCGTAGGGGAACACCCACAAGCGGCAGACACCCTCGGTATCAATGTTTATCTCATGCGTTATTACGGTGTGATGATTTCAGGTTTTCTTGGCGGTGTTGGTGGAGCGATTTATGCACAATCTATTTCCGTAAATTTCGCTGCTACAACGATTATCGGACCAGGATTCATCTCACTGGCTGCTATGATTTTTGGTAAATGGAATCCAATTGGCGCTATGCTTTCAAGTCTATTCTTTGGACTATCTCAAAGTTTGGCCGTTATCGGAAGTCAATTACCATTCCTATCACATGTACCAGCTGTGTACCTACAAATTGCACCTTATGTATTGACTATTGTTGTGTTGGCAGCATTCTTCGGAAAAGCTGTTGCACCAAAAGCAGACGGTGTCAATTATATTAAATCAAAATAAACTATTGCAAAAAGCCAAGTTACTTTTCAAAGTAGCCTGGCTTTTTTGATAAAAAAACAATCATTCTGCTAAGAAGAGCGACTTAGATAATGATTGTTTTTAAAATGTTTTACATAAAATAGACAATAGCAAGATATTGAAGTGCAGAAGCAGCTAGGATAAAGAGGTGCCAAATCATGTGGAAATATGGTTTTTTCTTAGCATAAAATCCTGCACCAACAGTATAACAGAGTCCTCCAGCTAACATCAATCCCCAGAAAATAGGTCCCGTTTGACCAATGATTTGCGGAATGATCAGAATCACTAACCAGCCCATAATAAGATAAAGTGCCAAGCTAAATTTTTCATTAACTTTTTTAGCAAATATTTTATACAAAATACCAAAAATGGTCGTTCCCCATTGAATTGTGATAATAAGATAACCCAACCAATTGTTCATAAGAGATAGTACGACTGGCGTATAACTTCCCGCAATAGCAATGTAAATCATTGAATGATCGATGATCCGTAGAATATACTTATGCGTAGAACCATAGCTCATTGAATGGTAAATCGTTGAAGAAAGAAACATCAGAAATAAACTGATGACAAAAATTGAAACTCCGACAGCGGCAAGCATACCATGTTCTTCATAGCTGTAAATAGCTGAGATAGGAAGTAGTACTAACATAACCACAGCCCCAACAGCGTGAGTGACAGCATTGGCAATTTCTTCCCCGAAGCTGAGTTGTTTGCTGAGTTTAAGCGTTTGATTCATTTGTTTTACCTCTTTCTAAGGCTAGAGCTAATTTTTTTGTTTGATGAAATAATTTCACCGTTTGGCAAGCTGCTTCAATAGCAGGTGCGACTGTGTCAGCTTTTTCTTCTTGCATGCAATTAACAAATTCATTATAAAGAGTGGCCGAATCTTTTCCGTCTACCAGAAGTTGAATCGTCTTGATAATATCTGGTATTGGAAAGACAGGTTTTAACGTCGTCAGTACAATCAGACGAGCAATCTGTACACGATTGTATTTTTTCTTAATTGGCTTTGGAATGTGGGCGTGTTTCACATAATTATTGACCATAGCAGCCGTTAAAGGCTTATCTGTGCTATGAAATGCTTGTTCGTTGACACCATTCACATAGAGGAGAACCTGGTCAAGATAAAGATCTAACTCTGGTAGTTCTTCCCAAGTTGGGAATTTTGTGATTTCCAAAATATCCACCTCTTTCTTATCTAGTCTTAATAACTAGATTATATGATAACAAATGTCTAATGTCAAGAGAAAAATCATTTGTTCTGCAAAATAACTTTTGATACAATAAGATTATGAAAATTTTAATTCCAACTGCAAAGGAAATGAATCTTAGCCTTAAACCTCATGGCAAGTGTTTTCTTTCAGAGCAAACAAAAACAATTGTAGCTAGTCTGTCACAGTATTCTATTGAAGAATTAGCAGATTTCTATCATATTAGTCTGGAACGTGCAGAAGAGGAGTATGTTCATTTTCAACAATTAAAAAATGGGCAAGCCTTGACTTACCCAGCACTACATTTATTTGATGGTCTTATGTATCGAAACATCAAAAGAAGTGATTTAACGGAGAAAAAGTCGAGGTATGTAGACAATCATTTGTTCATCACTTCTGGTCTATATGGTGTTATGCCAGCTATGGCGTTGATTTCACCTCATCGATTGGATTTTTCAGCGAAATGTACTATTTCTGGCAAAAGCCTAAAAAATTATTGGCGCAACGATTATGATGCAGCTATTTCAGGTGAGGAAATGATTTTGTCTCTGTTATCAAATGAGTTTGAGACGGTGTTTTCCAAATCTGTGCGTGATAAGATGCTTCGGTTTAAATTTTTAGAAGATAGAGAAGGAAGTTTGAAAGTTCACTCAACTATTTCTAAGAAGGCGCGAGGGCAATTTTTAACAGCTTTAATTGAAAGCCAAGTAAGAAGCAAAGAAGAAATCAAACAATTGCAATTTGCAGGCTTTGCTTTCCGAGAGGATTTGTCTACGATAAATACCTATGTCTTTGTTAAGGAGTAAAATAAAAATGGAATGATGTAAAAGTGTCATTCCATTTTTTGCTTATTTTAGTCAATAGCAGCTAATAATGCTTCAGCTTGAGCTGCGAGTCCAGCTTGTTTTTCTTCGGAAACTGTCAGTTGACCAGTTCCCCAGGCTTCTGGGTTTACAGCAACACCAGTAAATGGTTCAACAACTTTCATGCGAATAAATGGAAGAAGGCTGCGATAATGTTTGAAAACTTCATCTGGAGAAGTTCCATTGGCTACTGAGGAAACTGTTACAAGTTTTTCATTAAGAGCAGAAGGCCCTGATAGGTTTGAAAGGTCAAGTGCACGTGATAGCCAATCTAAGAGATTTTTAACAACTCCTGGAATTGCCCAGTTATAGGTTGGTGAGAAGAGCCAGATAGCATCAGCAGCGAGAATTTCTTCACGAGCTTTGGCAACAGCCGCAGGAGCTGGGCTTTCAATATCCTGGTTGAAAAATGGAACATCTTTGAAATCAAGATAAGAAACTTCAGCTTTGTCAGCAAGAATGTTTTCAGCCTGAGAAGCTAACTGATGGTTGAATGAGCCTTGGCGAAGAGACCCGACGATAAATAGTACTTTTTTAGACATATAAGTCACTCTCCTTTTCTTTTGTACCTTTTTATGTTACAACAAATATCACTAGTTAGCAAGAAATTAGCTCAAATTTTTAAATTTCTTTAAAATTCGAATCAAATCTTCTTTATCTTGCTCTGTTAAAATCCTTAATCCTTGCTGGATATTTTGAATATGCTCTGGAAGAACCGCTTCAATTTTACTACGTCCTTCTGGTGTCAATCCGACTAAAAAAGAACGTCGATCAGATGGGTCACAGGTACGAAAAATCCAACCGTCCCGTATCATATTTTTGATGACAACGGTCATATTTCCAGATGTCGCAAGCATTTTATCAATTAAGTCTTGAATGCGTAAGTTCCCTTTGCTATAAAGGGTTTCTAAGACTGAAAATTGAGTTGGAGTCAATTTGTGTTGCTTTGCCGCTTGATTTTCAAAAGGTCGAATCGTGCGAATAGCTTTATTTAAAACAATCATTGTTTTTAAATCAAGACGATTTTCTTGAAAAAGTTTTGTTAGTTTGTCCATATCTGTATTTTATCAATAAGTAGTAATAAAATCAAATTTTAGAAAAAGATAGAAAAAAGTCCTTATTTATAGTATAATGGACGAGTGAAAAATAGAAGAAAAAATGATAGAAATTTCATTATTTGGCAATATATTATCGGAAGTGTGATAGTTTTGGCCGTTCTCACTTTTTCTTTCCTTTACATTTTAAATCTATCTATGGATCCTTACCAATCAGCTAAGGTAACGGCTAGTAGAATTGCTCGTCAATATGCAGATTTGGATAAAGTGGATCGCTTTGCTATTTATAACGGTGAAAAAAGTTATTACAGTCTTTTGGGGAAAAATCGTAAAAAGACGCAGCTTGCTGTTTTGATAGAAGCAGATAGTGATAAAATCTATACTTATGAGTTGTCCAAAGGGATTAGTCAAGAAAAAGCAAAACAAATCGCTAAAGAGAGTGGTGCCAAACAAATTGATAAAGTGACATTTGGCTATGTAAAAGAGCAACCAATCTGGGAAGTCAAGTCTGGAACAACTTATTATAATGTTGGATTTGAAACAGGAACATTGCTCAGCAAGGAGGGACTATGAGATTATCAAATCGTGTTTTAAATATGGAAGAAAGTGTAACTTTAGCAGCAGCAGCGCGCGCAAAAGCTTTAAAAGCACAAGGTCGTGATATCCTTTCGCTGACTTTGGGAGAGCCAGATTTTCCAACTCCGAAGAATATTCAAGATGCTGCTATCTCTGCAATAAAAGACGGTAGAGCTAGCTTTTATACGGTTACCAGTGGTCTACCTGAATTAAAGGAAGCAATTGTAGCATATTTTGCAAAATACTATGGTTATACGATTAAACCAAGTCAAGTGACTGTTGCAACGGGTGCAAAGTTCTCCCTTTATACCTTTTTTATGAGTGTCATCAATCCAGGTGATGAAGCGATTATTCCGGCGCCGTGTTGGGTTAGTTATGGCGACCAGATTAAGATGGCAGAAGGGATACCAGTTTTTGTTCAAGCAACGGAAACCAATCATTTCAAAGTGACTGTTGAGCAATTAGAGGCTACTCGGACAGAGAAAACGAAAGTTTTGGTGCTCAATTCTCCTTCTAATCCAACGGGAATGATTTATACTGCTGAAGAGTTATTAGCGATAGGTAATTGGGCTGTAGAGCATGATATTCTCATTTTGGCAGATGATATTTATGGCCGCTTGGTTTACAATGGAAATGAATTTACACCGATTTCAAGCTTATCTGAAGCTATTCGCAAGCAGACAATTGTTATCAATGGTGTATCTAAGTCGTATTCGATGACTGGTTGGAGGCTGGGTTATGCTGTTGGAGAACCAAAAATCATTGCAGCGATGAGTAAAGTGGCTGGACAAACGACTTCTAATCCAACCGCTGCTTCCCAATATGCGGCGATTGAAGCTCTAAAGGGCCCTCAAGACACTGTTGAAATCATGCGTCAGGCTTTTGAAGAACGTCTCAATACCATTTATCCTTTGCTTGCAGAAGTTCCCGGCTTTGAAGTGGTGAAACCACAAGGAGCGTTTTACCTCTTTCCAAATGTTAAAAAAGCAATGGAGCTGAAAGGCTATTCAGATGTGACAGAGTTTACAACAGCTATTCTAGAAGAAGTAGGTGTCGCTCTTGTAACAGGTGCTGGCTTTGGTGCGCCAGAAAATGTTCGTCTTAGTTATGCGACGGATATGGATACCTTGAAAGAGGCCGTTCATCGTATCAAGGCGTTTATGGAGAGTTAAAAAACGATCGATCATTTTAGCCTTAAGGTAAAGAATTTAGAAGTTTCTAAAGCTTTCTATCAAGCCACTTTAACTCCTTTAAATTATCACCTTCAATTTGATACGGGGCAGGTCGTTAGTTTCACAGAACCGCGAGATGTGGATCCAGGTGGTGATTTTTGGCTAAATGTTGGTCAACAAGAGCCGATGCATTTTGCTTTTAGTGCTCAAACTTGTCAAGAAGTAGATGCTTTCTATCAAGCAGCTTTGGCTACTGGAGGAAAGGATAATGGTGCACCTGGCGAACGTAAAAATACTATGCGGCCTTTGTGATAGACCCAGACGGGAACAACATTGAGGCTGTTTATCATAAAAAATAAAATAGAAAAGAGAAAAAACGTGTCAACAAAATATACTTCAATTATGGATGTTAAAAATCATGTCGGAGAAGAAGTGACGATTGGTGCTTGGGTTGCCAATAAATCAGGAAAAGGAAAAATTGCTTTTCTGCAATTGCGTGACGGTACAGCTTTTTTTCAAGCTGTGGCTTTCAAGCCAAATTTCCTTGAAAAATTTGGTGAAGAAGAGGGTTTGAATAAATTTAATATCATCAAACACTTGAACCAAGAAACAGCTGTTTTGGTAAAAGGAATCGTCAAAGAAGATGAGCGCTCAAAATTTGGATATGAATTAGACGTGACGGATATTGAAATCGTTGGAGAGTCCAATGATTATCCTATCACACCAAAAGAGCACGGAACAGACTTTTTGATGGATCATCGTCACTTATGGTTGCGTTCACGCAAGCAAATGGCAATTATGCAGATTCGCAACGCGATTATCTATGCTTCCTATGAATTTTTTGACCGCAATGGCTTTATCAAATTTGATAGTCCGATTTTATCAGGAAATGCAGCAGAAGATTCCACAGAGCTTTTTGAAACAGATTATTTTGGAACTCCTGCCTTTCTAAGTCAATCTGGGCAACTTTACTTAGAAGCAGGTGCTATGGCACTTGGTCGTGTATTTGACTTTGGTCCTGTTTTCCGTGCCGAAAAATCTAAAACACGTCGTCATTTGACAGAATTTTGGATGATGGATGCAGAATATCCATTTGTTACTCATGATGAGTCGCTTAATCTTCAAGAGGCTTATGTGAAGGCTTTGATTCAAGGAGTTTTGGATCGTGCACCACATGCGCTTGAAGTGTTGGAACGTGATACTGATCTTCTTAAAAAATACGTGGCAGAACCCTTCAAACGTATTTCTTACGATGAAGTAATTGACCTCTTACAAGAACACGAAAATGATGAAGAAGCTGAGTATGAGCATATCGAACGAGGTGATGATTTCGGCTCACCTCACGAAACTTGGATTTCAAACTATTTTGGTCTACCAACTTTCGTCGTGAACTACCCTGCCAGTTTCAAGGCTTTCTACATGAAACCTGTTCCTGGTAACGAAGAACGTGTGCTTTGCGCAGACCTTTTAGCACCAGAAGGTTATGGAGAAATCATTGGTGGATCAGCTCGTGAAGAAAGCTATGAAAAATTATTAGCGAAGATTGAAGAAAATGGTCTGAACTCTGATGACTATGCTTTCTATCTAGATCTTCGTAAATATGGTTCAGTTCCTCATGCTGGATTTGGACTTGGTTTGGAACGTATGGTGACATTTGTTGCAGGAACGAAACACATCCGTGAAGCCATTCCATTCCCACGTATGCTCCACAGAATTGAACCTTAGGAAATGTGAGAGTGGGATAGAAATCAATCATTCGAAGAATTTGATTTTTCAGCAAGTCCTAGTTTCTAGTTGCTGACCTAAAACAGTCCACTGGACTGTTTTACTTCCACCTCTGTATAAGTTGGTTAGGATAGCCGTTATCACCGGTATAACAAGGGATAAGGATATCCAACCAACCACTGCGTTTTGCAAGCCAAACTATAAAATGCATGAGGTTGGGAGCTTATGTCCCAACCTCTTTAAAATTGAAATATTATGAAAAATGAATAAGTTAGAAAACTGAACGGGAAGTTCGGTTTCTTCTTAGTAAAGGAAAAAGTATGTTTAGGAGAAGTTACAAAAGAAATATTCCTCTTATGGCAGGAGTGGAATTCTTAGGATTTTTAGGTATTACGAGTTTTTGGATTTTATTCCTCAGTCAAAATGGTATGTCTTTACTGCAAATTGGGCTATTAGAGAGTATTTTTCATGCAACAGGCATTGTTTTTGAAATTCCGTCAGGCATGTTGGCAGATCGATTTTCTTATAAGACCAATCTGTACGTAAGCCGCTTGACTAGCATTTTATCATCTATTTTAATGTTGACAGGGCAAGGGAATTTTTGGATATATGCAATGGCAATGATAATCAATGCTTTATCTTATAACTTTGATTCAGGAACGAGCTCTGCACTGTTATATGACTCTGCTGTAGAAGCTGGTTTAAAAGACCGTTATTTGAAAATATCAAGTTTGATGTCAGGGGTTTCTGAGGCAGCAATCTCTTTAGGAACGGTACTAGCAGGGTTATTTGTACATGGATATTTGTATATTCCCTATTATATCATGATTGCGGTTTCTATTATTGTTTTAATTCTGATTTGGTTGATAAAAGAGCCGACAATGAAAAAGAAAAATGACGAAGTGTTGACGATGAAAAAAATTATCTTGATTGTGAGAGAAGAGATGAAAAATAATCCCAGTCTTTTTACATGGATGATGATTTTTCAATTTGTTGGAACAATAATGTGCATGTTTTACTTTTACTATCAAAAACAATTACCAGACTTGGCAGGATGGCAGATTTCAACAGTTATGTTGATTGGTAGCGTCTTAAATATTTTGGCAGTTTCTCTTGCCAGTAAGATTGGGAAAACCTGGCATTCTTTTCGGATTTTTCCAGTAGTTGTCAGTTTAACAGGGGGGGCTTATATTCTGTCGTTTTTGGAAACTCCATTTATGTATATACTTGTTTATTTGACGACAAATGCTCTGTATGCCATGTATCAACCGATTTTTTATAATGATTTGCAACAGTATTTACCAAGTTCAGCCAGAGCGACCATGTTAAGTGTTGCTTCAATGATGTTCAGTTTAAGCATGATTATCATTTTTCCGATTGTTGGTTGGCTGATTGACAGTTTTGGCTTTGATCAGACTTTTATTGGATTAGGGCTAGTTCTTATCTTGCTAACGCCGCTTTTAGTGATTGTTTTTCAAATGATTCGTAAACAATTGAAATCAATCAAAAATTAGTCCATTATTTAATATCTACAGAAGTGATTTATATCTAATTTTTAATGAATACAATCAGTTGTTGCTGCTTATGATAAAAACAGCAAATATAAGGAAAATTATATACTTATTTTTTACACAACTACAAAATATAATTATCAAATTTAGGAAAATCTTGTTTAAGAATACAATATATTATAGTTAGTATAAACTGCTATATAATTCCTTAGTGTTATAGGATGATAGGAGGAAAAATATTATGCGTGATAATCATCTTCATACTTACTTTTCTTACGATTCAGATGCTGATTTCAGAGATTATTTGGAACATTACGATGGTGAAATCGTGACGACTGAACATTTGGATTTATCTAATCCCTATCCGTATGATGCAGGATCTCCTCACGATGATATTCCTGATTATGAGTCTTATTCTAGAAAAATAGCTGCTCTCAATCGGAAATATGGAAATTGAATCAAAAAAGGAATTGAGATTGGCTATTACAGACCACGAAAGAAAGATATTTTAGCTTTTTTGGAGAATAAAGATTATGATTTGAAACTTTTATCTGTTCATCACAATGGGAAATTCGATTACTTAGAAGCTCCTGTTTTGCAATTGGAAAAAATGCAATGGATTCCAGATTATTTAAAAGAATTAGAAGAAGCTATTGAAAGTATTCCGGCTCATGTTTTGGCTCATTTTGACTATGGTTTTCGCAAGTTTAATGTGACAGTTGAAGAACTAAAAAACTTTGAACCTCAACTTCGTGCCCTCTTTCAAAAAATGATAGATTACAGCTTAGCTTTTGAACTGAATTGCAAGTCAATGTATCTCTATGACCATGAAGATATTCATATTTATGCACTGTCTTTGGTGAAAGAACTAGGTGGGACGAAATACTCTGTTGGGTCTGATGCCCATACGTTAGAACATTTTCGATTGAATTTCGACCAAATCAAGCAAATCCTAACGGCATTTGGTATAGGCGAAGCAGAGTTGTTATAAAAAATAAGGCTAGGATATTATTCCCTAGCCTTATACGTTTGTTTCTCAAAAATGATTATAGCAAATATTTATATTCTCTGATAATTAAACCATTTTCAAACTCAAAAATATCACAGGATAGTTGACCAAAATCGTTTTTGAGAATAGTAACAATCCGATTTTCATTAGTTGAAAAAGTATGCAAGCAGGAAAATTGAACGTTGCTCTGATGATAGGCTTGCTGAATTTTAGAAAGGTAATCTTCTATTCCACGAATAACAGAAACCTTTTGCTCATGCAATTCCCAGATGATTTCAGAATGTAAAAAACTTTGGTACGTTTCCCAGTCTCTTTGATTTTTTGCTTGAAAGAATAAGGTTAGTTTTTCTAAATTTGGCATCAATCGTTCCTTTAATGAAACAACTTTTCCCAAAAAGAAGGCCTCTTTTCTACTTTTTGAGATGAATCTGCTTGGAAAAATTCAGAAAATTGGTTAGCAATTTCTTTTTCGTCTATTTCTACTGGATGATCACTATGGATGACTAAACCAAATGGAGAATTCTTGCAGTTACTAGACACGATTGTTGCTTTGCAACCCAGATCTTTTGCTATTTTTAAGTAAAAAATTTGATATTGACTATTAACCTCAGGTGATATTTTCACAGTTACAGGCTGATAGTCCGAGCTAATTTTTTGTAAAATCTCTTTAAAGTGGTCGTGTATAGGAGCGCTGTTAGCTTCATCAATACTACATTCTGTAATGACCCGCTCTTCAAATGTTTCTAAAAATTTTCTTTGCTCATCAGGATTTAATTTTAATCCCCCTTGAGATTTTTCGATTATTGCTTTGTTTATATCTGTCATAAAGTTAGTATAACATACTTTTTTGAAATTTATCCAAGAAACATTCGGAAATATAAAACGCTTACACAGAAAATTATCGTAAATTTCATAGAAAGACACGATTTTTCCTTGAAAAAAACCGATTTTTAAGGTATGATAGGAATGTAAATAAAATAACTCAAAGGAGAGTAAAAAATGTCAATTATTACTGATGTTTACGCTCGCGAAGTCCTAGACTCACGCGGTAACCCAACACTTGAAGTAGAAGTTTATACTGAATCAGGTGCTTTCGGACGTGGTATGGTTCCATCTGGAGCTTCTACTGGTGAACACGAAGCAGTTGAACTTCGTGATGGTGACAAATCTCGTTACGGCGGTCTTGGTACACAAAAAGCTGTTGACAACGTAAACAATATTATTGCTGAAGCAGTTATTGGTTATGACGTTCGCGATCAACAAGCTATTGACCGTGCAATGATTGCACTTGACGGTACTCCAAATAAAGGTAAATTGGGTGCAAACGCAATTCTTGGTGTATCTATTGCTGTAGCACGTGCTGCTGCTGATTACCTTGAAATCCCACTTTACAGCTACCTTGGTGGATTCAATACTAAAGTTCTTCCAACTCCAATGATGAACATCGTCAACGGTGGTTCTCACTCAGATGCTCCAATCGCTTTCCAAGAATTTATGATTGTTCCTGCTGGTGCACCTACATTCAAAGAAGCTCTTCGTTGGGGCGCTGAAATTTTCCATGCTCTTAAGAAAATCCTTAAATCTCGTGGTCTTGAAACAGCTGTTGGTGACGAAGGTGGATTTGCTCCTCGTTTTGACGGAACTGAAGATGGTGTAGAAACTATCCTTGCTGCTATCGAAGCTGCTGGTTATGTTCCTGGTAAAGATGTATTCCTTGGATTTGACTGTGCATCATCAGAATTCTACGACAAAGAACGTAAAGTTTATGATTACACTAAATTCGAAGGTGAAGGAGCTGCAGTTCGTACAGCTGACGAACAAATCGAATACCTTGAACAATTAGTTGATAAATACCCAATCATCACTATCGAAGATGGTATGGATGAAAATGACTGGGAAGGTTGGAAGAAACTTACTGAACGCCTTGGTAAGAAAGTACAACTTGTTGGTGATGACTTCTTCGTAACAAACACTTCTTATCTTGAAAGAGGTATTAACGAAGGATGTGCTAACTCAATCCTTATTAAAGTTAACCAAATCGGTACTCTTACTGAAACATTTGATGCTATCGAAATGGCAAAAGAAGCTGGTTACACTGCCGTTGTATCACACCGTTCAGGTGAAACTGAAGATTCAACAATTGCTGACATCGCAGTTGCAACTAACGCTGGACAAATTAAGACTGGTTCATTGTCACGTACTGACCGTATTGCTAAATACAACCAATTACTTCGTATCGAAGACCAACTTGGTGAAGTTGCTGAATACCATGGTTTGAAATCTTTCTATAACTTGTCAAAATAATTCAGTTATAATATGAATCGGCTAGTTCTGCTAGCCGATTTTTTCTTTAATAATATTGGTAACTTTTAGGAGGGCAATATGGACAAGATTGAAGAACTGGTTCAGATCATTCAAAGTAGCCAAAATATTGTATTTTTTGGTGGTGCGGGTGTTTCAACTGAATCTGGTATTCCGGATTTTCGAAGTTCTAATGGGATTTACAATATTGAGTTAAACCAGCATTTTACAGCAGAGCAATTAGTTTCACATACGATGTTTGAACGTTATCCAGAACAGTTTTTTGACTTTTACAAGAAATATCTTATTTATCCTAATGCTAAGCCAAATGTAGCCCATAAATATTTAGTTTATCTAGAAAAGCTAGGGAAATTAAAAGCAATTGTTACACAGAATATTGATAGTTTACACGAGATGGCAGGAAGCAAGAACGTATTAAAAATTCATGGTAGTGTGGACCGAAATTTTTGTACCAATTGTCATCGTTTTTATGACTTAGAGGATTTTTTGAAATTGCCTGGAATCATTCCTTATTGCGAGACTTGTGGTTGTGTAGTTAAGCCAGATGTGACTCTTTATGAGGAAGCGTTAAATATGGAAGTTTTTTCTCAAGCTATTCAGGCTATCAGTCAAGCTGACCTACTTATCATTGGCGGAACATCGCTAGTTGTTTATCCAGCTGCTAATTTGGTTCATTATTTTCAAGGACGGCACTTAGTTGTTATCAATAAAAATAATGTACTACAAGATAGTCAAGCTGACTTGGTCATCAAGGGCAAGATTGGAGAAGTGTTGGGTAAGGTATGGAAAGTAAAAGGATAGTCATTATCAGATCAAATGATGGTTTCAATCATGTGCTTAGTTGTATTTTTTAGAGATGGTAGATTAGAAAATGTCCTTCGTGACGGAAATTTTGGAAAATGTCCTTTATAATGGAAATTTTTAAAAATTTCCATTATAATAGACAAAAAGAGGTGAGAAGATGATGTACATTGCTCTTATTGGAGACATTATTGAATCAAAAAAAATACAAGATCGAGCGCAGGCACAACAGCAATTGTTGCAATTGATGAAAGAGTTGAATCAGCAATATCAGAAATATTTAGTTTCTCCCTTTACGGTCACAGCTGGCGATGAATTTCAAGCTTTGTTTTTACCAAATTCGGATATGTTTCAAATCATGGAGCAACTTTCTATGTTATTTGCTCCTTATGAAATTCGATTTGGGATTGGTGCTGGAGATATGATTACAGAAATTAACAAAGAACAAAGCATTGGTTCTGACGGTCCGGCGTATTGGCTGGCAAGAGAAGCGATTAACTATGTTCATGACAAAAATGACTATGGCATCAATCACATTTCAGTTTCTTTGGCAGATGAGAAAGCCACCCAGACAATCAATGCTATTTTAGCTGCGTGCTCTTTTATTCAGTCCAAGTGGACAGATATCCAATATGAAGTCCTCAAACAATTACTAGCTGAAAATATATACGATGAAACATTTTCGCATAAAGAAATGGCAAAACTACTTGGTATCACTCCGAGTGCTTTCAACAAACGTATCAAGGCGAGTGGGTTAAAAATTTATCTCAGAAATAAACGAGTTGCGATGAACTTGATGTTAAATGCGATAGCGAAGGAGGCGAAACATGTCTAATTTGTGGGGATTTTCGGACTATTTTGTCCAACATCCAATCTTGTTGTTAGTCTTATTGGCGCATGTTTTAGCTGATTTCCAATGGCAAAGTCAAAAAATGGCAGATTTAAAATGTCGAAAGTTGCCTTATTTATTGTTGCATTTAGCCATTGTTTTTCTGCCGTTGCTGATTTTGAGTATCTTTTTCCCAAAAAATATTATTTACTTTGCTGCTGTTTGGATTAGTCATGTAGTTATTGATTTCTTGAAATACAGGCTCAACACGTTTATAGAAATAAAGAGACTCACAAAGCAAGTTTTCATCATTGACCAAGTCCTTCATTTGATTTGTATTTTTCTATTTTATGCTTTATTGGCCAATAAAATCAATCCACAATGGCTGAAAAATGGAGCGTCAGTTGCTCAAACCCTTCTTTTCTTAGCAATCGTTGGCAAGCCTGTTAATATTTTATTTAAGCTTTTCTTCAGTAGGTATCAGTCAAAGGGAGATAACCAAGACACTATAGCAGGTGCAGGGGCGATGATTGGGATTTTAGAGCGTTTTATTATGGCTTTGTCTCTTATATTTGGGCAGTTTGCTTCCGTTGGCTTAGTCTTTACTGCTAAGTCAATCGCACGATATAATAAGATTTCAGAAAGTCAGTCCTTTGCAGAATACTATCTTATAGGCTCACTTTTTAGCATGATTAGTGTGCTAGTTGTTTTTGGTTTGCTATATTTGTAATAAAAAAACTGTAGTTTAGTGATTGACTACAGTTTCGTTATATTATTGAATTTCATAGCCCATGAGGAGACCATTTTCTTCAGCATAAAAGCTACAAAGCCCAGAAGTCGGGATGACTTCAATAACAGCTTGTGGGAATTTTTCACGAACCATTTCGGAAAATTGCTGGCAAAACTTGGGATTATTTCGATGAGCAATAATGATTTGTCCACCGGCATAGCCTGCCTTGATGAGTTCATCAAAAGCTGCGATTAGTGATTTTTTAGCACCACGCGCCTTTTGAAGCAACTCCAACTTGCCGTCTTGACTGGCTTCGCCTACCATACGAATATTCAGTAATCCTACAACGGCTCCAAGCAACTTGCTCAGTCGTCCATTTTTGACTAGATTGTCAACTTTTGCAAGAACGAAAAGTAACTTCGTCTTTGCTTGATAGGCTGTAATTTCTGTTACAACCTCTTCATAACTTAGCCCTTGACCGATGAGAAGATTAAGCTTTTTGATAATCAAATCATTTTCACCGCCAGCAGAAAGAGTATCAATAATATGGATATTCACGTTAGGATGTTCTTCAAGATAGAGTTTTTTAGCCACTTGTGCGCTATTATGGCTTCCTGATAAGGTTCCTGTAATAGTGACCACAAAAATATTTGAAGCTCCATCAAAAGCTTTCATATAATCATCTGGACTAGGACAGGCAGACTTTGAAGCCGAAGAAGTGGCATACATTTTTTCCATCATATCATCAATATTGAGCTGAGCATTATCTATAAAGATTTCATCACCTACTTGAATGGTCAAAGGAACACTTTCAAATAAGGTGTCAACAGCAAGGTTTTCGATAGTTCTATAATCACAGCCTGAATCAGCTACAATTTTCCAAGTCATTCAATTTCTCCTTTAGTGGGATGATCCCTTAATTAGACATTGACAAAAGGTTTGCCTTTTTTTACAATTATATCATGAAACTTCTGCTTTAGAAAGCCTTTACAGTCGGTTGTTACATGTAGAAAGAAAATGTTATGTCGGAACGTAAAATATCGAAAAAATCTTTAGAAAATCTAAAAATATCAAATCAGGAATCTAACCGAATTACAAAAGAATCATTGGAAATTTCTTTGTTGCAATTGTTGGAAAAGAAGGAGTTGGCAAAAATTACCATTTCTGAATTAGTAGAGAGAGCTGGTGTCTCGCGCGCAGCTTTTTATCGAAATTATGATTCAAAAGAAGAAATTTTACAAGAGATTTTCCAACGAACAGTACAAAAGATTACCGATAAATTGGAACAATTCAATATGAGAACCGAGCTTTATCAAGTGTGGCTGTTCTTGTTTAAAGAAGTCAAAAAAGAAGCACGAATCCTTAGCTTAGCAGTGGATTATAATTTAGAAAAACTATTGACAAGTGCTGTGTTTGATTTCTTGGAAAAACAAAATAGTTCCAGAAAAGAAGCTTCAACTTACATGAATTCATTTTGGAGTTCAGCGGTGGTTTCTGTTTTAATCAAATGGACAAATGACGGCATGAAAGTTCCAGCAGAAAAGATTGCATCGCTCGGACTTCCGCTTTTTCCACATCGAAAAAATGATAAACTGAGTGATAAGTAAGAAAAGAAGGTGACAATATGGCGACAAAAAGATTGGCTTGGGACGAATATTTTGCAGCACAAGCGCTCTTGATTGCAAATCGCTCAACCTGCAAACGAGCAAGCGTTGGTGCAGTTATTGTAAAGGATAATAAAGTTATTTCAACAGGATATAATGGATCTGTTTCAGGAACGGAGCACTGCATCGATCATGAATGCCTGATAGTTGACGGGCATTGTGTGAGGACTTTGCATGCAGAAGTAAATGCAATTTTGCAAGGTGCAGAGCGCGGGATCCCGAAAGGATTTACTGTTTATGTCACGCATTTTCCTTGTCTCAATTGTACGAAACAGCTTTTACAAGTTGGTTGCAAGCGAGTGGTTTATATCAATCAATATCGTATAGATGATTATGCGCGTTATTTATATAGCGAAAAGAAAGTTGAGTTAGTACATCTGCCAATCGAAAAAGTGAAAGAGGCAATCTCGGAGACTGATTTAATATAACTTTTAAA
Organism: Streptococcus milleri; assembly: GCF_900636525.1. Classification (NCBI taxonomy): domain Bacteria; kingdom Bacillati; phylum Bacillota; class Bacilli; order Lactobacillales; family Streptococcaceae; genus Streptococcus; species Streptococcus milleri. The sequence continues at coordinate 956,554 of NZ_LR134288.1, read as the reverse complement.
GTGTGACTTTTGTTTTCTATGAATAAAAGGAAAGAAATTATGATAGAAGAACAACTTCAAAAAGCCTGGCAAGCATTGTTTGACGGGCAATATCAGCTTGCCAAGCAATTTGTTTATCAAATAGACCAAGATAGTTATAGTACGCTGAATTTAAAAGCTTATATTGCTTTAGAAGAAAAGGATTTTCAGTTGGCTCGTCAGTTTTTAAAAGACTACTATGCTCAGGCTATGTCTGAAAAGAATCTAGAAGAACAACATATAGGCTTGCATCAATTAGCTATGGTCGAACGAGAAGAAGAACATTTTCAAAAAGCTTATGACTTGATAATGACAGAAGCTGCAATTATTGCAAAGCATTTCCCCAATGATGTCCTAAAGAAATCAGTCAATTTGTACGAACAGGGGTATTTACAATTCAAACTAGGAAATATTCACCTTGCAGAAGAACTTTTGCAAGAAACATTAAATTTAGCGTTGCAGACAGATGATTTAGTCAATCATGCTTGTGCTTATCGTGGCTTGGCTGAGGTAAGATTAGCTAAGGGAGATATAAAAATGGCTAAATCTGATGCTCAAAAAGCACTGGTGTGTTTTGAAAAAGCGGGTGATACCGTGGGAGTGGCAGGGCTGAAGAACTTAATGGCACAGATAAACTCACAAGGTAGAAGTTTGTAAATAATGTTTGTGAAATAAGATATTCTAATGTAAAAGTTAGAATATTTTTCTTTTTAGAACAATTTTAGCGAACGATGAGATAAAGCTTGTTCAATAAGGTTTTATTTTGCCAGACAATCTTGTATAATAGAATAAAAAAAGAATAAAAGAGGATTGATTATGAAGAAGAAAAAATTCATTATCCCCATTTTGTCAACATTGCTAATTGCTCCAGCAATTTTAGCACATCAGGTTTCTGCTGATGCTGTAGATCCAGCTACTTCAACAGCACCTGTAGAGCAAGTAGAAGCTCCTAAAGAAAATCAGTCGGTCGCACCTACGACCGCTCAAGGAGCTTCAGCAGCTTCGCCTGCTACTGAAGCTTCCACAGAGAAAGTAACAGAAAAGAGCGAGAACAAACAAGTTGAAACTTCTGTAACTCCAGCAGAGTCTATAACTCCAGCCGCTCAAGCTGTTGCTGCACCTACAACTTAATCTGAAAAAGATACGGTTATTCTTCATACAAATGATGTACACGGTCGTATTGTAGAAGAAAAAGGTGTCATTGGCGATGCTAAATTAGCAGCTGTCATGAGCAAGAACGTGCAAAGACTAATCAAACAACACTCGTTGTGGATGCAGGCGATGCTTTTCAAGGGCTTCCGATTTCCAATAGCTCAAAAGGAGAAGAGCGCGCGAATATTTTAAATAAGATTGGCTATGACGCAATGGCGGTCGGAAATTATGAATTTGACTTTGGTTTGGATGAGGTGAAAAAATACAAACAAATTTTGAAATTCCCTCTTCTTAGTGCCAATACTTATGTCAATGGAGCACGACTTTTTGAAGCTTCTACGATTGTTGATAAAGACAAGAATGTTGTGGGAGATGAATTTGTGGTTATTGGGGTGACAACGCCAGAAACTGCAACAAAAACACACCCACGCAATGTTCAGGGGGTTACGTTTACAGATCCAATTTCAGAAGTCAATAAAGTCATTGAAGAAGTAGAATCTCGTGCGAAAGCAGAAGGTAAAACTTACAAACATTATGTTGTTTTGGCACATTTGGGTGTAGATACAACGACACCAGTTGAATGGCGTGGTTCTACCTTGGCAGAAGCATTATCAAAAAATCCTTTGCTAAAAGGAAAACGTGTGACAGTGATTGACGGGCATTCACATACTGTAGAATCAGTAACCTACGGCGACAATGTTACTTATAATCAAACAGGTAGTTACTTGCATAATATTGGAAAAGTAACATACAAATCTGGTCAACTTCTAGGAAATCCTCAACAAATCTCAGCTGATTCAGTAAAAGGCGTTACTCCAGATCCAGCTATTCAGCAATTAGTAAACAAAATCAAAGAGAAATATGACCAAGAAAACGCAAAAGTGGTCGTTGCTAATAGCCCAGTTGAGTTAAATGGTAATCGAGAAAATGTCCGTGTGCGGGAAAACAATCTTGGAAATGTCGTAGCAGATGCGCTCTATGAGTACGGGCAAACAGGATTCAGTCATAAGACAGACCTTGCTGTAACTAACGGCGGCGGACTTCGTGAAACAATTGCGAAAGGAAAACCAATCACCAAAGGAGATATTATTGCTGTTTTACCATTTGGTAATACCATTACTCAAATAAAAGTAACTGGGCAAAACATCGCAGACATGTTTGCTAAGTCTTTAGGTTCTATTTTACAAGAAAAAGACGGCAAACCAGTCCTAGATGAAAATGGCCAACCGTTACTTGAACCAAGCGGCGGTTTCCTACAAGTTTCTGGAGCAAAAGTTTATTATGACACTACCTTACCAGCCGATAAACGTATTCTTGGCATTGAAATTAAAAATCCTGAAACAGGAAAATATGAAAAATTAAACCTTAAGAAAATCTACTATCTGACAACTAATGATTTCTTGGCTGCAGGTGGTGACGGTTATAGTATGTTGGGCGGAGCTCGCGAAGAAGGTCCTTCAATGGACGTTGCTTTTGCAGACTATTTGGCAAAAACAGACTTAACAGCTTATGCGGTTGTCAATCCTAATTCACGGACTATTTCAATCTCGACTGCACAATACAAGAAACTTCAAAATCAAGCTGCTAATCAAGTGAAGCCAAATGAAACTGGACAAAAAGAACTTGTGCCAGCGGTTCAAACAAATACACATCAAAGAACGGCAACGATTCCAGTCAATGTACACAAACAATTTGTGCCTTCAGGCCAAAAGAGCTTGCCAGAAACAGGTACAACAGATACTACCTTTATCAGTTTACTTGGCTTTGTCGTTGGACTTTTAGGATTATCTAGATTTAAAAAAGCTCACAAAGAATAAAATAAAAGGAAGCTAAGATTTTTGATCCTAGCTTCTTTTATTTCTGTTTAGGTTGTTGTTTTGTGATATTCAATCCGAAGGGAATGAGATTTTCTTGCTTCGTCCGAATCCGCTGAATATTATCTTTGTGTCGAACGATAATGATGAGCGCTAATGCCAGCACAATCACGGTAAAAAGCACATCGTAACGTGGCAAAAGAAAACTAAATAACGGGAAAATTAAGACTCCCAGAATAGCAGAGGCAGCAGCTGTCACACTTGAAAAAGAAATCATACTAGTCAAATACAAGCAGCTGAAAAAGATGACAGCTAAATAAGTGAAGAAAGTCGGTGAAAAGCCCAGAATGACACCTGCACTGGTTGCCACGGCTTTACCGCCCTTAAATTCTGCGAAAATGGGGAAGGTATGCCCAAGCACGGCTAAAAGTCCAAAAACAAGAGGAGAAATACCGTTGATATGAAGAAAAAAAGGCAATAGTGTCGCAAACGTTCCTTTAAAAAAGTCGAAAATAAAGGTGATGATGCCTGCTTTTTTCCCAAGGACACGAAAGGTATTGGTCGTCCCTGTATTTCCGCTGCCGTATTCGCGGAGATTTTTCTTGTAAAATACTTGTCCAATCCAAAGCCCGGCAGGGATTGAACCAATCAAATAAGCTACTATCAATGTAAAAACTATCTTTATCATGTTTTTATTATACCATGAATTTTGATTTTGATAGTTGAACGACCAGAAATATTTTACAAAATTTGTCTAGGCTGAAAAAATGGTGGTAAGAAGCAGAAAGAATACACTATTTTCTAAAAATCTTTGCAAAATTTGCTAAAAACTTGTAAGATAGAAAGGATGAATGATTCAGGAGGCTCCTTGTGGCAAAAAAGGAAATCAATATTAATAATTACAATGATGATGCCATTCAAGTATTAGAAGGATTGGACGCGGTTCGTAAACGTCCTGGTATGTATATTGGATCAACAGATGCAACTGGGCTTCACCATTTGGTCTGGGAAATTGTGGACAATGCAGTTGACGAGGCTCTGTCTGGCTTTGGTGATAAGATTGACGTGACCATTCATAAAGACGGGAGTTTGACTGTAGCAGACCACGGTCGGGGAATGCCTGTCGGTATGCACGCTATGGGAATCCCGACAGTGGAAGTCATCTTTACGGTGCTTCACGCTGGAGGTAAGTTCGGTCAGGGCGGTTACAAGACCTCTGGGGGTCTCCACGGTGTTGGTTCTTCTGTGGTCAATGCGCTGTCTAGTTGGCTGGAAGTTGAAATCACACGTGACGGAACGGTTTATCGGCAACGATTTGAGCAGGGTGGGAAACCTGTTACCAGTCTGGAAAAGATTGGCAAAGCTCCCAAATCAAAAACGGGCACAAAAGTGACCTTTATACCTGACGACACGATTTTCTCAACGACAGATTTCAAATATAATACTATTTCGGAGCGGCTCAATGAATCAGCCTTTCTCTTGAAAAATGTTCACCTTTCTCTGACAGATGAGCGAACGGGCGAGTCTGTTGATTTTCACTATGAAAATGGGGTGCAGGACTTTGTCAGCTACTTGAACGAAGACAAGGAAACTTTGACACCGGTCCTTTATTTTGAAGGAGAAGAGGGCGGTTTTCAAGTGGAAGTGGCTCTCCAGTACAACGATGGTTATTCAGACAATATCCTTTCTTTTGTCAATAACGTCCGCACCAAGGATGGCGGAACGCACGAAACAGGGCTTAAATCAGCCATTACCAAGGTCATGAATGATTATGCGAGAAAGACTGGTTTGCTGAAAGAAAAGGATAAAAATCTGGAAGGTTCTGACTACCGTGAGGGCTTAGCGGCTGTGTTGTCTATCTTAGTGCCAGAAGAGCATTTGCAATTTGAAGGGCAGACCAAGGACAAGCTGGGCAGCCCGCTTGCTCGTCCTGCGGTGGATTCGATTGTGTCAGACAAGTTGACTTTCTTCCTCTTGGAAAATGGGGAATTGGCGTCTAATCTCATCCGCAAGGCGATTAAGGCGAGAGATGCGCGCGAGGCAGCCCGCAAGGCGAGAGATGAAAGCCGAAGTGGAAAGAAGAACAAGAAAGACAAGGGGTTGTTATCTGGAAAACTAACGCCAGCCCAATCCAAAAACCCAGCTAAAAATGAACTCTATCTGGTCGAAGGAGATTCAGCGGGTGGCTCTGCCAAGCAAGGACGCGACCGGAAGTTTCAAGCAATTCTGCCCCTGCGCGGTAAGGTCATCAATACCGCTAAAGCTAAAATGGCAGACATTCTCAAAAATGAAGAAATCAACACCATGATTTACACCATTGGTGCAGGTGTCGGATCGGACTTCTCCCTCGAAGACGCCAACTACGACAAGATTATCATCATGACCGATGCCGATACGGACGGCGCCCATATCCAGACGCTCTTGCTGACCTTCTTTTACCGCTACATGCGCCCACTCGTAGAAGCGGGGCATGTCTATATCGCCCTGCCTCCTCTTTATAAAATGTCCAAAGGCAAAGGCAAGAACGAGGTTGTCGAGTATGCTTGGACGGACGGCGAGCTAGAAGACCTGCGCAAGAAATTTGGCAAAGGTGCTATGCTACAGCGCTACAAAGGGCTTGGGGAAATGAATGCCGACCAGCTCTGGGAAACCACCATGAATCCTGAAAACCGCACCCTCATTCGCGTCACCATTGACGATTTGGCTCGTGCCGAGCGCCGCGTCAATGTCCTCATGGGCGACAAAGTCCCACCCCGCCGTAAATGGATTGAAGATAATGTCAAGTTTACGCTGGAGGAGAGTGGAGTGTTTTGATGAGGATTATAAGTTTTTTTAGAAAAATAATAAGTACATTATCTAGTTGGAGAGATAATGCTATTGAATGGCTGGTCAAAACATCATTTCCTAACTTTAGCTACAAAGAAGCAAAGAGAAAGATAGATAGTTTAGAGAATTTGAAGGTACTGGATAATAAAGATTATCTTACTAAAATACTTAGAATTAAGTGGATTGAGTATTTGTTTTATGTATTTATTGTAGGGATATTAATAATTATTTTTCCTAATATTGATAAATATATTTCATCTAAGTTTAGAGATATCTCTATGTTCGTACTTTTACTTTTTGTAATAACAGTTTTAGTATTGCTTGCTTACAATTTTTTGATATTATTTATTTCCTATCTGTTCAAAGATTTGTATCATAATTTGTTTAAGAAAAGATTGAAGATGCGACGATTGGTTAAATTCCTATCATTTGTTAAAAAATGTCGGATAAAACTTTTAGTATTAATGAATGTGACTGCATTTATTATAGGATCTGTGAGTATCAATATAATTCAAAATGATAATAGCTTAAAAATGATTGCGAGTTTTATAAAAGATCCATTTATTGAGTATGACTTGAACTGCAAATTGAATGGTGAGGTTTATATATTTTGGTTGATATTTATTGTGGTGTCAGCTGCTTTGTGTCTTTCTCTTTATGTCGTTTTACAATTTCAAAATATTTTTGAATTAGAAAATATGGGTTCTGAAAATCGTTTAATACTTGGAATTCTTTCGATAGTGACATTCATAATTGGCGTTGATATTGATAAAGTTAGACCGATAGGTATCGCTCTTTTAATATTGGTCATTCAAACAGCATTTTTTGAGTTTTGTCATTCACAACTTCTTTCAAAAATGCATGAGAAAGCCCAAGAAATTTTCCAAGAGCAGCTACTTAAAAATGAAGAAGATATTGATTACAATAGACTAGTAGAATGTTATTATTACGGTGGTGAGAAGTATAAAGAGAAGTTATTGAGCATAGAAAAATTTTTACGATTAATTATAAAAAAAGAGTTTTATCAGATAAACTATAAAAGGAAAAGAAGATGGAGAAGGACTTTAAACAGAAGATAGATTTATACAAAAAATCAGTTACTAAACATATCATCCCCCACCAGAAATCACCTTCCCCACCCCTAAAACAAGAAATTTCACATGAAGAATTTCTTGTCTAGCAGTAAAAAACCAAATCACACATGTGTGATTTGAATTTTTAAAGCAAAAGACGAACATTTACATGCGTTCTGAGCGATTTTGAAGTAAAAAACTAAAAAACACACGAAGAAAGAGGAGTTTATGACAAAAGAATACGGAGTCATTAGTTTAACGGTACGCAATTTGGAGAACAACGAATTTTCCCGGCTCATGACCGAGTCGAAAGAGGCGATTGCTGCTTTTAACAAGGCGCACAAGGTTGAAAGTATTTATACGAGCAAGCTGGAAGAGATGAGCCAGCATTTGGCTAAGTTTCAGGAGGGGCTTCATCAGACGAAAGCTAGTCGCTTGGTGACCAGTTTGGACCAAGCCGACCGCGAGCGAGACGATGCTTTGGGGACGCTGACTGCTTTGGTGCGGGCATTTTCACGGGTCAAGGAGACGGCGACCAAAGAAGCCTACGACACCTTGGCAGGCTTGCTGAAAAATTACGCAGGGATTGCGGCTGCCAACTATGAAAAAGAGACAGAGGGCATCAACCACCTGCTCCAAGAGCTGAAGAAATCGACTTATCAAACGGCGCTGGCAAAACTGCACTTGGAAGCTCATGTGGAAAGTTTGATGACTGCGCAAAAGCGGTTTGAAGAAGCCTATAAGGAGCGCTTGACCGAGTTAAAAGGCAAAGTGCCTAGCCAAAGCAAGCAACTCCGCATTCAGCTGCAAGAAATTTACGATTTCCTGCTGGATTTCACTGCTATTATGACCTATGCCTACCCAGAAAGAAGCCACTATGCAAATCTTCGCGACCAACTCAATGCTATTCGTAGCCGTTACAAAAAACGCAAAGCGGTTAAGAAAGTAGCGAAAGCAGAAAGTGCAGGATAAGGTTCAAGCCTTAGCAGATAAATGACAGGAGTGATTCTCATGCTAGAAAAAGTAGAACGCCTCATTACAGAAATCAATCGCATTCACTTAGAATACTCTAAAGATTATTTTGAAACCGGAAAGGTAGAGAAAATCAATCTGAAACATACCTTCGCTAAGGTGCCAACCGAGGCGATTCTTGCCTACCGCCTCAACCTCCATGAGTCCATCAATGACTATCTGATGAAAGCTGACCTTCAGGATATTTCCTATGTCTATCGGGTTAAAACTTCCGAATCTATCCTAGACAAGATTACTCGCTTTTCTGAGCGGCAGGAGGGGTATCCTGTCAATTCAGTTCTCAATGATATTTTCGGCGCCCGCATGATTTTAACATCTGAGGAAATTACTCAAGTCATGGAACGACTTGACGCTTGGCAAGAACAGTACGGTCTGAAAAACTGGTACTTGCGTGACAAAGATGGTTATGTTGGGATTCATGTCTATTTTAAAAACAAAAGCAATTTTTACTACCCTTGGGAACTCCAACTATGGGATAAAAAAGACGTGGACAGTAACATTGCCAATCATATCAAGTATAAACGGGGGTTTGTGGGGGAAATAAACAATAGGAGTAACTATGACACCAGAAATGTTTGAAAGATTGATAAAAATACTGAGTGAGCCAGATATAAAGGGATATATCATTCAGGTTTTTACGGCAGCATTGCCTATTTGTTATGGGATGTGGATTTCTAAAAAAAAGAACGAGGTGTTAGATAATCGACAAATAAAGTTAGAAGACAAGCAAGAGTTAATTGCTGAAAATATTTTAAAACTAACAGAACAACAGGCTAAATTGTCAGAAACTCAAGAAAAAGTTGAAGAAAATCTAAGAGAACTTACAGAGTTAGCTCAGCAATCAAGAAAGTCAAATCAGTTGATGATGCAAGTTCATTATAAAGAATTTTTTGAAGCATATAAAAATTTCAAAAAATCTTTAATTAAAATTGATGAATTTTATAAACTCTATCAACAATTTTCTCCAAATTTTGATGATATGACACATGAAGAGTATGACAGATTTGAGAATCTTAACAAATCAATTGATTTTTTTGATATTAATCAATTTGACTTTTTAAAGGATGAAACAATTCCTCCGAATCTGTTTGAAGATATCTTGAAGTTACAAGATTCCTTACGGAAAATCAATTCTAGAAGATACGATTGTAATTATTATGATGAATATTTTGATTATATTTATCCTCGGTTAAAAAAGATCGATGGAGAACTGAGCAAGTTATTATCTTAGTATTTAAATCATGTCCTTAGAGGATATCAGCAAGTATTAACACAAGAACTGAAAGTGAAATGTTGGATTTGATTTTGCAGACTGCTTTCTGTTTCAGACCTACTCTACAATTTTCGAAAGGAGTTGAACTTGCCCTAAATGCTGTGTGAATTTGCATTTTACGGGCTTAGTATCCTATGAGTAACATTCAAAACATGTCCTTGGAGGACATCATGGGAGAGCGTTTTGGGCGCTACTCCAAATACATCATTCAAGAGCGGGCTTTACCCGATATTCGTGACGGACTGAAGCCCGTGCAGCGTCGGATTCTTTATTCGATGAACAAGGACGGCAATACCTTTGACAAGGGCTACCGCAAGTCGGCAAAGTCTGTCGGAAATATCATGGGGAATTTCCACCCGCATGGTGACAGCTCCATTTACGACGCCATGGTGCGTATGTCTCAGGACTGGAAGAACCGTGAGATTTTAGTGGAAATGCACGGAAATAATGGTTCTATGGACGGCGATCCGCCAGCCGCTATGCGGTATACCGAAGCTCGTTTGTCTGAGATTGCGGGCTACTTGCTCCAAGACATCGAAAAGGACACCGTGCCTTTTGCTTGGAACTTTGATGATACGGAAAAAGAACCGACTGTATTGCCTGCTGCCTTTCCAAATCTTTTGGTGAATGGGGCAACGGGGATTTCTGCTGGGTATGCGACGGACATTCCGCCTCACAATCTGGCGGAAGTCATCGATGCGGTGGTGTATATGATTGACCACCCCAAAGCCAAAGTTGACAAACTCATGGAGTTTCTGCCGGGGCCTGACTTCCCAACGGGGGCCATTGTGCAAGGGCGAGATGAGATTAAGAAAGCCTATGAGACTGGGAAAGGTCGCGTTGTCGTGCGTTCTCGGACGGAGATTGAAAAGCTCAAAGGCGGCAAAGAGCAGATTGTTGTCACTGAAATTCCTTATGAGATTAACAAGGCTGTTTTGGTTAAGAAGATTGATGACGTTCGGGTCAATAATAAGGTAGCTGGTATTGCGGAAGTACGGGATGAGTCTGACCGTGACGGGCTTCGTATTGCTATTGAGCTGAAAAAGGATGCCAATACCGAGCTGATTTTGAATTATCTCTTTAAATATACGGATTTGCAGGTCAATTACAATTTTAACATGGTGGCTATCGACAACTTCACGCCACGTTTAGTAGGGATTGTGCCGATTCTGACTAGTTACATTGCCCACCGAAAAGAGATTATTCTGGCGCGCAGCCGATTTGACAAGGCAAAAGCAGAGAAGCGCCTGCATATCGTAGAAGGCTTGATTCGAGTGATTTCGATTTTGGATGAAGTGATTGCGCTCATTCGTGCGTCGGAAAATAAATCGGATGCTAAGGAAAACCTCAAAGTCAGCTATGATTTCACCGAGGAGCAGGCAGAGGCTATCGTCACTCTCCAACTTTATCGTTTGACCAATACAGACGTGGTAATTCTGGAGGAAGAGCAGGCGGAATTACGCGAAAAAATTGCCATGCTTTCTGCCATTATCGGCGATGAGCGGACCATGTACAATTTGATGAAGCGTGAACTGCGTGAGGTCAAAAAGAAATTTGGCAATCCTCGTCTTAGTGAATTGCAAGATACGGCGAATGCCATTGAGATTGATACGGCTAGTCTGATTGTGGAAGAAGAAACCTTTGTCAGCGTCACTCGTGGCGGCTACCTCAAACGCACCAGTCCACGTTCTTTCAATTCATCAACGGTTGACGAGGTCGGCAAGCGAGATGACGACCGTCTGATTTTTGTCAGCTCGGCGAAAACCACTCAGCACCTTTTGATTTTTACCAATCTTGGCAATGTCATCTACCGACCGGTCCATGAATTGGCAGACATTCGCTGGAAAGAAATCGGGGAACACCTCAGTCAGACTATTACCAATTTTGAGACGAATGAAGAAGTACTTTATACAGAATTAGTTGATAATTTTGACGAAGGAACTTATTTTGCGGTAACAAAACTAGGACAAATCAAGCAAGTAGAGCGAAAAGAATTCAGTCCTTGGCGCACCTATAAGTCCAAGTCTGTTAAATTTGCTAAATTAAAAAATGAAGACGACCAAATTATCACACTTTCTCCAATCAAGCTAGATGATGTTATGCTAGTGACCAAGAACGGCTATGCCTTGCGGTTCAATATCGAAGAAGTACCAGTTGTGGGCGCTAAGGCAGCAGGTGTCAAAGCTATCAATCTCAAAAAAGATGATGTCTTAGCAGCAGCTTTTATTGCCAATACTGATTCATTTTATATCTTGACCCAGCGCGGAGCGCTCAAGCGAATGGCAGTTGCAGATATTCCTGTGACGAGCCGAGCAAATCGTGGTTTGCAAGTGTTGCGCGAGCTGAAGTCCAAGCCACATCGTATTTTCCAAGCAGGTCCTGTCTTTGGAGAGCAACCTGCAGAACTAGACCTCTTTAGTTCAGATCATCCAACAGCAGAAGAAGAGCAGATTCTTTCTATTGTTTCTAACAAAGGAACGACTTACCAAGTGAATCTTGCTGACCTCGGTCTGTCTGAAAGAACCAGCAACGGTAGCTTTATCTCTGATACTATTTCTGATGAAGAAGTGTTCTCTGCGAATATTAAATAATTGAAAATCAGTCCAAGCGGCTGATTTTTTGTTCAGGTATAAACTGAAATTAAAAAATTTTCAGAATTTTGCAAAAAACTATTGAAAATATCTAAAAATAGTGTAAAATAAAAATCATAAAATTAAAAAGGAGAATGTTATGTCAGTAAATCTTGATTGGGAAAATCTTGGTTTTTCCTATATGAAATTGCCTTATCGCTATCTTGCTTATTATAAAAATGGTCAGTGGGAAAAAGGAGGATTGACTGAAGATGCAACTCTGCACATGTCTGAATCTTCTCCTTGTCTTCATTATGGGCAACAAGCTTTTGAGGGAATGAAAGCCTATCGCACGAAAGACGGAAGTGTACAACTATTTCGTCCAGATCAAAACGCGAAACGTCTACAACGTACCTCAGACCGTCTCTTGATGCCACAAATTCCGACTGATATGTTTGTTGATGCTGTAAAGCAAGTGGTTCGTGCAAATGAAGATTACGTTCCACCGTATGGAACAGGAGGTACTCTTTATATTCGTCCGCTGTTGCTAGGTGTTGGTGACATCATCGGTGTTAAACCAGCAGATGAATACATTTTTACCGTGTTTGCTATGCCTGTTGGAAATTACTTTAAAGGGGGCTTGACTCCAACAAACTTTATCGTTTCTGACAAGTATGACCGTGCTGCTCCTTATGGAACAGGTGCTGCTAAAGTCGGCGGTAACTACGCAGCAAGCTTGCTTCCAGGACAAATGGCGCATGAAAAGAAATTCTCTGATGTCATTTATCTAGACCCAGCTACTCACACGAAGATTGAAGAAGTGGGATCTGCAAACTTCTTTGGAATTACCAAAGACAACGAATTTGTAACGCCGTACAGCCCATCTATCCTTCCTTCTATCACAAAATATTCTCTTCTATACCTAGCAGAACATCGTTTGGGCTTGAAAGCTATCGAAGGAGATGTGCCAATTGATGATTTGGATCGTTTTGCTGAAGCAGGGGCTTGCGGTACAGCAGCTGTCATCTCTCCAATCGGTGGTATTCAGCATGGTGAAGATTTCCATGTCTTTTACAGTGAAACAGAAGTTGGACCTGTGACTCGAAAACTCTATAATGAATTAACCGGTATTCAATTTGGTGATGTTGAAGCACCAGAAGGTTGGATTGTCAAAGTTTAGAAATTTTTTAAAGCTATCTCACCGTTGAGGTAGCTTTAAATTTCGCATATTGCTTGCTAGTTTTTCTATTTTTTTGTAAAATAGAGACTTGAAAGAGGTATATGATGAGTAAAAAAGACAAAAAGATTGAAATCCAATTAGCAGATAGCCAAGTAAAGGTAGGGTCTGATCAATACGAAGGTTATGTTTTATCTATTGGTAAAAAAGTCATTGGTCAAATTGCTGAGTTTGATGGACAATTTGCTATCATAAAAAATGAAAATGTTGATAGTTTTTATAAAAAACTTGAAAATGCCGTGGAAAAATTGATTGAAACCTATAATTTGGGTAAATAAATGCTTGTGTTTTCTTTTCATCAATGGTATAATGAATACTGTTGATTATACAGGAGAGGTAGCGAAGAGGCTAAACGCGGCGGACTGTAAATCCGCTCCTTCGGGTTCGGGGGTTCGAATCCCTCCCTCTCCATGAGCGTACTTAGCGTTTAAAGGATTTTGTCCGCGTTCATTTTGGGGTATAGCCAAGCGGTAAGGCAAGGGACTTTGACTCCCTCATGCGTTGGTTCGAATCCAGCTACCCCAGTTCTTAGGTAATATATCAGATAAATGGTAAAATATCTTAGGGTATTTTATTTCTTTATAGGGTGGGAAACGTTAAAGATAGTTCATGTCATTGCGGTGCTTAGGAAAAATATTATAAGTATGTCAAGCAAGAAATGCTTGATTGTTGGAGGATTTTTTTAGATGAATGAATTTGAAGATTTGCTAAATAGTGTTAGCCAAGTTGAGCCAGGCGATGTCGTTACTGCTGAAGTATTGACTGTTGATGCGAACCAAGCTAATGTTGCAATCGCTGGAACTGGTGTAGAAGGTGTGTTGACCCTTCGTGAATTGACAAACGATCGTGAAGCTGACATTAACGACCTTGTAAAACCAGGTGAAACACTTGAATTGCTTGTTCTTCGTCAAGTAGTTGGTAAAGATACTGATACAGTTACTTACCTTGTATCTAAAAAACGTTTAGAAGCTCGCAAGGCATGGGACAAGTTGGTTGGACGTGAAGAAGAAGTTGTTACTGTAAAAGGTACTCGTGCAGTTAAAGGTGGCCTTTCAGTAGAATTTGAAGGACTTCGTGGATTTATTCCTGCTTCAATGCTAGATACTCGTTTCGTTCGTAATACTGAACGTTTTGTAGGTCAAGAATTTGAAGCAAAAATTAAAGAAGTGGATCCAAAAGAAAATCGTTTCATTCTTTCACGCCGTGAAGTAGTAGAAGAAAAAGCTGCAGCAGCACGTGCTGAAGTATTTAGTAAATTAGCTGTTGGTGACATCGTGACTGGTAAAGTTGCACGTATCACAAGCTTTGGTGCCTTTATTGACCTTGGTGGTGTTGACGGACTTGTTCACTTAACTGAATTGTCACACGAACGCAACGTTTCACCAAAATCTGTTGTATCAGTTGGCGATGAAATTGAAGTAAAAGTTCTTGATTTGAACGAAGAAGAAGGACGCGTATCACTTTCTCTTAAAGCTACAACACCTGGACCATGGGACGGTGTTGAACAAAAATTAGCTGCTGGTGATGTGATTGAAGGCACAGTTAAACGTTTGACAGATTTCGGTGCTTTTGTTGAAGTATTGCCAGGTATTGACGGACTTGTCCATATTTCACAAATTTCACACAAGCGTGTTGAAAATCCAAAAGATGTGCTTAAAGTTGGTCAAGAAGTAACTGTGAAAGTTCTTGATGTAAATGCTGATGCAGAACGTGTATCACTTTCTATCAAGGCTCTTGAAGAACGTCCAGCACAAGAAGATGACCAAAAAGAAAAACGTCAATCACGTCCTCGTCGTCAAAAACGTCAAGAAAAACGTGACTTTGAACTTCCAGAAACTCAAACTGGATTTTCAATGGCTGACTTGTTTGGTGATATTGAATTATAATCAAATAAAAGGATTGGAATTTATCATTTCAGTCCTTTTTTACTTGTTATTTTTATAAAATTTTTATATAATAAAATAGTTGCCACCCTTAGTGTAATGGATATCACGTAAGATTCCGGTTCTTGAGATGGGAGTTCGATTCTCTCAGGGTGGATTGTGTTTATTACTTGAAAGTCTTGTTTTATGCAAGATTTTTTATTTTTACAAAGGAGATTGCGAATGCCTGTGAAATTGATTGCTCATGCTTTAATTGAAAAAGATGGAAAATATTTGCTTATTAAACGAAGTAAAATAAAACGTGGTTCTCCAAACATGTATCCCGAATATTGGGATATTCCAGGAGGTAGTGTGGAAGAAGACGAATTGCCGCGAGAAGGTGCTGTACGAGAAGCGATGGAAGAAGTCAACCAAAAAGTACAATTAAGTTCGATTCTTCATGAGGATAGCTGTTATGATGATACAAAGGGCATCGTTTTTACGCGTCTAGTGTATAAGGCAAACTTGCTGGAATATAGAGATATTAAACTTGATCCAGAAGAGCATACAGCATTTCGCTGGATTCGGGTGCTGTCAGATATGAAAGGTGAGAAGACTGTTCCTTATTTAAAAGATATATTGAAATAAATTGATAAGGTGAGATTATATAAAATAAATGGATACGATAAAGTCATGATGCCGTGCAAATCAACTTTATCGTATCCATTTTAGATATGAAAAAACTCCTTGATAAAACAAGGAGTAAGAAAGGAAATTCTTTAGTTTTTAGCTGCTGAAGCAAATTCTTCTTTGGAGAAGGCATCATTGATGATGTCTTTTAATTGTTTAGCAGAAGCTTGCATTTTTTGTTTTTCAGCATCATTCAACGGGATATTTACTGGACGTACGATACCATGTGCGCCGACAATAGCTGGTTGTCCAATGTAGCAGTCTGTAACGCCAGGATATTGGCCTTCTTGGAATACTGAAAGTGGAAGAACTGAATTTTCGTCATCAAGGATAGCTTTTGTGATACGAGCTAAGGCAACTGCGATACCATAGAAAGTCGCACCTTTCTTGTTGATGATTGAGTATGCAGCATCACGAACACCTTCAAACAAGTCAACTAATTCAGCTGCATTAAAGTTTTCTACATCTTGGAGATAATTTTCAAGATTAACACCTGCAACATTCGCATGTGACCAAACAGCGAATTCTGAATCACCATGTTCTCCCATGATGTAAGCATGGACAGAGCGAGCATCTACATCTAATTTTTCAGCAAGTGCTTGACGGAAACGTGCTGAGTCAAGAGAAGTACCTGAACCAATGACACGTTCTTTAGGGAATCCAGAGAATTTCCAAGTTGAGTAAGTCAAAATGTCAACAGGGTTAGCAGCTACGAGGAAGATACCGTTGAATCCTGAAGCAACAATTTTAGTAACAACATCTTTGTTGATACGAAGGTTTTTTTCAACCAATTGAAGACGAGTTTCACCTGGTTTTTGTGGTGCACCAGCAGTCAAAACGACAAGATCTGCATCGTGTGCATCAGCATATTCTGCTGAATAAATTTTCTTAGGTGAA
The DNA here is from genome assembly GCF_900636525.1 of Streptococcus milleri. NCBI lineage: Bacteria > Bacillati > Bacillota > Bacilli > Lactobacillales > Streptococcaceae > Streptococcus > Streptococcus milleri. Next base: position 940,110 of record NZ_LR134288.1, on the reverse strand, counting down.
GTGAAAGCCAAGGCATGGCTGAGGTCTTCAGCATCCCCTTCTGTTTTTTCTTTGAAAATATCAACAATACCAAGTTCTTGGGCGATTCCTTGGTTGACAAGAGCAAATGCGTAAGAAGAACCTACAGCACCGTCACCAACAAGGATGACTTTTTTATGTTGTTTAGTAAGAGTCATTTTGCTAAACATCTCCTTTATTTTATTGGGGAACGTTTTCCCTTTACACATCTATTCTATCACTTTTGTAACATTTTGTCACGAATATAATACATATCATCTTATGTAAACGTTTTTATAATAAGGGATGTTTACTGAAAAAAATCCCAATTTATGTTATAATGATATGGTCATATAAATGAAGAGAGGCATTTTTTAATGCAGGATAATAATTTAGTAAATGTGAATTTAACGAGCGAAATGAAGACGAGTTTCATTGATTACGCCATGAGTGTCATTGTTGCTCGAGCGCTTCCTGATGTTCGTGATGGCTTAAAGCCTGTTCACCGAAGAATATTGTATGGAATGAATGAGCTGGGGGTGACTCCTGACAAACCACATAAGAAATCTGCTCGTATCACGGGTGATGTTATGGGTAAATATCACCCGCACGGAGATTCCTCTATCTATGAAGCTATGGTGCGGATGGCGCAATGGTGGTCTTACCGTCACATGTTAGTAGATGGTCACGGAAACTTTGGTTCTATGGACGGAGACGGTCCTGCGGCACAACGGTATACAGAAGCTCGGATGAGCAAAATATCGCTTGAAATGTTACGTGATATTAACAAAAATACAGTTGATTTTGCAGATAACTATGATAGCAGTGAGCGTGAGCCATTAGTTTTACCGTCACGTTTTCCTAATTTGCTGGTCAATGGGGCGACAGGTATTGCTGTGGGAATGGCAACAAACATTCCTCCTCACAATCTTGGTGAGACCATTGATGCTGTAAAATTAGTCATGGATAATCCAGATGTGACCACACGTGACCTTATGGAAGTGTTGCCTGGTCCAGACTTCCCGACAGGCGCTTTGGTTATGGGGAAATCAGGCATTCATCGCGCTTATGAAACTGGGAAGGGTTCCATTGTTTTACGTGCTCGGACAGAAATCGAAGAAACTAAATCTGGTCGTGAACGAATTGTCGTCACTGAATTTCCGTATATGGTCAATAAAACCAAAGTTCATGAGCATATTGTGCGACTAGTTCAAGAAAAACGTATTGACGGAATTACAGCGGTTCGTGACGAATCTAACCGTGAAGGGGTTCGTTTTATCATTGATGTGAAGCGGGATGCAAGTGCGCATGTCATTTTGAACAATTTATTTAAATTAACGCAAATGCAGACGAATTTTAGTTTCAATATGCTGGCGATCCAAAATGGAGTGCCAAAGATTCTGTCTTTACGCGAGATTTTGCTTGCTTATATTGAACACCAAAAAGAAGTGGTGACACGTCGGACGGTTTTTGATAAGGAAAAGGCGGAAGCTCGTGCACATATTTTAGCTGGTTTGCTGATTGCACTTGATCACATTGATGAAGTGATTCGCATCATCCGAAACAGTGAGACAGATGCAGAAGCGCAAGCAGAGTTGATGGCACGCTATGAATTATCCGAACGTCAAAGTCAGGCGATTCTGGATATGCGTCTTCGCCGTTTAACGGGATTGGAACGGGATAAGATTCAATCTGAATATGACGACTTGATGAAATTGATAGCAGATTTAGCAGATATTTTAGCTAAACCAGAACGAGTTGTTGCGATTATCAAGGAAGAATTAGAAGAGATTAAACGTAAGTTTTCTGACGAACGTCGTACAGAACTAATGGTTGGTGAAGTACTGTCTTTGGAAGATGAAGATCTCATCGAAGAAGCAGATGTTTTGATTACACTTTCCAATAAAGGCTATATCAAACGGTTGAACCAAGATGAATTCACTGCGCAAAGACGTGGTGGTCGTGGTATTCAAGGAACAGGTGTAAAGGATGACGATTTTGTCCGTGAATTAGTTTCTACCAGCACACATGATCGCTTACTCTTCTTTACCAATAAAGGTCGCGTTTATCGCTTGAAAGGTTATGAAATTCCTGAATACGGCCGTACAGCGAAAGGTTTGCCGATTGTTAATTTGTTGAAATTAGACGAAGGTGAAACAATTCAGACGATTATCAATGTTCAAGCCGAGCATGATGATCATTCCTACCTTTTCTTCACAACGCGCTATGGTGTTGTGAAGCGGACAAGCGTAACAGAGTTTGCTAATATTCGTCAAAATGGTCTGAAAGCTTTGAATTTAAAAGATGAGGATGAACTCATCAATGTCTTTTTGACAAATGGTCACGCAGATATCATTATCGGAACCAAAATGGGATATGCTGTACGATTTAACGAAAACCAAGTCCGAAACATGGGACGGGCTGCGACCGGTGTGCGCGGAGTGAATTTGCGTACAAATGATTATGTTGTGGGCGCCAGCGTTATTTCGGATAATCAAGAAGTATTAGTCATCACTGAAAAGGGATATGGCAAGCGCACGTTAGCCAGTGAATACGCTACGAAAGGTCGTGGTGGAAAAGGAATGAAAACGGCTAATATTACTGAGAAAAATGGTCCATTAGCGGGGCTTATGGCTGTGAATGGTGATGAAGATTTAATGGTTATCACAAATACGGGGGTTATTATTCGGACAAATGTTGCTAATATTTCTCAAACAGGACGTGCAACTTTGGGTGTTAAAGTAATGCGACTAGATAAGGGAGCGCAGATTGTTACTTTTACAAGCGTTGCAGCAGAGAATGAAAAAGAAGTGGATGAAGAATAAACTAAATAAAAGGAAATGTTATGTCATCAACAAGAAAAAAACATAATAAAAGAAAAAATATTCTAATTAATATTATTGCGACATTGTTAATCATTGTTGCACTTGCACTTATTTTCAACTCTTCTATTCGGAATATGATAATGGTTTGGCATACCAATCGGTATCAAGTGAGCAAAGTTTCAAAAGATAAAATCACTCAAAATAAAAAAGCTAAAACCAGCTTTAATTTCGATAAAGTTAAATCGCTGTCTACCGAAGATGTGATTAACGCTCAATGGCAGGCCCAGCAATTACCAGTTATTGGTGGAATTGCTATTCCTGAACTTTCGATGAATTTGCCAATTTTTAAAGGCTTGGACAATGTGGGTCTTTATTATGGCGCAGGTACGATGAAAGAAACACAGCAAATGGGGAAAGGGAATTATGCATTGGCTAGTCACCATGTATTTGGGATTACAGGTGCAAGCAATATGCTCTTTTCTCCTTTAGATCGTGCTAAAGCCGGAATGAAAATTTATCTGACAGATAAGGAAAAAATTTATACTTATTCCATTACTTCAGTTGAGAATGTGGCACCTGATAGAGTAGATGTGATTAATGACCGCGAAGGTGTCAATGAAGTGACTTTGGTGACTTGTGAAGATGCTGCAGCTACGTCACGAACGATTGTTAAAGGAACGCTAGAAGGAGAAACTTCTTATAAAGACGCGCCAAAAGAAATTTTAAATGCATTTAGTAAAACGTATAATCAAATGCAGCTATAATAAAAACGAGGTTGGGACGATAATATCTCAGCCTCGTTTTTATGATGGAAATAAATAGTCACGCGATACTTGAGCAAGCTTTGTAAGAGTGAGAGAACGGACTAAAAATTTTTAGTTCTCAGCCTTATCCCACTTTTGCTTTTTTGTCGAATGAAATCAAAGTGGTTTATGACAACATGTTTGTCGAAGTGCAGAAGTCGTGACTAAATCGCAAACAAATCATTAAGATTTTCAGCCAAAGTTGGATGAGTAAAGATTTGTTTTGTGAAATAAGTATAAGGAATCTTATTGTCCATAGCTACAGTTAGAATGTTAATGATTTCTTGAGCACCTTGCGAGAAGATAGTAGCCCCTAAAATTTCCTTAGTTTCTGTATTAACAACAGCTTTAAACGCTCCCCTAAGATCTGCATTGACATGTCCACGTGGCATGGCTGCAACTGGAATTTCTTTGGTAGCATAGGGCAGGCCTTGTTCTTTAGCTTGGGCTTCTGTCAAACCAATTTGTGCAAGTGGGGGAGTGATAAACATGGTAGTCGGTACATATTTGCGATTTTCAAGTGTGTAGGAGCCATCACCGGCTAAGTAATGGAAAACGACACGAAAATCATCTAGCGAAACATAAGTAAATTGTAGTCCACCGTTGACATCACCAACAGCAAAGACACCAGGAACAGTTGTTTGGCAATGCTTATCCACTTGGATAGCACCGCGGTCTGTAACTTGGATGTCTGTATTTTCAAGTTTTAATGGTTCGATATTTGGTTTACGACCGGTAGCATAAAGCAAAGCGTCAAAGCGAAATATTTCGTTTTTAGCAATGACAAGCACCTCTTCACCGTCATTTTTCACTTCTTGAGTGTAAATATTTTGAAGAATTTCAATGCTATCTTCCGTCATATATTGTTTAGCCAAAGTGGCAATTGAAGGCTCTACACGTGGTAAAAAAGTATCAGCAGCATCAAGGACAGTAACCTTGCTTCCTAGCTTATTGAAAAGTCCTGCAAATTCAAGACCGATATTTCCACCACCAAGGATGCCAAGACGTTTAGGTAATGTAGAAAGATTTTGAATGCCTGTTGAATCATAAACATTTTTTGTTGTAGTAAGTCCTGGAATTGGTAAAACATTTGAGATAGCGCCCGTATTGATGACGATATTTTCGGCTGTTAGCTCTTGCTTTTCGTCGCCTGCTACAATTTCAATTATTTTGTTAGACAGAAAATGAGCTTCTGCATCAATAATATCTACTCCAGCACTACTAATGGCTGCGTAATTTTTCCCATTAAGTCGGCTAATAACCGCGTTTTTCTCAGCCATTACTTCTTCAAATGATAGTCCTTTTTCTGCGGCGACTAATAAGGTTTTGGTTGGAATACAAGCGATATTGATACAAGTACCACCGTACATAGCTTTGCTTCGTTCAATTAAAGCAACCTTTTTTCCTTGGGTTGCCATTTTTGCTGCTAATGTTTTACCAGCTTTACCAAAACCAATAACAATTAAATCGTATGTTAACATGATTTTTCCTCCGTTTTTATAAGCATTGTAACATATTCATTTTGCAAATGCTCGCATTTTGCCCTGGAGGATTGGTAAATGATTGAGGAAAAGAATTTCTTTGAAATTAGAGAAAATATTTTTAGAAATTCAATTATTTTTACAAATAAATTTTTAACTTTTGGAAAAATTTTATTTGTAAAATCTTGCCTTTATCCTTTGAAACGTCAGTAAAATCAATATGTATAATAGAAACTTATGGGACGATTAATTTTTCTTAAGTATACATAAGACCATATCTGATATAAAATGTAAGCGTCAACAAATACTGAGCCTTGAAATGAAAGCGCTCTTATAACATTATTATAAAGGAGTCCATATTATGGCAACCAAAGAAGAAATTTTACGTGAATTATATCCTGAAGATCTCTTTCACTATGCAGACGGTCTGACACTGGGAGAAGCAGAAGTTTTGCAAGAAACTCGTCGTTTGATTGAAAAACATCTTCGTCCTGTGATCAATGAACATTGGGAAAAACCTGATTTTCCATTTGAACAATTTTACGCAGTTGCCAAAGGCGCTCAAATTATGAACAATCCTAAATTGTTCGAAGGACGTGAAGGCAGTTATAAACCGTCAGAACTTTATATTGCGTTCCTTTATTTGGAATTGGCTCGCTTTGATACATCAATGGCTACATTCTATACTGTGCATGGTGGACTTTGCTATAACACAATTTTACTCGGTGGAGACGAACGCCAACAAAAAGAATTTCTTCCTAAATTAGCAGCGTTTGATTGGCAAGGATGTTTTGCTTTGACAGAACCACTTTCTGGTTCAGACATCGCAGGTGGGCTTGCAACAACTGCTGAACGTGTAGGAGACAAGTGGATTATTAACGGTGAAAAACGTTGGATTGGTGGTTCAGATACAGCTGATGTTATTCCAGTATTTGCTCGTGACGTTGCAGATGGCAAAATTAAATGCTTTATCGTTCGCAAAGGAGCTCCTGGTTACGATGTAGAAGTTATTCAACATAAAATTGCACTTCGTTGTGTTCGAAATGGTCATATCACAATGACAAATGTTGAAGTTCCAGACTCAGACCGTTTGGTAAACATCAATGGTTTTGAAGATGTAGCTCGTATTCTTACATTTACTCGTGCTGATGTTGCTCATATTGCTATGGGAATAACTTGTGGTTCATTTGTTGCAGCATTAAAATATACTACAAACCGTCAACAATTTAAACGTCCAGTTGCTAAATTCCAAATCATTCAAGAAAAATTGGCTAGAATGCAAGCGAATGCTGTGGCAGCTATTGCTTACTCAGTTCGTCTTGCTGAAATGCAAGAAGCTGGCAATGAATTAATGTTAAATTCTGCCCTTGCTAAAATGCATAATTCACTCGTTATGCGCGAAACTGTTGCCCTTGCTCGTGAAGTAGGCGGAGGGGATGGAATCACTCTTGAAACAGATGTTGCCCGTTTCTTTGCAGACGCTGAGGCTGTTTATACTTATGAAGGTTCTCATGAAGTCAACGCTTTGATTGTTGGTCGTGAAATTACTGGCTTAGGTGCATTTGTATAATGACAAAGCAGGAACGGTTGAAGAGTATTCATCATTCAATCGTTCCTATTCTTTCATTTAAAACTTTATAATGTTAATATTAGATAGGAGAGAAAATTGAATATTTCAAAAGTGATGATCATTGGGTCAGGTCAGATGGGAAGCGGTATTGCACAAGTCTTTGCCCAATCGGGCTTTACGGTGTATTTGAATGACATTAAAGACGAATTTGTCGAAAGAGGGATTGGAAATATCACCAAGCAATTGACACGTTCTGTAGAGAAAGGTCGTCTGTCAGAAACTGATAAAAATAGTATTTTGAGTAAGTTGATTCCCTCAACCTCATACGAAGATGCAAAAAATGTTCAGTTAGTTATTGAAGCAGCTACTGAAAACCGAGACATTAAGTTGAGTATTTTTAAACAATTAGATGAATTAACAACACCAGAAACAATTTTAGCGTCCAATACATCATCTTTGTCAATTACTGACATTGCAGCAGCAACAGTGCATCAAGAACGAGTTATTGGTATGCATTTCTTTAATCCTGCTCCTGTTATGAAATTGGTCGAAGTGATCAAAGCACTTCAAACATCAGAAGAAGTAGTCAAAACTGTTCGTGAATTGACTGACAAAATCGGTAAAACAGCAGTCGATGTTAGAGATTCTTATGGTTTTGTTGTAAATCGAGTGTTGATTCCGATGATTAATGAAGCAATTTTCATTCTTGGAGAAGGAGTAGCATCAGCTGAAGAAATTGATGAAGCGATGAAGCTAGGAGCTAATCATCCAATTGGTCCTTTGGCTTTAGCGGATTTAATTGGTTTGGATGTTTGCTTGGCTATTATGGGCGTATTGAATAATGGGTTTGGTGATCCAAAATATCGTCCTGCTCCATTGTTGAAAAAAATGGTTGAAGCTAATAAACTTGGTCGTAAGACCAAGGAAGGTTTCTTTAAATACTAAGATAAGGAGCAAGAAATGAAAGAAGCAGTTATTGTATCAGCAGTTCGTACACCATTAGGTTCTTTTGGTGGAAGTTTGAAAAATATTTCAGCTGTTGATTTGGGAAGTTTGGTTATCAAAAGCGCGCTGGAACGAGCAAATTTGAAGGCTGAACAAGTTGATGAAGTGATTATGGGAAATGTTTTAGGGGCAGGACTTGGTCAGAATGTGGCACGTCAAATGAGTGTCAATGCAGGTATCCCTGTATCTTCTCCAGCATTCACAGTCAATAAAGTATGTGGTTCAGGGCTTAAAACTGTTCAGTTGGCTGCACAAGCTATCCTTTGTGGAGATGCTGATATCATTGTAGCGGGTGGTGCTGAGAATATGAGCCAAGCATCATATGTGCTGCAAAATCAACGTTGGGGCTCTCGTATGGGAGATACAAAAGTGATTGATACCATGCTTCGTGATGGTCTGACTGACGCCTTTAATGATTTCCACATGGGAATCACAGCTGAAAATGTTGCTGCACAGTATGATATTTCTCGTGAAGTTCAAGATGCTTTTGCTGTGCAATCTCAACAACGTGCTGTGGCAGCTATTGAAGCTGGACGTTTCAAAGAAGAAATTGTTCCAGTGGTTATTCCACAAAGAAAAGGTGAGCCAATTATTTTTGACACAGATGAATTTCCAAGAAAAGATGCCTCCTTAGAAGGTTTGGCTAAATTGCGTCCTGTCTTTAAAGAAGGTGGAACTGTCACGGCTGGTAATGCTTCTGGTATCAATGACGGAGCAGCAGCAGTTGTTGTCATGAGTTCAGAAAAAGCAAAAGAATTAGGCATCCCCATTTTAGCAACTATTAAATCATACGCTAGTGCGGGCTTAGATCCCAAAATCATGGGTTGCGGACCAATTTATGCCTCTCGTAAAGCACTTGAAAAAGGTGGTTTTACAGTTGAAGATCTTGATTTGATTGAATCCAATGAAGCCTTTGCAGCTCAAGCGTGTGCTGTTGGAAAAGAGTTAAATTTTGACCCAGAAAAAGTAAACGTCAATGGCGGAGCCATTGCACTTGGTCATCCAATCGGAGCATCAGGCTGCCGTATTCTGGTTACTTTATTGCATGAAATGGAAAAACGTGATGTGAAGCGTGGTCTTGCAACTCTTTGTATCGGAGGCGGAATGGGTACAGCAGTCATTGTAGAACGTTAAAAATAATTACCTACTAAATTTAATTTACCATTTGATTTTTTTACTCTGTAAAACAAATTCTATCTAAGACGTTTATCTTAAATGATTCTTAGTAGAATTTGTTTTTTATTTTGAAAATCAAAAAGTCTTAGTATTTTTTATAACTCTATAAGTTAAACTTATAGAGTTATAAATTAGGATTAAGTAGACGAGAGTGGAAAAATGAGATATCATAGCATTGTAAGCTCTTACATTTTTGGTTCAAGTATTTGTTGACACTATATACTTTATAACTCAAATTTTATAAGTAGGAGCAGTAAAATGAGTAAAACTGTTTTATTAGAAGTTAAAAACAGAATCGGCTACATCACGATCAACCGTCCTGAAGCTTTAAATGCTTTGAGTTCTCAGGTTTTGGCTGATTTGAATGAAGTTCTTGATCAAGTTGAAAACAGTGAAGACATTCGTGTTGTCATTGTGACAGGATCAGGAGAAAAAGCATTTGTAGCTGGGGCTGATATTAAGGAAATGGACTTAATGTCACCGATTCAAGCTTTTGAATACATGACATTTGCAAACAATACCTTTACTCGCCTTTCAGATTTACGTCAGCCAACGATTGCGGTACTCAATGGCTATGCACTCGGAGGTGGAATGGAACTGGCACTTTCAACGGATATTCGTATTGGATATGAAAAAACAGTTGTAGGCTTTCCAGAAGTCGGCTTGGGCATTATCCCAGGATTCGCTGGTACTCAACGCATGTCTCGTTTAATTGGAACAAGCCGTACGAAAGAATTGATTTTCACTGCTCGTACGGTGAAAGGTCAAGAAGCCTATGAACTAGGCATTCTTAACAAGCTGGTTTCCGTCGAAGAACTATTAAGCTCAGCTGAAGAATTGGCTGCAGCCATGATAAAGAATGCACCATTAGCTGTGGAAAAAGCTAAGCATGTCATTCAAGTTGGTTCGGAACTCCCACTAAAAAATGCTATCAGACTTGAAACGGAAGCTGAAGCATTGTTGTTCTCTACAGAGGACAAAGTAGAAGGGATGCGTGCTTTTGTAGAAAAACGCAAGGCGGTTTTTAATCGTAAGTAATAAGTGGAGATATTGGCATGCAAATTGTAACATTATCAGAAGCAATTTCTAACATTAAATCTGAAGATATTGTAGGTATCTCAGGTTTTCTTGGAGTGGGTGAGCCATTTGAACTCATTGAAGAATTGGTTCGACAAAATCAACAGAACTTAACAATAGTATCTGTTGTTACCTCACAACCGGGTAAAGAGATTGGCGTTGGTCGCTTGTGTGAAAATCACCAAGTTAAAAAATATATTGCAGCTCACGTGGGTACTTCCGCTGCCGTACAACATGAATATTTTAGCGGTGATATGGAAGTTGAATTCACACCAATGGGAACCGTGGTTGAACGACTTCATGCTGCGGGTGCTGGTTTGGGAGCTGTTTTGACCCCGACTGGCATTGGGACTATTTTGGAAAAAGATTATGAAAAAGTAGCTCGCAACGGCAGAGAATATCTTGTTTATGACCCTTTGAAAATTGATGTTGCTTTGATTAAGGCTACCAAGTCAGATAAATATGGCAATTTATACATTGATGGGACAACTAAAAATATTTCCTTGCAGCTGGCTCTTGCAGCTGATACAGTGATTGTTGAAGCCAATGAAATTGTTGAAGTTGGTGAAATTGATCCTAACGATGTATATATTCCCGGAATTCTTGTAGACTATGTTGTTGAAAGCTTGACTTCTAAAGAACATCATAAAATGATGGGCGACCTCTGGATAGAGACTAAAAAATTGGCAGGGGTAAATTAATATGAAATCAAAAGAAATTATTGCAAGACGTGTGGCTCTTGAATTTAAAGATGGAGATGTCATCAACCTTGGATTTGGTATTCCGAATGCCTCTGCTGATTATATTCCTGAAGGCGTAAATGTGATCCTTCAAGCAGAAAATGGTGCTCTTCGTTTTGGTGAGACACCAACAAAAGAAAATTATGATGCAAATCTGGCAAATTCTGGAGGAGCACCCATTACTCTTTTACCAGGAGCATCGTTGTTTGACCTACAAACTTCGTTTGCCATTATTCGTGGAGGCCACGTTGATGCTACGGTTTTAGGAGCGTTAGAAGTTAGTCAAGATGGCAGTATTGCGAATTGGATTATCCCAGACAAGTTTGCTCCAGGGATGGGAGGCGCTATGGACCTTCTGGTTGGTGCCAAAAGGGTTATCGCTGCTATCCAACATACTACTGTTGATGGAAAATCAAAATTGCTGAAAGAATGCACATTGCCATTGTCAGCTAAAGGAGTTTTGGATTTGGTCATCACAGAGCTAGCGGTATTTGGCTTTCAAGATGGGAACTTCCTTTTGAAAGAATTAGCTCCCGGTGTCTCTTTGGAAGAAGTTCTTGAAAAGACAGAGGGAGAAGTAATCGTGTCAGATGACTTAAAAACAATGTCTATCTAGTTAAATTATCAAGCAAATATAGCTACTGTTTGCCATAAAGTGTGTTACTATATGCTTATAACGAACTTTATCGATGATAAGTTTTTAATCAACCTATTAGCAACTGATCATCTATATTAAAAAGATCAGTTGCTATTTTATTCCTGACAAATTATATTACAAATATTGAAAGATAGGAGACGATGAACATGGATATTATTCAAATGACTTACTTTATCAATATCGTCGAATGCGGATGTAATCTTTCGATTGCTGCTAAAAAAATTCATATTAGTCAATCTGCTTTGAGTCAATTTGTCACAAATTTTGAAGCGACTGAAGGACTGCAGCTTTTTAATCGTAGAAATGGAAGATTAGAAAGTCTGACAGAAGCTGGTGGGAAAATTTATCGTTTTGCTACGGAAATTGTCAATCGCCATGAAGAAATGCAATCCATGATTCATATGGAAGCGCAAAAACAAAAAGGAACCATTAATTTAGGCATTCCTTCTCTGATTTTGCGTGTTTATTTTGCCAGTGCTCTTCCTAAATTTTTAAAGGATAATCCGCACATTAATATTCAAGTTGTGGAGGGAGGAAGCAAGGATTTACGTCAAAAATTTCTTGAAGGTGATTTAAATTTTGTTTTATTGATTGAGCCGACTAATTTAGATGCTAAAAAGTACGAGCAATATATTATACAAGCCGATGAATATGCAGCTTATATGGATAAAAATCATCCTTTAGCAGATAAAGAACTTCTTGAATGGAAAGACATCGCCGCTTATGATTTAGCAACATTTAATAAATCATTTACCACTTATGAATTAGTAGCTGAAAAATTAAAAAATAAGAAGATAGAGACAAATTTTACATATTTATCATCAGCATGGGATTTTTTAACAGAGTCTACGTATAAGAATGATATGATTGCTATTTTACCTCGTCCAGTAGAATATTTTGTGGATAAAAATAAGTTTAAAGCTGTTCGTTTTAAAGATCCGGTTCCATTTAATATCTGGTTCTGCAGACCATATAAAGCAAATTATAATGAAGTTGAAGCATACGTTTATGAAGAACTTTTGAAAGGTTACTATCAGCCTATTTCGAGCCTTGATACCTAATAAAGGAGCAAATTGATGTCAAAAATTAGCACTACAGCAGCTATGATTGATTCATATACGAATACAGCAGTCAAAAACTATGTAAAATCACATGATGAATCAACTTATTTTCCAAAGGAAATGTGGGATGAATTGACGAACGAAATGGATATATTTTTGCCCATTTTATCTGAAGAGAATCACACCTTAAGTTCTGATTTCATCACATTTATCCGAAAAATTGCTAATGAATTTGCTGCTCTTTCGGCTATTTTATTAACACAAGGTTGCTATGGAATTTATTCTATTTTGAATTTTGGGACAGCAGAGCAAAAGGAATTATATCTTGAAAAGTTACTAAAAGGTCAGTACATAGGAGGATTAGGATTTTGCGAGTATAAACATCTAAAGGGGCTAGAAGATCTTGAAACGTATGCAACAAAGACTGAGCAGGGATGGTGTCTCTCAGGGGAAAAGGCGATGATTTCCAATAGCAGCGTTGCAGATATACTACTGGTTTTGGCAAAAGTAAAAGAACAAGGTAAGGTGGAGAAGTACGGACTCTTTATTGTTGATCCAAAAGATTCGGATGTGCTAATTGGTGAACAGATTGAAAAACCGGGCTTGATAGGTCTTCCTTTGAGTTCAGTCACGCTGAAAAATGTCTTGCTCCCGGAAAACGCCTTATTGGGAGACGAATTAGCTGGGGATGTCCAATTTGCTAACATCATTAAAAATATGCAACTTGGCTTAAGTGCTATTGCGTTAGGTGTTGCTGAGGGGGCTTTCAATAAAGGTATTGAATTTGCAAAAGTGAGGAGAGGATTTGGAAAGCGTTTGATTGATGTGGAAATTCATCAAAATAAATTTGCTGATTTATATAATAAATTATGCTCTGCAGAAGCTTATTTTGCATCTTATCCTAGTCAAATTGAAGAAGATGCAAAATTTGTTTCTCGAATAAAACTGTACACGACGAAAGTTGCCATTGAGATATCCGATGAAATCCTTCGACTAATTGGTCCTTTACAAAAATTCGACAATGTTAATATCAAACGTTATTTAAAGGATGCAGAAACTATTGAAAACTATGGAAGATCTGGAAATTCTATCAGAAGAGAAATTGCCGAAAGGTGGCTAAAGGAGTAAGAAATGACAGAACTCACTCTACAAGAGTATCAATTTAGAGACATGAAATTAACTTGGTTACGTGGAGTTGATAAAATGACAGATGCAGGCACTTTATTTGGTCCTGTACCAAAAGTTGTTTGGTCACGCTATTATCCAACAACTGAAGAAAACATGATGGTTGAATTAACCGATCCAATATTGATTCAATACAAAAATAAAAATTATTTAATTGATGCAAGTTTTAACACTGCGAAACTATCTGATAAACAAAGACGAAATTTAGGGATTTTATCTGAAAGCAGAATTGAAGAGAGCTTGGAACTTTTAGGTTTGACTCCTGAAGATATTTCTTATGTGTTAATGACTCACATGCATCACGATCACTCTGGTGGATTGACAAAATTAAATGAAAATCATCAGTTGGTTTCAACTTTTCCCAATGCTAAGATTTTTGTAAATGATATTGAATGGTACGAGATGATGAACCCAAATAATCGGACTAAAGGGACTTATCTCAGAGAAAATTGGGAACCTATTCAACATCAAGTTGAGACATTTACGGAATACTTGAATGTCATACCAGAAATTCAAATGGTTCATACTGGTGGTCATAGCAATGGTCATAGTATCATTTTGCTGAAACAAGGAAATGAAACCATGATTCATATGGCAGACTTGCTCTTAACTCACGCGCATCGCAAGCCTGTATGGGTCGCTGCTGTAGATGATTACCCCATGCGTTCCATTATTGCAAAAGAAAAATGGCTCAAGGAAGCATTTGAAAATCATTATAAATTTTTCTTTTACCACGATCAATTTTTTGCTGTTGTGGAATTTGACCATGAAGGAAAAGAAATTGTTGATTATGTGAAACGGATTCGCGAACCAAGACTTCCGTTTACCGATAAGCAGGATAGAAAGCCTGTTTTGTATCATTAAGATTCAAAAATTGCCTTTTGTTTTTGAAAGGTGATTTTTTGTTGCATGATTTATCAATGCGGATTAGCTAAAATTCTGGTATAATGAAGATGTTAAACTAGTGTAAGAAAGAGGTTTTCATGGCTACTATTCAATGGTTTCCGGGACACATGTCCAAGGCTCGGAGACAAGTACAAGAAAATATCAAATTTGTGGATTTTGTGACAATTTTAGTAGACGCGCGTTTACCATTGTCCAGTCAAAATCCCATGCTGACTAAAATCGTGGGAGAGAAGCCTAAGCTCCTCATTTTGAATAAAGCAGATTTGGCTGACCCGACTTTGACGAAGGAGTGGAGAAATTATTTTGAAAAGCAAGGCGTCAAGGCTTTGCCAATCAATTCTAAGGAGCAATCAACTGTAAAAAAAGTCACGGAAGCAGCTCAGTCTTTGATGAAAGAGAAAATCGCTCGGCAAAAAGAGCGCGGAATCCAAATTGAAACATTGCGAACCATGATTATCGGGATTCCTAATGCCGGAAAATCCACACTGATGAATCGTTTAGCCGGAAAAAAAATTGCTGTGACTGGAAATAAACCAGGTGTTACCAAAGGGCAGCAGTGGCTCAAGTCGAATAAGGACTTGGAAATTTTAGATACTCCAGGGATTCTCTGGCCTAAGTTTGAAGATGAAAAAGTTGCTTTGAAACTCGCTTTAACAGGAGCGATTAAAGACGATTTGCTTCCAATGGATGAGGTTACTATTTTTGGAATCAATTATTTCAAAGAACATTATCCAAAGGAGCTTCAAGAACGGTTCAAGCAAATGAACTTGGAAGAAGAAGCACCTGAAATCATTATGGATATGACACAAAAATTAGGATTTCGAGATGACTATGACCGCTTTTATCGTCTTTTCATAAAAGATATTCGCGATGGCAAGTTAGGACGTTATACTTTGGATACTTTAGGTGAGATACATGGCGACAATTAAAGAGATTCAAGAAATCTTATCTGAAATAACAGACATAGAGAGTCCTGCTTTTGAGCAATTTCGAGATGATAGTCGGGCTGGTGTCCACAAGCTCATTATGAAGCGTAAAAAACAAATCCAAGCTGAATTGGACGAAGACTGTCGTTTGGAGCAAATGCTACGATATGAAAAGGAGCTTTATGCTACTGGTTGCCAATATATCGCTGGGATTGATGAGGTTGGTCGTGGTCCCTTAGCAGGTCCTGTTGTGGCAGCAGCAGTTATTTTACCTAAAAACTGTAAAATCAAAGGTCTCAACGATAGCAAGAAAATTCCCAAGAAAAAGCACGAAGAAATCTATCAAGAAGTGCTAAAACAAGCCGTTGCAGTTGGTATTGGTGTCAAGGATAATCAAGTGATTGATAAGGTGAATATCTATGAAGCGACGAAATTAGCCATGTTAGAGGCTGTGGGAAATCTTGAAATCTCTCCGCAACATCTCTTGATTGATGCCATGCAGTTAGATGTTCAAGTTTCGCAAACGTCTATCATCAAAGGAGATGCTAATTCACTGTCTATTGCGGCCGCTTCGATCGTAGCCAAGGTGACGAGAGATCGCATGATGACTGATTATGAGCTAACTTATCCAGGTTATGACTTTACACACAATGTTGGTTATGGAACCCAGCATCATTTAGATGGATTGAAACGAAAAGGAATCACTCCTATTCATCGCAAAACTTTTGAACCAATTAAATCCATGCTTGAAGAAGTCGAGGACAAGGGGTGATTATTTCTAAAGTTTTAAATAATAATGTGGTCATTTCTGAAGAAAATCACCAAGAAGTAGTGTTGATGGGATGCGGACTGGCTTTTGGATGTAAAGCAGGAGAGGATGTTCGGGATAATCTGATTGAGAAAAAGTATGTCTTGTCAGAAAACAAGCGTGAATTATTGTTGGAATTACCTGCTGACATCATAGAAATGGCTGATAAAATTATCACTTACGCACATTCAAAAATAAATAAAAAATTGCAAGATGGTGCCTTTTTAGCGATGGCTGACCACCTGTATGGTGTGGTTTTACGTGTCCAAGATCATTTCTTTATGAAAAATTTCCTCATGTGGGATATTAAGCGATTTTTCCCTGACGAATTTGAAGTTGGCAAGTATGCCAGTCAATTGTTGGGTGACTATTTAGGGCAAGATTTACCTTTGGATGAAGCAGGCTTTATGGCTTTGACCATTGTCAATGCTGAATTAGATAATGGCAATGTAGCCGCTCAAGATTTGACACAGCTAATGGAAGAAATCATGACAATCGTCAAATACAGCTTAGAGATTTCATTAGATGACGAGGATATTTATGTTCAGCGCTTTATTACGCATCTGAAATTTTTTTGCGAACGTGTTTTAACGGACACCGGACATCAGGAGTTAGACGACAACGATATGTTTGATTTACTGAAAATTAAGTATCCGTCAGCTTATGAAACGACAACAAAGATTACCTAATATCTTAAGCAAACGCGCAATTATCAGACGTCTGATGACGAACAAATGTATCTAACCATTCACTTATCAAGAATGAAAAGGAAAGTCAATGAAAACTGAATATGAAAAAATGATTGCGGGAGAATTATACAATCCGCAAGATTCCGAATTACGAAAATTGGTAACACGTTCTCGTCAATTTCAATACGCATTTAATGCAGAACAGGACGGTAAAAAAAGAAGTAAACTCGTAAAAGAATGGTTCGGTTCAACTGGTGAGAACATTTCGATGAAACCAAACTTTGTCTGCGATTATGGTATCAACATTCACTTAGGAGAAAATTTCTATTCTAATTGGAATTTGACTATGCTTGATGTTTGTCCAATTACTATTGGAAAAAATGCATTGTTTGGACCAAATTGTCAACTTCTGACCCCTCTCCACCCTTTAGATGCACAAGAACGCATATCAGGTATAGAATACGGTGCACCAATTACCATTGGCGATAATTTCTGGGCAGGTGGTGGTGTAACGATTTTACCAGGAGTAACATTAGGTAACAATGTTGTCGTTGGTGCGGGATCAGTTGTTACTAAATCTTATGATGATAATGTTGTTTTAGCAGGAAACCCAGCTCGGATTATTAAAGAATTAGATAAAATGTAAAAAACGAGAATTTCTCGTTTTTTCATTTCTTTTACGAATAGTATCTTTGAAAGATATTAATGAAAGTAAAAGGAATGATAAAATGGATAATTTTGATATTTATAAATTAAAAGAAGCCGGCTTGACCAACCAACAGGTCATCAATGTTCTTTCGTATGCTGAGATACAAGAAAAAGAATTATCAGTAAAAGATATGGCAGTTGTGTCGGAATGCCGTAATCCAGCTCTTTTCATTGAAAAATATCTGCAGCTAGATGATGATTTATTATGTCAAGAATTTGAAAAATTTCCGTCTTTTTCTATCTTGGATGATGTGTATCCTTGGGATTTGAGTGAAATTTACAATCCACCCGTTCTCCTTTTCTACAAAGGAAACTTGGATTTGTTAAAATTACCGAAAGTAGCTGTTGTGGGAAGTCGCAATAGTAGCCGAACAGGCAGTCAATCTGTTCAAAAAATTGTTAAAGAGCTAAACAATGAGCTAGTTATCGTAAGCGGCTTAGCGCGCGGAATTGATACATCAGCTCACATGGCAGCGTTGCAAAATGGTGGTCGAACGATTGCCGTTATTGGAACCGGTTTAGATGTTTTTTATCCAAGAGCAAATAAAAAACTTCAATCTTATTTGGGAGAACATCACCTTGTGCTTAGTGAATACGGTCCCGAATCAGAGCCATTGAAATTTCATTTTCCAGAGCGGAATCGCATTATTGCAGGTTTGTGTAGAGGCGTTATTGTAGCTGAAGCCAAAATGCGCTCAGGAAGTCTAATTACTTGTGAGCGCGCAATGGAAGAAGGGCGAGATGTGTTTGCTATTCCAGGGTCAATTTTAGACGGCAGAAGTGATGGCTGTCATCATTTGATTCAAGAGGGTGCAAAGTGCGTCACATCAGGCGCTGACGTACTTTCTGAATTCCAATTTTAAAACAAGTTCTCCTATAAGAGAATGTTACTAGTTGACATCTTAAAAAAAATAGTTTAAACTCTATGAGGTTTATTACTTTTAGAAGGTGTTTACATTGGTAACAAAAACAAAGAAAAAAACAGCAATGAAAAAAAATCTGGTGATTGTAGAGTCGCCAGCTAAAGCAAAAACAATTGAAAAATATTTAGGGCGGAACTACAAGGTTTTAGCCAGTGTCGGACATATTCGCGACTTGAAAAAGTCTACCATGTCCATCGATTTTGAAAACAACTATGAGCCAGAATATATCAATATTCGCGGGAAAGGGCCTCTTATCAATGATTTGAAAAAAGAAGCTAAAAAAGCGAAACAAGTCTATCTTGCAAGTGACCCGGACCGTGAAGGAGAAGCCATTTCTTGGCATTTGGCACATATTCTAAATTTGGACGAGACAGATAAAAACCGTGTTGTTTTCAACGAAATCACGAAAGATGCAGTTAAAAATGCTTTTAAAGAACCGCGCCAGATTGACATGGATTTGGTAGATGCTCAACAAGCGCGTCGTGTCCTTGACCGTATTGTGGGGTACTCTATCTCTCCAATTCTCTGGAAAAAAGTCAAAAAGGGATTGTCAGCTGGACGTGTGCAATCTGTTGCCTTGAAGCTCATCATTGACCGTGAAAATGAAATCAATGCTTTTAAACCAGAAGAGTATTGGACGATTGACGGAACTTTCAAAAAAGGACCTCGTCAATTTCAAGCAAGCTTTTACGGCATGAATGGCAAGAAAATGAAGCTTGCTACCAACGATGATGTAAAAAACGTTCTTTCTCATATCGAAGGTGATGAATTTACTGTCGAAAGCGTTGAGAAAAAGGAACGCAAGCGCAATGCTCCGCTACCTTATACCACATCATCTATGCAGCAGGACGCTGCCAATAAAATTAATTTCCGAACTCGTAAGACGATGATGGTCGCTCAGCAACTTTATGAAGGAATTAATATCGGATCTGGTGTGCAAGGTTTGATTACCTATATGCGTACAGACTCCACTCGTATTAGTCCAGTAGCTCAAAACGAAGCTGCAACCTTCATTACAGATCGTTTTGGTGAGAAATATTCTAAACACGGCAGTAGAGTCCGAAATGCTTCTGGCGCACAAGACGCCCATGAAGCGATTCGTCCGTCAAGTGTGTTCAACACACCTGAAAATATCGCGAAATATCTAGATAAAGATCAATTAAAGCTATACACGCTGATTTGGAATCGTTTTGTAGCTAGTCAAATGACTGCAGCAGTATTTGACACTATGAGTGTGAAATTGGAGCAAAACGGTGTTCAATTTGCTGCAAATGGTAGTCAAGTTAAATTTGACGGTTATCTAGCTATTTACAACGATTCTGATAAAAATAAAATGTTGCCTGATATGGAAAAGGGTGATACAGTGAAACGGGTCAACACCAATCCTGAACAGCATTTCACACAACCACCTGCTCGTTATTCTGAAGCGACCTTGATTAAGACATTGGAAGAAAATGGTGTCGGACGTCCATCAACTTATGCACCAACAATCGAAACTATTCAAAAACGCTACTATGTCAAATTAGTTTCTAAGCGCTTTGAGCCAACTGAACTGGGAGAAATCGTGAACTCTCTGATTGTTGAATTTTTCCCAGATATTGTCAATGTGAAATTTACCGCTGATATGGAAGCTAAGCTAGATGATGTCGAAGTAGGAAAAGAGCAATGGCAAAAGGTCATTGATGAATTTTATAAGCCGTTTGAAAAAGAAGTTGCAAAAGCAGAAACTGAAATGGAAAAAATTCAAATCAAAGATGAACCTGCTGGATTTGACTGTGAAGTCTGTGGAAGTCCTATGGTTATCAAATTGGGCCGCTATGGTAAATTCTATGCATGTAGCAATTTTCCTGACTGTCGTCATACTCAAGCGATTGTCAAAGAAATCGGTGTAGAGTGTCCTAAGTGTCACAAAGGGCAAATCATTGAACGCAAAACCAAACGCAATCGCCTTTTCTATGGCTGTAATCGCTACCCAGATTGTGACTTTACTTCTTGGGATAAACCAGTCGGTCGCTCTTGTCCGAAATGTGGTCAGTATCTTGTAGAAAAGAAGGTTCGCGGTGGTGGCAAACAAGTTGTCTGCAGTAATGGCGACTATGAAGAAGAAAAAGTAAAATAAATTAAAGGTGTTTGCATAATTTATTTTATGTAAACTTTCTTTACATATAGCAAAGGAAACTGTATGAAAGAGAAATTTGATGAATTTTTAAAAATTACAAGAGAGTTGAACAAAATCGAAATCACTCCTCTTCTTATGGGCTCATTAGGACTTGAACAGGTAACTGGTCGAGATTGGCAAGCGCGAGATATTGATATTCATGTGCCGGGAGACCTAAGAGGTTGGGGGGCTCCTGATGAGGAGCGAATTTATGATTTTGAAAAGATTGAAATGATTATGAACCGATTGGGTTATCACTTAGTAGATCTGCACGAGCATGAATTTCAAAAGGATGATTTATCAGTCGAATTCGGTGGGATGAATACTTTGGAAGACTTTGCTGGGATTCCTTTAGATGAATTAGAGAAACATCAAACGGCAGGAGCAATTTATTTTTTGCCAAATGCAGAGCAGTATCTCAAGATTTATCAGGCTTCTTCGCAAGATTCTTATCGAAATGAACAAAATAATGATAAAGATTTTGCTAAAATTGCCTATTTAGAAAACCTTTTAAATCAATAGATAGAAGAAGTGTTCTTTGATTAAGAACTGTCAGTTGATAAAACTGTTTTTATCTAGTGACTAGCATAATCATTGTAGAAAGTCTCGCTCGTCAGTAGGGGCTTTTTCTGTTATAATGGTAAAGAATAATTAGAAAGATTTGTGGGAGTTTACTCCCGAAGAGGTATTGGTCTATTGTCTCAATCTTATATTAATGTTATTGGAGCTGGTCTTGCAGGTAGCGAGGCAGCTTATCAAATTGCTAAACGCGGTATTCCTGTTAAGCTGTATGAAATGCGAGGAGTGAAATCTACTCCGCAACATAAGACTAGTGATTTTGCAGAGCTAGTCTGCTCGAATTCTCTACGGGGGGATTCGCTAACGAATGCGGTTGGTTTGTTAAAAGAAGAAATGCGCCGTTTGGATTCAATCATTATGCGAGCAGCAGAAGCTACGCGTGTACCGGCCGGAGGAGCGTTAGCAGTTGACCGTGACGGTTTTTCACAAATGGTGACTGATGAGGTGACAAACCACCCTTTAATCGAAGTTATTCGTGAGGAAATCACCAAAATTCCTGATGATACGATTACTGTTATTGCGACGGGGCCTTTGACAAGTGATACACTCGCTGAAAAGATTCACGAGCTAAATGGTGGAGCTGGATTTTACTTTTATGATGCAGCAGCACCGATTGTAGATGTCAATACAATTGACATGGAGAAAGTTTACCTCAAATCTCGCTATGACAAGGGAGAAGCTGCTTATCTCAATGCTCCTATGACTAAGAGTGAGTTTATGGCTTTTCATGACGCTTTGGTAAATGCCGAGGAAGCACCGTTAAATAGCTTTGAAAAAGAAAAATACTTTGAAGGCTGTATGCCGATTGAGGTGATGGCAAAAAGAGGAATAAAAACCATGCTCTACGGTCCTATGAAGCCAGTTGGTTTGGAATACCCAGATGACTATAAAGGACCTCGTGACGGTGAATTTAAGACACCCTATGCAGTCGTTCAGCTTCGTCAAGACAATGCAGCTGGAAGCCTTTATAATATTGTTGGTTTCCAAACACACCTAAAATGGGGTGAACAGAAGCGCGTTTTTCGGATGATTCCGGGATTGGAAAATGCAGAATTTGTCCGCTATGGAGTTATGCACCGCAATTCTTACATGGATTCACCAAATCTCCTGACACAGACGTTCCAGTCTAAAAAACAAGAGAATATCTTTTTTGCAGGTCAGATGACCGGTGTAGAAGGGTATGTAGAATCTGCCGCGTCCGGGCTGGTAGCCGGTATCAATGCAGCCAGACTTTTTAATGGAGAAGAAGCCCTGGTCTTTCCAGAAACAACTGCTATTGGAAGCTTACCTCATTATATCACGCATGCTGATAGCAAGCATTTCCAGCCAATGAACGTCAATTTTGGAATTATCAAGGAATTGGACGGTCCACGCATTCGAGACAAAAAAGAACGATATGAAAAAATAGCAAAACGAGCGCTGCAAGCTATCAAAAATTATCAAAATCTCTAGTTTTCTTTTGGAAAAGTTAGAAATAATGATGATTTGTTACAAAAGTATTAAAAAAGTTAGGAATTCCCTAACTTTTTTGAATATTTTATGATATAATAGATAAAAATTTTGAAAATAGAAAGTTTTCTGATAATGAATCAATCCTATTTTTACCTTGAAGTAAGAGAACATGCATTAGAAGTGCCTTATAGCAAACAAAAGCGCCGTGTTCGAGTGCTACTCCCTAGAAATTATGAGCAAGATACTCAGAAATCCTATCCTGTAGTTTATTTTCATGACGGTCAAAATGTCCTTTATAGCAAAGAGTCTTTTAGTGGTCATTCTTGGAAAATCATTCCAACGATTAAGAGAAATCCCGACATTGAAAAAATGATTGTGGTGGCGATTGACAATGACGGTTTTAATCGAATGAATGAGTATTCTGCATGGAAATATCAAGAATCAACTATTCCAGGTATGCAATTTGGCGGCAAGGGGACAGAGTATGCGGAGTTTGTCATGGAAGTTGTTAAACCCTTTGTTGACGAGCATTATCGTACCAAATCAGACCGAGCGCACACGACTATGGTTGGTTCTTCTTTAGGCGGAAACATTACGCAGTTTATGGGAATTGAATATCAAGAGCAAATTGGTTGTTTGGGTGTTTTCTCATCTGCAAACTGGCTGCACCAGGAAGCATTCAATCGTTATATAGAACGCCATAACTTATTAGCAGAGCAGCGGATTTATATTTATGTTGGAACAGAAGAAGCAGATGACACCGATAAAACCTTAATGGCTGGCAATATCAAGCAAGCTTATATTGATTCGTCATTAACCTACTTCCGTCAGTTAATTGCGGGCGGTTTAGATTTGGAAAATCTGTTGTTTCATATCCAAGCTGGAGCAGAGCACAATGAAGTAGTCTGGGCTGAGCATTTACCTGATTGTCTTCGCTTCTTTAGCGAAAAATGGTAAATAAATTAATTAAGAATATGAGGAGAGAATTTATATGCATGTTGAGTTTTTAAGTCATTGGAGCGGTCATTTAAACCGTGAAATGTATGTGAATCGTTATGGGCACGCTGGAATGCCTGTAGTCGTTTTTGCTTCGTCTGGTGGCAGTCACAATGAATATGCAGATTTTGGTATGATTGAGGCTTGTTCATGGTTTATCGAAACAGGAAAAATTCAATTTTTCACTTTGAGTAGTGTAGATAGTGAAAGCTGGTTGGCTGATTGGAAAGCTCCTCACGACCGCGCAGAAATGCACCGAGCTTATGAGCACTATGTCATTGAGGAAGCTATTCCTTTTATCAAGCATAAAACAGGTTGGTTTGATCCGATGATGACAACAGGTTGCTCTATGGGAGCCTATCACGCTGTTAATTTCTTTCTCCAGCACCCCGATGTCTTCAATAAAGTCATTGCACTGAGCGGGGTTTACGATGCTCGCTTCTTTGTTGGTGATTGTTTGGATGATGAAGCAATTTATCAAAATTCACCAGCAGATTATATTTGGAATCAAAACGATGGCTGGTTTATTGACCACTATCGCAATGCTGATATCATTGTCTGTACAGGACTTGGTGCATGGGAGCAGGATGGACTACCTTCTTTCTACACCTTAAAAGAAGCCTTCGAGCATAAGAACATTCCTGCATGGTTTGCTGAATGGGGATATGATGTTTCGCATGACTGGATTTGGTGGCGCAAGCAAATGCCGTATTTTCTAAGTCAATTAAATCTATGATTAGAAAGGAAACAATATTATGAATTATATCGTTATTTCACCTTATTATCCACAAAATTTTCAACAATTTACCGTTGAACTTGCTAACAAAGGAATTACTGTTTTAGGGATTGGGCAAGAGCCTTATGATCAATTAGATCAACCTTTGAAAAATGCTTTAACAGAATATTTTCGTGTGGAAAATCTAGAAAATCTCGATGAAGTTAAACGTGCTGTAGCTTTCCTTTTTTACAAGCACGGACCAATTGACCGCATTGAGTCACACAATGAATATTGGTTGGATCAAGACGCAAAATTGCGTGAACAATTTAATGTTGTAGGACCAAAACCAAAAGACTTGAAAAAGACAAAATTTAAGTCCGAAATGAAGAAGCTCTTTAAAAAAGCTGGTGTTCCTGTCGTTCCTGGTCAAATTGTAAAAACCTTGCAGGCAGTTGACATGGCTGTCAGTAAAATTGGACTTCCGATGATTGCGAAGCCAGACAATGGAGTTGGAGCAGCCGGAACTTATAAATTGGAAACCACTGAAGATGTTGAACAATTTAAACAAGAGTGGGATAAGCAAACCGTTTATTTCTTTGAAAAATTCGTTGATTCTGGACAAATTTGTACGTTTGACGGATTACTCGATTCAAAAGGACATATTGTGTTTTCAACGACTTTTGACTATGCTTATACTCCTTTAGACTTAGTTTTGAATCATTATGAAAACTCATATTATATTATAAAAGATATGGATCCAAAATTACGTCAATATGGGGAAGCTATTATTAAAGCGTTTGGCATGAAAGAACGTTTCTTCCATATTGAATTTTTCCGTGACGGAGATGATTATATTGCCATAGAATACAATAATCGTCCAGCAGGTGCTTTTACGATTGATTTGTATAACTTTGCTCACTCCATTGACCTTTATCGTGGATATGCAGATATTGTGAATGGGGACCCCTTCCCACAACCTCAAGTCGAAGCACAATATGGCTTGGTTACTTCACGCCGTTCAACATCAAATTATGTGTATTCAGAAGAAGAATTGCGTGCAAAGTACGGCGATAAATTAAAAGCAGTCAAAATCATGCCAAAGGCATTTGCAGACTTACAAGGAGATGTTCATTATATTTTGACAACATCAAGTCGTTCGGAAATCGATCAAATGATAGAGGATTTTGGGAAAAAGTAGAAATACCCATTTGTGAAATTTTTATTTAGTCAATTCAAATCAGCTTGCCAGCAAGGTTAGCTGATTTTTCTTTGTGAAATTGTTCAAGCATAAATTTTGACAGTATTTTTTAGTTTGGATAGAATGAAATTATAGAATTACACTCATAGAAAGGCTTGACTATGTCAACTTTAGATAAAAATCTTTTACTAGAGATGTTTCGTAAGATGGAAGAGATCCGTCGGATGGACTTAAAAATTGCTCAACTCGTAAAAAAGGGGAAAGTGCCAGGCATGACTCACTTTTCTGTTGGAGAAGAAGCAGCTAGCGTTGGAGCTATGCTGGCCCTCAATCCTGATGATTTGATTACTTCTAACCACCGTGGTCATGGTCAGGCGATTGCCAAAGGAATTGACCTGAACGGCATGATGGCAGAAATCATGGGCAAATACAACGGCACCTGCAAAGGAAAAGGTGGCTCCATGCACATTGCTGATTTGGATGCTGGAAACTTAGGAGCAAATGGTATCGTTGGCGGAGGCATGGGGATTGCGGTAGGTGCCGCCCTTACTCAGCAAATGCATCATACGGGAAAGATTGTTGTCTGTTTCTTTGGTGACGGAGCAACGAACGAAGGTGTTTTTCATGAAGCGGTTAATATGGCTTCTATTTGGAAGTTACCAGTGATTTTTTATTGTATCAATAATGGCTATGGTATTTCTGCGGATATTAAGAAAATGACCAATATAGAGCACATTCACGAGCGGAGTGCCGCTTATGGTATTCCTGGCATGTTTATCCCAGACGGGAATAACGTCATTGAGGTCTATGAGGGCTTTCAAAAAGCTATTAAATATGTTCGAAGTGGTAAAGGACCTGTTTTAATTGAAAGTGTTACTTATCGCTGGTTGGGGCATTCTTCATCTGACCCTGGTAAATATCGGACGCGCGAAGAGGTAGAAGAATGGAAGAAAAAAGACCCAATTGAAAATCTTCGTAAATATTTACTCGCAAATCAGATTGCAAGCGATGAAGAGTTAGAAGCTATCCAAGCAGAGGTTAAAGAAGCAGTGGAAGCATCTGTAAAATTTGCAGAGGAAAGTCCATTTCCACCGCTTGAATCAGCTTTTGAAGATATTTACGCGGACTAAGAGAGGAGATTGAACAATAATGGAAACAAAAACAATGTCCTTCCGTGACACCATTATCCTTGCCATGTCTGAGGAAATGCGTCTTGATGAAAATGTGTTGTTAATGGGAGAAGATGTCGGTATTTTCGGAGGAGATTTCGGAACATCCGTCGGAATGTTAGAAGAATTCGGTCCAGAACGAGTACGTGATTGTCCAATTTCTGAAGCAGCTATTTCAGGAGCTGCAGCAGGAGCGGCCATGACTGGGCTACGCCCAATTGTAGATATGACTTTTATGGATTTTTCTGTCATTGCCATGGATGCAATTGTCAACCAAGCCGCTAAGACTCGTTATATGTTTGGTGGCAAAGGTCAAGTTCCGATGACAATTCGCTGCGCAGCTGGAAATGGTGTCGGATCAGCTGCTCAACACTCACAATCTTTGGAATCTTGGTTCACACACATTCCGGGTTTAAAGGTTGTTGCACCTGGAACTCCTGCAGATATGAAAGGCTTGTTGAAATCCTCAATCCGCGACAACAATCCTGTTATTATTCTTGAGTACAAGTCAGAATTCAACCAAAAAGGCGAAGTTCCGCTTGATCCTGATTATACAATCCCTCTCGGTGTTGGTGACATCAAAAAAGAGGGGACGGATGTGACAGTTGTGACCTATGGAAAAATGCTCCGCAGGGTTATGCAAGCAGCTGAAGAATTGACAGAAGAAGGCATTTCGGTAGAAGTGGTGGATCCACGTACTTTGGTGCCTCTGGACAAGGATATCATTATCAACTCAGTCAAGAAAACAGGAAAAGTCGTTCTGGTTAATGATGCCCACAAAACTAGTGGTTATATCGGTGAAATTTCTGCTATCATTTCCGAATCAGAAGCATTTGACTATTTGGATGCACCAATTCGCCGCTGTGCTGGTGAAGATGTACCCATGCCTTACGCCCAGAATCTTGAAAACGCCATGATTCCGACAGTTGAAAGTATCAAAGATGCTATTCGTAAGACTTACAATAAAGAATAAAACTGAAATTGATATTGATTACAATATTTCACATAACTAAAATTATGCAAAAACAAAAATAGCTCAAGATTAAAGAACAATCAATAAAAAAAGAAATAGGAGAAGCTATGACTGATGATAAGTTAAGAGCGACCCCTGCTGCTAGAAAATTAGCAAATGACTTGGGTATCAATCTCTATGACGTATCTGGTACTGGCGCAAAGGGGCGAGTTCATAAAGAAGATATCGAAAGTTATCGAGAATTCAATATTGTGAAAATTACGCCCCTTGCAAAACGTATTGCAGAAGAAAATAATATCGCTTGGCAGGAAATCCAAGGGACAGGTGTTCGCGGCAAGATTATGAAGAAGGACGTTCTGACTTTGCTTCCTGAAAATGTTGACTCAGACAGCATCAAGTCACCTGCTCAGATTGAGAAAGTGGAAGAAATACCTGACAACATCACTCCTTATGGAGAAATTGAACGCCTTCCAATGACGCCAATGCGGAAGGTCATTGCAAAACGAATGGTGGATTCTTATCTGACAGCGCCAACTTTTACTCTCAACTATGATGTAGATATGACAGAATTGTTGGCACTACGCAAAAAGGTTTTAGAGCCAATCATGGAAGCGACAGGAAAGAAAATCACGGTCACGGATTTACTTTCTATGGCTGTTGTCAAAACTTTGATGAAGCACCCTTATCTCAATTCGTCTCTGACAGAAGACGGGCAGACTGTTATCATGCACAATTATGTCAATCTGGCTATGGCTGTTGGTATGGACAACGGGCTTATGACACCGGTGGTTTACAATGCCGAAAAAATGAGTCTGTCTGAGTTAGTCGTTGCCTTTAAGGATGTGATTGGTCGGACTTTAAATGGAAAATTAGCCCCAAGTGAGCTGCAAAACTCAACTTTTACGATTAGCAATCTAGGAATGTTTGGCGTTCAATCCTTCGGACCAATTATCAATCAGCCCAATTCTGCGATTTTGGGAGTTAGCTCAACCGTTGAAAAACCAGTCGTAGTAAACGGAGAAATTGTGATTCGACCAATCATGAGTCTTGGATTAACCATTGACCACCGAGTCGTGGACGGTATGGCAGGTGCTAAATTCATGAAAGACCTAAAAGAACTGATTGAAGACCCAATTTCAATGTTGGTATAAGAGAAAGTTTAAATGAGAGGAAAATAAAAACATGGCCTTAGAAGTAATTATGCCAAAAGCCGGCGTTGATATGACAGAAGGACAGATTGTTCAATGGAATAAAAAAGTTGGCGAATTTGTAAAAGAAGGAGAAATCCTTCTGGAAATCATGACAGATAAAGTCAGCATGGAATTAGAAGCAGAAGAAGACGGTTATCTGATTGCTATCTTAAAAGGGGACGGTGAGACTGTTCCTGTAACGGAAGTTATCGGTTATCTGGGCGAAGAAGGAGAAAATATTCCGACTGCTGTGGCTGCTTCAGATGCTAGTTCAACACCAACTGCAGCCACAACTTCTAACGACGATAATAAGAGTGATGACGCTTATGATATTGTTGTTATTGGTGGCGGACCAGCTGGCTATGTAGCAGCGATTAAAGCAGCTCAATTAGGAGGCAAGATTGCTCTTGTTGAAAAATCTGAACTAGGTGGAACTTGCCTCAATCGTGGCTGTATTCCAACCAAGACCTATCTTCACAATGCGGAAATTATTGAAAGCCTGTACCATGCAGCAAACCGCGGTATTATCATTGAAAATCCAAACTTTACCGTCAATATGGATAAAGTTTTGGAAACCAAAAACAAGGTTGTCAATACACTTGTCGGAGGCGTTGCAGGTCTGCTTCGTAGCTACGGTGTTGATGTTCACAAAGGAATTGGTACCATTACCAAAGATAAGAATGTCTTGGTGAATGGTGCTGAACTTCTTGAGACCAAGAAGATTATCTTAGCTGGTGGATCAAAAGTCAGCAAGATTAACGTTCCAGGTATGGAATCACCACTTGTTATGACTAGCGATGATATCCTGGATATGAAGGAAGTTCCAGAAAGTTTAGTAATCATTGGTGGTGGCGTTGTTGGTATTGAGCTAGGACAGGCTTTCATGACCTTTGGCTCCAAAGTAACGGTCATTGAGATGATGAATCGGATTGTTCCAGCTATGGATGCAGAAGTCTCTAAAAACCTTCGGCTCATTCTTGAGCGCAAGGGCATGACCATTTTGACAGAGACCAAGCTGGAAGAAATTGTCGAAGAAAATGGCAAGCTCTGCATCAAAGTTGCAGGAAAGGAAGATATCATAGCTGATAAAGCTTTGCTTTCTATCGGACGCGTGCCTGATTTGGAAGGCATTGGCGAGGTTGACTTTGAACTAGACCGCGGTCGTATCAAGGTCAATGAATATATGGAAACTTCTGTTTCAGGAATTTACGCTCCCGGAGACATTAACGGTACCAAGATGTTGGCGCATGCAGCTTTTCGTATGGGGGAAGTAGCTGCAGAGAATGCTCTCAAAGGCAATCACGTAGTTGCTAAATTAAATCTAACTCCAGCAGCTATTTACACTTTGCCAGAAGTTGCGGCAGTCGGTCTGACAGAAGAACAAGCTCGCGAAAAATACGATGTAGCTATCGGCAAATTCAACTTCGCAGCAAACGGACGAGCAATTGCATCTGATGCTGCTCAAGGATTTGTCAAAGTGATTGCTGATAAGAAATACGGAGAAGTTCTCGGTGTTCACATTATCGGCCCTGCAGCAGCTGAGTTAATCAATGAAGCTTCTACTATCATTGAAATGGAAATCACGGTAGAAGAAATGCTCAAAACCATTCACGGTCATCCGACATTTTCAGAAGTTATGTACGAAGCATTTGCAGACGTACTCGGCATGGCAATTCATGCTCCTAAGAAAAGATAAGAGGCACTATGAAATACATTATCAATAATAGTAACGATACAGCTTTCAACATTGCTCTTGAGGAGTATGCTTTCAAGCATCTCCTTGATGAAGATATGATTTTCTTACTTTGGATCAATAAACCGTCTATCATTGTCGGACGTCATCAGAATACCATTGAAGAAATCAATCGTGACTATGTCCGAGAGCATGGCATTGAGGTTGTTCGTCGTATCAGTGGAGGCGGAGCTGTCTATCATGACTATAACAATCTCAACTACACCATCATTTCCAAAGAAACTGAGAACAAAGCCTTTGATTTTAAGAGCTTCTCTATTCCGGTCATCAAGACTTTGGAAGAATTAGGTGTAAAAGCAGAATTTACAGGGCGCAACGATTTGGAAATTGACGGAAAAAAATTCTGTGGCAATGCTCAGGCTTATATTAATGGTCGAATCATGCATCACGGTTGCTTGCTGTTTGACGTAGAGTTATCTGTCTTGGCGAATGCCTTAAAAGTTTCCAAAGATAAGTTTGAGTCCAAAGGAGTCAAATCTGTTCGCGCTCGTGTAACCAATATCGTTGATGAATTGCCTGAAAAGATTACTGTCGAGCAATTTCGCGACCTCCTGCTAGACTATATGAAGAAAGAATATCCAGAAATGACAGAATATGTCTTCTCCGATGACGAACTAGATGAAATCAACCATATCAAGGCAACTAAATTTGCTACTTGGGATTGGAATTATGGCAAATCGCCAGAGTACAATGTTCATCGTAGTACCAAATTTACTAGCGGTAAAGTGGAAATCTTTGCCAATGTTGTTCAGTCAAAAATCGAAAACATCAAAATTTACGGAGATTTCTTTGGAATCGAAGATGTAGCAGCAGTAGAAGAAGTCCTCAAGGGTGTTAAATATGAAAGAGAAGATGTTTTAAATGCTCTTGAAAACCTGGATATTTTTCGCTATTTCGCTGGAATTAGCCAAGAAGAAATCGCAGAAGCAGTGGTCGGCTAAATCACAAGACTATAACAAAATAAAAACATCCTTACGTTTATTTAACTAAGGATGTTTTTTCAATTGTTTGAAGAAGCTGGTTATCAGGATGTTCAGATGCTTCTGGGATACACCACAGCCAATAATCGCTTGGAGAATATCCGCTTTGGAGCAAGTTCCTTATTATCGAACCCTACAGAAATTATTGGATAGAATTTTTATAAAGAGGACGAAACATCATAGCAAATGCGAGGTTTTCCTTCATTATTATATTGACAAGCAACTAGAAAAGTACTAGACTAAAGTTAGAAATACATCATAAAATGTCACAAAAATCTGTTAAACGTCTTCGTTTTAGAAAGGATGGTTACTATGGCTAAATTAGATGGAAAAGTTGCTTTGATTACTGGAGCTGCTGTCGGTCTGGGTCAGGGCATTGCCTCAGTCTATGCCAAATATGGCGCCAAGCTCTGCCTTTTCGATCGAGACCCTCAAGTAGAAGCAACTGCTCAAGAACTTCGTGACAGCTACCAAATAGATATTATCAGCTATATCGGTGATGTCAGTCGTCTAGAAGATTTGGAAGCGGCTGTCTCTCAGACTATCCAAGCCTTTGGGCATCTTGATATTGCCTGCTGTAATGCTGGTATCTGCAAGCTGGCGCCCTTTGAAGAAATGGCAGACCAGATACGGGATCAACATATTAATGTCAATATCAAGGGCGTTTGGAACACTTGTCAGGCAACCATCAAGCCCATGTTGAAACAGAGAGCAGGCGCTATCGTCATCGCATCATCTGTAACAGGCGATTTGGTTGCTGATGCTGGAGAAGCAGCTTACGCGATGACCAAGGCAGCTCTGGTCGGCTTAACCAAGGCCTTGGCAGTAGAATATGCCGATCGCAATATCCGGGTTAACTGCAGCCAGCTAGGCTATGCTCGGACACCGATGGTCGAAAAAATGGCCTTGGAATCCAACCCAGAACATCCAGAAGTTCCTATTCAAGATATTGCGACCGCTGTCCCAATGAAAAGATTAGCTAAACCGCAAGAAGTAGGGGAACTCTTTGCCTTTTTAGGTAGTGACGAATCCTCCTATCTTACAGGATCTCAAATTGTCATTGACGGCGGTAGTACCCTACCAGAAACTATGAGCATGGGCACAAACTAGCAGCATTTAGCTCAATTCAAATAAAAAGTTTGCATACCTTAAATTATGCAAACTTTTTATTTTATAAATTATCCAATGCATTTTTTTGTTCGTCATTAACAATATGGGTGTAGAGGTCTGTAACTTGAGTACTGGCATGTCCTAGCTGATGACTGACCAAAACTTGAGATTTGGTAGCATCATAAAGTCGAGTAGCCAGCGTATGGCGGAGTTTATGAGGTGTCACTCGAACTTTAAAATCTTCAGAATACTTAGCAACCATCTTTTCTACACTAGAAGCATCAATCCGATTAGGAACACCTCTATATTCTGTCAAAAAGAGGGCAGTGTCTGATTTTTCAGCTTTATAACGTTTAGAGCGAACCTCCAGGTACCTTTCCAAATAAGCTTTGGCAAAAGCTGCAACATTGACAGAATCTCTTTTTCCGCCCTTACGAGTAACTTCGATGACCATCATTTTGAGGTTCAGATCTTTCAAATCAAGATTTACTGCCTCGGATAGACGAATGCCAGACGCAAGAAGCAGTGCTATGATGGCTAAATCTCTCTCTTTATTTTTGTCAAAAGAGGAGAGAGCACGATTTGATAACTTTTTAGGATATTCTTCATCAATATAATTCAAAAATTGTTCAGTTTCTTCACCCAAAAATAGTTTTTGTTTGATGTTTTCAGCGCGCGCAGCCAAAGTCTCTCTCTTTTTCTTAGTAGACACTTTTTTCATGACATTACGATAGAAATAAGGTTCCCCATTCTCGTTTTCCACCTCTTCAGTTAAATATTTATAAAGGCTAGAGAGAGCAGAAAGGGTGCGATTAATGGTGGTTTGCGATACTCCGTTTTTCGTAGTATTAGCATTAAGCAATGGACGCTCCCGTAAGTAAAGAATAAACGCTTCCATGTCTTTTTTAGTCATATTTTCCAATACTGGCAGAGGAATTTCTGCAATCTGTGACACATCAGCAATTCCAGAGTCTAAAATCCAATGAAAAAAACGATCATATTCTTTGAGGTATTCATATAAGGTTGTAAAACTGTATGGAACAGTCAATTTAGATTGATAGTATTCCAAAACGTACCAAGGCATGATGGCCTTTAGTTTTTCAATTCTTTCTAATAGTATTTCGCGTTTCACTAAGATATTCTCCATCATTTTCTATAATAGAAGTATAGCACACTCCTATATTTTTTTCAAGAAAATTACAGTTTTTCGGAAAGATGTTAGAGGAAGTTTTATACAATATCTCTATTCAGTGATTACAAAATTATACAAATATACAAAAAAACAAGCCGTTCCTTTAAATTAAGCGACTTGTTTTTTGCGTTTGTTTATTTCCGTTTTTTCTTAGCTTTTTTCATTTTATTTGCCATACGTTTCATGGCTTGTTTGGTTGCAAATTCGCCGATTTTTCCTTTAAGGCCGCCACCAAACATCTGGCTCATATCAGGATTCCCAGCTCCTCCTAAAGCGGACATGTCCATATTTTGAAGGGCTGACATATCCATACCGTTCATATTTGGCATATTTTTCGGTAAATTGTTAGGATTGAGACCCATTTGCTTCATCATCTTATTCATATCGCCAGACATGACACCTTGCATGACTTGTTTCGCTTGGTTAAAGTCTTTGATAAATTTGTTGACTTCGACAAAGCTATTACCAGAACCTGCAGCAATCCGACGGCGACGACTTGGATTAAGGAGGTCAGGATTTTCCCGTTCGGTAGGTGTCATAGATGAAACAATGGCACGTTTGCGGGCGATTTCGTTTTCATCTACCTTAAAATTCTTCATAGCAGGATTGTTAGCCATGCCAGGAATCATCTTTAACAAATCTTCCATTGGTCCCATATTTTGTACTTGATCCAGCTGGTCAATGAAATCGTTGAAATCAAAGGTGTTTTCTCGCATTTTTTCAGCCATCTCAAGCGATTTTTGCTCATCATACTCCTGAGAAGCTTTTTCAATCAAGGTCAACATATCTCCCATGCCCAAAATACGGCTAGACATCCGATCTGGGTGGAAAGTTTCAATATCGGTAATCTTTTCACCAGTACCAGTGAACTTGATTGGTTTACCAGTAATTTGACGGACAGATAAAGCTGCACCGCCACGTGTATCGCCATCAATCTTAGTCAGAATAACCCCAGTCACTTCCAACTGAGCGTTGAATTCGCGAGCTACATTGGCGGCTTCTTGACCAATCATAGCATCTACAACCAAGAGGATTTCATTTGGTTGAGCCAGTGCTTTGACATCGCGCAGCTCATTCATGAGCTTTTCATCGATCTGCAGGCGACCAGCTGTATCAATCAGCACATAGTCATTGTGATTAGCCTTGGCTTGCTCCAGACCTTGACGAACAATCTCTACTGCTGGTACTTCTGTGCCTAGTGAAAAGACTGGTACATCGATTTGCTGACCGAGAGTTGTAAGCTGGTCAATGGCCGCCGGACGATAAATATCAGCAGCTATCATTAAAGGACGAGCGCCTTCTTCCTTCTTGAGTTTATTAGCCAACTTTCCGGCAAACGTAGTCTTACCAGCACCTTGAAGACCGACCATCATGATAATAGTCGGGATTTTTGGAGATTTGATAATTTCTGCCGTATCAGAGCCTAATACAGCGGTCAATTCTTCATCAACAATCTTGATGATTTGTTGAGCAGGATTTAACGTATCAATAACTTCATGTCCGACAGCACGCTCACGAACTTTCTTGATAAAGTCTTTAACAACTGGCAAAGCTACATCGGCTTCCAAGAGTGCCAAACGAATCTCTTTGGTCGCTTCTTGAACATCACTCTCTGAAATTTTGCCCTTGCGACGCAGATTTTTAAAAACATTCTGTAAACGTTCAGTTAAACTTTCAAATGCCATAAATTTTATTTCTCCTAGTTAATTTCTATGTATTGGTTATTGATTTTTGGTATTTTTGAGTCGACAATTCACTATTCTCGATTGTCAATACTGGATAAAATCGAAATTTGCTCTTGTAAATAGGTGTCATCTGCATACTTTTCCATTATTTGATCAAAAATCTGACTTCTGACGATATAATCTGAATACATGTGCAGTTTCATTTCGTAGTCTTCGAGAATCTTTTCTGTTCGTTTGATATTGTCATAAACAGCCTGACGACTAACTTGAAATTCTTCAGCAATCTCAGCTAGACTATAATCATCCGCATAGTAAAGCTCGATATAATTCATTTGTTTATCTGTTAAAAGCGCTGCATAAAACTCAAAAAGAGCATTCATTCGATTGGTTTTTTCAATTTCCATAAGAAATATTATATCAAAAAATACAGATAAACTCTACTAGCGAAGAGTTTTACTCACTAAAAAACACTCTTAAATTAGCAAGAGTGTTTACATATATAAAATTATGAAAAGTGAATCAATTGTTTTCCAAATAAAATTCAAATCGTTCGCCGACATATTGACTTTTAACATATTCAAAAGCGGTGCCGTTGTCAAAATAAGAAATCTGTGTTAAACCAAGAATAGCATGTCCTCTAGGGATTTCTAGATAATGTGCAATCTTTTCTTTGGCAAGACGAGCATAAATGGTCTGTTGAGATTTTCCGATTTTATAGCCATGTTCTTGTAAGGTTTGAAAAAAATGCTTCGTAATTTCTTCTTTATTAAAGTTTTTGATGAATTTTTCTGGAATGGAAGCGACTTCGTAAACTACGGGAATATTATCTGCATACCGTACCCGCTCCATTCGGACAACATTTTCCGTCTTTTCAATTCCTAATTTTTCGACCTCTTCTTTACTTGGCAGTGTTCGACGGTAAGAAATCAATTGACTTGAAGGTGTCTTGCCCTGGGATTTGATGATTTCTGTAAAGCTGGTTGTGCCGCGCATCTTTTCCTGAACTCGCGTACTGGCTACAAATGTACCGCTACCCATACGGCGCTCTAGCACTCCTTCTTCGACTAAAAGAGTGATTGCCTGACGAAGTGTCATGCGGCTAACCTCAAATTGTTCAGCTAAATCGCGCTCACTTGGCAGACGTTGCCCGATTTTCCAAATTTCCTCGTCAATTTCTTTTTTTATTTGATCGTGAATTTTAATATAGGCTGGAAGCATAGTAACCCCTTTCAAGAATGGTTTCCTCTCTTCATTGTATTATCAATTGAAATAAAAGTCAATCGCTACTTAATGTTATTGGAAAAAGTCTCTATTTTGTGTTAGAATAAACAAAGAAGTTTCATTTGAGAAAGGAAAGAAATGGCAACTACAACTGAATTGCAAGATATTGAAAGAATCATTGTATTGGATTATGGCAGCCAATATAATCAGCTCATCTCACGCCGTATTCGGGAGATTGGTGTTTTTTCTGAGCTAAAAAGCAATAAAATCACAGCCGCTGAAGTTCGTGAGATAAATCCGGTCGGAATTATCCTGTCTGGTGGACCAAATTCTGTCTATGAAGAAGGCTCATTTGATCTTGACCCTGAAATTTTAGAATTGGGTATTCCAATTCTAGGGATTTGTTATGGAATGCAGCTTTTGACTCACAAATTAGGTGGGAAAGTTGTACCTGCTGGAAATGCCGGAAACCGTGAGTATGGGCAATCAGAGCTTATTCATACTGATTCACAGCTTTTTGCAAGCACTCCTGAAAAACAAATCGTTCTTATGAGTCACGGAGATGCTGTTACCGAAATTCCTCAAGGATTCGTACGAACTGGAACTTCTGCTGACTGTCCATTTGCAGCTATTGAAAATCCAGCTAAGAAAATCTATGGTATCCAATTCCACCCTGAAGTACGTCATTCTGTTTATGGGTATGACATTCTACGCAATTTTGCTTTGAATATTTGTGGTGCCAAAGGCGACTGGTCAATGGATAACTTTATTGAAATGCAAATCAAGCGAATTCGAGAAACGGTTGGCGATAAACGTGTTCTTCTTGGGCTCTCGGGCGGCGTTGATTCATCAGTTGTTGGCGTTCTCCTTCAAAAAGCTATCGGAGACCAGCTTATCTGTATCTTTGTAGATCATGGATTGCTCCGTAAGGGCGAAGCAGATCAAGTCATGGATTCTCTTGGCGGGAAATTCGGTCTTAATATCATCAAAGCAGACGCTGCTAAACGTTTCCTTGATAAATTAGCTGGTGTTTCTGATCCAGAGCAAAAGCGTAAAATCATCGGCAATGAATTTGTCTATGTCTTTGATGATGAAGCCAGCAAACTGAAAGATGTAAAATTCCTCGCACAAGGAACACTTTATACTGATGTGATTGAGTCTGGTACTGATACTGCCCAAACAATCAAATCGCACCATAACGTCGGTGGACTTCCCGAAG
The DNA here is from genome assembly GCF_900636525.1 of Streptococcus milleri. NCBI lineage: Bacteria > Bacillati > Bacillota > Bacilli > Lactobacillales > Streptococcaceae > Streptococcus > Streptococcus milleri. The sequence goes on along the minus strand of NZ_LR134288.1, from coordinate 901,979 downwards.
ACATGCAGTTCAAACTGATTGAACCACTCAATACACTTTATAAAGACGAAGTTCGTGCACTTGGTACAGAACTTGGTATGCCGGATGAAATCGTTTGGCGTCAGCCATTCCCAGGTCCAGGACTTGCTATTCGCATTATGGGTGAAATTACAGAAGAAAAACTCACAACTGTACGTGAATCCGACGCCATTCTCCGTGAAGAAATCGTGAAAGCTGGACTCGATCGTGATATCTGGCAATACTTCACTGTGAATACTGGTGTTCGTTCAGTAGGTGTTATGGGTGATGGTCGAACTTATGATTATACCATTGCTATTCGTGCTATTACTTCTATTGATGGAATGACAGCAGATTTTGCTAAAGTCCCTTGGGAAGTACTACAAAAAATCTCTGTTCGTATCGTCAATGAAGTAGACCATGTCAACCGCATTGTCTACGATATCACCAGCAAACCACCAGCAACGGTTGAGTGGGAATAAAAACAAAAAAGCCAAACCTCAAGAAATAAGAAGTTTGGCTTTTAAATTTATCAGCTTATTTTCCCCACAAAAATTGAATTAGTATTTTATCTACTTCTGGATTTTCATGTAATTGGCTATGTTGTGCTAATTTACCTATGATTTTCTTTTCTTGATAAGATTTTGCATTATCGGCAACCAAGTATTTCAAGCTGCGAGATGAAGCATTTAAAACGGAACCATCTGAGCCATTTTTGTAATCACCGTAGATATTCAAAACGTCAATTTGATTTTGTGGAAAAACTTCACGTAATGGCAATAATCTTTGGAAAGTTTGTGTGACTTGATTTGGTTTCCCTGTCGTTTTATCTACTTTTACATCAGCTGGTAAGCCCATAGCTTCTAAACCGGCGGCAAAATTAGCAATATTGACTTGCTTTTGTAATTGTGGTAATTTCTCATCTTGCCCATGATCTAGAAGATAATACAAAATCGACATATTCCCTAAAGAATGACCTACCATATTCATTTTCTTAAAGCCATAGGTTTGCTGCAGTTTAGTAACCACTGCTTTTGCATATTGGCTGACCTTATTTGGATTGCGGTTATCCTCATAGTTCACTTCTACGATTGGATTGATAGCGCCTTTGGGAATGTCTCCCCCCAACGTAACTGCACCATTTCTATCAACATTTGCTCGAATAACTGTTTTCGTTACTCCTGCTTTTTTTGCTGCATCCGTCATGTGCCGCTCAGCATTGGCACTACTCCCATAACCATGAAAGAATAGGGTTGGAGTAGTTGATTGCACATACTTCTGTCTGTCTAATTTCCCTTCAGCATTGACACGGTAAAATAAAAAAGTAGAAATAGCAATCAAAATTGTTAAAATTCCTATAATTAGGGCTATTTTCTTCATCATGTTTAGCATTTCTTTCTACGAGATATATTTTTAAGTATAACATGCAACAATCTAAATGACAATTGATTTGTTTGAAATGACGTTTTGGATTTAAGGCAATTTGTTGAATAGTAAAAAAGGAAAGTCCCAAAAACTCCCCTTTAATAAACCATTAAATGTTATCATCAAACAACAAGTAAACTTTTAAAATCAATTCATTGTTTTCGCTTGTTCTGAAGTATCCACGCGTTTAGCTACCCAAGCTGTCAAGATTGGTGTTAAAATAGCTGTTACAATAACAGATGCTGTTATTTGGGTGGTAGCTGTAGCTTCAACAGCTTTAAAGGAAGCATCTACAGCCGATAAAGCTGCTGGTGTAGCTATGGCACTAGCTGCTGTACTTGAAATAGCTGCACCAGCAATTCCTGATCCACCTGTGGCTTTATCTGCAAAAATAGCAAAGAAGCCTCCAACTAAGGTTGTAATGACTCCAAGTATGATACCTGGTAAACCACCTTGAATAATTTGCATAAAGCTCATATTGGCTCCTAAACAGAATCCAACAATGATAATAATTGCTGTCACACCATTTGATAGAACTTTTTTCATATATGGAAAAGCATTTCCTAATGCAATCCCTAAAACAAGTGGTAAAATAGTTCCTACTAAACTCCAAATAGAAATGTTAGCAAGACCAGCACTACTGAGAGCTGCCATTGTCACCATCGGTCCAACACTTAAAGTAGTAATACCAACAGCGCCTGCATCAATTTCATTTCCGTAAACTTCTACAATTCCAGCATACATAGCGTTATTAGCGACAGACATAGCTCCAATAATCGCCAAAGCACTTAAACCTAAAAAATTGTCATTGAAGACTTTTGCTACCAACAAACCTAAAACAACTGAAACAATAATCTTAGATGTGATAATAGCCGCTCCACGTCCAACAGCTTTTGGAGTGTTCTTTAACGAGATTGTTCCTCCTATAAAGAATAGAAAAGCTCCAACGAGTGGACCGGCTCCCTGAACTATAGCGGTTGTAAAACCTCCAATTTTCAACACTTGAGGGAAAAATGTATTTATCACACAGCCGATAAACATGGGAACAATAATTGTATCACCAGGAATCTTAATTTTCTTATTAAAAATTTTCATAATCATATCTCCTCTATATATTCAAGCCTTGTTTTTATTTAACAAGGCTTGAATGCCATACATCTTTTCGATAAAAAATTAACCATCCAGCGTAATACCGCCATCACAATCACCGATTTCTCCAGACACGAAGCTGGCTAAGTCACTAGCAAAGAAAAGAATCATTTGAGCAATTTCAACAGGTTCTGCACGACGTCCAAGTGGAATCATGTTGATGACACGCTGACTCTTTTCAGGGTCTTCTGACAATACAGTAGTCATGTCCGTTCGTGTAAAAGAAGGACAAACCGCATTACATGCAATGCCATATTTACCTCCTTCTTTTGCCACTGCTTTTGTAAGACCGTTCAAACCAGCTTTAGAAGACGCATAAGCAGCTGTTCCAAGCAAACCACCGCCTAATTTTGCAGCTACTGAGGAAACATTAACAATTCTTCCCCCTTTTTGTTCAATAAAATGTGGGAAAATGGTACTAATAGTTGAAAAACAACCAGAGAGGTTAATACGAATGGTGCGTTCCCATTCGTCGTAAGTTAATTGTTCAAATGGTTTCGCGCTAATAACACCAGCACAATTGACTAAGATATCAATTTTACCAGCTGTTGCGATTATTTTGTTCATTGCTTCTACAATAGATTCGTGATTTCCTAAATCCATATAAGTAAAGCTCGTGTGTTCTGCTCCAAATTCGGCAATTACTCGTTCAGCCGCTTCTTGATTGATGTCGGCAATAATAACATTACCACCACCTTCAACAATACCGCGAACTACTTCTTTGCCAATTCCGTTTGCACCACCGGTAACAATTGCTGTTTTACCTGAAAAATTCATATTCTCAAAACCTTCCTTTTTAATTATTATAGAATTCTACGTGATTATTATAGCACTCTCGTTTTAAAAATAAAAGTAGAAATATGAAATATTTTAAATATTTAGAAAAAACAATCTTTTTGCTTTTTCTATTACTAATACTAATCTAAAAAGGTTAGAAAACAAAGCTCTCTAACCTTCTGATTTATTAAAACCAATTCATCACTTTCATGATGTGCATATTCATCTGGACTTGTCGGGAGTAATAATAATTTCCACCATTGATATAGAGTTTAGAGCCATGTAGGAGGGCGATGGGGTGGTAATAAGAATAGGTTTTGCCGGTCACATTTCCTAAACTTGGTGCGACAACATTTTTGGAGTATTTTTTTGCCAAATCAAGAGTATTTTCGCCACCGTGTTTTGCAATGTAGTCAATATAGGAGCGACCAAAGTTATAGGCTTGTACAGCGGTCCAAACATCTACTTTCTTTTTTTGCGCTAGATTTAAATTGGTGGATAAAGTCTGAACTCCTTGTCGAATACTTTCTTTATTATCTAAAATAGAGTTTTTCTGACCCGTTGCACTTTCACTAGATTGCATGACATCAGAAACTTTTCCCTTTGTTTCAGTATAAATCATAGCAAGGACTAGTTCCTCATTGGCTGCAGTATCTCGCTCGTCTAGCACTTCTCTCACTAAGCTACGGTAGGTCATCACCTGTTTGACATCATGATGAACTTGAACCAACTTGTAAGCAACAAAAATTAAAAGAATGAGAAGGATCAATTTTCTAAGAATTTTAAACATTATTTACTTTGGATATCTTCTATGTTTTTGATGAGAATGGAATAGGTTCCATTCTCGTTTTGTATGAATTCTACGGATTCCGCATCTTGATAGATGTTATTGGGGACAATAAGCTCAATTCCATTTGAAAGAGAGAACTTTTGGTTTTCAAATTTTTTCTTCTGACGACTACTATCAATTTCATCAAATTTAACTGTTTCCGGAATTGTTTCCTTAACCTGATCAATAAAAGTCAAACGAGCTGTCAGATTGTTATCAAACAAGTCATCTGCTAATTTTTCCGGTGATAATTCATCATTTTCTTCTAAATTTTTGAAAATAGACGATTTAACCTTGGATTGAAATTGAAAATCATCCTGATGAAAGCTCTCTGCAACTTTTTGAGCCGTTTTTTCTAAGGCTTTGATAGATTTTTTAGGAGAAATTTTAGGACTGACTTGTAACAGATTATCAGAAAAATAATTGAGAAAAGCACCATTGTATTTAATTCGTTTTTCAATCAAATGGTATTTACGTGATTGAAGATCGATAACCAATGCTTCATCGGCACCTGTACCAAATCCCGGCAAATTGTTCTGGGTAATCTTGATAGGATTGTCTACTTCTCCACCCAAGTGAGTGAGTGTTTCTCGCAGAGCAATCCGCAAAAAAGCAAAATGCTCCACGCCTTCCTTATCAAATTGAACAAAAATCAAATCATTGGTTTTCTGATTTTCGCTCACCGAAAACTCCTCTTTCCAGAGATTGGCAATACTGACAGAGGTTTCTAAAAGGTCTTTTGTCATATGTGATAAAAAGACATTATCTTCGGTAAAAATACCTGTTTTGGCCTCATCTGAATAGACACGTTCAATCTTCTCGCGAAGATATTCTTCGATCTTAGGAGTAATATTGAGATATTTATCTGCTAAAAGAAGGTCGGTGTCTGACGGACTAAATTGATGAATAATAGCTTTTTTTACGTAAATGTCCATTTCAGTCCTCATATAGTGGAAAGGCATCGGTCAATTCTTTAACTTCTGCACGGACTTGCTGTAAAACAGCTTCATTCTCTGCATTTTCTAAAGTTTTAATAATCAATTCTGCTACTTTAGTACTTTCAGCTACCCCAAAACCACGAGCTGCAATAGCTGCAGTTCCAATACGAATGCCACTTGTTTTAAATGGAGATAAGGTTTCATAAGGGATAGAGTTTTTGTTGAGAGTGATATGGACATCATCCAAAAGGTTCTGAGCGACTTTTCCATTTTCAACGACTTTGGTCACATCCACAAGGAAAAGATGATTCTCCGTACCGCCTGAAATGACACGAAAATTACCATGTTGTTGGAATACTTGAACCATTGCCTTAGCATTATCTAAAATCTGCTGAGCATAAACTTTGAAATCTGAATCCAATACTTCTTTGAAAGCAGCTGCTTTAGCTGCTACGACATGCTCTAGTGGTCCTCCTTGAATTCCTGGGAAGATTGCGGAATTGATCTTTTTCGCTAACTCTTCATCATTGGTCAAAATTAAGCCACCACGAGGTCCTCGAAGGGTTTTATGAGTAGTAGTTGTCGTAATATGTGCATACGGTACTGGACTTGGATGCAAACCAGCGGCAACTAAACCTGCAATATGAGCCATGTCTACCATGAGTTTGGCTCCGACAGTATCTGCAATTTCACGGAATTTAGCAAAATCAATAATATGAGAATAGGCAGAAGCACCTGCAACAATCAATTTAGGTTTGACTTCTTTAGCCTGCGCCAAAATAGCATCAAAATCTAAAAGTTCCGTTTCAGGATCGACATTATAAGGCACAAAGTTATAGGTTTTTCCAGAGAAGCTAACAGCTGCGCCATGTGTCAAATGTCCGCCTGCTGCAAGATCCATTCCCATTACTGTGTCGCCTGGCTCAATTAAGGCCATATAAGCCGCACAATTCGCCTGACTGCCTGAGTGGGGTTGAACATTAGCAAATTTTGCTCCAAAGATTTCTTTAGCACGTTCAATCGCTAAAGTTTCAATCACATCCACAACGTCCGTACCACCATAATAGCGACGGCCTGGATAACCTTCGGCATATTTATTGGTTAAAATAGAACCTTGTGCTGCCATAACAGCTTTTGAAACAACATTTTCTGAAGCAATCAATTCAATATTGTTTTGCTGACGTTTTTCTTCTGCAGCAATGGCTTCCCAAAGCTCAGCGTCATATTCTTTATAGTCTTTATGGTCAAAAATCATAAGAGTCTCCCTTCTCTTAAAGCGGGGCTAAAACCTATTTAGTCAAGGTTTAGAAGTGAATTTCTGGAATTTTAGCGAGAATTTCTTCGCAAGTGACAGCACCTTGGCGTAGAATATGTGCTGTTTCACCAGATAAATCCAAAATAGTTGAATCCTGTCCTGTTAGAAAAGCATCATCTTCTATACCAAGAACTTCGTGATTGAAATCGGTCATAATTTGCTGGAAGTTTACTCCGCTACTCTTTCCAGATAAATTTGCGGACGGACCAATGAGAGGTCCAAATTTTCTAATCAAGTCCAATGTTTTAGGATGACTAGGGACACGAAAACCAATTGTTTTCATACCTGAATTTACCCAAATGGGAACTTGTTCATTAGCTTGTAAAATAATGGTCAAAGGACCGGGTAGAAAGGCTTGATAGAGCTTTTTTAAATACTGAGGCTGATGTTTGGAAAATTGATAAATTTCTTCTAAGCTTGAAACATTTAAATTCAAGGCCTTTTCGCGAGGTCTGCCTTTTAAGTCATAGACATGACTGACAGCCTGTTCATCCAGTGCCTTACAAAATAAACCATATACAGTCTCCGTTGGCAGCACGACTGCTCCTCCGCTGCTCAGCATTTCTTCAATTTTATCCATTATCTACCACTACCATTCTATCTTTTCCGAATTGATCTTGCAAAACGCGAATTCTCATTTTTGGAAATGCAGACTGAAATAGTTCTTTTACATGTTCCCCTTGTTTGTAGCCAATTTCGAGATAGATTTTACCTTTTTCTGTCAAATGTTTTTTGGCGTTCTCAGCAATTTTTCGATAAACAGCATACCCATCTTCTTCAGCAAAAAGAGCAAGATGAGGTTCTGAAGCAAGGACATTTAGTCCTACTTCTTCTCTGTCCGTCTCTGAAATATAGGGCGGATTGGATACAATAATATCATACTTTCCTGTAATTGCCTGAAAACAATCAGACTGAACAAAATCAATCGCTACATCAATTTCTTCTGCATTTTCTTGCGCCAAATCCAGAGCATCTTGGGAAACGTCGGAAGCCGTGACCTGCCAATTCGCACGCTCGGTAGCCAAAGAGAGAGCAATTGCTCCACTTCCAGTGCCAATATCCAAAACTTTCAGACTGCTATTTTGATTTTCAGACAAGATAAGGTTGACCAATTCCTCGGTTTCTGGTCGAGGAATTAGCACTCGTTCATCTACTTTGAACGAATGTCCATGAAATTCTGCATTTCCAATAATGTATTGGGCAGGTCTATGAACTAATAATTGAGATTGAATCTTTTTCAGTAATTCTATATCATCTTCTGTTGCTTCTGCCTGCATTTTCAACACAAATTGGGTAAAAGATAAGTTTCTCAAAACTTGAAAAGTAAAGGAGAGGCTTTCAGCTTCTTCACCGACTGCTTCAAGCTGTTTTTCCATTTCAGAAAGAATTTGAGCTAATTTCATTATTTATTCAATTCTTCTAGTTTTTGTGTTTGGTCATACAATACCAAGGCGTCCACGATTTCATCTAATTTCCCAGCTAAAATCGTATCTAGCTTTTGCAGCGTTAAACCGATACGGTGATCTGTCACACGATTTTGTGGAAAATTATAGGTACGAATCCGCTCCGATCGGTCTCCAGTACCAATAGTTGATTTCCGCTCGGCATCTTGCTCGTCTTGCGCAATTTGCGCAAAATAATCCGCTACACGCGCACGGATGATCTTCATAGCTTTGTCACGATTCTTTTGCTGCGTTCGTTCTTCCTGCATTTCAACCTTGATATTTGTCGGCAAGTGAACAATCCGAACGGCTGTTGCAACTTTGTTGACATTCTGACCGCCAGCACCAGAAGCGTGATAAATGTCAATCCGAAGATCTTTTGGATCAATATCGTATTCCACTTCTTCAACTTCAGGCATGACTAAGACTGTGGCTGTCGAAGTGTGAACTCGTCCTTGACTTTCTGTTACTGGGACACGTTGTACGCGATGAGCACCTGATTCGTATTTTAATTTGGAATACACGGATTGACCAGAAACCATCGCTACTACTTCTTTGAAGCCACCGACTCCATTCATGGAGGCTTCCATAACCTCAAATTTCCATCCTTGCGATTCAGCGTATTTTTGATACATTGTCAGAAGATCACCGGCAAAGAGCGAGGCTTCATCACCTCCTGCTGCACCACGGATTTCTAAGATGATGTTTTTATCATCATTTGGATCTTTTGGTAAGAGAAGAATTTTCAATTTTTCCTCGTATTCTTCTTTTTCAGCTTTTGCATCTTTGAGCTCTTGCTTTGCCATTTCTTCCAAATCAGCATCGCCAGAAGCGTCTTTAATCATTTCCTCGGCATCTGTGATGTTTTGGAGCACCCTTTTATATTCACGATAAGTTGCTACCGTATCGCGTGTACTTGCTTCTTCTTTGGACAATTCCATAAAACGCTTGGTGTCACTGACAACATCTGGGTCACTCAGAAGTTCCCCCAGCTCTTCGTAACGATCTTCAACGGCTTGTAGTTGTTCATAAATATTCATCGTTTGCTACACTTCTCCTTAACTCTTCATTTCGTCAATTTCTGGCTTAAAATAATGCTTCCGACAGACAGGAATATATGTTTCATTCCCACCGATTTGAATCTGCTCCCCTTCATAGACCGGCTTACCATTCGTTGTTCTTAATACCATGGTTGCTTTTTTGGAGCAAAACTGACAAATCGTTTTAATCTCATCAATTTTATCTGCTAGAAGCAGGAGATATTTCGAGCCTTCAAATAACTCATTGCGAAAATCATTTTTCAAACCAAAAGCCATAACTGGTACGTTTAATTCGTCAACTACCCTCGCTAAGTCATAGACATGATGACGAGAAAGAAACTGCGCTTCATCAATCAATACGCAATAAGGCTTTTCAGGCATTTCTTGAATAAAGCGGAAAATATCAGTATCTTCTGCTATTGCAACTGCTTTTCGCTTCATGCCAATACGACTAGAAACAACGCCGAAACCGTCACGTGTATCAAGTGCGCTCGTCATAATGACAACACCTTTGCCTTGTTCTTCGTAGTTGTGTGCTACTTTTAAAATTTCGATTGTTTTGCCCGAATTCATCGTGCCATATTTATAATACAACTGAGCCATTTTCTTTAATTCGTTTCAAATTCTCCAATTTTTAATACTTCTTATTTTACCATATTCTGACACGCTTTAAAACCTAATTTATGATAAAATAAAAATATCAAAGATAAAAAGGAGAAACACTATGCCATTTGTCAGAATTGATTTATTTGAAGGACGCACGTTAGAACAAAAGAAAGCTCTTGCAAAAGAAGTTACTGCCGCTGTCGTAAAAAATACTGGTGCGCCACAATCTGCTGTTCATGTCATCATAAACGACATGCCAGAAGGGACTTATTTCCCACAAGGTGAAATGCGTACAAAATAACAAAAAAGAATCTTGGATAAAAATCTGAGATTCTTTTTTTAATTCAGAATGATAAATGATGTAGATGCAACATTTAAGCTAATTTCTTTTTTTGAATATGATTAAGACGAAGTTGGTATAAAATGCCACTAACAACCAGACTAGAAATTAAACCAATCCAATAAGCAAAGGGACCTAAATTTGTCATGTAATCCAATAGTAATCCAACTGGTAACGACACACCCCAATAGCCAATCAAGCCCAAATAAAATGGAACTTTTGTATCCTTGTATCCGCGTAAAATCCCTTGAAGTGGTGCTGCAAAAGTATCTGCTAATTGAAAAAATAAACTGTAAGTTAAGAAAATAGACGTCAAACGTATAAATTCTTTGTTGGTTCCATACAGTGAAGCGACTTGATAACGGAAAAGATATAAAAATGTCAGCGTGAAAACAGCGAACCCAAGTGCAGTCAATCTTCCCAAAACACAATATTTTCTGACATAGTCTAGGCGCTTTGCGCCAATTTCGTAAGAAACGATAATCGCCATAGCATTAGAAATGCTCATAGGAAAAGCATACATAAGATTGGAAAAGCTGATAGCCGATTGGTGACTGGCAATGATTAACGAAGAAAACTTAGCCATGAGCAAACCTACGACTGAAAATATCACAACTTCTGCAAAGACAGTTCCGCCAATAGGAAAACCGAGACGAATCCCTTCCTGCAATCCTTCTTTGTCCAAAGGTCGAATTTTCCATAATTGATATTTTTTAATTCTAGGATGTCTTTTGGCAACTACTACCGAAAGGATTAACAGCACCCAGTAAGCCAACGAAGTCCCCAGCCCCGCTCCTGCTCCGCCCATTTCTGGGAAACCAAATGCCCCATAAATTAAAATGTAGTTAAAACTGGCATTCAACGGTAGCAAGAGCAACATAAGATACATGGATAATCTTGTCAATCCTAATGCGTCTAATAAAGAGCGTACAACACTAAATAAAAGCAAAGGGATAATACCAAATGCCAAATACCAGAGGTAGTGTATAGAGACTTCTGCTACTAATGGTTCTAATCCAATATTGGACAAAACAAGCGGTGCGCCTAGAAAAACGAGCCCAAACAAGAGAAGAGACAAGCCGAGAGATAAATAAATAAACTGATAAAAATCAGAAGCGATTTTTTCTTCCTGTTTTTGTCCTAGATGATGTCCAATAATCGGAACCAAGGCTGAGACAATACCAGTCAAAAAAGTAAAAAACGGACTCCATAAGCTAGTCGCCATTGAAACTCCCGCCAAATGCAACGTATGGTATTGCCCTGTCATGGTTGTATCCACAAACGAGGCTGAAAAATTGGCCAGTTGATAAATCAAAATTGGCAAAAAAATCGAGATAAATAAGGTCATTCTTTCTTTTAAATTGCGAGCTTGGTACATACAATCTCCTCAAACAATGCTTTCTCTCTTAACTATACTATAAGCGCTCAAAATAGTCAAAAAAGCTAGGAGAAAATCCTCCCAGCCTCTTGTCGAGCTTTATCTCTTCTCACGATTTAAAATAAGGTTCAATACAATCGCAATGACGCTCGCCATAACAATTCCATTTGAGAAAAACATTTGCAAGCCGGTTGGCAAACTGTTAAAAAGATTGCTTCCATTTAAGCCGACTCCTGCAGAAATAGACACAGCGGCAATCAAGAAATGATGTTCATTGTGTTCAAAATCAACTCGTGCTAGCATTTGCATTCCCTGAACAGAAACAAAACCAAACATGACAAGCATGGCACCACCGAGTACAGGACTTGGAATAATTTGTGCCAAAGCTCCGAATTTTGGTAATAATCCTAACAAGACTAAGAATCCTGCTGCATAATAGATTGGTAGACGTGTTTTAATTCCAGAAAGTTTGACTAAACCAACATTTTGTGAAAATCCTGTATAAGGGAAAGTGTTAAAAATACCGCCAAGAAGTACTGCAAGTCCTTCTGCACGATAACCATTTCGCAGACGAATGCTATCTAACTTTTCGTTTGTAATATCTGAAAGTGCAAAATAAACACCTGTTGACTCTACCAAAGAAACTGTTGCAATAATACACATCATGATGATGGATGAAAGTTCAAACTTAGGTATTCCAAAATAAAACGGTGTCGGAACATGCACAAGAGGAGCTTGAGCTACTGGCGCAAAATCTACTAAGCCCATAAAGCTAGCAATAATCGTTCCAATAATTAAGCCAATCAGAATGGAAATGGATTTAAGAAAGCCTTTCGCAAAGATATTTACTAACAGTATAATTAAAATCGTAACAGCAGCTAACAGCAAACTTTGTGCAGTGGGCTTTTCACTATTATTTCCCATATTGCCAATCGCAACAGGAATAAGTGTCAAACCAATGGTTGTAATGACTGAGCCCGTCACAATCGGTGGGAAGAAATTAGCAATTTTAGAAAAAATTCCTGCAATCAAAAGAACGTAGATACCGGAAACGATGAGCGCTCCAAACATAGCTCCACTTCCATGTTTTTGACCAATCATAATCAGAGGTGCAACCGATTGAAAAGCAACGCCAAGTACGACTGGCAAGCCAATTCCGAAATATTTATTGAGTTGCAATTGCAAAAATGTTGCCACACCACACATAAAAATATCTGTGGAGATGAGATAGGTCAGCTGTTGGCTCGAATAACCTAGCGCACCAGCAATCATAATGGGTACAAGGATTGACCCAGAGTACATTGCCAATAAGTGCTGCAAACCTAAGACAGCCGCCTGTGAGTGTTTTTCTTCTTTCAGTTCCATTATGCATCAGCCTCCATAAATACAACTTTTCCATTTTCAAATTTTTGAATACGAGCCAAAGAAACGACTTTTCGCCTATCTTCTTCTAGCAACTTTCTTCCTTCTTGAAATGATTTTTCAATCACAATGCCAATCGCTTCCACATGGGCACCTGATTGTTCAATGATATTAACCAGCCCTTTAGCTGCTTGCCCATTTGCTAGAAAATCATCGACAATAAGCACTTTATCATGATGATTTAAAAATTTCCCTGCAATTGAGACCGTACTTGTCACTTGCTTGGTAAAAGAATAGACCTCGGTCGTCAAAATACCTTCTGTCATAGTGATGTTTTTTGATTTTTTCGCAAAAATCATCGGAACGCCCAATGCTTCTGCTGTATAGATAGCAGGTGCTATTCCAGATGCCTCAATTGTCACAACTTTTGTAATACCAGCCGAGCGAAAATAGGTTGCAAACACTTTACCAATTTCTTTCATCAAGTTGAAATCGACTTGGTGAGTCAGAAATGAATCCACTTTTAAAATATTTTCTCCTAAAACATTTCCGTCTTTTAGGATGCGTTCTTCTAATAATTTCATAAAATCTCCTTTTAGAAAAAACAAAAGACTTGCCAAAAGCAAGCCTAAAACAATTGGTTAACCAACTGAATACAAAATTCCTTGCTAAAAAACATAGCAGGAAAGTTGAAGACTTACTTATTGTTAGACATTAGGTGCCTTGTAGAAACATTACGCCAAATTCGTAATATAAATAAGTAATTATTTTATTGTTAATGAGCGTCACCATTCCAAATGGAATTTTTCACAATGACGTAATCTACGTGCTTAAGACCAGCTAAATCTCTTCCGCCAGCATAGGAAATAGCACTTTGCAAGTCCTGCTCCATTTCAACTAAAGTGTCAGCTAAATGTCCTTTAACTGGTAAAAGAATTTTCTTTCCTTCCACATTCTTATAAGCACCCTTTTGGTACTCTGAAGCTGAACCATAATACTCTTTAAATTGTTCACCATCCACTTCGACCGTTTGACCTGGGCTTTCGATATGACCTGCAAATAGGGAACCAATCATCACCATAGTAGCACCAAAGCGAATGGATTTGGCAATGTCGCCGTGCGTACGAATGCCACCGTCCGCAATAATCGGTTTGCGTGCAGCTTTTGCACACCAACGAAGAGCAGCTAATTGCCAACCTCCTGTACCAAAGCCAGTTTTTACTTTTGTGATACAAACTTTTCCTGGTCCAATGCCAACTTTTGTTGCATCTGCTCCAGCGTTTTCCAGCTCACGAACAGCTTCTGGTGTCCCGACATTTCCTGCAATCACGAAAGTATCAGGGAGTTCTCTTTTGATGTGATGAATCATATCAATCACACTATCTGAATGTCCATGCGCAATATCAATCGTGATATATTCTGGTGCATCTTCTTTCAACTGGCTAACGAAATTATATTCATAATCTTTCACACCAACCGAAATGGAAGCAATCAGTCCTTGCTCATGCATGCGCTTGATGAAAGGAATACGGCCAGCTTCGTCAAAACGGTGCATGATGTAGAAATAGCCACTTTTCGCCAATTTTTCTGCTACATCTTCATCCAGAATTGTTTGCATATTAGCTGGAACAACAGGAAGTTTGAAGGTGTGATTTCCAAAAGTAACTGTCGTATCAGCTTCTGACCGACTTTTGAGGATACATTTATTAGGAATCAATTGAATGTCTTCATAATCAAAAATAGGAAATTCGTTCAGCATGTCACTCTCCTTAAATAGTAAATTGTATGCAAAAATGACCTACCTATGCTTTCACATCGCTACGTCTTTCCTGACGTTTCCTTTAGTATTATAACATAAGGTACAGAAATTACAATATAATGACGTATAATATTTTTTATCGTTCGGAAATTATGGGTTATTCTTTTAGGTTCTAAAAAAGAGGTTTCCCTCTTTTACAATAGCAAATCTTTAATGCGTCCAATATCTGATTTTTTCAAGACTACATAAATCATATCTCCTAGATACAGGCGCGTGCTACCATTCACTGTTTGATTTCTTCCGTTGTGATGTTGCATGGTAATTAGAATATCTTTTGGTAGTTCTAATTCGTGCACTTGCTTGCCGGCTATTTTCTCAGAAACAGGAATTTCGATAAGCGTTGTCTCACTATCATCTGCCATGCTATCTGGAAGCAATCGCTCTAGCATAGCCTCATACACAGGTGCTCCACCCAGTAAATCCATTACAACGTATGCCACTAAAGTCACTAGACCAAGAGGCATGAGGTTTCGTATATCACCAACCATCTCAGTCACCAAAATGATGCCAGTTAGCGGAGCCTTTGAAATGGCACCAAAGTAGCCACTCATACCTAAAATAATAAAAATGGGAAATTGCTCTTGAGTTGCAAAGCCTAATCGCACACAAACGACACCAGCAATTGCCCCTAAAAGAGAGCCGAGAGCTAAAATGGGTAGAAAAATACCACCAGGAAGCCCACTACCATAACTAATCATACTCCAGATAAAGCGAATAACAAAAAACATCACTAATGTTAATAGCAGATAGTGTTGACTGGTTAAAGAGAGAACCAGTTGATTGCCACCGCCTAAAAGCTGTGGAAGAAAATATCCTACTGGTAAAATGAAAATAAAGGCTATAATAGGATAATATTGCGGAGAAAGATGCAAAATTTCACCAATCATATCATAAATACGAGGCATGGCTAGAACAACTTTTTCATATAAAAATCCTGAAAAACCAAGAAAAATTCCTAACAACAAATAAAGCCAGTATTGCCCTAGTCCCATCAGAGGAATATTATCTGGCATATTTAATACGGGTGTCATTCCAAAAATTATAAGCGAAACAAAATTCGCCGTTAAACTTGCCGCCAAAGACGAGACCCAAAAGAAACGTGAAAAATGATGATAGACTTCCTCAATAACAAACAGTAAACCCGCAATCGGAGCATTAAAAGCTGCTGCCAGCCCTGCTGCCGCTCCACTAGCAATCAAAGAACGCTCTTCCACAGGGCTTAAATGAAGATGTTTGGCAATTCCCTTTCCACCCATTGCTCCAAGTTGAATACTGGGTCCCTCACGTCCTAGCATCAAGCCACTTGCAATGGCTAAAACACCTAGAATATACTTTTTCCAAAGGACACTCCACCAAGATAAGGTCATCAGCCCTTTCAGCTCTGCTTCTACTTGCGGAATTCCAGAACCTTTAATATCTTTTTCCGAGAGCGTTAACTTTGCACTTATCCAAATCACGCAAGCATAAAATAACAAAATAAAAGCAAACCAAATCATACTATCATGACCTTGCTGATAGAAATGTTGAATGATATGAAATCCCTTTTCAATCAAAAAACGAAAAGAACCAACAATTGCACCCACGATAATCCCGACTAAAATTCCTCTTGAAACTTGCAGAATAATCGAACTAGATGTAAATGCAAATTCTTTCTTGGTATTTGATATTCCTTTTTCTGTATGAACAGACATCGTTGCCTCCCAAATATGTTCTCTCTCTATTTTAGCATAATTTTACAATTTTTATTATTGCTTGCAGAATTTGTTTTAGAGAATGAAATTCTAAATAAAAAATCAAACCAGCCTCATACGAAACTGGTTTGTAAACTTAATAGCCTATCCTTATTTTTCAGCTGTCAATGCTGCCATTGTGATGTAGTTATAAGGTTTGTTAAAGTGTGGCAGGAAGAAAATATCTGTCAAAGCTAGTTTATCAATGGTCACTTTTTCTTGGATTGCAAGTGAGAAGAGATGAATACCCATTGAAATATCTTCATGTGAAGCCATTTGTGCTCCAAGGATGACACGTGTATCTTTATCAAAAACGATACGAATGGCTACTTCATGGTTATCGTGTTTGATAAATTCTGGCTTTTGAAGGTCGTTAAAGCCAGTTTCAACGGCATTGTAGCCAGCAGATTTTGCTTTTTCCAATGTCAAGCCAGTTGAAACCATTTTAAGGTCGTAGATGTTGATACCGTTTGAGCCTTGCACACCAATGCTTTCTAATACATGACCAGTTGCGTTGTAAGCACCAACAATACCTGAACGAACCGCATTTGAAGCAAGTGCAATATAACTCATTTCATCAAGGGCGTTGTCATAAATCGTTGCACAGTCACCAACCGCATAAACTCCTGGGATGCTTGTTTCTTGTTTCTTATCAACAAGGAATGCACCATTACGGAAAAGTTCAATCTTGCCAGCGCCAAGGGCAGTGTTTGGTCGGAAGCCAACAGCCATAATGACCATATCTACGTCAAACGTTTCTTTATCTGTTACAATACGTTCAACTTTGCCTTCGCCTTCAACTGCTTGCACAGTTTGACCGTAGGCAAGTTTAATACCATGATCTGCTAAGTTTTTACTCATCAAATCAGACAATTCACGATCGTAGTAACCAGCAAGACAAGTATCTGCAACGTCAATCAAGATTACTTCTTTTCCAAGGCGTTCAAAAGCTTCTGCGAGTTCAACACCAATGTAGCCGGCTCCAACAACAGCAACTCGATTGATTCCTTTATTGTTTTTCAGTTTTTCAATCACTTCAGCTGAGTTTTGATATAATTTTACAAATTGAACGTTTTCCAGAGTCGCTTTAAATTCGCGATTCCCTTCTACAATTTCAACACCTTTAATCGGCGGAATGATTGGTTGTGAACCAGTCGCAAAAATCAATTTGTCATAAGATTCAAGATGTTCTTGACCGTTTACAAGTGCGGTCACTTCTTTTTTATCATAATCAACTGATAAAACAGGGCTTTCCATGTAAACTTTAGCACCTTTTGCTTCAAGTTTTTCCTTATCTGAATAGAACAATCCTTCTGGACCGTCAATTTGCTTACCAATCCAAAGCGCCATTCCGCATCCTAAAAAAGAAATGTTTGAATTTTGGTCAAACACCACAACTTCGTTTTCATTTCCGAAGTTGTCTAACATCGTATTGATACAAGCTGTACCAGCATGGTTGGCACCAATAACAACAATTTTACTCATAGAGCAATTCCTACCTTAATTTTTAATTTACTAAAACATTATAACATTACGTGTTAGCGTTTACAATATATTTGCTCATAAAACTGAAAAATATTACATTTTCTATCAATTTAAGAGAACTTTTCATGAATGCTTTCATTTCTAATCTCAATGTAGTTTTTATCTCATTTTGTAGACAGACAGCTTTGTTGAAATTGTCAGAAAATTATAAAAAAGTTTGTGAAAACGTTATCTATCTGTTATAATAGGTATGTATTTTTTATTTGTAGAAAGGATGTGATATAGTGGACTTCAGCTCTCGTTCCATTCACTTAATGGGAACGACGATTACGATTTCAATTCTGCATCCGCAAGCAGGTTTGCTACTTGACGAAGTTATTCAGCTACTTTTTCTGTATGAGAAACGCTTTAGTGCAAATGATGATGCTTCGGAATTGATGAAAATCAATCATCAAGCTGGAAAGCAATGGGTTCAGGTGCATCCTGATTTGTTTGAGCTAATTGAGCTAGGAAAACAGCATAGTTTAGCTCAAAATAGTCACTTAAATATTACTATCGGACCACTTGTACAAACATGGCGAATTGGTTTTTCAAACGCTAAAGTGCCTCAGCCGGAAGAAATCAAATATTGCCTTTCTTTAATAGAACCTACTTTTATTAAACTCGATTCTGCTTCTTCTAGTGTTTTTTTGGCAAAAGAAGGAATGAAAATTGACCTTGGAGCACTTGCAAAAGGCTATATTGCTGATAAAGTGATGGAGTTCTTAAAAAATAAAGGCGTGACTTCTGCTCTCATCAATCTAGGCGGGAATGTATTAACCCTAGGAATCAACCAAGTTTCCAAGCGTCCTTGGTGGATTGGGATTCAGCATCCAAAATTAACACGCGGAAATAACCTCGCCATTCTTCCTATCGTGAATCAATCCGTTGTGACTTCAGGAATTTATGAGCGAACCCTTGAAAAACAAGGGCAAACCTATCACCATATTCTTGATGGTAAGACAGGCTATCCTGTGGAGACAAATGTCGCTAGTTTAACGATTGTGTCTAATCGCTCTGTAGATGGTGAAATTTGGACAACACGATTATTTGGTGAAAGCCCATCGTCTATTCTAGAACAAGTTGAAAAAGAAGAACAGATTGAAGCGTTAGGGATTACAAAAGATGGTCAATTATTCTATTCTTCTGGTTTAAAGCCAGAACTGCTATTTTAATATCGGAAAGGAAATAATTATGTTAAAACTCATCGGTTTAGTTGGTACAAATTCAAAACGTTCCACCAATCGCCAACTATTACAATATATGCAAAAACATTTTGCGGATAAAGCAGAAATTGAACTGGTGGAAATCAAAGACATTCCCATTTTCAATAAACCCGCAGACAAAAAACTTCCAGCTATTGTAACGGAAATTGCTGAAAAGATCGAAGCGGCTGACGGGGTCATTATCGGAACGCCTGAATACGACCACTCTATCCCAGCTTCGCTCATGAGTGCTCTAGCTTGGCTATCTTACGGCATTTATCCACTGCTCAATAAACCGGTCATGATTACAGGTGCTTCCTTTGGAACCTTGGGTTCGTCTCGTGCACAGTTACAGCTTCGCCAGATTTTGGATGCCCCTGAGTTGAAATCTTCCGTCATGCCTGGCTCTGAATTTTTGCTGTCGCACTCTCTGCAAGCATTTGATAAAAATGGCAATCTCATTGACCTTGAAACCATTCAGAAATTGGATGCACTCTTTGATGATTTCCGCCTTTTTGTGAAAATTACCGAGAAGCTATCTAGTGCGCAGGAATTATTGCACAAAGAAGCTGAAAACTTCGACTGGGAAAACTTGTAAGCAAAGGAGAATGACGCAATGAAATTTGTAGGAATTGTAGGCTCAAATGCAGAGCAATCGTATAATCGTAAATTACTGGAATTTATCAGAAGACATTTTAAACTAAAATTTGAATTGGAAGTCTTGGAAATTGATGAAGTTCCGATGTTTAATCAAGACGAAAAATGGGACGAATCTTTCCAGCTTCGCCTCCTATACAACAAAATTACCCGTGCAGACGGAGTCATTATCGCAACACCTGAGCACAACCATACCATTACCGCCGCTCTGAAAAGCGTGCTTGAGTGGCTGTCATTTGAAGTTCATCCATTTGAAAACAAGCCTGTCATGATTGTGGGCGCTTCTTACTACGATCAAGGAACTTCACGCGCACAGGTCCATTTACGCAAAATTCTCGACGCACCAGGTGTCAATGCTTATACTCTTCCCGGAAATGAATTTCTGCTTGGAAAAGCCAAAGAAGCCTTTGACGATGAGGGAAATATTACCAACGAAGGAACCGTCAAATTCCTTGAAACCTGCTTGGATAATTTTATGAAATATGTAGAGGTCGTTTCAAAATTGAAAAAACCAAAACCAATTGAACCAGAAGATTTAGATGTTACCAAACCTATCGCAACAACGATTCAAGGCATTGACCCAGATGATCCTGAATGGGTTGAAAAAGCCGCTGCCATGGTGGGCGCTGTCTCAGGAGATACCTATGTAAAACTAGACCACGGTATTTTAACGGTGGATCAGATCAATATGTTCTTGAAATCCATGCCTTTTGAACTGACTTACGCCGATGACAACAATCAATTCCTCTACTACAACAATGCACATCAAGACCCTGATACCATGCTGGCAAAACGTATACCATCTCAGTCAGGAAACCGCCTATCAACGGTTCACAATTCACTTCCGACTGGCAGAATGAAAAATGTAGAGTGGGTGGTCGGAACCTTGCGTAACGGCAATCAAGAATACGTCCGCACCCTGATTCCAAATCCGCATTCACCAGTTTTAAATACACACAATTATCAGGCCATGTACTATCCAGACGGCTCTTACGCTGGTATCAATGAAATTGTCTTTAATTTCAGACCATGGCTGGAATGGTACTTGGAAACAACTGGTCAGCAGCTAGTTGGCGGAAGCGGTCCATTCACTCCTGCAGGAGGACAGGCTAAAGCTGATGCTACTTCCGGTGCTTCGGATACAGGTAGTCACAGCGAGAGTAGGGGTGAGGCAGATGCTACTTCTGCTGCTTCCAGTCATTGATCTAAAGAAAAGGTTGAGAAATCTTGTCTCATCCTTTTTCTGTGCAAAAGATCATTCCATAAGATTCACTTGCGCAGATCTCGTGAACTTGTTATAATGAATATACGCAAACGTTTTCTGCCACAAGGAGATAATGATGATTGAAGCAAATCAATTATATAAGACATATAGTATTGTCGAGAAAGAATTAGGTCTTAAAGGTTCTATCAAAGCCTTTTTTCGCCCTAAGAAAAAACAAATTCATGCTGTACAGAATATTTCATTAACGGTCCAAAAAGGTGAAATTATTGGTTATATTGGTTCGAATGGAAGCGGAAAATCCACGACTATAAAAATGCTGACGGGTGTTCTTTATCCAGATCGAGGCAATGTTAAAATTAATGGACTTACCCCACAGAAACATCGCACAGCAGTCAATAAGCAAATTGGCGTTTTGTTCGGACAAAAATCACATTTACGTTGGGATATTCCTGTGCTGGAATCTTTTATTTTGCATGCGAAAATCTATGACGTTCCTGATAAAGTTTTTGAGGAACGCTTGGAGCAATTAATTGACCTGTTGCAGCTAGGAGATTTTATTCACCAGCCTGTTCGTAATCTTTCGCTCGGGCAACGAGTTCGCTGCGAATTTGCTGCTATATTCATTCATCAACCTGCCGTTGTTTTCTTGGATGAACCTACAATCGGTCTTGATGCCAGTGTAAAAGAAACCATCCGCTCTTTCATTCGCTTTATGAATAAAGAGTATCAGACAACTTTCCTCATTACGTCTCATGATATGCAGGATATTGAGTCGCTCTGCAAACGAATTTTCATTATTGATAAGGGCAAAAAGGTTTATGACGGAAGTCTGACGCAATTAAGAGAAAAGTTTTCAACAATTAAAACCATTTCTTTCAAAACGCAAACGCCAATAGAAGAGCTGTTCCAAATCAATGGTTTTCGTTTTGAGAAAATTGACTCTTATCATTTCAATATTCATTATCAGACGGATATTTATACTAATGCCCAAGTTATTAATCAGATTTTTGATCATTATTCAATCGAAGACCTAGCTATCAAAGAATTGACAATTGAAAATATCGTCAAACAAATTTATGAGGAGGGGCTTGATGAGTAAATATATCCATATCACACGATTAGCTCTTATTACGCAACTTCAATATAAATCTTTCTTTGTTGCAACCTTGATTCGTACTTTCATACAAGTTCTTGTCTCTATTTTTGTTTGGAAAACTATTTTTTTCACTCAATCTCACGTTAATGGTTATACTTTAGAAACGTTCACTACCTATATTATCTTCGCAAATCTACTAGGAAATCTAAATAGTTTTAGTATTGGACGGGATCTATCTCTGATGATTGTAGATGGGAATATTACTGGTGAGCTACTCTATCCTTATTCCCTCATTACTTCGCTCTTTTTCCAAGACTTTGCTGTCAAAATTGTTGAAATTGTTAAATTCATTCCAATTTTATTAGTTATCCCTTTGCTTCAAGGACAGTTTTATCTTCCAAATTGGCAGACAGGATTGCTTTTCCTATTTTCTAGTTTATTAGGAATGTTTATCATCCTCCTGTTAGATTTAGGATTTAGCTTAACAGCCTTCTTCACGGCAAATACTTGGGGAATTTTGATTCTCAGAAACGGGCTTTTTTCACTCGCTTCAGGAGCGCTTTTGCCACTAAGTTTTTATCCAGAAAATATTGCAAATATTTTGAAACTATTACCTTATAGCTTTGCTGTTAATTTTCCGGTCAATATCCTTTTGAAAAGACAGGTTAATTTTGAGCTCTTCTGGATTCAATTGGCTTGGATTCCGATACTTTCAGCTTTCATTGCTTTTCTTTGGTATCAAGCTAAACGTCGTTTAGTCATTTTAGGAGGTTGAAGATGAAATACATCAACATTTATTTTTATAACCTCAAAGCTTACTTGATTGCTAGCATGTCTTACCGAATGGACTTCTTCATCGGACTTGTCTCTTCCTTGATTGAACAGATTGTTTATTTAATCTTTTTAAATGTATTATTTGCAAATATCAAGGAAATTGCCGGATTCAACTATGGACAAATGCTATTTATTTATGGAATGGCAACTATCGGACGTTCAGTTCACCTGATTTTCTTTGACAATCTTTGGATGTTTGGAAGCCGCTATATTCGCAAAGGTGAGTTTGAACGCCTGCTTATCATGCCCATCAATCCTCTTTTTCAGCTAATTTGTGAACGCGTGCAGCTACAAGGCTTTGGCACAACACTGATGGGAGCTATTGCAACTTATCAATCCTATCATTTACTCGGACTGCATTGGAACATTTTTCATCTACTTCTCTTTGTCTTTATCTGTATTTGTATTGGTTTACTCTATGCCGCTATTCAATTAGGACCTACTGCTCTTGCTTTTTGGATTGTCGAATCTTTCCCTATCACAATGGGGATTTTCTCCCTCAATCAAATGGCACAATACCCTATCAAAATTTACCCAACCTTTATCCAATTGATACTAATTTTTGTATTTCCTTATGCTTTTACTTCTTTTTTTCCAGCTCTTTATTTTTTAAATCTAAGCTGGATTGGTTTGCTACTTCCTTTAGTCCTACTTGTTATTTTTACTATCAACTACGCTTTATTCAAATACGGCATGAAAAAATTCTCCAGTGTTGGGAATTAAATATTAAAAACCAACTGAAATCTTTCATCAGTTGGTTTTATTTGCCTTTGGAAAATAGAGACGAATCTCCGTATAAGTATTTTCTTCAGATTTAATTTCCATGTGATAGGATTTACCAAATTGTAATTGCAAACGCTGATTAACATTCTTCAAACCGACACCACCCAAGCGAACGAGTGTAGCATTTGTAGTTTCGCTGGCGACAAAGCCACGACCATTGTCATAAATTGAAACGATGAGCTGCGTGTCATTTTCAGAAACGCTAACTCGAATCATCCCTTGACGATTCATTTCTTTGATACCATGGTAAATGGCGTTCTCAACCAAAGGCTGCAAAATCAACTTCGGAATTTTGTAGTCATCATATTGCTTCAACTCTTTAATCTCATATTGTGATTTCTCACCATAGCGCTGTTTTTGAATAAAGAGATACTGACGCACATGGTCAATTTCATCTTTAAGAGAAATTTGTTCATGTCCTTGGTTCAAAGCTAAACGGAAATACTTAGCGAGTGATTTTGTTACTTCTACCACACGCTTGCTGTCATTAAATTCTGCCATCCATACAATTGTATCCAACGTATTGTACAAAAAATGCGGGTTGATTTGGCTGGAAAGCGCCTGCAATTCATATTTTCTGACATTCTGTTCCTCTTCTTTGACTGCAATCATCAATTGATCAATCCGGTCTAACATAATATTAAATTGTCTTGCCAAATCAACTAAATCAGGAGAGCCGGTTTCATTAGCCCTCAAATCTGAATGCCCACTTCCAACCTTTAAAATGGTTGCTTGCAAATCTCGCAAAGGCTTAATCCAAAGCCGAAGCACAAACCAGATCCCTATTAGACAAACACCCAAAGCAAACAGACCTGTTCCAATAAAAGACCACAAAATCTGCGTTTGAACTGCATGCAATTGTTCCATTGAAGAAACCCCAATCAATGTCCAACCACTATTTGGAATTTGATATTGAGATACATAAGCTTGTTTTGATTTGACATAGCCATTTTTGACAGAAAGATAGGGCGCCATCGCTTTCATTTCAGCGTTAGAAGAATAAACTGCTTTTTTAGGATGATAGACAAAGTCATGATTGGCATTGACGATAAAGGTAAATCCTTCTTTTCCTAACTGCAGTTGATCTAAGTAAGCTTCCAACGTCTTGTATCCAATATCTAAGCGAACAACCCCCAAATTTTTACCGTCTTTATCTACAACTTCCTGCATGATTGAAATCACCCATTTTTCACCAATTGTATGGCTGACGGTTCTTCGTGCTGGTGTCAAAATCGGCATAGCACCTTTATGGATAGCATCCTGATACCATTTTTCTTTCATCATATCAGTGGATGTCTTCATGGTTAATTCAGGATCTGTTGATATGAGATTACCGTCTTTTGTTACCAAAATAGCAGATACCAAATCCAAATCTGTTTTTAAAATCGTTGCGAATAATTGCCGAAGTTGTTCAGCGTTTTCTTGGCTTGGTGTTTGTGCGTATGTCTTTATTTTCTCATTTTCAGCCAAACTACTCGTTGTCTGTTTAACTTTTTGTAAATAAGAAGTGATAAACTGACCACTTTGCTGAATGGTCTTGCGTGTATTTTGCTCAGTTGTCTGGCGAATAGCAACCGAACTAGTCTGATAATAAATCCCACCGACAATTCCCAAAAGAGCTAATATCATGATAAAAACATAAATCACTAACTGAATCAGAAGCGAATAACGTTTCATTTCCCTTCTCCTCGTTTAAATTGCCGCGGTGTCACTCCAACGACTTGTTTGAAGCGTTGAGAAAAATAGTTCATATCTTCAAAGCCGACCTGCTCTGCAATTTCATAAACCTTCAAGTCAGTTGTCAAAAGCAGTAATTTTGCTTTCTTCATCCGTTCTTGAATTAAGTAATCCTGAAATGGCAAGCCCAGCTCTTTTTTGATGAGAACACTCAAATAAGACGGACTAAACCCTAACTGAAAAGCAAGTGATTTAAGAGACAATTCTGTATCGGTCAAACGATCATGAATTGCTTGTTCTAAATCAGAAAATTCTGCTTGCTCAACCAGTTCATGAACTTGCTGCTGCTTTCGCTCCTTGTCCAATTTCTCTTTGACTTTCAACAACATCGTTTCCACATCTTCCCGCGAAAACGGCTTTAGTAAATAATCATCAGCACCTAATTTTACTGCTGACAAAGCGTAGTCAAAGTCGTCATAACCCGTTAAAAAGATAATATGAACAGAAGGATATTGTTCTTTGACCAATTGAGCTAGTTTAATCCCGCTTATATGTGGCATATTGATATCTGTCAAGACAATATCGGGCTGTGCAAGCTGTATCTTTTCCCAAGCATCCAAGCCATTTTCAGCCTCATCCATGACTTCCATATCAAATGTTTCAAAATCTACTAAAGACGAAATACCTTGCCGAACAAGGTATTCATCTTCTACAATCATAATTGAATACACTAGCGCACCCCTATTATTTATTAAACTCATTATAGCAAATTTCTGTGAAAATTGCTGTTACACATAGTCTAATAAATATCCATAACCTTTACTTTCCATTTGGTCTTTCGGAATGAAACGAATGGCTAAACTGTTAATACAGTAGCGAAGTCCGCCCTTATCTTTTGGTCCGTCCGTAAAGACATGACCAAGATGTGAATTTCCAATACGGCTTCTAACTTCCGTCCGTGTCATATTAAAGCTATGGTCTTCTTTATAGTTTGCGACATCCGGGCTAATCGGACGCGTGAAGCTAGGCCAACCACAACCTGATTCAAATTTATCTTTTGATGAGAATAATGGCTCACCTGTTACAACATCGACATAGATTCCTGCATCAAATTTATCCCAATAACGATTTGAAAAAGCACGCTCAGTATCATTTTTTTGTGTTACAGCATATTCCTCATCGGATAGTTTCTTTTTAATCTCTGCATCACTAGGCTTTTTATATTTGGAAGCATCAATAACTGGATAAGAAGCCTGCTTAACATTGATATGGCAATACCCATTTGGATTTTTCTTTAAATAATCTTGGTGGTACTCTTCAGCCTTAATAAAATGTTTTAATGGTTGTTTTTCGACCGCCAATGGCTCTTTAAATTTTTCTTTCTGCTCGTCAAAGACTTTGTTAATCGTTTCTACATCAGCCTGATCTTTATAATACACGCCTGTACGATATTGCACTCCACGATCATTGCCTTGCTTATTTTTGCTGGTTGGATCGATAATTCTAAAGTAATGTAGCAAGATTTCTCTTAAAGAGATTTTATTGGCATCATAGGTTACATGAACCGTTTCTGCATGTTTTGTCTGCGAGATTAGTTCGTATTTCGTGGTTTCGCTAGTGCCATTAGCATAACCAGAGACTGCGTCAACCACACCATCTACACGCGAAAAATATTCTTCTACCCCCCAGAAGCAACCTCCTGCCAAATAGATATGCTTTAAATTTGCATTTTTCAAGTCCGCTTTCTTTTGCTTGACCGGTTCAGCCTGGCTAACAGCTGCTTCTTTAATCTGATTAATAGCAGATTGATTTTTAAGGGTTGGCATCATGCGACTTCCCAGCACAAATAAACCTAAAACCAGCAGGACTGCTCCACCAAATAATAACCATTTCATTTTATGATCCATCATCCTCCCCTCCTATTTAATGCTTTTAAGAGTTGATTCAATTTCTGCTTTTTTAATAAGTCCAGGACGAGTTTTTACCAATTTTCCATCGCTTCCAATAAATGCAGCTGTCGGATAGGAACGAACACCATATTGTTCCAATAGTTTACCACTAGGATCTAGTAAAACAGGTAAATGTTTATAATTTAATTTCTCATACCAGTTTTTAAAATCTGCTTCAGATTTTTCACCAACATGCCCCGGTGAAACAACCGTCAAAACTACATAGTCTTTCCCAGCATTTTTAGCTAACTCATCAGTATCCTTTAATGTAGATAAGCAGATAGAACACCAAGATGCCCAAAATTTGAGATAAACTTTCTTTCCTTTGAAATCTGACAATTTATAAGTTTTCCCGTCAACTCCTTTTAGTTCAAAATCAGGAGCTGCTTCGTCTTGATTCAACTTTGTAGCTGTCGTTTTATTTGTAAATTGTCCGTGTCCAGACTTAGTTCCACTAGCTGATTTTTGATTTCCACAGGCACCCAACAGAGCAACACAAACAAGACCTGTGATGACTAACATTGTTTTTTTCATGAGATTCCTCCTTTTATCCACCAAATATTGAAGCTAGAACATTAAGATTTCCCAGCATAAGTAAAATTCCCATCAAGATGATAAGTAACCCGCCAATTTTCTTTAGTAGTCCCATATAAGGTTTTATTTTCCCAAAATGGCGTAAAACAATAGAAGAGGCAAGCGCCAAAATGAGAAATGGGATAGCAAGACCAAGGGTATAAACTAACATGAGGAAGCCACCTTGTACTGCTCCATTACCACCAGAAGCTGCAATTGCGAGAACAGAACTCAAAACAGGACCTACACAAGGTGTCCAACCAAAGCTAAAGGTCACACCTAGCAAGAAAGCATTGTAAAAATCATTTCTATTTTTATCTTTTTTTAATTGAACACTTTTCTGTCGTTGTAGTAGCTTAAAATTGATCAGTTCCATTTGATGAACACCGAGCAAAATAACAATTGCTCCTAATACATAGCGGAACCACTCTGTATAGAGAACTTTTCCCAAAAAGCCAGCGCCATATCCAAGAATTAAAAAGACTACGGACAATCCTGCAATGAAAAATAGTGTTTTTATAATTCCGTACCAAGCAATCTTCTTTCCAAAAATAGTGATTGTTCTTGGTTCATCTGTATCCAATAAAATACCAACATATACAGGAAGCAATGGCAATATACAAGGCGAGAAAAATGATAAAATTCCCGCTAGAAATACAGAAATCAAAAACACAATAGATATCATTATCTTTTCCTCCTCATTTTCTTTCTAAGAAAAGTATACACTGGTTCACTATCTAAAAATAGAGGATACGATTTGTAAAAACTTGAATTTGATATGGTCATAAAAAAACTATCACTTTTCGTGATAGATATTTTTAATTATTCCATTTCAAATGTGTCACTTTTTTGTTTATTTGGCAAAAACAAAGATAACACAATCCCGACAATCGTCGGTACCAGCCAAGGAATTGAAGCTTGCGCAAATGGCAAAGCATTGATTAAATTACTCACACTAGTCAATTTAAATTGCGAGCCAATAATATTCGCAAAGGCAATAATTGTTACAACTGCGACCGTTAGCTGCATTCCAATCTTAGATAAGGCAACAAACTTATTGACAATCACAATCATTACAATCGCAATGGTAATCGGATACAAAATTTGCAAGACAGGAACTGAATACTGAATGATTGCTCCTAAACCAAGATTTGCAATTGCAAATCCAATCAATGTAAAGACAGTTGCATAAGTTTTGTAGCTGATTTTAGGAAAGATTTTATTGAAAAATTCTGATGTTGAGACAATCAAACCAACCGTAGTTGTGAAGCAGGTCACTGTTACCATGGCTGCAAGGAAAATCTGTGCTGTCGGACCAAAAATAGCTTGTGTAGCTTGAGATAAGACATAAACTCCTTTATTGGCATCAGACGCCATTACATCAGCCGGAATTGGGAAATGATTTCCAAGAAATCCTAATCCAATATAAAGCGCACTAAATCCCAATGCAACAACAGTTCCAACAATCCAAATCGTTGAGATATATTCTTTTTTATTAGCAAAGCCGAGTTGGTTCAATGTTTGCACAGCGATAACGCTAAAAGCAACAGAGGCAAGTGCATCAAGCGTATTATACCCTTCAAGAAAGCCAGTTCCAAAAGCTGCTTTTGCGTATTCCGTGCTAGCATCTTGCGGTGCAGCTGCTCCATATTTTATCGCCCCTAAAATGACTAGAATGACAATCAAAATGGCAAACACAGGAGTCAAAATCCGACCAATCCAATCCAAAATTTTGGAAGGATTTAATGAAATCAAGTAAGCAGCCACAAAATACAAGATTGTAAAAATAATAAGTCCTAATCCAGTCATATTACTCGAAAGCAATGGTGCAATCCCAACTTCATAAGAAGTCGTTGCCGTCCGAGGAATGGCAAAAAATGGACCAATCGCTAGATACAGAACCACCAAGTAACTGGTCGCAAACCAAGGAGAAATCTTTTTAGAAATTTCATAAACATAGCCTTTGGGATTTAAAGTACCGATAATCAATGTTAAAATAGCAATTCCAACTCCTGAAAGCAC
The DNA here is from genome assembly GCF_900636525.1 of Streptococcus milleri. Lineage (NCBI taxonomy): Bacteria > Bacillati > Bacillota > Bacilli > Lactobacillales > Streptococcaceae > Streptococcus > Streptococcus milleri. The sequence continues at coordinate 872,287 of NZ_LR134288.1, read as the reverse complement.
AAATCCTGCAATCGCTGACCAGAAGTGTTCGCCAGACAAAGCTCCTAAAGTTGGCGGAAAGATTAAATTCCCTGCGCCGAAAAATATTCCAAACAAGAGTAATCCCGTCAGTGCTCCTTTTTTAATCATCTTCTCTCCCTTTTCTAAAATTCAGTATGTTCAACCATTATAACAGATTCTTACAATACTTCAAGTAATATAAAGCATAAAGTTAAAATATTTCACAAATTCTGAATGTTTGAGCAAAACAAAGGCAGCATAATCAAGTCATGCTGCTATATTCTTATTTAATCCCTAGGGCGATGCGTGCGTAGCGACTCATTTTATCCACAGTCCATGCTGGATACCACACCAGTCTCACTTCTACTTTGCTCACTTCAGGTACATCTGACATCGCATCATGAATCTGATCAGTTAATAAGTCAGCCAGCGGGCATCCCATTGTTGTTAAGGTCATATCAATCTGCGTCTCACCATTTTCACCATTGAACCGAATTTCATAAATCAAACCAAGATTTACAATATCAATTCCTAATTCAGGGTCAATAACTTGTTCCAAACTTTCCAAGATACGATTTTTAATATCATCAATTTGTTCGTTTGTGTATGCCATGGTGCCTCCTTTTGTCTACTAATCTTCAATAAAGTCACGAAGTGGCTTGCTACGACTTGGATGACGCAATTTGCGTAGGGCTTTGGCCTCAATTTGTCGAATCCGTTCACGAGTCACGTTAAAGACTTTTCCAACATCTTCCAGCGTACGCATTTTACCATCATCTAGACCGAAACGCAAACGTAGTACATTTTCTTCACGGTCTGTTAATGTATCAAGAACCTCGTCTAATTGCTCACGTAGGACAATACGTGTTGTGTAATCAACTGGATTTTCAATCACTTCATCCTCAATGAAATCGCCAAGATGACTATCATCTTCTTCTCCAATTGGAGTTTCAAGAGAGACCGGCTCCTGGGCAATCTTCAAAATTTCACGAACTTTATCTGGTGTCATATCCATGCGCTCAGCAATTTGTTCTGGCGTTGGATCTTGTCCCAATTCTTGCAAAAGATTTCGTTGCTCCCGCACTAATTTATTGATTGTCTCAACCATGTGAACCGGAATCCGAATCGTACGCGCTTGGTCAGCAATCGCACGAGTAATCGCTTGACGAATCCACCAAGTGGCATAGGTCGAAAATTTGAAACCTTTGGTATAGTCAAACTTGTCAACGGCTTTCATCAATCCCATATTGCCTTCTTGAATCAAGTCAAGAAACTGCATGCCGCGTCCAACATAGCGCTTAGCAATAGAGACAACCAACCGCAAATTAGCTTCTGCCAAACGTTGTTTCGCTTCTAAGTCGCCTTGCTCCACAAGAACAGCTAATTCTTGCTCTTCTTCATTAGTCAACAGCGGAACAACACCAATTTCCTTTAAGTACATACGGACAGGATCGTTCACTTTAGCAGAATTGCTACCAAGCAACTCCTCATCTGTTAATTCAGCTTCTTCTTCCTCTGTATTTAAAACCCGTTCACTTGGGTTGCCCTCTTTATCCGTAATAGCAATCCCTGCGTCCTGAATCCGTTGAAGAAGATCTTCAATGCCATCAGCTTCCAAAGTAAATGGAATGACTAGCTGATCATTGATTTCATCATCGGTTGCTGTACCAGTTTTTTTATGGTTGCGAATAAATTCTGCAACTTGAACATCAAAAGTTGTTACTTCTTTTTGTTTTGTAGCCATTCCTACTCCATTCTCCTTTTTTGAGCAATAAATCGCTCTAGCTCTTCTAATGCCGTATCTGCATCCCCACTATGAGATGCTTCACGGACTTTTTTACCAATCAATTGATTTTCTTTGCGAAGCAATTCCTTATCTCGCGTTTGCTCCACTTCAATCAGTTCCTGCTCAGAAACTTCCTCTGGTAGATTTTCTTCTAAGACCCGATACCAAGCTTGCTGTACCGAATCATTTTGCTCAGACAAATCTTGTGGCGTTACCTCGCCATTTGTTTTTAAAATATCGTACAAAGTCTGCAATTCTACTGTTGCGAAATGAAAATCTTTCCTCAAACGATAATCATTTAAAATTACAGGATTATCAATCATCCGCTGCAGAAGATGACTCTCTGCCTTAATTAGCCGTGATACTTGCCGTGTTACCGGAATGTCAAGTCTTGACACTTGTTGATGCGATTGCTGTTGTTGCTCTCTTCTATTTACCAAACGATGATTATTAACAGTTTGCTCCACCTGCTGGTAGTCAAAATCAGGTAACAATTCAGCTAACATATAAATATAGGAATTTTGTGCAGTGATTGATTGAACCTGTGCAATCAGCGGAGACATTTGTTCAACAAATTCAATTTGAGCTTGCAAGTTTTCGATATTATCTGGCTTCAGATAGTTCAAAAGAAACTCTATATCACTAATTCGTGTTTTAGTCAGTAAATTTTGTAAATCATCAGCAGAATTTTTTTTGATAAATTCATCCGGATCCATATTATCAGGAATCCTGACAATTTCAACTGATAAATTATGCAATTCATTCAGAGCTTTTGCTGTCGCTGCTTGTCCTGCTTTGTCACCATCGTACGTTAAAATAATTTTCTTTGCGAACTTACGAAGATGCTCCACATGCTCATGCGTCAATGCTGTCCCCATAGATGCTACAGCATTTTCAATTCCAGCACGATAAGTGGCTATAACATCCATAAAGCCTTCCATTAAGTAAATTTCGTGACTTTTCTTGATAGTCGCTTTGGCCTTGTCCAGATGATACAACTCATAGCTTTTATTGAAAATCGGTGTACTGCGACTATTTTTATACTTCGCGACTTTCTGCTCTATATCGCTTGGTTGCCAAATACGACCTGAAAAAGCAATGACTTGTCCTTTATCATTTGTCAATGGAAACATAATCCGATTTTGAAAGGCGTCATAAACCAAATTGTTATCAGCTAAGTTGAACAAACCAGAATTCATAATGACTTGCTCATCAAACTTTCCACTAACACTTTTATAAAGATAGTTATTTTCATTGGGCGCTAAACCAATTTGAAAATGCTTGATAACCTCATCTGTTAAGCCACGTTCATAAAGATAAGAACGTGCTTCTTCTCCTATCTTTGTTGTCATCAATACTGCATGGTAAAACCTTGCAGCTTCCGCATGAATGTCATAAAGTGCTTGATGAGGATGTGTATGTGTTGACTGCTCTTTTCTACTATGCTCTATTTCTAATGGAAACCCTGCACGATCGGCAATAATTTGTACAGCGTCCATAAAAGAAACACCGCGATAATCTTCAATAAATTTAAAGACATCGCCTGACTTCCCACAGCCAAAACAGTGATAAAATTGCTTTTCTTCTACCACGTTGAATGACGGAGTTTTTTCACCATGAAAAGGACAAAGCCCTAGGTAATTCCTTCCAGCTTTCGTTAGAGCAACGACTTCTCCTATGATTTCGACGATATTGACGCTATTTTTAATATCAGAAATGATTTCTTTATCAATCAATAGACAATACCCCCAATTTATCATAGAATAACAACTTACATTTTATAACAAATTTGTCAAAAAGTAAAATATTCACTATGCTTTTTAGATATTTTATTGAACTTTTCCCTTTTTTAAGATATAATATGTTTTAGTATTTTAAAAGGAAAAAGAAAATGTTAAAGGAGCTTAAAGAGTTTTTGCTTCGCGGCAATGTAATTGATTTAGCAGTCGGTGTTATCATTGCCAATGCTTTTGGAGCTATTGTGACTTCGCTTATTGGAGATGTTATTACTCCACTCTTTCTCAATCCAGCTTTAAAAGCTGCTGGTGTAGAACAAATTGCTGGTTTAAAATGGAATGGGATTGCATACGGTAGTTTCTTAAGCGCTGTTATCAATTTCCTCGTCATCGGAACAGTTCTCTTCTTCATCGTCAAGTCTGTTGAAAAAGCGCAAAGTCTTACTAAAAAAGAAGAAGACACTGCTGAAGAAGCTGCAGGACCAACTGAATTAGAAGTTCTTCAAGAAATCAAAGCATTGCTCGAAAGCAAATAATTATGAAAAAAATTCACTGATGAAAATCAGTGTTTTTGTTTACTCTCACGGTTTCTTGATAATCTGTTTGCCTTAACCTGCCCCTCTAGCTGCTACTTCTATTAAACTTGCGGTGGAGTTTTGAGATGGCAGATAACGTCCATACGGTAAACCTGCTAAAACTAATGATTTTTATTGAGTACAAGTTCAATTTTATCTAAATAGAAACAAAAAACAGACCGAAGTCTGTCATTTTGCTCAATTAGAATTTTTTACGTTTACGAGCTGCTTCTGATTTACGTTTCCGTTTTACAGAAGGTTTTTCATAGAATTCACGTTTGCGTGTTTCTTGAAGAGTACCAGCTTTAGTAACCGCACGTTTGAAACGACGAAGAGCATCGTCAAGGGATTCATTTTTACGTACTACTGTTTTTGACATTTTTTTCACTCCCTTCAAGCTTAAAATCTTTTAAATTTTATCATATTAAAATACACTTGTCAAGTCCCAGAAATTAAGGGAATGTGTAAACTTTTCTAGAACAAGCATTATTATTAACTTAAAAGGAAGTTGATTTTTAGCAAATTTTTCAAAAAATCTGACAGCTATACTTCATCCTGTAATCTAGACTGCAAATTTATCGAATTTGTTCAAAATGTAAATGGACTGCAATATGATCGCCATAACCATTGCGCTCCAAATCTCGTTGCAAGCGGTAGGAAATATAATGCTCGGCAATGGTGATATAACCAGCACCTAACAGGCGATTTTCTACCATAGATTGGATCATACTGATAGTAGCTCGATCAACACCAGCTTCCTCTAGATCTAACACTACTTTTTTAGTTACAAGCGCTAAATTTTGACGTAGATCGTCTGTCAAGACATAAACCGTTTGTGCTGCTTTCAAAATAGCTTGATAAATTTTATCTGGATTAAAATCAGTAATTTCTCCATTACGTTTGATGACTTGCATAGAAAACTCCTTTAGTTTTATTCGTTTCGTTAAGAGAATACAGTTTATTATACTATTTTTGTGCTGATTTTCAAAATGATAGATACTTTAAATATCTATCAGGCAGAAGTTACATTCTATTTAAATTCTATTTTATTATCATTTCTTCACTGTTGATTTTAATTATCTCAATCAAAAAGACAAACACTCGAAAACAGAGTTGTTTGCCTTTGGGAAGAAAGATTAGATTTTTTCTAAAATCTTCAATTATTTAATCTTCGTTATTTCTTTTACGACGGCGAGCACTAGCTAGAGTTCCTAAACCAAGTAGCAATCCTAATGCAGCAACCTGATCTGCTTTAGTACCTGTAGCAGGCAAAGCTTTTTGGCCAGTATTTTGTTGTCTAACTAACAATGGTTTTGGTTGGTAAGTTCTGGATAAGTGTAACTTTTGTACTTCTCCATCTGTTTCTTTTTGAGCCTTCTGAGGAAGTTGACTTCTCAATTGCTCATAGTTTTCTTGTAACTTGGTATAAATTGAACGAGAAATCTCTAGTTTTGCTTCTTCATCTTTTAACGTTTTAACCTTAGAGGTATAGTCAGCTTGTGCAGCTTGAAGAGCCTTTTGAGCTGCTTCAAGTGCTTGTGGTGCGTTTTGTAATTTTTCCAAGTTATCTTGTGCTTCTTTTAGCTGGGCTTTACTAGTTTGCAAAGCATCTTTTGCCTTGGCAACATTTAACTCCGCTGTAATTAAAGCTTTCTTTAGTTCTGCTAATTTATTTTTAGCACTATCTAGCACTTTTTGAGCTTTTTCTAAAGCTACTTGTTTTGGTGCTAACTTGGACGCAATAGCTGCAGTAGCGCGCTCCAAAGCTGCTTGTTTTACCACGACATTTTGCTTTGTTTTTTTCAAAGCTGCTTCAGCTGTAATCACTCCAGCATTCGCAGTAGCAAGGGCTCCTGAACGATTCGCAGCCAACTTTTGAAGCTCTGCTAATTTTGCTTTTTGAATATTTAAAGTAGATACATAACCCATTCTTTGAGCTCGCAACACGCCTAATTGTTTTCTCGCTGCCGTTGCTTGTGCATTTGCAGCTTGTGCAGCACCAGCAAAATTACGGATTGCTTGCTCATACGCGTCTGCGCTAAGAAGAGTGCCATTATTAACACGCGCATTAAAGTTATGATCGTTATAAAATCCAACTTCAGATGTTCCATATACATTGCTGTATTGATTTGGAACTTGATCATATGCAGCTGAAATGGTATTAAAGTTTTTATCCATCATTTGAAGATAGTGACCAACTCTATAGAAGAAAGCAAGTTGACCACGATTACGTAAGGTGGTATAAATTTGATTAGAATCAATGTCTCGCTCATTGGTTGTTAAGCCATACTTAGCTGCCTCAGCCATATAGATAGATTTTTCCTTATGCCAGAAGTCAACGGCTCCTTTTGGAGTAAAACTAATCGCCACATTTTCATTTCTCAAATATTTACCCATATGCCAATTTTCTCTTTCAAAATAAAGAGTTTGGACTTGGCTGGCTGGATTTTTGTAAGGATCAATCAATAATTCTTTTAATCCAGCTTGTCTACGATAAGCATTGATCGCTCTAACTAACTCAATTGCTTTTAAATTATTTTCTAAAGTTGCTGGGCTTGTTGCGTCAGAACCAACTGTAATGCCGTCTTCACGTTTAGCTCTTTCATAAGTTGTTAGAGCTTCAGCAGCTGCATTACGAATCGCTTGGTTGGCTCCATTTGTTTTAGCATGTTGCAAAAATTCACCATAGGTTGCTTTACTCAAATCAACATTTCTTCTATTAGCAGCTGATTGTTCAGCGCGGGCTACTTCACCGGCTTTTTGATCAATAGCCGCTTGATTTTCTGCAACTTTTTGCTCACTTTGCTTGACTTGTTCAGTTGCTGATTTGATTTCTTTAGGAAGATTAGCAACTTCTTCCTTCACTTTAGCAAGATTATTTTGCTTTTCTGCTAAATCTTTTTCTGCTTGTTTTTCTGAATCTTGTGCTTGGTTGAGCTCTTGCTGCTCATTTGCGACCGGAGCTTTTGCTGTATCTAATTCACGTTGTGCTACATCAACAAGTGATTGTTGCCCTGCAACAACATTTTCTTGATTTTTAACAGCTTCTTTTGCCTTTGTTTCAGACTGTTCTGCTTCTTGAACCTTATTTTCCTCTGTTGTAACCGCCTTCTCTGATGTCGCCACTTCTTCTTTTGCGGTTTCAATAACTTCTGGAGTTGCTTCTTTCTTTTCTGCCTCAGCATTTGCAACAGCTTTTTCGCTATCTGCTACCGCGTCCTTTGAAGTATTTACATCCCCTTTAACTTGCTCTACAACTTTTTGCTGAGCATCTGTCTGAACCTTTGCAGCATCGGCTTGCATCTTTGCTGATTGAACATCTGTTTCTGTAACTGGTTTGGTGATTTTTTCAGATGTCTTTGGCTCAGTAGATTGTGTTTTTACTTCTTCGGCATTTACTTGATGTGATAAACTGCCTGAAATAATAGTGGTTGCAGCTAAACCGGTCGCAACTACCGATTTTTTAATTTTTCTCTCCATTAGACGGCCTCCTAATATACTTGCTACTTTTCATTATAAACCATTTCAGCCTAAATTACAATTCCGCTAATGTATTACTCAGATAACTATTAGATTACAATTCTTTTACATCAAACAATTCCTAATGTAGTTTTACAGTTACTTAAATCTTGAGAGTACAAAAACAGAATATGGCATAAATCCTAAGAAAATTAGTTGTACAGTTACTTAAATCTTGAGAGTACAAAAACAGCAGGGTTTGATTGAGCGTCCTGGACGCGGTTGTACAGTTACTTAAATCTTGAGAGTACAAAAACGAGATAAGTCACCGTTGTTAATTAAAATAGGTTGTACAGTTACTTAAATCTTGAGAGTACAAAAACAGAAAGAGATCGATAAGTCTTGGTCAAAAGGTTGTACAGTTACTTAAATCTTGAGAGTACAAAAACTTTATCACCCGAAATTCACCCAAAAAGTTTGTTGTACAGTTACTTAAATCTTGAGAGTACAAAAACCCATTTCAACCTCTATCCGTGGATTGAGGCGTTGTACAGTTACTTAAATCTTGAGAGTACAAAAACGGGCTAGTGAAGCCATGAAACAAATAGAAAGTTGTACAGTTACTTAAATCTTGAGAGTACAAAAACTCATCAACCAGCTATCAAGCGACTTAGCAAGTTGTACAGTTACTTAAATCTTGAGAGTACAAAAACCTCAAATTAAAAAATTTTTTGATTTTTGTACCCTTACATTGATTATAAAGTCCTTTGATGAGCTTGTCAATCTTAATTTTTTAAAAAATTAATTAATAATTGAGTAGGTGGATTATAAGCAAAATGAATTTTCTTGTTATAATGGTATAAACTGTTCATAATTTTCAAGGTTACTATATCTTGAATAGATAAACTCATATGTGTCACGTCTTTACTAAATAAATATGGTGAAATCTTTTGCAAAGAGACGATGAAATCATCTTCTGTAGGTACGTCGTTAGTAGGATATTGACCACTAAACCTTTCATACATAAAAGAAAATTCATAAAAATGTTCAACCAAATCAGAAACAATATTGACGTATTCCATATTCTCGCGATTCAAATAAAGATAGCCTTCATTTGACGGGAAAATAATGACACTAAAATTACTGTAATTGTTGGCCATTCTCTGTAATTGCTCACAACATTTTACAAATGAGGAATAACTTAAGTAATCGTCCATATTTCTAAGGACGAGCAAAATACGATTGGTCTGGCCTTGAATCAACTGTTCTAGCATTTGCATAAAAATAATAAATTTCGTTTCATTTTCGACAAATTCAAACGATATATTCTTATCTTTGAACCCAAAATAAGGTAAAAAATTCTTAAGAATCAGCTGCTCAGTTGTAAAATACTGACTTTCTGTATGGTAATGTATATCTTCAATTTGAAAATTCAAACGTTTATTTACAATCATTGAAATTTGATCCAGCTTATCATTGATATAATCTATCTGTTCCATTATTTCAAGATTATCTAGTTTTGACTTCAAAAAATCAAACGCTACAGTCCCTTTTTTATAAGCCATTTGCTCGATTAAATCTTGGATATCTGAAATAGAAATAATCTTGTAATCTGTTCTTTTAAAAATCGTATTCTCTTCGGTAATTTCTGGTTCCATTTGTCCAAAAAGGTTCAAGTCTTCTACATTATACTTTTTACCGTTGAAATACCAAATTAAGAGCTGCCATATATAGTATTTTAATTGCTGATTATCTCCCACTATTTGAGTAAACGGGCCAAAATTAATAGATAAATTCTCTCTATAAGGATGTGTAAAATTCATTTTCATATAATCACCAGCTTATTATCACTTATTACTTCTTCTTGCTTGGTCTTCCCTCCGATAATCAAGACCATTTCTGAAAATTGCTTTTCTGTAACAGCTAGTAAACGGACATTGCCACTTGGTAAATTGCTTTGTTTCAGCTTTTTATAAAATTTACTGGCAAAACTTCTGTTTGAGCAAGTTCGATAATATACAGAAAACTGCAGCATTTCAAACCCATTGGCAATCAATTCTTTGCGAAAATTACGATAGGTTCGTTTTTCCTGATTGGTTTCCATTGGCAAGTCAAAGAAACATAATAATCTCATCGCTTCATACCTCATTACATACTCCATTCCAAACTAGAAACTATTGGACAGTAAAACTTTGTTGTATCCTTATCAGCAATACATTTGATAAAACCTTTTACATATTTGTCCATTGCAACTGTGACCGAGCAGGTTTCTTTGCCATATTTAATTTTTGCGTTCAGTAGATTTGTTAAAGCCAAGCGGAATTCATATTTTAAATATTCTTCATCTCTCAAATGTTCATAAACCCAAACATCAATAATTTGGCGGAAAGGTTCCATTAAATCATCCACCAGATTGAACTGGTTGTATTCATTTTTATGAAAAATTCCAATTAAAGCATTTAGTCCATATCCAGCAACGATTCTTGCCATCTGTGCTCGCATAATGGCGTATCCGTAATTCAACCCCGCATTAATGACATCTGATTCTCGCTGAGTTACACGGATAAACTTCTTGCCAAATAATTCATTGAAATAGACCTTAGCGGCATGTCCTTCTCGATTTGTCTTATCTCCTAGTTCAATATGATCCTTATAATCCGCTAACAATTGGATACAATCAAGATTCTTTTCAAACATTGCCAAAACATCCTGCTGATTATTGATTTTAAAATAGGTAACAAGTTGCCAGAGCTTATCTTTTTGTTCCTGAGACCAGAGCAACTGTTCTTGCAGTCGTTTATAGGCCCGAAAATGCCCATTTTGAGAATGATAAATTCCCGTTGGTAAGTGTTCATTGTCACATACAATTAAGGCGATATTATACTTACTTAAAGCACTCAACAACCGAAGAGTAACGACAGTATCACCACCTTCAGCTACTATGATTGAAATATCGCTTAAAGGGATTGTATACTCTTCCCCCATTTTCTTTATTAACAAATTGTCTAATTTTAGTCTCATCTTTTCACTTTGACAGATATGTACAATTCTCCACGTCATAAAAACTCCTTTACAACACGAAAACACCCCGTCATAGACAGGGTGTTGATTTCGGCATGAAGCCTTATCTTTGTAGCTTCTGCAAGATTTAAGTAACTGTGTAAGGCGTCCCTTACAGTCACTATTATAATACATTGCAAAAGCGTTTGCAACTCTTTTTTTAAATTTTTTTCTTGAAATTGAGCTGTGGTTGATCACCCTCTTTTTTAATAAAATATTTATTACCAAGAACATCTGTTTTAACTTTATAGATGGAGACGTCTATTCTTCTCAGACTTTTTAAGCAGCGTCCATTAGAAGTTGTTCCAAAAATTTTAATGGCTTCTTTACCTTCATAGTTTCCTTTATCATAAGGCTTTAGTTCAACATAGTGTTTTTGATTTGGCATAGTTCTTGACAAAAACCTAAACAGCTCCTGTTCTACACTTTCAGTATCTTTAATCAAAATTAAATCATTCTTGTATAGGGTAAATTTAAATTCCGAATCCTTATTCACCCCTTCTTTCTTTTTAATTTCATTATATTTTTTGATTGAAATACCATAATTCCCACTTCCTTTTTCAAATCGTAAATCCGAATACTTCAATCCCATTAATTCATATTTACCAGTTTTAAGATTAAAATAGACATCTGTACGCCAAGGCTTCAAAGACTGTAAAACAACCTGGTTCTGACTGTTTACAGGAGTAATATCAATGTGATTGCCAAGTTTATTATCATAATACTTAAGGCTTTTAATCTCTGGGCCTTTGCCCTTTTTGCTGTATTTTCGAATAGGACCATTTTCTTGTCTGTACTTTTCAAAAGGATTGCAGGGAATTTCTTTACCCTTTTCGTTTAACTCTTTGTCAGGATAGGTTTTAAGAATTTCTTCAATAACTTTTTCAAAGGTCTGTGGATCTTTGTGATACATCAAGAATTGAGTTTTATCTTTCTTATATCTCTTGATAAAATCTTCATAGCCCTTTTGAGAATAGATATCCTTAATTTTTCCAAGTACATAAGTTTCCTCCTGCTTATCTTTCCCCAACTGAGCTTTTCTAGTTCCATAGATTGTAGCATCTGATATTTTTCGGTTATATTTAGAATCCACTTGATAAGAAAACAAGATACTGTCTTCAAACGATTTGCTCTTCAATGTATCTACAAAATAATCATATGGAGGTCTGAAAACAAGTTCCTTATATTCGTCATCTGTCAGTGAAAGAATCTCTCCCGTTTCAGGATCTACAAGCTGCCCTTCTTTATAAGAAATCAAAGGATTATTCTGCTTTTTCCAGAGTCTCAACTGATTGGAGGCCGCGATGATGAGAGCATCTACTGCGTGGTGGTGATAGGTATCACGACTTTTTTCAATTTTCCACTTTCTTCTCAGTTGTGATGTAAATTGACCACGAACAACCGAAATTTTTGTATCGAAATCATTTGTTTTGTAAAATTCCTGCAAAGTATTTAGGACTACCCGTGATGAGTAACGTGTGTCCACGAGATTGCGCTCAATGAATTTTTGTTTTACTTCAATCTTGCTGATATCTTCTTCGGTCAGCAGATAGTCTTTTTTCTTATTACTTAAGCTTTTAGAATTCCTGACATATTGTTTGAACTCTATGTAAGACCACGCATCATCCATACTATCTAAAGCCTGGAATGGTGTTCTCTGTCCCTTTTCCTGATTAGCTGTTGCTAGCACCAGAACCTTATTGGCTAAGCCATCATCAAAAGAAAGTGAAAGCGGCAGAATATGATCAATTTCATACTGATGTGGATTATGAATTAAATCATGAATAGAGATGTTCTTTCCTGTATAAAGGCAGCGTTCTCCCTGTTGATGCCAAAGGCGAATTTTGGTTGCTAACTCTTTGTGTCCATGAAAAATACTGTCTGGTAACTCTTTTTTACCATTGTATAGATCAGCAGCTTTTTCCATTGCTGCTTTCTTTTCATCTTCATTGGCTTTTTGGGCGTTTTGAATTGCTTTTTTCTCATCATCTTCATTGCTTTCACGCGCCATTTCAATGACAATATTATCAAAAATGCCATATTTTTTGGTCGCTAAGTTGATGATTTTAATAGCCTGACGGACAGATTTGGCAACAACAGGGTTATAAATTTCATCTGTTAATTCTTTTTCATCTATGTATTTAGTTCGTTTTGAAATTTCTCTACTTCTTTGTTTACCTAGACGAGTCAAAATAGTCATTTGCTCCTCTGAAGTCTCATAAAGCTCCGGAATCAATTCATTCATTAACTTAAGAGAAAAATTATGCCAACCTTTTCCAAATACCGCACTGTTTTTCTTCCTAAACTGAATTAACTCATCAATCTGCTCTTTGGTAAATGTACCAGGTATTTTACTGTTAAGAGCTTCTAAAATACCTTCACTTTCTGTGTTCAAGGTTAGAATGTGCGCTAAATCATCCAAGGTTTCTCTTGATAATATATCTACATCCACCAGTTCTAGTGTTCTCATTTTACGATAGGCGTCAAAAGTATGCATCTCCGGTTTATCAGATTTATCAATCCGATATCCTTTTATGTCATCAATAGAACCATCTACTAACTTAGCAATATATTTCAGTAAAGTTGGAGTTCCTAAAGTTTTTGCAGTTCGAGCATACTCGACAATCTGCCGCTTTTGTTCTGGTCTTAATTTTTTCGTTTCAGTTGGAACTGTTAAATTATTGAGGTCGTTGAGCAAATTAAATTCCTGCGCGGTATATGACACCTTTGCTGCTCGATATTCATCAGGATAAAAAGTACATTTCCCAATTAAAATACCGAAAATATTTTCCAGAGTTGTTCCATCTTTTCTAAAGCGTCCGTAGTCCGTTCTTGACTTTTCATTTCCAGGACCATGATAATACTTGCGTTTACCGGTCAAAATTGTTAAATAGTCTTGAATAAATTCATCTGAAATATCTTGATTATATTCCTGTTGTTTTTTCAAAATCCTTTCAGCTTCTTTTTTATAAGAAGAGGTTGAAAAAACATTAATAAGACGATGATTTTCGCCATTCTCAACTACAGTGAAATCACCACGAACCCGCCCATATTTTTCAAAGCGTTCTAATTGAATTTGTCCAGGAGTCTTATCGGTAAGTAATTTTCTATTTTCTTCAACAGCTTTTCCGTACTCATTGGAAGCTGATTCTCCATCTTCACTTGCATCATCCAGATAGCTGATACCACGCCGTTTAATAATGTTTTTAAGCGCAATAAACAACTCTTCAATTGTTAATTCTTCACTCAAACCTTTCACACGCAGAATATAAGGATTTAAGTTTAAAGGGACATCAGAAAAATCTGTTACAAAACCGAATTCTTCAAAAAGGTCGTTTAAGCGAACGCTGCGATGTTTCTTCCTTCGACCAAGTCTTCTGCCTTGTCTAAATCCACGACGTTCTACATTTCTGTCTGCAGTTGCAGCTGGAAAAATTCTCGAATTAGCGTGAATAATTTCACCTGTTTCTTTATTTAAAATTCCCACTCCGACAGATGCAATACCGATATCCAATCCTAAAACCAAACCGTTCATGATGCTCTCCTTTTATAAAAATTTTGCTACAAATCACATTTAAAGCGCTATCATACACATTATAACATAATAATAAGTAAAATGTTTTAATATTTAAAAATATTTCAATCGCTACCATCAATAACAAATACCATACATCATTTCCTGATTGTAAAAGATTTCAAAATACGTTACAATAGAGAAAAAATTCTTCTGTATGGGGACAGTTAAGATGATAAAACCTAAGTATCAATGTATCGTAGATCAGATTAGCCAAGATATTAAAAGTGGGAACTTGTCCAAGGGACAAAAGATTCCTTCTGTCCGTCAGCTGGCAGACGACTATCGCTGTAGCAAAGACACAGCCCAGAAGGCACTGATAGAGTTGAAATATCAAAAGTATATCTATGCGGTTCCTAAAAGTGGCTACTATGTGCTGGAAAATAGTCTGGAAGACCAGCAGGACATAGACTTAACCGTCAGAGATGACCACTACCAAATTTATGAAGACTTTCGACTTTGTCTCAATGAAACGTTGATTGGACGTGAGAATTATCTTTTTAACTACTATTCTCAGCAAGAAGGGCTGGAAGACTTGCGACAATCTGTCCAGCAGCTGCTTCTGGATTCAGCTATCTACACCTCTGCTGACAGGCTCGTTCTGACGTCTGGTACCCAGCAAGCTCTTTATATTCTTTCGCAAATTACCTTTCCAAATAAAAAATATGAAATTCTAGTTGAACAGCCGACCTACCATCGGATAAACGATTTGCTAACTGCGCAACAACTTCCTTATCAAACAATTGAGCGAACTCCAGAAGGGATTGATTTAGAAGAATTGGAGCGGATTTTTCAATCTGGTCGTATCAAATTCTTCTATACTATCCCGCGTTTTCATTATCCCTTGGGGCATTCTTACAGTCGAAAGGAGAAGGAAGAAATCATTCGTCTCGCTCGGCTTTATGATGTTTATATCATAGAAGATGATTATTTGGCTGACTTTGACAGCAAATGCGAACTGACCTTTCATTACTTGGACGACAGCCAGCATGTCATCTATATCAAGTCATTTTCTACTAGTCTCTTCCCCGCCCTTCGGATAACAGCTCTGCTATTTCCTCCAGCTATTCAGTCTACTTTTATTACCTACAAAAAAGCAGTAGATTACGACAGCAATCTCATCATGCAGAAAGCTCTATCCCTTTATATTGACAATCTCATGTTTGAAAAAAATCGTCTTTCTCTGCTCAATCAACAAGAAAAAGAATTGACGAGAGCTAGAAAACTTTTAAGCCAAAATCAGCTCAAACTTTCCTACTTTCTCAATAGAGATGGTATCTTACTAGATCTACGTGGACTTAAATCTATCAGTTCCCTCAAACATAGCAATCTGCCATTGGATTTTTTTGAAGCAAGCTATATACAGGATTGTCCTTATCAATATGCAAAAATTAAATACGGGGATCTAGAAAAAACCTTAGAACACTTAAATGAATATTTATAAAAAGGAGTCGAAACTCCTTTTTTAAGACTTTACGCTTTTTCCATCATTCCAGCCTGCAACTGATACATTTTATAATAAGTACCCTTAAGCGCTAGAAGCTCTTCGTGTGTGCCAGATTCAATGATACGCCCCTGCTCCATGACATAAATGCAGTTAGCGTCCTGAATGGTGGACAGCCGGTGAGCAATGGCAATCGTTGTTCGTCCTTGGCGCATTTTTTTCAGCGAAGTTTGGATAAGTTCTTCGGTCTCTGAGTCGATATTAGCAGTTGCTTCGTCCAAAATCAAGATTTTAGGCTTGGTAGCGATTGTTCGAGCAAAAGCTAGCAATTGCCTTTGTCCACTTGAAAAAGTCGCTCCTCGCTCGGTTACTGGACTGTCATATCCTGTAGGAAGCTGACTAATAAAATCGTGAGCATCCACAAACTTCGCAGCTTCTACAATATCCTCTCGACTCATATTTTCCTGATACATTTGGATATTAGAAGCAATGGTACCGTGATAGAGGAAAGGATCTTGAAGAACTAAACCAATATTCCGGCGCAGTTCAGCTTGGCTGTAATTCTTAATATTTTTATCATCAATTAAAATTTCTCCTATTTCAAATTCATAAAATCGCAGAAAAAGATTGATGATTGAAGACTTGCCTGAGCCAGTCGAACCGACAAAGGCGATTGTTTCCTCCTGCTTGACTGAAAATGAAATATTTTTCAGAACATCACGCTTGCCGTCGTATGAAAAGGAAACATGACGAAATTCAATATTCCCAGCTGTAATTTCCAATGGAAGATTAGCTTGATTGGGCTCATAGTCTCTACGGTCTATGATTGTAAAAACACGGTCTGCAGCCACCATAGATGTCTGCAAAACAGAGTAATTTTGCATCAAATCAATCAGAGGATTGAAAAGTTGATTGACATATTGGATAAAAGCATACATGACCCCTGCTGTCACTCCTGCAACCTGCCAAGTAAAGCCAAAGTAGGCTAAAATAACCGCATAAGCTAAAATTTTCAGCAAAGACATAGCTGGACGCAGAAAAAGGCTATTGATATTGAGATAGCGAACTGTATACTCCAAATGCTCGCCGTTAATCGTTTCAAATTCATTTATTAGGCGTTTTTCCTGACCAAACGCCTGAATAATTCGCATCCCCTCAATACTTTCAGAAAGTTTGACATTCAAATCGCTCAGTTTGCTTCGGACGAGTTTTAGCAGACGATTAGATAAGCGTTGATAAAGTAAAATGGAGCCTAGCATGACTGGTAAAAAGAGTACAATAAGTCCTGTCAAGCGCCAATTCAAGGTGCACATCGTCACTACTGTTACAACAAGAATAAAAATGGAACTTATAAAGCTTGAGAAGATGCTACTGAACATATCTGCTACCGCTTGTGTATCATTCGTCAAACGGGAAACAATCGCTCCTGCAGCCGTTTGATCAAAATAAGCCATACGTAACCGTTCAATATTTTCAAAACTCTCCTGACGCAGATCGCGAACAATGCTATATGCCACACGGGCAAAAGAATACTGTCCTAAGAAAGTAAATAGCACCCTCAAAAAAAAGAGAGCATAATAGAGAATCAAAATATAAAATCCCGCCATAATCTGATGACGACTGATAAAATGGTCAATGAAATACCGAGCCAAAAGTGGCAAAGCTGTCGTTACCAAAGTTGTCGCAAAGATAAAAGCAAGTGCCAAAATGCTCACCCATTTATAACGCCACATATAAGTCAGAAGGCGATGAAAAGTTGCTTGTTTTTTCATAATCACTCCTCCTTCAGACTCTCTGCCAATTGTTGATTATGATAAGTGTGCGCATACCAACCGTTTTGAGCCAGCAATTCTTGGTGTGTGCCTCGCTCTTTAATGCGTCCATTTTCCATAACTAAGATCAAATCTGCATGAACAACTGCTGACAATCGGTGAGCAGTAATAATAGTTGTTTTACCATCTCTTTCTCCCTTAAGGTTTTCTAAAATCAAATGCTCTGTTTTAGCATCAACAGCAGACAAAGAATCATCCAAGATTAAAATATCTGGTTTCAGAACGAGCGCACGACTCATCGCTAAACGTTGCTTTTGGCCCCCTGAAAGTGACACTCCACGTTCACCAACAATCGTATGAAAGCCTTCCGGCATGGCAATAATATCCTCATAAAGGCCACAAAGTTTACTAGCTTGAATCACTTCGTCATCTGACAAGTCTGGATTTGCAAAACGAATATTGTCCGCAATTGACATCGCAAAAAGAATCTGCTCTTGTGGCACGTAACCAATCAAACTCCGCAAATCATTTAAGCTATAATCTCGAATATCATGATCATTCAGATAAATAGCACCTTCTTGAATATCCTGTTCTCGCATGAGCAGGCGTAATAGTGTTGTTTTGCCAGAACCTGTTTGTCCAACAATTCCTAGCGTCTGCCCCTTTTCTAATGCAAAATGAATATTGGATAAAGTGGTTGTTTCTTCATAAGAAAAACGCTGAATATCATAGACCAAACGGCCATTTTTTATAGGGAAAACGGGATTTTTGGTCTCTTCGACATCCGATTTTTCTGCTAATAGTCGCTCAATCCGTTCATAAGAAACCATTCCTCTTTGGCTGATGTTGAAGAGATAGCCCATCGCCTGCAAAGGCCATACCAGCATATCTAGATAAGTAATAAACGTCACTAATTCCCCGACTGTAAATTGCCCTCTAGAGATGAATATTCCCCCAAAAATCAAAGTTAACGCATAAGATAAGCCAATGAAAATCAGAACCATAGGGTCAAAGAGAGAATTGTATTTAGCGGCTAAAATATTCTTCTCATAGACATCCTGATTTGTTCTAGCAAAAGAGTAACTTTCTGCTTTTTGATAGCCAAAAGACTTCGTCACTTTAATCCCCGAAACGCTTTCCTGTACCTTGTTATTCAAGTCAGAAAAGGCTTCCTGAGCCGCTTTAAAGCTCTCATGATTTTTTCGTCCAATTAAACTGGTTCCCCAGGAAAGAAATGGCAATGGCAGAATAGCAATCAAAGTCAAGCGCCAGTCTAAAACAAAAAACATGGTCAGCAGCGTTACCAGTGCTGTGATAGAGGCATCTACCGCCGACATGACACCCCCACCTGCCACACTTACAACTGCATTAATGTCATTCGTTGCATGCGCCATCAAATCTCCTGTTCGATATTTTTGGTAAAAAGACGGTGCCATTTGGGTAAAGTGCTCAAAGAGTTGAGAACGCAAAAGTCGTCCCAAATGATTTGCCGTTCCAAAAATGTACAGCCGCCAAAGATAACGCAGACCATACATAATAAAGGCCGAAGCAACCAAAAGTAAAAGATTTAAAAGCAACTGGTCTGACGTTAGATTTCGGTTAGCAATACGGTCAATCACCACACCAATTACTCTAGGAGGAATTAAATTAAAAACACTAACCAAAGACAAGGCTAGAATTCCGATAATATAACGTTTTTTCTCCAGTTTGAAAAACCAGCCCAATTTTCTAATAAGATTCATACTCTCTCCTCTGCTATTACTGGTTACCATTATACACTATTTTGTTGCATTATCTGTAAAAATAAAACGCAGCTAGCGCAACCTAACTGTGTTCCTCATTTCTTTTGGGTCAATTCAAAGCTTTTATTCAAAAGGGAAAAAAGTTCTGTATCCGTCAAAGTATCATCCAAGGGTAGGCTCAGCCAATATTTTTTATTCATGTGAAATGCTGGGTAAATCCCTGCTTTTTTAAGTAAAACAGCCACTTGATTGTTTTTGACATTCAGCACTTCTATTGGACCTGTTTTGCCATTTTCAAACTTTGACCAGTCTATCGTCATAAAAATACCATACCATTTTTTAGTATCCCGATGTCGAAAAACACCAGCATGAAGATTGCTATGTTTTGAAGAATTCTCCCAGAGATATTCCAGTCGTCCGCCATAGGTCTTCGCTACGTACTCCTGCAAGCGGCTACTCTGTTCATAAAGAAAGCCAACTTCCTCAAAACAATTAGCTCGAATCGTCAAAAAAATCTCCTGACAGGCTTCACGGACTTGACCGACAAATTCACCCGTCATAGTCTCCATTTTGACTTGTACGTATTCATCACAAGTCTCTTGGTCAAACACTTGATAGTCCAGCTTCTCACCCTGCAGTTTTAGCTGTAACAGAAAATCACCATTCATTATTTCCTGAGAATAAACAAACTCTTCTCCTCTTTTTTCAAAACCAAATACCTGTAATTTTTCTGGATTTGCTTGATATTTCTCAAATAAGTCTAACATGATCTTCACTTTCTAAAATACAATTTTGGTACCATGAAGTTGATTGACGCCGAGCTTTGCAACAATTTCATCACGATTATCAACCGTAATACCGCCTCCTGGTAAAATATCAATCCGACCAGCTGCATGATTTATCAATTCATATAACCAAGAAAAATGCTCTTGAATCGGCTCTTCTGCCAGTCCACCGTGAGTTAGAATCCGTTTCACGCTATGTTCCATTAGCCAGTTCATTTCACTAAATTGATGTTCTCTTGGAATGGCGTCAAAAGCCATGTGAAAGACGACTTCCAGCCCTTGCGAGGCTTTTAATAATTTTTCCATTTTTGGATAATCAATTTTATTAGCACTTGTCAAAACACCAAAAACAAGTCCGTGTGTCCCAGCGCTGCGCGCCATTTGAATGTCTTCTAGCATGATTTCCATTTCCAAGTCATTGTATACAAAGTCTCCCTCGCGTGGACGAATCATCGTCATAACGGTCACATTGTAAGGTTTTGCTAGCTCAACAGCCGCTTTTATGACACCGTAACTAGGCGTTGTTCCGCCAACTGCTAGATTATCGCAAAGTTCAATTCGTCGAGCACCAGCCTGCATGGCTTTTTCCAAATTAGTCACATTTTCTGCACAAAATTCATAAATCATTTTTGACCTCTTCTATGTGAAAGTGTTTTCTTGTTTATTATAACATAATCACTAGTTATTCTTCAAAATCTTTCGCGACTCGCTGGCACCAATCCAACCATTTTTTCCTATAATCCGACTCAGGCAAGATACGATTTTCTAAATCTTTTATCGTAAAAATTCCCATTTTTTCACAAGTTTGAAGGCAATAGTAATAAAAATCCCAATTCAAATCGTCCTCTTCTGCACAAACTGGAATCTCTTCAAAACCGGCTTGATAAGCTATAAATGCTCTGCTATGTCCATCAGTGAAAAAGATTTTATCTTTCAATCGCTTAATTGGTAAAGGCTTTAAAGCGTTTATGTCCTTTGTATCGAACCATATCTGTACCTGCTCTAATTTCTTCTCAGAAAGATAAAATTGACTTGGTTGAATAGCTGACAAAGGAAGCATCAAATCCAAAGCATAGCGATGCCCATTTTCAGTCTTTTCCAAAGGATAAAATCCTACTGACTCAAACATCTTCTTAGAAGCTTCATTATAATCATAGATTTCTTGAACATACAAGCGCTTATAGCCCAACTTGCGTCCGCGTTCAACCAATACCTGAACAACTGTCCTCCCGATTCCCTGACCACGATAAGCTGAATTGCCAATAACAATCGGCATGTCCTCTTGCCAAAAACTCACATCACCAATCGGCTGCCAACCTGCATTTGTCAAAACTTCAATAAAATACACTTCTCCACGCTGAGTAAGATAATCATACATTTTCTTAATTCGTTGAAGCGTGTAAAGCTCTCGACTACCATCTATCAAACTGATTACCTCAGGGTCTTGATACCAAGGAAAGGCGAGATGAGCTTGTCCATCATACTTTCGCAAACGTAAGGAAGAATCAATGAAAATATACTCCGGTTGTTTCTTTACATCTATCATAATATTCTCCTACTACTGACATTCTAACAGAAATTACACAGATTGTTTAGAAATTCTGTCCTATTCTATCAAAATTTTCTCTTGACATTATCTGAAAAAACAGTATACTATACTTGTGTATATACAGTAAAAAGGAGAAAATTATGAAACCTAAAACAAAAAATCAATTTCTAACTCTTACGGCTCTTCTGACTGCACTAGCTATTGTTATTCCGATGGTTATGCCTGCAAAAATTATTATTCCACCTGCATCCTACACTTTGGCAAGCCATGTTCCCATCTTTTTAGCCATGTTTATCTCGCCGTTAATGGCTTTGATCGTTATTCTAGGATCTACTTTTGGTTTTTTAGTAGCTGGTTATCCCATTGTTATCGTTCTTCGCGCCCTGTCGCACATATTCTTCGGCTTGGTAGGCGCTCTTTATCTAAAAAAATATCCTAAAGCTTTAGATAAACCAATCCAGACTTGGATTCTTAATATTGTCCTTGCCTTTATTCATGCAATTGCTGAAGTCCTTGCTTGCCTCATCTTTTACGCCTCAACTTCTTTTCCAGCAAATATGTTTTATCTGCTTTTCATCCTCGTAGGAGTTGGAACTATTATTCATAGTATCGTTGATTTTATCATTGCACAATTTATCTATAAAGCTCTACAAAAAATCCGCTAAATCTTGAATATTTAACAGATTTATTCTACAATGAATTTATGATAAAACAAAGAAGAACAGATTTATTACAGCTTTTAAAAACTGCGGAAACTCCCTTAAATGGACAAATTTTAGCAGAAAAATTCCATGTTACTCGACAAATCATTGTACAAGACATTGCCGTTTTACGAGCAGATGGCGCCCCTATTATTAGTACAAATCGAGGCTATATTTACAAAACGAATGATACTGCTAAATATTATCACCAGCTTTTTAAAGTTAAGCATACGATTGAAGATATTGAAGTGGAATTACTGGCAATTGTAGATAACGGTGGACGAGTTCAAAATATTATGGTAGAGCATCCCGTTTATGGGGAAATTCAAACCTATCTGAAATTAACTTGTCGCAGAGATGTTCAGCATTTCATCCAACAAATTCACGAGACCAATTTTCGCGGTTTATCTGAATTGACAGACGGTGTCCATTATCATCTAGTAGAAGCTGATTCGCAACAAGATTTAGACTATGTCGAAAAAGCATTAGAAGAATTGGGATTTTTAATATAAAATTCAAACATGCTTTCTATATAGATTTCAAAAAAATAGAGCCTGAATGGCTCCATTTTTATTTTTCATCAATAACAATTCTGACTTTTTTATCTTCGGTTGGGACAGAATAAACAATCGTTCTTATCGCAGAGATCGTGCGACCTTTACGACCGATTACACGTCCAACATCACTAGGGTCAAGATCTAAATGATATTCCAAAAATTCTGGTGTATCTTCAATCTTGATAGTTAAAGCATCTGGTTGTGAAATCAAAGGTTTCACTATCGCAATAATAAGATTTTCAATCGTATCCATAGTCAACCTGCACTTCTATTATTTAGAGTATTTAGAATCGTGGAATTTCTTCATCACACCAGCTTTTGAAAGAATGTTACGAACAGTATCAGAAGGTTGAGCACCTTTTGACAACCAGTCAAGAATACGATCTTCTTTTAAAGTTACTTGGTTTTCAGCAACAAGTGGATTGTAAGTTCCAACTGTTTCGATAAAACGTCCGTCACGTGGTGAACGTGAGTCTGCTACATTGATACGATAGAAAGGTTTTTTCTTAGAACCCATACGAGTTAAACGGATTTTAACTGCCATTTTAAAAATTTCTCTTTTCTCTTTTTTATTTTTAGGAATAGCAGAACTATTCCCAACACACTCTATCTTATCACAAGAAAGAAAAGGTGTCAAGAAAAAATCTTGACATCTTTTGATATTACCATTCTACGACTTCAAAGACTGTAGCTGTCAGATCTTCAACAAAAGAATCGCTAACTTGACGACTATTTCCAGCTACAAGTTTCAAATTTCCAATATCTTCAATATTGTATCTATCACCACTTGCATTAAAAATTACGAGGTAATAATTATCATCTTTCACTTCAAAAATGACAATTCCACTTCCGGAATGCGCTGAATGTACAAAGGCATGCTGGTAAATGTCATCATAATGCTGGTAAGAAAATTCTTTTGTTGTCGTTTTTAAATGAATCATCTGTTTGATATAGTTGATACTTTCTTGATGATGAGCTAATAAATCCCAGTCTACTTGATTGACAGCGTCGGGAGCGTTATAACTGTTCATAGCACGCTTATGATCTGCCTGAATGGCATTCCCATTTGCTCCAGTTGCAACTAGTTTGCTACGTAAAAATTCCTGTCCCAGCTCCATAAAACTCATACCTTGCAAGAGGAGATTCATCGCAGTCGCTAATTCAATCCGCTTAGTACGAGTCAATTCATCATCATTTGGATGAAGTTCGGCTAACAAATCGTGCAAATTGTAATTATCGTGTGCTTCTACATAATTAACGACTTGTTTTGGCTCTAGATAGGTTCCTAACTCACTGCTTCCTAGAATTGCCTTGGCAACAATTGATTCTGTTGCTTGTCCACTTACAAAGCCGGCTTTTAAGCCGCCGTAGACTTCTGCTCCTTTGATAGCATCACGTTCAGTATCGTTGAAAAATCCGATATTTGGCAATTCAAAGGCATTGTCTTTTTTTGCTTTGTCAAGCGGAAGCAATCCTGTCCCCATATCCCAACCTTCACCGTATGTGAGAATTCTCGAGTCAATTTCATCTAACGCTTCCCGAATTTGACGCATCGTTTCAATATCATGAATGCCCATTAAATCAAAACGAAAACCATCAATATTATACTCTTTTACCCAATAAAGGATAGAATCAATCATATATTTACGAAACATTTCATGCTCGCTGGCTGTCTCGCTCCCCACACCTGTTCCATTTTGGAAAGAGCCGTCTGGATTCATCCGATAGTAATAATCAGGCACTGCTTGTTGAAACGGTGAATCATGAGTCGAATAAATATGGTTGTATACAACATCTATCACTACGGAAATGCCCGCATCATGATAGGCTTGAATCATCGTTTTTAAATCCCGCATTCCTTGAGACGGGTTTGCTGGATCTGTTGAAAAACTCGTTTCAGGAGCATTGTAATTTTGAGGGTCATAGCCCCAATTATACATTACATTTCCATCTTGGTCATACTCTTTGTGTCGATCAGAGATGGGCTGCAATTGTACGACATTGACACCTAATGATTGAATATAATCAAATCCTGTCGCTTGACCTGTTCTATTTTTTGTTCCTTTTTGACAAGCCCCTAAAAAGGTTCCTCGGTGTTTTTTAGACACGCCAGAACTGTTAGACTTCGTCAAATCTCGTACATGCATCTCATAAATAACAGCTTGACAAGGATTCTCTAGACGCCAAATTGCTTGTTGCCCTTGTTTCACTTGGAAATGTTTTGGATTTCGCTCCGCAGGCGATAAAATGACAGAACGCTTTCCGTCTTCCGTTACGGCTTCCGCATACGGATCGCGTGTTACTGTTTTGTGATGTTCAAACTCTAGCTGATACTGATAGGCTTTATTTGCCAAGTCATCCGAAATCACCCGAGACCAGACTCCGATTGTATTTTTAGCATGATCTTTGGAAAAATCTTTTCCTCTTTGTAAGTCGTAGACCTTCCAGATTTTCGCTTTGTTAGTGCTATTCTTATAGACTACTAACTGAACTTTTTTTGCAGTCGGTGCCCAGAGTTTGAATTCTGCTTGCTCACCATTATACCGGCATCCCAACCAACCTTGGTACCCCCAATGCTGGTCAAAATGTTTGCTGTCCAATGCCATATCAAAGGCACGAGGATCACACTTTGCGTAATACGGACTAGTCATAGCAGCCTGCCTAGAATAATAAACTTGACTGTCTCTTTCGATAATCCAAACCTCAGTCACTAAATGAGGCGGTAACAACTGAATGGAATAATCAACCGACTGGTGAGACCAATCGATTGTTTTTACAATGACATGGACATTACTCAAAGCTTGTTCGCTTGTATAGGACAAGGTTCCTTGAATCCCAAAATCATCATACTGGAAAAAAGCACTCTCTTCTCCCCATTTATTCATTTGCCATTTCCACATATTATAGGCTGCATAATTTCCTAATTGATTATGGTAATGGATTAAGACACGATAGTCTAACATCACATTCTCCTGATTATTCTTTATTCTCCAATGACAAAGCACTATCGCTAATCTCATCAATATTTGCAAAAAATTCTAAATGGTTATGAAGAACTTCTAATTCAACAGGAGTATCTCCACCATATTCGCCATCCAGATTTAACATGAATGGGGCTTTTTTGTCTAAAACTTCTAACTTTAACTTACTTGTTTTTAAATATTCTACATTCACATCTGTCACATGTTGACCACCATTGATTGCTTGAATCATCAACGCCAACATATCAAACAACCGAGCAGTTTTTACCAAAATCAAGGTAAAATTACCATCATCTAGCACTGTATCTGGCGCTAATTTTTCAAAACCGCCAATTGAATTGGTTAAGGCAACAAAGATTAAAGAGACCTTGCCTTCAAACACACCGTGGTCGTGCTCAATATGTACTTTACGTAATTTAGATTTTGGCAGCATTTCCGCTCCCTTGGCTACATAAGCAAGATAACCAAGGCGCGATTTTACTTCACTTGGAACACTATATGTTAATTCTGTCAAAGTTCCCGCTGCAGCAATATTAATAAAATATTTTTTCTCATAAGCCTGACCAATATCCATTTTTATGGTTTGATCTTTTTCAATAATCCGAGCAGCTGCTACTGGATCTCCCATTGGAATTTTGAGAGCACGCGCATAGTCATTGGTTGTACCAGTAGGAATAAACGCCAACTTAGGACGGTTTTCCAAAGGTGCCACGCCATTAACCACTTCGTTAATTGTTCCATCGCCACCAGCTGCCACAATTAAATCAAATCCTGCTTTAGCCGCTCTCTCTGCTTCGTTTTGAGCTGATAAAGGAGCGGGCGTTGTCTGATAGGCACTTGTTTCATAGCCTACATCTTCTAAAACGTCTAAAACTTCTGCGATATTTTTTTTAATAATTTCCTGACCAGAGGTCGGATTATAAATCAATCGTGCTCTTTTTCTAGCTGTTTCCATACAAACCTCTATAAACTCTCAAGCCAAGCTTCATCACGAATGGTTATGCCCAACTCTTGAGCTTTTGTTAATTTACTTCCTGCATCTGCTCCGGCAACGACTAGACTTGTTTTCTTAGAGACCGAGCTCGTCACCTTTGCACCTAAACTTTCTAATTTCTTTTTCGCCTCTGAACGATTGAGACGCTCCAATTTTCCTGTTAAAACAACGGTCAATCCAGAAAGTGCTGCATCTGCTGCCACTTTTTCGCCAAGGTAAGTGAAATTTAACCCCGCTTCTTTTAATTCCGACAATAAAATATGAGTTCCTTCTTGTGCGAAATAGCTAGAAAGACTCTCAGCAATCACCATTCCTAGACTATCCAGCGCAGCAATTCCTTCTTTTTCTGCTTTTGCTAATTGCTCCAAATCATGAAAATGCTCTAGCAAAATCTGACTAGCTTTACTTCCAACATGGCGAATGCCCAAGCCAAATAATAATTTCTCGGCAGAATTTTCCTTAGAAGTCTGAATAGCAGTATACAACTTATTAGCTGATTTTTCCTTAAAATTTTCCAATTGCAGCAAATCTTCAACAGTCAAGCGATAAATGCCAGCCACATCATTTACCAACTGCTGATCAAATAACTTTTCTACAACAGCAGGACCAAGACCTGTGATATTCATGGCATCGCGACTAGCAAAATGAATCAAGCCTTCTTTGATTTGTGCAGGACAACGTGGATTGATACAGCGTAAAGCAACCTCATCTTCAAAGTGAATCAACTCGCTGTTGCAACTTGGACAATTCTTTGGAATCTCCAATTTCTCTTCTGATTGGCGCTTACTTTCAACCACTTGCAAAACAGCTGGAATGATGTCACCTGCTTTGTAAACGATGACCGTATCGCCTTTGCGAATGTCCTTTTCAGCAATGTAATCCACATTGTGTAAAGTGGCTCGGCTGACCGTTGTCCCCGCTAATTGCACAGGCGTCAAGTTGGCGGTTGGCGTAACAACTCCAGTCCGTCCAACTGTCCAGTCAACTGATAAAAGCTGCGCTTCTTTTTCTTCAGCTGGAAATTTGTAAGCAATCGCCCATTTTGGTGCTTTTACAGTAAAGCCCAGCTCTTCCTGCACAACCAAATCATTTACCTTGATTACAACACCGTCAATATCATACGGTAACTGGTCGCGTTCTTGAGCGATTTGTCCAATAAACTGCCACACTTCATCCATCGAATGTGCCAAAATATGCCGCTCATTCACACTGAAGCCATTTTTAGATAACTGATTTAAAACAGCTTCTTGGCTCGTCGCACTTGTCGGACTGGCTTCTTGATAGAGAAAGGTTGCAAGATTACGTTTGGCTACAATTGCAGTATCTAACTGACGCAATGTTCCTGCCGCTGCATTTCTCGGATTAGCAAATTCTGGTTCTCCGTTTTCCTGACGTAGCTGATTCACCGCATCAAAAGAACTGCGTGGCATATAACATTCACCACGAACAGTCATATCAACTTCGCTTGGCAACTTTAAAGGAATATCTTTCACTCTTTTCAAATTTTCTGTGATATTTTCCCCGACAGAACCGTCTCCGCGAGTCGCTCCTGCAACTAAAATCCCCTTTTCATACATGAGAGAAATAGAGAGGCCGTCAATTTTTAGTTCACATAGATAGCTAACATCTGGAAAATCTTTCCGAATCCGTGTATCAAATGCATCTAACTCTTCACGTGAAAAAGCATCCTGCAAACTATAGAGCGGATACTGGTGTTGGTATTTTTCAAAACCTTCTAAAACCTTACCTCCCACACGATGAGTTGGGCTATCAGGCTGAACGAACTCTGGATACTGCTTTTCTAAATCTAATAATTCATGATACAACTTATCATATTCACTATCCGATACGCTTGGATTATCGGTGGTATAATATTCATGAGCATACTGATTGAGCAGCTTCACCAGTTCTAACATTCTGTCTTTCATATTTCTATTTTATCATAATTCATGCGTTTCTACAGCATTCTTACCTATATTCTTTACAAAAAATTAGACAAAAATGTAAAATAGCAGAAAAATAATCTTCATCACATCAAATATGATAAATTTCAAAAATTTAATTGATTAAAATACATAAAAGAAGTAAAATATACTATAAATAAAAAAGCTAGGAGAATTGTTAGTATGAATATTACAATTGCAGGTGTCGGTGCCATGGGTAGCCGCTTTGCTCTGATGTTGCATCGAGCAGGACATAAAGTGACTTTAGTAGATGGCTGGGAAGAACATGTCACAGCTATTCAAAAAGATGGTTTACAAGCGAACTTAAACGGCGAAGAAGTTGTTGCCAAGTTGCCCATCTATTTGCAAAGTCAAGTAGATCCAAGTTTATCTAATGACTTAATTATTCTATTTACGAAAGCTATGCAGCTAGAAGCGATGTTAGCAGATATTCAACCTTTGATACATGATGATACAGCTGTTCTCTGCCTATTAAATGGGATTGGTCACGAAGAAGTCATTGAAAAATATGTCCCAAGAAATCAAATTATGATTGGAAACACTATGTGGACTGCTGGTATGGAAGAACCTGGACGTGCAAAATTATTCGGAAACGGCTCAATCGCTTTGAAGAATTTAGTCGCAGATCCAAAAGCTGCACAAGTAGCTTATAAAGTCATTGAAACCTTGAATTCTGCTGGATTAAATGCGCAATATACAGAAAATATCTTATATGCCATTTATAAAAAAGCCTGTGTCAACGGAACGATGAATAGTTTGTGTACCCTTTTGCTTGCTAATATGGCAGACTTTGGAGACACTACTCCTGCACATGCTATCGTTGAAAAGATTGTGAGTGAGTTTGCAGCAGTTGCAAAACACGAAAATGTAGACTTGAATGTCACAGAAACCGTGAACTACATTGAAAAGAACTGCTATAATCGCGATACAATTGGCTTGCATTACCCTTCCATGTATCAAGATTTGAACGAGCACAATCGTTTGACAGAAATTGATTATATCAACGGAGCTATTGCACGAAAGGGACAACAATATGGTGTAGACACGCCATACTGTGCCCTTATAACCGAACTCGTTCACTGTAAAGAACAATTACTTGGTGCCAAATAACATCAAACTTGCAATAGATTTTACTATTGATTATGCTTCTTGCTCATTGGAAATGACTCATTTCTGTCATTCATGAAATATAAAAAAACATGCTGAGAAATTCCTTGGCATGTTTTGTTGATATGTTATCTTCCTAAATCAATCCGTTTATTTAGCTTATCCATTAAGATTCCACCAATAATGAGTGAAGCAAACTCTCCTACCGCTGTCGTAAACCAAGTCAAGAAAAACGGTGCTTTAGCGACAAGATACAATTCAGCTGCAATGGTCACCATAGAAAGTGAAAAGAAAATCGCAAAATAAAAGAAAGCTTTATTGATCAGTCCATTAAACAAGTATTCATTCATGTATTTTCTAAAGAAATACACACCTAAGCTCAAAAAGACCAAAGTTGAGCCACCACCGACAAAGACATCGATGATTCCAAAGCTAAATAAATTTGTAATCATACAACCCAGGGTGACTCCGATGATGTACTTAGGTTTATAAAAAGCCATAAAGTTCATCATTTCAGAAATCCGAAATTGGTAGGCACCATAGCTAATAGCATTCAAGGGCGGTGTCATTGTTAGTGCGACATAAATCGCAGCAACAAGAGCAATCTGAGCCATATCACGAACAGTAATTTTTTCCATGTTTTCTCCTTTAGCGGCCAAACCGCGTGTAATATGCTTGGCGAAAGGGAACTAAGCACCAAGGGCTGCATTGACAAAACGAATACAGCCTTTCAAGTATAGCATATTTTTTTCAAATATGATAGACTAAATCTATGAAAAATTATATAAAACGCTTTTTCGATAACGAAATCTTATCCTATTTGTTTTTTGGTGTTGCTACAACTGCTGTTGCAGTTCTTACACGTATGCTTTGTTATGCTTTCACGAGTAATGAATTACTTTCTACAGCGATAGGCAATATCGCTGGAATCCTTTTTGCTTTTGCGACAAATGACACGATTGTTTTTAAGCAAGAAAGAAGGGGCTGGGGCGCTCGTTTTGTCAAATTTGCTCTTGCGCGACTTTCTACTTTTCTGCTGGACATGGGACTCACATTCATTTTTGTCACAACATTTCCTAACATTATCGGTCAATTTGTCCACAATGACATTAAAACGGTCAACACTATTGAAACATTGTTTGCTCAAATCGTTATTATTGTGCTTAATTATGTTTTTAGCAAAATCTTTGTATTTAAAAATAAATCAACTAATTAAAAAGACAAACCTACCTCAATGGTGGTTTGTCTTAAATCCAAAGGAGCCTTAAGGCTCTTTTTTCTTAAATTTCTACACTTGGATTGTCAATTGTCAGATGAGTAATTTCTCCTTTGACTCCAAAATAATCTTCTACCAAATGTTGCAATTCCTGCATAGCTGCTTGCGCGCGTTTGGCTTGGTCTTCATTGATAGCCTCGATGACTAGTACTGCGTCCGTTGTGCCTTCAGTCAGCATTGTCCGTTGCGCTTCCCGCCAGTTAAAGCAGCGACAAACCGCTCCTTCATTATCATAATAGATAATCTCTTCTGGAAGAGCTGGTGCATCCGTCTCTGCACCAAGTGGAAAGAAAGCTTCGCCTCCTTGCGCTTTTCCAAGATGCAACCCTCCTTGAATCTTAGCAATATCTTCACCACCACAAGGAACGGCATAGGAAAGTGATACACTATTATAAATATCCACCAATGGATTGATTGGATTGAACTCACGACCTTGACTTACCCTTTTTAAAAGAGCTTCAATGGAAGAACGCGCACCTTTTTTAGTTTTAAACTTACTAAAAGCACCACGCCATTCTTGAATCACGTCATTTTGCGTAAAGGTTTCATCTACGATAAAATCTTCTGCACGCTTGCTTCCCTTGTCTAACAAAGATTTAAAATAAGGTTTTTTGCTTTCGTCAACGCTATTATCCAAACCTTTAACAACCATAATGCTAATTTGCGCTTGAGGAAATAATTCCCAAAATTCATTTTCAACTGTGACTTTCATTTTACACCTCTCAATAATTTCTTTTTTGTCCTTTTTTAACCAATTCCCAATCATCAGTAATATTCTGTCGCACCTTTGCTAACATATCTTCTAACATTTGGGCGTCTTCTTTTGAAAATCCTGTCAAAGCCTGCTGCTCAGAATAAGTGTGCTCTGCTAAGATAAACGGGTAAAGTTTTTTTCCTGTATCCGTCGCAAAAAGCTCTTTATTTTTTAAATTTCCAGCTGCACTTCTTCTTTCAATCAAACCTTTACTCTCTAATTTTTTGACAGAGCGAGCAACGGTTGACCGATCAACTTTCAGCAAATCCGAAAGTTCTTCTTGAATAATACCGGGATTTTCTACGATACGAACCAAATAAAGATACTGCCCTTTGGCCAAATCAACATGGCGAAATTCAATATTCGCCATTGAATCCAACGCTCGGGCGATGATACCAATCTCTCGCAAAATCGTCATATTGCCTCCTTAAGCAATATTATATCACATTTTATTGCAAATGCAATAAAATAACCACAAAAAAAGAAGTTTCATTTGAACTTCTCTTTATTTTTTATAAGTCTCGTTGTCAGCTGTTTGTGTCTCGTTTCAAATTCTTTTTCGTGACATCCTTGGTAACTTGCATTTAAGATTGCCCCAATAATCATAATTTGGGCAATGAAGGTAAACCAAATCATGACGACGACAACAAAAATGGAACTAAAAAATCGAACATCCATTAAGTGATTTACATAAGTGTCCAAATAAACGGAAAATAAATTTAACAATACCCCAATCGTAAAAACTACAAAAATCGTTCCTGGCAGAACATAGCGGATTTTCCTGATTTTTACATTGGGTAAAAAGTAATAAAGCATCAGTAAAGAAAGAAACAGCAAGGTGTAAATCGTCGGCTGGGTCATTCTTTGCAAACTGGCATATAGTTGATCATCAAACTCCCAAAAGCTATGAAGCAAGCGAAGCGACATTCTCCCAAACATTGTCAGTAAAAGAGACAAGGCAAAGAGAAATTGCAACCCCAAGCTAATGACTAAACTAAATAATCTATGTGATATCAGACCTCTATCTTTTGCAACACCATAAGCTTTATTAAATGCTTTTTGTAAAAATGACATTGATTGTGAAAATGCCCATAGAGCCGAAAGGATGGAAAAACTCAACAAGCCAGAAGAAGGCTGAGTTAGCAAATTTCGGGTAACCTTTGCAACGACTTCATACAGCGATTCAGGCAGAACATCTTCCATTGCTTCCAAAAATTCTGCTATCGGAATTTGAAAATAAGGCAATATATTCACAACAATCAATAGCAACGGAAAAATCGAAATCAGCAAATAATATGCCACCGCAATGCTTGTCAAATCAATCTCTGATGCTTGATAAAATTTAAAAAAGGATTGTAAAAACGGGTTCTGTCCAATCTTAGAAACAAACTTTTTCATCTCGTCTCCTACTAGAATACAGAGCAAAAAGCCCCTTTCCATTCTTATTTTTAATAAGTTCCTTCTTCTCCTTGGCTGGTTAAGATAACAGGACCATCTTTGGTAATCACAAATTGATGTTCGTATTGACAAGAAAGTCCACCGTCCAGCGTTTTGTGAGCCCAACCCGTTTCAAAATCTGTGTCAATCTCCCAAGTACCTGTTGAAATCATCGGCTCAATTGTCAAAACCATGCCTTCACGAAGACGCAATCCGCGTCCAGCGCGTCCGTAATGAGGCACCATTGGCTCTTCGTGCATGGTTGGTCCAACACCGTGTCCTACCAAGTCACGAACGACACCATAGCCATGACTTTCCGCATATTCTTGAATCGCTGCACCAATGTCACCAATCCGATTGCCAACTTGAGCAGCCTCAATTCCACGATAAAGGCATTCTTTTGTCACGTCCATCAGTTGGTGCACTTCTTCACTCGCTTGACCAACTGTATAAGCCCAACAAGAATCTGCAACACCTCCACGGAAATTTTCTGTATAGTGTTTCATTTGTTCTACGTTGTTGAAATCGAGTTTAGAAACATCTAACTCAGCTTTATCAACTAAGCCAACGACCATATCTACTTTGATTAAGTCACCTTCAACTAATTTTTGGTGGCGTGGAAAAGCATGTGCCACTTCGTCATTCAATGAGCAGCAAGTGGCATAAGGATAGTCCATGATGCTCCCTTCTACACCAATTTGAAGCGGAAGAGCATTATCTTCCTTACATCGTCTGCGGACGTACTCTTCAATTTCCCACATGTCAATACCTGGCTTAATCAAATCCCTTAAACCGATATGAATACTGGCGAGAAATGCACCGCTTTTTTCCATTAAATCAATTTCACGTTGTGATTTTAAAGTTATCATTCTTTCTCCTTAATATCTGAGGTATTAATTTATTTTTACTGTAATTGTTGCTTTTGCAACCAATTGAAGTTTTAGGTAAATATCGTAATCCAAAATAGCAGAATGCCGTGTTTGTCGGACAATTCTTGGTCGAAGCGTCAAAGTTTCATCAATCTGAACAGCTTGCAAGAAATAAATCATCATCTGCTCAATAATAATATTTTTCTTGCCAGATGTCATGTATTGATGTGTTGCTGTCGTTAAAATCTCTGTTAGAATCCCGTTAGATAAAACACCGTTACTTTCTAACATAAAAGGTTCCACAACAAAAGAAAATTCATTGTTGATATGACGAAGTTTTTGAGAGACTTGGTCACTAAAAGTCGGTAGGCTGGAGATTTGTTCCCGACTCATTTTTTCCATGACATCGCGACGCGTAATGACTCCAAGAAGAGTTTGATTGCTCCGAATGACTGGCACCATTTCAAAGTCTTCTGTAATCATGCGCTGGCTAACATTGGCAATGCTGGTATTTAAAGTAACGGCATAGATATTTTTTGTCATAACTTTGTCCAAAATAGTGTGAGGAGACTTGTCACCAGTATCACGCATAGTCACCACGCCAACGACCATATTATGCTGATTAACAACAGGAAAACGACTGCTACGGTTTTTCCGAACCAAATCCATAAAATCACGAACGGTATCTGTATCTTTTAAGAAACCATACTCATGACTACCACGATAAACCTGTTCCACGGTTAAAATATCTGTTTTGATCTGCATGTTGGATAGAGCACGATTGATAATCGTTGCAACTGTAAAGGTATCATGTTGGGATCTTAGAACAGGAATGCTTAAGCGGTTCGCCAATTTTAAGACATCATGATTCACGTCCAAACCACCTGTCACTAAAACAGCATTTTCATGCTTCAAAGCCAATAACTGAATATGGGTGCGGTCTCCAATAATCAAGAGACCTCCTTCTGTTAAGTAACGTAAGAGATTCTTCTCGGTCATTGCCCCGATTGAGAATTTACTGAATTCCTTTTCAAGTCCGTCTTGACCAGCTAATACTTCTGATCTCGTAATTTCAGCAATTTCTTTAAATGTTAAGTGCTCCAGCTCTACTTTGGGAGATTTCACGCGAATCGTGCCGCTACGAGGACGTGTTTCTACCAATCCACGATTTTCGGCTTCTTTAATCGCACGATAAGCAGTCCCCTCGCTTACTCCTAAATAATTGGAAATACTGCGTACACTAACACGCTTTCCTACTGGTAATTCTTCCAAATAAGCGATAATTTCTTGATGTTTACTCATGAAAGTCTCCTTTTTCATAGCAAAACTCTAAATAATCCCGCATTTTACGTGTATAACGGTCGCTCCCCTTGAACTGCCGCCTACAAGAAAAGCCTGTCTTCTCGGCAACCCTTTGGCTAGCTTTGTTTTCCAGATGAGTTACAATATAAAGTCGCTTCAAATTAAACTGTGTAAATGCCAAATAAACAATATTTTTGACGCACTCAGTCATCAGACCATGTCCCCAATAATCATGCCGAAGAAAATAACCAAGCTCTGCTTCACCCTTGATTTCGTCTATCTTTTCAAATTTAACAGAACCAATCATTTGCCCAGAATCTTTATCACAGATCGCCCAAATTCCAAGAGGATATTTCATGAAATAATTAGCCAATACATGTTGACTTTCTTGCAAATTAGCCTGTGCAGGAAAAATGAAATGTAGATTTTCAGGATTGGAGGCAATTTTATAAAAATCTTCACTATCCATAAAGGAAAAGGGGCGCAATACTAAATGTTCTGTTTCTATAAAGGCAAATTCTGCCAATTTTGTCCACAAATTCATACCTTACCTCGAAGATAAAGCTCAGCTGGCGTACCAACTGAGCTATCCCACTTCATCATGCCAACACTATTCAAAGTTATTCTTCAACCAGCTGAATATCTGCTCCTAAATTAGTCAACTTTTCAATAATATTTGAATAGCCACGCAAAATAAATTCTACATTTGTAATCTCAGTTTTTCCGTGAGCTAGCAATCCTGCGATTACAAGAGCTGCTCCTGCTCGCAAATCAGTTGCTTTGACGACTGCCCCTTGCAATTGATTAGGTCCTTCATAAGCAATATGATTGGCACTTGTTGAAATCTTACCGGTCATTTTTGCTAATTCAGCGACATGATTTACTCGCTTTTCATAAATCGTATCAATAATCAAACCACGTCCCTTAGCCGTTAATAAAAGCGGCGTAATAGGCTGTTGCAAGTCTGTAGCAAAGCCTGGATAAGGAGCAGTCTTAATGTTGATTGCTTTCAAATTATGCTGCTTTTCGACATACACGCTATCTTCAGAAACGGTCATGCGGACTCCCATTTCTTCTAATTTCGCAATAAAACTCTCTAAGTGTTCATAAAGGACATTATTGATTTGCACTCCTTCACCAATTGCCGCTGCCATTGAGATATAAGTTCCTGCTTCAATTCGATCCGGAATAACTTGGTGACGAGTTCCATGGAGCTTATCAACACCTTCAATGATAATAATGTCAGTACCGGCCCCTCGGATGTGGGCTCCCATATTATTTAAAAGTGTCGCTACATCAATGATTTCAGGCTCACGAGCCGCATTTTCAATAACAGTACGCCCTTTTGCCTTTACCGCTGCAAGCATGGTATTAATAGTCGCTCCGACACTTACTGTATCCATGTAAATACTAGCTCCATGAAGCCGCTCGCCACCTGTCGAAAGGTTCATGGAATTTCCCTCATAGGTCATAGTAGCCCCCATAGCTTCAAAAGCTTTGATATGCAAATCAATCGGTCGAGGCCCCAAATCACAGCCACCAGGCAAGCCAACTGTTGCTTCGCCATAGCGTCCAAGCAAACTACCATAAAAGTAATAAGAAGCACGCAAGCTATTGATTTTACCATAAGGCATAGGCATATTTTTTATCCCACGAGGATCAATTTTCAGCGTATCGTCTTGACGCTCAACGCTTGCTCCCATAGCTTCCATGATGTCAATCAAACTCACAACATCGGAAATATCTGGCACACAATCCAATGTTACAATTTCATCAGATAAAATTATCGCTGGAATTAAAGCAACCACGCTATTTTTAGCACCGCTAATGGTCACCTCTCCCTTTAAGGGGCGACCACCATTAATTACAATTTTTTTCATTTTTAGCTCTTTCAAGGAATTTATAATCAAATATACTGCACTTTATTATAACACAGTTTCTGTGAAAATCCTATCCTTTTAAAGAAATCTCTTTTAACTTGTCATTCTTGTTATATAACGATTACAAAACTCTTTTATTTTGGTGGCATTCTAAAAAGAGCGGGACAAAAATCAATTTTGTCCCGCTCCACAAAATGATAACTAGATCCGACAATCTAGGGAACTGCTGGAGTTTGCAGATAACACTAATATAATCGGCACAAATAAATACGTTTTAAGTCAGATTGCAACTGCGGCTGATTGTAAAACGCCACATAAAAAATTTATAAACAAGAGACTTGTATCCTAACTTCTTCTTTATTTTGCAACAACTGCTTTTAAAGCATCTACTTTATCAAGTTTTTCCCACGGCAAGTCAATATCCGTACGTCCCATGTGCCCATAGGCAGCAGTCTGACGGTAAATTGGGCGTTTCAAATCAAGCATTTGAATAATACCAGCTGGACGAAGGTCAAAGATTTGTCGAACCGCTTCTTGAAGATTGCTTTCTGAAACTACACCTGTACCAAAAGTATCAATGCGGACTGATACTGGATGTGCAACCCCAATAGCATAGGCTAGCTGGACTTCAGCTTTCTTGGCCAAGCCAGCAGCGACAATATTTTTGGCAATGTAACGAGCAGCATAGGAAGCGGAACGATCGACCTTTGTAGCGTCTTTACCAGAGAAAGCTCCTCCTCCGTGGCGTGCATACCCGCCATAAGTATCAACGATAATCTTACGTCCAGTTAAACCGGAATCTCCTTGAGGACCACCAATAACAAAGCGACCAGTTGGATTGATGAAAAACTTACTTTTTTCATCTAAATACTCTGCTGGAACCACTTCTTTAATGACCTTTTCAATCATATCCTGATGAATCTGCTCATTGCTTACTTCTGGGTCATGTTGAGTGGAAATAACAACAGTATCCACACGTATAGGTTTGTCGTTTTCATCGTATTCAACCGTTACTTGAGATTTTGCATCCGGACGAAGATAGGAAATTTCTCCAAATTTGCGAACCTCTGCTAAACGACGGACTAATTTGTGACTGAGAGAAATAGGCAACGGCATTAGTTCAGGTGTTTCATCTACAGCAAAACCAAACATCAGCCCCTGATCACCGGCACCAATCAAATCAAGCGGATCTTGTTCAGCATTTCCACGAATTTCAAGGGCTTCATTCACCCCTTGAGCGATATCTGGTGATTGCTCAACAAGCGACGGATGCACCCCCACCGTTTCTGCTGAAAAACCATATTCAGCTTTTGTATAACCAATCTCTGCAATTGTATCGCGAACTATGCGGTTAATATCCACATAAGCATTTGTGGATATTTCCCCAAAAACATGGACAGAGCCTGTGTAGACAGCCGTCTCAGCAGCCACATGAGCTTCTGGATCCTGCTCCAAGATAGCATCTAAAATAGCATCTGAAATTTGGTCTGCAATCTTATCTGGATGTCCTTCAGATACAGATTCAGACGTGAAAAGTTTACGTTCTGACATATTCATGTCCCCCTTTTAATGAAATATTCCCTCCTAAAAATTCTATTATTGCTAGGAAGTTACTTGAAAATCTGTAAACAGACTTACGTTAAAAAGTTACAAAGCACTAGTCTCTATGGTTAATATTTAACCTTTGACTACCTTTTCGGGACTATTTTAACTTCTCTATTGTATCATTTTTTATCCTAATAAACAGAAAATTTTCTAAAAATTATAAGAAATTTAAAATACAATAAGGTTGAAAAACACTTCCAACCTTATGCTTGTTATGATGATTTGCTTCCATAGACAATTTGCCCATCACAAATCGTATAGTGAACAACACCTTTTAATTTTTCACCGATAAATGGTGAATTAGCTGCTTTTGAGGCAAAATCTTCTGTTATCATGCGTTCAGCATTTGTATCGAAAATCGTAAGATCTGCTGGTCCATTCTCAGCAAGGTAGCCCGCTTCAAAATCATAGAGTTGCGCTGGGTTAAT
Source organism: Streptococcus milleri (assembly GCF_900636525.1). Lineage (NCBI taxonomy): Bacteria > Bacillati > Bacillota > Bacilli > Lactobacillales > Streptococcaceae > Streptococcus > Streptococcus milleri. The sequence goes on along the minus strand of NZ_LR134288.1, from coordinate 832,950 downwards.
TGTCATTTTTTCCAGCAACTGCATGAGTGTCAAATGACCTGCTTCCACCAAATACGTCAAGCCAAGCGAAAGTGACGTTTCTAGACCTGTCATACCAGACGGTGCTTTGGTGATGTCTTTTGCATTCTTTTCATCAGAGTGATGAGGTGCATGGTCTGTCGCAATGACTGAAATAACTCCAGACTTAAGTCCTTCAATGACAGCTAAACGATCAGATTCCAAACGAAGTGGTGGGTTCATCTTGGCATTGCTACCTTTTAACAACAATAGCTCTTCTGTCTTAGAAAAATGCTGGGGCGCTGCTTCTGCTGTTACGTGAGTGCCCAATCGCTGAGCGAATTCCACGACTTTCACACTTTCTGCTTTTGATAAATGCTGAATATGAATATGAGTATTGGTTGCATGAGCAATCATCACGTCACGCGCAATCATACTATATTCAGCAACACCTGTGGCACCGCAAAATCCAAAATGTTCTTTGGCAATCTGCTCATTAAACCCAAGGATACCATTGAGTTCTGGGTCTTCTTCGTGAAGGCAGATAAATGTACCATTTTGGTCAGCTTCTTCCAAAGCTTCGCGTACTATTTTTGTACTTTTTAATGGAATTCCGTCATCTGAAAAACCAATAGCTCCCGCTTCCAAAAGCGCTTTGAAATCTGTCAAATGCTGTCCATCAAAATTCTTTGTAATGGTTGCAACAGACTTAATATGAATGTTTTCATGATTGGCAGATTCTAATACTTCTTTCAACGTCTCTACTGTTGAAATCGTTGGAGTGGTATTTGCCATCATGACAACCGTTGTAAATCCACCCGCTGCCGCAGCTAAAGCACCCGTATGAATGTCTTCTTTATGCGTCTGACCAGGTTCACGAAAATGAACATGAATATCAATCAGCCCTGGCGCCACCACCAATCCAGTCGCATCAATCACCTGAGCGTTTTCTGCCTTCAAATCCTGACCAATTTTAAGAATTTTTTTATCCTTAACCAAAACATCGCAAATCTGATCTAAACCAGACTTAGGGTCCATGACACGACCATTTTTAATTAACAACATGTACTTTTCTCCTTATTCTCCATAAAAATCAACATGACTCTCCACTAATTTATCCCCTTTATAGGAAAATTTAGCCGAGAAGAATGGTTTATCTTCTAAAATCCAAGATAGAAACGTATAATCTCCTTCCCAAGTTGACTTGGATAAGATTTCTTCATAAGGTACCCATTCCAAAGTACCTTCATCGCAGTCAATCAGTTCTCCCTCAAATTCTGTCGCTTTAAATACGTACGTGTACCAATCATTATCAGGTGTAAAATCTGGAAACGTGATAATACCTTTTAATACTGGTTTATTGACTCGCAAGCCTGTTTCTTCTAAGATTTCTCTTACAGCGCACTCCTGCGGCGTTTCACCTTTCTCTAACTTACCCCCAACACCAATCCACTTACCAGCATGGACATCATTAGGCTTTTTATTTCGATGTAGCAATAAAAATTCTTTGCCGTTGTCAATGTAGCAAATCGTTGCTAATTTAACCATTTTTCTCCTTTCAAAAATACCACTATATAAAACTACTTACAATAACCAATTTATCGGTTCTATCCCTTGAGACGTTAGAAAGGCATTTGTTTTAGAAAAAGGTTTGCTACCAAAAAATCCACGATGAGCTGAGAGAGGACTCGGATGAGGAGATTCTAAAATGAGATGTCTAGGATTAGTGATCAAGGCTTTTTTCTTGCGTGCATAAGAGCCCCAGAGAATAAAAACAACGGGTGTATCTTTTTCATTGACAACCTTAATCACAGCATCCGTAAACGGTTCCCAGATTTGACCAGCATGCCCGTTTGCTTGCCCAGCAGGAACAGTCAAACTGGCATTCAGCAGCAAGACTCCTTGCCGTGCCCATGGTGTCAAATCATGAGATTCTTTCATTCCAACGTCATCTGCCAATTCTTTCAAAATATTTTGAAGAGAAGGCGGTGCCGGAATATCATCTGGTACTGAAAAGCTCAGCCCTTGCGCTTGACGCGGACCATGATAGGGATCTTGCCCCAAAATCACTACTTTTACATCTGCTAAATCCGTCGTTTGAATCGCATTAAAAACTTTTTCACGCGGTGGATAGATTGTGCCTGATGAATAAACTTGATTTAAAAAGTAATTGATTTTACCAAAATACCCTTCAGGCAATTGCTGCTTAATCAAACTATGCCAAGCTGAATGTTCCATTGTTTCTCCTGTTCTATATCGTTATTTTTCTTCCTCTGGATAAGTCATGCCCCACTCTTTTCGCAAATCCGTCATGATTTTCATGACATCACGACTATAATCCAAATACATCTCATTTTTGTCACCAACTACTGCTGCTTCCATATCAAGAACTTCATACATTAAAGCTTCGCTCGTCTTTCCCGTTTCAATGATTTCTTGATGCCCATCTTCAATATAAGTAATGACCGCCTTTTGCCCTCTAGGATATTCATACATTTCAATGTAGCCCTTATCATAAGCAATTGTTCCACGCTTGGGCTGTTTAGCATGGAGGCTCAAGGTCAAAGTCGCCATTTCTCCTTCGGCATTCATTAGAAGAATCCCTGCTTGCTCATCGACACCCGTTGGTGCAAATTTCACTTGCGAAAGGACTTGGTTAGGGCTAGATGTCATAAACCACCGAACAAATGACAAGGCATACACGCCAATATCTAACAGTGCACCGCCAGCAAGCTGACGATTAAAGAAACGATTTGTCATATCATATTCTTTGTAGCTACCAAAGTTCATTTGAATCATTTTTAAATCACCTAATTGACCACTGGAAATGATGTTGTTCAATTGTCGATAGATTGGCATGTGGTAAATCGTCATCGCTTCTGCCAAAACGACATGTTCTTGTTCGGCTAATAAAACCGCTTCTTCCAATTCTTCTGAATTGAGCGTAATGGACTTCTCGCATAGAACATGTTTTCCGTTTTTTAATGCTTTTCGTAAAAAATCAATATGCGTATTATGTGGCGTGGAAATGTAAATAATATCCACATTTTCGTCCTTAAATACGTCATCAATCTGATCATAAACTTTTTCAATACCGTATTTTTGTGCAAAGTCCAAGCCTTTCTGATGTGTTCGGTTAGCAACAGAATAGAGCTTTCCACCTAGCTGCTGCAAAGCCTGTGCCAATTCATTAGCAATCACACCTGTACCTAAAGTTGCCCAATTATAGCGTACCTTATTTTCCATGGTCATTCTCCTAGCTACATAATTATCTTTATCATACCAAATTTTCCTTCATTTAGCTGACTTTTTGTGTAGAAATCAATTGCTTTAGTGAAAGAAAAGTAGTACTTCTTTTCAACGTTTAAACCTACATTCAAAAGAAATCTAACATAACTCTCTACAGACGATATACATTATCTCAAATAATATAAAAAGATTCACCTGTGTTATAATGAAGGCAGAAAGGAAGTTTATTATGTGGTCTTGGTTTATTGTATTTTTACTTTTGATTATTGCTTTATTTTACTTTTCAAATATCATAATAAAAACTATTATCGGATTTGGATTATTTATTTTTGCGATTGCTATCATTTGCCTTATCATTGATTATCACAACGATCCAAATAAAGACTAAAAATTGGCTTGAATAGGTCATTTTTCTAATGGGATAAATGAGATATAAGATTGGCTTATTCAGGAGTAAATCCTAAAAATGTTATTAAAAAAATCGTCATTTCTAAAAAACACCCCAATACATTTATTGGAGCATTTCTAGTTTAGTTATCTTCAGAGAAAGCTGAATCCAACTCTTTCTCATCTGATTGAACAACTTGTTCTGGAGTTTCAGTGGTAATCGCAGATTCTTGTTGAGGTTGAGTTGGTGTTATTTCAGGTTCAACTGCTTGTTCTTGTGGTTGAGTAAATTGTTGTGCTTGAACAGGTTGTTGCTGAGGTTGTACTTGTTGCGTTGTAAATTGTCCTTGGTAAACCATAGGTTGTACTTTAGTTGGCATACAAAGTAGGACAATTAGAGCGATAGAACATGGTAACATAGCAACGGCAGCCAAAATATTTAAAATTGGAACCCACATCAAAAGTATAGGACCTGCATATAAAAAGATAAATGCCCAATGATAGCCAGCATCCCGCAAACGACGCACAATAATCGCCAAATTTGGGATTAAAGTTGCTATCCCAAATAAACTCAATAAAACAAAGACGAAAAGTGTAGAACCTAATCCAGCTATAAAGACGCTTGGATCAAAACCACTCCCTCCTTCATAGTAAGCTGCTTGTTGAATAGCACTGAAAATCGCTGTCATAATCGCTCCAAAAGCTATTATCACAAATGGAAGGGTAATTAAAGCATTGCATAAAACAGACCACCAATAGTCAGATCTAGTTGATTTTCCTTCAAAATCAGCATAGTGAGTCCAAAATTTTTTATAAGCGGTAAACATCATAAATCTCCTAATTTTTAAATTTTTAATAGAATACCATACTTTTCCTAATAAATCAACGGAAATTAATTTTTAGAGAACAATTACTTGACCATCTCTAATCGCCAGTTTGTCCACCCTGAAAATTTAACTGCCCCTTGTTCATCTGTCCGATAGACCTTAGCAGGCAATTGTGCAAATCGCTCTATTATATCTTGACTTGGTTGCTTAGATTGATTATTTTTCCCAACAGAAATGAGAGCGACCGTTGGTTCTATTTGTTGTAAAAATTTTGAACTTGATGAGTCCTTGGCTCCATGCTGTCCGACTTTCAAAACATCTGTTTTCAACTTTGGATAATGCTGCATTAACTTTGCTTCGCCCTCTTCTTTCAAGTCGCTCGCAAATAAAAATCTTGTACGGAAAAACTGACCATATAAAACGATCGAATGGTCGTTCTTGCTAGCACCCGAAAGAACTTGCAAATGATAATCAAAAATAGGAAGTTTGTCGCCTTGTTTTACAACATGAATGAATGTGTTTATTTTCCTTAATTTCTCTAGAAAATCTGCATTGCTTAGACTACTTCTGGAAATATAAATTTTCTTTATTGCAAATTTTTTAGCAACTTCTAATACATCTCCTGCATAATCTGGATTAGGATTTGTTAAGACTAAAGCATCAATCGTATCTATGCCACGACTTTTTAAGTAAGGAATCAAAGTTTTCTCTGCATTTGAGCTAGTCGCTCGTTTTTGCCAAGCTTCTTTTGTTCTAATTTCCTCACGTCCCCCAACATCAATCAATACATTTCGTCCTTTCCAGTCTCTCAGAAAAATACTATCTCCCTGCCCAACATCAACCATTGTGATCTCATTTTGCAAGGGAAATTTATTTATGAAAAAGAGTAATGAAAGAAGCAGACTAAGAAATATTACCCATTTTTTATTTTTTCTAATATCATACAAAATAGCCAGTACAAGTAGCATAACAATCAGCAAAAGCGGACTGGGTTGCCCAAAAACGATTGGTCTGCCAAAGACACTTGCTATCCAACGAATGCTATTTTCTAACCCTTCAAATAGAAAATTGACCTGAGTTAGCTTTATCAAAGGCGAAGAAAGAAAAATCAACGTCAAGCCTGGCAGCATCATTGTATCGAAAATCAGTGAAAAAACAAATGTCAACAAAATAGACCAAGGTTGAAATTCACCAAAATAAAAGATTAGAATCGGTAAAACACCAAGCGAAATGACACTGCTCTCTACAACAATCTTTCGCCAAGAAGTCAGACTTTCAAAATCTATCACACTAATAACAAAAGCATAGGCGCAAGAGAGAACTCCTCCGGCCGTTAAAAGAAAGGAAGGCATAATCAAGGACAATATCATCATCGTTAAAGCAAAATTATCTAACTTAGTGATACCATGTTGCGACAGTAATTTCTGAACTAAGCTCCGTACAACGGATACTGAAAATCCAGTCATTCCCGCATAGAAGAAAGAAAATGGATATTGGCATTTATGGACCATTTCCTGTGTAAGCCCCAGCCTTAACAGCAACTTACGAAAACCCTCCATAAATAAACCAACTTGCATGCCAGACAGCGCAAATAAATGAATAATCCCCAAGCTAGAGTAAAGATTGTTCATTTCATCGAAGTCTGTATCCAAGGCACCAAATAAGAGTCCTGTCATGTAATTACTCATCGGATTTGGAAAATGGTTCTTGATAAATACCAGTGCTTTTCTTCGCCAGCTAGAAAGCCACTCAAAAGGGTGCAAGCTGATTCTATCTTGGCTCGATAAAATGGTATCCACTTTTAAAATTCGATAAATCCCTTGCGTTTTTAAATAGGATTGGTAATCAAAACCAGCAAAATTACGCTTCTTCTCAGGGATTTCAAATTCCCCTTCAACAGTCAATGTAACCAGACTAGAGAGATTTTGAAAAGCCAACTGTTCTTCCTTTGATTTCAATTTGTAGTAAACTTGATAAGTCTGCCCATTAGCTTTACCACGAAAAGAAAGCGAATCACCATTTACCTTAATCGTGTCAGGTAGAACTGCCACTTGTCTTATGGGAGAAGGTTCTACTTTCGTCTTCTGCTCTACCATTTCCCTGCGAATAAAGAAAAAACCAGCAAAACAAATTAGAATCATGAAGGTCATGAAACATTCTTTCGGTGAATAAAAGCGAAAAAGACAAATCACCAGAAAGATAAAACCCAACCAGCCTAACCAGCTACTTTGATAGATTGCAAAATACAACCAGACGAGCAAAAAAGCAATGTAAATCGGCTTAATCGGAAATCTTTTAATCCACTGTGACATATTCTTTCAATTTCTCTAGTGTTTTAGCACCTACTCCTGATACATTTTTCAGGTCATCAACGGAATTAAATTTCCCGTTTGCCTCCCGATAATCTAAAATATCTTGCGCGCGTTTTTGACCAATACCAGAAATGGTCTGCAACTCAGATAAATCAGCTGTATTTAGATTGACCTTATTCCCTTTTTGCGATGCGACTTCACTAGTTCCTGATGTTGAAGATTGTCCTGTATTGCTTGAAACACTCGCCGCATTCTCACCCATAGTTGCCACATAAACAACAGCTTCATCCGTTAGTTTCTGCGCCAAATTGATAGACTTGCTGTCAGCGTCTGTCGTTAAACCACCTGCTTTTTGAATCGCATCATTGATACGGCTAGTCTTTTTCAGTTGATAAATACCTGGATTTTTGACTGCACCCTTGACATCTACGGTTAAAAATTCTGATTCTTCACTTGAACTCGTTTGAGTCTCTGCTTTTTCTTTCTGTGAGTTTTTCTTCGTTCTAGTTGAAATTTCTTTTGATTCTGCCTCCGAACTCGTAACTGTTTCCTGTGCGAGCTCTGCTACATTTGATTGTCTACTAGATTGACCATTTATCATAAAAAATCCTGCTATTATCAAACCAATCAAACTTAAACCAATCAAAATTTTATACTCTTTCATCTTTTCAATGATTGTCTCTAACATCTTTCCTCCTAAGTTGAATGAAAATTTGCTTTATCTATTTATTCGTAAAACAAATAAAAAGCTGAAAAAATTTCTCAGCTTTTGCCATGTTAGAAAAGGGTTTTTGATAAAGATTGACCAATCAACTACCTCGAACTACTAAAAAATCGGAAACAACTTCCGATTTTTACATCTTGTATATTATCTCACATTATAAGCCTTCATCGTCCGAGCAATGTCTCTATTTTGCTCACGAAGTTTAATGGATTCACGCTTGTCATAGTCGTGTTTCCCTTTAGCCAATCCTAAAAGTAACTTGGCATAACCGTCCTTAAGATAAACTTTGAGGGGAACCAAAGTCATTCCAGTTCCTTTGGTTTCCTGCTCTAATTTCTGGATTTGCTTTTTATGCAATAGCAATTTTCTCCTACGTTCAGGATCTTGATTCCAGATATTGCCCTCCTCATAGGGAGCGATGTGAACATTACTGAGCCAGACCTCACCGTTTTTGACTTGAGCAAAGCCGTCTTTCAGGTTAATTCGTGCAGCCCGTACACTTTTGATTTCAGTTCCGGTCAGAACCATACCCGTTTCAATCGTATCAACAATCGTATAGTCGTGTCGTGCTTTTTTATTTTGCGCTACGACCTTTCCTTCTCCCTTTGCCATTCTTGCTTCCTTTCTTTACCACTTCTTTATAAAAGGGTTTCTTGCCCTTGTTTTTCTTTAATTTCTTATCCCTAGGAACTTTTCCTTTCGGAGATTTGTCTCTTCGTCCTCTGTTATCTTGATGCGACTGTTGACGCCTATCACGATTGGATTGCTTTCTCTTTTCAATCACGTCATATTCACTAGGTAGGTATTCAAAGTCAATCTCTCCCGTAGCCTTATCAGCCCGAACTAGCTTAATGTGAATCTGTTGACCGACACGGAAAACAACACCTGACTTTTCACCCTGTAAAGTTAGATTGCGTTCATTGTAGTGGAAAAATTCTGGCAGCTTGGTTACATGAATCAAACCTTCAACTGTGTTTGGAAGTTCAACAAAAAGACCGAATTTAACAACGCTTGACACAATACCATCAAATTCTTCTCCCACAAATTCTTCCATAAACTCAGCCTTTTTCATAGCTTCTACTTCTCGCTCTGCTTCAATAGCTCGCCGTTCCCTGCTGGAAGACTGACTGGCAATGTCTGGAATGACTTGCTCAAAATGCTCTGCTATTTTCTTAGAACGCCCGTAATCGCGCACCATACGGTGAACCAAAAGGTCTGGATAACGGCGAATCGGACTAGTAAAGTGAGTATAAAACTCGGCTGCCAAACCATAATGACCGTGGTTGTGCTCTGAGTAACGAGCCTGCTGCATGGAGCGCAAAAGCATCATAGACAGCACTTCCTCATAAGGCTGACCGTGGACTGCTTTCATAATATCCTGAAGGGCAGATTGGCTCATAGAATTAGCAGTTCCGTAAACCCGAACGCCAAAAGTAGAAGCATAGTCAATAAACTTTTGTACTTTTTCAGCCTTAGGTTCTTCGTGGATCCGATAAATAAAGGGCAGGTTTAACGTAGCAAAATGCTCCGCCACTGTTTCATTGGCGACTAGCATAAAGGACTCAATCATACGCTCCGAAAGTCCACGCTGCCGCAAAACAATATCTACTGGACGCCCAGTCTTATTGACCAAAATTTTAGCTTCTTTCGTATCAAAATTAAGAGCTCCGCGCTTGTATCGCATCCGCTCAAGAATTGCATGAAGTTCCGCCATTGCTTCAACACTCGGTAAAATTGCTTTAAAAGCTGCTCGTTTTTTCTTATCTCCTGCAATCATGTCATTCACATCGCTATAGGTCATACGAAAAGTAGTTTTAATGATTGTTTGAGTAATAGTATGCTTGATAACTCGACCTTTTTGGTCAATCTCCATGATAGCCGATTGCGTCAGTCGATCTACATTAGGATTGAGCGAGCAGATGCCATTTGATAGGCGTTCAGGCAGCATAGGTACTACTCGATCCGTCACATAAACAGATGTTGCTCGATTGAGCGCTTCCTTATCTAATTCAGAACCTTCTTGAACATAGTAAGAAACATCTGCAATATGAACTCCCAGTTTAAAATGTCCATTTGATAGCTTCTTGATATGAACTGCATCGTCCAAATCTTTCGCATCCGCCCCGTCAATGGTAAAGGTAATTTCATTACGTAGATCTAAACGTCCTTCAAAGTCCTTTTCAGACAACGCCTCTGGAATCGTTGATGCTTCCTTCAACACTCTCTCTGGAAACTCAGACACAATGTCCATGGACTCCAAAACTTCCAGAACATCAATCCCTGGATCATCCTTATGACCGACCACATCTAAAACAGTAGCTACAAAATAGTCATGCTTTCTAGTTGGATATTTATCAATCTCTACTTTTAAAATCTCTGTTCCATCCAAAACCAAAGCAGGCTTCTTGATATAAATAGGTTGACTGATTTTCTGATTTTTTGATCGAATATAGCCAGCATACTTAGGCTTCTCTTCGTCTAAGATAAGCTGACCCACTGCTGTTTTCAAGCTGTGTTCCAAAACATCAATAACCTTCGCTTCAGCAGATGTTCCCTTGCTGCGATCTGCAACCTTAGTGATTGCAACTTCTACCGTATCACCATCAATCGCATAGTTGACATCATTGCGACCAATAAAAAGATCATCCTCTTCTTCATTTAAGGTAACAAAACCAAAGCCATTTTTATGGGCGTGAAAGGTCCCTTTCAAAGTAAGCATTTGCTTTTCTTTGTGAAGCTGGATTTTGCCTGCATTGCTAAAGCTCAACTGACGTTTTCGCTCCATTTCAGAAATCGTTTTAACTAGGTTTCTAAAGTCTTTTGCCTTTTCTTTCCCTAATCCCTGCGCCAGTTCATCTATGCTAGCTTCTTTTTTCTCTCTTAAATAGCTTAAAATTTCTTCTTTCATTCTTTCCTTTTCTCTTATGTTTTCTAAACTTTAAGTTGCCTTTTCTCATCTACTACAGAAAAAATAGGCAAAGACAAAGTCAGAGCCCATTTTATTTACTAGATAAGATTGTCAGCATTAGTGCAATCAACAACCAAAAGAAAACCATCACTCCCGTCAAACGCTGCATAACTGCTTCAAAGCCTCTTGCTTTTGGTCGTTCAAACAAATCTCCTGCACTTGCGTCAAATACATTACTTGATTGATTTTTTGTAGGTTGCATAAAAATTGCGATTAAAATAAATACTGATAAAATCAATAAAATGGTTAATAATAAATTATACATATCAAACTCCTTAAAATCTCATCTATTTTATCATAAAATTTATTTTGATTCAAGATGTAGGGTCACTTTTCTCTCTTTAGGGCAATACTTTAAGACTTCAACTTTCTCTGGATGAGTCTTCATATTTTTGCTTGTTAAATAATTCTGACTGCCACAACTTGAACATTTTAAATTAATCTTTACCCGCACTGATTTCTCTCACTCCTAAATACTTTCTAAAACTAAATAATAAAAAGAAAAAATTCAATAATGCTAAGCCTGCTGTACTATAGAAAACCCAATGATAGCCAAAATGGACAGAAATAGCTGACCCCATTAACGGTCCAATAACGCCACCAATATAAAAGAAGGTTTGATTGTAACTAAAAATTCTGGAAATACCTTCTTTGGGAGTGATTTTATTTAGCAGAGAGCTAACTCCAGGCAAAAGCGCCCCCGTTCCCAGACCAAACAGGAAACGATAAATTCCCAATTCAAGCGGCGTACCAGCCCTCGCACAGAAAATATAAATTACAAAACTATATAAGAGAGCCAGCAAGAGCAAACGGTGATTTCCCATTTTATCTCCTAGTTTTCCCAGCCAACTAGAAGAAAATATACTTGAAACTCCCATAGCTGAAACGATTGCACCAGATACTAGCAGCAGATTTTCTTTTTGCCCTAAAGAGCGAATATAAAGTGTCAAAATAGGGGAAATGGACTGCCCAATCATCTGAATCACCATGCTAGTAATGAACAAACCAAAAAGGATTGATTTTTGAGGAATTCGTTGAAATAGTTGCTTGGTCGAAACTTCTTTTTCCTTAGAAACAGGATGAAAATCTTCTTTTATCCCAAAAATGGTCCACAAAGTAACAACAAACAAGAAAAATCCAACCAAAAGGAAGACATTTCTCATTCCCAAACTCTGAGCAATCATTCCTCCTAAAAGAGGTCCCATCAGCGTCCCCGTTACGACACCTGTTGACAATGTTCCCAAAGCATATCCAGAGTGCTTTTTAGGCGCTTGACTAGCAATCAATGCCGTGCTATTTGGTACATAACCAGAAAACACCCCATTTAACAGTCTCAATACAATGAGCCAAAATACATTTGGCACAAACGCCAAGCCTCCCATGGTAAAAGTCATTGCAAAAGCAGCTCGAATCATCATGGGCTTGCGGCCATATTTATCAGCTAAACTTCCCCATACAGGAGATAAAAGAGCGGCTGTCAAAGCTGTGCTCGAAACCGCCAAACCTGAATAAAATTCAACCATGGAGCCTCTAGCACCTAATTCTTCCACATACAAAGACATAAAGGGAACAACTAGTGACAGGCTAGCACCTATAAAAAAGTTCCCCAGCCAAGCAATCCATAAATTCCGTTTCCAATTCACTTGATTCTTAATAAAATCATCTTCTTTCTTTGTCTAAAAATGCCTGCACCTGCTTTAAAGTAGCCGAAAGCGCACCATTATTGTCAATCACAATTTCAGCTCTTTGTCTTTTTTCTGCCAAAGAAAGTTGGGCTGCTATGCGTCGTTGAGCCTCTTCTTGACTAAGATTATTTCGAGTCATTAAACGTTCTAATTGAGTATCTTTACTCACATCTACTAGCCAAACTTGGTCAAACCAATCTTCATACTCCTGTTCAAATAAGAGTGGAATATCCATAAAGAAAAGCTCTTCTGTTGCTGCCAATTGCTCACGTTTTAAAGCTAATTCTTCTCGAATAATATTATTTTGTAAGCGACTGGACTTCTCTAGTAAATTGGGACGACTAAAGAGAAGAGCTCCTAGCTTTTTTCGATCCAATTGACCGTCTGCCAATAAAATTTCTGTTCCAAATTCTGACAACAGAACTTGATAAAGTCGACCTCCCGGTTTCTGCAATTCATGGACCACCTGATCCGCATCAATGACCTGATAGCCCTTTTGCCTAAGATAATTTGTGACTGTCGATTTGCCAGAAGCAATACCGCCTGTAATTCCGATTATTTTTGCCATGTCCTACCTCATTTTTTGACAATGTGGACAAAGGTGAGTTCCACGACCAGCTAGTTTGATTTTTTCAATTTCGTGACCGCATCTAGTACAAGGTTGGCCTGTTTTTCCATAGACTTGCAGGAAATCCTGCATGGTTCCGTCTTCTCCCAAAGCATTGCGGTAGGTGCGAATGGTTGAACCGCCTTTTTCAATACCTAACTGCAAGACTGCAATAATCTGCTTGTGTAATTCCTCTGCTTCTTCAGCAGTCAAACTTTGAGCTGCTCTTGCCGGATGAATCTGCGCCCGCCATAATACTTCATCTACATAGATATTGCCAAGACCCGCGACTAAAGTTTGATCCAACAGGTAAGGTTTAATCAATTTCTTAGATTTTTTCAGAGCGGTTTCAAATGGCAGTAAATGAAAATCTGATTCAGTCGGTTCTGGTCCTAGCTTTCGCTCAGTAAAATAGGATGTTATTTGTTCTTTTCTCAACAACTCCATCGTGCCAAATTTCCGAACATCCTGATAAACGAGGTTGCTGCCATCTGTAAAATGAAAAATTACATGAGAATGCTTCGTCAACTGGACCTCTTCAGGATAGAAAAGATACTTTCCTTCCATGCGCAAATGCGAAATCAGCACCCAATTCGTCAAATAAAAAATCAGATACTTGCCCCGACGCCCAACAGCATCGATGCTTTGTCCCGGTAAATCCAAGACAAAAGCATCTGCCCCTGTTCCAATCATCTTGGCATAACGAACATCTACCTTTTCAATCTCTTTTCCTTTAACCAGCCGCTCTAAACCACGGCGTACCGTTTCTACTTCTGGTAGTTCGGGCATGAAATCTTTATCCTTTCTTATCCAAATGTAACATGTAATGCACCGTTCGACTTATTTCTTCAAATCCCGCACTCTTGTGAAAAGCTTGACTGACTGCATTGTCTATATCACAATCTGAAGCTAGCTGAGATGCTCCTTTTTCTGTCGCCCACGACTGAGCAAAGTCAAGAAGCTGAGTAGCTATACCATGTCTTTGAAAAACAGGTGCTACCGCTATGCCTTCAATATATGCGATAGGAAGTTGCTCTGCTCCTTCCACATACTCCGAACGCATAGATAAGCTGACCCAAGCAACGGCTTCTCCTTCTATGTAGTACAAAAATTCATTAGGAAATTTTCCTTCAGAAAATGCTGCTAGTAATTTCTTTTTCTCTGTTTTCCAAACTAAATGAGCAAAGTAAGCCCAATCAGCTAGATGAGATTTTTCGACCGCTCGAATTTCCCCTACCATTACCTTTTTCAATCTTCTCTTTCTAACAAGCGGCGAGCATAGATTGCCTGACCTGAATGCATAGCAGCATCGTCGATGATCGATACTAAGCGATTCCCACGCTTAACTGCTGGAGTCCAATTCTCATCAACAACATCGTCCAAACTGTCTTCATTCACCTCTGATAAATAAGCAATTGTTGCCGCAACCGCATCAGACAGATAGCCTTTGAGCAACTCAATATCTGTCACCACAACTTTATGCGCTTCTTGAGGAGTATGGTGCCAATCTTCCGTATCATCTGGCAAATCCAAGGCAAACTTTTTCTTCCAACCTTTAGAGAACCAGACTGGCTCGGTCTTAGCTAAATCAGCAATCTGAAAATCCAGCTCCCGCGCCGTATGCCAAGTCAACCAAGTCACAGACTTAATGGACGGAACTGTATTTGCAACCGGAAAAGCATTTACTTCTTCCACAGATAAATTATCCAGCACCGATAAAAAACGCTCCTCGACTCGTTCCACGTTTTCTACTAAAAGATTTACAAATTCCATTGCTCTACCTCCTTAAAAAATAAATCAAGCACTGATTATGTCAATCTCAACTCAATGTCCCATCGCAAAGTTGTCATCAAAATACTCAGCTAACATCAGGCGATGCTTACTACTCACAGATTCTAATTTCTCAATTTCTTCCTTAGAAAAGAAACGCAGGCGTAGAGTTTCTTCATTGTGAAAATCTGCAATATTCACTGGCGAAACAGCCGTCAGCTCATAGATAAAAACAACCGTCTGCACCGCATCACCATTCGGATAAACTTCCTCGAAATTACTGTAAACATTTAGAAAACGAGTAGCTTCTACCTCAATGCCTGTTTCTTCAAAAAACTCACGCTTAGCAGTATCAAGAGTGGACTCACCAAGTTCCATTGCTCCGCCTGGAATAGCCCATGTTTTCTTATCACCGCGTAGTTGTAACAGCACGCGTCCCTCGTCATCTGCTAAAATACCGCCAGAAAAGGTCAGAATAACCTTGTCATGCCCAACCTTTGATCGGATATAGGAAATGTAATCTTGAATCATGTTTAATACTTTCTAATCTAAATTTTCAATATCATTAATAAAAAATGATAGCAAGGCCTTTTCTTTAACCCTTGATACACCTAAGTCATTTCTCATTTCATTCATTAGTTGTTCCGAGATTTTGAGTAATTTTTTACCATCCGAATCAGAAGTAGCAACTTTTCGGAACTCCATCCATTTTTCGACAACTTTTCTAGAACCCCATAATGTTATTTCTTTACTAAATTTTATCAAATCTACAATTTGTTCCTCAGATGGATAGGGCGAATTTTCTTTATCAGATTGATTTATTTTATATATCATTTCAACAAAATGATAATAGGCGGTTTCACGTTTTTGCGTTAAATATTGTAACCGAGTCTGCTTGATATCAAAAATTACTTTAAATGTAGTCGTAGCAATGGTGACAAATCCTGTAATAATCGCAACAACTATAACTGCATCATATGTTTTTAGAATAGAGAATAACTTCAAAAACCAATTGAAAGCAAAATACAGCCCGCCTAAAATTAGTAGCAGACCCACCAAACCTAAAAAAGTATTTCTTTTATTTTCCTGCATATTCTTACTTTCCTAATTCTCCCAATAACTTCATATAGGAACTTTTAATCATAAAGAGATAACCAACTTCAATTTCTGATTGCTTTGTCTATTTCTTATTATCCATTTCTTCTATAATATGAGCATAATGGACTTTCATAGCTTTCCTTAATTGCTGGCTAAACATCCCAAACATAAAATAATAAGCCAGACCAAGACATAATAAAGCGAATATTGGCAACAAAAATAATTGTACTATGAGGAAAATTAAATTTGCTCTACCACTAAATATCGCCAGCAACGGCATTAAGACAAGAACAACTACTAATGTCACGCCAGCTGTCTTGAATCCCTTGTACCGTTGCTCTTTCAATTCTAAGTACTGATGGTAGATAGACCTTACTTCATCCTCTTTATAACGATTACAAAGCAAGCTGTTCTTTATTTCCTTATCTAAAGTAGTAAAACAAATTGAATAAACCATTTTCTTCTCCCTCTCCTACGTTAGATTCTCTGTCCCTAAAAATCGTCCTCAATACTCCTTCTCATTATACCCAAAATCTGCCAAGTCTAGCTTTTTGTCCCGCCAGTTTTTCTTGACTTTAACCCAAGTTTCAAGAAAGACTTTATCACCCAGCATGAGTTCAATGTCGCGGCGTGCCAAAGAGCCGATTTTCTTAAGCATAGAGCCGCCTTTGCCGATGATAATGCCCTTTTGACTGTCTCTTTCCACCATAATGGTAGCACGGATATGCACTTTATCAGTCTCCTCATCCCGCTTCATACTGTCAATGACTACCGCCACCGAATGCGGAATTTCTTCACGTGTCAGCAATAAAACCTTTTCCCGAATCATCTCAGAAACCAAAAAACGCTCAGGGTGGTCGGTAATCTGGTCAGCTGGAAAATATTGGAAACCTTCCTCTAAGTTTTCACTTAAAATATCAACTAGATGCGAAACATTATTGCCTTGAAGAGCAGAAATTGGCACAACTTCCTTAAAGTCCATCTGCTTGCGGTAATCATCAATCTGACTCAGCAGCTGATCCGGGTGTACTTTATCAATTTTATTGATGACCAAAATAACAGGAACTTTAGCCACTTTTAAACGCTCCATAATCATATCATCACCCTTACCGCGTTTTTCATCGGCAGAAACCATAAAAAGAACTGTATCCACTTCACGCAACGTACTGTAAGCGGATTCCACCATAAAGTCGCCCAAGGCAGTCTTAGGCTTATGAATTCCCGGTGTATCAATAAAGACAATCTGCTCCTGATCTGTCGTGTAAATCCCCATAATCTTGTTACGAGTCGTCTGAGCCTTATCACTCATAATAGCAATCTTTTGCCCCATAACGTGATTTAAGAAAGTAGACTTTCCAACATTTGGACGTCCTAAAATAGCAACAAATCCTGATTTAAAGGTCATTTTTCACCTCGTTTATTCCTTATTAGTCTAATATAAGAAAATCGGAAAGGATTCTCCGATTTTCATGTTAAAAAAGCAAATTCCAAATTTTCGGAACGAAAATAATCACTCCTGTTATAACCGCAAAACCGGAAACAACCAAAACAGCTCCAGCTGCCATATCCTTGGCATTTTTAGCTCGCATGGAAAAGTGATAATCACTAGCTAAATCCACCACATTTTCAATAGCTGAATTCATAATCTCAAAAGAAATGACTAGAAAAATACTCAAAAAGAGAAAGAGCCACTCTATCGCAGATACCTGAAAAATCAACCCTGCAAGGACCACTACAACTGCTGAAACAGCATGATTGCGCATATTACGTTCTTCTTTGATTGCCGTAAAAATCCCTGTCAGAGCAAATTCTAAACTCGAAATCACATCTCGATTTTTCCATTTGCGTTTGTTTGTATTATTGTCTTGTAAGTCCATAAGCAGTCAAAATTTCTTCCTGTAAGCCAAACATTTCCGCCTCTTCTTCTGGCGTATAGTGATCGTATCCATTGATATGCAGAAAACCATGTACTGCAAGAAAGCCCATTTCCCGCTCAAAGCTGTGACCATATTCTTCTGCTTGTTCACGCGCCTTATCTATGGAAATAAAGAGTTCTCCGATATAGGCATTAAAATCCTCTAACATTTCCGCCAGCTCAGGATTTTCTAGTAAATCCTCCTCGTCAATGGCAATGTCCAGCTCAGGCTTATACTCCAAACTGATAACATCTGTCGGACAATCTGTATTTCGATATTCCAAATTCAGCTCATGGCTGCGCTCGTTGGTAACAAATGTCACTGCCATTTCTTTTTCTTCTTTGCCAATCTTTTTAGCAGCAAATTCCAGTATATCATGTGTTTGCTTGATGATTTCTTCTGAAACTTGCCCTGTCTCGTCGACCATTTCTATATACATATTACACCTACTTTATTAGTATCACTTCATTATACCATATTTCAGATAGGGGTGCCTGATTTATTAATCATTTACTATTTCGTTCTGCTCTTTACTTCACATTTTTTTCTTTCAAAACTTATACTTGTTGCTGGAGACGGCTCATTTGAGCATAAATGCCATTTTGTTTTACCAATGTATCATGTTGCCCTCGCTCCACAATCTTTCCTTCAGAAATAACCAAAATTTGGTCTGCATCTTGAATGGTGGACAAACGGTGAGCAATGATAAAAGTTGTCCTCCCCTCCTTTACCACAGCCATTGCTTTTTGAATCATTTCTTCGGTTTCTGTATCAATATGAGAAGTTGCTTCGTCCAATATTAAAATTTTGGGATTAGCGTAGAGAGTTCGAGCAAATGAAATCAATTGCCGTTCACCGCTCGAAAATGCTGCCCCTTTATCCCTTACAGGTTCATCAATTCCTTTTTTACAACGAGCCAGCAAGTCCCCTGCACCGACCTTTTCTAAAGCTTCCAGGACTTTTTCACGATTGATGCCTGAATGAGTCATCGCTACATTGCTTGCTAGCGTTCCCGTGAATAGATAAGGATCTTGCAAGACAATTCCCATGTGACTACGAAGACTTTCCCGAGAATATTGTTGGATGTCTTGTTGATCAATATATATTTTCCCTTTTTGAGGATCGTAGAAACGACAAAGTAGGTTCATGATAGAAGATTTTCCAGAGCCGGTATGTCCCACCAAAGCAATCGTCTCCCCTTGCTTTGCCTTAAAGCTAATATCATGCAGAATAGTCTTGCCTTTCTCATACGCAAAGCTCACATGTTCAAATGTGACTCAATCTTTTTTGTACAACTTAATATGCTTCATTTTTCAAATGTTCTGCTATTTTGTTGCTGCAATGTGTTAAAAGTCGATCCTCTAAGTAAATCAAGACGTCTCCCAAGAATACAGCAAGTATGTAAAATCTAGCTAATTGCAGAAATTGAACCTGACGATCTTTTCCGTTACTAATTTGCGCAAGCAGTCCATCAATCATATCTCTCAAAAAGAGGGGAGATAGTTGGTATGGTCAGTGTGAAAATCTAATTTAGATATGTTACAGGTATATTTCCACAACTAGTTACAAAAATTACGAAATAGCTAATCAAGGAGTGACCTACAGAAATACAAAAGAAATTAGATAATATTAATGCAAAAAAGCCCATTAAAATTGGGCTTTTTCCTGTTCATCATGCTAATTGCCGGGATCGAACCGGCGACCTCATCCTTACCATGGATGCGCTCTGCCAACTGAGCTAAATCAGCAGTACCTATCTACTATATCATGCAGACAGATTCTTGTCAATAGATTTGAAAAATGTTTTCATCATAAGAGAAAGAACTTTTTGCTAAAACGTTCCAAAAAGAACCTAATCACCATTAAAATTTCCTATAAATATCACGTTCACATCAGTGTTTTTCAAAATAATCTTCCTTTGTCAAACGATAATATGCTCTCTGAGAAATTCGACCTTCTTTATGTAAATCCAAGGCTGCATACGGATCTATGTGAGAAAAGTTCATACCTGCCTTTTCCATAACTCGTCCTGAAGCTGGATTTTCAACATCATGGAGAGCCAACAACATATTCATATCCAAACGTTCAAAAGCCAGTCGAATTATTTCTTTCAATGCTTCCGTTGCCAAGCCCTGATTCCAGTAATTCTTATGAATCACATAGCCGATAGCTGCCTTTTTGAGGATCGGATCCAGCTTGTGTAGGTCAATGCTGCCAATTAGTTTACCACTTTCCTTCAGCTCAATCCCCCAATTTCCAAGTGGTCGACCCATAAACAAACGAGCAATAATATTTTTAGTTTCTTCCAAATCTTTATTAGGTAAAAAAGTATAGCGAGTATTTTCTTCATCAGAAGAATATTCAAACATAGCCTCAGCGTCATCTAAGGTCACAGGTCGTAGGAGCAGGCGCTCTGTTTCCAAAGTTCGGTTTTCAGCTAGCTTTAGATAAATACTTTCCATTTTGCACGAACCTCCTATGTTGCCTCATAGCATAACATAAATACTCACTGAAATCAATGTTTCTAATTTTATCTTGATTTTTAAAACGTTTTCATATACAATAAAAACATCTCAAAAAAAGGAGTAAATCTATGTTAATCGGTATTCCAAAAGAAATTAAAAACAATGAGAATCGTGTTGCTTTAACACCAGCTGGCGTTCACAGTCTCGTCCAAAAAGGTCATCAGGTTTTGGTTGAAACCAAAGCTGGTCTTGGTTCTGGATTTACAGATGCTGACTATAAAGCACAGGGAGCAACAATTGTTGAAACTGCAGCCGAAGCTTGGGCGGCTAATCTAGTTGTCAAAGTAAAAGAACCCTTAGCTGCTGAATATGTTTTCTTACGTGACGATCTCTTGCTTTTCACTTATCTGCACATGGCTGCTGCACCTGAATTAGCTGATGCTATGACGATTAGCAAGACAATAGGAATTGCTTACGAAACCGTTCGTGACCAAGAGGGGCATCTCCCCTTGCTTGTGCCCATGAGTGAAGTGGCAGGACGTATGGCTGTACAGATTGGAGCTCACTTTCTAACCAAACAAGAAGGTGGTTCTGGTGTACTACTGGGCGGTGTTCCAGGTGTTCCTAAAGGAAAAGTCACTATCATTGGAGGGGGCGTTGTTGGAACACACGCAGCTCGCATCGCTTTAGGACTGGGAGCGCAGGTCACTATTCTTGATATCAGCGCTAAACGCCTGTCCGAACTCGAAGACCTTTTTGGCCACCAAATCCAGACCCTTATGTCTAATTCTTTCAATATTGCCGAAAGTGTCAAAGACGCTGATGTAGTGATTGGAGCAGTATTAATCCCTGGTGCCAAAGCTCCCAAGCTCGTTACTGATGAAATGGTCAGTAAAATGCGACCTGGATCTGTTATTGTGGATGTAGCCGTTGACCAAGGTGGAGTTGTTGCAACTGCTGATCGTGTAACCACTCACGATGAACCTGTCTATGAAAAACATGGCGTGCTTCATTATGCAGTTGCCAACATACCTGGTGCTGTTGCTCGCACATCAACTCTTGCTTTAACAAATGTAACACTTCCTTACATTGAAGCTTTGGCGGACAAAGGGTTTGAACAAGCTATTGCAGATGATTTGAGTCTACAACAAGGAGTTACTACTTATAAAGGATATATTACTAACCGACCTGTCGCAGAAGGGCTTAATCGTGACTACACCGATATCAATGATTTATTAGTATAAATTTCGAAAAGGATGGCTTCGCCAAGTCCTACCCACCACCTCAAAGTAATGCTTTGTATAATCACCTATTATTGCTTTTATTATAAGAACAATTTGAGTCTGAGAAAAATAGTGTCTTAGACTCTTTTTATATAAAAATTGAGTCTGTATAATAAAAAACTCTTGGTGTCAATCCCCATCTAAAATGGACAGGTAAAAAAAGTAACTGTTAAAAGATATGACTCCTGATATTCCCTAGGAGTCATATCTTTTAATCTTTCTTATGGTCTATCATTATTATACCAGTCTAACTTTTAATTTGGGTGAGAAGTTCCTCTCTGTCTAACGGTGGATGTAACCACAAGGACTCACTTTTGAAGTGTGAGAGGAAATTTTCACACAAAGCATTATTATAACAATCCCCCTTACCTTCCCATACAACTCCTTGAACTCCATTTCCTTCTCCTTCCTTGTTCTTACCTCTTTAGAGTATCATGAACGAAGAAGCTTTGGACTGCTAATCGCTATTCTTTCTTTTATTGGCTCCCTTCTGCCCCTCTTGGTAGCCTCCCTGTCGCTTCAGAGTGAAAACAAGCAAAAAGAGAGAACTTCGTCCCTCTCTCGATCTTAGGTCTAGTCACCCACTACAGTTGACAATGAGCCTGAAAAAGCCCACTAGATTTCTCTAATGGACTTTCATTGTTCTATCTGATGATAGAATTACGCCTTCTTCTTTAACAAGTAAGCAGCTCCACTTAAGGTGAACAGACCTGCAAGTAATGCAAAGAATGAATTTTGACTACCTGTTGAAGGGAGAATTTTCTTCTTCGACTTCTCTGGTGTACTTGGTGGGGTTTGTGGAATTTGTGGCTTCTCTGGTGTATGACGATTCGTGATATTCATACCATCTACCTTCGGTGTGTAACCTTTCGGTACCGCAACTTCTTCCACCGTATAAGTGATTTCCTTACCTGCTTCATATTTGGCAAGTTGTTCAAAATTATATTTCCATCCAGTTGCTGCGCTTGCTGTTGCTACTTTGCCTGTATCTTTGCCATTTGCAAGCAATCTTACTTGAATCTCTTTTGGACGAAGACCGTCTTTGTCATTGTCATCTTCCCAAGTCTTTTGACCGCTAACTGAAGTAGTAGCTGGAATGTAGCTGTTGACAAGATTCATGCCATTTGCTTTAGAGGTATAGCCTTTTGGTACATCTGCTTCCTTAACAGAGTAAACAATTTCTTTCCCATCCTTGTAACGATCCAAACCTTCAAAGCTGTATTTCCAATCAGTTGCTTCGCTCGCTGTCGCTACTTTACCTGTGTCTTTGCCATCTGCCAATAAACGAACTTTGATTTCAGTAGGACGTTTTCTGTCTTGGTTATTACTGTCATTCCAAGTCTTTTGACCTGTCAAGTTTACCTTTTCTGGAGTATGCTTATTGGTAATTGTGTATTGATTGTTTCCAGATGGTTCAACTTCTGATTTGTAAGATTCTACGGCAACTTCTTGAACCTTATAGACAATTTCTTTACCGTTTTCATACTTCGGTAATGGTTTGGATTCAAATGCCCAACCTTTTTCTTCTGAAGTTTCAACTTCATCAACGATTGTGCCGCCTTTCAGAATTTGAACCTTGACTGTTTTGGTTCGCTTGCCGTCTTGGTTGTTTCCATCTTCCCAGACTTTCTTACCAGAAATGACGATTGTTTCTGGTTCATGGGTGTTTGTGATTTCTTGACCCTTGATAGATGTTTCATATCCTGCTACAGCATCTTCCTTGACAGAATAGACAATTTCTTGACCTGCTTCGTATTTTGGAAGATTAGTAAAGGTATGTTTCCAAACATTGCCATTTGCTGGGTCTGCTTCAGCGACTTTGATATCATATTTCTCAACTTCGGTAGTTACACCGCCAACTGTCTTCATCAAGTGAACCGTGATATGATCTGGACGTTTGCCATCTTGGTTATTATTATCATTCCAAGTCTTCGTCACTTGATAATCAATCATTTTTGGTGTGTATTTGTTGGTAATATTGAAATCATTGATTTCGCTAGTATATTCAGAAACGACTTCTTCGGTCAGGCTATATTTAATCACCTTGCCTGCTTTGAATTTAGGAAGTTTTGTAAAGACTGTAGACCAAGCGCCGTCAGCTGCCGCTTTCACTTCTTTGGAAGCTACTTTTTCACCGTCAGCCAAGAGGTTGACCGTAATCGATTTCGGACGTTTGCCATCTTGGTTATTGGCATCATCCCAGTTCTTTGTGGCTTTAATGTCAATCGTTTCTGGAGTATATTTGTTCGTGATTGTAAAGCCAGTTGCTGCATCTCCGCTGATTTCACTTGTATAACCAGCTACTGAGCTAACTTCAACTACTTTATAATCAATCGAAGTTCCGCCTTTATCTGCATCTAAATCTGTGAAGCTACCTGCCCAGCCATTAGCTTCTGACAATTCAAGTGTTTTTCCAGTATCCGTGCCATCTGCGAGGAGTTTTACTGTGATAGAAGCTGGGCGTTTGCCATCTTGGTTGTCGGCATCATTCCAGACTTTTTTCACTGGAATTTGTGTTTTAGCTGGCGTGTATTTGTTCGTGAAGACAAGGTTACTGGCTTGTTTAGAAACGGTTGCTTTTAATTCAGTAGCACTGACTTTTTCAACCTTGACTTCTACTTCGTAAACCGTTGAATCATAAGTTACTCCCGCTTCATTTCCAGAAACTTCTGAAACGGTGTACTTATGTGTACCAACTTGATTTTCGTCGTAAGTCAATGGGGCAAATGAGATATCGCCATTTGCTTCATTAGTGACTGTTTGAAGGACTTTGTCACCTTCTTTTAGAACAAAACTATACTTACCTGCTTCTAGCGCTTTATCTTTTAGAACTTTCTTCGCTCCAAGAGTAACTGATGTAGTACCTGCTGGAGTGTAGGTATTCTCGAATGCTTTTTCATCGTCGTAAGCAACAGTTGCTTTAAGGACACCTTTACCATTGTCCACTACAGTCACTGTGGCTGTGATGGTTTTAGTATCGTACTTGATACCTGTAGCATTACCCGCTTTCTCAGCAATCTTATAAGTATAAGTGCCTGCTTCATTGAAGGTCAACTCTTTAAACTTAACTTTTCCGTCCTTGTCATTCTTCTTAGTATCTTGAACCACACCGTTTGAGTCAGTCAAAGTGAATTCAAACTCATCACCTTGAAGCTGAATCGGTTCATTTGTGTTCTTATTGATCAACGTTTTCGTTGCAGCAACAGGAACTTTCACTTTAGTTGCTTTATAAGTATTTACGAATTTCTGAATTCCACCATTATCAATGACAGAAATGGCTCCAGGAGGAAGCAATGAGTCAGAACTTGCGAAATTCGCAAAAGGAGCCATTAAAGCAGAAATCTGGTTATAAAGAGGTGTTGCAACAAGTTTACCTTGTCCAGGATCATACACAGAAACGGTGACGTGAACACTTCTTGAATCGTGAGTCACACCGTTAATCGTTTGACCAGCATGAGCTTCAACAATAGTGAATTTGTACTGTCCTTCCTTGTCGAAAGGAATATCCTTGAAGACAACATGACCATTGGCATCATTTTTAGCGCGTTGAACTTCGGTTCCTTTCTCATCTTTCAAGATGAATTCAAATTCATCTGCTTGAAGAGGAGTCGGACGATTACCAGTCAATTCTTTATCAACGAAGATATCAGTTTTAGTTGGTAATAATTTATATGTATTTGTGACAGTCGTAGCATCTGTTTGATTGGCTGTGTAGCCGCCTACGGTAGTGACTGGTTTTTCCTGAGCATCTACTTCTTTAACACTATAAGTGTACTTCGTAGCATTTGCATCTGTCGCAGGAAGATTGGTCCATTCAACAGTTCCATCTGTCTTTGGAACTTCTTTCTTCTCAGCATCAGCTACAGCTTCCTCAGTTCCACCTTCTAATGTACGATACAGTTTGAAATAGAATTTTGGACGGGCATCAGCCTTACCACCAGACCATACTTTCTTAGCAGTCACATTTGTCTGTGGAGGAAGATAAGTATTGGTGATTTTGGTCATCTCGTCATTGTAAGAGACAACGTAGTTGTGGCTACCTATTTCGACTTTTTCATTTCCTTCCAAAGGCAAAGCTGTCTCATCTTGAAGTTCGCGAACAGAGTAGACTAACTCTGTGGTTCCATCTACATCATACTTAGGTAGTTGATTTTTCCACTCGTAAGTATAAACACCATTGGACTCAGTTACCTCAGGAGTATAGTTCCCTGAGACAGGTTTTGAATCTGCAACAGTTTGTCCTTTCTTGTGGACATACAAGCCAAGTTTGACTTCTTTGTAGTCAGTTTTCTTTCCGCCTACCCAAGTCTTGGTTGCTTTAAAATCAACTGTCACACGTTTATTAGAGATGTTGAGCGGAACACCTTTTCCTTCTTTCAATTCTACTTCAAACTCTTGACTATTAACAATGTAACCCGACTTCGTTTTCTTTTCTTTGACAATATACTTCCCATCATTGAGAGCCTTTGAAAGAGCAATACCGTTTTCATCCGTTACCACTGTATCAACTACTTTATTAGTCGCTTTATCAATAATGTCAAATTTAACATCTTTCAACTTAACATCTGCATCAGCTTCATCGAATTTAGTAATTTTGATCTTTCCAGCAATATCAGCAGTAACAGTTGCACCTACAGATTTAACCGTCTTTAAATTAAACGTTGCTTCTGTTTTGGTTCCAGTACTACCTCCGTATTTTTCCCAAATAAGTTGTGGTTGGTTATCAATCAAGTACTGCGCTGAGTTACTTATCGTTGAAGTATCTGCTGGTGAGGACGTATCATACGTTAAGAAAAAGCTCTTTGTTCCCATATTGGTCGGCATGAGCAACTCAAATCCTCGTTTCCCATTGACAAAGGTCAACAAAGCCTTTTTATCTGAGTCAGCCTTGTATGCCTCCGGATCGGTTGTGATTTCGTATTTATCACCTATATGTTTAAGAGCAGATGAATTCGTATTCGTCGTCTCAAATTCTGCTTCATACATATAGAAAGTATCTTCCACATAGTTAGCGAAGGCTCCCTTTGAAACATCATCCGTAATTTTTACCACATGTCCAGTCATATCTTTCTTAGCGCGATTAATTTTCATTTGAAAATGTGCCCTCGCCTTATTGTTATCGTTATAACCGTACTTTGTAATAGTTTCTCCAATCACTTCAGTCTGTTGATATTTATTCACTTTATACGTGATGGTCTGTTTTTTACCATCTGGTAAAACATAGGTAACCGTTTTCCCCTCTTTTTTGAGCGTTTCAGTTGCTTCTGCAACAAAGTCCCCACGGATATTTTGCTTGTCCTTCACCTTGTCATTGAAGGTAAATACTAGCCGATGGTTGGCACTTTCTACCTTCACAGTTCCCATCTTTGTATTTGAATTTTTATCGATGAGATCCAGACTACTATCTGTCAAACTCAAGTTATCTGGAGCCTTTACGATAAAGTAATCACCATTCTTGATTTCATTAGCTGCCACATTGGGAAATGAGAATTTACCTGAATATTTCAATTTCATCGAAGTATCATTTGAACCATGAATTCCTTCAGTCTCGCTTCCTGTAGATGCGATAGTAATCTTCAAGTCCTCGATTTTAGCCTTATCGGTAACGTCGGCAGCAGAAACCCGCTGGACGTTCCAGAAACCTATAACAGTAAAGACCGTGAATAAAGATAAAAAGAAAATTATCCACTTCTTTGTCTTCATAATAAATTTCTCCTTTTTCTAATTTTTTATAAGTTAATAGCATAATATCAATATTGTACTACAATTACTATTATACTTCAAATCAGTTAAAAAAAACATATCTTTTAAGGAAGTTTTCTTGACAGATTGTCACCCTTTGATTTATTTTTATTATGATAAGAATAAAGTAATTAAGACTATTTCACGAAACACAACAATAAAAGTGCTATAAAATTCATACAACGAGTAAGTCCACTGGAGATTATGAACTTTCTGAAAGGCCAAAACAATACTAACATCGTTCTTGAACTCCCATACCCCAACGCTAAGCTAGAGACTAGCAACAACCTCTTCAAAGTCATCAAGCGAAATGTTTTTAGCTTTTGAAACTTTGATAAGATAAAAAATGCATTTCCACGTTTTATCCACTGGGGTAATCTTCCACCACCTATCATTTAAATTCGGAGCTATATCTGGTAAATTGACTGCCTTTTTAGCCATAACAAAAAAGCCCTTAGCAGGCTTCTTTGTCGCTTTGTTCACATTTGCTTTTTCTTTTTAGGTTTAGGTAGCGGCAATTGATCATACATGGCTAAAATTAAATCTTCTAGAAACACCTGATTTTCAAGGTCTTCCACTAAAATCATTTCTTTGGCACCTTCGTATGGAAACTCAAACGAAGGTTGGTCAATCTTATCTAAGACTGCTTGCACAGGTTTAACTAAAAAGCGATTATCATAAATACCACCAATAATCTTACCACGGAAGTAAAGAATATACTCTCCCATCATAGAACGGTAAGCCACATCATCTAATCCCGATAATTGCTCCAAAACAAATTCCAAATAGTTTTTACTTGATGCCATTTCTAACCTCTTAAGCTCTGTTCAACGATAACACCCGTATAGAGTTCTTGCTTGACCTCACTTCCAATTGGTTTGAAGCCCTGCTTTTTCCAAAAATGCTGAGATTGTGGATTCCCCTTGATATAAGCCAAACGTGCTTTTCGAAAGTTTTTAGCAAAATAGGTTAGCGCTTCTGTCACAATCTGGCTGCCAATACCTTTCCCTTGATAGGTCTGATTAACCATAAATAGACCAATAAAAACTGTCTCCTCATCAGGATAGGCATAGACAAAATCCATAACAGCTACAAGGTTAGAGCTATCCCAAAAGCCAACATAAAACTTATCAGCCTTAGCTTTACCTTCAGGTAGACGAAGCATGTCCTCTTTTACACTTGCCAAATTTGGCTTTGGTGGACAATACTGAAAATATAGAGGATTGCTTTCATATAAAGATAAAATACTTGGAATATCCTTTTCAGTTAGTATTCTACAGCTGTAATGCTTAGATAGTTGGTCAATCATCTTTTCAAATTCCTACTTTCTTGTGCCCTGTGATTATGACATAGGAAGATGCATTGATAGTCATCAGCCACATAGCAGATTCTTTTGCAAGCGTACTTCCTCAAAATCAGTCGTGTACAACTTGTTCAGATTAGTCAAGAGATAGCCCTTCATCATCTTCCGACTCCTTGACTGGCTCGCCGACGATTTCGTGGCTAGCTAAACTTGAATTTTCTTCTTTAGAAAAATGATGATGCGCCATTTCAGTAGAATGTTCATAAGCTTGGATAATCTCTGCAACCACAGGATGACGCACAACGTCCTTGGCTGATAAGTAAACGAAATCAATTTGCTTGATATTTTTCAATTTCTCTGTCGCATCAATGAGACCTGATTTACTGTTCTTCGGCAAGTCAATCTGACTAATATCCCCATTGACAATCATCTTAGAATTAAAACCAAGTCGGGTCAAAAACATCTTCATCTGCATAATGGTCGTATTTTGCGCTTCATCTAAGATGACAAAAGCGTCATCTAATGTTCGTCCACGCATGTATGCCAAGGGGGCTATCTCTATAATTTCTCGCTCCATAAGGCGCGTAGTCTGTTCTTTCCCAAGAATTTGGAAGAGTGCATCGTAAACGGGTCTCAGATAAGGATCTACTTTTTCTTTTAGATCTCCTGGCAAGAAACCAAGACTTTCCCCTGCTTCAACCGCCGGACGAGTCAAAATAATCCGCTTGACCTGACCGCGTTTGAGAGCTGTCACCGCCAAGGTCACCGCAAGAAAGGTCTTCCCTGTCCCTGCTGGTCCAATCCCAAAGACAACATCATGATTCTTAATGCTATCGACATACACTTTCTGCCCTAGGGTCTTGACACGAATGGGCTTGCCATAAGAATCTTTGATAATTTCTTCCTCATACAGAGCCACAAACTTATCAATTTCACCATTTTTAACCATGGTAATAGCCGTCACTACATCTGGCGTCCCAATCGTCATCCCGCGATTCACCAAAACTAGCAGAGCTTGAAGCACCTGGCGAGTCTCCTCACAAGCTGCTTCGCTACCAATAATCTGGACAACCTCCGTCCTTGCATGAATGGTTACCTGTAACTCCTGTTCCATTAAACGCAAGTGACGTTCATTGGAACCAAAAAGATGAAAAGCATCATCCGGATGCTGTAAGGTAATTTCTACTGAATGTTCTTGCAAATAAAGAACCTCTTTCTTCATATTATTTACTATTATTATAGCAAAGTAACTCGGAAAATTCTATCACTTCTCTGAACTAATGATCCTGATATTCTTCCCAAATCGCATCAAAATCGCTAAGATTAAAGGAAAAGTCAGCATGCTCTTCTAAATAGCGGCTAACTTCATCAAAATCATCCGTATGCTTAGGAAAAGTCGGTTCATGAAAAACTAAATCGGCGAGTATCGCCTTAGGCGCTTTGCTTTTAGGATTTCGCTCCGTCATCAACCAAGTGTAAAACGATTTTCTCATTCTATCTTTTCTCCTTTCTTACTTTTTAACCAATCCGGTAAATATTTAGTCAACCCTAATGCAGACAATATGATGATTTGGGGTAAAAATTGAATCAAATACCGCGTCTTTCCACCTTCAAAAATGAGCAAAAACAACAAACCACCAAAGACTGCAAGACTGAGCATATTGAGTTTATCATCTGCACGATATTTCCACAAGGCAAAAACAAGCCCCAGACTCACCACACTCCAAACAACTTGCTTCACAATCTCATAATACCGATACTCACTCTTATCCACACTCAGAAAATAGGTTCTGATAAACTGCGCCACAGGATTCTGTTTTGTATAAGGATAAAGAGGGGAAATATAGGGCGTTTTCTCATATTCCACATCTCGATATAACCAACCCAGAGTTCCTTCTGAAATAGTTAATGAATGCTTATAGTAAAGATGACTGAGAAATCCTAAAAACGAATATTCTTTTAAACGCCGCTTGATTTCTTTTTTGACATTTTCTTGCTTGAACATTCCATTATTGTACCGATCTCGCTCATCAACATCAATATATTGAAGCAAGCCCTCTTTCACGTCTTCTTGATCGTGTCCAATAAAAGTCAACCCTAAGTCGATAAAGAGCAGAGGACTTTTTGCCAATCCTTTCCCTTGTATCAATGTCACTTCTGTTTGATGCGCTTTGAGATAGCTTCCACCAAGGGAAACCATACTAAATGATAAAAGAAAGGTGAAAAAGATTAGGATAAATTTCTTCCATTCCTTTTTGAAAAACAGCAACATAAATCCTGCCATAATGACAATCAACGCAGTTGGTCGAATCAGAACTGCAAGACCACTTGTCAAGCCTAATCCGATTGTCTTTATGAAGAGTACCCTTTTATCCTGCCATTGAAGCCCAAATAAATCAAAAAGTAAGAATATTTGTAAAGCGATGAGCGGAAGAGGCCATATATCCGTGTACATCGAATAAAAATAAGGTGAAAAACCAACTAGCAAGACATACAAACTAAATGTCACATCAGCAGCGGGCTTGCTCACATATTTTTTCATTCCCTTGTACAAAATGAGAGCCGTTATATCGGCATAAAATATATTTAACCCTTGCAAAATCCATAAAGCTGAACTTCCAAAGATATTATAAAAAAAGCGCTCATACAAAAAGAGAAACAGATTATTCGGATTGCGTGTCAAATAGCTGGAAATAGAAGATTCTTTTAAGTACTTAAAAGCGCCGTTAAAAACAACTGCTGCATCTCGCCGAATCAACAATTGAGCAGACAAAAGCATTGCTAACTGAAATATAATCACCGCTATCATAATAGCAACTTTGTGCTTCATCAGGTAGTGGTAACATTTTTTAAAATTTTCTAGATAACGATAAGCCAGAAACGCTAGTATCGTCACTCCAATCAAAGCCAGACTAGAAATTGTCCCTAGATGAATAATCGCAGTAAAAAACCAGTGCAAGCCAATCAGTAACATAATTTTTTGCAAAGCCGAAAAGAAAAAAGAATACATTTTTAGCATAGGGATATTATAACAAAATCTAAAGTGTTTCGCTATTTAAAAAAACAACAATCGTCAGATTGCTGCTTAACGTCTAATTACTTGCTACGTCCGTTTTCTTCATTAAATTTATCTGGATGTGCCCAAACTTCTGCCTGAGGATACTTCCTACTTAGTTCTATTAGATTCATCTTTCTTATCCCTGCCAATTTTCTTGATCATGCTTAAATTTCTCAAGTAGTGCCAATCCTTCTGCTGAAACATAGCCTTCTTGTTCCGCCAGATTGATCAATTCAGTATAGTTAGATAAGGTCACTAGTTTCACACCTGCATCTGAAAAATTCTTTTCTGCCCGAGGCAATTCGTAAGTGAAAATAGCCACTACTCCAATGACGTCTGCACCTTCTCGCTTCGCTGCTGCAACGGCATCCAAAACGGAACCACCAGTTGAAATTAAATCCTCAACCACAACCATTTTTTGACCTGATTTTACCCGACCTTCAATCTGATTTCCAGCACCGTGGTCTTTTGGTTTGCTACGGATATAGGCAAACGGTAAGTTCATCTTATCTGCAATAATTGCACCGTGAGGAATACCTGCTGTCGCTGTTCCAGCAATGACTTCTACTTCTGGAAATTCAGTCTTGATTTTCTCTACAAAACCATTTTCAATCAAGGTTCGCGTTTCCGGATAGGCTAAGGTCACACGATTGTCTGTGTAGATTGGAGACTTAATACCGCTCGCCCAAGTGAAAGGCTCTTCCGGTTTCAAGTAAACGGCCTCAATTTTCAGTAAGTCACGGGCAATATCTTTTGCTAAAGTCATGATTTCTCCTTTACAATAATTCAATAGTGGAAACAAAATATTGTTCCAAAAAATATGTCTTTTCTTTAATATCTTCTATGGTAATATTCTCATTTGTAGAGGTCAGTACCCACTTATCCTCCACATCATCTTGTCGGTGAATAACAGCAATCAATTCTCCTTCAAAAGATTCCAAAGGTTCTCGTATTTTTTCCGAAATGATATAAACATCTTGTTCTTCGCCGTCTCCAGCAAATAAATCCGGAATATAACCATAGTTGATAGGATAACGATTTCCAAAACTATCTTGATAACCGATGGGTCTATCAATGATTGCTCGATAAATTTTTCTAGCCATTCACCCATTCCGCCTTTATAGCTCGGTAAGCAGCTACTGGATCAGTTGCTCGTGTGATGGGACGTCCAACCACAATGTAATCACTACCAATTTGATGTGCTTCTTGCGGCGTCATAACCCGTTTTTGATCCCCGATTTCAGAACCAGCTGGTCGAATACCTGGAGTGACGCACAGAAAATCTTCTGATGTTGCGGCTTTAATCAGCTTAACCTCCTGAGCCGAACAAACAACTCCGTCCAGTCCAGCTTCCTTAGCTTTGCAGGCATAGTTGACAACAGATTCTGAAACAGTTGTTTGGATATTTTGGCAATCCCGCATATCTTCCTCACTGGTAGAAGTCAGCTGGGTCACTGCTACGAGCTTTGCCTGATCACCTAAAACCTTCTTGGCTTCTCGCATCATTTCCACGCCACCTGCCGCATGAACCGTCACCATATCAATCCCAAAGGTTCTCAAAACTGACATGGCAGAGCGCACTGTATTTGGAATGTCGTGCAATTTCAAATCTAGGAAAATGCTGTGTCCCAAACCTTTTAGATAATGCACAATTTCCGGACCAATGGCATAGAAAAATTCCATACCGATTTTGACATAGAGCTTTTCGTCTTCTGGAAAATGCTCCAAAAACTCCTTGACATCATCAAATGACGGAAAATCAAGGGCAATAATAGGACGTTCTTCACGCATGGGGGATAATCTCCTTATTTTTACTGGTAATAATCATAAAGAAAAACCTTGCCTGAGAGCAAGGTTACACGAAAATCAGCATTTTATTGCCATTTTAAACCGTATGTACCTTGGAGCCTCTCTGGACTTCTTTAAAGGTTTTATTTCAATTATTTTATAATTTACTTTATCTCTTGTCAAGTAAAATATCAATTAAGCAAGTAAATTTTCCTTGACTTCTGCTCGCAGACTTTCCAAACTTTCAATGCCATACTTATCCATAACTTTAGGTAGGTTCTCAATGATAATAGGACAAGCATGAGGGTCTGTGAAATTTGCCGTACCAACACCAATAGCTGATGCTCCCGCAATAAACATTTCAATGGCTGCTTCTGCTGAATCTACTCCACCCATACCAATGATTGGCAAACTGCTGGATTGGGCTACCTGACGAATTAACTTCAAGGCAACGGGAAAAACAGCAGGACCTGACATACCGCCCGTTCCATTTGCGAGAATCGATTTTCTACTTTTCAAATCAAATCGCATACCAACTAAGGTGTTAATCATGGTAAATCCTGTTGCTCCTGCAGCTTCTACAGCTTTAGAAATTTCGGTAATGTCTGCTACACTTGGCGTTAATTTGACATATACCGGCACACTAGAAGCTTCAACTGCTGCTTTCGTGGCATTGTAAGCCAAATCTGGCACCTGCCCAATCAATAATCCTCCATTGCCATGATCCACATTAGGACAGGAAATATTGAGTTCAATTGCTTTAACGTTTGGTGCTTGAGAAATTTTTCCTGCGACAAAAGCATATTCTTCATTGGAAAATCCAGCAACATTAGCAATAATCGGCAGATTAGGATAATGTTGATTCAGCCAAGGAAGCTTTTCTGCTAACACCACATCTACACCAGGATTTTGCAAACCAATAGCATTGAGCATACCAGCTGGTGTTTCCGCCACACGCGGTGTCGGATTGCCAAAACGAGGATTCTGCGTGCTTGCTTTAATCATGATTGAGCCAAGCACATCCAGATCATAATATTTGGCATATTCCTGACCAAAACCAAAACAACCCGAAGCTGGAATAATTGGATTTTTCAGTTCCAATCCCGGAAGAGAAACTGCTAAACGATTTTTCGACATGTTCACCTCCTACACCAAAACTGTACCAGTCTCAAAAACTGGACCGTCTTCACAGACACGCTTATTGACTGATTGATCCTCACCAATCACATGAAGTACGCAAGCATAGCAAGCCCCCATTCCACAAGCCATTCGTGACTCCATAGAAATGTAAGCTCGCGGATGACTACGAAATGTTTCATCAACATATTTGAGCATGCCGGGAGCTCCGCAAGCATAAACCGCTGTAAAACTTTCTGGCAATTCATTCACAACAGAAGAAACGTAGCCTTTGCGACCATAAGAACCGTCATCTGTTGTTACGATGACACGACCGTATTTTTTCATCTCTTCTTCCAAAATAACGGTGGCTTTTGTTGCAAATCCAAGAACTGAAGTGACCTTGACCCCTTTGATATGTAATTCTTTTGCTACTTGCAGCAAGGGCGGAACACCAATACCGCCTCCTATGATTAAGGCTGTATCTTCAATGCCCAAACCAGATAAATCAAACCCATTTCCTTGAGGACCCATGACATCCAACTGAAAACCTTTTTGCAGCTGAGAGAAAATCTCCGTGCCCGCTCCTTCTATCCTGTAAATAATCCGACAGATTTTCTGTTCTCTGTCAATCTCTGAAATTGAAATAGGTCGCCGTAGAAGCTTCGTATCATCTGGGACTCGAATATGTAGAAACTGACCAGCCTTCATCTGGCTAACCATTTGCCCTTGTAAATCCATAGAAAAAATTCGCGGAGCAATTTCCTCTTGATGCACAATGCTCATCTTCTCCAACATGATTTTTCCAAATCTTGCCTTACACGAGCTATTTACCATTTCTACCTCATTTCTTTATTAAAAAAGACCCTGCATATACACGCAAGGCTTCACGAAAATGGAGAGCAGATTTTCTCACTCTTCTTTCACCTAAAACCTTGGAAGCCTCGCTGGACTTTCTTAAAGGTTAAATTTAATATATTTTACAACTTAACAAGTGTTTTGTCAATGCTAATGTGATAAAATAGATTCATGAGAATTCAGCAATTACATTATATTATCAAAATCGTCGAAACTGGCAGTATGAACGAAGCTGCCAAACAGTTGTTTATCACCCAGCCCAGCCTGTCCAATGCCGTCCGTGACCTGGAAAATGAGATGGGCATCGAGATTTTCATCCGCAACCCCAAGGGCATTACCCTGACCAAGGACGGGATGGAATTCCTCTCCTATGCTCGTCAGGTGGTGGAGCAAACCCAGCTGCTGGAAGAACGTTATAAAAATCCCGTTGCTAACCGAGAACTTTTCAGCGTTTCCTCCCAACACTACGCCTTTGTAGTCAATGCTTTCGTATCTCTGCTCAAAAAGAGTGACATGGAAAAGTACGAGCTCTTCCTGCGGGAAACCCGAACTTGGGAAATCATTGATGACGTCAAAAATTTCCGTAGTGAAATTGGTGTTCTGTTTCTCAACAGCTATAACCGCGATGTCCTCTCCAAAATGCTAGATGACAATCACTTGCTTGCCACTCATCTCTTTACCGCACAGCCCCATATCTTTGTCAGCAAGAGCAATCCTCTAGCAAAGAAAAAACTGGTTCAACTAGCTGATCTAGAAGATTTTCCTTATCTGAGCTATGACCAAGGAACTCACAACTCTTTCTACTTTTCAGAAGAAATCCTATCCCAAGAACACCATAAAAAATCCATCGTTGTCAGTGACCGAGCAACCCTTTTCAATCTTTTGATTGGTCTTGACGGTTACACTATCGCAACTGGTATTCTCAACAGCAACCTCAACGGTGACAATATTGTTTCCATTCCGCTAGATATTGATGACCCTATTGAGCTGGTTTATATTAAACATGAAAAAGCTAGCTTGTCTAAAATGGGTGATAAATTCATTGAATACTTGTTAGAAGAAGTTCAATTTGATAAGTAAACCATAATCATCTTATGTGTGATAAACAACGAAATTTTTATGCTATATTTTCTCCCATCGCTTTACAATAGGCTTGAATACCTTTATTGTATCGCGTTGGGAGTTTTTTCTAGCATTTTCATTTTTATGTGTAGCGAGAAACTGTTATCCTATCATTTAAAATAGAATAAAATTATGCAATTAAAAACAGCATAAACTTTCTTACGATAGGTTTGTGCTGTTTTCTTTAATACATAGGTCTGTCGCCGTCTGTTCCTGACTTTGAAATACCTAGACTAGCATAGTTGTATAAAGACGGTTCTTTTATGATACAAACAATCAAATCCGCAATACTTGCTCTTGAGATGATTGTTTCTTCTAATCTTTTAATTGATTATATTCCTCGTCTGAAACAGCTTCACACCATTCGTTTGACAAATCTTCCCCAGGAACACCAAACGCTATATGGCTGAACCAAGAATCTTTTTTCGCACCGTGCCAGTGCTTTACATTCGCAGGGATAATCACTACAGAACCTTCAGATAAGCTGACTGCTTCTTTACCTTCTTCTTGATACCAACCTTCACCAGCTGTACAAATCAAAATTTGTCCACCGCCCTTGCTAGCGTGGTGAATATGCCAATTATTTCGACAGCCAGGCTCAAAAGTAACATTATGAAGGGCAATCACACCATCCTTTGTTGCACTGAGAGCATTTAGATACGATTGACCGATAAAGTATTGAGCATAAGCATCATTTGATGCACCAAGTCCGAAATGATTTGCCTTATCAAAGGCTTCTTTTGTTTGATATTTCATTTTTCTACTTCCTTTATGATAAATTTACTATTGTGCATTTACAACTTCGTTGATACAACTAAGTGCATTTAGAGTACGCGGATAACCGATATAAGGGATACAAGCAGAGATGACTGCAATTAACAACGTTTTATCATTTCCTAAGCGAAGATTGGCTGCAATGTGCCCTTTTAGCTGCGGTTCACAGCCCCCTTGAGAATAAAGATAGCAAAATGTCAGCAATTCACGCTCAGCATAATCAAGGCTAGAGCGAGTATAATAATCACCAAAACAATTATCTACCAACCATTTGTTAATATGGCGTACATCCGGCTCTCCCTTTGTCGCAAAACCCTTCATCTGGTCGCCAAAAATTGCATTCTGAGCTTCCTCACCAGCTTCTAAACGAGTTTGATTTGTCGTATTTTTTTGACTAGCCAAAGGAAGAGAAATTCCTTGATTGGTAAAAATCGTATTCGTCGGTGCGAAAAAGGCATAAACACGACTAAGTCCTAAATAAGCAACTGCTTGATACAGCAATTCTTTGACTTCCATGGCTTTTACTCCATTATCCAAAGCAACGGGAAGAATCTCTTTATAAGCTTCAAGCCCTTGACTGCCAACTAAAACAGCTAAAGTGGCTAGGTAATATCTTCTTTCATCTAATGAGAAGGGGAGGTCTTTCGGCACTTCCTGAAAAGCGAATTGTTTAAAGAGTGCAACAAATTCTGGATCCGTTTCAGATAAGCCTAGCAAATCCGGAAAAGAGACTTTATTATCAATATCCATGATATTTCCTCACTTTCTTCTTTATATTTAGTATTGTACCGCTTTGCTTTTGACAAATCAATTTGAATTGCAAGAAAAATCAGATAAGAAAAACTTATCTGAAATAACGTTTAGCAATTTCTAAAAAATCTTCTGTGTAAGGATGAGCATGCTCCAAATGATAAAAAAGAAAATAGTCTCGCTCTATTGGTTGTTGATTCTGCAAAAGAGGAAATTCGTGATAAAGGTTTGAAGTTGCTTTAGTAGTCATTTTTTCAAATGGAAAATAAGCAGTAGAAACCATGAGTTGCAATGCTACTTCTTCTGGAGAATAAGCAAAATTAAATTCCGACTGAAAACCAAGATTGTCTCGATAATAATCAGATTCTATCTTTTACTGTCCTTTCACGGCTAATAACAAAGCGGGATAAGCCTGCATGTCTTTCATCTGAATAGATTTTGATTGGGATAAAGGATGAGTATGTCCAATTCTGATATAAAGCGGGAAAGAAGTTAAGCAAATATTCGCATAATTGCCAGAAAATGCTTTTCGCTGGTCGCTAATGGTCATATCCAACTTTTGCTGGCGCAGTGCTGTGCCAATTTCTTCGTGACTTCCTACCGTGATTTCCAACTGAACACTTGGAAAACGCTCTTCGAATTCAGCTAAAATCTGGGGCAGTACGCTCTCTGTCATCCCCCACAATAGACCTATCCGCATGGAAACTGGTTGTGTCCCTGTCAAAACTTGTGTATCAGCTACCAAACCGTTATAATCTTCTAGCAACCGTTGACTTTTTTGATAAAAAAATTTCCCAGCTCTCGTTAAATGAAATCCGCGATTTTTTCGTTCAAAAAGGGTCACACCAAGCTCCTCTTCCAGCGACTTCATCTGTTGGGACATGGCCGATTGCGAAATAAAATTTTCTTCTGCTGCTTCTGTAAAACTCCCTGTACGAACAATATCCTGAAAATACGACAGCTGTTTAAAATTCATCCCATTTCCTCCTATACTTGCCTGATTTCATTATATCATGAAATACAAAAAGCCTGTCATTCAAATGAACAGACTTTCATTAAAACTTAATACACTACGCTTCTTTTGCGACTAATTCTTCTCCTAATTGTGAGTAACGTTCTGCTTTTAAGTTCCTAATCGTCCACAAGGCAGCAAAGCTAATCAAATAAAGGCTTGCTAGGAAAATCATGACCATTGAGACACTTGAAACATCTAAAATTTTCCCAATAATCACAGATGAAAAGCCTCCAATTGCTCGCCCGACATTTAAGATGACATTATTAGCTGTGGAGCGAATGTGAGCTGGATACAATCTCGTAATCATCGCGCCATAACCCGCAAACATACCATTTACAAAGAAACCGACAATCGCACCGCCGATAATCATGGCTGGCATTGAATTGGCAAATTGGAAGAGGTAAACACACATAGAAGAAGCTAAAAGAAAGATTGAATAAACAAATCTTGGTCCCCATTTATCGAGGATTTGACCGAAGGTGAGCATTCCCAGACACATTCCCAAAATCGTTGAAACCATCCAAAGTGAGGAATCTTTTACAGAAATATGCAGGCTTGTTTGGATAATGGTTGGAAGCCAGTTCATCATCCCAAAATACCCAGCAATTTGTACCGTCGTCATAACCATCAGTGCTACCGTCTGAGCCGTTAGAGCTGGTGTTTTAAACAATTCACTCATTTTAACGGACTGGCGTTCTTTTGCTGTTGATTTCACATTGCCATTATCTCGAATATGGTCATCGTCAATCGCTAACATCATCCACAAAACCAAGGCAATAGGCGCAAGTCCAAAGAGGAAAAGCCCTTTCCAGCCAAGTGCCGGCGCTAACCAACCTGCTAAAAGTGCTGAAGTAATAGAACCGATTTGCCCTGCAATTCCATTCAGAGATGAAATGCGCCCCATTTTTCCAACAGGGACAATCCCTGCCATGATCGCAATGGCAACTCCATACTCTCCACCAACACCTATCCCAGCAATGAAACGCATGAGATAGAGATAATAAATATTTTGTGTAAAGTAAATCAACCCTGTCGCTAATGAAAAAATAACAATCGTCCATTTAAAGACTTTGAACTTGTGATAGCGATCAGCCAGTATGCCAAAAAGCAAACCTCCAACCAACATTCCTAAATTGGTAATCGTCGCAATCCAGCCCCCTTGGGCTCCTGTAACGCCCAATTCTGAAATGATAGACGACATTGAAAAAGCTAAGAACATGACATTTAAGTCGTCTGTTCCTGATGCAACAATTGCAGCAACTAATGCTCGCTTATTATTTTTGTCTAAAGACATGCACATTCTCCTTAATCGTAGCTCACAGACTACATTTATTAATTGAATACAGCCTAAAAATCAAAAAGCTCAGGAAGTCCTGAGCCAAAAGTTTACAGTAAAATAGTAGATTAGCGCACTAATCCATTTTAACGATTACTTTTATGCCTCACGGGACATGATTAAAGTTGTATTTAATTGTATTAAGTATAAGATAGATAAATAGATTTGTCAAGAGATTTTAAAAAAAGAACTTAATATCATGACAAAAAGAATACTGCTCTAAATTGCTTCTGTCATAAAGCTACGACTTTCTAAGACCTTTAGTATGGCATCAGCTGTATCAAGTGCTGTAAATAGCGGAACTCCATGCTCAATGGCTGATTGACGGATAGCCTGACCGTGCTTATCAGCCGTTCGCTTCGTTCCGACTGTATTGATAATCGCCTGAACCTTGCCTTTGCGAACAAAGGCAGGAATGTCATTGTTATCGGCTGTACCAATTTTTTCAACCAATTGTGTCGAAACACCATTTTCTTTAAAGAATTTCGCTGTGCCCTGTGTTGCTAAAATACTATATCCAATCGCTGCAAAACGCTTCGCTAATGCGAGGGCTTCTTCCTTATTTTCATCCGCAATCGTAAAGACAACATTGCCAAAGTTTGGAAGATGTAGATCAGAGGCTTCAAAAGCCTTGTATAAAGCTTTTTCAAGAGTTGCATCTGTTCCCATAACCTCACCTGTCGATTTCATTTCAGGACCAAGAAGGCTATCTACCTTGGCCAACTTGGTGAAGGAAAAGACCGGTGCTTTAACATGTACATTTTGACTTTCTGGATAAAGACCATCTTCATACCCTAGCTCCGCTAAAGTTTGACCTAAAATTAGCCTAGTTGCCACCTGTGCCATAGGGATATCCGTCACTTTAGACAAGAATGGCACCGTCCGGCTAGCACGAGGATTGACCTCAATGACATAAACCTTCTCATCTTTGATGACAAACTGAATGTTCATCATACCGATACAGTGAAGTCCGATAGCCAATTTCTTAGTATAATCGGCGATAGTCTGCTGCACTTGAGCAGATAAGGTTTGCGGAGGATAAACAGCCATAGAATCACCTGAGTGAACTCCAGCCCGTTCAATATGCTCCATAATCCCTGGAATCAAGACCTGACGACCGTCTGAAATAGCATCTACCTCACATTCCTTACCGACAATGTAAGAGTCCACCAACACCGGATGATCAGGGCTAGCCTTGACAGCAGTTCGCATATAAGAACGAAGATCTGCTTCATTCTCGACAATCTCCATAGCCCGACCGCCCAGAACATAAGAAGGACGCACCAAGACTGGGAAGCCAATCTTGCTGGCTGCTGCCACCGCTTCTTCTTCATTCGTCGCTGTCTGACCTGGTGGCTGCGGAATATTCAAATCCTTAAGAGCCTGTTCAAACAAATCACGGTCTTCTGCACGGTCAAGGTCAGCTACCTGAGTACCTAAAATTTTCACGCCAGCTTTTGACAATGGCTCAGCTAGATTGATAGCGGTTTGTCCACCAAATTGGACGATGACTCCCTTTGGCTGCTCCAGTTCAATGACATTCATGACATCTTCAAAAGTCAAGGGTTCAAAGTAAAGCTTGTCAGAAACCGAAAAATCTGTTGAGACCGTTTCAGGATTACTATTCATAATGATTGCTTCATAGCCAGCTGCTTGAATGGCCTTGACAGAATGCACAGTAGCATAGTCAAATTCTACTCCTTGACCAATTCGAATAGGTCCAGAGCCCAACACTAGAACAGACTCTTTTTCTGACTTGACTGATTCATTTTCAAAAGCATAAGTAGAATAAAAATATGGCGTGCTTGATTCAAACTCGGCTGCACAGGTATCAACCATTTTATAAACTGGAAGAATCCGCTCTTCTTTACGAAATTGACGTACTTCTTCTGCCGTCATTTCCCAAAGCCGAGCTAACTTAGTATCTGCAAAGCCGTTTTGCTTAGCCTGTCTAAGCAGATTTGCATCTCCGACATGAGTGATTAACTCCTGCTCTAATTCATAAATGTGAAGCAATTTATCCAGAAAGAACAAATCAATCTTGGTTAGTTTTGCAATTTCTTCGATATCATAGCCACGGCGAATGGCTTCAGATATATAGAAAAGACGATCATCTTGCGCTTTGACGACTTTTTCTAGTAAATCATCATCTGCCACTTGATTTAGTTCTGGCATTTCATTATGATCAACACCAATTTCCAGAGAACGACAGGCTTTGAGCAAGCTTTCTTCGATATTACGCCCAATAGCCATGGCCTCACCGGTAGCTTTCATCTGCGTTCCCAGATGACGTTCTCCATGTTCAAATTTATCAAAAGGAAAACGTGGAATTTTAGCTACAACATAATCCAGAGCCGGTTCAAACATGGCATAAGTTGTGCCTGTGACCGGATTAATAACTTCATCTAGTGTCAAGCCAATGGCGATTTTTGCAGCCAATTTAGCAATAGGATAACCCGTTGCTTTAGAAGCTAAGGCAGATGAACGAGACACGCGCGGATTGACTTCAATGACATAGTAATTAAAGCTATGTGGATCCAATGCCAACTGCACATTACAGCCTCCTTCGATTTTTAGAGCACGGATAATTTTCAAGCTAGCATCCCGCAACATTTGATTTTCATAATCCGAAATAGTTTGCGTTGGCGCAAAGACAATGGAATCACCTGTGTGTACACCGACTGGATCAAAGTTTTCCATATTGCAGACCACCAAAGCATTGTCAGCTGCATCGCGCATAACTTCGTACTCAATTTCTTTGAAACCAGCAATAGAGCGCTCAATCAAACACTGAGTCACCGGAGATAATTTCAGACCATTTTCAGCAATCTCTCGCAATTCTTCCTCATTGGCACACATTCCGCCGCCAGTTCCCCCTAAGGTAAAGGCTGGGCGAACAATGACTGGGTAGCCTATTTTTGCTGCAAAGTCTACCGCTTCTTCGACTGTATTTACAATTTCGGATTCTGGAATAGGCTGTTCCAACTCTTCCATGAGCTGCTTAAACAAATCACGATCCTCAGCTTGATCAATAGCCGACAGCTTAGTTCCTAAAAGTTCGACACCTAGCTCATCCAAGATACCTTTTTTGGATAATTCCATTGCCATATTGAGTCCTGTTTGCCCACCCAATGTCGGCAGAAGTGCATCTGGTCGCTCTTTCCGTAAGATTCTAGTGACAAATTCCAGCGTGATTGGTTCAATATAAACCTTGTCAGCAATTTCCTTGTCTGTCATAATCGTTGCAGGATTGGAATTAACTAAAACGACTGTGTAGCCTTCTTCTTTCAAAGACAAGCAAGCCTGCGTTCCTGCATAATCAAACTCAGCAGCCTGTCCAATGACAATGGGACCAGAGCCAATCACCATAATTTTCTGAATATCTGTACGTTTTGGCATGTTTTTCTCCTATTCCTAATCCATTGATTACAATGAACTATGCTGTTGTTTAAAAGCATCAATCATTTCCATAAACTCATCAAAGAGATAACTGGCATCATGTGGTCCTGGTGCAGCATCAGGATGAAACTGCACTGAAAAAGCAGGGAAAAACCGATGTCGCACACCTTCAATAGATTTATCGTTGATTTCCTCATGTGTAATCAACAACTCGCTCGGAAAATTTTCCCGACTAACAGCATAACCATGATTTTGGCTGGTAAAATCAATTCGCCCTGTCGCAATCTCTCTGACAGCATGATTGAAACCACGGTGACCGAATTTCATTTTATAGGTCTGCGCTCCATTTGCCTTACTAAAAAGTTGATGTCCCATGCAGATACCAAAAAGAGGAATTTTACCTTGAATCCCTCGAATCATGTCTAGCACTTGCGGTACATCATCTGGATTACCTGGACCGTTGGATAACATGACACCGTCAGGGTGAAGGTGGAGAATATCTGCTGCACTTGTGTCATAAGGCACAACCGTCACATTACAATTGCGTGCCGCCAATTCACGAAGAATCGAATGTTTCAATCCAAAATCAACTAACACAATACTAGGACCTGAACCCGGTGCTGGATATGGCGTTTTCGTTGAGACTTGTTTGATATTATCAGTCGGCAAAACAGTTGCTTTCAACTGATCTTGCAGATGCACCATTTGGTCGCCTACATTGGCTATCGTTGCTTTCATCGTTCCATGCTGCCGAATGATTTTCGTCAATGCCCGTGTATCTATACCAGCAATTCCTGGAATTTTCTTGACC
Organism: Streptococcus milleri; assembly: GCF_900636525.1. Classification (NCBI taxonomy): domain Bacteria; kingdom Bacillati; phylum Bacillota; class Bacilli; order Lactobacillales; family Streptococcaceae; genus Streptococcus; species Streptococcus milleri. The sequence goes on along the minus strand of NZ_LR134288.1, from coordinate 788,590 downwards.
TTTAAAAACTCGTCTAGGGTCATCTGATTGCGCCAATTGCTCGCTCGGCGTGCCCACTCATAAACGACCACTCCCTTGCAAGTGGGAGTGATCGATTCATAGTCGTCGCGGTTGATTCCATAATTTCCGATTAACGGATAAGTGAAAGTCAAGATTTGCCCATTGTAAGACTGATCCGTAATGGATTCTTGGTAGCCAGTCATACCTGTATTAAAGACGATTTCTCCAGTCACATCTATATCAGCCCCGAATGCCTCTCCTTCAAATACTGTACCATCTTCCAGAATTAACAAGCGTTTTTCCATTTTCCCCTCCGTTTGTTCTTACAGCAATACCTTAGCGTCTATTGCTCTTTTCGTCCATTTAAAACAGACTCAATAATTGCCATACGGACAAATACACCATTTGTCATTTGCTCTACAATTCGCGATTTTGGAGCTTCTACCAGATGATCTGCAATTTCAACATCACGATTGACTGGAGCTGGATGCATGATGATGGCTGTATCTTTCAGTCTGTCATATCGTTCCTGAGTTAAGCCGTGCAATCTATGATAATTTTCTTTTGAAAAGAGTGAATCGTCATCATGACGCTCGTGCTGCACGCGCAAAAGCATTAAGACATCCACTTGGTCAACGACTTCATCAAGTGTGACAAATTGCCCATAATCTGCAAATTCTTCACTTCTCCATACCTCTGGACCTGCAAAATAAAGTTCTGCACCCAGACGCTTCAAGATTTGCATATTTGACTTCGCCACTCGTGAATGATCTAAGTCGCCTGCAATCGCAATCTTCAAGCCATCAAAATGCCCAAACTCTTGATAAATGGTCATCAAATCTAGCAAACTTTGACTCGGATGTTGTCCAGAGCCATCACCACCATTCACAATTGAAGTTGTAATCGTTGGACTTTCAACTAATTCCTTGTAATAGTCCACTTCTGGATGACGAATGACACAGACATCCACTCCGAGCGCTGACATGGTTAAAATCGTATCATATAAGGTCTCTCCTTTGTTGATGGAGCTAGTCTTTGAATCAAAATCCAATAGGTCACAACCTAGTTTTAATTCCGCTACTTCAAAGGCTTTATGTGTTCGCGTAGAGGGCTCAAAGAAGAGATTAGCGATAATATGTTGTTCATCATAATGAGCTTTCGCCCCATTTTTAAATTCAATGCCACGTTTGATTAAACTTAAGACTTCCTCATTGGTAAGAGTTTCCATAGAGACAACATTTTTAAGAGCGATTTGATTAGATGACATGGTGTATTTCTCCTTTTATTAGATACGGCGTTTCTTTCAATAAAGTTAAGAATTCAAACTAATTTTTAGGTTCTGGCAAGATAAGATAGAGCACAATTCCAAGAACCGTTGACAAGGCAACCCCTGAAATTTGCAGACCTGAAAGTTGAAGCGTTAAGCCGCCAATCCCAGCGACTAAGATCACACTAGCAATCAACAGATTTTTCTTATTATCAAAGTCTGTTTGTTTTTCAATCAAAATTTTCAATCCACTAGAAGCAATCACTCCAAAGAGTGCAATGGAAATTCCTCCAAGAACGGGACTTGGAATGGATTGCAAGAGGGCAGAAACTTTCCCAACAAAACTCATCACAATCGCAAGCACTGCTGCTCCTGCAATCACATAGACGCTATAGATTTTGTTCAGAGCCATCACACCGATATTTTCACCGTAACTCGTTACTGGTGGCGCACCGAAAATCCCAGCGATAACTTGTGCAAGACCATCTCCGGCAAGAGTTTTATCCAATCCTGGGTCTTTAAAGAAATCTTTTTCGGTCAAGCTATTCAATACCATAACATGGCCAAAGTGCTCTGTCATCGTCACAAAAGCAATTGGAGCCATTGTTAAAATCGCGCTTGGATAAAATTTTACATTATAGTCTAAGAAAGGAAGATGCATAGGTGGGACATGGAACCATGAAGCTTGAGAGACTTTTGCAAAGGAAATAATTTCTTCTCCTGTTACCGCTCCAAGAATGAGCGCGAAGACATATCCGACAATCAAGCCTAACAGCACTGGAATAATTCCAACAATCTTTTTACCATAGATATTAAAGAGGATGACTGCAAAGAGAGTGACAATTCCAATGATGAAATAAGTTAAATTGTATTTACCGTCTTTTAGCATGACATCATTTACAGCTGTGCTTGCTAGGCTTAGTCCGATGACCATAATGATTGGTCCTACCACAACTGGCGGCAAAATCTTATCAATCCAAGCATTCCCAGCGAACTTCACAATAAGAGCTACAATGAAGTAAACCAAACCACCTGTAATGGCACCTTGAGCGACTGCTGCGATACCGTCTGTTTTCATCAACATTTGCATAGCTGCAATATAAGCGAAACTAGACCCCATATAAGCTGGCACTTTGTACTTGGTAACTGTTAAGTGTGCCAAGGTTCCTAGACCGCTTGAAAACAAGGCAACTGCTGGGTCGATTCCAACCAGAATTGGAACAAGAACCGTTGCTCCAAACATGGCAAACAAATGCTGAAAGGACAATCCTACAAGCAAACCAGGTTTTGGCATATCGTGTACATCATATTTCACATCTTGACTCATTTTCTTATAACTCCTCCGCAATCAAGACACGGTCTTGACCATCCTGTTCTACCATTTCTACAATAATCTCTTCTGTTCGACTAGTTGGAATGTTTTTGCCCACATAATCTGCTCGAATCGGCAACTCACGATGCCCACGGTCTACTAAAACAGCCAAGCTCACGCGTGATGGACGTCCCAAGCTAACTAGATTATCAATAGCAGCACGAATGGTGCGTCCTGTATAGAGGACATCATCTACCAAGATGACTTCGCGGTCTGTAATATCAACAGGAACATGTGTTGTATCTTCTTCCACTTTAAAATCATCGCGGAATGGTTTGGTATCCAACTCACCGATAGGTACATCAATCTTTTCAAGTTGCGCTAATCGTTCTTGAATCCGCTGTGCAATGTAAACACCCCGTGTTTTTATACCAATCAAGACAATCTTGTCCAGCTCTTTGTTGCGCTCAATGATTTCATAAGTGATCCGTGTAATGGCACGTTTCATTGTCAAACCATCAACAACTTCTTTTGTTTTCATGGAAAACCTCCTGTATAAAAAGTTAAAAGAAAAAGTCTCCTTCACAAGGAGACTTCAGAAAATCTAGGTAAGCATAGAGAAACTGCTAACAGCCTCACTGTACTATACCATCTTATACTTTGACTCCTTGTCTGCCTCACGGGACAGATTTAAAGGATTATTTAATTTTTATTACTATATCACACTTTTTGAAAATCTTCAAGAGAAAACCGTAAAGTTTTAATGGAAATTTTCAAATTGATCCCGCCTATAATATATAAGCCCCATTTCTTTGCATTTTCTACAACTCATTTGCGATTTTATTGATTTTCCTCAAGCGATGATTGACACCGCTTTTCGTCAAAGGCTTACTAAGACTTTCTGCCAACTGCTGAATAGAATAATCAGGATGATTAACGCGCAGATAAGCAACTTCTTGTAAATCAACAGGCAAACTTTCTAAACCAACTGTATCAATAATCTTGCCAATATTGTGAATGGTCCTCATACTAGCCGTCACTGTTCGAGCGATATTAGCCGTTTCTGCATTGTTTGTCCGATTCAGATCATTTCTAGCCTCCCGCAAAAGCTTGACCGACTCAAACTCGGTCATCGCTTCCATAGCCCCAATCACAATCAAAAAGTCCATAATGTCCTCAGCTCGCTGCAGATAGGTCACTGAGCCTTTTTTGCGCTCAATTGTCTTGGCATCCAATAAAAATTTTCGCATCAAGGCTGCTAAATCTTCCGCATGGTCAGAATAGACCGACAAGATTTCCAGCTGATATTTCCCAGAATCTGGATCACGCATACTGCCCGTTGATAAAAATGCTCCTCGTAAATACGATCGGCTCGCTTCATCATCTGATAAAATAGCTTGGTCAATGCCTGCTTCAATCCCAAAAAAGGAGCCTGCCAAGTGTAAATCAGCTAAAATTTGTTCCACACCTTCGTCTAAAAAAACAGTATAAACACGATTTTTCCGAAGATTCGCTTTTTGATGATGACGAATATCCGATTTGACTTGATAAAAAGCTGCCAACAATTCATAAATGTGACGAGCGATTTTTGCATTTTCTGTCGTAACAGATAATGTTAAGCCTTGACTAGAAATTCCTAAACTGCCTGACATCTTAATGATAGCCGATAATTCCGTTTTATCTTTTTTGCCTAGGCCAAGCAGTTCTTCTTTCACTTTAATGGTAAAACTCATTTGCGCACCTGTATAATCTGCATAAGTTCATCTACGACTGATTCACCATCATGAAAGGCTCCGCCATTTTCCAAGCGAAGAAAATTAGACGAAATGACACGAGGAACTTGTTTTTTCAAACCTTTAAAATCATGCTCAACCTGCACCAAATACTCATCAAATTTATTAGAATTCATATACTTTTGAGGAACTTCCTCAATATTCACCAAAACAGTATCAATAAATCGTTTTCCTAAATGTCGATGCAAAACAGCCACGTGGTCACTATCTGTGAAATGCTCAGTTTCACCACGCTGGGTCATAATATTGCAGACATAGGCAATCTCCGCCTTGGTTTCTAAAAGAGCTTGTCCAATTTCTTCAATCATCATATTGGGTAAGATAGAGGTAAACAATGACCCTGGTCCCAAAACAACCATATCACTTTCTAAAATCGTCTCTACCACTTTGCGACTAGCAGTTGGTTTTTGGTCATTATAGGTATTGGTCACATAAACCCGCTCAATCATACCTTGGTGTTCTGCAAGATGACTTTCTCCAGCGACCTCACTTCCGTCTGCAAAAACAGCATGAAGCGTTAAAGGTGTATCACAAGACGGATAAATTTTGCCAGTCGTGTGGAAAAACTTAGTCAGTAGCTGCATAGCATTGTAAGTCGACCCTTGCATTTCTGAAATACCTGCAATAATCAAGTTCCCAAGTGGATGTCCAGCTAAAGCACCATCTTCTTCTGCAAAGCGATATTGAAAAACTTTTTCATAAAAGCGCGGCATGTCCGATAAAGCTACCAAAACATTTCGCAAATCACCAGGTGGTGTTAATTGTTGAATGTTTTTTCGCAATTCCCCCGAACTTCCTCCGTCATCAGCGACCGTCACAATAGCAGCAATGTCTACATCTTTCTTACGTAAACTGTCCAAAATGACCGAAATTCCGGTTCCACCACCAATAACAGCAATCTTCGGTCTCCTCATGAACGATTCACCGTTTCCTTTCTGCGGTCTTTGTCTCGATGTGATGAATGAACGGTCCATTCGCTTGCCAAATCATCTGCTAGACGTTGTGCAAAAGCCACACTTCTGTGTTGACCGCCTGTACAACCAACCGCAATTGTTAAAACAGATTTCCCCTCTTTTTTATAGCCGGGTAAAATCGGTTTGATAAGAGCCACTAAGTGCTGATAAAATTCTTCTGACTCCGTATGATTCATCACATAATCATAAACTGGTTTATCAAGTCCTGTTTGATTGCGAAGTTCTGGTTGGTAATATGGATTTGGTAAAAAACGTACATCAAAAACAAGGTCGGCATCTAGCGGAATACCATATTTAAAGCCAAAACTCACCACTTCAATGCGAAACGATTGGAGTTTCGTTGGATCTGAAAAATGTTCAGAAATGGTTTTACGCAACCCGCGCGGTGTTAATTCGGTCGTGTCTACTACATTTTGACTCATATTTTTCAGCGGCGCAAGTAATTCCCGCTCCAACTTAATCCCGTCTAAAATACGACCGTCTGCTGCTAAGGGGTGGCTACGCCGCGTTTCCTTGTAACGTGCAACTAATTCTGTATCTGCCGCATCTAAAAACAAAATCTTAAAATCAAGTCCAGCGTTACTTTCAATCTCATCTAGAACTTTCTGAATCTCAGAAAAGAAGGAACGACTACGCATATCTACAACCATAGCAATCTTGTCGTTGTCTTGCGTTGTTTCGATTAACTGCAAAAATTTAGGAACCAGCGTGGGGGGCATATTATCAATCGTAAAATAGCCCAAATCTTCAAAAGACTGGATGGCCACGGTCTTTCCCGCTCCACTCATTCCCGTCACGATAACCAAATGAATTTGTTTGTCTGACATATTTCCTCCTTGATAAAACAATCAATTTCCAGCATATTAAAACATTTCCAATTCCTTTTTATTATAACACACCCAGTACAATTCGGATAGTAAAAAAGAGAGAACAAAAGCAATCACTATCTGTACTCTCTCGAATTTATACTACTATGTTTTAATGATTACCAAACCAAAGCGCAATTTCCCGTTTGGCAGACTCTTCAGAATCTGAACCATGAACAACATTTCGAATCGTTTCACCAGCTTCAGCTGCTTGTGCAAAATCTCCGCGAATAGTTCCCGGTAGAGCTTCTTCCGGACGAGTAGCGCCCATCATGTGACGCCAACCTGAAATCACTTGGCTTCCCGATAAAACACCGATAATCACAGGTCCGCTTGTCATATAATCACGGATTGAAGGATAAAAATCTTTCGTTAATAGGGCTTCATAATGCTGATCAATTAACTCATTTGAAATATTGGTTCTCATTTCCAAACGTTCGATTTTATAACCACGTTGTTCTACGCGCTTCAGTACTTCTCCAACCAAGCCACGTTTTACGCCGTCTGGTTTTATAATAAAAAATGTTTGTTCCATGATTGACACGCTCCTCTTTTGTTACCTTTATTTTATCATAAATGAAAGAAAGTTGAAAGTCCTTTCAAAAATCTTCTTTCACAAATGACTTATCAAGGTCAAAGATGTTAAAAACATGAAGATTGTAAAAATCCAGAACCAAACAGAACGAAAAGCTTGCCTATAGGCCCCTGGAAATGAACGATTTTCTTGTACATACATTTTTATGTCTGCTTTGTTTTTAATCAGGAAAATTACTGCGACACTTGCACCGACTAGCAGGATAAATAAGTGTAAGAGACCACCTATATCGTCCGGCAAAAACGAATACAAATAAGTTAAACCATCTCCGATGACCAAGTTATTAAAAACGTGGAAAACCATTGCCCAGAGAATTGAATACTCCAAGGTCACATAAGAGAAGACAATTCCAACAAAAGCTGCAAAAAAGAACTGCGGGATATTCCCATGAAATAAACCAAATATGAGGGAAGACATCAGAATTGCAAAGACTTTTCCATATTTTTCAAATGTTCGTAAGCCCGCCCCGCGAAAAATCAACTCTTCTGAAACAGGACCAAAAAAGCTTGCATACAAAAACATAGAAACACTATCTGAACCTGCCGAAGCTGATTCAATAGCTTTAAATAAGCTAAATCCAAAGATATTCAACACTACTTCAAATATTTGATTGAAGAGTACAAAACCTAATTGACCCAGAAGTAAAAAGATAAAACTATTCCAAACGTTTTTGGAGTCATGACTCTTTTCTGCGTTCGTAAATCAGACTTAAATAATTTACCATCCCGATACAACCAAAAGATAAAAACTCCTGCACAGACAGCAATTAGATAATAACTACCATCGCGTGACATAAAGTTTTCCGTTGCTTTTTGGATTTTCTCAAGGTTTCCGGGATAACGAATCGCTTGAAACAAGGTTACAATCGTTTGATAAATCAAGCTAATCATTGTCATGACGAAGACATAAAGCAGACACAAAGCAGAAAATAAACTAACATCTTTTCGTACTTGCTGATTGACTAGCATCAGTTTCCCTCCTTCTTCAAATAGCTTTTTCGACTCCACAGGTATAGCCCCACAGCAAAACCTTCATAAAGAACAAAAAACAAAAGAAAGGCGTGGAGGAAAAATTCTTCTGGCAATATCCAAATAACAGGATCTTTAGCAGGGTCAAATAACCAAGTATTATCCCCAGCAAATAAAATCTGATGAAAGAGAGTGAAAAACGCATCAAAGCCAATCCCCAGCGCCACACCAGCAATTACAATAGGCAACCAAATAATAGCTAAAATCGCTTTGGAAAAGACAGATAGGTATCTTTTTTTTATAATGTTTTTTGCAAACAAACAAACCGCTGGTAAGGTTGCTAGAAAAGCGACTTGCGCCAGATGAAAAAGATATTTCACGACTTGAAAATGGTGCAGACCTGCTGCTGATGAGCGAAAATCAGGCATGGAGAGCTTTTGCTGAAATGGATTGGTTAGGTAATTCATCAAAATATTGAAATTGTGCTGAATGGTTGCAGATTTGAGGTAAACTTGATTTTCTAAATGCAACCAAGAAATTTCCAAAGGATAAAACAGCCAAGTCAGATAAATGGTCAACAAAATAGCTACTGCTAAAAAGCAGAGCATACTCAGCCAAAAGGTCAGTTTAATGCGCATCGAAATCCCACTCCGCTAGGCTAGAAAGTACATAATCTGGTTGGATTGGCAAGCCTGGCACTTCTTCTGGTTTCGTAAAGCCAGTTGTCACCAGAAGCGTAGGGATACCATTGTCAATCCCAGCCCGAATGTCCGTCAGGTAATTATCCCCAACCATTATCACTTCTTGCCGCGGTAGTCCTAGATGCTCAACCGCCTTTTCCATGATAATTGCATTTGGCTTCCCGATATAAACAGGTTTCACACGAGTTGCTACTTCAATGAGAGTAATAATCGATCCTGCTCCAGGCATGAGACCGCGCTCCGTTGGAATATTAAGATCTGGATTGGTTCCTACGAAATGAGCTCCCTTTTGAATAGCTAACGTAGCAATTGACAATTTTTCATAGTCCACTTCCCAATCCAATCCCACGACTACATAATCTGGATTATCCGTATCTTCAACATAACCAGCTTCTGCAATGGCTTGCTTAAGTCCTACATCACCGATAACGTAGACTTTCTTGCCTAAATTTTTATCATTTAAGTAGTCAACTGTTGCTAAGGTTGCTGTATAAATCGTTTCAATCGGCGTTTCAACATTAAATTGTTCAGCCAACATAGCTTGAACAGTCTCAGGAGTACGTGTCGTATTATTTGTCACAAATAAATATGGAAGGTTGCGACGCTGTAATTCATGGACAAAAGCTTCTCCCGCTGGGATTCGGTCTTTTCCTTTATAAATCGTTCCGTCTAAATCAATTAAATATCCTTTGTAGGTCATACTTCTCTTTCTATTGTTTCTCTTATGAGATTTCTTGCCAAGTTACCATAGCTTGTGCATTGGTATCACCATCGCTGGAAATCTGATGATTGCTCTCTAATCCATTCAAATCATAGCTAGAGGTAATCTGCCCACCAGGTCGCACTTCCTTGACATACTTGAGGTGAACTTTTTTGGGAACGTGTTTCATGAGAAAATCAGCACCCATAACTTCAAAAATCCAGTCCAGATACTTGCTGTTGTTGACATGACCATTCATGTCTAAATCATAAAACCGAACATGATAATCTTTACTGGTCGAATCTTTCAGTTCTGGATATTTTGGTCCACGAATCAACTTTTTAGAAAATTCTGCCTCGTAAGGCGCAACAATCTTTGGCTCTACAGCGTGCACTTTTCTACTGTCTCTGTCCATAAGGACAAAGGTAGCCATCATTTCAATCACAGCAACATCATTTTCATCAAAAACGGTAAAACGACGATAACAAAAGAGACGATTATAGGAAAGTGCTTCTGTTTCAATCGTCATTTCTTCACCAAATTTAGGCAGCCGTACCACATCGATATCATAGTCAGTAATAATCCAGACCAGATTGTATTTCTCCAGCATATCCTTGTCACTAATCCCCAAATCAATGGACTGCAAACCTGATACCTGTAAGGACAGCAAAATGACATCAGGCAACTTGATATGACCATTCATATCCGCCATGTCAAACGGAATTTTCATTTTCATTTGATAAGTTAAACCCATAATTTACTCCAATATAAATTTCTCTGCGACCGTATCACCCAAAAATAGACCCTTTTTAGTCATACGAACGATTTCTTTGTCAGGTACTAAGAGTCCTTGCTCAGTCAATTCTGTTACAACTTGACCATACTGCCGATCAAAAGAAACACCAAATTTTTCTTCAAAACGCTTTTTAGAAACACCTGACTTTTTGCGCAAGCCCAGAAACATTTCTTCTTCCATCATCTCTTGCTTGCTAAGGTGTTCCTCACTCACACGGGCATTACCTTTTTCGACCGCCTCTAAGTAATGACGGATGGGACCATGATTTTTGTAGCGAACCCCATTGACATAGCCAGATGCTCCGGCTCCAATACCAAAATATTCCGCATTGTCCCAGTACATGAGATTGTGTTGACTCTCAAAACCTGGCTTAGAAAAGTTAGAAATCTCATAGTGTTCAAACCCAGCTTTTTCCAACTCCTCAATGATATACTCAAACATCTCTGCTTCCAAGTCCTCCTTCGGTAAAGGCAGCTTTCCACGCCGCATCCGGTTCATAAAAACCGTGTGATTTTCTAGAATTAAGCTATAAAGACTCATGTGAGGGATGTCTAGTGCAATGGCCTTGGCCACATTTTCCCGCACGTTGTCCATGGTCTGCTTGGGTAGTGCATAGATCAAATCAATCGAGATATTGTCAAAACCAGCCAACTTCAGATTGGCGATGTTTTCATAAATATCTTTTTCTAAATGACTTCGGCCAATTTGCTTGAGCATGCGATCGTCAAAAGTCTGAACACCTAAAGATATCCTGTTCACAGGCGAAACCTTTAAAACAGCAATCTTATCCGGATCCAAATCTCCTGGATTGGCTTCAATAGTCAGTTCCTCTAACAATGACAAATCCAGCTTTTTCGTCAGCTCTGCCAATAAAAACTCCAGCTGCTTCGCTGAAAGAGCCGTCGGTGTCCCACCACCGATATAAAGCGTCTGTAAATGCTTTATATCATAAGAAGTATATTCTTGAAGCAAGTGCTCTAAGTAGGCGTCAACTGGCTGATTTTTGATAAAGACCTTAGAAAAATCACAATAATAACAAATTTGAGTACAAAACGGAATGTGTACATAGGCAGAAGTTGGTTTGGTATACATAGCATTTATTATAGCATAAATTTAGTATATAGATGTTTCAAAGCACACACTAAAATACATAGATCTCTTATCAATATATTCTTGCTAAGCAATAAAAACATAGTAAATATTCAAAAATTTTCAGCTTAATTTTCTACTTCAGTTTGAACTTTTTTCAAATAATAATTTGTCAGTAAAAATGCCATCATTGCAAGAGCAATCAGAAAAGTACCTGCTAACAAATAGCCCACTAAATCTGGTGATACAAGAATGAAATAAGCGCTTATTGCAATAATGATTATGTAAATAATCATAGCAACAATTCCTAAAATCATCTTTAGTGAATTATTTTCACGATTAAATAATTCCGTCACATTTGACCAATTGGTCACTTGTAGGCGTTTATCACGATGATATCCCCATGCACTCCATGCTAAACAGGTCAATGTCCAAGCTACAATCATCAAGACAATAGCAACTGGTTGCACGCCGACAACAAAGGAAAAAATTGTCAATAAAATGAATGGTAAAATGGATTGAATGACAAATAAATTCCAAAACTTAAGTTTAAGATAACGTGCCATATCAAAAGGTAATACTTTCAAATAATCATAATTTTCACGTTCAAGTGAAATGCCAATTCCTGTTAAATTTGCTCCACCTGTATTTAAACTTGCTACAAATGTTGCTATTAACATCAATGGAAAAGCAAATCTTGTTGTCAAATAAGGAGAAATCATTTCACGATACTGCATAAAACTAGCCATTAACGGAATTAAAATAAAATAAGGTAACACACTAGGCATCAAAAGAGTTTGTAATAAGACGGAGCCATCACTGATTAGGTTTAATTGATAGCGCAACACAAACTGCGGAAAGTTCCTAAGTCCATTCATCTTGAAAATTTTCGTTCGTTTTTGTCTATTGACCGTTGCTGTTGTGGTCATTGCAGCTTCATAAAATTCTGGTAAAACCTTTCGCTTAACAATTATAAATAATATAACAGCTACGACTATCCATGTTCCCATTCCAAGCAACGAATTCAAAGCAAAAGGTTGCATACTGAAAGCATGAAAAATAGTCATTGGCGGAAAATAAGCAGGTTGATCTTGCAATATTGCGTTTTTAACGTTAGAGTTATTTTGCAAATTCACCAATAAAATCGCACCAAAAGCCATTATTGTAGCAAGAGCCAGTAAAATATTAGAGGCAAGCTTTTTATATTTCCTAAAAATAGTTGTTTTCGTAATAAAATGAACACCAACCAAAAGAAGGAAAATAAGTGTCGAAAACAGTACTCCTAACGAAATAAGCAGAATAGGGATTGCAAGCCAGATTGGTTGACCTGATTGCATTTGCAAACTAATAAAGTAAATAACAATCGGAAACACTCCCATTAAAGTAGTTAAAAGAACAGAAAATCCTTTCCCAACCATAATTTCGCTCTCACTAAAGGCATAAGGTCGGTAAGCTTGCAAGTCTTTACTTTCATAAAAAACATTGTAAAAGGAAAGAAATCCCTGTGCAAAGATGAATAAATAAAAGACGCTGACAAAATTCGAAAACAGCCCTGGATTCTGAGCAAGTGGTAAAAAAGCCCCTTGTACACCAAATATACAAGCATACAAAATTCCAGCATAGAGATAGTTCATCACTAGATTTCTAGCAACATTTCCTTTTTTATTTGGATTTTTTTGCTGTTTTTTACGATAACTAGAAAGCCTAGTTGATTGTGTCGTATAAATGATATTTGCATGAATGAGGGAGCGAATCGCTTTAAGACGCATCAGGACTCACCTCTTCTCTACGACCTGCCAAACTGAGGTAAATACTTTCTAAGGATTTTTCAGGATGTTGACCTTTCAATTCTTCAATCGTACCATAAAACAACAATTCTCCCTTTTTGAGAATGGCAATACGGTCACACAATTGCTCTGCCACTTCTAAAACATGGGTTGAGAACAAAACAGTATTTCCTTTATCTGCATGCTCTCGCATCATTTGTTTAAGGTCAAAAGCCGCCTGAGGATCCAAACCAGTTAAAGGCTCATCCAACACCCAGATATCTGGATCAGACAAAAGAGCACCAATGACAAATACTTTTTGCCGCATTCCATGCGAAAACGATTCAATGACTTCATAGCGATGAGCTGTAAAATCAAATAATTCTAGTAGCTCCGTTAAACGTTTCTCATAATCTGAAGGACTCATATCATAAGAAGTTCCAACCAATTCCCAGAATTCATTTGCTGTCAGGCGTAAGAATAAATCCGGCGAATCCGCCACATAACCGATTTTCTTCTTGATTTCCAACCGATTAGCTGCTAACTCCTTGCCATCCACAAAAATCTGACCATGCGTTGGATTAATTACACTAACCAATGATTTAATCGTTGTTGATTTTCCCGCACCATTGTGTCCAATTAAACCTACAATTTCTCCACTCTGAAGCGTTAAATTCAGATGATTCAACGCTATCTTGTCATCGTACACTTTTGTAACATCCTTAAATTCAATCATAAATTCTCCTATCTACTGAATGTTTTCAGCATGATGAAAATAAAAGTAAAAACTCTTTTTCTTTATTCAAACATATATATTCATTAACAATTTATCATTAGTTTTCCAAAAAAACAAAATAATGCCTCTTTAACTAGTATCTGCCAACTCCAAAATTTTCTGAAAGGTTTTCCCATTGCGAATAGTCAAAGACTTGTAAAAGCTAGATTTGAGTAGCTTCTTGTGGTAGTTGGACTTGAGATAGTCAGCCTGATCGCTATTTCTGTAAAAGAAGGCTATCTGACCGAAATGCAGCAACTCCCTGTCATTTTCCCAGCTCCCCGCCTCCTCTATCTGCTCGCGACTGGCTTCCAGCAGGTAAAAGAGGACATCGCGCCGATAGGCTGCCTCATCCTGCCACCAAGTAGACAGTTTTGCCACTTCTTCTTAGAGAATAGCAGAGCTGAAGGACAAAAGGGATTGGAAAGTCATAGGATTGACTGAAATAAGCCGTCAAAATCGGCCTAATCTTTTCCTCGTGCTCCTGACTGTCAAAAAAGAGATTGCCACTGTTGATGTAGGAGATAGGGTTCTCAAAGCCCAGCTCCACCAAATCGGCCTTCAAATCAGACATGATAACCTTGTTTTTTTCCGCCGACATTGATGCCGCGAAGTAAGAGAATATAACGCATTCTTCTTCCCTTCTTGCTTTGTTTGTCTTTCTAATCCACTGCCTTAATCTCCAAAATCATATCGCGGATTTGTGCCGCCAGTTCGAAGTCGAGAAGTCCTGCAGCTTCTTGCATCTGACCTTCTAGTTTCTTGATCATATCCTTGCGCTCTTGCTTGTTGAGGCTTTCGATTTCGACAATTTCTTCTTTGTCTGGCAGGACAGATTTGGTTACACTGATTAGGTCACGAATTTCTTTCTGGATTGTTTGCGGTACAATACCATGTTCTTCATTATAAGCCATCTGAATTTGACGGCGGCGAGCGGTCTCGTCCATAGCCTTCTGCATGGAGTCAGTCACCGTGTCCGCATACATGATGACATGACCCTCACTGTTGCGGGCAGCCCGACCAATGGTTTGGATCAAACCACGCTCATTTCGTAAGAAACCTTCTTTGTCTGCATCAAGGATAGCAACCAGACTGACCTCTGGTACATCAATTCCCTCACGCAACAGGTTAATTCCGACTAAAACATCAAAGACACCTAACCGCAGGTCGCGGATAATTTCTGTCCGCTCTAAGGTCTTGATATCTGAGTGCATGTACTTGACCTTAACTCCCATTTCTTTAAAGTAATCTGTCAAATCTTCTGCCATCTTTTTAGTCAACGTCGTGATAAAGGTCCGCTCATTCTTCTCTGCACGCGCATTGATTTCGCCTAAAAGATCATCTATTTGTCCCATAGTCGGACGCACTTCTACTTCTGGATCCAGCAGACCAGTTGGTCGAATAATCTGCTCAATCACTGTATCCGTCTGCTCCCGCTCATAGTCGCCCGGTGTCGCAGATACATAGACAATCTGATGAACATGACTTTCAAACTCCTCCCGACGCAGCGGGCGGTTATCCAAGGCAGAAGGCAAGCGAAATCCATAATTAACCAACATTTCCTTCCGTGAGCGGTCACCATTATACATACCCTTGATTTGCCCCATCGTCATATGACTTTCGTCCACCATGATTAAAAAATCATCAGGGAAGAAATCTAGTAAAGTGTAAGGTGGCTCACCTTCGCTCCGTCCGTCCATATGGCGAGAATAATTCTCTACGCCATTCGTGTAGCCCATTTCGCGCAGCATTTCAATATCATAGTCAGTTCTTTGTTTCAGCCGCTGAGCTTCTAAAAGTTTCCCTTCCTTTTCAAAGATAGCCAGCTGCTGCTCCAGCTCAGCCTGAATCTTGCCAATGGCAATCTCCATATTTTCGTCATTTGTCATAAAGTGAGTAGCTGGGAAAATTGCTAAATGATCCACTGCACCCAAAACTTGTCCCGTCAACGCTTCTACTTCTCGAATACGGTCAATTTCATCACCAAAAAACTCTACTCGAAAGGCATGCTCATCACGAGAAGCCGGAAAAATTTCTACTATATCACCACGCACCCGGAATTTCCCCCGCTGAAAATCAATATCATTACGCTCAAACTGGATATCCACCAAATCATTGAGAAGTTTATCCCGTGAAGTCTCTAAACCCGGCCGCAGACTGACAACGCTATCAGAGTATTCCTTAGGCGAACCCAAACCATAAATGCAGCTGACTGACGCCACTACAATCACATCGTTGCGTTCCAAGAGAGCCGAAGTTGCTGAGTGACGAAGCTTGTCAATCTCATCATTGACAGAGCTGTCCTTCTCAATATAGGTATCACTGGAAGGCACATAGGCTTCCGGTTGATAGTAATCATAGTAAGACACAAAGTATTCGACCGCATTGTCAGGGAAAAATTCCTTAAATTCCCCATAAAGCTGACCTGCCAGAGTTTTATTATGAGCGATGACTAAGGTCGGTTTATTAACCTTTTGAATAACCTGACTCATAGTATAGGTCTTCCCAGTTCCTGTCGCTCCCATGAGAATCTGAGCTTTCTCACCACCCTCTATATTATCCACTAATTGCTCAATCGCCTGTGGTTGATCTCCTGAGGGCTCATACTTAGAAACTAGTTTAAATTTATTGTCCGTAATTCTATTTATCATTATTCTTTTCCTCTATACAATCTTCTCTTATTTTATCATATTTCTAAAAATATCACTGACTTAGGATAATAAGAAGCCCACCTAGTAAAACTAAGTGAGATTTGATTTTTTAAATTGTAATGCTGCTGGTAATTTATCTTCTTTTTTAAGAGACCAATACAGATAGAAAATGCTGAGAATTAACACCAGACTGGTGAAAATAGAGCCTTCTGCTCCAAAAGCCCCACCCGAAAGCCAATCTACGTTGGATTTCGTATTGTAAGCAAAGACGGAAGTTTCTGCTCCCTGACCACTGACCTGAATACCATAAATGTTGCCTTGAACAAAATTCCAAGCACCGTGAATACCAGCCAGCCCCCACATATTGTCAGTTTTTAGCATGTAAAAACAAGCAAAAGCACCATCGAGAATAATATTGACAATCGAAAGAAGCGTCACACCAGGATTTAGTAAATGGAGAGCACCAAATAGGCTAGCAGAGATTAAAATACCGACCAAAATATTTGACTTGGCAGTAACTGTCGGAAATAGCCAACCACGCGTCACCAGTTCTTCTGTTCCTCCTTGTAACATCCAAAACGGAATCAGGGCGATGATAAAGAGAAATGGCTCCAAACTAAGATGGTTGAGTTCTAACCTACCTACACCTGTCATCAAAAGTAAGACAACTATGAAAGAAAACTGTGCCGCTCCAATCAAAAAACCTTTTCCCAATTCTTTAAACCAATTTTCCTTAAAAAAACCAAGACTTGAAAAAGGTCTTTTTTCAACGCATTTCACCCAAAGAAAGAGAGCCAAAGAAATAAAGAAAAAGAGGAAGAGTTGAATGAAAATCATATAATGCGATATCAGTTCTTGTATCATTACAAAGTCTGCCCCAGAATGAACAAGGCCAAACACAAGACCCAGCAGTATCGAAATTGGAACCAATGCAAGCCCGCCGACAATTTCACCTCCATAAACAAAAACAATCGAGAGAATAACTGCCAACCAAATAGGTGGAATGTAACGGGACTGTTTCACATTATCAAGCATACGAGATTGAAACATAAAATCTCCTTTCCTTTTTTGATTATTATATCATATTTATTTTATGCAAATCAAAAAAGAAATTTTCGTCTATGTTATAAAATCTAACATAAAAATACAAAATATTTGTATTTTAAAGATATTTTTGGTATAATTTAAAAATATTCTTTAAAGGAGAGACTCATGAAGAAAAAAATTATAGCTTTTTTGTTAGCTTTACTACCACTCTTTGCTGTAACAAGCATTCATGCCGATACAATCAAAGTGGTATCTGATACAGCTTACGCACCTTTTGAATTTAAAGATTCCGATCAAACTTATAAAGGTATTGACGTAGATATCATCAATAAAGTTGCTGAACTAAAAGGTTGGGACATCAATATGACTTTCCCTGGCTTTGACGCAGCCGTTAACGCTGTTCAGTCTGGTCAAGCAGATGCTATCATGGCTGGCATGACAAAGACCAAAGATCGCGAAAAAGTCTTCACTATGTCTGATACTTATTATGATACAAAAGTTGTCATTGCAACGACTAAAGCCAATACAATCAGCAGTTATTCCCAATTAAAAGGGAAAACTGTTGGGGTTAAAAACGGAACTGCCTCTCAACGCTTTCTAGAAAAAATCAAAAACAAATACAAATTTACTATCAAAACATTTGACACAACTGATTTGACTTACAACAGCTTGAATTCTGGTTCGATTGATGCCATGATGGACGACCAACCAGTCATTGAGTATGCTATTAAACAAGGTCAAAATTTAAAAATCTCTATAAAAGGAGAAGCTGTTGGTAGTTTTGCTTTTGGTGTCAAAAAGGGAAGCAAGTATGAATATCTGATAACAGAATTTAACGAAGCACTTGCTCAAATGAAAAAAGATGGTTCTCTTGACAAAATCATCACAAAATGGACAAGTTCTACAACTACGAAAACAACTAGTTCTACTCCAGAAACCACTACTCCTGCTGGTCAAAAAGCTACTCCTGTAAAATCAACATATACCATTGCGAGTGACTCTTCCTTTGCACCATTCGTCTTCCAAGACAGCAACAATAAATATACTGGGATTGACATGGATTTGATAAAAGCCATTGCCAAAGACCAAGGTTTCACAATTGAAATCACAAATCCCGGATTTGATGCCGCTTTAAATGCTGTACAATCTGGACAAGCTGATGGAATGATTGCAGGAATGTCTGTGACAGATGCTCGTAAAGAGACCTTTGATTTCTCAGAACCATATTATACTGCAAATGCAATCCTTGCTGTTAAAGAATCTAGCACAATTGCTTCATATAAAGACTTGAAAGGCAAAACAGTCGGCGTAAAAAATGGTACTGCTTCGCAAACCTTCTTAACAGAAAATCAAAACAAGTATGGCTATAAAATCAAGACATTCGCTGACGCTTCTTCTATGTATGACAGTTTAAACTCTGGCTCTGTGGACGCCGTTATGGACGATGAACCTGTTGTCAAATATTCCATTAGTCAAGGTCAAAAACTAAAAACTCCAATCAAGGGAACCCCTATCGGAGATACTGCTTTTGCAGTGAAAAAAGGTAGTAATCCTGAATTGATCCAAATGTTTAACAATGGTTTGGCAAATATTAAAAAGAACGGTCAATATCAAAAAATTCTTGATAAATATTTGAAAAAGACCAGCTCTGCTTCTAGCTCTTCAGACAGTACAGTTGATGAAACAACCATTTGGGGGCTTCTCCAAAACAACTATAAACAATTGTTAAGCGGACTTGGTATCACCATTGCTCTTGCGCTTCTGTCATTTGCTATTGCTATGGTCATCGGCATCATCTTTGGAATGTTTAGCGTGAGTCCCGTCAAAGCCCTCCGCGTCATCTCAGAAATCTTCGTGGATGTCATCCGTGGAATCCCACTTATGATTCTCGCAGCCTTTATCTTCTGGGGCATTCCAAATCTCATTGAATCAATGACAGGGCATCAAAGTCCGATTAACGATTTTGTAGCTGGTACAATTGCTCTTTCTCTCAATGCAGGTGCTTATATTGCAGAAATTGTCCGTAGTGGGATTCAAGCTGTTCCAGCTGGACAAATGGAAGCCAGTCGAAGTCTTGGTATTTCTTACTCAAAAACCATGAGAAAGATTATTTTGCCACAAGCAACAAAAATCATGTTACCAAACTTCGTCAATCAGTTTGTTATTGCTTTGAAAGATACTACAATCGTTTCTGCTATCGGTCTTGTTGAACTTTTCCAAACAGGTAAAATCATCATTGCTCGTAACTATCAAAGCTTCAAAATGTATGCTATCCTAGCAGTCTTTTACTTGATTATCATCACTCTTTTAACGAGACTTGCAAAACGCTTAGAAAAGAGGATTAAATAATGGCTAAATTAAAAATTGATGTCAATGATTTGCATAAATACTATGGGGAAAATGAAGTCCTAAAAGGAATCACAACAAAATTCTATGAAGGAGATGTGGTCTGCATCATCGGCCCCTCTGGCTCTGGAAAATCAACTTTTCTACGTAGCCTAAACCTGCTTGAAGAAGTTACAAGCGGCTCTATTACCGTGGACGGTTTCGACCTAACTGACAAAAAAACAGATGTCGACTTGGTTCGTGAAAATATCGGCATGGTTTTCCAACACTTCAATCTCTTCCCTCACATGACAGTTTTGGAAAATATCACCTTTGCTCCTGTCGAGCATAAACGGATGACACAAGCTGAAGCAGATAAACTTGGTATGGAATTATTAGAAAAAGTCGGTCTCTCTGATAAAGCTGATGCCATGCCAAACAGTCTCTCAGGTGGACAAAAACAACGTGTGGCGATTGCACGTGGACTTGCTATGAATCCTGATATTATGCTCTTTGACGAACCTACTTCCGCTCTTGACCCCGAAATGGTCGGAGATGTTCTCAATGTTATGAAAGAATTGGCCAAGCAAGGCATGACCATGATTATCGTGACTCATGAAATGGGATTTGCTCGTCAAGTAGCCAACCGTGTCATCTTTACAGCTGACGGAGAATTCTTAGAAGACGGCAAACCCGATCAAATTTTTGATAATCCACAGCACCCACGTCTCAAAGACTTCTTGGACAAAGTCTTGAATGTGTAATACTACTTTAGAGGCTGGGACAAAAGTCCGACCTCAAATATAAAAAGCGAACAAAACTAGTTTTCTGGTAATCAGAATTCTGCTTTATTCGCTTTTCGCATTTAATTATAGATTAGAAGGGCTTAATAATTAAGATTTTTAAAAATTAAAATCTTTTTGTCCCAAACTCTTTTTTACATTTATATTCAATTTATTGTTGGTGACAAACTTTTTTCTCGATACTCTTTTGACATTTAACGCCTTTTTTGCTACACTAAAATCAGTAAAATTCGGAGGTAAGGAGTTTATGTACAAGAAATCTATTGCTTAAAGGAAACTTTATCTAGTAGATTTTTTGTTATGCTCTTGCCTATTTTTCATAAAAGAAAATTTTTTCAAACTTCTCAATGATAAATATAGTCGTTGCAAACTACTCTGTTTTGCAATGTTTGTTGGCAATCCAAAAACAAGAACAGCTCTACTAGATAAATAGGGTTGTTTTTCTTAGCTCTAAAATGACAATGAACATCAAAAGGAGACTTGTATGCTACAAATTCGACATTTAACTATTACCCATTTAAAAGATTTGAAAGACTTAGTTAGCGATTTATCACTTACTGTCAATGCAGGCGATAAAGCCGGCATTATCGGAGAAGAAGGAAATGGAAAATCGACCCTTCTAAAACTACTTATGGATGAAAGATTTGTTTCAGATTATATTAGCTATACCGGAGAGATTCAGAAAAGCTATAGTCATTATGCTTATTTGCCGCAAACTTTGCCTGAAAATGAAAGAAGGCTCTCCCTCAACGATTACTTCTTTGGCGATTTGAACGTAGACTTAGATTACAGCAAACTTTACCGCTTTGCTCAAGAATTACATTTTGATAGCGAACGTTTTACTAGTCAGCAAACAATAGCCACTTTATCCGGTGGTGAAACATTAAAAGTGCAGCTTTTAAAAATCCTCTCTACAAATTGGGACATTCTCTTTTTAGATGAACCTTCTAATGATTTAGACATCGATACTATGATTTGGCTGGAGAATTTTTTGCAAAATACACCTCAAACAGTCATGTTTGTTTCACATGATGAAAGTCTTTTAAGTCATGCAGCAACAAAAATCGTGCATTTGGAATTGGTTAAGAAAAAGCAAAAAGCTCGGACGACCGTACAGAATCTTGATTATGAAAATTACAGCCAGCAAAGACAGACCGCATTTGAAAAGCAAACTAAAGATGCAAAAAAAGAACGAGAAGAATATCAAAAAACAATGGAAAAGCACCACCGTGTCAAGCAAAGTGTGGAGTATGTGCTACGCAACACTCATGATAGCACGGCTGGGAGATTAGTGGCTAAAAAAATGAAAAACGTCCTCTCACAGGGCAAACGATTTGAGAGAGAAGCGGCTGAACTGACAGAATTGCCAATACAGGCAGATGCTATCAATCTGAAATTTCCTGCTATCACTCCTCTGCCATCTACAAAAAGAGTAGTCACTCTCGAGCAAATGTGTTTGAAGGTAGGAGAACGCACTTTAACCCAAAATATAAATTTTGAACTCTTAGGGCAGGAAAAGATTGGGATTATTGGTGAAAATGGTGCTGGAAAATCTACTTTTATCAAAGAACTGCGAAATCTATTACAAAAGAAAAAAGGCATTACGCTAGGGTATATGCCTCAAATCTATCCTGATAGTTTAAACGAAGTCGATTCTCCAATAGATTTTCTAACATCCACAGGAGAGGGGATTGAGCGAGAAAAAATCCTCACCCACCTAGCCAGTCTGCAATTCACGCGCAATGAAGTGCAACATTCTATTTCCCAGCTATCTGGTGGACAAAAAGCTAAATTACTGCTTCTAAAAATGGTATTAGATCAAGCAAATGTCTTGTTGCTAGATGAGCCGACACGCAACTTTTCTCCCACTTCTCAGCCACAAGTACGAAAACTTTTTACAGACTATAACGGCGCTATCATTACCGTTTCACATGACCGCACCTTTCTCAAAGAAGTTTGTCAGAAAATCTATCGCTTGACTGAGACAGTAATAGAGCTGGTCCGCAAAGAACAGCTATAAGTTTGTTCTCCTAGTCGATCTTAAACAGCCAAGTTCCCTTGAGCTGTCTGCATTTGGTAATAAACGCCTTGTGCTCGCATCAGCTCTTGATGACTGCCATGTTCCACAATATCTCCGTCAACCAACACTAAAATGATATCTGCATTCTGAATGGTAGACAAGCGATGAGCAATGATAAAACTGGTTCTTCCTACCATTAGCTTATTAAAAGCCTCTTGAATGAGCACTTCAGTCCGCGTATCAATAGAGGATGTTGCCTCATCCAAAATCAGGATTTTAGGAACCGCTAGAAAAACACGCGCAATGGTCAATAACTGGCGTTGTCCTTGTGACAAAGAATCTCCTGCATCTGCTAGATAAGTATCGTAGCCATGTGGCAATTGCTGGATAAAGAAATGAGCATTAGCAGCTTTAGCTGCTGCAATTACTTCTTCTCGGCTAGCCTCTGGTCTTCCAAAAGCAATATTTTCATGAATTGTCGCTGTCTTCAGCCATGTTTCTTGTAAAACCATACCAAACTGCTGGCGAAATGAAACTCTGGTGTAATCTGTAATATCTCTGTCGTCTAACTTAATCTTACCCGCATCTACATTATAAAAACGCATGAGGAGATTGATTAAAGTCGATTTTCCAGCACCAGTTGGTCCGACAATAGCAACTTTGCTTCCTGCTGGAATGGTCATGTTTAAATCGTGAATCAAAGGTTTATCTTTTTCATAACCAAAACGGACGTGCTCAAAATGAATCGCACCCCGTACTGCTTCACTCGTGAGTTCTTCTTTTCCAGTTTCCACAACTTCTTTTTCATCTAAAATCATGTACAAGCGCTCTGCACAAGCAAGGGCGCTTTGTAATTCAGCCATAACAGACGAAATATCGTTGAATGGTTTGGTGTATTGGTTGACATAATTTAAGAATGTCACTAATTGTCCAACTGTGAAACTAGAGCCATTAATGATACGAACCGCACCAAATCCAACAACAATGGCATAAATAAGAGCATTCACAAAGCGCGTTGCTGGATTGACAGTAGAGGAATAAAAGATAGCATCCTGAGAATAGTCCGCATAGCTCTCATTGCCCTTTGTAAAATCCGTAATGAATTGCTCTTGGGCATTGAAACTGTGAATCAAACTTTCTTGAGAGAAACTTTCTTCAATGAGCTGCGTCTGCAGCCCTCGAGCTGTTGTTTGTTTTTGAAACAGCTTGTAACTTTTATGGGCAATAAAACGCGCAATCAGCATAGATAAGGGAGTTAAAAGCAAGACTAACATCATCATGAAAAAGTCAATCTTTGCCATTGTTACAATCGTTACAAGAATAGTCAACACGCCTACAAAAAACTGATTGAAGACCATGAGCAGACCATTATTTAACTGCTCCACGTCCGTCGTCAAGCGACTCACTAAATCACCACTCCCTTGACGATCAAGATAAGCCAAAGGAAGTCGATGAATTTTTTGAATGACTGCATCCCGAAGTTTCTGACTATAACTATAAATCAACTGATTATAGATTAAAGGATTGAGCCATTGAATCGCTGTATTGGCAACAATCACCATACCCATTTTCGAGAGAATTGGAAGCAAATGCTGACTTGCATTGGGAAGTAAAACACTATCAACTGCATTTCCAATCAAAATTGGCAAATAAATGGTCAAGGCAACCTGAACAATCGTTCCAATTGTAGCTAGTAGGAAAAGCCAGTGCTGCTGCAATAAATCACTTGCAAGGCGTTTCAGACTACTTTTAGAATACCTCGTTTTCATGCTTTTCCTCCTTACTATGTTGTGAGAGATGAATTTCTCGATAAATAGCGCTCGTTTGAAGCAAATCTTCATGTTTGCCAAGAGCGACCTGATGACCTTTATCCAAGACAAGTATCTGATCAGCTGCACGCAAGCTATTGGTTCGTTGAGAAATTAAAATCAAACTCGTGTTCTTTAACTGCTCTTTAATCGCTTGCAATAGTTTAGCTTCTGTTAAATAATCAAGTGCCGAAGTGGAATCATCCAGCACCAGAAAAGGTGCTTTTTGTAAAATAGCGCGCGCAATCGTCAACCGTTGGCGTTGACCACCGGAAAAATTCCGACCAAAAGCTTCTACTACTGCATCTAGCTGACCTTCTTTTTCCTGTACAAAGTCACTAGCCTGCGCAATATCAAGAGCCCACCAAAGTTGTTCATCCGTCACCTTGTATTCCAAACCCAGCAATAAATTTGAGCGAATCGTTCCGCGGAATAATTCTGCTTTTTGTGGCACCAAACTCATCCAAGTGCGCCACTCTTCAAGGTTTCTAGGGCTTCGACCATTTTTGAAAATAGCCAACTGACCAGTATCAATCGTATACAAATGCGCTAAGAGCTGCACCAAGGTTGATTTTCCTGAGCCTGTTCCACCAATCACTCCCAAAGTCTGACCAGATAGTACGTCAAACGAAATATTTTCCAAAGCTGGACTAGCAGCTTGTGGATAGGTAAAGGTAACATTTTCGGCAGAAATAGATTGAGCACCAACAGAATGCCGTATTGACAGTTCTGCTAGTACATCTTCCTCTTCCTGTTCAAAAACCTCTTGGATTCGTCCAGCGCTGATGTAACTTTGGTTCAAAGAAGTGACGAGCATAGCTAGTTTCAACAGTTCTATCAAAATTTGCAAAAGGTAATTGACTAAAGCGACTAATTTCCCTTGCGTCAGCAAATCCTGTCCAATAGCTAGATTCCCATGCCAAATAACCATGACTAACGTGCTATTTACCACTAAAAAAGTCAACGGGCTAATCAAACTAGACCAAACTCCTGTTTTTATCTGCCAGGTCTTATAAATTTCATTGGTATCTCTAAACTCATGAATTTCTTTATTTGTTTGCCCAAAGGCACGGATAACACGCATACCTTGCAGTTGCTGGCGTGTCATATTGACAATTTTATCTGTAATCTGGCGAATTTTAGCGTAAAGCGGATTCACCAAGCGTGACATGATATAGATAATGCCCGTTAGGATGACAACCATGAGTAAAAACCAGACTGTAATACTTGGACTAATCAAAAATGCCATGATTATTGAGCCAAAAACAATAATCGGCGCGCGCAAAAAAAGACGAAGAAATTGATTGATACCGGTCTGAATTTGATAAGTATCACTTGTTAAACGAGTGACCAGACTAGATGTCGTCAAGCTATCTCGACTAGCTTTTGGCAAACGCATGATTTTTTGATATAAATCTTTAGTTAATTGACGTGTAAATCCTACCGCTGCTTTTGAAGAATAATATTGAGCAATAACCGCCACAACAACACCAAATGATGCTAAGACAACCAACAAAAAGACCATGGTATAAAGATGCGCACTATCTTTTTTAGGGATTGTTTGGTCCACAATTGTTGCAATCAAAATTGGCACCAATAGCTCAAAACTAGCTTCTAACAATTTAAAAAGTGGTCCTAACAAGGATTCCTTGATATAACCCTTAAAATATTTCAATAAATCTTTCATGAAATCTCTTTTCCTACACAAAACTAGTTCTATTTTATCATAATCTAGCCTTCTCTGTGATTTGTTAGCGGATACAATTATTTTTATAGGAGAATTTTTGTTAGATGAATTCCAGATAAAAAGGAGAAGAACGATGTCGCTCTCCCCTACTAAATTTCTTTCAAATAAAATATTATTGATGACGATTTGCCCAAGCAACATCCAAATCTAACACTTCTTGTGTTGTGTATTGTTGGCGATAAGGATTGTAGACTTTGTTAGTTGTTGCAACATTGGTTGCTTGCACATTTGGTACATCGTATTGTGTCAAATTATATTGTTGAATCAAATTATTCAACTTAACATTATAGCTTGTATCCGTTGCATAGACACCTGTTAAAGCAGCAGTCGCATTCATATAGCTGGTCGTATTACTCTTCCAAGCATACGTGTAGCGGCTATGTTTTAAAATCGCCACATAGTCTTGTAAAGATTCAACATAACTTGGATAGGATCTAAATTCTGCATTGACATTATAAGTATTTCCTTGCCCATCATCTTCTAATGTAGCCATTGTGGCTGATTGCCCAGCATACTGTCCTTTGATGCCAAACAAATTATGATGAGGAGCGGCTGACAAGGCGGAACGTCCAGAATTGCTTTCCAGAATGGCCTGTGCAATCATAACCGAAGCATACAAATCATTCTCTTGTCCCAATTGGCGAGCAGTTTCACCAATTTGTGAAATGAACACCTCTGTTTGAGTCAACGGACGTTGGTAAGTCTCATCATTGGCACTAGCTGGGTGAACTTGCTTGGACAAAACTGCACTAACCAATAAAGCAGCGGTCACCAAAGCTAGAACTGTTAAAATTCTTTTTTTCAATTTTTTCTTTCTCATAGCTTATTTCTCCAGTATAATATATTTTGATTATAACATAAAATTCCCAGTTCTTAGTTACAATTTAGTGACAGATTCATTATAAAAAACCGAGAAAATGATTCTCAGTTTTTCTTCAATTCCTAAATTTTTTCCAAAATCGCATCCCAAGCTGCATCTAAACCATCTTTATTAACAGATGAAAAAATAATAAAATCATCATTTTTATCAAAATCTAACTTTTTCTTAATGACTGATTCATGCTTGTTCCATTTGCCGCGTGGAACTTTGTCAGCTTTCGTGGCTACGACAATGACTGGTATTTCATAATATTTGAGAAATTCGTACATTTGTACATCGTCTGCACTTGGCTCATGACGAAAATCCACTAGACTGACAACTGCTCTGAGATTTTCCCTGCTCGTCAGATATTCCTCGATCATCTTGCCCCACTTCGCTCGTTCTGTTTTAGAAACTTTAGCATAACCATAGCCTGGGACATCCACAAAGCGGAGCTTGTCATCAATGTTGAAAAAATTAAGCAGTTGCGTTTTTCCTGGTTTACCAGAAGTTCGAGCTAAATTTTTTCGATTTAACAATGTATTGATAAAGGAAGATTTTCCAACATTGGATCGTCCTGCAAGGGCAATTTCAGGAATCTCGTCTTGCGGATAATGAGACTTGTTGGCTGCACTTAGCAAAATTTCTGCATTGTGTGTGTTAATTTCCATTGCACACCTCTTTATGCTGTTTCTAAAATCGGCTTATCCGTTCCGTCAACTGCTTCCTTAGTAATCCGTACCAGCTTCACATTTTCTTGACTTGGAACTTCAAACATGACATCCATCATAGTTTCCTCGATAATCGAACGTAATCCACGCGCACCTGTCTTGCGTTCAATGGCCTTGTTAGCGATTTCCTGAAGAGCATCATCATCAAACTCCAATTTGACATCATCATAAGAAAGAAGAGTCTGATATTGCTTCACTAAAGCATTCTTTGGTTCGCGAAGGATTCGCACCAAATCATCAACTGTTAAAGGCTCAAGCGCTGCAAACACAGGCAAACGACCAATCAATTCAGGAATCAAGCCAAATTTTTGAATATCTTCAGAGATGATTTCTTGCATATAAGAACCAGTTTCATCAATGGCCTTATTGTTTTGACCAAAACCGATAATTTTTTCGCCTAGACGTTGTTTGACAATTTCTTCAATACCGTCAAATGCACCACCAACGATAAAGAGAATATTTTTCGTATCTACTTGAATCATCTCTTGTTGAGGATGCTTGCGGCCGCCTTGCGGAGGTACGCTGGCTACAGTTCCTTCAATAATCTTGAGGAGCGCTTGCTGAACACCTTCACCAGACACATCACGAGTAATAGAGACATTTTCGCTTTTCTTCGCAATTTTGTCAATCTCATCTACATAGATGATACCACGTTCAGCACGCTCAATATTGAAATCTGCTGCTTGCAAGAGTTTCAAGAGAATATTTTCAACATCTTCTCCGACATACCCAGCTTCTGTCAAAGCTGTCGCATCTGCAATCGCAAAAGGAACATTCAGACTTTTTGCTAAGGTTTGAGCGAGGAAGGTCTTGCCAGAACCAGTTGGACCAATCATAAGGATATTGGATTTCTGCAATTCGACATCTTCCTCATCTTCACGATTATCATGAAAATTGATGCGTTTATAGTGATTGTAGACAGCCACAGCCAAAGCACGCTTAGCACGGTCTTGTCCAATCACATAGTGATTCAAAATATTGAGTAATTCTTGTGGTTTTGGCACTTCTGACAAGTCTGCTAGCACTTCTTCTGCTAGTTCCTCTCTGATGATTTCTTGTGCTAATTCCACACATTCATTACAAATAAAGGCATTATTTCCTGCGATGATCTTTTGCACTTCTTCTTGGCTTTTACCACAAAAAGAACAATAAACCATCATTTCGTTTGTACGATTTGTAGGCATTTTTCACTCCAATTCTATTCGTTGTTTATTCTGTTTCTCATTTAAATAAGGTCATATAAAAAGCATGAATACTATTCACCAAATTTGTAAAAGCATTCAGCCAAAAGAGTACTGACAATCCATACCGTTTTTTACGAAAAGCTTGCGTTGCTGCCATAACACAAACGACACATAAAAGAGCCGTAAAAAATCCGAAAATACTACGTTCCATTTACGACTCCTTTCTCTGAAAGGTTGTGACAGTAAAGTCATACTCATTCTTTTCATCTTTGGAATAAAAAGAACGAGCGAGCTCATGAAATTTCGTCATATCAAAATCTTTCGGGAAATAAGTATCCCCCTGTAAACGAGCATGAATACGGGTAATAACTAATTCATCCATTAAAGGCTCAAATGCAGAAAAAATCTGACCACCGCCAATAATATAAAGAGTTTTTTCCTGAGTCTCATACCATTTCGTAACAGAAGCAACATCATGAAACACCAGAACTAGCTCATTCTCTGCCTGATAGGATTTGTCTCTCGTTAAAATAATCGTAGTACGATTGGGCAATACTCTGCGGTTCATCCCATCAAAAGTCACTCGCCCCATTAAAATAGCCTGCCCAGTTGTCATTTCTTTAAAATGCTTGAGATCAGCTGGTAAATGCCAGGGCAATGTGTTGTTTCGCCCAATCAAGCCATTCTCATCTTGCGCCCAAATAGCTACAATTTTCTTTATCATTTCCTCATCCTTTGAATTGATATTTCTATTTTATCAAATTTCACAAAAAAAGGCTGACTTTAACTATCAAATCAACACTAATTTATATCGCACAAGAAATCCATTCTTTTATGATGTCTGGTGAAAATAGTTAGATACAGCCCTTTATTTTTTAGATTTTGAAAATCTGAAAATTACTTCATTCTCAAATCGCTAAATCAAATTTCAACTGCGGCTTAACAGAATCATAATCAACTAATTCAAAATATTTTGCTTTAATGTCAAAAAAGTTGGTTCCGTCTGGAACATTTAAAACCAAGCGTGGCGTACAGTTAGTTGGTTCACGTCGAAGTAATTCTTTAGCCTGTTCAAATTGATTATCATAAATGTGCAAATTATTGACAAAATAAAAGAATTTACCAACTTTCCAGCCAAAATGCTTAGCAATCATCATTTGCAATGCTACATACTGCATGGCATTGATATGATGAGCTACCAGCATATCATTTGAGCGTTGTGTCAGAGTTGCATCCAGATAAATGTCACCGTCTACACGGCGTACATCAAACATGGTCTGAAAAGCACACGGTAGTAGACCTTCTGTTTCTTCAAACGCTTCATAATCCCAAAGCGAGATAATATTTCGTCGATTCCAAGGATTGATTTCTAGCTGTTTCAAGATTTTATTGATAATATCATGTTTCTTAACAACAGCGCCATAGCGTAAGCCAATCGTGCGAGTATCTCCCACTTCCCAATCATTCCAATAATGGACATTGTACTTTTCTTCTAAAATATCTAAGCTATTGGATTGGTCTTGGTAAATCCAGAGCACCTCTTTGATAGCTGACTTGATAGCAATCGGCCGAAGCGTTGTAATAGGAAATTCTCCCTTGCTCAAGTCGTATTCAGCAAAAGAACCTGTAATATACTTAGAGTTAGCCACTTGCCCGTTTTTATAACGAGGGCGTGCATTTTCAGAAAAAACACCTTCATCTAAAATTTTTCGAATATTTTCTTTAAAAATAGTATCTGCCTTTGTCATGATTTCCCTTTTCTAATATTGCTTTTTCTAGTATAACACAAAATAAAAATCTCCTACAAGTTAAAACCTCGCAGGAGAAAACATGCTTCAATATCAAATTTTTTGAGCTCCATAAATCGAATGCTGACGATGTAGAGAAAATGCCACCACACACACTATGAAAAAATAGGGGAAATTAGTAAAGCCAAATACTTCACAGCCAATTAAAATCGGGCCTAAGAAAGTAGAGGTCGCACTTCCAAAAACAGCAGCATAACCTAGTGCAGCAACCAAACCAACTGGAAGTCCAAATAGACCTGCTAGCAACACACCTAAGCTTGTACCAATTGCAAAAAGCGGTGTCACTTCTCCACCTTGAAAGCCAGCTGCCAAAGTCAAAACTGTTAGAAGTAACTTGAAGAGCCAATCATATACATAGACGGGCTGACCAGCAAAACTAGCTGCAATCAAATTTGTTCCAAGCCCTGAGTAACGACCTTTATCTAACAGCAGAAAGACGATACTTAAAAATATTCCCATAACGACAATCCGTTTGTAGGGATTTGGAAAAATAATTGCTGCTTTCTTTTTGCACCATGAGAGAGCATAAGCAAATACATTGCCGCAAAGTCCAAATAGAACTCCAAGAAACACTAATTTGATAAGAAGCGTCGGTGACAATACCAGATGCACAGAAATTGGCTGTACAAACTTCTCAAGCCCTAACGCATGCGATGTCCAAGAAGCAACGAAAGAAGCAATCATTGCAGGATACAGAGCCGTCAGTTGCATGGTTCCTACAACCAAGACTTCCATTGCAAACAAAATTGCCGCCAGCGGTGTTTGAAACAGTCCAGCAAAACCAGCAGCCATCCCTGTGACTAAAAAGATTTTTGAAGTGTTGGGAATAGAAAATTTCTTGCCAAACCAATGAGAAACTGTTGCTCCTAATTGTACTGCTACTCCTTCTCGACCAGCTGAGCCACCAAAAAGGTGCGTCATCCAAGTTGTCAATATAACCAAAGGGATCAGGCGCTTTGGGATATGATTCTCTACACCATGTCCTACATCAAAAATCAAGGTCATCCCTTTACTACTTTTTCCGCCGTATTTTTGATAAAGAAATACAATCGCTAATCCTGCTAAAGCCAAAAAAGGAATCAAGTAAAAAGGATGCATTGACCGAACTTCGCTTAAAAATATGAGAGTTCGTCCAAATATCGTATCAGTAACTCCGATCACTAATCCTATCAGAATGGACAATATGGTAATAGCTACCACTCGCTTTCCACTATTGATCAGCTCTATGTCACGTGCATTTTTCATTTGAATTTCCTTTGTTATTTGATGTGTTGGTCTTGATAAGCACGCGAATGTTTCAAAATATCAGAAAAAGTCTGAACAATGCTTTCTTCGTACTGTTTTTCATGTACACTATTTGCAACTTTCTCTAAAATTACTTGTTCTCGCTGAGTGTCTAATACAGCTTTTCCAGTCTGACGTTTATAGAGAGCAACTTGACTCACCAAAGCCATTCTTTTTTCTAGTAAGGCAATCAAATCTGCATCTATTTGATCAATTTCTTTTCTAATTTTTACTAAATCCATGATTTCCTCCTAATTGCTTTCTATCTTAACAAAATTTTTCACAATATGCTAGTAATCGTCAGGTTTTGAATCTCAAGTCCTAATTTTCTCAATTTTAGCAGAAAAATGACACTCAAATTGAGAAAAGTTCAAATAAAGCCTATTCTTTCAGCTCTAAAACGAAAAGTTAATGTGAGAGTCGTTTTTATACAGATAAAGATCTATTGGGATTACAAGTGCTATAACTTCATAGGAAAGTGTGGGGGCAAATTTGACACAAGATTGTTTCTTATGATGAATAATTGACTAAAATATAATAAAAAGTTGATGTAAAGCCAAAAAAACAGAAGTACACATTAGTAGAACTTCTGATTTTTAATTTGAGAACCTTTCTATATATAATATTCTCAGTTTGCATTTTTATGAAAGTGATGATGATAGAATTATGAGAATATATCTCAGGTTTTACCTATTTAAAATTTTTTTAATTATTTGAATAGTTTTATGTTTAAACGGGGAAGGATAATATCTAAAAGTTCCCATTTGTCTAAGGATATAAGCATTGAAATTTTGTTTAAAACGAAGTACACTGTCAGAACCATCAAAATGACCAGTAATACCCAAAAGGTTGTAACAGGGAATACCTCGCTTGATTGATTCTCGCATTACATAATCTTGCAAAAGAGCAGGTGCGTAGAATTTGTTAAATTCAGGATAGGATCCAGAAAAGAGATAGACCGTTTCTTGGGGAGTGTATATAAAAAGACTGCTAGCTAATATTGTACTTTCGTCTCCATGCTTTTTTAATAGTTAGTATGCTTCGTTTTTTCGTATTTCAAACGTTTCAAATTGACTAGATAGTTCTCGAATTTGATTCAGTTTTTTTCAGAGGAATGGTTGTTTTCTTCAAGATAATCTTGTAGTAATTTAATCTTTTTAGATAATTCATTCTGATTAATTTGTAAATGCTCCAGATAATTTTTGAAATTTATGCTCGCTATAATAAATTCTGCATTGCTTCCAAAGCTATCATAAAATTTTTCATAATAATCTAAAGTCTTATCATTATAGTTGCGACGTTCAGAAGTTGATGAAGTAATCTGCTTAAATTTATAAAGCTCATTACGTTTAAGTTTATGCAGTTCTATACCAAATGTTTTAGCCTTTTTTTACTAATGATTTTCCTTGTTTAGTAAAAGATTTTAGTAATATTTCTTCTGTTAAGTCATTTAGGTCTTTTACAAAATGCCAATCACCTTCACCTTCAGGATAGTCCTTTTGTAAGCCATCAAATTGGTAATTCAGGTTGGTGAGCATAGATACAAGTTCCTTCTTTTCTGTACTAATAGGCTCACCTTTACTATTGAAGACTTGATAAATATCATAAGGTTTTACAACAAGCTCCATAGCCTTTAACTTTCTTGCATAGATTTTTAATTCTTCAAAAAATTTAGGTAAGAACTCATAATTAGTGACAACAGGTCCAGAGTTGATTTCTAGGTATAGACCACCTGCCATTTTTGTACTAAATAATAATGCTGATACTTGTAATTGATTGTTAGTAAAGAAGCCAATGAACTCAACATTATACCCTCTTTTTTTCAATAGAATAGACATTTCTAAAGATTGGATAAAGGATTTTCTTCTCGCCTTTTGATAATGTTGTTTAAATATTTCTTTAGTAATTATTTCTAAAGGCATTGTTCTGTACTCCTTGAGCTTTTGTAGTTTAATAAACAAAGCTGGTGAAGCTACAGAATAAAATTATTTCTTATTTGAAAACGTTTTTAATTTGAACTATTTTATCACCTAGAATTTAACCCTGTCAAAATATTTGCTTTTAAATTTAAAAATTATGAAACTTTTCATTTACTAAAATCTTGTATTTATTATAAATATCATATTTTTAGCTTAGTCTCAAGCAATTTATTTTTCGGAAAGAAAAAAGTCTGAAGAAAATTATTCAAAAAGAATGGTTTTCTTCAAACAGAATCTATTTTCAAGTATTAAGAAGACAATTTCCTATGCGAGGATAGGGACATAAACCCATAAAATAAGAAACAAGCCAACAAATAGCCGATAAAGATTTTAAGTGACCATTGCAACACATACGGCCAACCGTACTTTGGAATATTTAAGAAGAAATAAGCAAAAGGACTATCTTTTGCACCTGGAATAGGCCATTTGATGACTAGACCATTAAACAAGGCAAAGGCTAAATAAATCAAAGGCACACTCGTCCAAACAATCGGGTCAAACCAACGATATTGTGAGCGTTTATCAAACAACAAGGTATCTGCTAAAAACCATAGTGGCACAATGTAATGACAAAGGAAATTTTCAAGTCGATAAAAATCAGTTGCAAGCGGTGCCAACATAAAATGATAAATGACGCATGTAATCATAATACACATGGTCACTCCGCCTTTTAGCCGAAACAGCGACTGCGTTTGCCAACGTTGTTCAGAACGCGCCATTAGATAGAGCAAATAGGCCGTAAAAGCTGTGACAATCATGTTAGATAAAACTGTGTAGTACATCAGCATTCCTAAGCCACCATGCTTTGTGATTTCAAGGTAGACTCCTGTAAACCCTAACATAAACAATATCATGCGGCTATAAAAAATCACATTTCGCTTCATCATCAACCTCAGATTTTCTTGACAAACTCTGATTTGAGCTTCATCGCACCAAAACCATCAATCTTGCAGTCAATATTGTGGTCTCCTTCTACAATCCGAATATTTTTCACGCGCGTCCCTTGTTTCAAATCCTTTGGAGCACCTTTGACCTTTAAATCTTTGATGAGCGTGACGGTATCTCCGTCCGCAAGCTGATTCCCATTTGCATCAATTGCTCTGACACGATCATCTTCTTCAACGACTTCTGCCGGATTCCATTCGTATGCACATTCAGGGCAAACTAACAGCAAACCGTCTTCGTAAACATATTCTGAGTTGCATTTTGGACAATTTGGTAATTGATTCATACTTCTCCTTCACTAATCTCTAGACATCACACCTAGAATTTATCATGCTTTTCCATTTTACTATAAAATAGAAAATTTGACAAATGAGATAAAATGACTAATTTTGAAAAGACTTTTTGGCTTAATACTTAATAAAAATTACAAGATTTAACGTCCTTCACTTCGGAAATTGTTTCAACCACGTGAGTCAAAAGCTCTACTAAATCTTTTAAGATTGAAGATAAAACTATCGAAATCAGTAACAAAGTTTTCGCCAAAATACTCTTTGAGTTTGAAAAACAAACAACCTTGTAACTTGCTTCATCCCCCCTTTATCCGCTAGTGCTTTGAGTAATCAACTGCCATGTTGTTGATTTATTGCGCCATATACTTTGAAGTTGAAGATTTTTGCAAAGTATAAAGAGTCATTTGTTTTTCTCTTATAGATTTTTTCTAATGTCACAAAATACTTCAAGCATTGGAAACAATCTACGTCATTTGCCTAGTTCCTGAGTGCGTTTGTAAGATGCAGCAACAGCTTTGATAATGTTTCCTCTGAAAGCATCTGCTTCAAGACTCGCTACTCCCGCAATCGTTGAGCCTGCTGGGCTACAAACCTGATCTTTGAGAACCGCAGGATGTTGACCACTCTCTTTGACTAATACCGCTGAACCTAAAAGGGTTTGATTCGCTAATTGCAAAGCCAAATCTCGTGGTAAGCCAATTTGTACCCCTGCATCAGCCAGTGCTTCCAAAAAGAGATAAACAAACGCAGGACCACATCCAGCCACAGCAGTTGCCGCATCTAACTGCTGCTCCTTTAAATGAACTAGCAAACCGGCAGGATCCAATAGTTCACACAACAAGTGTTCATCCTGCTCTGTTGCTTCATCTGATAAAGCATAGCTGATAACACCGTCACCAACTGCAACAGGCGTATTGGGCATTATCCGGATTAACCGATGTTGTGTAGGAACGAGAGCTTCTAACTGCTGCAAGGTCAAGCCGGCAGCCATAGAAATGAGTAAAACAGAGCTGCGCTTTTCCAAAATAACATGGTATTCTTGTAACAAATCCGCAAATTGGGCGGGTTTAACACCTAAGAAAATAACATCTGCTTGCTCAAAAACGACTTCGTTCGTGACAGGTTCGCCACCCACTTCATTCGCAATCTGCTTTGTTTTTTCTGGACTTCGATTTGCGAGCAGGATTTGATGATTTTTTTGCCTAGCCACTACACGTGCTAAACTGCCACCCATATTTCCTAAGCCGATAAATCCAATTTTCATATTTTTACTCCCTAATTTGTCCTGAACCTTGCACAACATATTTATAACTCGTTAATTCTTTTAAGCCCATCGGACCGCGTGCGTGTAATTTCTGAGTAGAAATCCCCATTTCACAGCCTAAACCAAATTCTCCACCGTCTGTGAAACGTGTGGAGGCATTGACATAGACTGCTGCACTATCAACCTGCTCTGTAAAAATCGCTGCGCTGGTGGCATTGTTGGTAATAATGGCATCTGAATGATGTGTGCTGTGTTGCTCAATATGTGTGATAGCTTCTTCCAAAGAATCCACTACCTTTACAGCCATGATGTAATCTGAAAATTCGCTATCAAAGTCGCTAGGCTCTGCTATTTCCCCTGAGATGAAAGAACGAGCTGTTTCATCCAATCGAAGTTGAACAGGTACTACCCCACGCACTTTACGAACAGTTACTAAGCGTTCTTCTAATGTTGAGAGAAACTGGGAAGCAATTTCTTTATGAACCAAACAAACCTCCATTGCATTGCAGACCGAAGGACGACTGGTTTTGGCATTGTTGATAATCTCTAGTGCCATTTCTTGGTCAGCGTCCTTATCAACATAAACATGAACAATTCCGGTGCCAGTCTCAATAACAGGAACAGTCGCATTTTCAACGACCGCTTGAATCAATCCCGCGCCCCCACGAGGAATTAGCAAGTCCAAATAGTCTTTTGCTTTCATCAAGATTTGGGCACTTTCACGACTGGTATCTGACACCAACTGCAAGCAATCATCTGAAATAGCGGTCTGACGAAGTGCCGCCTTTAGCGCGGAAACGATTGTGGCTGCTGTTTTGTGCGCTTCTTTTCCGCTGCGAAGAACAACTGCATTCCCGCTCTTAATGGCTAATGCAGCTGCATCAGATGTCACATTTGGACGACTTTCATAGATAATTCCAATCACTCCAATAGCTACCCGCTTCTTAGTGATTTCTAGTCC
Organism: Streptococcus milleri; assembly: GCF_900636525.1. Taxonomy (NCBI): domain Bacteria; kingdom Bacillati; phylum Bacillota; class Bacilli; order Lactobacillales; family Streptococcaceae; genus Streptococcus; species Streptococcus milleri. Next base: position 751,282 of record NZ_LR134288.1, on the reverse strand, counting down.
ATTTTCCAAATGAGAGACTTCTAAGATGTCTCCAACGGGATCTGGCAACGCAATCACTTGACGAATGCCAGTTGCCATGTCTTTGATGCGATTGGCATCTAAATACAGACGATCCAACATGACATCTGAAATATGACCTCTTGCTGCTGCCATATCTTCCGCATTGGCTGTCAAAATTGCGTCCGTAGCTGCTTCTAAATAATCAGCCATCAAAGACAGAGCTTTATTTTTCTCAGTTGTTGAAGCTGTGTTAATTGATTTTTTTGCTTGCTTGATTTTCTCTAGTAAGCCTTGTGTACTATTCATATCCTACTTCCTCTTAAAATTCTGACAATAATAATTCCAATTCAGGCGTTAGTGAAATCCAATGGTCTCGATGAATTACCACTCCCTTTGGTTTATTGGCTTTCAGCATATCTTGCAAAGCTGACTGCCCAAAACGAACACGTCCTTTTCCTAAAATACGCTCTGTGTCCTTTTCATAGACGGTCACAATATCATCATAAGAAAAGTATCCTGACATTTTTGAAATTCCCGAAACAAGTAAGCTCTTGCCTTGCTCACTCAATGCTGTGCTTGCTCCTCTATCCACCCAGATAGAGCCTTGACTAGTAGCGTAAAAAGCCAACCATTGTTTTTGCGTTTTCATATTTTTGGCTGAAGCAGTAAAAAATGTGCCATTTCCCTGATTTTCTGCGGCTTCGATGAGGGGTTGCTCTTTCAAAGAAGAGCAAATGTAAACAGGAACCCCTGCCATAGTGGCAATCGTTGCTGCTTTTAGCTTGGTCAGCATACCACCTGTTCCATTAGAAGAGCCTGCTCCACCTGCCATTTCAAGCAAATCTGTCGTAATCTCCTCTACCAAATCAAGGCGCTTGGCATCAGGATGATTGACTGGATTTGCCGTATAAAGCCCGTCAACATCTGTTAATAAAATTAACAAATCTGCTTGCACCATAGACGCAACCTGAGCGCTCAACGTATCATTGTCACCGACTTTCAACTCAGCAATGGAGACCGTATCATTTTCATTGATAATCGGAATGGCTCCTCTGTTAAGCAAGACAGAAATCGCTTGATGTGCATTTTTATAGCGTCGTTTATCCGCAAAATCATCTTGTGTTAGTAAAATTTGAGCCGAGACAATCTTTTTCAATAACAGATTCGTCGTGTATTCTTCTAGCAACAAGCCCTGACCTACCGCTGCGGACGCTTGCTTGTCTGCAATTTTTGTCGGGCGTTTCTTAAAGCCCAAAGATGAGAAACCTGCTGCTATTGCTCCTGATGAGACTAAAATCACTTCGTGCCCTGCTTCATGTAGCAGGACTAACTGCTGAGTAATCACTCTCACTTTCGCTCTCGATAAACTTCCATCCTCATTTGTTAAAGAACTGGTGCCGACTTTACATACAATTCGTTTATATTTCATAACCCTCTCCAAAGCTGATATATTGCATTATTATACCAAAATTTCAAGCAAAATAAAAAAGAAATGAAGCAGAAAGAGATATTCTCTCACTCCATTCCTTTTCTCAATTTCTCTAGTGTTTCTTGGAAAATAGCTGGCGCTTCTGCTGTAAATTTCATGACTTCTCCCGTCTTAGGATGAGTAAATCCAAGCGTTCTGGCATGTAAGAATTGTCCATGCCCTTTTAGCGTTTTCCGCGGTCCGTACACTTCGTCACCCGCTACTGGATGACCAATATAAGCCATGTGCACACGGATTTGGTGGGTACGCCCTGTTTCCAGCTGCAATTCTACCAGTGTATAATTGCCAAAACGCTCTAAAACGTGAAAACGTGTCACAGCTGGCTTTCCCTTTGCCGTGACAGCTTGTTTTTTTCTATCTTTTTCGCTGCGTCCAATCGGTGCTTCAATAACGCCTCTATCGTTCGGCAGATTGCCATGCACAATCGCCCAATATTTCCGCAGGGATTTTTTATCTTTTAATTCCTCAGCGAGCTTGATATGCGCATCATCATTCTTGGCAATCATCAGCAATCCTGATGTATCCTTATCAATCCGATGGACAATTCCAGGGCGCAAAACACCATTGATACCGGACAAATCCTTGATATGGTACATCAGCGCATTGACCAGTGTTCCACTCGTATGCCCTGCACTTGGATGCACCACCATACCTTGAGCCTTGTTCACCACTGCGACATCTTCATCCTGATAAACAATATCTAGCGGCAGATTTTCTGCTACATACTCCAGCGCTTCTGGTTCGGGCAATTCATAAGTAATCACATCACCTGCCTTGACAGCGTACTTGGCTTTCTTCACTTGCCCGTTGACCAAGATTTGTCTATTTTTGATTTGCTCATTGGCATGGCTGCGGGATAATGGTGTCAAATCAGCAACCGCCTTGTCCAACCGTACACCGCCAATCTCTACTTTAACTTGCATTGTCCTCTTCCTTTAACATCATCACTATCAGTACAAGCACGCCAATCGTCAGATAACTATCCGCAACATTAAAAATTGCAAAATTGATAAAATCAAGCTGAAACATATCCACGACAAAGCCTTGGCGCATGCGGTCAATAAAATTACCAATTCCCCCTGCAATAATCAAGCTCAAACCAGACAACAGCCAGGCAGAACCTTTAATGTGTTTGCTCAAATACCAAATAGCAGCTCCAATCACCACTAAAGTAATTACCGCAAACAACCATTGCTGGTTTTCCAGAATTGAAAATGCCGCTCCTGTATTTCGCAAATAAGTCAAACTCAAAATCTTTGGAATAAAAGGTTTTACTTCGCCTAATTGAATGTTTTTGACAATTTCAAACTTGACCCATTGATCCAGCGCAATCAAAGCCACAATCACAAGCGGCACGGTCACTTTTCGTTTCATTTTTTACCTCTTTTTGCAAAATATTCTTCCATCACAGCAACAAAAGCTGCACCGACCAGTGAAAGCTCTACATCTTCGCGTTTGACATATACCATGCGGTTTTCCAAATTGTCTTTTAACCGAATCACCGTAATGCCGTTTACACTATTGCTATCCAAAAATCCAGAGCCTGTCGCATAAGCATCTGTCCGCTCCAAAATACCATTTAAAGTAGCACGGTCCGTCACATTAAACATCTGCGAACTGGCGCTGGTGTCCACGAAATTCTCTGAATAATAGAGATATTCGTCCTTTTCCTGTGTAAAACGAACCGTCGGCAAATCTGCCAAATCTTCCATAGTAAGCTCCTCTTTCCCAGCTAAGGGGTGATCCGCCCGCAGATAAATGTGTGTCTGAAAAGGAATCAAATCTACCACTTCCAGCCCCAATTTATCCATCCGCTGCATCATTCCCTTGGTATTTTGATTGTTCAGATAGATAATGCCAATCTCGCTGTGTCCTTGTGCAACTTCGTTTAAAATCTGCACCGTTGTAGATTCAAAAATTCGGAAATTCTTATCTTTTGGATAGCGTTTGGCAAATTCCGTTATCAAAGGTGGCAAGAAATCATAGTGCTGGCTGGCAATGGAAAATTCTGCCTTTTCTTCCTCTGGATTGGCGTATTGATTTTGAAAGACATCAAATCCTTTGACCAATTCTTGAGCTTTTTCGTAAAATTCCATTCCTCGACGTGTCAAAAATGTGCCGCTGCTCGTTCTACGGAATATTTTAAAACCCAATTCTTTTTCTAAATCCCGAACTGCAATGGACAAACTCGGCTGGCTGACATACATTTTCTCAGCGGCTTCACGAAAGGTGCCACTATTGGCAATGGCTACAACATAGCGCAGTTGTTGAATATTCATCCTTTTATCCTCTTTCAAGTGTTTTATCATTATACCATAAATCAAGGCATAACTAAACCTTCATACACCCATGAAATCCAGTTACTAGCAGCTTTCTGCTCAAATAGAAACTCCATTGTAAGTGACACTCTATTTCTTTCATTATACCATGAAAAGGGCGGAGCGAGAACTTTGACAAAGGGGTCTATTCAAGATATAATGTAAAAAAATAAACAGAGGACAAAGACATGGCAAACTCAAAACTTATTACACGGCTGAAACGCTCCGAAGGACAACTGCGAGGTATTCAAAAAATGATAGAGGAAGAACGCGACTGTGCAGACATTATCACCCAATTAACTGCTGTTCGCTCTAGTGTCGAGCGGGTCATTGAATTGATGATTACCGAAAATCTTACCGACTGTCTCAATCATCCTTTGGACGACCCTAAAGCACAAAAAGAGCGACTAGAGAAAGCCGTCCAATACCTTATCAAACGAAAATAACCTCAGCAGGCGACGAAAACTGCTGAGGTTTCTTTATTTGAGGTATACGACTAGTGCAATTCAAGCTATCCATCTCATTTTTTAAAAAAATACAATGAAGCAATAAACAGAATTATCTCTAAAAAGGGTATCCGCTGGGCGGACACAACAAACTACTTTTTAGGGCAGTCGTCAGCCCGGCGGACAGAGCAAACTTGTTTCTGGGCAAGCCGTTAGCCCGGCGGACAGAGCAAACTTGTTTCTAGGCAAGCCGTCAGCCCGGCGGACAAAGCAAACTTGTTTCTGGGCAAACCGTCCGCCCGGCGGACAGAGTGAATCGCTTTTAAGACAGACTAGCGACCCGGTCGACGGAATGGACTGCTTTTAGGGGCAGGTTGCCAACCATTGAAAAAAAAGTCCTCCTCAATATGGTATAATAAGAGTAATAAAACAAATCAAAGGAGGCAAGTAAAATGGACTTATACACAAAAGTAAAAGAAACCTTAAACAAGTTAAACATTCCATTTGAAATCGTGGAGCACGAACCAGCACTTACGACCGAGCAAGCAGACAGCTTTATCGAAGGCATTGAAGGTGTCCGCACCAAAACGATGTTTCTCACTAACAAGAAGAAAACCGCCTACTACTTGCTCATCATGGACGACAAAAAGCGCTTGGACATGGACTTATTTAAAGAACTGGTAAAAGCCAATAGAATCCGCATGGCATCCGCTGACAGTCTATTTAAAAAAATGATGTTGCCAGCAGGCGTCGTCTCTCCATTTGGATTGTTAAACAATGCCGATAAAGACATTCAAGTCTATTTTGACAAAGAAATCATGTCAGAAAAACGAATGAGTTTTCATCCCAATACCAATGAGAAAACACTCTTTTTAAACACGACAGACCTACTCAAATTCCTAGAAGCCATTGGTTACGAAGCTCATATTATTGAATTGTAATACGAATAAACCCGATTAAGATAGCACTTAATCGGGATTTCTTTTACTTTACTCTACCTCTCCGGGCCAGATATTCATACCCCCAGCCACATTGGTCACATCAAATCCTTGCGCACTTAAAAACTGACACGCAGCCGCAGAACGTGCGCCAGATTGGCAGATGACATAGTATTTCTCCTGCTGGCTGAGTTGTTTGTAGCCTGCCTCCAAACTACTCAAAGGCAGGTTCTGTGCTGTCGGAACGTGCCCTGACGCGAACTCATAAGCCTCTCGCACATCAATAATGGACAGCTTTTCTGCTTGGTATTTCTTATAAAATTCAGACATAGTGATACTAATTTCCATATTCTACTCCCTCTGGTTTTACCATTTTGTACAAGGCAAAGGCGCCGTCTAGATTTTGAACAGAAAATCCTGCTTGTTTGAGAATGCGCTCGGCAATATAGCTACGAAGTCCACTATGACAGCTCACGATATAATCCTGCGACTTGTCTAACTCTCCTAAACGCTCACGCAATTCATTTAAAGGAATGTGAACCGTATCCACTTTCAAATGACCTTGTTGAAGCTCACTGGCCGTCCGCACATCTAGGAACTTCTTACCAGCAGCTAGTTCATCTTCCAATTCATACCACTGGATATTGTCGCTCAAACCTTCTACTAAGTTTAAGGCTGCATATCCCAGCATATTGACCGGATCTTTAGCAGAGCCAAACGGTGGTGCATAGGTAAATTCCAACTCTGGCAAATCAAAAATGGTTAGATTGCCTTTGATAGCCGTTGCCAAAATATCAATCCGTTTATCAACGCCTTTTTTCCCAACACCTTGTGCACCGTAAATTTTGCCACTTGTTGGCTCAAAGAGGAGCTTCAAGGTCACATCAGTCGCACCCGGATAGTAGCCAGCATGATCCTTACCACTGACATGAATAACTTGATAAGGCAGGCCATTCATACGAAGAATGCGCTCGCTCAGCCCTGTTGAAGCTGCCGTCATGTCAAATGCCCGAACAATAGCTGTACCAATGCTGCCTTTATTCTTTCGAGCTACTCCAGCAATCACATCCGCAACTTGGCGACCTTGACGATTAGCAGGCGAAGCCAATGAAATCAGTGCATCTTCTCCTGTAATCTCTTGCTTAACCACAATCGCATCGCCGACTGCATAAATATCAGGTTGACTGGTTTCATAACGCTCATTGACTAAGATACCGCCACGCAGTCCCAGTTCAATACCTGCCGCCTGTGCCAAAGCATTCTCCGGTTGCACCCCGACAGACAGAATGGTCACATCAGAAGCAATCTTTTGCCCATTTTCCAGCACAATGACCTGTCCCTTCTCCTCAAACCGCGTAGCAGACTGAGAAGTTATCACTTGAATGCCGTTTTTCAGCAATTCAGCTTGAACAAAAGCAGCCATTTCTTCATCAAGCGGTGGCAAAACATGCGGTGCTTTTTCAACAATCGTCACCTTCAAACCGCGCCTCCGAAGATTTTCTGCCATTTCAAGACCAATGAATCCAGCCCCAATCACCACAGCTTCTTTTGGCTGTTTCTCCAAAGCTAACATAATCTCATCTAGGTCAGGAACATTACGTAAAGTATAGGTATTTTCAGCTGTTTCCAAACCTTCAATTGGAGGCACAAAAGGCTTTGCCCCCGGAGATAAAATCAACTTATCATAACTCTCTGTAAATTCCTTTCCGTCATGCCGAACCGTCACTATATGTTGATCTGGTGAGATAGCCGTCACTTCATGGAAAGGTCGCACATCTAAACGAAAGCGTGCCTTTAAACTCTCAGGCGTTTGCACTAACAAGTCTTCGCGTTCAGCAATTTCTCCAGAAACATAGTAAGGCAGACCACAGTTCGCAAAGGAAACGAATGGGCCCTTTTCAAAAATAATAATCTCAACGCCTTCTTTTAGCCGTCTTAAACGCGTCGCTGCAGACATTCCACCTGCAACTCCACCAACAATGATAATTTTCATTCAACTTCCTCCTTTATCACTTTTAAACAACTTTTCCGGTCCAAGCACTCATACCGCCTTGAACATTGACAACATCATAGCCTTTTTTCTTTAGCTTTTTGGCTGCCATTTTGCTCCGCACACCGGAATGGCAAATGACATACAGTGTTTCATTTGTTGCTGGCGTGTATCTTGCGATTTCATTAAGTGGGACATTCTTTGCGCCTTTGATATGACCACGCCGATATTCAGACGGTGTTCGTACATCTAGCAGTTGAATCTTCTCTTTTAATTTTTGTTCCAATTCACTTGTAGAAATACTATCTATTTTCGTAAATAAGTGAAACATAAGCACCTCCATTTATACCCTTATGGGGTATATTAAACCATGAAGCCTTTCTTTTGTCAAGCATATTGTTTCAATCTTTTAACAAAAAAAGGAAGCTTCACAAATCAACTATGCCAAGTTGCTTGTAAAGCTTATCCTTTCTATCGAATGATTCAACCTTTAGATCACTTTTATATGTTTACAAAAGATTCATCAATCTTCTTTTTTTCGACGACCAATATAACCGAAAGCTGATAAAAGTAAACTTACGCCCGTCAGCGTTGCAAGCGTTGGACCAACTTGAGAATCACCTGTGCTTGGCAAGATTTCTGTTTTCGTTGGAGTTGCTTTTGTAGGAGTCGTTGGTACAACTGTCGGAGTAGTTGGCTTGTCCGGCGTTGACGGAACAACTGGAGGAGTTGGAGTTGGTTTATCTGGGGTTACTGGGACTGCAGTATAATGAACATCCTTAACCATATCTTCTTGAGTGACTGTTTCTGCCGAAACAGTTGCCACATCTACTGTGTAGCCTGGAATGACTGGAGATGGAACAGCGTCATAGGTTGCCTTGTCAGCTACCCAATCCGTAGTCTTCACAACATCTCCCGTTACCTTATCTTTCGTCACCGTCCGTGTCCAAGTTGCTGTTTGCACATTATCGGCTGGCGTCTGGCTACCTGCTCCATGATAACGAACTGTCAAGCTCACTTTCTCGTTTTCTTGGCTATCTGTCGTACCATGTTTCAAATGAACCACTACATTTTGATCCACACCGCTGTCTGTGTCAAATTTAGCTGGTAATTCATCTTTAGAGACTAATTCGTAGCCTTGAGCCAGATAGCCTGCTAAAACAGTGTCGTATTTCTTTTGTGTTGCTACTGGAAGCTCTGCACCTGATTCACCAGTCGTTAATTCCACTTGGTTTTCTAGAGTCGTACCTGTTGTATCATCAACGACCGTGTAAGTCACTTTTTGATTATTTAACCCCAACACTTCCTTATAAACGTACGTCACTTGGGTCGTCCCTTCAATGACCTTCCCTTTTTCGTTGCTTGGAAGTTGGGAATCCACTAATCGATAGGTCTTCCCGTCAGAAGTGACTATCGTCGTTTTGCGATGTTCTTCCGTATCATAAGGCGTATTGGTGGAGGCTCCGGAAAGGGCTGTGACATCGTCTTGCAGCTGGTGACCGGACTCATCTTGGTAATGAACCGTCACATTTCCCAACACTTCCTTATAAACGTACGTCACTTGGGTCGTCCCTTCAATGACCTTCCCTTTTTCGTTGCTTGGAAGTTGGGAATCCACTAATCGATAGGTCTTCCCGTCAGAAGTGACTATCGTCGTTTTGCGATGTTCTTCCGTATCATAAGGCGTATTGGTGGAGGCTCCGGAAAGGGCTGTGACATCGTCTTGCAGCTGGTGACCGGACTCATCTTGGTAATGAACCGTCACATTTCCCAACACTTCCTTATAAACGTACGTCACTTGGGTCGTCCCTTCAATGACCTTCCCTTTTTCGTTGCTTGGAAGTTGGGAATCCACTAATCGATAGGTCTTCCCGTCAGAAGTGACTATCGTCGTTTTGCGATGTTCTTCCGTATCATAAGGCGTATTGGTGGAGGCTCCGGAAAGGGCTGTGACATCGTCTTGCAGCTGGTGACCGGACTCATCTTGGTAATGAACCGTCACATTTCCCAACACTTCCTTATAAACGTACGTCACTTGGGTCGTCCCTTCAATGACCTTCCCTTTTTCGTTGCTTGGAAGTTGGGAATCCACTAATCGATAGGTCTTCCCGTCAGAAGTGACTATCGTCGTTTTGCGATGTTCTTCCGTATCATAAGGCGTATTGGTGGAGGCTCCGGAAAGGGCTGTGACATCGTCTTGCAGCTGGTGACCGGACTCATCTTGGTAATGAACCGTCACATTTCCCAACACTTCCTTATAAACGTACGTCACTTGGGTCGTCCCTTCAATGACCTTCCCTTTTTCGTTGCTTGGAAGTTGGGAATCCACTAATCGATAGGTCTTCCCGTCAGAAGTGACTATCGTCGTTTTGCGATGTTCTTCCGTATCATAAGGCGTATTGGTGGAGGCTCCGGAAAGGGCTGTGACATCGTCTTGCAGCTGGTGACCGGACTCATCTTGGTAATGAACCGTCACATTTCCCAACACTTCCTTATAAACGTACGTCACTTGGGTCGTCCCTTCAATGACCTTCCCTTTTTCGTTGCTTGGAAGTTGGGAATCCACTAATCGATAGGTCTTCCCGTCAGAAGTGACTATCGTCGTTTTGCGATGTTCTTCCGTATCATAAGGCGTATTGGTGGAGGCTCCGGAAAGGGCTGTGACATCGTCTTGCAGCTGGTGACCGGACTCATCTTGGTAATGAACCGTCACATTTCCCAACACTTCCTTATAAACGTACGTCACTTGGGTCGTCCCTTCAATGACCTTCCCTTTTTCGTTGCTTGGAAGTTGGGAATCCACTAATCGATAGGTCTTCCCGTCAGAAGTGACTATCGTCGTTTTGCGATGTTCTTCCGTATCATAAGGCGTATTGGTGGAGGCTCCGGAAAGGGCTGTGACATCGTCTTGCAGCTGGTGACCGGACTCATCTTGGTAATGAACCGTCACATTTCCCAACACTTCCTTATAAACGTACGTCACTTGGGTCGTCCCTTCAATGACCTTCCCTTTTTCGTTGCTTGGAAGTTGGGAATCCACTAATCGATAGGTCTTCCCGTCAGAAGTGACTATCGTCGTTTTGCGATGTTCTTCCGTATCATAAGGCGTATTGGTGGAGGCTCCGGAAAGGGCTGTGACATCGTCTTGCAGCTGGTGACCGGACTCATCTTGGTAATGAACCGTCACATTTCCCAACACTTCCTTATAAACGTACGTCACTTGGGTCGTCCCTTCAATGACCTTCCCTTTTTCGTTGCTTGGAAGTTGGGAATCCACTAATCGATAGGTCTTCCCGTCAGAAGTGACTATCGTCGTTTTGCGATGTTCTTCCGTATCATAAGGCGTATTGGTGGAGGCTCCGGAAAGGGCTGTGACATCGTCTTGCAGCTGGTGACCGGACTCATCTTGGTAATGAACCGTCACATTTCCCAACACTTCCTTATAAACGTACGTCACTTGGGTCGTCCCTTCAATGACCTTCCCTTTTTCGTTGCTTGGAAGTTGGGAATCCACTAATCGATAGGTCTTCCCGTCAGAAGTGACTATCGTCGTTTTGCGATGTTCTTCCGTATCATAAGGCGTATTGGTGGAGGCTCCGGAAAGGGCTGTGACATCGTCTTGCAGCTGGTGACCGGACTCATCTTGGTAATGAACCGTCACATTTCCCAACACTTCCTTATAAACGTACGTCACTTGGGTCGTCCCTTCAATGACCTTCCCTTTTTCGTTGCTTGGAAGTTGGGAATCCACTAATCGATAGGTCTTCCCGTCAGAAGTGACTATCGTCGTTTTGCGATGTTCTTCCGTATCATAAGGCGTATTGGTGGAGGCTCCGGAAAGGGCTGTGACATCGTCTTGCAGCTGGTGACCGGACTCATCTTGGTAATGAACCGTCACATTTCCCAACACTTCCTTATAAACGTACGTCACTTGGGTCGTCCCTTCAATGACCTTCCCTTTTTCGTTGCTTGGAAGTTGGGAATCCACTAATCGATAGGTCTTCCCGTCAGAAGTGACTATCGTCGTTTTGCGATGTTCTTCCGTATCATAAGGCGTATTGGTGGAGGCTCCGGAAAGGGCTGTGACATCGTCTTGCAGCTGGTGACCGGACTCATCTTGGTAATGAACCGTCACATTTCCCAACACTTCCTTATAAACGTACGTCACTTGGGTCGTCCCTTCAATGACCTTCCCTTTTTCGTTGCTTGGAAGTTGGGAATCCACTAATCGATAGGTCTTCCCGTCAGAAGTGACTATCGTCGTTTTGCGATGTTCTTCCGTATCATAAGGCGTATTGGTGGAGGCTCCGGAAAGGGCTGTGACATCGTCTTGCAGCTGGTGACCGGACTCATCTTGGTAATGAACCGTCACATTTCCCAACACTTCCTTATAAACGTACGTCACTTGGGTCGTCCCTTCAATGACCTTCCCTTTTTCGTTGCTTGGAAGTTGGGAATCCACTAATCGATAGGTCTTCCCGTCAGAAGTGACTATCGTCGTTTTGCGATGTTCTTCCGTATCATAAGGCGTATTGGTGGAGGCTCCGGAAAGGGCTGTGACATCGTCTTGCAGCTGGTGACCGGACTCATCTTGGTAATGAACCGTCACATTTCCCAACACTTCCTTATAAACGTACGTCACTTGGGTCGTCCCTTCAATGACCTTCCCTTTTTCGTTGCTTGGAAGTTGGGAATCCACTAATCGATAGGTCTTCCCGTCAGAAGTGACTATCGTCGTTTTGCGATGTTCTTCCGTATCATAAGGCGTATTGGTGGAGGCTCCGGAAAGGGCTGTGACATCGTCTTGCAGCTGGTGACCGGACTCATCTTGGTAATGAACCGTCACATTTCCCAACACTTCCTTATAAACGTACGTCACTTGGGTCGTCCCTTCAATGACCTTCCCTTTTTCGTTGCTTGGAAGTTGGGAATCCACTAATCGATAGGTCTTCCCGTCAGAAGTGACTATCGTCGTTTTGCGATGTTCTTCCGTATCATAAGGCGTATTGGTGGAGGCTCCGGAAAGGGCTGTGACATCGTCTTGCAGCTGGTGACCGGACTCATCTTGGTAATGAACCGTCACATTTCCCAACACTTCCTTATAAACGTACGTCACTTGGGTCGTCCCTTCAATGACCTTCCCTTTTTCGTTGCTTGGAAGTTGGGAATCCACTAATCGATAGGTCTTCCCGTCAGAAGTGACTATCGTCGTTTTGCGATGTTCTTCCGTATCATAAGGCGTATTGGTGGAGGCTCCGGAAAGGGCTGTGACATCGTCTTGCAGCTGGTGACCGGACTCATCTTGGTAATGAACCGTCACATTTCCCAACACTTCCTTATAAACGTACGTCACTTGGGTCGTCCCTTCAATGACCTTCCCTTTTTCGTTGCTTGGAAGTTGGGAATCCACTAATCGATAGGTCTTCCCGTCAGAAGTGACTATCGTCGTTTTGCGATGTTCTTCCGTATCATAAGGCGTATTGGTGGAGGCTCCGGAAAGGGCTGTGACATCGTCTTGCAGCTGGTGACCGGACTCATCTTGGTAATGAACCGTCACATTTCCCAACACTTCCTTATAAACGTACGTCACTTGGGTCGTCCCTTCAATGACCTTCCCTTTTTCGTTGCTTGGAAGTTGGGAATCCACTAATCGATAGGTCTTCCCGTCAGAAGTGACTATCGTCGTTTTGCGATGTTCTTCCGTATCATAAGGCGTATTGGTGGAGGCTCCGGAAAGGGCTGTGACATCGTCTTGCAGCTGGTGACCGGACTCATCTTGGTAATGAACCGTCACATTTCCCAACACTTCCTTATAAACGTACGTCACTTGGGTCGTCCCTTCAATGACCTTCCCTTTTTCGTTGCTTGGAAGTTGGGAATCCACTAATCGATAGGTCTTCCCGTCAGAAGTGACTATCGTCGTTTTGCGATGTTCTTCCGTATCATAAGGCGTATTGGTGGAGGCTCCGGAAAGGGCTGTGACATCGTCTTGCAGCTGGTGACCGGACTCATCTTGGTAATGAACCGTCACATTTCCCAACACTTCCTTATAAACGTACGTCACTTGGGTCGTCCCTTCAATGACCTTCCCTTTTTCGTTGCTTGGAAGTTGGGAATCCACTAATCGATAGGTCTTCCCGTCAGAAGTGACTATCGTCGTTTTGCGATGTTCTTCCGTATCATAAGGCGTATTGGTGGAGGCTCCGGAAAGGGCTGTGACATCGTCTTGCAGCTGGTGACCGGACTCATCTTGGTAATGAACCGTCACATTTCCCAACACTTCCTTATAAACGTACGTCACTTGGGTCGTCCCTTCAATGACCTTCCCTTTTTCGTTGCTTGGAAGTTGGGAATCCACTAATCGATAGGTCTTCCCGTCAGAAGTGACTATCGTCGTTTTGCGATGTTCTTCCGTATCATAAGGCGTATTGGTGGAGGCTCCGGAAAGGGCTGTGACATCGTCTTGCAGCTGGTGACCGGACTCATCTTGGTAATGAACCGTCACATTTCCCAACACTTCCTTATAAACGTACGTCACTTGGGTCGTCCCTTCAATGACCTTCCCTTTTTCGTTGCTTGGAAGTTGGGAATCCACTAATCGATAGGTCTTCCCGTCAGAAGTGACTATCGTCGTTTTGCGATGTTCTTCCGTATTGTAATCGGTATCAATAGAAGCATTAGAAGTATCTTCAACACTTTCTTTAATAGTTTCGCCAGCTTGATTTTTATAATTTACGATAACATTTCCAGTCACTTCAACGTAATAATTATATACATTAGTTATTCCTAATTTAACTGTGCCTGTTATATTATCAGATGACGATACATATTTATAAACTTTACCATTGAATGTTATTCGGTCTTCATGCGTTCCTGTGTAGCCTTCACCTATAAGTGTACCTTTTGGTTTAACCGTTTGTGTTTCTGTCAACTTAGTAGTTGTACCTTGAATATAATTGTCAAGTAATACAGTCCCTGCTTTATTATAGCTAAAGAATTTATAACTTAAATTAGGCTTAGTTAAAACGAAAGGTGAAGGCAATTTACTTGTAATGGCTAGCCAATATCCTTTATCAAATTCCGAATATCTACGCATAGTAAACGAAATAACACTACCATTTTCTGTTACACCTGCAATACTAGTTTTATAAAAATCAGGATTGTCGTAGCTATCTGGAATTCCTGCTGTAGAAGTAGTTGCAGCTAAACGACTATCAGATTGTTTATCAACATAGGAACCCGTTATTTTTACTGGTTTGAAGTTATAATCTGTTATCCCTTCCTCATGAGTTTGTCCCTTATATATCGTTTTTGACAAACTTGTCAGCGCTAATATAGCTGGGTTTTCTTGATTAAATTGAATGAGATTATCATCTTCATCATAAAAACGGATTTTGACACCATACCTAGACGGTGCTGATAAATTATAAAAAGTATAGATTCCTTTTGTTGGATCTTTCTCAGCAAAGCCGATGATTCCTGTCGATTCGTTCAAATTTGTTACTTCATAAACCACTTTGGTAATTTTTTTACCATTGTAGCTTGAGTTTTGTAGATTTGTATAAGTAGCAGTTATAGTCTGACCTTTTTCAATCTTGGGTATCACAAATCTTCCTGATAAAGTGGTTGTATATGCGGCAACCGGATTATTAGAAAATGTCTTGCCACTACTTATATACTCTTCATACGACATCGCTTTTGGCATATCTTGTTGACCAAATTCAGTTGTACCTGTAATTGATAAATGAGCATTAGGTTCACTTTCAAATTTCAATCCTTGAGTTACAACTTCACTAAGATATCCTGGCTTAGTTGTATTGGCCTGCGCTGCTGCAAGATCGTTTTTGTATTTCTCTGTCGCTTCTTTGATACGTTTTGCTTGTTCTTTTTCACGCGCATTAGCTTTTGCTTCTAGAGTAGCGACTTCTGCTTCAGTATTCGCAGTTCCAATATTTTCTGTCGCCTCTTGCTTTGCTTCAATCCCATTATTCTTGGCTTCTGTTACAGCATCTTTTAATTTTTGATTTTCAACTGTTACATTTGGATTTTGATTTTCTGTCTGTGCAGTAGATAGCATTGTTTGAGAAACGGCTGCAGTAGGTGCTGTTGCAGCTGCTCTACTAGTTGAACTCATAGTAGTAGCTGAATCAGCCTTTGTAGTTGTCAGAGTAGTATTATCTCCTTGTCTAGCCATTTGTGATTGTACAGCAAGACTTGTATCTGACGCTTCAGCTATAGGTATAGGTGCTGTTGTTTTAGGACTTTCAATATCATCAGCCGCCACACTCTTGTGTAAACTAAACATTGCGATTATTCCAAATATAATAACACCAACAGTCCCGTAAATTTTATTTTTACGAATTGAGCCATGACCTTGAAGTTCATTATTTTTTCTAAACATGCTAGTATCCTTTTTATAAATTATTTATCTTATCTATTCCTGAAGGTATAACTATATATATATGGAAACAGAAGAGTTTTATTACTAATTACAACTATATTATTACTTGTAATCACGTTAAAGATATCATTATATATTATACTTTGATAATTGGAATAATTCAACTAATATGATACTAAAATACATGAAAAACACATGTAAAATGTACTTAAAATAAAGATAGCTGCAAAGTTGTTCACAGCTATCTTATAATGAGATGAAGATTGTTCGTTTTATCTACATTTCTTTTGTCGTTTTCAAATTATCATTTCCAAAAGAAAGACCCATACCATGAGGTAGGGACTTTCAATTCTTATTTCGCAATTGGGTAAACAGAAACTTGTTTTTTATCGCGACCTTTGCGTTCAAAGCGTACAACGCCTTCCACTTTCGCAAACAAAGTGTCATCTCCACCGCGTCCAACATTGACACCTGGATAGATGTGAGTACCGCGTTGACGATAAAGAATTGATCCACCAGTTACAGTTTGTCCGTCAGCCGCTTTAGCTCCAAGACGTTTTGCTTGTGAATCGCGTCCGTTAGATGTAGAACCTCCACCTTTTTTGTGGGCGAAAAGTTGCAGATTAGCAAGATTCATTTTCAACATAATGTTTTTCCTCCGTGTTAGTTTTCTGTGATAACTCTTGTTTGGACGAACTCAGCTGAGTCCTCCGATAAGTTTGCCATACCTAAGAAGAATGATTCAAAGAAAAGTTGAGTCATTTCTCTTTGGTGAGGTGGAATATCCGTAGGAATCTCTACTCGTAAAAATCCACCTTCTTCTTCGTTTAATTCTAAGATTGGTTCATAGCCTGCGAATTTCTCAATCGAATTGATGAAATTTATAGCAAGCGTAGAAACCGACGCACACACGACATCAAAGCCGTATTCGCCACTTTCGGCGTGTCCAGTAATTTCTGCACTCCTCAGCTCACCATCCTCGGCTCGTTCAAAGACTGCTTGTATCATGTGCTCTCCTTAAAAATTAAGCGTTGATTGTATTGATGACAACCTTAGTATATGGTTGACGGTGACCTTGTTTACGATGGCTACCTTTTTTAGGTTTGTACTTGTAAGTAACAACTTTCTTTTGTTTTCCTTGCTTTTCAACAGTTCCAACAACAGTAGCTCCAGAAACAAGCGGAGTTCCGACAACAGTGTTTTCACCACCAACAAGAACAACTTCGTCAAATGTTACATCTTGACCAGCTTCAACGTCTAATTTTTCAACGTAAATTGCTTGACCAACTTCAACTTTAACTTGTTTGCCGCCAGTTTTAATGATTGCGTATGTGCTCATTATGCACCTCCTATGAATTTTACGGGTTTCCCCTAATTTTGTGAAGACTCGCCTAGCATCGTGGGACGAACCACTTGTGACGATGTTCGAGCGGTTGCACAGGCTGTGCATAGTCAACTCTATAAGTATAGCATTTCTGATAGCCTTTGGCAAGTATTTTTTATCAAAAGACTAACTCAGTAGCTTTTAGTAATTTTTAATAATTTCCCAGAATAACTTCCAATCTCAAAATCCGTTCTTATTACAACAATCCCTCAATCATTTCATCCACCTCGTCTGTTTCTGCTTCTGGTGTAATTTCAGTAATGATGATACCAGCAACAGCACGTTCCACTAAAGCATCCACATCCATACGTGCTTCGTATTGCTCGGCATTTTTTATCTTTGGATTGGTTTTAGGCCTGTCTGGCGCAAAGATGGTACAACAATCTTCAAAGGGTTGAATCGAGATATTAAATGTATCAATCTTTTCAGCAATGTCAATGATTTCTAGTTTATCCATAGTCACGACTGGACGAATAATTGGAGTATTGGTGACAGCATTGATCGCTTGCATACTCTCTAGCGTTTGGCTAGCAACTTGACCAAGACTTTCTCCGTTGATGATAACAAGTCCCCCGCGTTCTTCACGAATGCGATCTGTAATGCGCATCATAAAGCGACGAGTTAGGGTCATCAGATAAGCTTCTGGTGCTTTCGCTTTAATTTCTTCTTGAATTTCCGTGAATGGCACTTCAATAAATTGAATACTGCCACCAAATTTGGTTAATTTGCGCGTCAAATCTTGCGCCTTTTTGAGAGCACCGGGACTTGTATAAGGGGGGCTAGCAAAGTGCACCGCTTCAATATCCACTCCACGTTTTAGAGCTAGATAGCCTGCAACGGGTGAATCAATCCCGCCTGACAGCATCAGCATGCCTTTTCCAGATGTTCCGACAGGAAGACCGCCTGCTCCACGAATCGTTTCATAGGACAGATAGGCTGCTTCTTCGCGGATTTCTACTTGCAGTGTAATATCTGGTGCTTTCATCTTGACTTGAACATGTGGAATCGCATCAAAGACTGCATTTCCCAAGGTCTGGTTCAATTCACGACTATCCAATTCAAAATTGTGGTCACTGCGTTTGCTGGCAATCTTAAAAGTCATCCCCTCTTTGTAAATTTCTTTCATAATTGTCTGCACCGCTTCAACCAAAGCAGGAACTGATTTTTCAATCTTATAAGACGGCGAGAAATTTTGAATCCCAAAAATCTGTTTAAGCGATTCTGCAACAGGTTGATAGTCCGTTCCGTGAAGATAGACATGTGCACGATC
Source organism: Streptococcus milleri (assembly GCF_900636525.1). Taxonomy (NCBI): domain Bacteria; kingdom Bacillati; phylum Bacillota; class Bacilli; order Lactobacillales; family Streptococcaceae; genus Streptococcus; species Streptococcus milleri. The sequence continues at coordinate 733,046 of NZ_LR134288.1, read as the reverse complement.
TCGGTCTGCTTTCACATGCACATCTGGGTAAATAGAGAGGACTACTTGCATATTGCGTTTCAATTTGTTAATAAAACGCATGCGATTTTTTCCTTTGGTTGAAAGCTCGCCGTAACGAACCATAATTTCTGAATATTGCATTGTTTACCTTACTTTTCTAGTTTTTTCATAAATGAGTTTAAACGTTGTCAGAAATTGCTCAATCTGACTCATATCATTATCGGCATCCAGACTAATTCGCACAGCCGTTTGAGCCAGGGATTTTTCAACACCCATAGCTATTAAGGTTCCAGCTGGTTTGCCAGCTTTAGAGGAACAAGCACTCGTAGTAGATATATAAATATCATACTCTTCAAAAGCATGGACCACTACTTCTCCTCGTACCCCCTTGATACCAATAGTTAGAATATGCGGTGCAAAATTTTCTGTTCCTGAAAAAATTGTTACATCAGGGTATTTAGCTAGCTCTTCTAGGATAATCCCTTTCATCTTGGCTGTCCGTGTAGTGAAGGATCCCAGATTTTCTATAGATAAACGCAAAGCTTTTGCCATTGCTGCAATACCCGCCAAATTTTCAGTCGTAGAACGCTTATCTGATTCTTGACCACCACCATTCAACAGCGGGCTGATTTTCTTACCAGACTTGATATAGACAAAACCAACACCCCGTAATCCATGAAATTTATGACTAGAAAATGTCGCAAAGTCCACGCGCTCGGTCAAGTAATCTTCCGTTGGAATCTTAGCTATGGCTTGTACTGCATCCACATGAAAAGAAATAGTTGGCTTGTCCGCTAAAAGTTCTGAAATAGCTGCAATTGGTTGAACAGATCCGATTTCATTGTTGACCGCCATGACTGAAATTAAAGTCGTATCCGATCGGATAAGGGTAGCTAATTTTTCAACATCTACAAAACCTTTTTTATCAACAGGTGCAAAATCCACTTCAAAACCTTGCTGCATCAGCCAGAGAGCGGATTCTTTCACTGCTGGATGCTCAATAGCAGATACAATGATATGCTTGCCATAGCGCGCTTTTTCAAAAGCCACACCCTTGATAACCCAATTATCACCTTCCGTCCCTCCAGACGTAAAGAAAATCTCTTGAGAGGATTTACCGAGAAGCTCCGCAATTTGCCTGCGAGATGCATCTAACAAGCGGGTCGCCTGATTGCCCAAACTGTGGAGACTAGAAGGATTTCCCCAAATTTTAGAAGCAACTTCTGTGTAGGTAGCCAAAGCCTCTGGGTAAGGCTTGGTCGTTGCTGAATTGTCTAAATAAATCATCTTAAATCTCTCCATTTCAATACTCCTATTGTAACACGAAAAAGAAATGGGGACAACAGCAAGACTTGAAATGAAAAGACCCTCCAAGTTTTGACTTGAAGAGCCATGAAGGTTAATCATAAAATTCATGCAAGAGAGCGGATAGTTCCTGTTGTTGTTCGATGAGGCTTTGACCGATTGTAGTTGATTTTATCAAAGTTCGCTCACGGACATGCTCAATCACTCTCTTCAAGGATGAGAGATCTACAGCCTTCTCAATCATTTTTTGCACATTTTGAAAAGGTTGGTGTGTGACAATTTGAAAACCATATGAATTATTGAGCAAGGAATAGCCAGCAATTCCCGTTTTCTTTTGATAGGCTTCACACAAACCACCGTCAATAACGAACAGCATTCCTTCACCTCGAATTGGAGATTCGCCTTTCAACGTTTTTACAGGTGTATGCCCATTTACAATCCTAGAATCTTCAGAAAAGAGACCGAATTCTTCCAAAATCAACTTGCAAATCTTAGCAGAATTCCGATAGGAGAAATAGGGATTTTCCTTTTCAACGTGCGTTTCCTTATCCTCAATAAAATAACGCTCTAAGGTGGTCATCTTATCCTTGCCAAACAAGGGAGACAGTTTTCCATTCCAACAATACCAGATAAGATCCGTTGAGAAATCGTCTTGAATCTCTGGATTTTTAGAACTTTCTCGAATGTGATATTCAAAAAAGTCGAGCAATTCTTTGCCAGCATAGCGGATTTCATTGATCTGTAAGGGTTGAAAGTCTCCTGACGCTTCTAGAGGAATGCAGCCATGAAAAAGGAGGTGATTATTATAAATCTTATACATCGAACCCTTGTTCATCAAAAAAGAAATGTGACGTTTGATTTGAATTGAATGCTGAAAAGAATCTAGCAAAGTAGCAACCACTTCCTCTTCCTCGTCTGTCAGCTGATCTGGCTCTTGAGGATTGATTGTTTGGAAGCAAGTATTAGCTAAAAAATGCTTCTTTTCTCCAACTAGAATACTCTCTTCCCAATAATCAATCTTATCAAGCGTCAAGTTTTGAGCCATATCAAACTCCGGCCGCCTTTTAATCAGTTGATTTTCCAATTTAAACTGAATGATTGCTAGTGCTTGGTGAACCTTTTCCAATTGGAGAATTTCTTTAGGAGAATAGCTGTCGCTTCGTTTTCCTAAGTTGGGCTTAAATTTCGCATTTTCCGAATAAGTCTTTTCGGCAAAAAGAACGATCGACCTTAGATTGAGACCATAAGCTCTCTCAATATCGTAAAGATAGCCATATCTAGCAGCTATTCGCAAGAGAATAAGCAAACATTCTTTCGAGCCAAAGAAAGCCCCCATCCAGATAATATCGTGATTGCCCCATTGAATATCCACAGAATGATAAGCCATGATTTCATTCATTACTTTATCTGCGGCTGCCCCGCGGTCAAAAATATCGCCAACTATATGAAGATGATCAATGATTAACTGCCGAATGACCTTTGCTAATGCCGAAATAAACTGACTTGCCTCGCCTAAATCAATCAAATAGTTCTGAATCGTTTCAAAATAAATATTGCTATCCGGCAAATTTCGATCTGTATAGAGCAATTCTTCAATCACATAAGCATATTGTGGTGGCAAAGCTTTTCTCACTTTGGAACGAGTGTATTTTGCTGCCACAAAAGTTAGCAAAGTCAACAAGTTTTGAATAATTTCTCCATACCAACTCTTGTCTTTCAAAGGATAAAGAAAACCATCGCTCAAAACTTCCTGGGGATAAGCAATCAGCAAGGTCAGCTTGTCTTTTTCCGCTTTTGATAATTCCTCTCCAAAGCAGTCGTTGATTTTTTCATTCAGATTCCCCGCACAGGTCCTTAGGATATAGTCAAAAGCCTCAAACTCACCATGAATATCGCTAAGATACAATTCTGTCCCTTTTGGCAAATTTAAAATAGCTTCCAGATTGATTAACTCTGTAATGACCTTTTGCTTGGAATCAAACTCTTTTAATAAAATTCGTTTGTATTGTTCCATTCGTTCACCTCGTTTAAATATAGCACCTTAGGGCTTTGATTCTTATTTTGAAGCCAGAGATTTTAAATGTTCTTCAATAATGCAAGCCGTTTCTTCAATAGATTTATCTGTCATATTGATAACATGTGCTTGATATTTTTGAAATACTTTTTTAGAATAGTCCAATTCTTCATAAATGTTTTCAATATCTGTATAGCTTGTAGCTTGTGTCAAACCGAGCGCATCCAGACGGTTACTTCTCACTTTTGCCAATTTATCTGGGTCACACACCAAGCCTATCATTCTTCTTCTATCTACTTTATCCAAGACTTGCGGTAGCGGAACCTCTGGAATCAAGGGAAGATTGGATACTTTGTAGCCTTTATTAGCTAAATAGATGCTGAGCGGAGTCTTGGAAGTTCGAGAAACTCCTAGAATCACAAGATCCGACTCCAAAAATCCTTGCGGGTTCTTGCCGTCGTCATATTTAACAGCAAATTCAATAGCAGAGATTTTATTGAAATATTCCGTGTCCAAACGGTGTAAGACTCCCGGAACTTCAATCGGCTGAGTACCTGTTTTTTCCTTGATGATTTCAAAGAACGGATTCATCAAATCCAGATAAGACAAATGATTGACTCTGCTAAATTCCCTCGCAGTTGCTGCTAAATGACTGTCTACTAAGGTACTGATCACAACTGCGTCATCCTTGATAGCGTCCTGCAAAATATCCAACAATTCAGATTCCTTATTGATAAAAGGAAACCGATAGCTATTATTAAAAATCAAATCTGGATATTGAGCCATGACGGCTGATAGTAATTTTTGGGATGTTCCTCCCAAAGAATCAGAAATGGCGTAAATGGTAATCTCTTGTTTCATGAAAACTCCTTTTTTATCTATTCACTTCTGCATTTCTAGCTTCTTGGATAATAAAGTCCAACAAAGCCGACTTCGTAATTGTTCCGATAATATGACCTTCATTTTGCTCCTCCACAACAGGCAAGGAATCAATAGCAAAATCCTGCAAAAGCGCCGCAGCTTCAAGGATATTCAAATCCTTATGGCAGGTTTTTATATGTGGCATTCTGGTCATGCAAACGGCTACTGGTGTCACATCAATATTGTCATTGAGCGCCGCTCTTAACAAATCCTTTCGCGATAAAATACCTAGTAGCTGCTTTTTTTCATCTATCACATAGAGAACATCTGCATCATACATAAATAAAGTAATAATGGCATCTTGAATAAACGAATCGTGCGCCACCAATACTGGTGAGGTCATGACATCTTCAACTTTCTTCTGAAAAGTATCAAAGAAAAAGAGCGTTTCCAAATCCGAACCAGCATAAGTGTAGCCAACTTTCGGACTTGCTTTTAAAATCCCCACTAAGGTTAGAAAGGATAAATCTGAGCGCAAAGTTGCTCTAGACACATCTAGCAGTTCTGAGATTTTTTCACCGCTAACCGGTTGATCTTTCTTTACAATCTCAACGATCTCTTTTTGTCGTTTTGTTAATTTCAACTTTTACTCCTTTTCCAATATCAATTTCAAATTATTATTATGTGTCATATTATAACAAATAAAACTCGTTTGTCAACGATTTATGATTGGTTTTTTCAGTTGACAAACATATATGACGTATATTACAATATATTTGTCTTTTATTATGACACATATTTAATAAATTGGAGGCAAAAATGGATAAATGGATTTATTCTTTTGAAGAAGGACGCGCTGAAGACAAGGCGCTACTAGGTGGTAAGGGTGCCAATTTGGCAGAAATGACCCATTTGGGGCTGCCTGTACCTGAGGGATTTACGATTACAACTCAAAGTTGTCTACGTTATTTAGAAACTCCTTCCTTTTTTGAATCTATTTTAAAAGAGGAAATTTTGAAAGCGATTACTAAACTAGAAACCAAAACGAATAAATTTTTCATGGGGAATGAACCCTCACTACTACTGGTTTCTGTCCGTAGTGGAGCTAAAATTTCTATGCCTGGTATGATGGACACGATTCTCAATCTTGGTCTAAATGACTTGCGTGTTCAGACTTTAGCAGATGCGACAAATGCCAATTTCGCTTACAATTGTTATCGGCGTTTATTGCAGATGTTTGCTGATGTCGTTTACGGCATTCCCAAAGAAGAATTCGACCAATGCTTAGAAAAAAACGAAAAACAGTTGAGTAAGAAGGTCAATGACTTTTCAAAAGAAGAACACCAATCACTTATTCAACAATATAAAGAACTCTATCAGGAACACTATCAAAATTTCCCACAAAGCCCTAAAGAGCAACTCTACGCTGCTATCAAAGCGGTATTCAAATCATGGAACAACCCACGCGCTAAAGTCTACCGTGAACTAAACCACATTCCACATGATTTAGGTACGGCTGTCAATGTCCAGAGTATGGTATTTGGCAATAGCGACCAAAAAAGCGGCACAGGCGTTGTTTTCACCAGAAATCCTGCCACTGGTGAACATCATCTATTTGGGGAATTTTTGCTCAATGCTCAAGGAGAAGATGTCGTTGCCGGTATTCGGACTCCAGAGCCGATTGACTCTCTTAAACGGATCTTACCGCAAGCCTATGAAGATTTCTGCAACTACGCCAAGGTTCTTGAAAAACACTACAAAGATATGCAAGATATTGAATTTACTATTGAAAAAGAAAAACTTTATATCCTGCAAACTCGAAACGGAAAAAGGACGGCTAAAGCAAGCTTAAAAATTGCTTTGGATTTAGTGAATGAAAAAATGATTTCAAAGCAAGAAGCTCTCCTACGAGTCAGTCCTTCTGCCATTACCCAACTGATTCACCCTGTTTTTGAAGAAAAAGCTTTAACATCAGCTCATCACTTAACTCAGGGGCTTCCCGCTAGTCCAGGTGCCGCAACAGGAGAAATTGTCTTTACTGCCGAGCGCGCCAAAGAATTTCATGCACTTGGAAAGAAAGTGATTTTGGTTCGCCAAGAAACTTCTCCTGAAGACATTGAAGGAATGGTAGTTAGTCAAGCAATCGTGACCAGTCACGGTGGCATGACTTCTCATGCAGCTGTTGTAGCTCGTGGCATGGGCACTTGTTGTGTCGCAGGATGCGGAGAATTATCTATCAACGAAGACGGAAAAACACTTGTATGCGGTAAGGTAACCTTAAAAGAGGGAGACATCCTTTCTGTAGATGGCACTTCCGGCAAACTCTACATTGGAAGCATTCCAACCACTATGATTGATAATAATGACGAATTACAGATGTTCCTTTCTTGGGCAGATGAAATTGCACAGCTAACCGTTCGAGCGAATGCTGAAACCATTCAAGATTTGAAAACAGCCATGCAATTTGGTGCTAAAGGAATTGGCCTTGCTCGTACAGAGCACATGTTCTTTGGTGAAAAACGAATTTTAGAAATGCGGAGATTGATTTTATCAAACGACGAAGTAGAAACAAATTCCGCTTTAAAGAAACTCTTGGCTTTCCAAGAAGAGGATTTCTATCAAATGTTTCAAACAATTCAGGACAAACCGATGATTGTCCGTTTATTGGATCCGCCTATGCATGAATTTTTACCAAAAACACAACAGGAAATTGAGCAATTATCTGGGAAATTGCAAGTACCTCTTGATACACTAACGCGGAAAATCACTTCTCTACAAGAAACGAACCCAATGCTGGGACATCGTGGTTGCCGCTTGGGAATTACACAGCCTGAAATTTATAAAATGCAGGTAGAAGCCATTTTTAATAGCGCTATAAGACTAGCAAAAGAAGGCATGGTCATTAAACCAGAAATCATGATTCCTTTAATCGCAGAAAAGGCGGAGTTGGTTTCAATCAAAACATCTCTTTGTCAGCATATTGATAAGATTTTCAAGAAACATCACATGCAGCCATTCCCTTATGAAATCGGTACAATGATTGAACTGCCACGTGCTTGTTTCATCGCAAATCAGTTAGCCGAGGAAGCAGACTTCTTTAGTTTTGGTACCAATGACTTGACACAAATGACCTATGGTTTTTCTCGTGATGATATTGGAAAATTTATCCAGCATTACAAAGAGGAAGAAATCATGTCATTCGATCCATTCCAAACCATTGACCGATCTGGAGTGGGCGAGCTCATGAAAATAGCTATTTCTAAAGCTCGTCAAGTGAAGTCAGAACTTCCAATCGGCATTTGCGGTGAAGTCGGAGGAGATCCAGCTTCTATTCCTTTCTTCCAAGAGATTGGCATTACTTATGTTTCTTGCTCACCTTATCGCGTTCCTGCTGCACGATTAGCTGTTGCGCAAGCACATCTTTCCTAGTTCCTTCCTTATAAGTGAATCAGCTCTTTCTATCTGCTAACAGGACAGACAAGGATGGAGCTGATTTTTTGTAAAAGGTAATTTTTTCAATCAATTTTCAATCGCTTTACATGAAATTTTCAACATTTTGAATTTTTTTAAGACAATTTTAAATAAAGAGGGTATAATGAAGATGAGAAAGGAGATTATCAACTCACAATGGAAAATTATTCTCGGAAAAACAAAACGGCAAATGCAAAAGAAGAAAAAACACCTACTCGTCATCATATCAAAAAAGGACTTTCTGCTTTTCAGAAGACCCTTGCTACGATTGGGAGTATTCTTGGGATTATCACTGCAACGATTACAATCTTGACTTTCATGAACAATAATAAATCTGATAATAAGACAAAAAGTAGCCAGACAACGCAAACAACTATTATCAAAGAAATTCAGAAAGAAACAACAACAGACGGGGCTAAGTCTAGCGACACAACAGCTGCGAGTCAAGGCGCAACAGAAACGAGTAGCACTAGTTCTGACACCACGCAGTCTAGTAATACATCAAGCGATACTAGCTCTAGTCAGACAAGCAGCACAACGACTGACAATGACACAAATACAACTACTTCAAGCTCTAGCAATTAAAAAAGCGGAAGCGAGACAACCAATCAGACCAAGGTCTGGGAGTTGCTCAACTTCCGTTATTTTTTATATTTAATTTTATACTCTCAATGAAAATCAAAAAGTCTGAATAAGATTCACTGCGTGAATCCTGTCCTACGACTCCAACTGGCTTCCAGAAGGTTTTTGATGGAAACCTCGGTTTCTTTATCCGCAGCCTTTAACAGTCCGGTGGCTAACAAGGCTCGAAACAATTTTCACGGAGCATTATTTCCGATACATTTTCACTTGAAGATACAAGTCATTATAAATTCCTAGCCACTTAGCGCCGAGTTGTTGATAGACCTCTAAGTGCTTCATTGTTTCTTCATCTGGGTAAAAGGCTTTGTCCTCTTGAATTTCTTTTGGCAACATCGCCTTAGCAGGCATGTTAGGTGTTGAGTAGCCAACATACAAAGCATTTTTATAGGCATTTTCAGGTCTTAACATAAAGTTAATAAATTGATAAGCAGCTTTTTTATTTTTGACCGTTTTAGGAATGACAATATTATCAAACCAAAGATTGCTGGCTTCTGGCGGTACTACATAACGCAATTTCGGATTTTTATCCAGCATCTGCCGCGCCTCTCCAGAGAAACTAACACCAATAGCAGCATTATTTTGAATCATATAGCCTTTCATCTCGTCTGCTACAATGGCTTTGATATTCGGCGTTAATGTATAAAGCTTATCAACCGCTTCTTGTAATTGCTTAGTATTTTTAGAATTGAGGCTATAACCTAAAGCATTTAGCCCGACACCCATTACCTCGCGAGCTCCATCAATCATCATAATAGAGTTTTTATATTCAGGTCGCCACAGGTCACTCCAATGCTTAGGTGCTGTTTTGACTAATTCAGTGTTGTAGACAATGCCAAGCGTTCCCCAAAAGTAAGGAATGGAGTATTGATTTTGGGGATCAAATGATTGATTTAAAAACCGATTTCCAATATTTTCTAAGCCTTTAATCTGAGAATGATCCAGCTTTTCTAATAAGTGCTCCGACATCATTTTTGAAATCATGTATTCACTGGGAATAGCAATATCGTAGGTTGTCCCGCCCTGCTTAATCTTCGTGTACATGGATTCGTTAGAATCAAAAGTTTCATATTGAACTTGGATACCGGTTTCTTTTGTAAATTTCGTCAATAATTCTGGATCAATGTAATCTCCCCAATTGTAGATGACCAATTTGTCACCATTCCCGCTTTTTGTCCGACTTTCAATATGATAGCTTACTCCCCAAAGGACAAGGATAATGGCAACAATGCCCATTAAAAATGAATAAAGCTTTTTCATGCTGCATCCTCCTTCTCACGAGAAATAAAGTAATAGCCAATTACCAAAAGAATACTGAACAGAAATACCAAAGCTGAAAGAGCATTGATTTCTAAAGAAATCCCTTGACGAGCACGCGAGTAAATCTCAACCGACAAGGTTGAAAAACCATTTCCTGTCACAAAGAAGGTCACTGCAAAATCGTCCAAGGAATAGGTAAAAGCCATAAAATACCCTGCAATAATCGCTGGCGTCAGATAAGGCAGCATGATTTCCTTGAGCATCTGAACTTGGCTTGCTCCTAAATCATAGGCCGCCTTAATCATGTCGTCATTCATCTCTTTTAGCCGCGGCAATATCATCAAAACTACGATAGGAATTGAAAAGGCAATATGACTCGCCAGAACAGATAGAAAACCTAATTGAAATTTGATAGTCGTAAAAAGAATTAAGAAACTTGCCCCAATCATGACATCTGGTGCTACCATTAAAATATTATTGACCGACAAAAAGGCTTCTTGATATTTTTTTCTTGCCTGATAAATATAAATAGCACCAAACGTTCCGATTGCTGTTGCAATCAAAGAAGATAGAAAGGCTAAGAAAAAAGTTTGTGCTAAAATGAGCATTAGGCGAGTATCACCAAACATATTTTGAAAATGCGTCAGACTAAAGCCTGTAAACTTGTTCATATCATCGCCAGCATTGAACGCATAGCCAATCAAATAAAAAATCGGCAAATAAAGAATTAAGAAGACGACTGTTAAATAAATACTAGCAGTTTTTTTCATCGCTCTCCCCTTTCTTTCGTTGCCCACATGATAACGAGCATGGCTACAATCAAGACGACACCAATGGTTGAGCCCATGCCCCAATTTTGTGTAGTCAGAAAATGCTGCTCAATGGCTGTACCTAGCGTAATAACACGATTGCCACCGATCAAACGCGTCAGCATAAAAAGACTGAGACTGGGAATAAAGACTGACTGCACACCACTTCTCACGCCATTCATAGATAAGGGAAAAACGACACGACGGAAGGTTTCCCAACGATTGGCACCAAGATCATAGCTGGCATTGATCAGATTTTGGTCCATGTCCTCTAAAACATTAAAAATCGGCAATATCATAAAGGGCAGTTCAATATAACTGGCTACAAAAATAAAAGAGAAATCTGTAAACAGGATTTGCTGAGGACCAATCCCAATAAAACTTAAAAATTGATTGACAGAGCCATTTTGCCCGAAAATCCCAATAAAAGCATAAGCTTTGAGAAGGAGATTGACCCAGGTTGGCAAGATAATGAGCATCAACCAAAGCTGTCTGTGTTTTAATTGCGTCAATAAAAATGCCGTTGGGTAGCTGATTACTAAGGTGACAACTGTGATAATCCCCGCATATAAAACAGAGTTCAAACTCATTTTGAGATAAGTCAGATTTTGCGAAGCGAAGTAAGTCTTGTAGTTTTCAAGGGTAAATTGACCTTCGACATTGAAAAATGACTGCCAAACAATCATGGCAACAGGCGCCAATACAAATAATAATATCCAAAGAATATAAGGAGCAACAAAAAGATTAGAGGTTGTTTTCTTCATCGCGCTCCTCCTCAATGGCATTGATTAAGCCTGCTTCTTGCTCTTCCATTTCGACATATTCTTCAATCCGAGCGTCAAACTCTTCCTCTGTTTCATTGAGACGCATGATATGAATATCTTCTGGTTCAAAGTCCAGCCCAATCTCTTCTCCGACAATGGCTTTGCGAGTCGAATGAATCATCCACTCATTACCCAAGCCATCATAAGCGATGATTTCATAATGCACGCCACGGAAAAGCTGCGTATCAACCTTAACTTGTAGTTTTCCTTCTTCCGGAAGTGTAATCCGCAAATCTTCTGGACGAATGACGACTTCCACTTGCTCATTAGAACGCATTCCTCCGTCGACAGCCTCAAATCGTTTGCCATTAAATTCGACCAAATAGTCTTCAATCATCTTGCCAGGAAGAATATTGGATTCCCCGATAAACGTCGCTACAAAGTGATTGATAGGTTCATCATATATATCAACAGGTGTCCCTGACTGCACAATCTCCCCGTCATTCATCACAAAAATCCAGTCGCTCATAGCCAGCGCTTCTTCTTGGTCATGGGTGACAAAGACAAAGGTAATCCCCAGACGCTGTTGCAATTCCCGCAATTCATACTGCATGTCTGTCCGCAACTTCAAATCTAGTGCAGACAAAGGCTCATCTAGCAAAACCACACGCGGTTCATTGACAATAGCACGCGCAATAGCAACCCGCTGACGCTGACCACCAGAAAGTTTGCGAATAGAGCGTTTCTCAAAACCGTCCAAACGCACCATTTTCAGGACTTCCGCAACCCGACGTTCTACTTCTTGTTTTTCAACTTTACGCAAACGCAACGGAAATGCCACATTTTCAAAAACGGTCATATGCGGAAAAAGAGCATAGGACTGAAACACCGTGTGCACATCGCGTTTATTAGTCGGAATATCGTTGATTCGGACGCCATCAAGAAAAACATCACCGCTTGAAGCATCTAACAAGCCAGCGATGATATTTAGAATGGTTGATTTTCCTGATCCAGATGCACCTAGAAGTGTGTAAAATTTGCCTTCTTCTAACTCAAAATTGATGTCCTTTAAAACGACTGTATTGTTATCTTCAAAAACTTTTGATACGTTTTTAAATTCAATGATTGGTTTGTTCAATTGCCATAAATTCCTTCTTTTTCATAGATTGACAGATTAAAGTCTTGTCCTGACTGATTTTCTTGGAGAATGTCATCGAAAAATACCAAGATATTATCACTTCTCCCCAATAATTCGGACTTCTCTTTCCAAAGTCACACCAGAATGAGCTTTCACTGTCTCAATCACATGTGCAATCAAATTTTCATAATCTGCTGCAGTTCCATTATCAACATTGACCATAAAACCTGCATGCTTTGTAGAAACTTCTACCCCACCAATGCGATGCCCTTTTAAATTTGCTTCACTAATCAATTGCCCTGCGAAATGCCCTAACGGACGTTTAAAAACAGAGCCACAAGAAGGATACTCTAATGGTTGCTTCAATTGACGAAGGTGGGTCAAACGTTCCATTTCTTGACGAATCACACGGTGCATTCCTGGTGCTAAGGCAAACTTAGCAGAAATCACCACATCACCTGTCTGTTGAACGTAGGAACGGCGATAACCAAATTTCATGTCTTGAGCACTAATATTTTTGATTTCTCCATCCCGTGTCAACACTTTACAAGAAAGTAAAATATGCGAAATTTCACCACCATAAGCACCAGCATTCATAAAGACAGCTCCACCAATGCTCCCTGGAATCCCGCAAGCAAATTCAAAACCTGTTAGGCTATGATGAAGTGCAATATGAGTCGTTTCGATGAGATTAGCACCCGCTTCTGCTTCAATGGTGTAGCCATCCACTGCCACTCCGTTTAATTTGTCAAACATAATGACAAAACCACGAATACCACCATCACGAACGATGATATTGCTAGCATTCCCTAGTACCATCCAAGGAATCTGCTCCCGATTAGCAAATTTCACCACTCGTGCCAATTCATAGCGATTTCGCGGGAAAACCAAATAATCAGCAGCTCCACCTACTTTGGTATAAGTGTATTGTTTCAAAGGTTCATCAAAACGGATATCAATTCCGTTTAATTCTGATTTTAACATTTCTAAAGTTGACATTTTTTCTCTCTCTTAAACAAAATTCAATCTATTATACCAAATTTAGCAAATATTTACGATAAATTGAAGAAAATATTCTTTCAAAAAAGACCCAAATCATGGCTGAAGCCTTTATTATAGCTTTCCCAAACTATTTAAAAAGTGGATTGAAATCGCGATGTTTGTAAAATCACAATTTGAACTCCACTTTACTTTTAAATTTTTGTTTTTTCTTTACTCAAGCTCCATGTATTTTCGATATAATTAATGAACTTTATGAGTGTTGCTCGATCGCCCTCGAATGCAATGAGATAAACTTTCTCGTCTTTTTTGAAAATCCAACTAATCAAGTATTGACCTGATTTCATTATAACATTAACTTGATAAGCTTCGTTACCTGTAACCGTGCTTTTTGAACCCCAAATTTTCTTTACGCCTGCATTGTTTTGCCAATTGTAGTAAATGCGATTAGCAATCGTTTGTGCTGTAAATTCTTCTCCTTCTTTGATGTTGGCTTTTTCTTTCGTATAGGCATTCATGGTCACAATATTATAGGCAGAATCATCTGTATATTGAATACTATCACCACCATTTACATCAGTAAACTTCACCCACTTTTTAGGAATATCAATATAACCGTAATCATCCGAACCAACACGTTGCATTTCTTCCATCTTCACATCTTTTTTCGTAGCATTTGATGAACTTGAGCTACTGCTTTCTTTTGCAGAGACTCTACTTGACGAAGATGACTGTTGTGATGATTTGGGTTTATTCCCTCCGCTTGAACTACATGCTTCTAGTGTAAAGATAAGGAGTACCGCTAAAAATAAAATCAGCCAGCTCTTTTTCTTCTTCATAACTAATTCCTCCTATCTTTTTATTTTAGCATATTTATTTAGAGTTCACAATTATTTCACGACACAAGAAAAGAGAGCATTCCACTCTCTTTATAACTTTTGTACATATCACTCATCATCCATGCTGAGGACACTGAGGAACGCTTCCTGAGGCACTTCAACAGATCCGATTGCTTTCATCCGCTTCTTACCAGCCTTTTGTTTTTCTAAAAGCTTACGTTTACGGGAAACATCTCCACCATAACATTTGGCAAGTACATTTTTTCGTAGAGCTTTGATGTCTGTCCGTGCCACAATTTTCTGACCGATTGCTGCCTGAATCGGCACTTCAAATTGCTGACGCGGAATAATTTTCTTTAATTTTTCAACAATCAATTTTCCGCGTTCATAGGCAAATTCCTTGTGAACAATGAAGCTAAGAGCGTCTACTTTGTCGCCATTAAGGAGAATATCCATTTTAACGAGACTTGATTTGCGATATTCTGAGATTTCATAGTCAAAGCTAGCATAGCCACGAGTTGAGGATTTTAGTTTGTCAAAGAAGTCAAAGACAATTTCTGCCAACGGGATTTGGTAGATGACATTGACTCGATTTTCATCGATATAGTCCATGGTCACAAAGTCACCGCGTTTACGCTGAGCCAATTCCATGACTGCTCCGACAAATTCCTGCGGCACCATAATCTGTGCTTTGACATAAGGCTCTTCAATGGAATCAATCTTGGTCGGTTCTGGAAATTCGCTCGGATTGGAAACATCAAGGGCTTCGCCGTCTGTCATATTAACCTTGTAGATAACCGACGGTGCCGTCATAATCAAGTCAATATTAAACTCTCTCTCCAAACGTTCCTGAATCACATCCATGTGGAGCAAACCGAGGAAACCACAACGGAAGCCAAAACCTAGTGCCTGAGACGTTTCTGGTTCAAATTGTAGACTGGCATCATTAAGCTGAAGTTTTTCCAAAGCTTCCCGCAAATCATTATATTTATTGGATTCAATCGGGTAAAGACCAGCAAAAACCATTGGGTTCATTTGCTTGTAGCCATGAAGTGGTTCATCTGCTGGATTATTCGCCAAGGTTACTGTATCGCCAACCCGAGTATCCTGAACAGTCTTGATAGAAGCTGCAATATAACCAACATCCCCTGTTGCAAGAAAATCTCGTCCAACAGCTTTTGGAGTAAAAATACCAACTTCGGTCACATTAAAAGTCTTGCCATTGCTCATCAGCTGAATGGTATCACCCGGTTTGACCACTCCGTCCATCACGCGCACTTGCAAAATAACTCCACGATAAGCATCATAAACCGAGTCAAAAATAAGAGCCTTGAGTGGTGCAGTCACATCTCCTGTCGGTGCAGGAACTTTCTCTACGATTTGCTCTAAGATTTCTTCAATCCCGATACCAGCTTTAGCCGAAGCCAACACAGCTTCACTTGCGTCCAAACCAATGACATCTTCAATCTCAGTTCGCACCCGCTCTGGGTCAGCAGCTGGAAGGTCAATTTTATTGATAACCGGCAAAATTTCTAAATCATTATCCAAGGCGAGATAGACATTGGCTAAAGTTTGTGCTTCAATACCTTGTGCTGCATCAACCACCAAAACAGCCCCTTCACAAGCTGCTAAAGAACGAGAGACTTCATAGGTAAAATCCACGTGTCCTGGTGTGTCAATCAAGTGAAAAATGTAAGTTTCACCGTTCTTGGCAGTATAGTTGAGTTCAATCGCATTGAGCTTAATGGTAATGCCCCGCTCCCGCTCCAAATCCATGCTATCTAAAAGCTGAGCCTGCATTTCTCTGCTGGAGACCGTCTCCGTTGCTTCCAAAATTCTGTCTGCCAAAGTCGACTTACCGTGGTCAATGTGAGCAATAATAGAGAAGTTCCGAATCTTTTCCTGCCGTTTTTTTAATTCATCTAAGTTCATTTTTCTCATCCTTTTCGGGTATTCTATTTATTATAACATAAGGCAGGTGACTTTTACCAGTCTTGAAAAAGCGTTCCATATCCCGTTTCATTTGTGCTATAATAAAAGCAAATATATTTATAGAAACGAGGGTGCTATGATTAAATTAATCGCATTAGATATGGATGGCACACTTTTAAATAGCCAAAAAGAAATTCCCCAAGCACATATTGATGCTATTCATGAGGCAGTTGAAAACGGAGTAAAGCTCGTTCTTTGTACAGGTCGTCCCTTGGTCGGAGTGAAACCTTACTATGAACAATTAGGGTTGAGCGGAGAAAACGAATATGTCATCATTAACAACGGCTGCTCTACTCATCAAACCAAGGATTGGAATCTTGTTGCTTGGAAAGAGTTGAGTGTGGAAAACATTCTTTACTTGGATAAAATTGCCAAGCAAACTCCTGCCCAATTGACTCTTTTTGATGAAGAACGTTATTTAGTAGTAGACGAAAAGCCAAGTGAGCTAGTCACTTATGACGCTAGCCTTGTTTTTACAACCCCCACAGAAATCAGCCTCAAAGAAGCTATCAGCGGCAAGAATATCATGTTCCAAGCTATGTTTCTAGCACAGCCTGACGAATTAGACACCTTTGAAAAGCAATTTGCAAGCCAGATTTGCCAGCATTTCAGCGGCGTTCGTTCCCAACCAGTCATTTACGAAGCTATGCCCAAAGGCACTACTAAAGCGACTGCTCTTAGGGAATTAGCTCAACGATTAGATATCAAGCCCCAAGAAATTATGGCAATTGGTGACGCCAATAATGACATCGAAATGCTAGAGTTTGCAGGTCTTGGTGTGGCTATGGGAAATTCCAGTGATTATGTAAAAAAACTCGCTGATTACGTTACAGATAGCAATGATGAAAACGGTGTTGCCACAGCTATTGAAAAACTCATTTTGAATAACTAATAGGATGAATCATGAGCTTCTTTTCAAGTTCATGATTTTTATTGAAACATATTGTCATTATTTCACTATTTGTAGATAGCCTTCCCTCCAAAAATATGATACACTAATTACATCTATGCAAAAAGGAGAACTTATGAACTACCCTACTCTTTTAGAACGTTTTTTGACTTATGTAAAAGTAAATACGCGTTCAGATGAACATTCTACGACGACACCAAGCACACAAAACCAAGTAGATTTTGCCAATAACATCCTCATTCCTGAAATGAAACGCGTTGGTTTGGAAAATGTATATTATTTACCAAATGGCTACGCTATCGGCACTCTTCCTGCAAATGACCCAAGTCTCACGCGCAAAATTGGTCTCATTTCCCACATGGACACAGCAGACTTCAATGCAGAAGGTGTCAATCCACAAATTATTGAAAATTATGACGGCAGTGTAATTTCGCTAGGACAATCTGGTTTTAACCTTGACCCTGCTGATTTTGATAGTCTGAAAAAATATAAGGGACAAACCTTGATTACAACTGATGGAACAACCCTTCTCGGCTCTGATGATAAATCAGGTATTGCTGAAATTATGACAGCGATTGAGTATCTGACAACTCATCCTGACATCAAGCACTGCGAAATTCGAGTTGGCTTTGGTCCAGATGAAGAAATCGGTGTTGGAGCTGACAAGTTTGATGCAGTAGATTTCGATGTAGATTTTGCTTATACGATTGACGGTGGACCGCTCGGTGAACTTCAATTTGAAACCTTCTCTGCAGCTAGTGCAGAAATTATTTTCCAAGGACGCAATGTCCACCCAGGCACTGCCAAAGGACAAATGATCAATGCTCTGCAATTAGCTATTGACTTTCATAATCAATTGCCAGACGGTGCTCGCCCTGAACTAACAGACGGCTACGAGGGCTTCTATCATCTTATGAATGTAGAAGGAACTGTCGAAGAAGCAAAAGCAAGTTATATCATTCGTGACTTCGACACAGCAACTTTTGAGCAACGCAAAGAACTCATGCGCTCTATTGCCGCTAAAATGAATGCAACGCTTGGCGGTGAACGCGTTCAGCTAGAGCTTAAAGATCAGTACTACAATATGCGCCAAGTCATTGAAAAAGACATGACACCTATCAATATTGCAAAGGCTGTTATGGAAAAATTGGACATCAAGCCAATTATCGAACCTATTCGTGGCGGAACAGACGGCTCAAAGATTTCCTTTATGGGCATTCCAACACCAAATATCTTTGCCGGCGGTGAAAATATGCATGGGCGCTTTGAATATGTCAGTCTGCAAACAATGGAACGCGCTGTTGATACCATTATTGGTATCGTTTCTTACAAAGACTAACATTCCATAACTCTATCAAAAAACTGCAACTCTCATCAAAGCTGAGTTGCAGTTTTAATTTATCTTCTGCGAATGTATTGCACCATTCTAAAAGTTAAAAATGCTAGTAAAATAATAGCTACGAGCCAGATTGTTTTCAACAAATAAAATTGTATCAAATAAGTGGAAACAATCGCTCCTGTCACAAAACTTCCTAATAAAGCAACGAAGAAAATACCTTCCGCTAAGCAAATTTTTTCTTTTGTCCGCACATAAGTACCAAAAGCAACCATTGTTTTTTTGATATTGCCCGTCATAAAGGAATTATTGTAGACAATACCGTCCACTTCACCAAAAGCTGTTGCCACCAACCCCATACAAAAACCAATCGGTGGAACAATGAAAAGGTTGGACACAGTTACTGGTAGAAATCCTGTAAGCCCACAAACCAAAATCAGTGGAAGAATGCTGGATAAGCGCCATAAAGAATTTTCAAAGTTATTTTTGAAAATAGTTAGCACAAAAATGCCTAGCATAAAAGCCAGCATCGTTGCTAACTTCACTTCTATTTCTCCTGTCTCATGATGAATCAATTCAACTGACAAGAAAACAACGTTTCCTGTTTGGCCCGCAACCAATGTCCCGCCTCTTTCAATAAATGTATAAGCATCAATAAATCCCGCACAAAAAGTCAGCAGACAGGCAAAAAATTTCGATCGCGAATGAAACTCTCTTTTTCTTTTTACACTATTTATCATCATCACCTAAAAAGTCTAGCACTCCCTCACTAGACTTCCTTTCTATTACTCTCTTGCTTCCTGCAAGATTTTTTCAATTTTCGTTGTAATCAAATCAATCGCCACTGTATTAGAAGCTCCTTCTGGAATAATCACATCCGCATAGCGCTTCGTAGGCTCAATAAATTGATGATACATGGGTTTTACCACACCTAAATATTGCTCAATGACACTGTCTAAACTACGTCCACGCTCATCCATATCACGCTTAATCCGACGAATAATCCGAACATCATCATCCGTATCAACAAAAATCTTAATGTCCATTAAATCACGTAAGCGTTTGTCCTCTAAAACCAGAATTCCTTCTACAATAAAGACATCTTGCGGATCTTGACGATACGTTTTATCACTGCGTGTATGAGCTGTATAGTCATACGTCGGAATATCTACCGGACGTCCTGCCAACAATTCCTTGATTTGCGCAATCATCAAATCTGTATCAAAAGCAAAAGGGTGGTCATAGTTGGTCTTGATTCGCTCTTCAAACGTCAAATGTGACTGATCCTTATAATAAGAATCATGCTCAATCATAGAAATCTTTTCATTTGGGAAATTTGACAGAATGGCTCTTGAAACACTCGTCTTACCGCCACCAGAACCACCAGTTACTCCAATAATAATCGGTCTATTTTGCATTATTCACTCCATTTTTTATCATCTTACCTATTTTACACCAAATCATGATATAATGAAAGAGGTAAATTAAAATAAATGACAAGACAAAAAATAAGGAGAAAACGATGTTAAAACTCGGAACGATTGGAACAGGAGACATTGTTCACCAATTTGTCAAGGCTGCTCATTCGACAAAAGAGTATCAATTGACTACGGTATATTCACGGACGATACAAGCTGCTCAAGCATTTGCCAGTCATTATGAAAATGTAGATTGCTACACAGATATGGCTGATTTTTTAACTAGTGATATAGACATTATTTATATTGCAAGCCCCAATTCTCTGCATTTTCCACAAGCAAAAGCTGCTATTTTAGCAAGCAAACATGTAATTGTAGAAAAACCTGCTGTCTCACGCCCAGAAGAATGGGCTGAATTGGTAACATTGGCGCAAGAACAGCATATTTATATCTTTGAAGCGGCTCGAAATTATCATGAGCAATCATTTGATGTCATTTCAGATTTTCTCAAAGACAAAACCATTCTTGGAGCGCATTTCACCTATGCGAAGTATTCTTCCAAAATGCCAGACTTACTAGCTGGACAAGAACCAAATGTCTTTTCTGCTAAGTTTTCAGGCGGTGCTCTAATGGACTTAGGTATTTATCCTGTCTATGCAGCTATACGACTTTTTGGAGTACCAGAAAATGCTTATTACACCGCTCAGCAGTTACCAAATACCGTTGATCTAAATGGAGTAGGAAGTTTAATCTATCCAGAATTTCAAGTGACTATCCAAACCGGAAAAAATATCAATAGCTTTTTCCCTGCCGAGATTTACACAACAGATGGTACATTAACCTTAAATTCGATTGAATTTATCACTTCTGCTGTTTTCCAAAATCTAAACAAGGAGAAAACAACTCTTGAAATCACACGCTCTTCTCACACCATGGCTGAAGAAGCCAAACAATTCGCTAAAGTATTAAGCGGTGAAATAAAACAAGAAGTTTACCAAAATTGGCTAGACGCTGCTGCCGCCGTGCATAAAGCTCTATTTAGTATGCGACAAGATGCTGGTATTAGATTTGAGGCTGATGATGATAACAACTAAATTTCCCCAAAGTTGGCAAGACCAACTCACCAAACTTGGCTTTGAGCATTTAACTCCCATTCAAGACCAACTCTTTCAGCCTATTACAGAGGGTGAAAATGTCCTTGGGATAAGCCCTACCGGAACTGGAAAAACACTTGCCTACCTTTTCCCAACTCTTCTAAAACTAAAACCTAAGAAATCCCAGCAATTACTTATCTTAGCCCCCAATACTGAGTTAGCTGGACAGATTTTTGACGTTACTAAAACGTGGGCTGAACTACTTGACTTAACAGCTCAACTCTTTCTATCTGGTTCCAGTCAAAAACGACAAATTGAACGGTTAAAAAAAGGCCCTGAAATTCTCATCGGGACGCCAGGACGCATTTTTGAACTGATTAAACTAAAAAAAATCAAAATGATGACTGTTGATACAATCATTCTGGATGAATTTGATCAATTGCTTAGTGATTCACAATATCACTTTGTTGACAAAATTATTCACTATGTACCTCGTGAACATCAATTGATTTATATGAGTGCTACTGCTAAATTTGAGCAGGATAAAATTGTTGAAAATACAATCCAAATCAAAACAGAAAATCAACAACTTGATAATATTCGTCATTTTTATATGCAAGTTAAACAGCGCGACAAAGTTGAATGCTTGCGAAAGCTAGCTCAAGTTTCAGAATTTCGTGCGCTTATCTTTTTCAATGCCCTCTCGGACTTAGGAAGTGCTGAGGAAAAGTTGCAATACCGTCATATTCAGGCTGTGTCCTTGGCTAGTGATGTCAACATTAAATTCCGTAAGATTATCTTGGAGCAATTTAAAAACGACGAGCTTACACTCTTGCTTGCTACTGACTTGGTAGCTAGAGGAATTGACATTGATTCTCTTGAATGTGTCATCAACTACGACTTACCTCGTGACCTTGAAACCTATACACACCGCGCTGGACGAACTGGCCGCATGGGCAAAAAAGGATCTGTCATTACATTCATCAGCCACCCAGAAGAATTAAAAACACTTAAAAAATATGCTCACATCCAAGAAATTATCTTAAAAGATCGTGAACTCTATGTGAAATAAAAAGAGTATAGAAAAAGGATAGGAAGTAACCATTTCTATCCTTTCTTCTATCTAATTTGCACCGTAATACAGCTGATGTCCTTCCAATCGATGATTCAGAAGTTCACTAACTGTAACCAAAGTGTACCCATTCTTTTGCAAATATTCAATCACACTCGGCAAGGCATTAATGGTTGTTTGATGAATATCATGCATTAAAATAATTGATCCCGGACAAGTCTGCTTTTTCACTTGCTCCATGATAGACCCAGTATTACGATTTTTCCAATCCAAGCTATCCACATTCCACATGATGAAAGACATATCAACAGCATTTCGGATTGTATCGTTGATAGCTCCATAGGGCGGACGCATCATTTTTGGACTCTCTCCGATAACAGCCCGTAGTGCTGCTTGTGTATCCTCAATCTGTTTTTTAGCTTGTTCAAGAGAAAGAGTTGGTAACTGCGGATGACTCCAACTATGATTGCCAATCTCATGCCCCTCATCATGAACACGTTTGATAAGTTGCTCATTTCCAGCTACATTTTTCCCCAACATGAAAAAAGTTCCTTTGACATGGTATTTGGCTAAAATATCCAAAGCCTGCGATGTCGTTGCTGCATTGGGACCATCGTCAAACGTCAAAGCTACTAATTTTTGCTGTTTTTTAGCTTGATAGGACTGATAAGCTGCCAAATCCTCTCCCTTTAAATAATGCTCATCAATTACCTCATATAAGGCTGGTAAGGCAATTTCCATATTTGAAACTCGTTCATTGTTTTTATAAAATAGCTTGAGTTTTCCTTTTTCATAACTGAATATCCATTGAGAGATATCCTTTGCTTGAAATTCCTGCAGAATCTTCTGCTCTTTTGTTTTATGGAGAGTGGTGATTTGCTGCCGCATTTCTTCTAGCAATAACTTTTTGGCTTGCTCAACATTTTTAAAAAGTCGATTTAAGCTAAACAATTTATTGTCAGACGACATGTAAAGCGAGTCCAAAACCTCTTCTCTAGCCTTTCCAACTTTCGTAGTCAACACTGGATAAGAGATTCGCTTGATTTCAGCTTGCTTTACTCCAGAAAAATTTGTCTCTGTAAAATGACTCACATAAAAAATAAGTTTATCGTATTGCGATGCTTGACTTTGTTTATCTGAAAATTTCTGAATATCGGCATTGATTTTCTCTTTAATAACACCAATATCTTGCTTACTCTCTGTTAATGGATAGTAAGACGTAATGAGCCGACTTCCTACACGTCCTGTTTGCTTTCGTACTGAACCCTGATGATATTTTGTATCTGCCCTTTTCAGAACTTGTGAAATTTGTTGATTTAATTTTCTTTCTTGCAGTAATTTTCTAATCCGAAAACTCCCAAAAATAATAATCATTAAAAAAGCGACATTTAGGACAATGAGAAGTATTTTTTTCACTACACTACCTTTCTACCTCGTCTCTTTCGTTTAAAAAAGACTTTACATACTAAAAAAGGCTAAAATAGTTTCAAGCCTTTCATTTGCAATTATTTACAAACTTATAAAGTTTTTTCTTGAATCACTTCAACTTTATAACCATCCGGATCCTTAATAAAGTAATAATTCGGCTTTGTTCCAGGAAGTCCATTTGGCTGTGTAACCTCATATCCTTTAGCAGTGTGTTCAGCGTGAAGCTGTAGCAAATCAGCCGTACTCAAAGCTACATGAGCAAATCCATCGCCAATCACATAAGGTCCGTGTCCATAATTATAAGTCAATTCTAACTCATACTCATCACCTTCAAGCCCCAAATAAACAATTGTAAATTGATGTTCTGGGAAGTCCTTGCGCCGTAATTCTTTAAATCCAAATGCATCTGCATAAAATGCAATAGATTTTTCTAGATTTTCCACTCGCAAGCACGTATGCAACATTTTCGAAGCCATAACATCCTCCTTTGCTTTTTTCCATTATATCCTAAATCACGAATTTTCTCCAGCTTCAGCTATGAAGAAAAAATAAGGAGTGGGATCGAACTAAACAAAAATTTAATCCCATCCCGCTCCTATAAAGTTGCTGAGTTAAAAAACAAATAGCCCTGAGATTTGTTTCGCACATTCTATCTTGCAATCTCAAGGCTCTCCTTTGAACAATCAACCATTGCGTCGTTGGTCTATGACACAGTATAATTTAAGGCTGGAAACATTCTCCCAGCCTATTTTTCATTATTTACCTAATTTTGCTTTAGCTGCATCTGCAAGAGCTGTGAAAGCTGCTACATCGTTGACAGCTAGGTCCGCAAGCATTTTACGGTTGACTTCAATTTCAGCCAATTTCAAACCATGCATCAATTGTGAATATGACAAACCATTCATACGAGCTGCCGCATTGATACGTGTAATCCACAATTTGCGGAAATCACGTTTCTTTTGACGACGGTCACGGTATGCATAGTAGTAAGAATTCATTACTTGTTCTTTTGCTGTACGGAACAAGATGTGTTTTGCACCATAGTAACCTTTAGCTAATTTTAAAATACGTTTACGACGTTTGCGTGATACAACGCCACCTTTAACACGTGCCATTTATATTTCCTCCAATATTTCCTAGAATAATCTGCTACAAAATCTCTTATTTAAGACCTGTCAGCATTGCT
This sequence comes from Streptococcus milleri, assembly GCF_900636525.1. Taxonomy (NCBI): domain Bacteria; kingdom Bacillati; phylum Bacillota; class Bacilli; order Lactobacillales; family Streptococcaceae; genus Streptococcus; species Streptococcus milleri. The sequence goes on along the minus strand of NZ_LR134288.1, from coordinate 708,511 downwards.
TTGATACGTTTGAAATCTCCTGAATGCACCATTGCTGCTTTACGAAGATGACGACGTTGTTTTTTTGTTTTTCCGTGGAAACGGTGAGAAGTGTAAGCACGGAAACGTTTCAAGCCACCAGAACCTGTACGTTTGAAACGTTTAGCTGATGCGCGGTGTGTTTTTTGTTTTGGCATGATATTTTTCTCCTTTTTCTAACTTCTGACAGATTACTTTTTGTCAGGGATTGGTGCTAATTGCATGAACATTTGACGTCCATCCATTTTAGCTCTCTGCTCAATAATCGCAATGTCTTGCGTTGCTTGAGCAAAGTCGGCTAATACTTTAGCTCCGATTTCTTTGTGAGTAATCATCCGCCCTTTAAAGCGAATAGAAACCTTCACTTTATTTCCTTTTTCAAGGAACTTGCGTGCGTTGCGAAGTTTTGTATCAAAGTCACCTTTATCAATCGTTGGACTGAGACGAACTTCTTTCACAGTAACAACACTTTGTTTTTTGCGCTGTTCTTTTTGTTTTTTCTGATACTCAAATTTGAACTTTCCGTAGTCCATAATTTTCGCAACAGGTGGTTTAGCTTGTGGTTGAATTAGAACAAGGTCCACATTTGCATCGTCAGCAATTGCTTGCGCTTCGCTAAGTGGTTTAATGCCTAATTGTTCACCATCAAGACCGATCAAACGAACTTCACGCACACGAATTTCATCATTGATGAATAAGTCTTGTTTTGCTATGGTTTTCACCTCTTTTTTATTTTTAGAGAAAAACAAGAGCGGACTTGCTAACGCAAGCCCGCACTACATGATAGTATTTCATTTCTGAAACTTAATCCGTAGAGCCAGACAACGTTAGTCGCAAGGCGAGAAGTTCTCACTTCTGCTTTTCTCAACTTTTATATGATACCAAGTTTTGGATTATTTGTCAAGGATTTTTTTAGCTTTTTCTTCGATAAAAGCCACAACTTCAGCAATTCCAACACCCGTTGTATCAAAATGAATGGCGTCGGCTGCTGGTTTTAAAGGAGAAACCGCTCGGTGACTGTCTTTATAGTCCCGCTCTGCAATTTCTTTTTTCAGAGTTTCTAAGTTCGTCGGAATTCCTTTTTCACGATTTTCTTTATACCGGCGCTCAGCTCTTTCGTCAACTGAGGCTACGAGAAAAATTTTTAATTCCGCATGAGGTAGCACAACCGTTCCAATGTCACGGCCGTCCATGACGATACCACCTTGAGCTGCAATTTCTCGCTGTAAATCAACCAACTTTTCTCGTACTTCTGGAATTGCAGACACCCAAGAGACATTGTTGGTCACTTCGTTTTCACGAATCGGATGCGTCACATCTACATCTCCGACAAAAACAAGCTGCTCCCCATTTTTATCACGCCCAAAACTAACTGGATAAGCGTCTAATAATGCGACAATTTCAGACCACTTTTCTGCCGATAAATCATTCTTTAAAGCTAAGTAAGTCGCCGCACGATACATAGCGCCTGTATCCAAGTAAGTGTAGTCGAAATCTTTCGCAATAATCTTGGCAACTGTTGACTTTCCGCTTGAAGCTGGACCATCAATGGCGATTTGAATTTGTTTCATTCTATACTCCTATCGAATTTTCACCACATCACCCGGATTGGCATACCAAGCACCTGTCGTCATGTGAGAAGGATTTAAACGCTCCAATTCAGCAATCGAAATCCCTGCACGCGCAGCAATAGCCGCCTCACCTTCTCCAGCTTGAACAGTAAGCGTTCCTTCAGATGATTGCGTTTGACTGCTATCACTTGTTACCTTAGAAGACTCTGGAACGCTAGAACTTTCACTTGGTTTGCTAGTAGCCTTAGTATTATAAAAGCCCTCTGTTGCTGCTTTTTTGCTGCTTCCGCCAGTTGATAAATAAATCATCATACCTACAATTGTAATCACCATGATGAAAAAAATAACCGCTAAAATTGTCAACACACGATTGGCCACTACATCGCTCGTTTTTTTACTTCTCGTCAATTCTTTTTCTCCCTTGTCGTAAATATCTTCTTCCCATGGTTCCTTTGCCATGACTTCCTCCTTGTATTTTTTCCAAATTCCGATTACAATATGAATATGAAAGTTACACTCATTCCTGAACGGTGCATTACTTGCGGGCTTTGCCAAACTTATTCTAACTTATTTGATTACCACGACAATGGCATTGTCAAATTTTATCAAGATGATGAATTGCTAGAAAAGGAAGTTCCTGAAACAGCTGATGTTATCGAAGCCATCAAAAACTGTCCTACAAAAGCTCTTAAGAAAGAGTAGTTTTTTTAGGATGAGCATAATAGGTTTCAAAATAGTCTACGTGGGTTAAGTTGTCCATTAGTTCAACTTCCCCTTTAAAATGGTCATTCAAAGCCAAAGCATTTACAAAATACTTCTTAGGCCACTTACGCATACAAAACGTACGGCCTTTTTCTTTGCCATCAAATAAAAGAGTAATAGAAGTTTTTGTCACTTCCACTTTACGAATTGTTGAAATTTCAATCTTTGAAGGTGTGAATGGATTTGCCGTAGTAATTCTCAAAATCCCGTCATCGTATATAGTGAAATATCTATGTACGCCAATCCCTAACAAAACCATAAAGAGAAAGAAAGAGAAAAGAACTAAAAACGGAACTTCTGAACTCTCAAATAAAAATGCAAAACCTATAAAAATCGGAATGACCGATAAAGACCAATAAATGATTAGAAGAGAAAGATCTGGCTGCCAATGATAACGCAATTGACCAAAAATCTTTATCATATCTACACCTCCTCTTATATAGTTTATCATAAAAAAAAGAAAAATGGGAGTGAGATTAGACAACAAAAGAAAAAATTAAGGAAGTGAAAGAATACTAGCTCTAATCCCTTATTAAATTAGTCGAAAATGGCAGATGTGATAAGTGTCCCATTACAATTTTCTCAGTTTATCAATTTTTATATTGATACGAACATTGCAAGCTTTATAGAAAAGCCCTAACAATTTGAACATTGTTAGGTTTCCTCAAAATTATAGTGATAAGAAGTTCAAGAACGAACTGAAAACTTGAATTCCAAACCTAGAGCTACGTGAGTAAAGAAAAGATGAACTCATGGTTCTCAAGGAAAAATGCGTAGCAGTTATTGAATTTTCGCTCTCTCTTCTAACTCTTTCAACTTTCTTCAACTACGTGACGGTCACCTAATAAATAGTCATTTATATTTTCAAACATCTTTGCAATCGAAATAGGTTTACGCCCTGTGATCTTAACAAAGTCATTTGCTGAAACATCAAGAAATCCTTGAGTTACCGTTGTTCCAAAACTAACCATACCTTCTGAAGTTGCTTGAATAGGACTTTGACTAAAATCCCCATTGGTATCTCTTGGTACACCAATAGAATCAAAATATGCATAAAGCTCTTCATCCGTCAATTTAGTATAAGTAATAACATTTCCAGTCGCTTTATTGGCAATATCAAGAAAATCTTGATAAGAGATTGGTTCCAAACCATTGATATTAAGAACTTCTCTATGCAACAAGTCATTTGCCAATGCACAGCTTGCCGCAAAAGCAGCATCTTGACGAGAAATAAACCAAACACGTCCATCCCCCATATTTTTAGAGATAGTTTTTTCATTCGCCTCTACTGCACGCATATAATCACTGATGAAAGCCTCTGCAAATAGTGAATTTCTAAGAAAAATATAATCCAATGTTGAGTTCTGAATAATAGCTTCTGTATAACTATGATCAATATTCTCAATACTTGGGTTAAATGGATGACTAGCAGATAAAACAGATGTGTATACAATTTGTTTCACATTTGCTTTAACACATGCTTCAACGACATTTTTATGAGCAGTTCTGCGATTTTTCCCAACAAATGGCATTGAAATTAAGAGCACTTTGTCAGCATTTTGAAATACCTTTTCTAATTCCTCCTGTGAGTTAAAATTTGCTACTGCTGTTTTAATACCAAGTTCTTGATATTTCTTCAATCCCTCTTCTCGTGGTGCTGTAAACAGTAGTGACGCTTTTGGAAGAAGTTTTTGAATGTACTCGGCTACCCGAGAACCAAAATTCCCGTCAACTCCATTCACGACGATCTTACTCATCTTGCAACCTCCCTAATTATCCTGAGAATGACGCTCACCTACTTGAAAGTCATCCGCATGCTCAAACATATAACGAACAGTCAATGCTTTTTCACCTGTCAGCTTTTCAAAATCATCGGTGAAAACATCCATCTTCCCTTCTCGAATTGCCTGCGCAAAGGTAACCATGCCTTCTGATGAAAAAGGGGCTTCCGAGTCTTTTTTAAATTCGCCATCCGTCGTCCGAGGAACACCCATAGCATCAAAAATAGCATAGTTTTCCTCATCAGAAATAGCTTTATAGGAAATATCGTTTCCCGTCACTTGGTTTCCAATTTGAACAAACTCTGATATAGTCAACAGCTCCGGACCATTGATATTTTGAATAGAGTAATGCAGATCCTGCGCCAGAAGTGCATATGCAACAGCCTTGGCACAGTCTTTCCGAGAAATATAAGCCATCTTCCCGTCCCCTTGGCTGTTTGCCAGAGGGGCATTTGCATGTACAAAAGTGAAATAATTGGTAATCATCGCTTCTGCATACTGGGAATTCCGCAAGAAAATATAATCCAATCCAGATTCTTCAATATATTTTTCAGTATAGGCATGGTCGATTTTTTCAACACTTGGATTTGTAGGGTCAGCCGCATTGACCAAAGACGTATAAATAATCTTCTTTACTCCTGCTGTTTTGGCTGCATCCACTACATTTCGATGTGCTGCTTGGCGTTTAGGGCCAACAAACGGCATTGAAATAAGGGCAACTGTCTCTGCACCTGCAAATTTGTCTGCCAACCCTTCAGCATGATTAAAATTCATCTGGCGTGTCTCAACACCCAACTGGCTGTATTTTCCCAATGCTGCTTCGCTGTATCCGCCAAAAATCAGTTTTTTCTTATCTGTAAGTTTTAAAAGATAGTCAGCTGCTAAGCCACCTAGGTTCCCATCTACTCCAGTTAATAATAGTTTGTTCATGTGATTTTCCTCACTTTGTTTTGATAACTCTATTATAGTGTAAGCGCCCTCAAAAATCCAATTAAGATTTCAAATAGGGTATTGAATTTTCTGATACTCACTTAGTGTTTCTAAAAATTGCTTCAAGCCACTGTTTTGATTCTGGTCTATGTAAGCTAATACAATATTATAAGAATGTTGACTCTGATCAATTGGAATGCTTCGTATCATGCCTTCAAAATTTTCAACATCATAACCATCAGTTACAAAACCAATTAAATTATCTGAAATGATGTAAAAGAAGCTAGCTTCAAACTCATCAACGGTTCTTTCAATTTTAGGAAAGAATCCATCTGCTATTGACCGTTCTTTCATTGTATGAAAACTTTCGCCCATTTTTTCTTCACTTAACATCAATAAAGGATATTGATACAGTTCTTCTACTGTAATGAGCTCTTTTTCAAACAAAGGATGTTGCCTACTCACTAAAGCATTATAATGACCTTCCTTTAAGCTGATATAGGTTAAGTGAGAATTTGAAAATTCATCAGAAAACGATAATGCTAAATCACAAAGATTATTGCTGACATAGGCATCAATATCTTTACAAGCCACTTTCTCAAGTACAATTTGTAACCTAATGTCTTTCTCCCTTAGAAACATGATAAATGGCAAAAGGAGCTGAAGGTCAATCACCGATGTGTAAGCTAAACGAATTTTAGGCACAATTTTTTCAGACAGATTTTTCATCTGATCTTGCATATTCTCGTACTGTTTTACTAAAATTCTTGCTTCTTGGTAAAAACGATCGCCAGCCTTTGTGGGTCTAATAGGTGTTACTTTACGATCAAAAAACTGCGTATCAAATTCCTTTTCTAAAGAAGTAATATATTGACTGATAGAAGCCTGAGAAATATAATTTCTCTTTGCAGTCTCCGTAAAACTTCTACACTCATATAAATCCATAAAGTATTTCATTTTTTCAATATTCATAAATGCTTTCCTTTACTGTTGCATAGAGACTATGTTCACTCAACGAAATTGCAAGTAGATAGTTGTTCCATCATCTCAATATTTAAAAAACAGAGTGAAATATTACATTTTCATCTTCAACAAATTTCCAATATTTTGGGCTATCCAGATGAGATTCTCTTCTGCCTTGGCTAAAGTAATAGCTAGAGGTTCGACTTGAGAAATGATTGGAAAAGCAGCTTGAATGTTTTCTGCCGGAAAATCAGGTAAGTCATCGCTTAAACTACCACAAATAGCAATCACAGGAATATTACTAGGCGTTCTTTTGGCTACTCCAATCGGAGCTTTACCTGCCAGACTTTGTTGATCCATTCGTCCTTCACCCACGATGACTAAATCAGCCTTTTTGACACGATTATCAAAATCAAGTAAGTTAAGACAAGTATCAATTCCTGAAACAATTTTTCCATGCGCAAATGTCACCAGACCAGCCGTCATACCTCCTCCAGCACCTGCACCAGCTAGTGAAAAAACTGCTGGATTAGCCTGTTTATAAAATGTCGCCATTGCCTGATCCACTTGAGAAAACAGCAGATTGGGCAATCCTTTTTGTCCTCCAAAAACGTATGTAGCACCATTCTCACCACAGAGAGGATTCGTGACATCTGTCAGAATCTGGATGTCCAGATTTTCTAAAATTGTAGGAACTTTGTCGGCTGAAATACGGGCCACACGCCCCAACGATGCACCTTTTGCTTGAAGCAAATGATTGTCTTTATCGAAAAATTCATAACCCAGTCCAACTGCCATTCCAATCCCACCATCATTGGTAGCAGAGCCCCCTACTCCAATATAGATTTGCCTCACACCTTCCTTGGCTAGATACAAAATCAACTCTCCCAATCCCCTGGTATCAAGAGTCAGAGGATTTCTTTTTTCTGGTGAAATAGAGGCTAAACCAACCAAATCAGCCATTTCAAAGAGAGCTATATCTCCTTTGCGAGCATATTTCATCGAAACAGGTTCTCCGAAAGGCCCAGTTACGATGTGAGTATAAGTGTCTAACTGCAAGGCTGCGATCAAAGCTGTCATCGTTCCTTCACCACCATCTCCAATGGGTAGCAAGTCAAATGTCGCTTCAGGGAGTGCCTTGGAAAATCCTGCTTTTATAGCCTCTGCAACACTTTGGGGTGATAAACTTTCTTTAAAAGAATCTGGTGCAATTAAAATATGCATGACTTAGTCCTCACTTTCTATCTCTTCCAAAAGTTTTATGACTTGATACAAGTCCGTTTGATTGATTTGATACGGCGCTTGTTCTCTCACAAGAGGCTTGGCGTTAAAAGCAATCCCGATTCCTGCCGTCAATATCATTGGGAGGTCATTGGCACCGTCTCCTACAGCAATGGTTTGAGCAAGAGTCAAATTGTTTTCCTCCGCCCATTGTCTTAGCATTGCTTTTTTGCCTTCTTTTGTGACAATTGTTCCTAAAACTCTGCCGGTTAGCTTACCGTCTTTCACTACTAAACGATTAGCTTTTACGTAATCTACATTCAATTTCGCGGCTAATTCGTCTACCATTTCATGAAATCCGCCTGATACAACGCCAACCTTGTATCCACACCGGTGCATGTCTTCTATCAACTCTTGAGCACCTTTGGTAAAATGAATTTTCTTAGAGACTCGTTTAAAAATTGTTTCAGGAAGTCCTTTGAGCAAGGCCACGCGTTCTATCAGAGCTGTCTCAAAATCATATTCCCCTTGCATAGCCCGTTCTGTAATGGCTGCGACTTGCTCACCAACTCCTGCTGCAGCACCTAGCAAATCAATTCCTTCTTCTCTAATCAAGGTACTGTCAACATCCAATACCAATAGCCCTCTTGTTTTCACATCATCACCTCATATATTGCTTGTATTATATAAAAAATTGATTGACAAAACAAGTTGCAATAGAAAGAAAAAAGCCTCGTTTGCTGTACAAACAAGAGCTTCTTTACTTTATTCAATACCAATTTCAGTACGTACAATATCTGCAATTGTATCAACATAATAGTCTACTTCTTCGTGGCTTGGTGCTTCTGCCATGACCCGTAAAAGTGGTTCTGTTCCGCTTGGACGAACAAGAATGCGACCATTGCCAGCCATTTCCGCTTCCATTTTTTCAATCACCGCTTTAATGGCAGGCACTTCCATGGCCTTGTCCTTCATGCTGTTTTCAACACGGATATTGACCAATTTTTGTGGATAAATCGTTACTTCCGATGCTAATTCAGACAAAGGCTTGCCTGTTTCTTTCATCACTTTTGTCAATTGAACAGCTGTCAGCTGACCGTCACCCGTCGTATTATAATCCATGATAATCACGTGACCGGATTGCTCACCGCCCAGATTGTAACCAGATTTGCGCATCTCTTCTACAACATAGCGGTCACCAACAGCTGTAATCACCTTGTTAATACCTTCGCGATCCAAAGCTTTATGGAAACCAAGGTTTGACATAACGGTTGTTACGATTGTATTTTGAGCAAGCAAACCTTTTTCAGAGAGGTATTTCCCGATGATATACATAACTTTATCACCATCGACAATCTCACCATTCTCATCAACTGCAATCAAGCGATCGCTATCTCCGTCAAATGCTAGACCAAGTGCTGATCCTGATTCATGGACTGTTTCTTGCAATTTTTCAGGATGTGTAGAGCCAACATTCAAGTTGATATTTAACCCATCTGGATTTTCTCCAATGACTATCAATCTAGCTCCCAAATCCGCAAATACTTGACGAGCACTGGTTGAAGCAGCACCATTTGCTGTATCAAGAGCAACTTTCATTCCGTCTAAATCAAGACCAGTGGACACGAGATATTGTTGATATTTGCGCAATCCTTCTGGATAATCCATCAGTGTCCCTAATCCTTCCGCACTTGGACGTGGTAAATTGTCTTCTTTAGCATCAAGAAGAGCTTCAATTTCTAATTCACGCTCATCGTCCAATTTATAGCCGTCGCCACCAAAGAATTTAATACCGTTGTCAAGTGCAGGATTATGGCTAGCTGAAATCATAACCCCAGCACTTGCTTTTTCAGATTTCACCAGATAAGCAACGCCTGGTGTGGCGATAACTCCGAGCTTATAAACACGAATCCCAACAGACAGAAGTCCAGCTACTAAAGCACTTTCCAGCATTTCTCCTGAAATACGCGTGTCACGTCCTACAAAGACACGGGGTACATCTTTCTCATGCTGGCTCAATACATAACCACCAAAACGCCCTAATTTAAAAGCTAACTCTGGTGTTAACTCCACATTTGCTTCTCCACGAACTCCGTCCGTTCCGAAATATTTTCCCATTTTTATAAAATCCTTTCAATACTTTTATTTGGATGAGCTCGTCGAACTCGAAGACGAACTTGATGATTTAACAGTAATTTTTATGGTTGTCTCATAAGGAGTAATCACACTTGGCAAAACTGTGCCATTTGCATCAACTGCCTGTAGTGGGGCATTTCCTGAATAGTTAGCTGATATTTTTTCACTAGTTGGCACTACCGCTTCTACATGATCGACCTTAGCCAGCGTATCTTCGTCACTTGTAACAGTTACCTTATTGTCACCAACCGTCACGCGATCAACCATCAACCCATCTGCTAACTGGGCTGAACTGATAGTTGTTTTCACTTCAACTGTCTTGCTTGCTTTCTTGCCAACTTTCACTGTAATCTTAGCTGGTGTGACAGTCGCAGTTAAACCACTAGGTAAATTTTTAATCGCCAAAGGTACTTCTCTCGTTCCTTCTGTAGCTTTTGTCAAATCTGCCACAACCTTGAATTTTCGTGTGCTTTCTTGCATTTCACTAGCAAGAGTCACACGATTAGATCCTGTCAACACTACTGACACTTCAGATGCAAACCCACTGATAAAATATTTTTCACTATTGTATTTAATATCAATTGGTACACTAGGCAAGGTGTTGGTATAGTTTTCAGAAGTTGTTTGTCTAGCATTTGAATTATTTTGGTAATTTGTCGTGGTGGCGTAAATAAATAAAACACCCGCAAAAAAGATGGAAGAAATGATGTACCAAATCTGTTTACGATTTTTCATGTTTCCAACCTCCTAGCACACGATTTCTAAATGGTAATTTTGGTGGTTCATCTGAGATCAGCACTTTCCGCAATTCTGCTTCAAATTCCTCTAATGTCAAATTATGCTTGAAAACTCCATTATGTGTAATAGAGATACCTCCAGTTTCCTCCGATACTACAAAAGTAAGGGCATCGGACACTTCTGACAGACCGATTGCCGCGCGGTGACGTGTCCCAAATTCCTTAGAAATCCCTGTATTTTCTGTGAGCGGAAGATAAGCGCAAGAAACAGCTATTTTATTGTCTCTTACAATGACAGCACCGTCATGCAGCGGTGTATTGGGAATGAAGATATTGATTAACAACTCACCTGATACATCGGCATCTAAAGGAATCCCTGTTGCAATGTATTCTTGTAAGGTTCTGCTACCTTGGATAGCAACGAGAGCCCCAATTTTCCGCGGACTCATATAATCCACTGCTTTGACAAATGCCTGCACCATTCTTTCTTCTGAGCTAATGGGTGCTGTCGAAAACAAATCGGTAGCACGCCCCAGCCTTTCCAGACCTGTACGAATCTCAGGTGTAAAAATCACAACAGCCGCAATAACTCCATAGGTAATGACTTGATTAATCAACCAAGAAACCGTTGTTAAACCAATGGCATTGGCAAGAATCTGAGCCAGCACAAAGATTAAAACCCCTCGAACGAGAATCATAATTTTAGTACCAGCGATTGCTTTTGTAAAATAAAATAAAATCCAAGCAACCAGTGCAATATCGATAATATTGGTAACAATACTCCAAGGACTAGAAAATAAACTAGACCAATATTGGAGATTGGACAATTGCTGAAAATTCATTTTCAGTGTCCTCTCTTTCTCAACCTAAAAACGTTCTTGACTATTATATCACTTTTCAAGATATTTTTCTGTAACCTTCTTTACTTTTTTATGATAAAATATTTCTTATGAAGATAAATACTATGTTGGGCACTCTTGCAGGGAAGTCCTCCCATTTTGTTTTAAGTAAACTGGGACGTGGTTCAACTCTGCCTGGAAAACTTGCCCTGAAGTTTGACAACGACATTTTAAATACACTAGCACGTGATTACGAAGTAGTGGTGATTACAGGGACAAACGGGAAAACCTTGACTACTGCTCTGACAGTTGGAATCCTCAAAGAGGCTTTTGACGAAGTAGTGACCAATCCCAGCGGAGCCAATATGATTAGCGGCATTACAACCACTTTCCTAACCGCTAAAAAAGGAAAATCCGGCAAGAATATCGCCGTACTAGAAATCGATGAAGCTAGTCTCTCACGCATTTGCGACTACATTAAACCGAGCCTCTTCGTCTTTACCAATATTTTCCGCGACCAAATGGATCGTTACGGAGAGATTTACACGACCTACCAAATGATTTTGGATGCTGCTCAAAAAGTTCCTACGGCAACCGTCTTGCTAAATGGAGACAGTCCACTATTTAACTCTGTTACTCTCAAAAATCCGGTCCAATATTATGGTTTTGATACCGAAAAAGGAGAACCACAGCTAGCTCATTACAATACGGAGGGTATTCTCTGTCCTAAATGTCAGCACATTTTAAAATACAAGCTCAATACTTATGCTAATCTAGGCGATTATATTTGTGAGCACTGTGATTTTAAACGTCCTGAATTAGACTACAAACTGACCCAATTGACCAGCCTTCATCACAACAGTTCAGAATTTGTCATTGACGGTCAAAGCTATCACATCAACATCGGTGGTCTGTATAATATCTACAATGCTTTAGCTGCCGTTTCCGTTGCTCAGTTCTTTGGAGTTGACCCAACCACTATCAAGACTGGTTTTGACAAGAGTAGAGCTGTTTTCGGACGTCAGGAAACTTTCAAGATTGGCGACAAAGAGTGTACGCTGGTTCTCATTAAAAATCCTGTTGGAGCTACGCAAGCTCTGGAGATGATCAAGCTAACTCCTTATCCATTTAGCTTGTCCGTTTTGCTCAATGCTAACTACGCGGACGGTATTGACACGAGCTGGATTTGGGACGCGGATTTTGAGCAGGTTTTAAACATGGATATCCCACATATGATTGCTGGCGGGGTTCGTCATTCTGAGATTGCTCGCCGCTTGCGAGTTACTGGCTATAATGCTGAACAAATCAGTGAAGTAGCTGATTTGAGCCAAGTCTTTGAAGAAATTAAAAACCAAGAAACCAAGCATGCCTATATCTTAGCTACTTATACAGCCATGCTAGAATTCCGTGAATTGCTTGCTTCTCATCAAGTTGTCAGAAAGGAGATGAACTAATGGTTTATACATCACTAACTTCTCCTGAAAATCGGGATTATACTTATGATTTGAAGATTGCTCATCTCTATGGCAATCTCATGAATACCTACGGTGACAATGGCAATATTCTCATGCTCAAATATGTAGCTGAAAAACTAGGCGCTCGCGTTCAAATTGATATTGTCTCACTTGAAGATGAGTTTGATAAAGATTACTATGATTTGGTATTTTTCGGCGGAGGGCAAGACTACGAGCAGACCATTGTGGCACGAGATCTGCCTGCAAAAAAAGATAGCTTGGAAGAATTTATCAATCATGACGGCGTGGTACTAGCTATCTGTGGTGGCTTTCAGCTTCTAGGGCAATACTATATCGAAGCTTCTGGTCGGCGGATTGAGGGACTTGGAATTATGGGACACTATACTCTCAATCAAAAAAATAACCGCTACATCGGCGACATCAAGATTTATAACGATGAATTTGACGAAACCTATTATGGTTTTGAAAATCACCAAGGACGGACATTCCTATCTGAAGACGAAAAACCGCTCGGCAGAATTATTTATGGGAATGGAAACAACAAGGAAGACCAAAGCGAAGGCGTACACTACAAGAATGTCTTTGGCTCTTACTTCCACGGTCCTATCCTATCCCGCAATGCCAATCTAGCCTACCGCTTAGTGACAACTGCCCTGAAGAATAAATATGGCCAAGATACTCCACTCGCCAACTACGAGGACATTCTAGCTCAAGAAGTCCCAGAAGAATACGGTGACATCAAGAGCAAGGCAGAGTTTGAATAGGGATATAAAATACAAAAGGAGACCAATGATGAAAGAAAGAATGCATTACATTTTACTGTTGCTCGCAATCCTCCTAATCGCTGGACTGTCTTTGGCTAATATGCAAAGCGTCACCGTTAGTTTTATTTTCTTTCGCTTTAAAATTCCACTGATTCTCTTAATTTTACTCTCTGTCTTACTTGGAGCTATCACTACTATCCTCATCAGTATGCCGAAGAATTTCTCTCTCAGAAATGAATTAGCCAAAGCCAAAAAAGAACTCAAAAATAGAAACTAGGTTGGAAATCCAACCTAGTTTTTTGAAGATATTTTTCAAATGTTCGGATTTTACTTTTGGACACGTCTTTTTTTGTCAAAATCTTCTTGTCCGAAAATCGGACGACATTATTTTTTCAAAAAAGCTTTTTCCGAAACAAGAATGTTCGGAATTTGCTCCAAAAACCTCTTTCCGAAAACTGGACAAAGCCATTTTCCCCTAAAACTTCTCGTCCGCATGTGGAAAATGGCAAATTACTTAAAAGTTGCCTCGTCCTCCATGAAGGACGAGGTTTTTTGCTCAAAAAACTCTCATCCCCGTTTGAAACGTTCGAGATTTACTCTTAGGGAAGAATGTCCGAATCGAAAATAGGAAATTATTCTAGTAATATGAAAAGAACAGACGATTATCTATATGGAATTTTTGACTGAGTTACTTCAATCCCTGAATCAACATATTTGATATACGGTGCAATAAAATCAATATCTTCGCACTTAGGCCCCAATTTAATTTTGGAATATTTCAGCTCTTTATCAAGATAAACATATAACCCAGGAATTGCACTATTAGCGTTCTTAAAGGGAAAAATCTCATGTTCCTTACCTTCGTAAGATTTAATAATCCGATACTCATTTTCATAGCTATAATCTTCCTCTTTAAATAAATAACGGATATTATCTATTAGACGTAAGGCTGAAAAAAATGTCTGCTGTTTTTCAGCATCATCTCTATTTCGAATTTTATTAAATTCATCTTTTATGTTATTGATAGCTTTTTTCACGTCTTCTTCTTCTGATACCTTATAACAAACTCTATAAATTTCTATACCATCATCCACTAAATCTTGAATATATTTTGCATGATAAGTTAAATTAACCCCCTTTGCATCATCACCATACTGTTTCCACATTGGAAGACTATCCTCAAGATTTTGACCATCTCCAATTTGCGACATTGATGCAAAATAGAATGACGATGTTTCGTAATCAGTAACAGGAAGCTCTTCTTTTTTAACTCCTATAAGTTCAAGAAACGTGTATCCCTCATTTGGATCATTCATTTGTCTCGCATTGCTTAACCGTAACCTAGGGGAAGATTTATCCTTACCGTTTTTACTAGGCAGTAAAAAATTCAGAGTATTTAATGATGTGTAGTGAATAAAATTTTTATCATCAGAATTATAGCTTAGTGTTTTTTTAATTGTATTTACATTATTTAATATAATTCTTAAATTCTCATCAACACAAGAATCTAAACCAGTTTTTAAGTTGAAATAAATACTACTCCCAAATAGAGAAGATAAGAAATCATATACTTTTAAATCTTGATCATTAAAGTTTTTATTTGCATAATTATAAACCAAATTATTCAATAAGTTGTAGGAATAGGGTGTTTCTCTTACTAAGTCAGAAATCGTTTCTTCTATCTTTCTTTTCAGTTCTTCTTGATTATTATCAATAGAAGTAAAAATATAATCAGTAAAATTCCCAACATTTAAACGTTTCTCAAGTTCCTTTAGTTTATTGTTTAATTTTATATTTGTTACACTATCATTTCTCAACAGAGCTTTTTTAACACCTTCATTTTCTTTTATCTCTTTCGGCAAATCAATGACTGTTAAATCACGAAATACTTTTAAAAATTCTTCATAGTAACTTGATCCAAGAATACACAAATTTTGATAGAAGGAAATATCATGCGCAAGTGAATAGTAGTTACTATTTATATTTATAAGACTCCTCTCACTATCAAGATTATAAAAATTTCCATTTGACATATCATTATATATTTGAACCGATATCCATTTTTTTTCAAATTCATTAACTTGACTCTCAATATTTGGATTATAAATTCTATAATTTCCTAACAATACTTCGTTCAGATTTTGATCGTAATAACATACCGTATAAGTTAGATTATAACCATGATCATCCCAATTATCTTGGTAAAACACAAAAGTATTCGGTGCTTTTTGACTTTTTTCCACATTATTATGATATGAAGTAGTATCCCAATTTATATAAAACATAGTTTAGTATCCTTTCCTCCTACACCTGTTCTGCCACTTCTTCCCACTCTGTCATGGCTGCTTCCTGCTGTTCAGTCAGCTGGTCTAGCTTTTGCTGAAGCTCCATGAGTTCACTCGCGTCATTGGTCTCTTGCATAGCTGTAGTCAACTCGGTCGTTTGCATATCCAGCTCTTCGATTTCAGCTTCTAACTGCTCCAAACGGCGAGCTAATTTCCGAGCTTCTTTCTGCGTTTCTTTCTGGAGTTGGTAGTTGGTGACTGGCTGAAGCTGAGCGAGTTCTGCCACGGAAGCTTTCTCCTCTCTCAAAGCTTCCAGCTCTGCTTTTTTCTCCAGATAATAGTCATAATCGCCCAGATAAAGAGTGGAGCCAGTATCAGAAAGCTCGATAATCTGCGTGGCAACTCGGTTGATAAAGTAGCGGTCATGACTGACAAAGAGCAGAGTGCCGTCAAAATCAATTAAGGCATTCTCCAGCACCTCTTTACTATCAATATCTAGGTGGTTGGTTGGCTCGTCCAGCACCAGAAAATTCTTGTTTTCCATAGATAGCTTAGCCAGTAAAAGCCGCGCCCGTTCCCCACCTGACAGCATACTGACAGACTTTTTGACATCATCTCCTGAGAAGAGAAAGGCACCTAGACGATTGCGGATTTCCACTTCTGGTGTTAGTTTAAAATCATTCCAAAGTTCGTCCAAGACTGAATTGCTCGGTGTCAATCGGCTTTGGGTCTGGTCATAGTAGCCCAGTTCCACATTTGCCCCCAGATGCTCCTGCCCACGGATAAAAGGAATTTGTCCTACAATGGACTTGATAAGAGTTGTTTTGCCAATACCATTTGGTCCGACAATAGCTACTGCGTTAAATTTACGAATATCCAGATTGATAGGCTCGGACAACACTTGGCTATCATAACCAATAGCCGCATCTTCTACAGTCAGAACGACATTTCCAGAAGGCTTAGCCGAGCGAAAGGTCATATTAGCAGAACGACTGCCTCTGTCTGGCTTGTCCAGACGCTCCATTTTTTCCAGCTGTTTGCGTCTGGATTGAGCGCGTTTGGTTGTAGATGCCCGAACTAGATTGCGATTAACAAAATCCTCCAAAGCAGCAATTTCCTTCTGCTGCTTTTCATAATTCTTGGCCTCTGTCAAGAGTTTCTGCTCCTTTTGCTGAACAAAACTAGAGTAATTTCCCACATAGCGATCCAGCGAATGCTGGGTCAAGTCCAGCGTCACAGTAGCTACCTTGTCTAGAAAATAACGGTCGTGACTGACGATGATGAGAGCCCCGCTATAGTTGCTCAAGTAGTTCTCTAGCCAAGCAATCGTCTCTATATCTAAGTGGTTAGTCGGCTCATCCAGTACCAATAAATCTGGCTTTTCCAACAGCATTTTTGCTAAAGCCAGTCGAGTATTCTGCCCGCCCGAAAGCTCTTCTATCTTCATCTGCCACATAGACTCATCAAACTTGAAACCATTAAGAATCGCACGAATATCTGCCTCATAGGTAAAGCCGCCTGCCTGACGGAAATCCTCTGACAAGCGGTCATAATCTGTCATCAGTTTTTCCAGATCCGTCCCAGTCAAATCCCCCATAGACAGCTCCATCTGTCGCAATCGTTGCTCCTGCTGACGTAAATCATCAAAAACATGCAGCATTTCATCGTAAATGGTATTGACAGACTCAAAGCGACTATCCTGCGCCAAATAAGACAGGGACATGTCCCGCTTTTTATTGACTTCCCCAGTGCTTGGAGCTTCCTCACCAACTAAAATCTTCAAAAGGGTGGACTTGCCAGCCCCATTTTTCCCTACTAAGGCAATTCTATCTCGTTCATCCACTTGCAGGTTGATATTATCAAAAAGAACCTCCCCTGCAAAAGAGCGTTCAATCTTATTTGCTTGTAAAATAATCATAAACCTATTATAGCAGATTCCTATCTCAACTGCTATCTTAGAAAACAAAAATGCAGTTCATTTTGACCGCATTTTCATTTAAAACTACTTAAAATTTCTTGATTTTGCATCACAAGGTAAACACCTAATAGAATAATCAAAGCAAAAAGCCCTAATTTGATGATTCCTTTTACAAAACGAATGACCCAAAGAATTATCATCGAACCAATCAACCACATCACAGCTGAATGATTGAAAAATCCTTGAATAGCTTGACTATTTTGACCAAAGAAATTCTGAATGGACACAGGAACATGTTCCTGCCATGCAGCTGTCACACCGATATGATTGGCAATATCAGAACCACTTTGCCATAGCCATGCAAAAATACTAGAATTAAAGACAAACAAGAAAACTTGCTCTGGGAAACGTCTAATGATTTTAAAGATATTTCTTATCATTTTATGCTTGATACAACTCCTTTACTGCTTGAACATCTACTGCTTGAATCCCGTAAAACGAGCCAGAAGATTGCATGACGGATTTTTCTTCATTATGCTCCAATCCAATCGCATGTCCCAGTTCGTGTTCTGCTGTGTTTACGATTCGCTCATAAGAGTAGCCATATTGACTATTCAATAGATAGTAACGATTTAGTCGAACCGTTACATTTGTGAAGCGTTTCGTCAATAAATTAGTTTGTGATTCTGCCTCACCTGCCGCACTCACCGTACCATCATTCATCTCTGTCGCCACAATATTGGCTTGATTTTTATCATTTACAATCTGAAAAGTAAAAGCACCTGTTTGATTCCAAGCACGAATGGCTTCTTGATAAGCTGAGCGAAATGTCTCATCTTGTGTATCTATATAAACCGTAGCGCTTGCTGTGTCCCATCGGACACCAGACGCTTGATGAACATGATTGTCCGATAGCTGTTTGGTCAGGTCTTTCACATTTTGTCCAAGGCCTAGCTGACTATCCTGTCCACTTACATATCGATAAATTTGACTGACATCTTGCTGAAGTGTTGTCGAAAAATTGCTTTTAGAAGGACTAATGACATACAATATTCCCACAAAAATGAGTACTGTCAATGCAACTGTGTAAAACAATCGCCAGAGCAATCGAAATAGCCCCGAAATCAATCGAAATATAAACCTCATACTTCCCTCCTAATCTCAAATGTAAAGAGTAAGTATAATGAGATTCGCTTAAAAATTTCTTAACATAGATAACTGTAAAAGAAAGAATAAAATATTGACAAAAAAATGTAAATTGCTGTCAAAAAAGTCATTTCTCAAGCAACTTTAGGATAAGCGCTCCTCCACTTCAAAATCAATCGGCAACCATTTCAGAAATTCTTCTAGTTGATTTTCCCAATAATACCACTCATGCTTTCCCGGATTATGATGATAGGTGATATCTAAGCCACATTCGCGCAATTGTTTAACAGCTACTTCATTTGCTTGATAAAGAAAATCCTGCTCCCCACACCAAGCGTAAAATTTAGTCTTTTTATCTGACTTCTTTGCCATTGTCGTCAAAAAATGCTGCTTGACATCAGCTGCTTTCAAATCACCAAACACACCTTGCCAATAGTTGAGCGTCCCACCTGGAAGTTCTTCTATGTCCACATCATCTAGACCGAGCCCAATAGCGCCTGAAAATGACCCTGCATAAGAGAATCGATCTGTCGTCAAGGCTATTTTATAAGCCCCATAACCTCCCATTGACAGACCTGCAATAAATGTTTTCTCCCGTTTCCGACTCATATTGGGAAAGAAACGCTGCATAACCTCAGGCAATTCTTTTGCTATAGCATCATAATAATTCAATCCATAAGCAGTATTAGTGTACCAAGCAAGATCTGTTGACGGCATAATGACAATTAAATTTGTATGGCGCAGTAAACGCTCAATATTCGTCCGTTTTCGCCACGAATTTTCATTGCCTCCCATGCCGTGCAAAAGGTAAAGAACGGGAATATCCATATCTGCTATCTGACTGGGGGCTACTGCATCCGCATCAGGATAGATGACATTGACACGACGCTCCATTTCTAGTACTGCTGAATGATACTCTATTTCAAAAAATGCCATTTTTTCTCCTTTTAATATAAATGTAAGAAAGGGGTTGGAACAAATGTCCTGACCCCACGATTTTTGTAACTATATAAAATGTGCTAATTTAACCTACTTAACGCACTTCCATTACAACAGGTAAAATTGCCGGACGACGTTTGGTTTGCTCAAAGAGATATTTCGCAAGATTGTCACGCACCGAGCCTTTCAACTCACTCCAGTCAAAATTATCTTTTGCAAGGTAATCTTCAACTGTTTTATTGATTAAGTCAGCACTCTCACGCAAAATATCACGGCTTTTCTTGACATAAACAAATCCACGTGTATGAACCTTGGCTTTGGAAATAATCTTCTTATCACGACGGTTTACTGTAATGGCTACGATAAAGATACCGTCTTCAGACAGAACTTTGCGGTCACGAAGAACGATAATTCCGACATCACCAATCGCATTTCCGTCAATCATAACATCACCAGAAGATACCGCACCAGCAGGTACAAAATCACCCTTTTCATATTCCATAATGCTACCACGCTTTGGAATAAAAATATTCTCTGGCAACATACCAATTGCCATGGCAGCTTTAGCATGTGCTGCCAATTCACGATATTCTCCTTGAATTGGGAACAAGAATTTTGGCTGCAAGAGGTTTAACATCAATTGCAAATCGCGCTCATTTCCATGTCCAGACACTCGCAAATCTTGCGTAATTAGTTTGACAACACCACCTGCTTGGTAGATCATGTTTTCTACACGTGCCACCAAGGCTTCTTTTGCGATAGACGGTGTTGTAACAATATAAACCAAATCACCTTCTTTGATTTCTACATAACGGTGACGACCAATAGACATCTTGCGCAAGCCATTGATTGGCTCACCCATACGCCCAGTTTCCAAAATAATCAACTCATGATCTTCAAACTTGGACATTTCTTTTGGTTTGATTAGCAAACGTTCGTCCACAAGTGATAATTTCTTCAAGCGAATAGCTGTACGAACGATATTTTCAATGTCAAATCCAGTCAACACAACACGACGCCCTGTCCTAGCAGCAGCTTCAAAGACTTGTTGAATCCGAGAAAGATTGCTTGCAACCGCCGCAACAATCACGCGTCCTTCCCAGTCTCCAATTGTATCGCTAATTTCCTTTGCAACTTCGCTCTCACTTGCCACTTGAATCGTACTATCCGCATTTGCAGAATCACTAAGAAGAGCTAGAACACCTTCACGACCAATTTCCGCCAAGCGAGCAAAATCTGTTGCGTAAGACTGACTAGCCGTTTGGTCAAACTTGAAATCACCTGTGTAAACAATATTCCCTTCAGACGTTTTCAAAACAATCCCTAAACTCTCTGGAATAGAGTGCGTTGTTTTAAAGAAAGATACAACTGTACCTCCAAAATCAATCTCTGTGTCTTCATCAATCACATGAAAATCATTGAACTTTTTGACCGTATCATTTCCTTTGACAAATAACTTAGCCAACTCAATCGTCAATTCTGAGCCAAATACAGGGACTTTCGTTTCAGCAAGTAAATAAGGCAAGGCACCAATTGCATCCGCATGCCCGTGTGTCAAAAAGACCCCTGCAATACGATCCTTATTTTCAAACAAATAGTCCATATTTGGAATAACAAAATCCACACCAAGCTGTTCATTTTCTGGATATTTTAATCCGACATCCAGGACAAAAATAGATTCATCCACTTCAGCGATGTAAAGATTTTTCCCATTTTCACGTACACCGCCCAAAGCAATCAATTTAATATTGCTCATTGATTCTCCTTTTCAATTTTTTTTACTAACGGTCCTTGGAATCCCAAGTCGAATTACAGTTTTGCAAATCTTTTGCATATCTAATTTATTATACTACTTTTCATGATTTTTTTCAAAGAACAGAGCATACAAAAACTCCTAGTTACTGTATACCTACAGAAAGCTAGGAGCCGTTTCTATTTGCTAATAAGTGATAGATAGACTTTCAGAAAGTAATTATCTGAAAAGAGATTCTTATGATGATTCCATCGTTATTTTATTAAAGAATGATTTTCTTGTCCACAATATATCAAAAACAAGTTTTTTCATCTAAAACAATAGCGGTTTTTTTACTAAGCATGAAAATCATTAAAAAGCTTCTACCGACTGCATCAAATAACATTCTTATTTATTCTTACTTTGCGTTCTTCATACGCGATGCAATTCTACAAACCACTACATGACATCTTCAGAAATATTTAATCAAATACCTCCAATTAAGAAAAACAATTAGCAAATAGAAACTAATACATCATAAACGATTTAAAATATGAATGTTCCGATACCCATTGGAATCAGCCCTTTCTTATCTTTCTTTAATTATATTGTACACCTTCTTTTTTAAAAAAGCAAGCGTTTACATTCATTTTTTTAAAATATTTTTTACAAATGAAAAGAGGCAGAATTAACCATTCAAACCTCTTCTCAATGTGGATTTTTATGCCCGTACTGTGACATTTGTGCCGTCTTCTTTATAAAGATTTATCAAACCTTCTTTACGACTGCGTACCATATCACCTGGATAAACCGGATGTGGCAAGGAAATCGTCAATAGTTCCATCGGATTTGGAGCCCGATCAATTTTATTTCCATCTGAATCATGTAAATCTGTAATGACTGCGTTAAAATGACGGAAACCAGGGCCATAAAATTCAACTGGGTCGCCCTCATTGATGACATTTCGTTGCCGAATAGTCGCTGTTTGCGTATCAGGGTCATAAGCCACCACTTCTGCCACAAATTTATATTGCGGAATTTTGCGGCGTGCTCCAAAAAGCTGCTCATTTTCAGTCGGTGTATGATAATAAAATCCCGTTGCCAACTCACGCTGCGCAACTTTCCACATTTCATCTACTAAATCTTGCTTGATTGCTTCAAACTTCTCAGGGCTTTCAAGATAAGCATCTACTGCCGCCTTGTAACAATTTGAAACAGTAGATACGTAGTGAATAGACTTCATGCGTCCTTCAATTTTCAAGCTGTCCACCCCATTTTCAATCATATCTGGAATATGGTCAATCATGGACATATCAACAGCCGACATAGAAAATTCTTCTGGAATTTCGCCTTTTAAGCTCTTGCGCTCTTGTCCAAAAGGCATATCGTAGAGATCATATTTCCAGCGGCAAGACTGAGAGCACCCCCCACGATTGGCATCCCGCATACTCATGTGATTAGATAAAGTACAGCGCCCTGAGTAAGAAATGCACATAGCCCCATGAACAAAGGCTTCAATCTCCACATCAGTATGTTTGCGGATTTCTGCCAATTCTTCCATGGAAACCTCACGTGCCAAAACGACACGTGTCAACCCCAAATCCTTCCAAAATTCCAATGTTTCATAGTTTGTTGCGCTAGCTTGTGTTGACAAGTGTACTTCCAAACCTGGCGCTTCTGTACAAGCAATGGCAATCAATGCTGGGTCAGATACGATAACGGCAGAAATGCCAATATCTCGCAGAGTGCGGAACCATTCCCCAGCTCCTTCTTCATTGCCTTCGTGGGTTACCATGTTCGCAGCCACATAGACTTTTGCGCCATGCTCTCGAGCAAATTGAACGCCCTCTTCCATTTCTTCAAACGTAAAATTTCCAGCACGGCTGCGCAAACCATAAGCTTGTCCGCCAATGTAGACAGCATCCGCTCCATAGCGAATGGCGACTTTTAATTTTTCCAAGGTTCCAGCAGGCGCCAGAACTTCTGGTCTTTTCAAAGTTTTTGTCATATTCTCGCTCTTTTCTAAATTCTAATACTTAGCCTTTTTATTTTATAGCAAAAAAGGTTTGAAAGCAAGCTAAAGGAAACAGATTGTGAAAGTTAAACAAGCAGTCGCAACTCGCAACTACCTGCGTCCCTTATTTCACCTGGTCTGGATCATATTCATAAAATCCAGTATCCAAGAAACGATTCTTTGGATGCAATTGATGAACCTGCTCATCCAAAAGGAAAGCCTGATCATGTGTAAATTGATTGGTCTCAATCAGCTCACGCGCTTGCACAAAGAGTTTGACAATTTCAACAAAATTGTGTCCTGGCGTGTAAATGCCTTCTAATTTCCAATGTGTAAAGCCATGTTCTACCAATTCTTCAAGTTTCGCCATCATATCCAAGTCATTATTTGCAAAAATATGCGTCCCATGATTGTCCTCAAAAATAGAATAATGGCTATCTGGGTCACTCGGCTCTGCAAGGAATAAATCACGCTCACGGCTCTTTTCGTCATCAATATGAGTAAAATTATAATAATTTTGCAAAAGTGGACGCTTAGAATGATGAATCACACTCGCACCATAAACCAAGATCTCAACAGGAATTTCTAAAATATCTTGCATTTTAAAAAGTTCAGCAGATGGGATTTCACGCGCTAGAACTGCCTCAGAAACGCCAGCTTTTTGCCCCCAGAAGTTCACCTGACGACTGCTGGCAACCATAGTTGAAGCATCATAAATCGTCTTAAACGGATAACCATCACGTTTTAACACATAAAAAACTCCAGCATCTCCTACAGTAATATAATCCGCCTGAATATCCACTAAAAAATCAAGAAATGGCTTGATTTTATTCATCATTTCCTGATGCATCAAAGCATTGACAGCAATTGTCAACTTTTTGCCTACCTCATGTACAAGGGCTGCAATCTGTCGCAATTCGTCATAAGAAAAAGTACGGGGTAATCGAAGACCATACTCTTTTTCACCTACATAAATGCGATCCACACCTGCTTCTAAAAGCTCTTTTACTTGTTCAACGCTCTCAGCTGTCGCTGTAATGATAATCTTTTTCATAGCAAAATTATAACATATTTTTGATTTCTCTTCTATTTTTTAATTTGAAAAGCATTTTTAGCCTTTTTGTAACTGTTATGTAATATTTATCTAATTAAAATCATGATAAAATAAGAGAGTACTGTAAGGAGAGAGAACATGACCGCAAGAAAATATCAGTCCTATCAAGAGGACTACACCTATCCAGAATTAGAACAAGAACAATATCCCCTTTATCAAGATTACATTCCTGAAGCAAAAACGAATCCAAACCTGAAAGAATTACTATTTTTCGTGAATATTGCTACATTTTGTATCTTGACAGCTTTGTTTAGCTTTTTATTCTTGTCTATTAAAGTAAACACTTTCTTAGCTTTTGCTTTAGCAATTGGTGTTAGTTTAGTCTGCATTAAAATGCAGCAAGCATTTATTCGTCGGAAAAGAAATAAATAGTTTTGAAATTAAAGTGCCTATTTGCAAGGCACTGTTTTTGTTGTGATTCGTTGTGATGTAAAATCGATTTAGTTAAAAAGTTAAAAACATTGAGGTGCTAGTCCTCAATGTTTTTGTCTTCATTTTCCGATTCTTGGTTTTCTGTCAAATCAATGACAATATCCTCCGATGTGGTTTCTTTATCAACTGGTTCTTGCTCAGTTTTTTTGAAATCTTCTGGAGAGATACCTTCTGGTGTCATTTTTTCTTTCCATTCTTGCATTTTCTCTTGTGAAAAGTCAACTACTTGTTTCGTTGCTTCTTTCACAGAGTCAAGAACAGTTTCGCCTGTGATTTCTCCGCTTTCAACCTTTTCTTTGGCTTGGTTGACTGCTTCTACAGCTTGGTTAGAGAATTGATTGGCTTTTTGTACTACTTGATCTTTAAAATCATCTGGATTTTCTTTGACGTCATTCATAAAATCAGAAACCTTAGCAGTCACTTCTTTTCCTTTTTTGCTAGTAAGAAATACAGCTACAGCCGCTCCAGAGATTGTTCCTAAAAGGATTGATGAAAATTTACCCATAATAAGCCTTCTTTCTTATTTTTTAAATAGTTTTGTAATCATGCGCAAAGCTGATAAAGTTGCACCAGCTTTGACACTATTTTTTCCTGCTGCAGCGGCTTTTTTACTCAAATGACGAGCAGAATCATTCAAATCCGAAACGGACTCAGATAAATCTGCAACTGCAGTGAAAAGCGGGTCAATGGTTGTCATTTTTCCGTTAATATCATCTGCTAAAACATTCACTTTCGTTAACAATTCATTGGTTTGATAGAGTGTCACATTGACATCTGTCGTCAACACCTGAATTGTTTTTTCTGTTTCGTCAACGACATTTGAGATTTTCCTAACCAAAAAAATCGTATAAACAATCAAGGCAACCAAAGCGAGGGCAACTAAACTATAAGCAATCTCAAGCATTTTTCTTCTCCTAACTTTTTAATAATAAGGGGTATCTTTTTTTCTGCGTTGGTAAATGACGAGAATGATTCCGGCAACCACTAGAACAGCAGACAACCATTGTGACACACGCAAGCCAGCAAACATGAGACTGTCTGTCCGAATCCCTTCAATGACCATGCGCCCCATTCCGTACCAAATCAGATAAAACCCTGTAATTTCACCACGTTTGAGGAAGTTTTCCTTTCTTCGTACAATCATCACCAGAGCAAATCCAAGCAAATTCCAAACCGACTCATAAAGGAAAGTTGGTTGTCGATAATGACCATCAATGTACATTTGATTGCGAATAAAACTTGGTAAGTAATTTAAACTTTTAACGACCGCTCCGTAAGCTTCTTGGTTGAAGAAATTTCCCCAGCGCCCAAGACTTTGGGCAATCATCACTCCTGGAACCGCAATATCTAAAAAGTCTAGCGTATTGATAAGCTTTCTCTGTGAGAAAAAATACAAGACAATCGCTCCGGTGATTAAACCGCCATAGATAGCAATTCCTCCGTGCCAAATGGCAAAAATCTCACTAGGATTTTTAGCATAATAGCCCCAATCAAAAATAACATAATAAATGCGAGCTCCAACGATTGCCAAAGGAAACGCAATGAGGATAAAATCAAGAATATCATCTGGAATGATTTTCTTCCGCGGCGCTTCACGCATAGCCAGATAAACAGCTAAAACTAAACCTGTTACAATACAAATCGCATACCAGCGAATACTAAGAGGCCCTATCTTAAATGCAATTGGATCAATCATGAGACACCTCATTTTCACTAATGAGATTGGTCAAGCGTTCCTCAAAAGTCTTCGTGGCATCAAAGCCCATTTCTTTTGCACGGTAATTCATTGCTGCTGCTTCAATCACTACCGAAATATTGCGGCCCGTTTTCACAGGAATACGGATTCTTGGAATGGAAACACCTGATACTTCAAACTCTTCACCATTATTTCCTAAACGGTCAAATGTTTTATTGACATCATAATTTTCCAAATAAACGGCAATCTGCACTTGTGATGAATCTTTGACAGCACTAGCTCCATAAAGACTCATGACATCGATAATTCCGACACCGCGAATCTCAAGCAAATGGCGCAAAATTTCAGCTGGCTCGCCCCAAAGAGTCATTTCATCTTTTGCATAGATATCCACGCGGTCATCTGCAACTAAACGATGTCCTCTCTTCACCAGCTCCAATCCAGTCTCGCTTTTTCCGATTCCACTATCTCCTTGAATCAAGACACCCATCCCGTAAATGTCCATTAAAACCCCATGAATACTGGTTCGCTCAGCCAAACGCGAATCCAAATAACTTGAAATCTCACCGGATAAACGACTAGTTGGTGTGTGACTGCTGAGAACAACAATTTCATTTTCCTTTGCAGCCTTTAACATCTCATCGGGAATTTTCAAATCACGCGCCACAATCATAACAGTGTCTCGTTCAAACATTTTCCGTAAAACCTGATAGCGATTATGTGACGTCATCTTCATCAAGTAAGACCATTCTTTCATGCCCATTAGTTGGATACGCTCTGGTGTGTAATAGTCAAAATAACCTGTCATTTCAAGTCCTGGACGGGAAATATCAGAGGTCGTAATTTCTCTTTCCAACATTTTCTCGTCGCCATAAACCACATTTAATCTGACTTTTTTTAATAGATCTTTGATCTTTACAGTCATATTCTTCCCCTTTGATAGTTTCTTTTTCTATTATAGCAAATTTTCAGATTAAAGGAGAGTTTCATCCTTGTTTTTAAAGAAAATGGACAAACATACATGGCATTTACTACTTCTCTGACTGGAGCATTCTTTCTACAATTTGTTTTTGATCTTGAAATAAAGGATAACGGTTCATAAAATATCGTAATTCACTAGGTTTCAGCCAGATGTGACTATCCGTTTCACCCTCTTGATATTTCACGTCTTTCTCTGTGACAATTGCCTCATAAAAATCAAAATGACAGTGTTCTTTAGGTGAAGTCGTCTGCTCAATTAGTTGTATTTCTCTAGGAATCAGCCCAGTTTCTTCCTGCAATTCACGATAAGCTGCGGTCATGCTATCTTCACCAGCCAACACACTTCCTCCTGCACCAAACTCATAATAATTAGGATGAATTTCTTTTTTTGGACTGCGGTGCATCAGGAGAAATTCCCCATCTATATGACGAACAAAGACATTGACACAAAGGTGATACTGACCTTCCGCAATTGGTTGCCCTCTCTTTAGAAAATCTCCTTGTCGCTCTCTTTGCTCATTATAAGCATCCCAATATTCCATTTCTTCTACTCCTAAAATAAAAGAGTCCATTGTCCGAACTCCTTTTTAGCATATATAACCAAGCGCTTGCTCCATCACACTCACCAAAACCAGCCGTCTTCTTCTTTGATTGCTTCTGCTTCTTTGCGCTTACGAGGTCCTGTCCCATACATTTCTTCTTCTACGTCTTCCTTGTAAGGCATCACAGATGATAAGATGATGTAGATGATAATCCCTAAACCCAAATTAGAAATGGTAAATAAAACGAATAAAAAGCGAACAAGACCTACATCTAGACCAAATTTATCAGATAAACCTGCTAACACTCCCGATACAGCTCTATTTCGACGTAATTTATAAAATGTTGTTTTCATAATCAGTAAGCCTCTTTCATTGATACTGAATCTAGTGTAGCACATTTCAGTCATCATGCCATCCGTCCTTAGGCGGATTTCTGATTGTTTCGTCAAAATAATCATTAAGACTGCAACTGTCTGACAAAAATGAGTTTCCCTTGGCAGCGTCCGCAGCAATACCGCTCAGTATTGATTCGTCTTTTTCTATGATATTGTGCACGACAATGCCGGCATTGATAAACAAGCGTTTTTGAAGTTGATTGGCTTGATAAAGTAGGGGCATAGCGCAAACCGTCCACGGCTTTCAATAATTGCTTGAAATCTCGATCCTTATGCCGATAGCCCTTCTTTTCAAAGTAAAGATGATAGTGACACAACTCGTGCCGCACAATTTTTCTGAAGGTTTCTAAACCAAACTGTTCATAGATTCTAGGATTAAAATCAAGATGACCATCCTTTGTAAAAAAGCGTCCACCTGTTAAGCGAAGACGCTTATTCCAAGAAGCCGTATGTCGAAATTCTTTGTCAAAATCTTCCAAAGAGACTTGTCTGACATAGTTAGTTAGATTCACGCGGTGCCACCAAGGAAAGATTGACCTTTTCTCTTTCTATATCCAATTTGTCTACCCACACGGTTACCAAGTCACCAACAGAAACTACTTGACTCGGATGTTTGACATAGCTGTTACTGAGCTTAGAAATATGAATCAAGCCGTCCTCATGAATGCCAATATCCACAAAAGCACCAAAATCAACGACATTGCGAACAACGCCTTCTAACTTTTGCCCAATTTGTAAGTCCTTTATATCAAGGACATCTTGACGCAGAACCGGTGCATCAAATGAATCACGCATATCACGACCTGGCTTGAGCAAGTCTGCAATGATATCCTTAAGAGTAGCTTCTCCCAAGTCCAAATCTGCAGCAACTTTTTTGACATCTAAAGACTGCAATTTTTCCTGAGCGGCCTGATCCAAGTCCGCAATTGCAAGCATTTGGAACAATTTCTCAACAGCTGGATAACTCTCTGGGTGAACACCTGTATTATCCAAAACATTATCACTTTCGGGAATCCGTAGGAACCCTGCCGCCTGTTCAAATGCTTTAGCACCCAGACGAGGAACTTTTTTAATGGCATCGCGCGAGCGAATCATGCCTTCTTCTTCACGATATTTGACAATATTTTCAGAAATAGTTTTGTTTAACCCTGCCACATGCGATAGAAGAGATGGACTTGCGGTATTGATATTAACGCCGACTTGGTTAACAACGGTATCTACGACGAAATCCAAGCTTTCAGATAATTTCTTCTGGCTCACATCATGTTGGTATTGACCGACACCGATTGATTTTGGGTCAATTTTAACTAGCTCTGCAAGAGGGTCTTGCAGTCGACGTGCGATAGAGATAGCCGAACGTTTTTCGACCGTCAAGTCTGGAAATTCGTGTCGCGCCAACTCGCTAGCAGAATAAACAGATGCGCCACTTTCATTGACAATAACATAGCTGACGTTTGGATGAGTCTTTAGCACCTCCGCAACAAACGCTTCGCTTTCGCGACTAGCTGTTCCATTTCCAATAGCAATGATTTCAACACCAAATTGGTCAATCAAGTTTGACAAATCTTGCTTAGAAGCTTCAATTTGTGCTGCTTTTGCCGGTGGTACAGGATAGATGACCTGCGTTGTCAGCATTTTCCCAGTCGCATCAACGACTGCTAATTTTGCTCCTGTCCGAAAAGCTGGGTCAAATCCTAGTACCACGCGTCCTTTGAGCGGTGCAATCAAGAGCAGATTTCGCAGATTATCTGAAAAAAGCTGAATCGCACCGTCTTCTGCAGTCTCGGTCAATTCTGCCCTAATCCGACGTTCCATAGCTGGAATGATTTTCTTTTTCACTGCTTGCTGGATTGCTTCATGAATGTAGTCATTTTTGAGCTTAAAGCGCACTTCAAAAAATCGGATAATTTTATCTACATTGTGCTCAAAGCCAACTTTGAGCACACCTAACTTTTCACCACGATTAAGTGCTAAAGTGCGATACCCCTGCATATCCGCGATTTTTTCGGAAAAGTCATAATAGATTTGAAACACTTGCTTTTCGTCCAAATCTTGATCTTTTAAAGTTGAAACAATGCTTGAATTTGTCAGCATTTCATGATAGGTCCAAGCACGCAGCTGCACATCTTCTGAAATGGCTTCCACTAAAATATCTACAGCTCCAGCTAGAGCTAATTCTGCTGTCGGAAATGTTTCGCTAGTTAAGGCAGTTGCTTCCTCTTGAAGATTGGCAGCATTTTGTAATATGAGTCGTGCCAAAGGAAAAAGTCCTGCTTCACGTGCAATCGTGGCTTTTGTCCGACGCTTTTCTTTATAAGGAAGATAGAGTTCCTCCACATCAGCTAATTTTTCAGCTGCTTCAATAGCTGCACGTAGTTTTTCCGTCAGTTTTCCTTGCTCTTCAATCTTCGCGAGCACCGTTGCCTTGCGCTCTCTGAGGTTCGTCAGACTTTTATCCAAATCAAGAATAGCCTTAATCTCTACCTCATCCAAATTCCCTGTCATTTCTTTCCGATAACGAGCAATAAATGGGATCGTGTTGCCCTCTGCTGTCAGTTCCAATACTTTTCCAATTTGCTTCTGACTAATCTTTAAACTTTGCGATAGTTCGATAATATTTGTTTCCATAAAGAATATTATACCATACCTTATCCAGCAGTCCAAATACAATTGTCTCTCTGGCTACTTTCTTCTTTCGCCATTATTTTATTCATTTGATGAATTGCAAGAATAAGTGCAATTTATCATTCTAAATAGTAAAAGAGTCCTCAAGCAGGACTCTAAAAACACTGATAAAGATGAATTATTCCTCAGATTATGTACTCAATCATTGTAACAACTCAGTTAAATACCCTCGCTTCATCATCTCCAGATTAAATACATTTGGAATATGAGCAAAAGCTTCCGCAAGAGGTAAGTGTGCCGTTTTCCAGCCCTGTCCATCTGTCACCCAGACAAAATTCACGTCATCTGTTGAACTTTCAACAAACTGGCTTAGTTCTGTGAGGCTCCATCTAATTTGTACGATTACTCAATAATTCTTGTATAAGTAATAAACGGTGTTCAATAGAGTCCAACCATTCTGGATGATAATCATATTCAAATAAATCTTGATCAAAAAATTCTAGGTTTTCACTCATCCATCGGATACAATCGGGGTCCGACAAAGTATAAATCATAGCGGAGAGAGATTCGGCGTCTTCTTCATTGTCCCAATTAGGCCAAAATAATTTTACAAATTCATATACTTCGGATGGCGCTACTTTGTCCTTTGAACTATTTACGTTTATCATATCTAAAGGTACATACTCTGTTGATAGATAATCATTGGTATCTAGGATAATTTCTTCATTTCGATACAATTGATCAACTTGATTTATCCCCTCTTCAACGGTTGAAGCGTCAATTGTTACAATTTTTGACAAAGTTTCTATTATCTCAATATTCATCCTTACCTATCCAACTTTCTATACTGACCTCGTCCAATAAATTCAATGATATTTTTATCTCTCAGCACTTGTAACTGCTGCCTAATTTTGTCTTTAACAAAGTGATTATTTGGATATTGTTCCTGCAACTCTTTTTCAAATGCATATACATCACTCAAAGTAAAGTTTTTCTTCGGGATTCTATCAATACAATTCAGAATATCTAATGTCCACCCTCTTGCATCTTTCGTCTTATTTCGTAAAAAAAGTGTTTTTTGAAAATTTTCTTGTACTTGTCTCTGTTTTGCAATCTGTCCATCTCTGACTAAAAATATTTTTCCAATCTCTGGAACGTGCGAAATATCAATATTGCAGCCTATCCAACCTGCTCTTTGAGCGCTGGACGACAAGGGTTTTCTTTTAATAATAATTTTAGGTGTAAAAAAATGTTTCGGAATTAAAATAAAATTTATTACCGTCATTTCTTTAGAATAGTTCAAAAAGAAAAAGTTAGGGTTATTCTCACTTTCCAGACGACGAATCATCGTATCATAAGCACCGTCGTTAATAATTGTGGAAAAATTAGTTTGCTTACTTTTCAGCTCAAATTCTTCTCTACAATTAGCACAAAAGAAATCTGCAACAGGACGATTATTTTCAAAATGTGATAAGTAAATCTGCCCACAATTGGGACAATAAGCATTTTCCGCAACCCATGATTCTGTTATCACCCTTGCAATTTGAGATTTACTCTTATAACTCTCTGCAAGATGAGTGGGTAACTCTAGTTTCATATATAGTTCCTCTGTATTTTCATTTATGCATCAGATCTTCGTAATTCGCTAAAATTCTTTTTGACGAAGGAGTTACAAAAGGCTCAAAATAACGCTTATACTTTTCAGGCATATAGCTTCTCAATTCACTCAAAAGTTGCCGCTTTCCGCCCGTCCATTTGGTAAATGGTTGAAGATTATAGTATTTTAATTTTATATTATTATCTGGAGACATGATCCTTCCTTTGCACATACAGTCTATTTATTATACCACATTCATCTCCTTCTTTCACAAGCTAATTACTATTCTGCTGACTTTATTTCACCATAATTTTCAAAATGATAGTATAATAGTTAAAAAGGAAAAGGAGGCTGTTATGGCTATTAAATTTACGCGTTCAGATGATTTGGACAAAATGTTTGAAGAATTTGCAACGTTACCTAAAATCGAAAAGGTAGAATTTCCTGATGAAAAAGAAAAAAAGACCAAGAAAGAGCAAAAGGCTAAAAAGTCATGAGCTTTTTTAATCAACTGCCACCTAGTGTGCTACAAGCTGGTGCGATTTTCCTCTCCATTATTATCGAAGCACTACCTTTTGTGCTGATTGGGAGCATTATTTCAGGTTTTATAGAGGTTTATATCACACCAGACAAAGTTTATCGCTATCTGCCTAAGAATAAATGGGGTAGGATTTTTTTTGGTACTTTTATTGGCTTTATTTTCCCTTCTTGCGAATGTGGAATTGTGCCTATTATCAATCGTTTTTTAGAAAAGAAAGTACCAAGTTACACAGCTGTTCCTTTTATGGTGACAGCACCTGTTATCAATCCTATTGTTCTTTTTGCGACCTATTCTGCCTTTGGGAATTCCTTTAAAATGGCTTTACTCAGAGCCCTTGGCTCTATTGTTGTGGCAATCATCTTAGGAATTTTCTTTGGCTTTCTCAACACGGCAACTATTCAAAAAGAGAATCGAGTTATTCAGCATGAACACGACTTCTCTCATTTAAGTCAGCCAAAGAAAGTATTTCAAGTGTTTGTACAGTCTATTGACGAATTTTTTGATACAGGTCGTTACTTAGTCTTTGGTTGTCTCTTTGCCAGTCTAGTGCAAGTCTACGTGCCTACACGCATTCTGACTTCCATTAGTGCAACACCACTTATGGCTATTTTACTATTGATGGTGCTTGCATTTCTTCTCTCGCTTTGTAGTGAAGCAGACGCCTTTATCGGCAGTTCGCTCATTTCTAGCTTTGGTTTAGCGCCAGTCCTGGCTTTTCTCGTTATTGGACCAATGTTAGATGTGAAAAATATCCTCATGATGAAAAATTACCTCAAAGGACGATTCATCTGGCAATTCATTGGAATTGTTAGTTTAGTTGTTGTCATTTACTCTTGGCTTGTGGGGGTGGTGCTATGATTCGTTTTCTAATTTTAGCTGGTTACTTTGAAATCACCATGTATTTGCAACTTTCCGGCAAGCTCAATCAATACATCAACATGCATTTTTCTTATTTGGCATATATTTCAATGGTTCTTTCTTTCGTGCTAGCCATTGTCCAGCTCATTGTCTGGATGAAAAAAATGAAAGTGCACAGCCATTTGACGAGTCGTTCTGCAAAATTTGCTAGTATTGCTTTTCTTGTTGTACCACTTGTCGTTGCTCTCTTCTTTCCAACGGTCAATTTGGACTCTACAACCGTTTCTGCTAAGGGCTACCATTTCCCGCTGGCTGACGGTAGTTCTAAGAACATTCAGGCTGATGAGGGCACTACCAATCAGTACCTAAAACCTGATACCAGTACCTATTTTACTAAAAGTGCTTACGAGAAAGAAATGCGGGCAGCTGCAAAAAAATATCTGAAAAAAGACATCATTTCCGTTACAACTGAAAATTATATGGAAATCATGGAAGTCCTCTATGATTATCCAGATGAATTTGCGGGAAAGCGGCTAGAATTTACTGGGTTTGTCTATAATGACCCGAGCGATAAAAACAGCCAGTTTCTTTTCCGCTTTGGTATTATTCATTGTATTGCCGATTCGGGAGTCTATGGACTTCTGACAACTGGTAATACGGAGCATTTTGAAAATAATACCTGGATAAGAGCAAGCGGGAAAATTACGATTCGCTATCATAAACAACTAGGACAAAGTTTGCCAACGCTTGAAGTGGATAGTTTCAAGAAAGTTGAAAAGCCTAGCAATCCTTATGTCTATCGTGTCTTTTAACCTACATTGAATAAATAAAAGAAGACCTGAGAAGTATTTCTCTAGGTCTCCTATTATGCTCTTTTGTGAGCAATTATGATAAAATAAGAGAAATTTGTATTTTTAGGAGGTACTATGTCACATCAAAATCAACCTGTTTCAAGGAAAACCTTGCTATCTATTTTCGCCACTGCTCTAATTACTTTTGCTGGAATTCTTTCTGAAACCAGTATGAATGTCACTTTTCCACATCTTATGAAAGTTTTTCATACAGACCTTGGCACATTGCAATGGATTACGACAGGTTATCTGCTGGCTGTCGCCATCACAATTACACTCGGAGCTACGCTAGCACACAACTGGTCTGAACGGAGAATTCTCTTCACCAGCCTAGCTATTTTTACGTTAGGAAATGGTGTTGCAATGCTTGCGCCTAATTTTGCCTTACTCATGTTAGGACGCATTTTGCAAGGTTCAGCAACTGGAATTGCTACCCCCCTTATGTTTAATCTTATCGTAGAACGTATTCCGCGTAGCCAAATTGGTTTTTACATGGGATTGTCTGGACTTGTTATAAGCCTAGCTCCTGCGATTGGTCCCACCTATGGCGGCTTGATGATTGGTTCATTCGATTGGCACATGATTTACACATTCATCATGCCGGTTCCGATTATCTCCTTCATTTTAGGATTTTTCTTTTTAGAAAATACCCCCAATAGAAAGGAACGTCCCTTTGAATGGGTTTCTTTCTTGCTCCTTGCACTCGCACTTACTTTTTCTATTATGGCGATTTCTAGTTTAGAAGCAGGCAGCTTTAATTGGAGCTTTGTTATCATCTTTTTATTATCACTTATCCTTTTCATTTGGAGAAGTCTAACCGTTGAACATCCTTTTTTAGATATTCGTATTTTGAAAAATCCAGTTATTTTACTAGGAATTATTCCTTTCTTTCTCTACCAATTTTCAAATTTATCAGCCAATTTTCTGATTCCTAATTTCTTAGTTTTAGTAAAACACGAGGCTACTTCTGCCGCTGGTTTTGCACTGCTACCTGGAACAATGTTAGGAGCTTTTTCGGCACCTTTCTTGGGAAAATTATATGATACCAAGGGACCTAAACTTTCTCTATATGGTGGGAATCTTCTCTTTTTCTTATCCGTTTCCATTTTTGCATTCTTTACGAAATTCCTAACATTACCACTGATTATTCTCTTTTATATTTTCTTTACAATTGGGCGCAATATGGCGTTCAACAACACGATGGCTTTGTCTGTTTCACAAATTAGTCGTGAAAAGTCACCAGACGCCACTGCTCTCTTTCAAATGGCTCAAACATTTGCTGGAGCTTTAGGAACGGCGATTGCTGCTATCATGGTCAATCAAGCTCCTGATACTACGACAGGTGTGCATCTTGTCTTTCTTCTTCTATTTGTCCTTGTTATCCTTATTTTTTATCTTTTTTACTCTTTATTTCGAGCTATCAAAAATCAGAAATTTTAATCAATTTATGGTAAAATAAATAAAATATTAGAAAATGGGTGTTCAAAATGTCTTCAAAAGTGATTATTACAATTTTTGGTGCCAGTGGAGATTTGGCAAAAAGAAAACTCTATCCCTCTCTTTTTAGATTGTATAAATCTGGCAATCTGTCTAAGCATTTTGCCGTTATCGGCACAGCTCGCAGACCTTGGAGCAAGGAATATTTTGAATCTGTCGTGGTCGAGTCTATCACAGACCTCGCAGATAGCCCTGAGCAAGCGCAAGAATTTGCTAGCCATTTCTATTATCAAAGTCACGACGTCCAAGATACTGAGCATTATATTGAATTAAGGAAACTACAAAACAGCCTTGACGAGCAATATCAAGCAGAACATAACAAACTTTTCTTCCTGTCCATGGCTCCTCAGTTTTTCGGAACCATTGCTAAACACCTCAAATCCGAGCAAATTGTAGACGGGAAAGGATTTGAACGCTTAATTGTAGAAAAACCGTTTGGCACAGACCTTGCCTCTGCTAGCAAACTGAACGACGATTTGTTGGCAACATTTGACGAAGAGCAGATTTTCCGGATTGACCACTATCTTGGCAAAGAAATGATTCAAAGTATTTTTGCCATTCGCTTTGCCAATCTTCTTTTTGAAAATGTCTGGAATCACGATTATATTGACAATGTGCAAATTACTTTTGCTGAAAAGTTAGGTGTGGAGGAACGTGGTGGTTATTACGACCATTCAGGTGCACTGCGCGATATGGTGCAAAATCACACACTTCAACTCCTGTCTTTGCTTGCTATGGATAAACCCAAAACTTTCACCAAAGATGATATTCGGGCTGAAAAAATTAAGGTTTTTAAGCACTTGCATAAACCTACTGATAATGATCTGAAAAAACTCTTCATTCGTGGTCAATATACTTCTGGTAAAGTAGACGGGAAAAAGTATATTTCCTATCGCAGCGAACCAAATGTTGACCCAGAATCTACTACAGAAACTTTTGCTTCTGGTGCATTTTTTGTAGATAGTGAGCGTTTCCGTGGTGTTCCATTTTTCTTTCGTACTGGAAAGCGTCTTACTGCTAAAGGAACTCATGTCAACATTGTTTTTAAGCAAGTGGAATCCATTTTTGGCTCCTCGCTCCAACCAAATGTGTTGACCATCTACATTCAGCCAACTGAAGGTTTTTCTCTTAGCATGAACGGCAAAGAAGTGGGCGAGCAATTTAACTTAGCTCCATTGACACTTGATTATCGTACAGATGCAACAGCTTCTGGTGCGTCACCAGAACCCTATGAGAAGCTCATCTACGATGTGCTAAACAATGACTCAACCAATTTTAGCCACTGGGACGAAGTTCGCTCTAGTTGGGAATTGATTGACCGTATTGAAACCTTGTGGGCAAATAACGAAGTTCCCCTTCATCATTACAAATCAGGCACTATGGGACCCGAAGCCAGCTTTGAATTACTCAATCAATTTGAAGCTGATTGGAATTGGCGTCCAGACGAAGCCTATCGCAAAGAAGGACGATTGGGGTAAAGTAAATATATACAAAAGACTTGCAAAATGAATGAATTGCAAGTCTTTTTTCTTATACCAAGCCCTCTAAGAGCCCTTTCATAAAGTTTTCAGAGTTAAATACTCCAATATCGTCAATTTTTTCTCCGAATCCAATCAGTTTAACTGGAATATCCAGCTCTTGACGGATTGCAAGAACGACACCACCACGCGCTGTTCCATCAATTTTTGTCAAGACAATTCCTGTTACTGGCGTAATTTTTGAAAATTCCTTAGCTTGAACAAGGGCATTTTGACCGGTTGAGGCATCTAGTGCCAAGAACGTTTCATGCGGCGCAGCTGGATCTACCCGTTTGATAATCCGTCCAATTTTTTCTAATTCTGCCATTAGATTATCTTTGTTTTGCAAGCGTCCGGCTGTATCAATCATGAGAATATCCACATTTTCAGCCTTTGCACGCTCCATACCGTCATAAACAACGCTAGCTGGGTCACTCTTTTCTGGACCTGTCACAACAGGAACATCTACTCGACGTCCCCATTCCACCAACTGAGCAACAGCTCCTGCCCTAAAAGTATCTGCTGCAACTAACATGACTGTCTTACCAGCCTGCTTATATTTATAAGCTAATTTTCCTATCGAAGTGGTTTTCCCAACTCCGTTTACACCAACAAAAAGCATGACTGTCAAACCGTCTTGTAAATTGATTTTTTCGTTAAATTGGCCATCTTTCTCATAGATGTCTACTAACTTTTCAATGATGACCCGACGAAGGACATCTGGCTTTTTGGCATTTTCAAGGCGAGCTTCTTGGTGTAAGGCTTCTGTCAGATTAGAAGCGACTTGCACTCCCACGTCACTCGTAATCAAGAGTTCTTCTAACTCTTCAAAAAACTCTTCATCTACCGAGCGAAAATTTGCAAAGAAGGCATTAAGCCGCGCTCCAAATCCTGTCCGTGTCTTTTTAAGACTACGGTCATACTTTTCCTGAACCGTTTCTTTTTGAATAGATGAACTTGCTTCAACTGGTTCGCTAATAGTCTTCTCTACCGTAGTTGACCCTGCGTTCGCTTTGTTCAGCTGCCTCATATTTTCTTGTTCTGCCTGCTGTCTTCTAGCTTCTGCTAAACGTGCCTGTAAATCTGTGGCAGCTGGATGAGTCGTATGTTGCGAAAAGGCTGCTGTCTCGTCAGGTTGTGGAGTTCCCATTTCATTCTGTAATGTATGATTTTCTGGAGCTTGGAAATCATTTTCAGCAAACTCTAGACTTGATCCTGTAGTAGCCGTTTCCGGCTCCATTTCTTCTACTTTTTCTTGAATGGTTTCAAGACGTACTTCATCCTCAGCAAGACGTTCTTTCAGCTCTGTTTGGAATGTTTGTTCATCTAGATTCTCAGATTGCGTATTCTCTACAGGAGCTGTTTCTACTTTTTCTAGATTCTTTCCTTGATCATCCTCTGATACTGTTTCTACAGCTTCTTCAGGAATACTTTCAACTGGTTTTTCTTCTTTTTGGCGACCAAAAAGGCGATCAAATAAGCCCATTCAATTCCTCCTTTATTTCAGTGCATATTTTTCTATAGCCCAAGCAACAGCATCTTCATCATTGGTCATCGGCGTCACCACATTGGCAACTTCTTTGACTGCTGCTACTGCATTTTGCATAGCTACACCAAGTCCTGCCCATTTTATCATAGACAGGTCATTTGCTTCATCTCCGCAAGTCATGACTTGACTTTGTTCAATTCCTAAATGAGCAATCAATTTTTCTAAGCCATTTGCTTTATGGACATTCTTCGGAGACCATTCTAACAGCATATCGCGCGACTTAAAAATTTCATATTTGTCAAATAAATCGGACGAAAGTTGAGCAATACCACGATCAAGCGGATCTGGTGCATAAGCTGTTACACATTTATTATAAGTCTGTTGGCTAGATAAGTCTGCAAATGAAACCGACTCAAATGTTAAAGCAGGATTGCAAGTTTGATAAAGCGATTCATGGTCTGACTGGATTTGGTAGACAGTTCCTTCGCAAATCGCATCTAGTGGCAAGCCTAACTTTTCTGTTTCCTCAAAAATACGAGCCACATCGTCATAAGCAAAGACTGTTTTATCAAGAATTTTACCTGTATTGCGTTGCACTAAACCACCATTAAAAGTAATGGTGTATTCGTCCTCTTGATTGGCTACACCTAGTTCGTTTAAGAAAAGCTCCATTGCCTTTAGAGGGCGACCAGTCGTCAAAACAATCTTGATTCCCTGCTCTTGAGCCGCTTTAAGCGCTGCTAAATTTCGAGCAGAAATTTTTTTCTCAGAAGTTAGTAAAGTCCCATCTAAATCTAAGGCAATCAATTTTATATCTGCCATTATAAGCCCTCCATATACGTCATAACTGAATGCGCCGCATGATGCCCAATGACCTCTTTGGCTACTTCTAAAATCTCTGGACGAGCATTTTCAGGGGCAATGGGATAACCTGCTACTTGCATCATGTGTAGATCATTCAAATTGTCACCAAATGTCATAACTTGATCCATCTCAAGATTTAATTTTTTCGCCAATTCGACAATAGCAACACCCTTGTCCACATAGTCTAGGACAATATCAATTGACTTATAGCCTGTTGTCATAGCTTTAACACCAGGGACGTGCTCATTGACCCAAGACTCACCTGCAGCTACTGTTTCTTCAGAAAAATTGGTTGTAAATTTGAAAATTTCATCTGTAATATCCTCCAAGCGAGCTACTTTTTGGATATTTTCATTATAATGCGCACTAAAAGCTAAATAAGCTGGATCAACTGTTTCCAAAACATAACAGCCTTTTTTACCTGTTAGAAGCAATTCACTGGTATTGATGAAAGGAGATGTCTTCAATTTCTCAAAAGCTGACAGATAAAAATCTTTGGACATGGTTGCTTCATAGAGATCTTCTCCATGAAATTCTACCAGACTGCCATTTTCAGCAATAAAAATTATCTCATCTCGCACATCCTCAAATAGCTTTTCTAATGACAGCAAACCACGCCCACTGGCTACTGCAAAATAGATGCCTTTTTCTTTAAAACGGAGCAACAACTGCTTCAATCGAACCATATCAAACTGCCCTTTGTCATCTAAAAAGGTGCCGTCCATATCTGTCGCAACTAATTTTATATTCATTTTACATACTTTCTAAATCTTTTAATTTTACGGAGACAATCTTTGATACACCGGACTCTTGCATGGTTACCCCATAGATAGAGTCTGCTGCGGACATCGTTCCTTTACGGTGTGTTACCACGATAAACTGGCTGTCCTTGTCAAAGCGATTAAGATAGTCGCCAAAACGTTTGACATTAGCTTCGTCAAGTGCAGCTTCCACCTCGTCCAAAATGACAAATGGTATCGTCTTGACACGAATAATGGAGAAGAGTAATGCTAAGGCTGATAGCGCCTTTTCTCCTCCGCTCATCAAATTGAGTGATTGGATTTTTTTGCCGGGCGGTTGAACCGAAATTTCTACCCCCGCAGTCAACAGGTCGCCTTCGGTCAAAATCAAGTCTGCTGAACCGCCGCCAAACATCTGTCTGAAAGTCACTTTGAAGCTCTCACGAATAGCTTCAAAGGTTGATTTGAAGCGTTCTTTTACTTCGTCATTCATTTGTTCAATGGTTTCTAAAAGCAAATTTTTCGCAGAGAGTACGTCATCTCTTTGAGTATTGAGGAAATGCAGTCGTTGACTGACTTCTTCAAATTGCTCTACCGCATCAAGATTGACTGGCCCTAAAGCCCGAATAGCCTTTTCTAAGTCCTTAACCTTAGTTTCAGAAACCGTAAGATTTTCTAGTGGACGAGCCTGTTTACTAGCTTCATCAAAAGATATTTGATAGTCATCTGTCAAATTCATCAAAAGACGTCGAAGGACATCTGCAATCTTATCTTTTTCAGCTTCTGCCTTGGCTTGACTGCGAATCAGATCCTCATTTTGCTGGCGGGCTTGTTCCAGATGACTGGTAAGATCTTCTGCTTGCCCTTCCAAATCGTCCAGTTCAAACTGACACCGAATATTGGCTTGGTTCAAAGCTGTCTTTTCCTGCTCTGCCTGTGTTAATTGCTCTTCTAAAACAGCAATATCCACTTTTGAAGCGGTTTCTTCCTTTTGCTCCATTAGAAATTGTAAAGTTGAAATCTCTTTGTCCAATTCAGATTTTTCATTGGACAAACGTGTGAGATCCGTCTGAACGTAACGCTGATGCCCCGTCAGCTCGGTACGAGCCAAACGAAGCTCAGATAAGCGGGCTGTTAGCTTGTCTAAACGTGCTTGAACAGCATCTTTATCCGACTTAATCTGCTCAATCTCGGCTTCTGTTTCGGATTTCTCTTGCTCAATTTCTGCAAGGCGATTAACCAATCGTTCCTTTTGCTCCGCCATATCAGGAAGAACTTCACGAGATAGCTCTCTTTCTTGCAGCGCTAAGAGCTCGGATAAGTCTTCAACCTGTTTATGTGTTTGCTCATAAGCCATTTGAGCCTTTTGCTCTGCTAATCGTGCTTCCTCACCACTTACTTTTATTTCTTCTAACAGACTGTTGGCTTGGCTTAGCTGCGTGTGCAAATCTTCCACTTGCCTTTCTTGTTCGGCTAATGTAACATTCTTCTCAGAAAGTTCCTTTTGTAAAGCGTCCAGCTCCGGCTTGATGAAAATCGTATTGTTATTTCGATTAGCGCCACCTGCATAAGAACCGCCTGTCCGCAATTCTGTTCCATCCAGCGTGACAATTCGTACTTGATATCGAACTTTGCGAGCAGCTACTCGCGCATTTTCTACCGTATCAAAAATGGCTGTTGTACCTAGCAAATTTTGGAAAATATGCTCTAAACTCTTATCATAGTGCACCAAAGACGAAGCCAAACCAAGAAAACCTGTGCTTTTTTCAATGCTTGCTTGATGATGATCTGGTAAATGCCGCGCTTTAATCGTTGTCAGTGGCAGAAAAGTTGCCCGTCCTGTTCGATTGCGTTTCAGAAATTCAATTGCTCGTGTCGCAGCTTGTTCGTCCTCTACGATAATATGCTG
This sequence comes from Streptococcus milleri, assembly GCF_900636525.1. Taxonomy (NCBI): domain Bacteria; kingdom Bacillati; phylum Bacillota; class Bacilli; order Lactobacillales; family Streptococcaceae; genus Streptococcus; species Streptococcus milleri. The sequence goes on along the minus strand of NZ_LR134288.1, from coordinate 665,632 downwards.
GCTACTTGCTCCAAGTGCAATTTCAAGTGCTGTCTGGTAATGCGAATCAAAGCTCAATTTTTCACTAACAGCACCGATAATACCGCCCAGGCGCTCTGCTTCTTGAAGAACGCTTTTCACCCCAGCATAGAAATGACTGTGATTTTTCAGAATAGCTTCTAAACTACCAACACGCGCCTTTTTATTTTTTACATCATCCATTAAATCAAACATTGCCGTTTGGTTTTGCTGATAATTCGTTTTTACAGCTTGAACTTGCTTTAGCTGTGCTTGATAATCTGTCAGTAACTGCTGAACCGACTGCCGAGCTGTTTCTAAATCTTCCAGTTGACTTTGCTCGTTGATTTGAAGATTCTTTAAATTTTCTTTTAACTTAGCAAATTCTGCTTGTTTGCTTTCAGATAATTGTAACTCGTTGGCTAAGCGACTTTCCAAAGCAGTTAAGTCATTGGACAAGTCCGCTTCTTCTTGCATCAATTGGACAAATTCAGCACGTAACTTTTCAATCATCTGGTCAGGATCATCCGAAAATGCCTCAATTTCAGCTTCTAATTTATGAATCGCTTGTTGATTTTGTTCCAATTTTACAGCAAAATCAGTCAACTGCTCATCTTTTCCCTGCCATTCTGTTTGAACCGCCTCTAATTTTTCTGTCAATCCTTGCAGGCGTTCCTCATTTTCCTTCCGACTGTTGGCAGCTTGACTAGATTCTAATTTGGAAACTTCGATTTGGCGTTCTAAGTCACTGATGAGGCGTGTTAATTCAAGCAAACTCGCTTGGTCATCTGCCATTTGTTTCTGCAGATCATGGCGTTTTTCTTTCAGAAGAGCATTTTCTTGCTCTAGCTGGTCACGTTTGCTGTAATAAGCAGACAAAGATTGCTGAATCCCCACAAGCCGTTCTTCAGTATCATTCAGCTGTGTTTTATTTCCCTTTATTTGAGCAATCAATACATCTAAATAAAGAGCACGGCGTTCCTCATCCAATTTCAAAAACTGCTTAGCAGTCGTAGCTTGCTTTTCAAGAGGCTTCACTTGACTATCGAGCTCATAAATAATATCTTCCAGCCGATCTAGATTATCTTGTGTTTGACTGAGCTTGCTTTCAGTCTCCTTGCGCCGCGTCTTGTATTTCAGTACGCCAGCCGCTTCTTCAAAAATGGCACGGCGCTCCTCTGGCTTGCTATTGAAAATTTCTTCCACCTTTCCTTGAGAAATAATGGAAAAACTATCTCGCCCAAGCCCTGTATCCATAAACAAATCATGAATATCTCGCAAACGTACCTTCTTGCCATCTATTTTATACTCGCTATCCCCGCTGCGATAAATATGACGCTCCACACGAATCTCATCTGCAGCTTGCTGGATAAAACGGTCTTTATTATCCAAAACGACAATAACAGAAGCATAATTCAGTGGTTTGCGAGTCTCAGTTCCCGCAAAAATGACATCTGGCATTTTCCCGCCACGAAGACTTTTAACACTGGACTCTCCCAGTGCCCAACGCAGGCTTTCAGTAATGTTACTCTTTCCTGAGCCATTTGGTCCAACGACTGCTGTCACTCCCTGATCAAATATTACCTTGGTCTTATCTGCAAAAGATTTGAAACCTTGAATTTCAATTTCTTTTAAATACATGAATGACTTTCCTTTTCAAATGCATTTTTAGCAGCTTCCTGCTCTGCTAATTTTTTCGAACGTCCTTGCCCTTGTCCAACCGTTCTGCCATCAACAGATACCGCTACAGCAAATTCTTTGGCGTGAGCTGGACCAGACTCAGAGATGACTTGATAAACAATCTCGACATCACCATTGACTTGGAGCAGTTCTTGTAGCTTGGTCTTGTAATCAATCACCTGCTCAAAGTCTCCAACTTCTACCTTTGGAATCATGACTTGATACAGGAAGTTTTTGACTGCTTCCACTCCTTTATCTAGCAATAAAGCTCCTAAAAAGGCTTCAAATAAATCTCCAAGAATGGTATCCCGATTACGCCCACCTGACTTTTCTTCGCCACGACCCAATTTGATAAATTGATCAAACTGACAATCTCGACTAAAACCAGCCAAACTCTCTTCACGTACAATGGTTGAGCGAAGTTTTGACAAGTCCCCTTCTGGTTTTTTCGGATATTTTTTATACAGATATTCCGAAATCAATAATTGCAGAACAGCGTCTCCTAAAAATTCCAAGCGCTCATTGTGTGAAATGTTTAAGAGGCGGTGCTCATTGGCATAGCTAGTGTGTGTAAAAGCTGTCTCCAGCAACTTTTCATCTTGGAAGACAATTCCAAATTGCTGACTCAAAACTTTATGTAAATCTCTCATTTTTTCTCCTTTCAAGAAGAACTTTTTCTTTTAATACTCAAAAAACTTAACAATCACCTCCAGCTGTCTCCCAGACAATTGGAACTAGAAAGCAAGCGGCGGGTGGGGCAAAAACTCTACTTGAGCTTTTGAGGTCGCAGGTGTAATCAACGAAGTCAGTAACAAAGAGTACAGCAAGGTTAACAAATGCTTCGCTTTCCTTCTCTGCCACCTCTCACAGTCATCCGGACTGTAAAATCCGACGAAGTTTGAAGAGATCTTCACAGAGTATAAAAAGAAAACAAATTCTCTATTATTATATCAAAAAAATCCTTGATACTCCAACGATACCAAGAATTTGATAGGAAAAGTTCACCAGAGATGAAATGAATTTTCATTCTTTATCTGGAATGACTTTGAATAAATAATACGTCATAAAAAGGGTTAAGGCAGCTAAAGCAAACTTCACCCAGATAAGAGGTGCAAAGAAGATAGAAATTCCCATTAGAATATAAATGGAAATAAGAATTTTTCTTTTACGCTCCCGAGCAATAGCACCTGTTTCGCGAAAGTCCGCCACATAGATTTGATACAACTTAGTATGGTATAGCCATTTTTCAAATCGTTTGGAAAAGCGTGAAAAGCATGCAATCGCCAACAGCAAAAAGGGAGTTGTCGGCAATAGCGATAAAGCAACTCCCAAAAGGGCTAATCCTACTGAAATAAAACCAATCATTAAGTAAAAAATTTGCATTCTTTCTCCTAAATATTTGTTAAAGGTGTCGCCGTATCTGGCGATGTATCACAAATATGAAAATCATGCTCAACCGCCAAATCAGCCTGTGCTAATTGATTGATCATTGTGATATGAGCCAATTCTTTGGTATTATTTTCTTTGCTAAGATGCCCTAGATAGATTTTCTTAGTGCGATAACCCAACGTACGAATCATGGTTTCTGCCCCGTCATCATTCGACAAATGTCCTTGGTCAGATAAAATCCGCTGCTTCAGGCTCCAAGGATAAGCTCCGCTACGAAGGATTTCAATATCATGGTTGGACTCGATCAAATACCCGTCCGCATTTTCAATAATCCCCGCCATACGATCGCTAACATAGCCAGTATCCGTTAGTAGAACAAAACTTTTATCGTCTTTCATCAGTCGGTAAAATTGCGGTGCAACCGCATCATGACTAACACCAAAACTTTCAATGTCAATATCGCCAAATGTCTTGGTTTTTCCCATTTCAAAAATGTGCTTCTGACTAACATCAATCTTCCCAAGCGCTACTTCCATAGCATTCCATGTTTCTTGATTGGCATAAATGTCTAAATGATATTTCCGTGCCAAAACGCCCACACCATGGATATGATCCTTATGCTCATGCGTTACCAAAATGGCATCCAAATCCTCTGGTTTACGGTCAATTTCACTCAATAAGCTGGTAATTTTCTTCCCAGACAAGCCCGCATCAATCAACAACTTCTTCTTTGGAGTTTCTAAATAAAAACAGTTACCGGTAGAACCTGACGCTAAAATACTATACTTAAATCCTTTCTCGCTCATGGCTATCCTTCTAATTCATCTTCTTCCCAATCATCATCTTTGACAGCTTCTTTGTCATATGGCAGAACGATTGTAAACGTTGAGCCTTTGCCATACTCGCTCTTTGCCCAGATAAATCCGTGATGTTGCTTAATAATTTCCTTAGCAATAGCTAAACCTAATCCGGATCCACCTTGTGCACGACTTCTTGCTTTGTCTACACGATAGAAGCGGTCAAAAATTTTCGGTAAATCTTTTTTAGGAATCCCTAAGCCCTCATCTGATATAGACAAAATCATTTGGGTCTCGGTTGTTTTCATACTGACCGTAATTTTACCACCGTCAGGAGAATATTTAATGGCATTGTTGATAATATTATCAATCACCTGTGTCATCTTATCTGTATCAATTTCGACCCAAATAGAGTTAATAGGATAATCTCGAATAATTTCGTACTTCTTATCATCATTCTGACTTCTGATTTTGTCAAAACGATTTAAAATAAACGTGATAAAAGCTGTAAAATTCGTCAGCTCAATATCCAAATGACTGGTAGCATTGTCAATACGTGACAAACTCAGCAAGTCTGAAACCATTCGCATCATCCGATTGGTTTCATCTAACGAAACCTTAATAAAATCTGGTGCAACTGGCTCAGACAAAGCGCCCTCATCTAATGCTTCCAGATAAGACTTGACACTGGTCAAGGGAGTACGCAATTCATGACTGACATTAGAAACAAATAGTCTCCGCTCACGTTCCTCTTTTTCCTGCTCCGTTGTATCATGCAGCACTGCAACCAGCCCTGAAATAAAGCCTGATTCTCGCCGAATCAAGGCAAATCGAACACGTAAACTTAAAAACTCTCCATTTTCATCCTGCGAATCAATGGTCAGCTCTGGAACTTTCGTAATCAAGTCTCGTAAGTCATATTCGTCTTCGATATCCAGCAGTTTTAAGATATTCATCTTTCGTGCTTCAGATTCTTTAACTCCCAACTGCTTGGTCGCCATATCATTGATCATGATAATCTGCCCACGACGATTGGTCGCAAGAACGCCGTCCGTCATATAGGATAAAATACTCGACAGGCGCTTAGTTTCTTGCTCTAAATTTTCATGCGTTAGACGGATTACCTCAGATAAATCATTGATACTATTAGTAATATCCGTAATTTCTGGGCCACCTTGCATATCTAAAACTTCTGAATAATCTCCTGCAATTAAGTCTTTCACTTTTTGATTCAATTGGCGAATACGAACATTATCACGTCGGTTTTCCAAGGAAAGCAAGGTAATCACCAAAATAAATCCTAAAATGAGTAAGACAAATACAAAATCTTTTGATACAACAAATTGTCTAATATTATCAATCATTGTTTCTCATGTAATATCCAACGCCACGCCGTGTTAAAATATACTCTGGTCGGCTAGGAATATCCTCAATCTTTTCTCTCAAACGGCGAATTGTCACATCGACCGTCCGTACATCTCCAAAATAATCATAACCCCACACCGTTTCTAGCAGATGTTCACGCGTCATCACTTGCCCGATATGCGTTGCCAAATGGTGGAGCAATTCAAACTCACGGTGTGTTAAATCTAATTCTTCGCCATGCTTTTTCACGACAAAAGCATCAGTCAAAATCTGCAAATCTCCAATCACAATTTCTGTCAGAGCAGCTTCTGCTTCTTGATTTTCAATTGTCAAATCTGTCCGCCGCAAAATGGCTTTAACACGCGCCTGCAACTCACGATTAGAGAAAGGCTTTGTCATATAGTCATCCGCACCGATTTCAAGACCAATAACTTTGTCAAATTCACTGTCTTTGGCAGAAAGAACGATGATTGGCACATTACTCGTTTTCCGAATCGTTCGCGCCACCTCTAAACCATCCATTTCGGGCAACATCAAGTCCAAAATCAAAATATCTGGACGTTCTGCTTCAAACATTTCTAACGCTTCGCGACCGTCGAAGGCTGTCACTACTTCATAACCTTCTTTTACCATGTTAAACTTTATAATATCTGAGATTGGTTTCTCATCATCTACAACTAATATTTTTTTCATTCTATTCACCTTTTTCTATCTTTTCATTATACCAAATTTTCCTTAAAATTTACCAATTCAACTCATAACACATCATTTCTTTACTTTACAAATTTAAAACAAATATGTTAAAAATATGACAGCAAAGACAGGCTTTCATATCAAAAAATAGTCCAGACAAAAGCGTCTTAGACCATTCATTGAATTTTTAGGAAAAACTATGAAACGCAATACACCTGTCTTAACTTTTCACTGCTACTGTAGTAATTTCCTAAAGAAGCAAATGCTCTGAACTACTAGATGTTCATTTACTTGTCTTTCTCCAGCGAAATATCCCATAACCTAACAGCATCCCCACCAATAAACAGATAAAATAGGCTGCATGATACAGTAAAATCCATTCACCAAAGGTCAGAATCGTCACAAAGAACATGAGTGTCGCTAAAAGCAAAAAACGGCGAGAAAAACCATTTAGTCCAGCATAGACAACTGCTACAAGGAATGTTGCCAGCGGTGAATATATCAAAACATTATTCACCACCAAGCCCTTTCGTAACAATTCGTCCATTGGTATCATTTGGACAATTCCATAAAATAACGAATAGAAAAAGAGTAGTACAGCTAAAAAAGGAAGATCGCGTTTCATTTTCCCACCTCGCTAGTCTAGGAGTTTTATTTTAGGTATTTCTGTATATTTTTGATTTGTCGTTTAGACGCTTTAAACATTCGCGCTGATCCATTTACAGGAAGGGCAATCGCTTTTTGGGGAAGATAAATGACAGATTTCGCTAATCGCTTACTAACAGACTCCTCCGGATATAAATCATTGTTGAAATCTTTTGAAATGGTTAAATCCAAATAAAATTCATAGACACGACGGCCGAAGTTTTCAGCAGAGATTTCGTATAATTTTGCAGCGAGACTTTTCTCATCCAAATCCGGTGTTGCAATAACAGCTTCCAAAATCGCTCCTGCCAAATCACGTTCTTCATAATAAAGCGTTCCAAACATTTTATCATTGATAACGTTGTCCAGATAAGGATTTCCGTGAGCAATAATCGGAGTGCCACTCGCTAGGCTTTCTAAATATGTCAAGCCCTGTGTCTCACTCGTTGAAGCAGAAATAAAGAAATCCGCTGCTTTATAATACAATGCGGTTTCACTTGGTGCAATCATTCCTGTGAAAATCACTGCATCTGTAATGTTCAACCGTTTGGCTTGTGATTTTAAGTCAGACAAATAAGGACCGTCTCCCGCCACTACCAACTTCACATCTGGATTTTCTTCCAAAACAGCTGGCAGAGCAGCTAAAACTGCCTGAATGTTTTTTTCATAAGAAATGCGTGATAAGCTAAGCAACATGGTTTCTTGATTTGAAATGCCTAATTTTTCTCGTAAATCAGCAATATTCTCAGCAGTAATTTCTGGACGTTCAAATTTGGCCAACTCAATTCCAGTCGGAATAACCCGTTTTTCTACTTTTACTTTGTATTTCATGAGTAAATCATAGACAATCTCGCTCGGACAAATCACACCGTCCAAATCACTCATAAATCCACGAACAATGTATTTGACCATGCTAGGACGAATGACCATACCTTTAGCAATGTAGCGCACATAATCTTCATACTGTGTATGATAGGTATGAACAACTGGAATCCGCAGTTCTTTCGCAATCCAAACACCCAACAGACCCAAAGAAAATTCAGTCTGGGTATGAATAATATCCAATTGATATTGACGTGCAATCTCTAAAGCCGTTGAAAAACCGCGATAAGCAATTCGCCGATCTTTAAAGGCAAAAAATGGCACGCTGGGAATTCGAATAATCTGCCAATCCTCATAACGATTGACATCCTTATCTGTCGTTGTAAAAATAAAAACGGTATGTCCTAGCTTTTCTAATTCTGTTTTTAAAGTGCGAATACTAGTTGCCACCCCTGAAACCTGAGGGAAATACGTATCCGTAAAAAGACCAATTCGCATGCTACATCTCCAATACTTCTCGATAAGCATCCACAAGCTTATAAGCCACATCATCAATTGAACGACTCTGCGCTACCTTATAGCCAGCTTCTCGCTTATCTACCTTTCTATCCAAAATCTTTTGGATAGAGTCTACAAACTCATCTACATTGTGTCCCAATTCAGCCGATTGTTCATCAATCCAGCCCTCATATACAGGAATATCTCGCAAAACTACGTGCTGATGACTAGCCAACGCCTCTAACACCACAATCCCTTCTGTCTCTTCATAACTAGGGAAAAAGAAGAGACTACTGCCGCTCATAGCTCCTTCAAAAACAGCCCCCTTGAAATAACCTGGAAATTCAACATTTTTAGGATGATTAAACAGTACAAGATTTCTGATTTTCCGTGGAATGATCCACTTGTTAATGCTTCCCAGCCAAATAAAGCGAACATCTGGCATTCTGCGTGCTACTTCTACAAAGTCTTCAATCCCTTTGCGTCTGAAATAAAGTCCTGCACAGACAACCACCTTATCTCCTTCTTGGATATGAAAATGTTTTCTAAATACTTCTTCTTTATGTGGATCTTTTTTATATTTCTGAAGGTCAATCCCATTAGAAACCACCACAATTGGTGTTGTCACGCCATAGCCCTGAATCAACTTTTTGGAATACTCAGACGGTGTAATGATAAAATCCGCCATTTGGTACATGTGAGCTAAATATTTTCCAAAGGCTTCCGCAAAAAAGTTTGACCCGATAAAGGAATTGCGAAAATCTTCTTTAGTCGAATGCCCATGCATAATCACTTTTTTCCCTTGTTTTTTTGCTTTGTGCAAAAGTCGCAAACTTCTAGGCCCATAAGTATTGATATGAACCACATCATAATTTCCTGAAGGATCGGTCGTGTAGGGAATTCCAGCCAAATCTAGAGCTTTCATCTGATGTTGCAAAGCTCGTCCAATGCCTGATTTTTCCAAAACCGCTTTACCTTCTAAATACAGTAATACTTTCATGTCTTCTATTATACCCAAAAGATAGAAAAAATAAAACCACAAAGGTATTGAGCCTCTTGAAAACAAAAAAGTCCGAGACACTAGTATCTCAGACATAAACTACTCTCATAATAAACGAGTAGCAAGATGATTGGACAACAAACTTAAAATTGAAAATTTCAAGTTCTGTCTAACTCTACTTACTTTCCTGTTGAACGGCGCTCAATAAGACCATGAGCTAATACTACTTCGCGTTCTTCCAGCTCTTCCTTGTGCATAATCTTAGTCAGCATGCGCATACTAATTGCACCAAGGTCATACAAAGGTTGACCAATAGTTGTCAAATTTGGACGAGTGAAGCGTGCTACCTGCGAATCATCGCTAGTGATGATTTCAAAATCTTCTGGTACATTTACACCCTTGTCTGATAAACCATTTAACAGCCCAGCCGCCAGCTCATCACCAGTCACAAAAGCTGCTGTGGCTTTGGAAGCAATGACCCGTTCTGCTAATTGATAACCATCATCATAGCTGTATTTTGACTCAAAAACCAATCCTTCACTATAAGTAAGTTTGGCTTTCTTCAAAGCTTCTTTGTATCCAGCTAAACGAATCTTACCATTGATATCATCCACCAAAGGTCCGCTTACAAAAGCAATTTTTTGATTATTTTTTGTAAGACGTTCAACTGCATCTATAGTTGCTTGTTTGTAATCAATATTAACACTTGGCAATTGATGCTCGACATCAACTGTACCTGCAAGCACAACTGGCGTCCGTGAACGAGAAAACTCAGAACGAATTTTTTCTGTCAAATGATAGCCCATAAAGATAATACCGTCCACTTGTTTTGAGAACAGTGTATTGACAACAGAAACTTCTTTGTCATCATCTTCATCACTATTGGCTAAGACAATATTATATTTGTACATCTCTGCGATATCATCAATTCCTTTTGCAAGCGTTGCAAAATAACTGCTTGTGATATTTGGAATGACAACTCCAACAGTCGTCGTCTTTTTGCTAGCAAGACCACGCGCTACCGCATTTGGGCGGTAATCCAAGCGGTCAATCACTTCCAAGACTTTTTTTCTTGTATTTTCCTTTACATTTTTATTTCCATTTACCACACGGCTAACGGTTGCCATTGAAACTCCCGCTTCACGCGCGACATCATAAATGGTTACTGTATCGTCTGTGTTCATGCTTCTTCCTTTCTATATTGAAAATATCGTTTTCACATTCCTACCAAACTCATTTTATCACTTATTGGAAACACTTTCAAGCATTTTGATAACTTTTTGAAAAATCTTGTTTTTTAGGCAAATTTTTAGCAATTTTACCAATGATTTTACAAGAAAAATGTACCCAATCTGTAAAATTTCTGAAGTGAAAAAAAGTTCTTACTGTCCTCTTGATTTTTACCTATTTTTTTGCAAAAATAGAGGGGTAGAAAGAAGGTACTAGAATGACCAAAATAAATCAAATTATTTCTTATCTGGAAACAGAAAAAGCAGATGTTGCCGTGGTTTCTGATCCTGTTACAATCAATTATTTAACAGGATTTTATAGCGACCCTCACGAACGTCAGATGTTTCTTTTTATTTTCACAAATCATGAACCACTACTCTTTGTGCCTGCTCTTGAAGTAGAACGTGCTAGTGCGATTGTCAATTTTAAAGTTGTGGGTTATGTTGACTCTGAGAATCCTTGGATAAAAATCAAAGCAGCCTTACCAGCTAGCAGCTTCCACAAAGTTGCTGTTGAGTTTGATAACTTGATTTTGACCAAATACAATGGTTTAAATACCGTTTTTGAACGCGCTGAATTTACAAACTTAACCCCATGTATCAATCGTATGCGTCTCATCAAATCAGCCGATGAAATCAAGAAAATGTTTGTCGCAGGAGAATACGCAGATAGGGCTATTAAGATTGGTTTTGATACTATTTCTCTCGATAAAACAGAAACAGATATTATTGCTCAAATTGACTTTGGTATCAAACAACTCGGCTATGAGATGAGCTTTGAGACTATGGTTTTAACAGGTGATAATGCTGCTAATCCGCATGGCATTCCTGGTGCAAACAAAGTCGAAAACAATGCCCTGCTTCTATTTGACCTTGGCTGTATGGTCAATGGTTATGCCAGCGATATGACACGAACAGTTGCTGTTGGAAAACCAGATCAGTTTAAAAAAGACATTTACAATCTAACGCTTGAAGCTCAACGGGCAGCTCTTGACTTCATCAAACCCGGAGTAACAGCTCATGAAGTAGACCGCGCAGCACGCGAAGTCATCGAAAAAGCCGGTTATGGTGAATACTTCAATCATCGTCTGGGGCATGGTATCGGCATGAGTGTTCACGAATTTCCATCTATCATGGAAGGAAATGATATGGTTATCGAAGAAGGTATGTGCTTCTCTGTTGAGCCTGGTATCTATATTCCTGGAAAAGTTGGCGTTCGTATTGAAGACTGCGGGCATGTCACAAAAGAAGGCTTTGAAGTCTTTACAAGTACAAGTAAAGATCTGCTCTATTTTGATTAAAAACTAAAAAAAGCTAACATAGTTGAGTTAAGGACTGAAGCCTGTATTGGATTTAGTCCTTTTTATTTTGAACTCTAACTTTGTTGTAATCATCGAATTAACTAATTAACTCGTTTAGTAATTAAATCTGTTTTCAAATCTATAAAGCATCTTAACTTTTAACATACCAAAGAAAATTTTATTGTTCTTGATGCCAATTTCTTTTCATGTCATAAAAAAATGAAGAATTCTTTTCGACAAAAAGTAATGACAGAATCAATTTTACATATTGTTATATTCTATTCATAACTCATTTCATAAGAAAAAACTCCATAGTTGAATTTTTAACCAACTATAGAGATTTGTAGGGCTACTTATTACAGCTTTTTACTCACTATGTACTTTAAAAAAATCTTTTGACAAATAGCCTTTACCCGCCACCATATCATATTGAACAAGCTTCAGATCTTCTGCAATTTGCTGCCCTTCTGCATCCAAATCTTTTTTATCAACACTTGCCTTATGCAAAACTTCTGTTAATAAAGCATAATAAGGTGATACTTTTGAATTGGTTTGTTCTAACAATAGAGCTGTGAAGTCACTTGAATTTACCATCGGATAGTCCAATTTAGGTGTTTCATAATTACTCCACACAAAATAGTCTGTTAAATATTGACTCTCTGGATTATTTTTGAAAGCTGACTGTGGATAAAGCCCTGGTAAATGATCTCCATAAAAAACAACTGTAATTTTTTTATTTATTTTTGAAAGTTGATCAAGAAAATCCTTTGTGGCTACATCTGTATGATGTAACATCCTCACATAGTTTGATAAAGTTTGGTTATCTGCATCCGAAAAACCTATATACTTGGCAGATATAGTAATAGGATTCGGTTCTGTCCAAGGCATATGGTTTTGCATCGTCATAACCGAAAAGAATTGACTTTGATTTTCCTTCAAATTATTTAAAATCTGGTTATATGTTGTTTTATCACTATAATTTCCACCAATCTGATCACCTTTTAGTCCCTTAGTCCCATAATGAATAAATTTATTAAACCCTAAGTCATTGTAGATAATATTTCTGGAATAATTGCTTGGTGAAGCTAAGTGAATAACGGTACGGTTCTTACGGCTATAAAAATTACTAATTGATGGAAACTTGTTCATTCCCGGCACTACTTCTGTGTAGATGACTGAAATAGAAGGAGAAAGATTATAGAAAGGAAGCCCCGTTAATGTCTGAAATTCCATATTGGCAGTACCACCACCATATCCATCTGATTTCATTAAACCACTTGTTGATTTGTTTTTGACTTCTTGAATATTTGGAATTGGATTTTCTGACATAGTAACCCCTTCTACACGGGCAGGATCAGAAAAGCTTTCACTCAAAATATAAATAACCGTTTGATTTTCAATTGTTTCCGTTCTGGATTGATTGTAGTTAGCCGCGATACGTTTATATTTATTTTCTAAATTCTTAATGGTTTCCTTGGAATATTTTTTCGGTTGAGTCATAGTCGTATCTGACATCTGTGAAAACCACACAAAAGATACAGAGCGCATCTGTGAATTGACAGTGTTTCCAAACCAAGTTAAATCATGATAATTATTTAAAATGGACATTACTGGAATATTATCAGTAATTTTCCCATCCTTTTTAGAAGAGAACACTTGTAAAATACCAAAGAAAAAGACGGCTGGTAATACAAGCAAAATTATTCGATATTTTATATTTGGAACTGTTTTGTTTGGTAGAATCTTTTTTCTCAAAAACCAATAAAGAGAGGCTATTAGTAAAAAAATGAACAAAATATAAATAATATAATTTCCACCAATAAAATCAAGCAATGTTTTTGGATTTCGCAACCAAACGATATCACTTGGCAAAATGGGTTCTTGACGATATTGAAATTTTAAAGCACTAGCAATGGAACTTCCTATTCCCACTACTAAAATTAGTATAGTTGGTAAGAGGAAACTATTAAAAACTGCATATAGGCAAATGAAAGTTATAAAAAAGATACTAATTTGAAAGAGACTAGCCCCTGCAAATAAACGTAAATCTAAAACTGATATATCTGCTCGAATACTATTTTGGATTGTGTAGTTGAATACTACAGCAAATATTGCACTAAATAAAGTAGCAACCGAAAAACTATTTTTATTCTCACTAAGATCTTTCATTCCTTGGACTACTAAAAGACTTAATACAGAGCCAAACACAAATATTAAAAATACTAGACTAGTGAGAGAAAATACGAACAGTTCATTGATTTGGAGCTTTTTTTCATAAAATCTGCTCAAAAATTCTGTTTTTGTTAATACACTTAAAAATTTATTATCAGAAAACACAAGGGATAATAACAATTGTGATAAAAGCAGATTCTCCATTCCACTTGAATTATTTTTATCAATGTGTAATCCTTTAAACAAAGATAGGTTATCCAACTTTGGAATTATTTTATAAAGAACAACCATGATAGATATCACTAATAAAACTGGTAAAAAATATAGTTGTAAAAAATGATTTTGAAAAATTTTTTCAAATTTAAATGAAGGATTATTGACATTTCTAGTCACCTCAAGTAAATAAGAAAAAATAGTGTATAAACCATATATAATAACATACCATGTTGTAAGCTTTTTATATGATAAGTTAGAAATTAGGAAACTGATACCAAATAAGAAAAAGGTAGATAATAGAATCTCAATCCATAAAAAAGGATAAGTAGTTAAATCAGCATGACTATTCAATGCCATACTAAGATTAACAATGGACACATCAAGCATTAAAAAGCTAATTAGAATAAAACTAATTTGCTCATAATTTTTTCGTAAAAATTTCATCATACTTCCTTACCAAAGAAACTTGCAAGTCGTTTTGTAAAACTTTTTTTGTGTATTAACTGTTCTTGCTGTTTCATTAACTGATAATCCAATCTTTGCAAGTCTAAAAGAGATGGAAAAGACTGTGATAAAAGGATAATTTGAAAATCATAATTCTTGTCCCAAGCTACATAAACAAGTAAATTTTCTAAAATAGTTGATTGCTCTTGAAGAGAATAGCTACTGAAGGTTTTGAAACTAGCTTTAAATAGGGATTCTACAGCCTCATACTTAAACCACATCCACCCACCGTAAACTCTTGTCAGAGTTACTGCATCAGTAAACTTAAAAGATTTTCGACAGGACAATAATTTCCATAGTTTTTCCATCTCCTCTTTAAGAGGTTTCTGATAAAACAAACCATTTCTAACCACACTCGGGAGATCAGGTATAATAAGCCCTAAATTAGAACAATGTTCCAAAGCATTGATACTATAGTTCATATTCTCAATCATCATATTAAACAAATCATCCCGCATCCATTGATCTAGACCAGCTACTTCGGGAATCAAAGTATGAGTAGACAAATGTCCAATATATTTGTATGTTTTTAATCTTTCCGCTTGAGCAAACATAGCTAATAATGGATGTTGCTCTTGAGTCAACCGTATCTGATTCTTAATAGAAGAGTCTTTTAAATAAGAATTCAAATACTCAAATATTTTTATATCAGACGTTGTCATCAAATACTCAAATTGAGGAAATTGAACAACTATTTTATTCATCCACTGTTCAAATATTGATAAATTTGTAACATGAATATGCAATACAATATCTTTATGTGCCGAAGTAACTTCATTGTGCTGAGCAAGAATTTTTCCTTGTAAAAGATAGGGAGCATCTGGGGAAAAATATTCAAACATATGCATTTTAATCAAAGAGATGGGATAAGACGACTCTCTTTTAATTATCTCCAAAAGAAAACTAGCTAAAAAGGGATTGCCATCAATAGCTTTTACTTTTAAAAAAGGAACTTTTTTTTCAAGAATAGTTTGTGGCTTATAATAGGAAAAATCAGGATGCAACAACTCTCCTACTTCTTCTTTACAAGTATCATAAAAAGCTTGATAGTTAAAACCTTTCTTTTGAAAATAAGCTGTAAACTGCGTTTCATATTGATTTATAACACTTTGAACATCTGTAAAATCTTTTATTTGCGACCAAAATTTTTGGAAAACTTCTGATTTTAACATGGATTGTTTAAACGATACAAAATAACTTTGTAAGTGCTCTTTAAAATATTTTGTCTTTCGGAAATTCGTCATTCCCCAGAAATCAACTATCTGATTTGCTTCCATATCTTCATATATTTTTTGCAAATCCCATAGGGGACCAAAACAAGTATCATTCATAATGGTAAGAGAATCATAGCCTTGTATTTTGTCAAAGCCAATGAACTGCATCCCATCACGCCAAGCTGCAAAATCAAATCCGGTATTGTCTCGCTCAATCACGATATCAATATTTAATTCTTTTTGCAACTTAGTCTTGTCATCTTTTTCTAAAGGGCTATTTGAAATAAAGACAACCGTAGAAAATAACTGTTTTATCTGTTTTAATTGGTAAAATACATGACCACTCACTTGATGTAGTTTGTTAAAATGAGTATACAGTAGTATTCGCTCCATAGAATCACCTTATTCTATTGTGAAATTATCCAACTTCCATTCCGCTGAATCAAGCCAGTCGCAGAGTCTTTTGCTGAAATGTCATCATCAGAAATATCGTTACGATTGATAAGGATAATGGGAGTATTCTTTGAATTGGCAAAAGCAAGGATTTGATCATGATGGTCTCGGACTGATACTTGTAATTTAAGCTTGATATCATTTACTTCAGCAAGTGAACAAGCATATACAAATCTCTTCTCGCCTTCTCCATTTGTCATATCATCAAAAGAATTATCATTGTAAATCCAAATACTGCGGTCAATATCAGTCAAAGAAAAAGCGATATAAGTCGGAATATCTTGTTTTACCTGATACGAAATTTCAAATTTGATTTCTTGATTCGGAGTTATTTGTGCAGGAGTCAAGAGTTCAACCTTTAAATCAGAGATAGCCTCATGCTCTGCAGTAAAGTCGTCATTTAAGGCTTTTTTCTGGCTGGCATTATCAAGACTATACTGGTTTGCAACATCATCCGGTGCACCGACCACTTTGATTAGCCCGTCTTCAATCAAAACTGCTTTATTGCAATATTTTTTCACTGCATTCATGTCATGGGTTACTAGGATAGTGGTTTTTCCGGATTTTTTGCGTTCCATAAAATAATCATTGCACTTGCGTTGAAAAGCTTCATCACCCACTGCTAACACTTCATCAAGAATGAGAATATCTCCCTGAGCTTTAATAGCAACCGAAAAAGCTAAACGGACTTGCATTCCGCTAGAATAATTCTTCAGTTTCTGATTCATGAATTCTTCAAGTTCTGCAAATTCAACAATATCATCATACATAGTGTCTATCTCTTCGGTAGAAAATCCAAGCATGGCACCATTCATATAGACATTTTCTCTACCTGTTAGCTCAGGATTGAAACCAACTCCTAGCTCAATAAAGGAAACTAGCTTTCCATCAATAGTCACCGTTCCCTTCTCAGGAACATAAATCTCTGAAATAATTTTCAAAAGCGTCGACTTACCAGAACCATTTCGACCAACAATCCCAAAGAAATCACCTTTTTCAACTTCAAAGGAAATATCTTTTAACACATGTTGCTCTTTATAACCCTTGATTCCTTTAAAACAATTGACCAAACTAGTCCTTAAACTTTGAGTTGCTTCTGTTGGCAAACGAAAAAATTTACTAACATGATCAATTTTTACTGCAATATTATTCGACATTATAAAATCTCCGCAAACCTCTTAGCATTTTTATTAAAAATATATAGACCAAAGACAAAAATTAAAACTGGTAACACATAAGGAAACGCTGCAATCCAAGGGGTGTTAATCAAATCCCAACCTCTCATACTTCCAGAATAAACCACAAAATGTCGCAAATCCTGAATAATCTGTGCCAAAGGATTGAGCATCATCAATTTAGCGATAGTTACTTGTCCACGCTGAAGAATAAATGTTAAAGAGTAAATAATAGGCGTTGCGTACATACCAGCCTGCAATACAACTTCCCAAATCGGACCAATATCTCGATATTTAACAAATAGAGTAGACAACGCCAAAGAAACTCCTGTAGCCATTAAAATCAATTCCACAAACAAAGGAATAATAATCAACCAACCTGCATTTATAGAAACTCCATTAATCAAAGCAAATACAAAGACTACTAAAATATTTATTGCATAGTTGATAGCTGCACCGGCAATGGCTGAAAAAACGATAATTGATTTAGAGAAATTTAATTTTCTCAGCAAATCTCCACGTGAAACAATCGATAGCATTCCCATATTGGTAGCTTCTGTAAAGAAACTCCAAGTTACCATCCCTAGCAACAATCCTACTGCATAATGGGGAGTTCCATCGTCAAATTTCAAAAATCGAACAAATACTAAATACATAATTGTAAATAGCATAAAAGGTTTCAAAATGGACCATAAATGCCCAATCAAACTTCCTTGATACCGTAATTTAAAATCCGTTTTAATCATCTCGCGTAAGAGAATCATATTTTTTCGACTAAATAAGTCCATCATTACTCCTTATAAGCAAATTTTGTGAGAATCAAAGTGGTGAAGACAAAAGTATGGAAGGTGCGATTTTTTCGGAAACCATATTTCCATAGACGCTTATATCGTTCTGTCAAAGGTACTTCCATAATCGTTACAAAATTTTCTACAATTTCTTTATCAGCAGGGCTCAATGGTAACCCCAACAAGTTTTTTGCTTGTTTTTGACTCGCTTGGATGAGATTCCAATACTTGGCAAAAAGGATATGCGGGCGAATCCAGTTTTTCATTCTTTTTCTAAGTGTGCGTGCTCCCAAGACATTACTAGAGTGTTGGCGATACAACTCTCCCTGCTTATCAATATAAACCAGCTTGCCAAAAGCTGTAGCTAGTAGAGCTAGATACCAGTCGTGCATGAGTAAGTCATACTCCTCCTGCCCATTCCATAAGTCAGCCAGAGCTTGATTAATCATCGAAACGCCGCCAGTCACAGTATTTTCTGTTAATTCTTGGAGCAATTCTGTATTTGCATGATCCGATTGTGTTTGAATCATACTTTCATGAACAACATTGAGTTCTTGATCTACTACTTTTAAATCCATATAAACAAGTAAAGGTAGCGTATTATCATATTTTTCTGCTTCTTTCAGCTGCAGCTCTATTTTTTCAGGTAGCCAAACGTCATCCTGATCGCTAAATAGATAGAAATCTGACGTTTGATATTTCAAAAGATGAAAGAAACTTTTAATAACCCCAACATTCTCGACACTATCGGGATTCACAAAACGAATGCGATTATCTTTTTGACAAAAATCTTGAATAATCTCACGTGTCCTGTCTTTAGAACCGTCATCTCGAATCAATAGTTGCCAGTCTGTATAAGTCTGATTCAAGATGCTCTCAATCTGCTCTACTAAAAATCGCTCACCATTGTAGGTGGACATGAGAATCGTCACTTTCATGATAAAAATAATTCCTCGTATTCACCCACAATTTTTTCCCAGGTGTAGTTTTCTTTCATATTTTCTTTGGCAGCTTGCCCTAATTGGGAGAAATCGACTTTCATATCTACTTGGTCAATCAATTCTACTAAAGATGCATCTGCTTTCTGCCAATAGAAAGCCGTTCCCTTTGCAACTTGACGATTAAAATCGACATCTAAAACCAAGTTCAAATCCGTTTGCGCCAACGCCTCCAGCAAGCCAGGATTAGTCCCTCCGACTTCGTGACCATGAATATAAGCAAAGGCTTGATTGCGAATGTACTTCAATAATTCCTGATCATAAACCGTTCCAACAAACTTAATCCGCTTATCTTGGTCAAAACCTGTTTTATTTCGCAACTCGTCAAAATAAACATTCCCTTGATAATTGCAGACAATCAGTAAATCTCGTTGCGTCTGTGACTTCATAAACTCACGAATGATAATTTCATAGTTATTTTCTGGAACAAAACGCCCAACAATCAAATAATAATTTTTTTCTTTACTCTGCCATTGGTTAAAAAAATCACGCACTTTTGTAGTCTGATCTGTCAAAGAAGATAAATTTAAATCTGTTCCATAAGCGATAAAAGTCGTTTTAGACCAAGGATAGATCTTGTTGATGTACATTTCAATTCCTTGATTATCTGAAATTACCAAATCTGCATGTTTAGTCATCAACTTTTCAGAATACTTGAGATAAGCTTGAACTGGTTTTGCCCACTTTGCACGCTTCCATTCCAGACCATCTGGATTGATGTAAAATATACCACCGGCATGGTGAATTTTTCGAGAAAAAGGTGCAATAAAAGCTCCGATTGTATTTCCTAAAATATAAAAAACCGGTTGAACTATTTCTTGCTCTTTCACTAACTTCAAAGCGTAGTTGATTGCCATCATATCATAGGCAATAACACGAGCTGGACCAAATTTTGGTGCTTGAATCGTAAAACAATCTACGCCTTTGTAGTCAAAATGATGATAGGCTTCTTTATCTGACAAGCAAGCCACATGATACTGAATCTGTGATGAAACCTGGTGTCCAACCAAATTTTCTACAAAAGTTTCAAATCCACCATATTTTGCAGGAAGACCACGACTTCCAATAATGAATACATGCTGCATGATTTTCCTCACTTCAAGATTTTACAATTCATACTATTATACCACTTTATGAACAGTTTGTGTAATACAATAAATAAAAAGGCGGTTAAAACAGCCAATAGTCTGAACTATAATACTGATTTATCCGCCTTTTTCTGATGCGATACAAAAAACTCAAACAGAATGATTTTATCATCCTGGCTCCTCTACTCTTTTAGGATTGAACATAATTTTTTCTTTAATTTTTTCAAAAAAGAACTTGTAGGATAGGCAGAAACAGATGACTCAAATAAAAATTTTAGGTGATACAAGGAATTTCCATCAGTAAATGTCAGGTTTTCAATCCGGTCCAATATCTCATGATAAACTTCCTGAACAGTATAAAGGCTGCGAATCTTTTCTAGATTAGCTAAAGAATTTTCTTTTAACTGTTCAAATGAAGCCAAAGCTTCTTTGATTCGCTCAGTGAGAATTTCCACATTTCCCGATGGATATAGCTGCCCTTCTTCAAAAATTTCATAAGCCGACAAATGACCCAAATTATCCGAGATAATGACTGGAATTCCGTTCATGATAGCTTCAATATAAACCAAACCAAAAGTTTCCATAGCTGAAGGGAAGACAGCAAGATCTGCTGCTGTCACTTCTTCCCAAGGCTGGTCTCTATGACCTAAAAAATGAATATTTTTAAGGTTCTTTTCTGCTATGTAAGTCTCACATTTTGTCTTATATTCTTCATCCCAAGCACCAATAAAAATCAACTCTGGACTAGGATGAGGTAACTTCCCATAAGCTTTAATCAATTCTAATTGGTTTTTCCGTTCAGTTAAGCGACCAACGGACACAATACGACGTTTTGCTGCGGCTTCTCCCTTAATTCCAGTAGGAACAATTTGTGTAAAAGGCGCAAAAGATAAGATACTCTGCTTGGGTAGCAATTCTTTCAGCTGCTTTTGTAGAGCGCCTCTTACAGCAAAAATTTCCTGTGAGTAATCAGTTATGAAAGTTAATTTTTCTTTATAATAGCCAAACTCTCCATTAGGAAATTCATGAATCAGCCAAAAATGTGGAATATTCTCACAGGCTGCTGCAACTGCTCCTTGAAACATATTAACTGTATTCGTAATGACTAATTCAATTTGTTTGTCTGTAATGATTTTCCTAAGTGCAGCAATATTTTCCTGATAGGATATAACTCTTTCGTTATGAGTTCCTGGTAAACCACCTGGTGCATCTTCCCACCACCACTTAACAGATGGCAAAGCTAGTGTTTCGATACCTTTTTTAGCAAGTTTTGCTATATAATCCTGCTGAACTGACACATGGTAGTCGGGAATAGCGTTGATGACGGTATGGCCCGTTTGCACTAGATATTCCATCAAATGAACAATTGATATTTCTGCACCATTGTCTAGTGTTCCCGTTGGGGAAATAAATAATATAGTTTTTTTCATAGCTTATCCTAATAAATTCCAATAAAATGGTACCATTAAATACAGAGAAATCAGGAAGTTGACAATCAAGGTACCAACCATTAGTCTATTAACTTTTTCTTCTTTTATCTCCAATACACCAAGATTTGCGACTGTTGGTAGTAGCAAAATGAGAAAAGGCGTGAAATAGCGGCCTTGAGCCCCTACTGACACTGGTGCATTTTTACCAAGGACAATCGGTGTCCACTGTAAATACATAATAGAGATAACAGCAATAACCTGCACTACAAAAAGATAACAAGATATAACAGTGTAGCTCCGACTCATAAAATCCTTTTGGGATTGCAAGAAAATGATGACCAGTACTGCAACATCAATAAAAATTAACCAGAGAGGTAATTGGATGGTGAAATTTCCCAAGAACCCAAATATTCCAATCGTCAAAATTGTATTCAAATCACCATTTAGACGCTGTTTAAAGAGAGTATTAAGCAAAACCCGACCGTAATGCATTAATCCGCCTTGATTGCGAAAAGCCAGATGAAGTGCTAAGAAAAATGCAATAAATCCCAATATATAGAAAACATAGCGATAACGACCCACAAAATTTTTTGTTGCTAAAAAACTTCTATTTAGAGCTGATAAAAAACCTTCAAATTCAAAATCAATAAACAGCAATAGTCCCAGCAAAAGTAAATTATTAGGCTTAGTTATAAAGAGTCCAATTGAAATAAAGAACAATTCAAGCAAATTCTTATTTGTAAATTTCTTTTTATAAGCAATATTAGTGAAAAAGCCAATTACCAGCATAATCTCTAAGTAGTTCATCACATCATAAGACAGTGAAGCAGCTTGCTGAACCATAATAGGCAAAAGGGAAATAAAAAGCAGAGCTTTCTTACCATATTTAAAATACTTAATAAGAAAGTAAATTCCTATAATGTAAGCCAAAGCATTAAAAAGACGTCCCATCATGACAATTACACCAACAGAGGGATAAAGGAAACTTCCAAGAGTCATTCCAATTAACTGAGGAAGAAAAGAGAGGGATTTTAGATTGAATCTAAAAGAAAATGTTTCTTTTGATAAAGCAATTTTTTTAGTAAATAATTGTTTGTAGTCCTTAGGAGAAACATCTGGTGTAGCAGGAATCTTCTCCATCCATTTATAAGTTTCGGATGTGGGCTTATGAAAAACTTCCCAAGTCATCCGAGCATGATTACTTTCATCAGGTACACGATTGATTGGCTGGACAATCATAAACGTCAGGATAAAAATACTTGCTAATATCAAGAAGATTGTTTCAACTTTTATTGTTTTTATTCTTTTCAAAATATGTCACCATTTCATCTTTGTTATCTAAACTGCAATTTTCTAAAACAAAATGATAGGCATTTTCTGCCAATCTCTGCCGCAGTTCAGCTGAAAAAATCAAGCTGTCCAGCTTCTCTTTCCATTCATCCTCTTTGGCTAAAAGCCCCGTCTGACCATCTATCACCATATCTGCAAAAGCACCTATATCACTAGCAATTGTAGGAACTTTAACCATTGCTGCTTCTAACCATTTGATCTCAGATTTAGCACGGTTGAAAATTGAATCTACCAGAGGTGCCAAATTAATGTCTACCTGACTAATCAACTGTGGTAAAGTCTTCCAATCAACATAATCATGAACAATAATCTGTTGCTCATAAACTTTCATATCTGTCGGAATATCTAGATGTCCTACAATATGAAGTTCGATAAACGGATACGCTTCTAGCAGCTTTTTAAGAGCCGGCTTTATCAATTCAAAGTTCTCGTTATGACTAATTGACCCTGAGAAATAGCCAATCTTAACTTGTTGGCTTTGCTGATTGTAATCCTTGATAAAACATGAGCTAACTTCCATCAATTCACTCGAAGCTAAATTTCTATTTAACAAAACTGTATCCTGATACTTGAGTAATTCTTCTTTCAGTTGATTAGTTGAAGTAATGGCTCCATCACAAGCAGCTAACATCTTTCCATAGTTTCTGACCCCAGCATCATAGTTGCTTTTATCCTTTTCGGACAAGCCTTGTGTATAGCTCAGCTGATCC
Organism: Streptococcus milleri; assembly: GCF_900636525.1. Taxonomy (NCBI): domain Bacteria; kingdom Bacillati; phylum Bacillota; class Bacilli; order Lactobacillales; family Streptococcaceae; genus Streptococcus; species Streptococcus milleri. The sequence goes on along the minus strand of NZ_LR134288.1, from coordinate 642,118 downwards.
GTATAAATTGTATCAAATACTAAGTCATCAATATCAAAATATACTGGTTTGTTTTCGCTCTTAGCCAAATCGCATAGAAGTTGCAATTGGATAGACCAAGGAGCGCGATAAATAATGATATGACTAGCATATTGAGCTTGCGAAACCTGAAACTCAGAGGCATTTACTACCTTAACAGCAAAACCGTTTTTTCTAAGCTGTTCAGCCTTATTCAAAACACGATAGCGGGTACATTGCGGAATAATATTCTCCACTCCGTCAATAATTAAGATATATTGATCACGTGGTATATCTTTGAATTTTTGAATAATGTTTTCAAGAATACGGATAGGATAATCCGTATTCTCTTGAATATAGTCTAACAAATCCGGTATTTCAGATTCTCTTTCCAATCCTTGCCATAAAAATTGCTGGTCATCGTAGTTGCGCAAAGCAGTGTATTTAATTAGTGGACTGCCTGCTTCTAACATTCTCAAGGGATGAATATACATAGCAGAATCTCTATTTTCATGAACTAGCGCATCATAACGATAGCCTAAGTCTGCAAAATACTTTGTAAAAATAGTTTCATGTTTACCAATGGCTTCATCACGTGAGTCTGTATCTGTCAGCTGTTCCCAGTAGTCATAGAAAGCATTTGAATGTAATAACAGCGGCTCGATAACAAGAAAATACGACTGCAAATGTTCAGGAATATATCCGTACTTATTAAATCCTGTAATATCTTCTTGAGTTTCTCCGTAAGAAATTCCCCAGAAATCAAGCTCTTTTTTAGCCATAACTTGAAATACTTCTATAAAATCCCTCGTTGGACCAATATTGGTATCATTCACTAACATTAACTGAGAATATTGTTGCAACTTATCCTTTCCAAGAGCCAAAATTCCCTCACGAAAAGCTGCTGTATCATAGCCAATATTATCTCTTGTTAACACTTGACCATATTTCTCTAAAATTTTTATATCTTCTGCAAGCAACTCACCATTCACTACAATTAAAGTCTCATCAGCTAAAACCGCTAATTTCTCCAAAAAGAGGATTTTATATTGCTGTAAACGTCTTTCAGATTCAAAAATAACATAAATGAGCACTTTTTTTCCATTTACATTTGCGATCTGCTTACGTTGAGAATTGCGCAATAGTTGATAATAATATGTCTTAGGAGATTTTGCCTTTCTTTTCAGTCGAATTAGCTGTTGTTTTATCAGACTAAAAACACCTTTTATGTTTCTAGGGTTCCGAATAATCTGCCCCATATATTTTAGAGGTGTAATCATTGCATTTCCTAAACGATAGGAAATAGAACGGCGAATTTCAAACTGCTCTTCAATCGCTTCATCTCTCTGATATTTAATCTTTTTCACATTTATTTTCAAAGTTTTGATAGTTTCTTTTGAAGTGCTTAATTCTCCTTTTAATTCAGAAACATAGTCAGCTACTTTGGCAGTATGCTGGATTAAATCATCTAGCCGTCCTTCTAGAATAAAGATGTTATCACTCAGAGCCTGATAAACTTCCTGAGGTATTTTATCTAGATATTTTTTTAAAACATAAAGATAAACATCAAAATGGTACTTGGTAGAATTTCTCTGAGATATAGAGTTTTCAAGAACACGATAATTTAATTTCGTATCCTGAACATAGATTGGAACTGCTTGCTTATTGATAATCAAATTAAGCAAAAAATCATAATCCTCTAGCTTCTTATAGTTGAGCTCCACATCATAAACTATACCTTGAGCTACTTCTGTTCGAACTAAGGAACAACTATCAATATAGCTTCTCTCTAAAAAAGAAGATAAATCAAATGGATGACTTTTTAAATAAATTTTGTGTCTATCTGGGTCATATAAATTACTATATGCAATATCTGCTTTTTCCGAACAAAGTTTCTGATAAAGTTTTTCAATATAATTCTCATCTAGAAAATTATCGCTATCCACAAAGAGGAAAAATGTCCCCTGAATCAGGGATAGCCCTTTATTACGTGTTTTAACTACCCCCATATTCTCATGGCTTTTAAATTGTGTTGGAAAAGGAGAATCTCTCAGAGTTTCTTGGATAATCTGAGCAGACTTATCTGTAGAGCCATCATTTAAAACAAAAAGTTCAATATTTCTGTAGCTCTGCTTAAAAATACTGCGCAAGCATTGCTCAATATAGTCTTCATGGTTGTAGCATGTCACAACGACAGATATTAAATCTTTCATACACTTTCCTTATCATATCAAGTCTAGTCATTAGAATTAGAATCTTGACTTTTTATATAGGCACGATTAATCAGCTTGGCTATCCATTTAGGCCAAAAGAGCTGATACATATATAAATCTTCTTTGGTTCGAGTATTGTCTGAAATGGTTTTGGTCGTCTCTGACTCCTCATGAATCCGGTGACACATAAGTTTTTCAGAGATAAAAGCAAATCGTCCCTTATATTCACTAATCTTATACCAGGCATACCAATCTAGACTGACCCGCATCTTTTCATCAAAGCGAAACTCCTTGATCCGAGCCAGATTATAGGTAACAGCTGGGCATGAGATAGGATTTCCTAAAGCTAATACTCGATTTCTCCAAAAATGGCTAGCTGGCATTATATTCAATACTTTGAGCATAAATGTCTTGATTTTTAGATTTTTATTAGCTAAAACTTTGACACCATTTTTTTCTTCAAAGTAATCTGTATAAGCAATTAAAACATCTTTAGATTGCTCTATTTTTTGCAGCACAGCTTCTAGGTAAGTTGGCTCATAATAGTCATCTTGATGAGCAATGGTCGCAAACTGCGTATCAACAAAAGAGAGGGCATTATTCCAATCTTTGCCAATCCCTCCACCCTCTTTAGTATAAAAAGGAATCTCGTATGTTTGGCAAAGTTGCCTGATTGAATCAAGAGGGGTCGAACTATAGCAAATAATCTTCGATCTTATTGTCTGAGCCCTCAAAGATAAAATACAAGCTTCTAAAAACTCACTTTCTCCATAAGCACAAATGACCCAAGTATGGTTATTTTTCATCTTTTTCGCTTTCTAATTCAGAAATTTTTTGCTTTGTAATTGATAATTCTTGCACCAACTGCTTGATTTGCTCCTTTTGTTTAGAAATAGCAATTGTATGAAAAAATACGATAATCAACAAGAAAAAAACTGCCAGAGAAAGCAAAAAATTTGAGGTCAATTCAAAACCTAAAAGTTGAGCAAAATAAACTGGAATGAAATCAAAAATTGAAATAATAATCAATACAAAACCAATCACAATCCACATAAAGGCTTGCTCAAACAATATGTTATTCCTATTGATATTTCTAAACACAAAATATAAAAATAAAACAGAAGCAACCAGCATAGCAATAGACAAAATAGACATTATTCACTCTCTTTCATAAAAGCAGCAATCAAAATAGATGAACAAACTTCAATCATATACCGAATTGATTTGATAGGCGTTATGGAAGAAACTCCACCAGAACGCTCAAACATATTTGCCGGAGCTTCTACTACTCTATATTTTCGTTTCAAAATATGGACAATTGATTCTGGCTCAGGATATTTGGCAGGATAACGAGTAGCAAATTGTCGGATAATCTTTTTATTAGCTAAGCGGTAGCCAGAAGTGGTGTCTAAGATACGTTTGCCAGTCGTTAGTCTGATAAAAATGGATATAATAGTAATACCGAAACGACGCATAAAAGTGGTCTGAAATTCGGAAGCTTTATCTCCAATAAAGCGCGAACCAACAACTAGGTCTGCCTGACCTTGGCGGATAGGCTCCAGTAGCGAAGCTAGTGAAGCAATATCATGCTGACCATCACCATCAAACTGAACTGCGACATCATAATTATTTTCAAACGCATATTTGTAGCCTGTTTGAACAGCTCCACCAATCCCCAGATTCATGACTAAATGAACTGCGTTCAGATGATTGCTCTCTAAGATTTTTTTAGTGGCATCTGTTGAACCGTCATTGATGACTACATAATTTAATTCAAAATCAACTTTTTTTCGATACTCTATAATGCTTAAAACTGTATTTAAAATGCTCTCTTCCTCGTTATAAGCAGGAATAATCATTAAGACTTTCAACTATTGTTCCTTTCCCTTACAATATATTTTTGCAAATATTGGTACTAATCTTAAATGTTCTAAGATCTCAAACATCAATATTGATATAGTAGTTTGAAACCTTTCGCCAGTTATTTCTTTAGAAAGTGGATTTAAATTGGTAACTAAATTTTCTTTATTTAGCCAATTTTTTATTTGATTATATTGAATCACAAACTCTTTACTGGAGGCATTTTTCCCTGAAAATAATAAATACCAAATATAGTAACGTTTTATGAAATATTTCGTATAGTCTGAATCTCCAGATACTTCTTTAACTTTATTCAAAAAATAAATAATGTCAATTTTAAAATTAAACCCTTTTTGTGATGTATTTGAAATACTAGATTCATTGAAAAACCAATTATATCCATTATAATCAATAATTTTTATCTTATCGGTTTTATTATAGGCTTTTATACTAAAAATAACATCTTCCCCAATTGGATAGTCAAAAAATTCAATATTATTTTCTCTTAGAAAAGAGGTCCTATAAATACGAGCCCAAGGAGCAACTATAATATACTTAGACCACTCTGAATCTGATAAGTTCTGACTAAAAAGAATTTTTTTGTTTTGATTAATACGCTTATAGCCCCCAAGAACAATATCCTTTTTTTCTTGGTGAATAACATTATAAAAATGTTCTATATAATCCTCATTAACAAAATCATCATTATCTATAAAAATGATATATTCACCTTTAGCTAATAAAATCCCTTGATTTCTTGTTTTAGCAACCCCTTCATTTTCCTTATCAATAACTTTTATAAAACTATACTGAGATGAGTAACTTTGTAAAACTTTTAGGGATTCGTCAGTAGAACCATCATTTAAAAGAATGATTTCAAAATTTTTGAACGTCTGTTTTAATAAAGAAGTCAAACATTGCTTAATGCCATCTTGTGCATTATATACCGGAATAACAACTGAAACTGCTGGATTGGACATTTTTTTCTTTCTAATATATTGAAATTTATTTATAAAATTTTAGAAGATAAGCAAATATTTTCGTAGAGAAATTGATTCCAAAAATTCTAGTAAATTGTCCTGTAAGCATGAATGGCTTATTATTTATATTTTTAGAATATCTCAGTAAGTATTTATAATTTCTTAACAAATTATATATTTCTCCATTTGAAAGATAACGCTCTACATAAGGAATAATCGATATATAAGAAATTGAAAAATAGATGTTTATCGCATCTTGCTTTTCCTTAGACAAACTTGAATAATCATCAAGTCCACGAGAAATCCCCTTCAATGTGTCTAAAACATTTTTTTCTTTAATACTATTTGTTAAACTGCCTAATCGATTCTGACGATACATATATTGAGTACTTGACAAAACAGAGAAATTGGAAATCAACTTCAATATTTGTGAACAATAAAGACTATCTTCAGAAACCAAATCTTCTGGAAACACTAACCCGTTTTTAATAAGTTCTTTAGAGATGCATTTATTCCAATTAGGTCCATTAAACACTCCAGCATTAACTGCTTTTACTAAATCATTCTCATCTGATACAGGAAAGGATTTAATTCGACCATTATCATAATAACTAAAACCAAAAATCACTACTTCAGAAACTTTCATTTCAATTTCAACAGCCAACTGATGTAAAAAGTCAGTATCACTCCAAAAATCATCTCCATCTAAGAATAAGATGTAATCTCCAGTTGAATTTTTTATCCCGTTATTACGTGCTTTTGAAGCACCACCATTCGTTTGGTGAATCACAGATACTTTATTAGACTTTAATAAGAATTTATCTGCAATTTTCCCTGTATTGTCTGTAGAGCCATCATTCACAATGATAAGCTCATAATTTTCGTATGATTGATTCAATACACTTTGTACACAATTATCCAAATAATTTGCAATATTATAGGCAGGAATAATAATAGAAAATTTCATATTTTTTATTTGTTCTTTCTAAAAAAAGTATATGGATTTACTGTAAAATAGATTATCAAAGATACACTTAACCAAGCAAGCATTGAAATTAAGAAAGAAAGGGAAGCTCCAAAAACTTCAAATTTTAATACTAATGGTTCTGTAATAAATATAGATACAAGGTAGCCTACCATAAATGAGATTACCAGATAATGTTGCTTTCTAAATACTGTCAAAATATTATCACAAACTGTTGAAAAAGTACTTGTAACTCCTCCAAGTAATAATACTAAAAAACTACTATAGTACTGTTCTAAATTAGTTCCATATACAATATTTATCAAAGGAATCGCAACTATTGCACCGCTAATACAAATTAGCACACTCGTTATCCATAAAATTTTAAATAAATTATTTTTATAGGTTATGAAGTACTTGAATTTATTTTCTTCTTTGAATACTGCAAGCTGGGTAATCATAGGTCTCAAAAACACAATCATCAAGTTCATTGCAAATATTGGAGTAAATAAAATACTAAAATCCCTTTGAACACCCGATTCTATTATTCCTTTATTAAAAATAACATTTAAAGCATATTTGGGCTGATTATAGATAGAAACCAATAAAAATGCATTTATAAACAACGGAAAACAATCTTTTAAAATATTAAAAATATCGTTTATTCTTACATTAGAAAAATCAATTACATGGAATAATTTAGATTTTGGAACATCAAACAATGCAATAAATAGGAAAGAAACCACTGTCTGAATAATCACAGATAAAAGCAAGTTTCTTGAAAATAACAAACTTAGAGCAAAAGCTAATGTAGAAATTGTATTTCGTAAGAACAACGATTGCCCTGCAATATCTAGCCTCTCCTTTTGTTGAAATAGACCTTGAAATACATCAGAAAGTGCTTCACTTACTCGAAAAAAAGAGACCCAAAAAATAATCCAAAAGTTTGAATAAGTGGATGAATTTAAGATTAAGTAACTAACTAAAATTACTATCATGAAAAAATTTGAAATTAATCTTGTTACCAGATAAGCATCAAAAGAATATTTTTCTTTTATATCAGTTGCTTGAAAATCTCTAACCTGAAAGCTTGCAATAATAACAAACAAATTAGCTATTGCATACGCAAAGCTATATAAATCAGCAGACACACTAGATAAAACACGTGTTACTATAAATAATAACACTACAGACACCGCGGCAGATGACATACTTCCTAATATGTTCCAGAAAAAAATCTTTTTAGCTCTTGTTTCCAAACCAAATATTACTCCCTTGCAATAATCTCAATCTAATTAATTATACCATAATTTCTATCAAAAGAAGCAACCTTTCGGCTGCTTCTTCCTTATTTCTTTCCTTGTTTATAAAATTCCTTGAGGGCATCTTGCCAAGTTGGGATGACAAAGCCTGTTGCCTTAGCTTTAGCTAGACTCATGGTAGAGTTGAGTGGTCGCTTCGCTTTCGCTGGAAACTTACTAGAGTCTACTGGCAAAACTTCGACATCTGTATCTTTTAAGATTTCCACTGCAAAGTCATACCAAGTCGTATCTTCTGTGGCATCATTTGACAGATGATAATAGCCAAATTCTTTTTGATTTTCTGCTAAGTATGTCATGAATTCGGCTAACGTACGCGTCCAAGTTGGACGACCGTGTTGGTCATTCACAACAGTCAGGGTTTTATGTGTTTTCGCTAAATTCTGCATAGTGAAAACAAAGTTCTTTCCATAATTTCCAAAGACCCAAGCTGTGCGGATAATGTAGAAACGGCTAGAATATTTCTCAACCAATTCCTCTCCCATGCGCTTTGTGCGACCATATTCTGTCTGAGGGGCTGGTTGATCATCTACTTCCCATTCCTGCCCAACTGGCTTATCTCCAGCAAAAACATAGTCTGTAGAAATGTAAACAAGTGTTGCACCATGCTTTTCTGCTGCTTTAGCAACATTTTCAGTTCCTGTGACATTGATTGCATAATCCAGTTCTTTTCCTTCATCTTCTGCTGCGTCCACAGCTGTATAGGCAGCACAGTGATAGACGAGACTTGGCTTCACTTCTGCAAAAACCTTCTCTACCATTTCGGCATTTGTAATATCCATTTCTGCCACGTCAACTGCCACATACTCTTCATTGCGTTCATCTAAAAGATAACGAAGTTCTGTTCCAAGCTGTCCATTAGCTCCTGTAATTAAAATCATTTGAAATTCCTTTCTGAACAATAAACATTCAACAAATCCATTATATCAAAAAAAGCAGAAAAAATCTGCTTTAACATACTTATCCGTCTATCTTCTTATGTAGATTGACACTTCATACCTTTATACTTTTTCTCTGTCTACATGCTGAATATACATGGCATATACCAACTTACAAGTAGTGATAAATAAACTAATCATAAGAGGCAAAAATGTTCTTGTATTTGAAGCATATAAGGTTGGTGATAATGATATGAGCATACGACTTGCAAAACCTATCACAAATAAATAGATAAGCCAAATTCTTTCTTTCATTTCTGGAATAACCAACCACATTGAATAAAGAATCATTAATAACAAAAGTCCATAAAAACCAATCGCACTTAAATAGGTGATGTTAAAAGAAAAGGTTCCAGATTCTCTAGCTACTTTACTGATGCTCGATAAAGTTCCAAATAAATTATTAAATCCAATTTTTTGTGAAAAAATATTAAACAAAACAAAGCCACTCAGAGAGATTGCTATGATATTTTTCTTTTGAACCGCACAAATAAGCAATACTACCAAAAATAAGATAACAAATGGAAAGGAGACAGATAACATCTTATCGCCTGTTTCGAGAAAACCTAAGCCTATTTTCTGAAAAATATTTAAATTTGAAAAATTAGGAAACCAAGTGGCAACTTCCTTACCAAACCTAACTCCATTTCCTGATGACAATTTTGCAGATAAAATTCCTAAAATAGAGAGCAAGAAATAAGCGCCATTGCTTATTTTGTCTTTTTTAGAAGTAATTAGTTCAAAACCAAGCCACAAAAAAGCGTATACTGCTAGCTGTTCTTGCATTACTGCAAAAGCAAAAAATATAAAACAAGGTATTTTTATCCAATTTTGGGGGGAATCTTTTTGCAAAAGTGAAAAAATCAGAAATGAAGCAGGAAATATATAATTCACGTAAGTCGGGATGGAACCTGCACTTAAAAATTCAGTTGCTGGAAAGAAAATAAAAATAAGCAAAGCGGGAAGCCAAGGTAATTGAGGAGCTAATCTTATAGACGCTATCAACAACAGAATAAAGCCACAAAAATAATGAATTTTTCATGAACAGAAAAAAAGAGTGTCGCAGATTCAATCAATAATCTACTACTCCAAGTGAAATATCGATCCAACCCAAACAGTAGATAATTAAATTTAAACTCCTTAGCATACTTCAAAAAAGCAATTTGATCGCCTACAGGAGCAATCTTGTTATTAATATAAAACTGAATTGCATATATAAATGAAGATAAAAATAAAATCAAACTAGTCTTTTTTTCTTTCACAACGTCTCCTATTTTAATAAAGTAATAATAGTGAAAAATAGTAATATTTGTTTTTTCTTTAAACACATAAACCTATTGCGTTCTTTCCATGCGACACATGCTAAAAATATTAATATTAGCTGTCCCAAAATTATTATTTCATAATAACAAACAATTTATTATTTTGAAGATAAATATTATAAATTTTTGTTTCTTCAAGCTGTGTATATTCCCCATTTGTAAAATCTATAGTTGAAATATCAACAAGCTTAAAATCAACATTTAGGTTAGTTATACTATTAAATCTCATAGTCATATCCCAAGAAACATTAGTATTCGGCATAATCAAACTATTCAAAATTGGATAAACAGACGAACTGTTGTTAAAAATAGGTGAATTAGAAAGGAATCTATTCACATAAATTACATTTGTATAAGAGTTCACATACTTATTCAACGATGACCCTAGCATAATACTTTGTAATTTGAACATCTCATTCTGCTGCTTTAAACTACTTGTGTAAACAAAAGAAAATGACAAGAAATAAAATACTAATAATCCTGATATGAATGATTTCAAACCTAGCAAAAATTTGCTTTCCTTAAAAAACTCAAGACCAACAACCAAAATAATAGCAAGGAAAATTCCCATACCGTACTCATATCTTGGTCTCAATAAATAATAAGGAACAGGAAAAATTAAGTACGTTCCATAACTAAAGATACTTCCTAATATTAACCAAATAATTATATAAGTTAAAGTTGAAAATAATCTTGTTTTAGCGAAACGGATTATACTGATAATTAATAGAACAATAGCTAATGCAGCTAAAATAATCCAAATGGTAGAACTCTGCAAAAAAATATTTTCCAGATATCCCTTAGCATTCATAATGAATACCTTAAAAATCTCCAAGAGGCTTGGAATTTTAGCTTGATCAGCAAAAATAGGAGGCTTAATTAGAATTTGAAAACGATATAAGACAATTCCGATTGAATAAGAAACTATAGAAATAAATACTTTAAAAAGTTCTTCTCTGAACCGTCTTCCTTGTGTTAACTCTAAAAACAACATTGTTAAGGTTAGTATGATATAAATACCGGAAGAAGCTTGATAAGAGTTGCACATTAAAAATATACCAATAATAGATGAAGTAGCAAATAATTTCTTATTATCCCAAAAAACAAAAGGAGTGACTGAGAACAAAATGCTTAGAGACATAAATGGATTGTCAAATCTAAAACTTAGTGGTTCTAGAAACCAAGGATTAATTCCTATAATTGTAGAAACAAAGGCAGTAGTAAGGCTCATTTTGTTTTTCGGGAACAGAACAAATACTAAAATCAGACTAGCAAGAGCCAAGATAAAAGCAGATATGACATGAGTGGTTAGACCTGAATCTGTTAATCGCCATCCTCCACTTATAAAATGGGCAAAGTACTCACTTACATATCTTGAATAGTGTTCAGAAAAGCCAGAATATCCTTGCAATTGCCTTCCTATATCATCAATATAGGGAAACTCTGCTAAACCAATATTCATATTAACAACTAAATAAATGATAAAAATAAAAATAGCAGAAATTTTATTTAACTGAATATAATTTTTAAAATCAGACAAATATCTCCTAAAAATCATTCACTCTTCTCCTTAATCACATAAACTGGTCGCTTCTTTGTTTCCATAAAAATTTTGCCAACATATTTTCCTAAAATACCAATAGTCAATAATTGGAATCCTCCTAAAAAGAGAATAATAGACACCATCGAAGGCCAACCAGACGTTGGGTCTCCAAAAATTAGTGTTCGTACAATCACAATTAACATCAAAACAAATGCTACTATACAAGCCAAAATACCTGCTAAAAAAGCAATAGTCAAAGGAGCGTCTGAAAAATTAATGATTCCTTCTAAAGAATAATTGAATAACTGCCAAAAATTCCAGCTTGTCTGCCCTGCTACGCGTTCGACATTTTTATATTCTAAATACTCTGTCTCAAAACCAACCCATGCAAATATCCCTTTAGAAAAACGATTATACTCAGAAACTTCTAAAATGGCATCTACCATTTGCCGACGCATGAGACGGAAATCGCGCGCACCGTCCACCATTTCAACTTGACTAATTCTATTGATCAATTTATAAAACATCTTAGCAAAAAGACTACGAATCGGAGGTTCCCCATCACGTGTTGTCCGTCGTGTTCCTATACAATCCAAATCTGGATTCTTCTCCAGCATAGATTTCATTGTGAGTAAAAGTTCCGGAGGATCTTGCAAATCCGCATCCATGACAGTCACTAAATCACCAGTTGCATGTTTGAGACCCGCATACAGAGCTGCTTCTTTTCCAAAATTTCTCGAAAAAGAAAGATAGTGAACATTTTTATCTGCTTGATTTAAGTCGCGTAGAACTTGTAAAGTTCTATCTTTTGAACCATCATTGACAAAGATGTATTCAAAATTATCATCTATTTGTGATTTAATTTTTTCCATTTCCGCATAAAATAGTGGAATCGTCTCTTCTTCATAATAACAAGGAATAATTACTGATATTGTCATTCTTCTCCCTTTCTGTTAGAAATAGCTCTAATTCACAATAATCCCATTATACTATATCCACGCGCCATTTTCTACTATTTCCATAAAATAATCAAGAAATCTACTATAAAGACAAACCAAAATCACTCGTCATGCAAACGAGTGATTTTGTGCTAATGTCAAGAAAAGCTCGGCATAATTTCCTAAAAAGAGTTCCTCTGCACTATAAATTATCTGAGATTTGACGGATGAGAAGCCACTTTGAGACAGTTTTCCTTCCAAGTCATCAAGATGAAAGCCATGATGATTTACGTCTGTTTTAACAAAATCTGCAATAAAAAGTTGTCCGTCTTCTACAAGATGATTTCTAAACATCGCTAGAGTCTTCTCAATATTTGGCATATGATGAAGAACACGACTAACCACGATGATGTCAAATAATTGGTTTAATGGTTTTGTCAACAAATCCTGCTGCAACAAATAAACATTCTCAATGGCTTGCTTTTCCACTTTTAGGCGAGCTTGCTCAAGCATTTTTTCAGAAATATCAACAAGCATGACTGACTTAGATTGAGTTGCCAATGGCAGGCTCACCAATCCTGTACCACCGCCAAAATCTAAAATGCACTTGTCAGAGAAATCTACAATTTGTTTCTCCACTTCTTGGCGAATAAGATTGGCAATAAATATATTTTTGGGAGAATCGAATGATTCTGCTTTATGATTAAAATGATGTTCCATATTTTTAGTTTAACACAAAGAACATTATTCCACCAGAAAAATGCTTAACTGGTTTTCTATTTTTTTAGTAAATTTACTTTCAAGTCATCATGCAAAAACTTCAGAACAGCGAGTTCTGGTCAACTTCCACAAGGTTGATTAGATACTTCTTACAAGCTTGAATAGAAAATACCTCGCAAGCATTATTCGCAACTTCAACGCAATGTTTTGAGTAATCAACTACTGTGCATCAAGCTTATTTCTATGCAAAAAGCGAGGCTGAGAAACTACTATCCCAGCCTCGTCTACTATTGACATATTTTTTATTTAGTCATCAAATCCATTTGGGTGTTTGCTTTGCCAATGCCAAGCATCTTGGCACATGCGTGTAATATCAAATTGTGCTTCCCAGCCTAATTCCTCTTTTGCTTTTGTAGAGTCGGCATAACAAGTGGCAATGTCACCAGGGCGACGGTCAACAATCTTATAAGGGATTGGTTTACCGACTGCTTTTTCCATATTTTGGATAATTTCTAAAACAGAATATCCTTTGCCGGTACCAAGGTTATAGATATTTAGACCAGCAGTTCCTTCAATCTTTTGCAGAGCAGCCACATGTCCTTTTGCCAAATCCACCACGTGAATATAGTCACGAACACCAGTACCGTCAACTGTTGGATAATCATCACCAAATACTTGCACTTCTTTTAATTTTCCAACAGCAACTTGTGTCACGTACGGCAAAAGATTATTTGGGATGCCATTTGGATTTTCACCCAAATCACCACTTTCATGAGCACCAATTGGATTAAAATACCGAAGCAAGACAACATTCCAGCTTGAATCAGCTTTATAAATATCTGTCAGCATTTCTTCAATCATTAGTTTTGTACGTCCGTAAGGATTGGTGACTGACAGAGGAAAATCTTCTAAAATTGGAACAGTATGAGGATCGCCATAGACAGTTGCAGAAGAGCTGAAAATGATATTTTTGCAATTGACTTCTTCCATAACACGTAGTAATGTCAATGTTCCTGTAATGTTGTTTTCGTAATAAGTCAATGGAATTTGTGTTGATTCACCAACTGCCTTCAACGCTGCAAAATGAATCACACCTGTTGGTTGTTCTGCTTTAAAGATTTCAAGCAAGGCTTTCTTATCACGAATGTCCACTTGATAAAATGGAATTTTTTGACCAACAATTCGTTCTACAACTTCTACACTTTTTTTGCTGCTGTTCACTAAATTATCAACAATAACAACTTCGTGTCCAGCATTGACTAACTCAATAACGGTATGCGTTCCGATAAATCCGGCTCCACCTGTTACTAAAATTTTATGTTTCATGATTCTCCTTTAAAGACAAAGCTTCAATAGTGATTATTTTAATACTTTTTGTGTCTTAGCATAGTTGGTTTCGACAGCTTCCTTTTCAGCTTTCCACCAATCTTGGTGGTCCGTGTACCACTTGATTGTTTCTTTCAGTCCAGCCTCAAAGTTGGTAAATTCTGGCTTCCAGCCTAGTTCATTACGCAACTTGCTAGCATCAATAGCATAGCGCAAATCATGTCCAGCACGGTCTGTTACATGGTCGTAAGCGTCAGCTGGCTGTCCCATTTCTTTGAGAATGAGCTCTAGCACTTCTTTGTTATTCTTCTCACCATCTGCACCAATTAGGTAGGTTTCACCAATCTTCCCTTTTGTGAGAATGGTCCAAACCCCTGATGAATGGTCATTGGTATGAATCCAGTCACGAACATTCTTTCCTTCACCATAAAGTTTTGGACGAATGCCTGAAAGGATGTTGGTAATCTGACGCGGAATGAATTTTTCGATGTGTTGATATGGTCCGTAGTTGTTTGAACAGTTAGAAATGGTTGCCTTAACACCGAAAGAGCGCACCCAAGCCTTGACAATCAAATCAGAAGCTGCCTTAGTTGAAGAATAAGGTGAGCTTGGATTGTATTTGGTTTCTGGGGTGAATTTTTCACCTGGTCCTTCACCATGCCCCGGAAGATCTTCACGAAGAGGAAGGTCACCATAAACTTCGTCAGTAGATACATGGTGGAAACGAAGATCGTATTTACGAGCCGCTTCAAGAAGCGTATAAGTTCCGACAAAGTTCGTATCAATAAACGGACGTGGGTCATTAAGTGAGTTGTCATTATGGCTTTCTGCCGCATAGTGAACAATAGCATCCGCATTCTTAGCCACTTGGTCAACAATCGCTGCGTCTGCAATGTCTCCAACAACCAACTCCACGCGGTCGCCTAGAATTTCTTCAATATTGGCACGGTTACCAGCATAAGTCAGTTTATCCAGAACGGTAATATGCACATCTGGAAAGTTATTGTACACATAATGGACAAAGTTAGAGCCGATAAAACCAGCACCACCTGTCACTACAATATTTTTATATTCAGTCATGAAAAGATTTTCTCCTATTTTCTGAGGGTATTATAACATATCTTTGGTCAAAGGTTCAACATCCTTAAGCATTGGATGATTCTTATCTGCTTCAGATACTTCTGCTTGGTCAAGATTTTCCCATTCAATGCCAAGAGCGGGATCAGCATAGTTGACAAAGGCATACTTAGGTTTCAATTCCAATGCCCAGTAGTCATTGACCAAATAGCTATAAGAAACCGTATCTGACAATACTTGAAAGCCATTTGCTACACCGCGAGGAACGAAAATCCCTTTGCTGGCATCAATGACCGTTTGGTAGGTATTTCCGAATGTTTCCCCTTCACGCAAATCAACCCAAGAACCGAGAACTTTTCCGCCATCTGCGACAGAAATGTACTTATCCCAAGGTTCTGCATGAAGACCACGGAGCACATTTTTGCGGGAAAAGCTGACATTGTTTTGGAGCTTACCTTCAGCAAAAAAGCTTTCTGGAAAACCAAGGGGTACCATTTTTTCTTTTTGAAAGTTTTCCTTGAACCAGCCACGATTGTCCCCATGAACTGGAATATCAAATTCCAGCATGCCAGGAATGGCTTCAATCTTACGAACTGCTAATTTTTTTTCAAAAAATTGTTCAGACATGTCTTATTCTTCTCCAATCAAACGTAATAAGTAGTGACCGTATTCGTTCTTTTTAAGTGATTGTGCCAAATCATGCACTTGTTCTTTGGTAATATAACCCATACGGTAAGCAATTTCCTCTAGGTTTGCTACTTGCACATTTTGCATACGTTGGACGGTTTCGATGTATTGAGCAGCTTCTAATAAGCTCTCGTGTGTACCGGTGTCCAACCAAGCAAAACCACGTCCCATCAGCTCAACAGACAAATCACCGCGGTCTAAGTAAGCCTTATTGACATCAGTGATTTCCAGCTCTCCACGTGGACTAGGCTTGATATTTTTAGCAATTTCTACTACGTCATTGTCATAGAAATAAAGTCCTGTAACTGCATAGTTAGAACGTGGCTGTTCTGGTTTTTCTTCGATAGAAATGGCATTCATATTGTCATCAAATTCAACCACACCGAAACGCTCTGGGTCTTTTACTTGATAACCAAAGACAGTCGCTCCATTTTCCTTTGAAGCAGCTTTTTGCAGCATTTTACTAAGACCTGGGCCATGATAAATATTATCACCTAAAATCAAAGCCACATGGTCATCTCCGATAAAATCAGCACCGATGATAAAGGCTTGCGCCAAACCATCTGGACTTGGTTGCTCAGCGTAAGAAAGTTTGATGCCAAACTCCGAGCCATCACCCAACAAATCCTCAAAGCGAGGGAGATCTGTCGGTGTTGAGATAATCAAGATGTCCTTGATACCAGCCAGCATGAGGGTTGACAATGGATAATAAATCATGGGTTTGTCATAAACCGGCATGAGTTGTTTAGACGCAGCTCTAGTCAAAGGATATAAACGTGTACCAGAACCACCTGCAAGGATAATACCTTTCATAATGAGTTTCCTCTCTTAAATGTATTCTCCTTATTTTACCATTTTTGAAAGCGGATGTCATCCTTCAAGAAAGAGAGTACTTTCATTCAAAGCTTTTCATACTTAATGAAAATCAAAAACGAAACCAAAAATCTACCAAGATAGAACTGTTGTTATCTAGGCAACTGATAAAATAGATGCCTAATTAAAAAAAGTATCTGCTATCCCAAAGCCACATCCAATACCATCATCAACACAAAGCCCACCATGAGACCTAAAGTCGCAACATCTGTATTGCCATTTGTCTGAGAATCTGGTATCAGCTCCTCCACGACGACGAAAATCATGGCTCCCGCCGCAAAAGACAGGGCATAGGGTAGAATAGCCGTCATTGCCATAACCGCATAAGCGCCAAGAACCGCTCCGATAGGCTCAACAATAGCTGACATCGAGCCCCAGTAAAAAGCCTTAAGACGCGATTCCCCGTCTGTCCGTATAGGAATGGACAAAGCTGCCCCTTCCGGCACATTTTGGAGACCAATTCCCAAAGCCAGACCTACGGCTCCGATAAAGACTTCTGGACTGGAATTGCTGGATAAGGCACCAAAGGCCACTCCTACTGCCAAGCCTTCTGGAAAATTGTGTATGGTAATAGCCAGAAAAAGCAGGGCCGTTTTGGACAGTTTATTCCGGCTGTGCTCCGGCAGACTTTCTGCCTCAGATACATCCTTCTTGCTAAGGTGTAAATGGGGTACTACCGCATCAATAAAGCGCAAGAAGAAACCACCCAACAGAAAACCAAGGGCGGCTGGCATCCAAGACCAGACTCCATAGTTACCTTTTGCATACTCAATTGAAGGCTGCAAGAGCGACCAAAATGAAGCTGCAATCATGACACCAGCTGCAAATCCCATCATAATATCCAGCAGCTTACGACTGACTGTTTTAAAGAAAAGACAACCGCAGAGCCCACAATGGTACAGCCCCATGTAAAGAGTCCCGCCAAAAAAGCCTGCAGCACCACAGGCTGCTCCTGCAACCAGTTCATAACAACTTCATCTCCTCATTATCTTTCATCATACAATATCGTCTTGGTTTCTTTGATGCAATGGTTCTCTTCATCCCAATAGTGAATCCGCTCAAAGGAGCCCTTTCGCCAGTACAAAGGAAGCCTATCTCTGATGTCGTCCTGCATGAATAACGATTCCAGTTCATCAATTGACCACCATTTGGGCTGACCTTCTTGTGATTCCGTTAGCAGTTCCCCTTCAAAATCCTCACAGAGAAAATCATAATAGACATAACGCTCTGCTTTTGCTGGATTGGTAAAACCTGAAATGCCTTTAAGCTGTAATTTCAAAGCCGTCAATCCCGTTTCCTCTTTCAACTCACGAGCTGCTGCTTCAAAAAAAGATTCTGGAAACTCAACTTTTCCACCTGGCTGAATCCAACCTTTAAAATCATCATGCTGTCGATTGAGCAAGAGAACTTGATTCTCTTTTTTCACACAAACATTGACCCAATTTAAAATATTCTCTGTCACCTACTTCTCTTTCTTAATGTAGCTTTCAATGGGATAATCCGCTGGATTTAAACTACCGTTTTTTCCCTGAATTATCTGAACTAAATGATATCCGATGAGAGGTCCTGTCGTCAAGCCAGACGAGCCTAAACCACTAGCTGCAAATACCTGAGGAAGATCTGGCACCTGACCAAAGAAGGGAGAAAAGTCACTAGTATAGGCTCGAATTCCGACCCGTTCGTTCACCACTTTCGCCTGAGATAACCTAGGAAAATAGTAGAGAGCTTCCTGTTCCATTTTATCTAGCATGACCTGATCTACTTTAAGGTCATAGCCCATTTCATTTTCGTGTGTAGCTCCCATACTGATTTTGCCATTTTGAAAAGGAATAATATCTAGCTCTCCTTCTGGCATAACAACTGGATAATCATCTGTCACCAGAGCAGTCTGATAATCTCGCAGCTGCCCTTTTTGTGGACGAATATCCACTTGATAACCTAATGGACTCAAAAACTCGGGCAACCAAGCTCCTGTTGCCAATATAACTTGGTCAAAACAACAACTATCAACCCAGAAAGCCCCATCTCGAATGTCCAAACTTACTTTCTTTTGAATTACTTCTGCACCGCTAGCCGTAAGCAAAGTCTGAGTCAATAATGAGCCTTCCACGCGTGCTCCTCCAGAAGCATAGAGCAACCGGTCAAAACCTTTAAGATTTGGAAAGTACTCTGCTGCTTCCGCCCGTGAAAGTAGCCGCAAGTCGCCAATGAGCGGTGACTCTTTTCGCCGTTGGTCTGCCAAGTCATAGAGTGCCTCCAAGCTCTCCTCTTTTTTCTTCAGCAAAAAGACGCCAGTCTGCTGATAAAACTCCGTTGCAAAACCGTCCTTCTGTAAATCAGCTATCAAATCCAGATAAAAATCTGCTCCCAGTCGCGCCATACGATACCATGCTTTATTGCGCCGCTTAGAAAACCACGGACTGATAATACCAGCTGCTGCTTTGGTTGCCTGACCTATTCCATGGTCAAAAACTGTTACCTGATAAACAGGATTTTTTGATAGATAATAGGCAACAGTTGATCCAACAATCCCTGCTCCGATAATCGCTACTTTTTTCATACAATTTCCTACTTAGATATGTTTAAAAGGATTTGTAGAAACTTGACTGGCTAAAAATTCAACTTCCCAACCCTCTTCTACTTTCCAGTCTTGAAACTTTTCAACCAATTTTTTTACAAAGAGCACTTCTATATGATGACCCGGATCCAAAGCTAGAAGACCCTCACTTAGCATATCTTGTGCTGTATGGTAGTAAATATCGCCCGTAATATAAACTTGTGCTCCCTTAGCAAATGCCTCTTTGTACAAGGATTGACCACTGCCACCACAGATTGCCACTTTCTCAATCATTCGCTCCAGATCCACAACCGAATAAGTCACCAAACGCAGACTATCCAGACCAAAAGTTTCCTTAACCTTGCCTGCAAAGTCTCCAAAAGTCTGAGGTGCAATCTTGCCAATACGACCAATGCCGTGTCCAGGAACCGTTTCGCTAAGATAATCCGTATCAGTGATTTCTAGTAGATCACAGAACCAGTCATTGAGACCGTCATCCACAATATCAATATTGGTATGGCTGACATAGACTGCAATATCGTGCTTAATCAGATCGATGTAAATCTGATTCTGAGGTCGGTCTGCCACTAAATCCTTAATAGGCCGAAAGATCGGTGCGTGTTTAACCAAAATCAAATCTACATCTTTTTCAATCGCCTCTACAACTGTCTGCTCGCGGATATCCAAAGCTATCAGTACTCGCTTAACTTCCTTATTCAGAGTTCCAATTTGCAGTCCGCAGACATCTCCCGTCATGGACAGATCCTTAGGACAGTATGCTTCATAACGGTTAATAACATCACTTGCCAGCATGCAGTACCTCCTTGATTTGCTTGATTTTTTGGGACATAGCAGAGCGTTCCGTTAGATTTTTCTCAGGGATTTTAGCCAGAGCTTTTTCCAGCTTGTCTACTTCTCGCTGCCATTTATCTAGAAAAACAGCTGATTGCTCCCTCATTAGATAAGGTCCGAAGCGTTCTTGTTTAGCATTCAACACTTGATGCCCCTGTTCAGCTATCATTATCTCGTAAAATTTCCCATTTTCTTCCACAATAGCTTCTTCTGTAATTTGAAAATTATGACCACATAACCACCTGCGAAGTTCATCTTCCCGATTGTTAGGCTGAAGAATCAGACGCTTAACAGATGCCAATTTTGCACTGCCATTGTCTAAAATATCTGCTATCAATCCTCCTCCCATTCCTGCAATAACGATAACATCAATCTGATCTTCTGCATCAAAAGCTGCCAAACCATTTGCCAAGCGAACATCAATTTTATCGGACATCTGATTATCTGCTACATTCGTCACCGCAGACTGATAAGGTCCCTCAACAACTTCACTAGCAATAGCCGAGGAAGTGCTTCCCTGCTGAATTAGATAAATCGGTAAATAAGCGTGGTCACTTCCTACATCCAAGATTTTGGCATCCTGTGGTACAAAACCAGCTACTTTTCTCAAACGTTTTGAGATATTCTTTACTTGCATGATAACTCATTTCTAAAATAATCGTTTCACTTAGTATATCATTTTTAAGGAACTAAAAAAAGAGTCTATTCCAAGGGAACAAACTCCGACATCTTAATCTCGCCACAAATCCATAGCCTTCAAAAAATCATCTGAGACAGTGATATTTTGCGGATTTGCCGCTTCACGTTCTTCTCGCTTCGCTTCTACCTGTGCTACTGTTGTAATGCCTTCACGGCGCCAATTCCGTAAAATAGCTTGGATGTATCTCCAGTTTGCCTTTCCATTAAAAACAGCTTCACGAAGAGCAGCAGTAACAAGTTCAGGATTGATCTTGTCATCTTGAATCGTTTTTGTTAAATCCTCGATTTCAAACGGTGTCAAGAGGCGACCTAATTCTTGCTGAAAAGTTTCGACCAAGTCTTTTAAAACATTTTGAGAAACAGTTTGCGCAACGCTTGAGCGACTTTCTACAATTTCATCTAATCGTTCAAGCGCTGGTAGCGCATCAAAAACTGCCTCAATTTCACCATTGAGGGCAATCGTTTTATACTGCAACAATCCTTTTTCTGTCAAATTTGACATAGAGCGATTGACCTCTGCAACGGATTTCCCGATACTTTCTGCAATCTGAACAGGAGAAATCTCTTCTAGCGACGTTGTATTTTGCAAATAAAAAAATTGCCAGACCAAAAAGTCATCACTATTATCAAATATTTCATGAAAATGGAAAAAAAGCTCAGTTGGCAATACTAAATTGCCCGTCTTATACGCTGATAAATAAGTCATAACACCTCTTATAAATGAGCAAACAAGGAAGCGTCATTTGCTGCATTTGCCCAGTCAAATGGCGTTTCCTGATAAACAGCATAATTAATCCAATTGTTGAAAAACAGCGCCGCAGCCAGATTCCATCGTAAACAGGGGACTGAAGTAACATCATCATTTTTGAAATAATTTTCTGGAATATGCGGATTCAGCCCTGCGTCTACATCACGCGAATATTCTTTTGCCAAGGTCTCGCGGTCATATTCCAAATGACCAAAGCTATACACTTCGCGAAGATCACGACTTGCCACAACGGAGACACCAACCTCTTCTCCACAAGCTAAAATTTCCAAATTACTCTTGTTTAAAATATCCTCTTTGCGAACTTCTGTATAACGCGAATGAGGAGCTGCGTATTCATCATCAAAACCACGAAACAGCAAATTTGGTTTTTCTGGTGTGGATTGACTATAAATACCGGACAACTTGCGCTTCATCTGGTGTTTGGCAATGCCATAACGAGCATAAAGAGCTGCTTGCGCTCCCCAACAAATATGCAAGGTAGAGTAAACATGCGATTTGGACCAGTCAATAACTTGTCGAAATTCTTCCCAATAATCTACTGCTTCAAAAGGCAAATGCTCGACTGGCGCTCCAGTGACAATCAAACCGTCAAAATAACGACCTTTGATCTCATCAAAAGTCTTATAAAAGGTCTCCATATAGTCCGCATGTGTCGTTTTGAAGGTATGAGAAGTCATATAAAGAAATTCAATCCGAAGTTGCAATGGCGTATTTGCTAAATGACGCAACAACTGCGCTTCTGTTACTGTTTTTTGCGGCATTAAATTCAAAATCAAGATATTCAGAGGACGAATATCTTGGTGTTCTGCGCGCTCATCATCCATAACAAAGATATTCTCAGATCTTAAAATGTCAACAGCTGGTAATTTCTTATCAATTTTAATAGGCATGAAAATATCTCCTTTTACTTTCTGCTTTTATTATACTGAAAGGAGATATAGTTTTCAATTATACTTTTTCTACAACAAGATATAGCTTTTACTTATACCTTAATAATGCATGAGAACTTTGTAATCGTAGTTACCAATAGCTTCGCGTCCCTTCAATTCATCCAATTCAATAAGGAAAGCGCAACCTGCAACGATACCACCTAAACGTTCAACCATTTCAATTGTTGCTTTAACCGTTCCTCCCGTTGCAAGAAGGTCATCAACAATCAGTACACGCTGTCCAGGCTTGATAGAGTCAGCGTGCATTGTTAAGGTATCTACACCATACTCTTTTTCATAACTAGCTGAGATAACCTCACGAGGCAATTTCCCAGGCTTACGTACTGGAGCAAAACCAACTCCAAGCTCATAAGCTACCGGACATCCAACAATAAATCCACGCGCTTCTGGACCGACAATCATGTCAATTTTCTTGTCCGTAGCATATTGGACAATTTCACGAATCGCATAGCTGTAGGCATTTCCATCTGCCATCAATGGGCTAATGTCACGAAATAAAATCCCTTCTTGCGGGTAATTTTCAATGGTTGCAATATAATCTTTTAAATCCATAACTGTCTTTCTATCAAAAAGTTTTTACTCTCTATTATATCATGTTTTTTAAGAAATGGGGCAGAAAACATACTTGCTTTCAAAAAATAGTCACAGCACAGTCATTCTCGTTTTTTGCTATTTTAAAATAATACTTGCAACAATTGGACTGACAATCACATACATAATCCCTGTCACGCCAATAGCTAGACCAGCCATAGCACCTGCAACTTGTCCGTATTTAAAGGCAGTCCCTGTCCCAACAGCATGTCCCGTTCCTCCAAGAGCTAAGCCTACTGCAACAGGATCTTTGATTTTTAAAATCCTTAAAACAGTCGGTCCTATCACACTTGTCAAGATTCCCGTTGCTACTACGACCACCAACGTCACTGTCGTCAGCCCTTGCATTTTATCTGTAATTCCAACCGCCATAGCTGTTGTTACTGATTTGGGAAATAGTGAAATTGCTAAGAAAAAATCCATTCCAAAAGCCTTGGCGACCAAGGCCGTAAAACTAGTATTCACTACCACCGCTATAAAAGTACCAATCAAAATGCTTCTGGCATGGTGTTTCATGAGATGAAATGTTTTATACAAAGGAATTCCCAGTGCAACCGTTGACGGCACAATGAGATTATTCAAATACGCCCCGCCTACGTAGTAATTTTTGTAGGAAATTCCTGTCAATTTTAAAAATACAATAACAAATATGGTGGCTAGTAACAAAGGTGTTGTCAGAGGATGCGGAAACCTACGAAAAATCAACATTCCTACCAGATAAGCAAAGATCGATAAAGCTAAACCAAATAAGGGATTCCCCCACAAGTTAGACATTTCTTGTTTCTCCTTCTCCGTAATCTCCTTCAAAGCGGTTTTTGATAAAGTGAACAACCACGGCAATGACAACCACATTGATCACAATCGCTCCAAGAATAATCAAAACAATCGGCAGCAGATAAGGCGCAATGACATGAAATTTATCCATAATTCCTACAGCCGGCGGCAAAAATAAAATGGTCATATTGGCTAATAAAAAATTTCCCACCATACTCACATGCCGCAATCTGAGAATTTTAAATTGCAAAGCCAAAAAAAGAAGAATAAGCCCAATAATACTCCCCGGAATAGGCAAATGAAAAAGATAGGAAATCCCTTCTCCTATCAAAGAAATTGAAAAAATAATCATCAATTGTACGTATAATTTCACGAGAAACCTCCAAACTTTCTAGTAACAGTCTACTACTTTTCAGAAAAATTTCAATATCTTTCAAAAAAATAAATGAGTGAATCCGTTCTCTTCACTCATTTTATCTTCTAGTAAAAAAACGCCACTAACGAGCGTTTTGTAACAAAACGGAAGACATGGGATTCGAACCCACGCACGCTTTCACACGCCTACTGCGTTTCCAACACAGCCTCTTAAGCCTCTTGAGTAATCTTCCATATTTATTAATGGAGCCGGTGGGAATCGAACCCACGTCCAAACACCTGCCAACACATTTGTCTACAACCATAGGTTATGTATTGGATTTAACTTCACTTTGACACATAACTCAAGCCAAAGCCAAGCGAGTCTATTAATCTCTTATCAAGTCCCTAGACAAGACTTAATCGTATCTCGCTATTATTAAGACCTGTCATCGAACACGAGCGATCCGAATCTGGTCACGCTGGCTGTTTTTTAGGCAGCTAAAGCGTAAGAATTATTATTTTTTGCAGTTATATTTAACTGGCGCTTTACATCCGCTTGATGAGTCGCAAAATGTGCCTCATAATGCCTGTCGAATCCGTAACGACCCCAAGACATAAAAATATTATACCATATTTTTTAATAATATTTCAATTTTTAAGTCCATTGTTTTTTAAATTTACTTTTTTACAGGAACTTTTATGCTATACTAAAAAGGAAATTGGTTGAAAGGATTTCTATCATTTATGCTGCTTCATTTGATTTGGTTTATCCCTGCTTTTCTTTTTGTCATCTTATTTTGTATCGAACCCAGACGACTTTTCAATGCTTATCTGCTTAGTGTCGTTCTAATTTTATTTGCCGCTATCGTTTCTGGTTTGTTTGTGATGCATATGGAACAACTTGTCAATAGAAATCTGGCAATGCTTTCTTTGCTCATCTTAGCACTTTTCATTCCTTTGAGTGTTATAATTTCAACCATTTATCTCATTTTTAATGGCAGACAGATGATGACCTTTGAAGGCAGGCGTTTAGCAAACCTTCTCTCCCTCTTTTATGGACTCGCTATTGCTCTTTCCCTAGCGCTTACTTTTTTCTTTCCTCATTTTATCTTTCTTCATAAAATCCTATCTCTTACAAATGGACTTCTAATTTATGGTAGCTATCTTTATGTGACCTATATCCTTTACGGTTTTGTTTATAATGTATTGCCCGTCATAAAACATCCAGACTACATCATCATCTTAGGGTCTGGTTTGATAGGAGACAAGGTTCCGCCTCTTCTTGCTCAACGGCTCGAAAAAGGGAAGACGATGTATGAAAAATTTCATAACCATCCCAAAATTGTCGTTTCTGGAGGACAAGGTGTCGATGAACCAATAACCGAAGCAGAAGCAATGGCGCAATATTTAAGGCAAGTAGGTATTCCACAAGAAGATATTATAATTGAACAGCAGTCAACCAATACCTTAGAAAATTTGCAGTTTAGCAAAACTATTTTAGACCAAAAAAGTAAGGAAAATTACTATTGCTTGGTCGTCACCAACTCTTTCCACTCTTTGCGAGCAGGTATTTACATGCGAAAGCTCGGCATAAAGGGGCGAAGTATCGGCTCTAGAACAGCACTTTATTTTCTCCCGTCGGCTTGGATACGTGAAACAATCGGACTGATTGTACTCTATTGGAAATGGCACGCTATTTTTCTTGGATTGTATTTCATTGTTTGGCTTACTAACCTCTTTCGATAAGGCGTAATTTTATTTAACGGAATGAACAATTCGTAGAAAACGATTGAAGCTGTCGACCGAAGCGACAAAGTAAACTGAAACTGGTTCAGACCGTCGACCGGGACGACGAAGTAAACTGAAACTCATTCGTCTCGTCCGCTCGGCCGACACTATAAACCCAAACTCATTCACTTCGTCCGCCCAGCTGACACAATAAACCAAAACTAGTTCACTTCGTCCGCCGGGCTGACAGTATAAATCAAAACTAATCCACCCCATCCGCTCGGCTGACAATATAAATCAAAACTAGTTCACTTCGTCCGCGGGGCGGACGGAAGAAATATGATGCAATTTTGAAGATTTAGCAAAAAATAGTTGTGGAACAGAGCAATTGCATTTTAGCTTTGTGCCGCTAAGGATAGAAAAACACGAACTCATCCAGATTAGCTAACTGCTAGTCAAGACAGGGGTCGTGCTTTTATTGTTTCGTTGGAGTTTTGTTTTGCTCCTTTATTCGTTAGGCTTCTTTCTTGGCAAACTGACTTGTATATAAGTCGTAATAGAAACCTTTATCAGCTAGAAGCGATTCGTGAGTCCCTTGCTCAATGATTTGTCCATCTTTGAGAACCAAAATCTTATCTGCCTCTTGAATCGTCGATAAGCGGTGAGCAATGACAAAGCTTGTTCGTCCTTGCATGAGGTTCTTCATCGCTTTTTGAATCAAGAGCTCTAGGCGCGTATCAACGGACGAAGTCGCTTCATCCAAAATCAAGATTTTTGGATCGGCTAATAGTGCTCGCGCGATGGTCAGCAATTGTTTTTGTCCTAGCGAAATATTGCTGGATTCCTGATTCATTTCCATATTATAGCCACCTGGAAGCGTCCGAATGAAATGATCGACATTAGCTGCTTTGGCGGCTTCCACAATCTCTTCATCTGTCGCATTCAGATTTCCAAAGCGCAAGTTTTCTTTGACTGTTCCTTCATAAAGCCAAGCATCTTGCAAGACCATACCAAATTGTTTGCGGTATTCTTGTCGTGATAAGTTGCGAATATCGTGACCATCCACAGAAATTGAACCTGCTGTTACATCGTAAAAGCGCATGAGTAGATTGATGAGGGTGGTCTTCCCAGCACCGGTCGGACCGACAATTGCTACCATTTCACCCGGCTTTACCTCCAAATTGAAGTCGCGAATGAGCGGTTTGTTTTCCACGTATTGAAAGTCAACATGCTTGAAGCTGACCTGACCTGTCAAATCATGTTCCAGCCGCTCTTTCGCATCTGTTACTTCGTCTGGTTCATCCAAGACTTGGAAAACACGATCCAGCGAAGACTTAGCACTCTGCAATTGCCCAGCCAATTGCGTTAGGTTTTGGATTGGTTGGTTTACTTGCCACACATATTGTACGAATGCTTGCATGTTCCCAATCGTTAATTGTCCAGAAATGACTTGCAGACCACCAACAACTGCTACAAGCAGATAAGTCAAATCTGAAATTGCGTTCAAAATTGGCATCATCAAGCCAGAAATAAAACTAGCTTTGAATCCGACTTCTTGGAGGTTTTGCGTGATTTCTCGAAAATCGTCTGAAGATGTTTCTTCACGGCCATAGAGTTTCAGCACATTAAAACCAGTTAGATTTTCTTGAACAAATCCATTCATGACACCTAGCGTATCTGCTTGCTTTTTAAAATACGGTTGTGATTTTTTCAAAATAAAGTTCGCCCCAAAATAGGTCAACGGAATGCTAGCAATCACTATCAAAGCCAGTTGAAAATTAAGATACAAGACCATTCCGATAACTAAGGTAATGGTCAAAACCGCATTTACAACTTGTAAGAATGATTGTTGAAGCGCATTTGAAACAGTCTCTACATCACTGGTAAAGCGCCCTAGCAAATCTCCAAATTGATGCTTATCAAAGTAAGAAACTGGAATTTGATTAATTTTAGAACTCAACTCATTGCGCATGTCACGTACGGTATTTTGCACTGCATTGGTCATAAAATAATTAGAATAGTAAGACCCAATTTCATAGAACAAACCACGCAAAAGGTAAAGTGCCATTACCCCAAAGACATATGTTGTATTTATACTGGCGCCTTCGACTCCTTTTGCTATGTCCAGCACATTTCGTGTCAATTCTGTAATAGCAAGACCAAGCACAAAAGGCTCTAGCACGCTCATCACAATACTCACCACCTTCAAAAAGATAGCAAGGATAACGGAAGCTCTATAAACTTTTAAGTAACTCCACAAACGAATAAAACTATGTTGTTTTTTCATGTCATTCTCCCTCCTATTCTTCTGTTAGTGATTGACTATTAAGCTGAGAATTAGCAATTTCGCGATAGATGTCGTTATCTTGCATCAATTCTTCATGCGTTCCACGACCGACGATTTCTCCCTTATCCAGAACAATAATCTGATCTGCATCCATAATGGTTCCCACGCGTTGTGCTACAATCAATACAGTAGCATTTTGCGTAACTTCTTTGAGTCGACTTCGAAGAATGGCATCGGTCTTATAGTCCAACGCAGAAAATGAATCATCAAAGATATAAATATCTGGCTCTTTTACGACTGCCCGCGCAATGGAGAGACGTTGCTTTTGACCACCAGAAAGATTGCTTCCCCCTTCTGCCAAATGCGTCTCAAAGCGTTCTTCCTTGCTTTCAATGAAGTCCCTTGCTTGTGCTACATCTGCCGCTTGTGTCAATTCTTCATAACTGGCATGTTCTTTCCCATAGCGGAGGTTTTCTGCGATTGTTCCGGTAAAGAGCAGAGCTTTTTGTGGAATGAAACCTATCTTCTGCCGCAGTGCTTTTAGATTATAAGAACGCACATCCACTCCGTCCACTAAAATCTTTCCTAAAGTCACATCATAAAAGCGCGGAATCAATTGCACCAATGAGGACTTCCCTGAGCCGGTCGAGCCGATAAAAGCAATCGTTTCACCAGGTTTTGCTTTGAAGGAAATATTATGCAAGACTGGACTCTCTGTTTCACCAGGATATGCAAAGGTAACATTGTCAAACTCTAAATAACCATGACTGTCTGTCTCAGTCACACCATCTTCGTTTGGATTGATCGAAATGGGCATTTCCATTACTTCTTTCAACCGTTCACTCGAAACAGCAGTTCTAGGATACATAGTAAACAAGCTAGACAGCAACAGAAATGACAGCAATGCATGAAAACTATATTCGATAAAAGCAACTAAATCGCCAATTTGCAAATCTCCTGTACCTAGTGGTTTTAAAGCAAAGCAGACAATGGCAACAATCATCGCGATGATAATTTGAACAAAAAGAGGTTCTGTCAAACCAGTTAACTTGAACAGACGATTCGAATTATTCGCATAAATGTCATTTTGTGAAGCAAAACGCTCTTCTTGAAATTCTTCTCGAGCAAAAGCACGAATAACGCGCAGCCCCATTAAATTCTCACGTGCGTATTGATTGATTTTATCTAAAGTTTTTTGTTGCTTTTCTGATAAAGGACGAGTCTTGACTGCTATATACCAAACGACAATGCCGAGGAAAGGAACAGAAATTGCAACAATCCAAGCCAAGGAAGGACTAGTGAAAAAAATCATCATCACACTAGACATCATCATCATTGGTGTGATGACACCCATTTTTAGGGATTGTTCTGCGAACTGCATCAAAACAAAAGCATCACTGGTAATCCGTGTCACTAAGGATGAAACACCAATCTGCTCGTATTCATGATGGGAATACTCTTGCAATTTGTCGTAGATGTCATTACGCATATCACGCACCATACTCGTTGTCAACTTACCAGCTGCATAAGAAAGCACGATCCGCCCCAAAATTCCCAACAAAATCACAATAAGCATCACAATTGCCCAATAATACAAACGATTGCTGTCTCCTCGATTAATCCCTTCGTCAATCATTCGTGCCAAAACAGTCGGCAAACCGAGATTCACCACAACAAAGAAGACAGCACCAAAGAAATCCAACATCAACCATTTGGGATATTTTTTCAAATAAGACCAAATATACTTCATGTTTCTCCTTTCTCCTCATAAAACAAATCCACAATAAAAAAGCACCAACGTACTTTTTAGACAAAATGGGAGTGGGACAGAACTTATCTTGAAAAATTTAAGTTCGTGGTCCCACCCCCGCGAGGGTGATTAGGTGCTCTTTCGAGCTTGAAAAGCGAATAAAGAGTCCAATCACCTACTGCGTCATTCGCTTATCACTAAATTAGATAGAGGCTGAGATACTTTTTGTCCGACCTCATGTAACAATAGTATAACAAAAGGATGATATAAATGCAACACTAGCAATAATCTAGTTGGTAACGGTCACTTCTCCTGTTTGATAATTTAGCCGAAGTCCTGTCTGTACGTTGGGAACAAAGACATTCATTTCCAAGCTACTATCGCTTGATTTAGCTTCAATATGCGAACCAACTGGCACTAAATCCTGTTCATTAGCATAAATCAAAGTCACCCGATACCGAACTCGTTTATTCTTGTCTAGTGCCTTGCGAACCTTTGTTTCATAGAAATTTTGACCCGTAGAATGACTAGTATTTGCTTGATTAGCCCAAGCTGTTTGCACAGCTATATTTTTCGGGTTACTGGTCGAAGCATCAAACCCTTTCAAGTTACCAATCAAAGCATAACCCAACAAATGTCCTCGGTCAACTGCATGGTTGTATTCACCTGATAAATGCTTGACTTGATGCCAACCAGCAGGTGTCCAAGTCGTGGAGCCATTTCCTGTTTCTTCACGACTTCTATATTGGCGAGTTGTTTTGGATAAAAGAGCATTTGCTACCGTTGGAACAGTTCGACCTCTGACCAATTTTGTCTTATTATCCGCATAAGGAATACTTCCCACTTTAGCATCTAAATCATTTTTATTCTCATTGACAATAAAAGCCCCTGCGCCATTCCACTCGATTTTCCCTTTGAGCTGTCGTTTGACAGATTCTGTTAAAACGCTCTGTGCTAATTCTTGACTGGGTGCTGCATAATTCTTACGAATACTCCTGTTAATAGCAGTGCTGTCAGAATGCTTCGTACTGCTATGATTATGATAATTGCTAAAAGAATAACCTCCCAGCGCAAGAACAAGTGCAAGAAATACGCCTGCTACACTTTGCGCTACTTTCTGGTTGGATTTCTTTCTCGCCATTTCTACTCCCCTTTAAATAAATAGGAGGGGGTGGGACTACAAAGTCAATTTCTACGAAATCACGACTTTTGTCTCACTCCCTCAAAGTTATTGCCCTCTAAAAACTGATACACTCAACAACTAGAAGTCACGCAATTACTGCGTCTTGTAATCGAACATTTTTGAATAAGAAGTTAGTTTTTATTTTGCCTCTTTTTGCTATTAAAATTATCGTCCTGTAAATTTGCTGATAATGGTATGCCATTTATCTAGTGATAAAATTGACCACGGATCCTTACCACCATATCCTATCACTAATCCAACTGCAAACAAAATCAAACCAAACAATAAGACTGCCAAAACAATTCCGACTTGTTTTTTAACATATTTCAAATTATTATTCATCGTCTTCTTCCTTCACTCGCTTAATATTTGCACCCAAATTAGCCAGTTTTTTATGAAATTGATAATAACCTCTATCTAAATGAGTTAGTTGACCTACTTTTGTTTCACCGTCTGCAACCAAACCTGTCAAAATTAGCGCAGCACTCGCACGCAAGTCCGTTGACATCACTTCAGCTCCTTGCAAAGCTTGACCACCAACGATACGAGCTGTATCTCGCATAATTTCCGAGTGTAAACCCATTCGACGCATTTCTTCCAGATGTTGGAAACGATTCTCAAAAACAGTCTCAATCATGGTAGACTCACCCTTGGCAACCGTCATCAAAGCTGTAAATTGCGCCTGCATATCTGTCGGGAAACCTGGATGCGGAAGAGTCTTCACATTGACCGCTTTTAACTTGGATAAATCCGAACAAATCCGAATTCCTTCGTCCTCTTCGGTAACAGACACACCCATTTCTAGCAATTTCGCAATAAGTGGACGATTATGCTCCCAAATAGCATCTTGCACAAGGACATTACCGCCAGTCATAGCAGCTGCTACCATAAAAGTCCCGGCTTCAATGCGGTCTTGTACTACACTGTGGCTTGTCCCCATCAGCTCCTCAACTCCAGTAATGGTTAGTGTCTCCGTACCTGCACCACGAACTTTAGCCCCCATTTTGTTCAATAAAACAGCTAAATCAACAATCTCCGGTTCGCGCGCTGCATTTTCAATCACTGTTACACCATCCGCTAAAGTTGCTGCCATCATGATATTTTGCGTCGCACCCACACTTGGAAAATCCATGTAAATATGAGCTCCATGCAATCGGTTAGCTTTGGCCTCAATAAATCCAGCCGTCTGCTTAATTTCAGCTCCCATTGCCTCCAATCCTTTCAAATGAAGGTCAATAGGACGACTTCCAATCGTACAGCCACCAGGCATAGAAACTTTGGCATAACCATTTCTTGCCAAAATCGGACCTAATACCACGATAGAAGCACGCATTTTACTCACATATTTATAAGGAGCTTCTTCGCTCAACGGCTGTGTAGCATCCACCGTAATCCTGTTCTCTTCTTGTTCAAAAATCACTTTTGTATTCAATCCACGAACCACATTGTTCATCGTAAATACATCAGATAGAACCGGAACATTGGTTAGAGTTGTTTTCCCTGTCGTCGCTAGAATAGTTGCTGCAAGCAAAGGCAAAACAGCATTTTTGGCACCTTCAATTTTAACCGAACCGACTAATGGATTCGAACTGCCTTGTATAATAATTTTATCCATATTTCTCCAAAACACCTATTATATTTCTTTTCTTATCCTATAAATTACTATTAAACATATCTCGTCCCAATGTATAGAGATTAAGGAAGAAAGAACTGAGCAAAAACCCTAACGCAATACTAAGCAATAAAATTAGGAATCGGATCTTAAGAGCATTGTCAGCATTCACCTTTAATAGTCTTTCCCAATTCACAACAGTAGAAAGCAAGTGAAATGAAAGAAAAATAAAAATCATGTAGCTACTAAGCGTAAAAATTAACTGAATCATATCCCCATTATACCAAAAAAATAGATGAGAGCAAACTATCAGACACAAATCAGGTACTGATAGCAAAAAAGCCATTATAAAAAGGCCAATTGGCCTTTTCGTATTATAATCTTGTTCCAACGTTAATTCGATTAATGGCACGTTGAAGGGCAATTCTGGCACGACGTTCTTGGTCAATTAAATGCTTTTCCTGTGCTTCTTCAATGGCACGCTCGGCACGCAATTTTGCTCTTTCAGCACGACTGATGTCAATATCGCGAGCACGTTCGGCAGAGTCTGCAACAATGGTGATTACATTATCAGCAACTTCGACAATTCCACCATTCACAGCAATCCAATTGACATGATCTTCATCATCAATCCGCTTCACTTTGACCTCATCGACAGCCAAAACAGCAATCATATTTTCATGATGCGGTAAAATCCCCATTTCTCCATCAAGAGTTTTAACGGAAACAAACGTTGCATGGTGGTCAAAAACTAGACCATCAGGTGTCACGATTTGTACTGTCATTTGAGCCATAGGTCACCTCTTAAAATCCCATTTTTTCAGCTTTAGCAACGACATCTTCGATAGAACCAACACCACGGAAGGCATCTTCAGGGAGATGATCATATTTTCCTTCAAGGATTTCCTTAAAGCCACGAACTGTATCAGCAACTGGTACATAAGAACCTGGTTGCCCAGTAAATTGTTCAGCAACATTAAAGTTTTGTGACAAGAAGAATTGAATCCGACGCGCACGCGCAACCAAAGTCTTTTCTTCGTCTGACAATTCATCCATACCAAGGATTGCAATAATATCTTGCAATTCATGGTAACGTTGAAGGACACGTTTCACTTCTGCTGCTACAGCATAGTGCTCTTCTCCGACAATTTCAGGAGCAAGTGCACGGGAGCTAGAAGCAAGTGGGTCAACTGCTGGGTAAATCCCTAATTGCACCAATTTCCGTTCCAAGTTGGTTGTAGAATCCAAGTGAGCAAACGCTGTCGCTGGCGCAGGGTCAGTGTAGTCATCGGCTGGCACATAGATAGCTTGGATAGAGGTTACAGAACCTTTCTTGGTTGATGTAATCCGTTCTTGCAATTGTCCCATTTCTGTCGCAAGTGTTGGTTGGTAACCAACGGCTGAAGGCATGCGTCCAAGAAGGGCAGATACTTCAGAACCTGCTTGCGTGAAACGGAAGATATTGTCAATGAATAAAAGCACATCTTGACCTTCAACATCACGGAAATATTCGGCAATGGTCAAACCAGTCAAAGCCACACGCATACGTGCTCCAGGTGGTTCATTCATTTGACCGAAGACCATGGCTGTTTTTTCAATAACGCCAGATTCTTTCATTTCCCAGTAAAGGTCGTTCCCTTCACGTGTTCGTTCTCCAACACCAGTAAAGACAGAAATTCCACCGTGTTCTTGGGCAATGTTGTGAATCAATTCTTGAATCAGGACTGTCTTTCCAACACCGGCACCACCGAAGAGACCAACTTTCCCCCCTTTGAGGTAAGGCGCTAAAAGGTCAATTACCTTAATTCCTGTTTCTAAGATTTCTGATGAAGTAGACAACTCATCAAAAGTTGGAGCTTTTTTGTGGATTGGTTGACGTTCTGCATCTTCACCAAAAGGAGTTTCCAAGTCAATGGTATCTCCTAAAACGTTAAAGACGCGACCGAGTGTTTCTTTCCCAACGGGGACAGAAATTGGACGACCAGTATCTAGGACTTCCATGCCACGAGTCAACCCGTCAGTTGATTCCATAGCAATGGTCCGAACCACTCCGTCACCAAGCTCAAGAGCTACTTCAAGGACGATTTTTGATTTTTTTTCGTCATTTTTATAGACTACAAGTGCATTATTTATCTCAGGTAATTTATCACCAGCTGCAAACGCAACATCAACGACTGGTCCGATAACCTGAGCAATTTTGCCTGAGCTCATTCTTTTCTCCTCTTTATATTTATTTTCTGTGACACTATTCTAGTGCACTTGCACCCGCCACAATTTCAGTAATTTCTTGCGTGATAGCTGCTTGTCTAGCACGATTATACTGAATGGTCAAATCATTGATAACTTTTTTCGCGTTATCTGTTGCTGTCTGCATCGCGGTCATTCCTGCCGCATTTTCTGCTGTTTTCGCATCAATAATTGCCCCATAAATCATACTTTCAGCAAACTGAGGCAACAACTGATCCAAAATGACATCTCGGCTAGATTCCAATTCCAAATTCAAAACGTAGTCTTCGTCTGCTTCATTTGGATCCAAATCCACGATTGGAAGCATTTGTTCAACACGCATTTGGCTGGTCAAACTATTGACGTGGTGATTATAACAAACATATAATTCATCAAACAATTCGTTTTGGTACATTTCAACCGTTTTGCCAATGATTTTACGAACCTCATCAAAGCTCGGTTGATCAGCTAAACCACGTAGTTCATAAATAGGCTGAAGCCCGCGTGCCCGAAAGAAGTCCGAGCCCATACCACCGATTGAAATGATGACGAAATCATCTTTATCATGGTATTCTGCAAAAAGTTCCATCATGGATTTGAGAATGGTCGCATTGTAACCACCCACTAAGCCGCGATCCGATGTAATAACGATATAAGCTGTTTTTTTCACCGGACGACTAATCAACATAGGGTGGTATTTGGAATTTTGCACTTCATGTCCATGAAGCAAATCTGTCAATAACTTTCTGACTTTAGAAGCATAGATTTGGAAATTCTTGGCCGCTTCTTCGGACTTTCCTAGCTTAGCAGCAGATACCATTTGCATGGCATTTGTGATTTGACTGGTGTTTTTTGTGGATGCAATTTTATTTTTTATATCATTTAATGAAACTGCCATCTGACACCTCTATTCTTACTTGAAGCTAGACTGATTGATAAATTCAGTAATTGCAGCATCTAAGACTGCTTCCTCTGGAAGGTCTTTTGTTGTACGAATGATTTCATAGAGGTCTTCATGATGAGCATCAAAGTAATCAAACAATTCTGCTTGAAAACGAAGAATATCATCAACCGGTACACTATCCAAGAAACCATGTGTCAAGGCGTACAAAATAACGACTTGTTTTTCAACTGGTAATGGTTCATGAACCGGTTGTTTCAAGACTTCTACCGTCCGACGACCACGATTCAATTTCGCTTGTGTCGCAGCATCCAAATCACTACCAAACTTGGTAAATGCTTCCAGTTCACGATAAGAAGCAAGGTCAATACGCAAGGTTCCGGCAACCTTCTTCATCGCTTTTATCTGTGCAGAACCACCTACACGTGATACAGATGAACCGGCATCAATAGCAGGTCGAACACCTCCATTAAAGAGACTGTCGCTTAAAAAGATTTGACCGTCTGTAATTGAAATTACATTGGTTGCGATATAAGCGGAGATGTCTCCTGCTTGCGTTTCGATAAACGGCAGTGCTGTAATAGAACCACCACCTAATTCATCCGAAACTTTGGCAGAACGTTCCAAAAGACGGCTATGAAGATAGAATACGTCTCCTGGGAAAGCTTCACGACCTGGTGGACGACGAAGCAAGAGTGACAGTTCACGATAAGCAACCGCTTGTTTTGATAAATCATCATAGACAATCAAAACGTGTTTGCCACTATACATAAATTCCTCTGCCATTGCTACACCTGCATAAGGTGCTAAAAACAGCAATGGTGAAGGTTGAGAAGCTGACGCTGTGACAACGATTGTGTAATCCAACGCTCCATACTGACGAAGTGTTTCTACTTGCGTACGAACCGTTGATTCTTTCTGACCAATGGCAACATAGATACAAATCATATCTTGTCCCTTTTGGTTCAAAATCGCATCAATCGCAATACTTGTTTTACCAGTTTGACGGTCTCCGATAATCAATTCCCGTTGCCCACGACCAATTGGCACCAAAGCATCGATCGCTTTCAGACCTGTTTGAAGCGGTTCTGATACAGATTTCCGTTGCATAACTCCCGGAGCAGGTGTTTCAACTGGCCGCGTTTTATCTGTCTTAATCTCGCCAAGTCCATCAACCGGACGACCAAGCGGATCAACAACCCGACCAATCAAAGCATCTCCGACAGGCACTTCCATGATTTTACCAGTTCGACGAATGGTATCCCCTTCGCGAATATCTGTGAAATCACCTAAAATGATAATCCCTACATCTGTTGATTCTAAGTTTTGTGCCATACCGTATGAGCCATTTTCAAAAATCAACAGCTCACCACTCATTGCATTGTCAAGACCATGAGCACGGGCGATTCCATCACCAATATATGTGACGACCCCTGTTTCTGTGACGTCAAAATTTGGCTGGAAATTTTCAATTTGTTGCTTAATTAAAGCGCTGATTTCTTGTGCGTTAATCGCCAAAATTCACACCACTTTCTATTTCAAATTTTCTTTTACTGTTTGTAATTGACGTTTAATACTTGCATCAATTGTCTTATTATTAGCTGTGATGATAAAGCCACCAATGAGGCTTGCATCCAGTTCTTCTTTTAAAGAACGAACCTGCAATCCAAATTTTCGCTCAATAATCGGAATAATTTTAGATTTTTGCTCCTCCGATAAACCTTGAACTGATTTGATTGTCACTTCAAATTCATTACTAATCTTTTCAAGCTGGTGAAGACTTTCTACTAAAATATCATAAAAAAGATCTTCACGATGATTATGAATAATAACTTCAATGAAATTGTCAATCAAGGATGAATCAGATCCTTGAAAATAGCGAAGGCTTCTTTCTTTTTCTGTATCATCAACACCAATATGTGACAAAAAAGCAGCTAAATGGGTATTGTCAAAAATGTCTTTGATTTGTTGAAGTTTTTCAAAAACATCTTTTTGCTGACCTTTTTCAATCACGAGTTGGACAAAAGGTGTGGTATATTTTTCAATTACCGCATATCTTTTTTTGTCCATTAAGCATCTCCTAGCTTGTCAATATAGCGGTCAATGAGCTCTTTGTGAGCTTCTTGATCCAATTTTTGACCTAAAATTTTGCTAGCAAGATTTACAGTCAAATCGGCTACATCACCTTTGATACTGTTCATGGCTTCTGCTTTGGTTTGAGCGATTTCTTGATTAGCCTTTTCTTTTAAACGTCCAGCTTCATCAGCTGCATCTGCCAAGATTCCTGCCTTGTTTTTCTCGGCAGTTTCCTTGGCATTTTCAATAATTGTTGTCGCTTCTTGACGACTACCTGCTAATTCTGTTTCTCTCTTTTGAGCCAAATCTTCTGCTTTTTGACGAGCAGATTCTGCGCCATCAATATCATCCGAAATCTTTTTGGCACGTTGCTCAAAAGTACTTGTAATATTATCCCAGGCAAATTTCTTAATTAAAACGATTAACAGAAGAAATGAGCCTGCTACAAGGATAAAATCCCCAATAAGACTACCTAAAGTAATATTCATCTCTTTTCTCCCTTCTATTCCTCACCATTAATTTTCTTACCTAGATACATAGATGTCAACATGGTAAATACATAGGCTTGAATACATGAAATAAAGACTGAAAAAGCTGTCCAAACAAGATTCAAGACAAATGCTATTGGATACCAAGCAGCAGCTTGTTGTGACAAAGTTAATAACAAGCCAGACAGAACTTCCCCTGCATAGATATTACCATAGATCCGCAAAGCCAAAGAAGCAAAATTGGTGAATTCTTCCAAAATATTCATCGGTGTCATTCCAGCAGGTGTCGCAAAAGCTTTGAGATAAGCCTTCACTCCACGACGACGAATCCCTTCGACATGGCAAATCAAGGTAATCAAGAATGAAAATCCTAAGTCAAATGCAAGATTGGCCGTTGGAGATGTCCATAGGTTATAACCATTTGTTGTCTGCACTTTCGCCATCAAACCAAGGTTATTGGCTACTGCAACAAAAAGGAATAAGGAAAAGATAAATAGAGAGTAATTCTTCATATACTTATCGCCAATATTGCCCTTTGTAAAGCCAATGACAAAATCATAGAGGTATTCTAAGACGTTTTGCTTACCAGAAGGCTTCAGCGTCATTTTCCGACTAGCCCAATAGACGAAAGCAAATACGATAAGTACGGTTAGAAGAGACATAGCAAGTAGAGTCAAATCAAAGGTCACAGGACCTAAAGTGATGGTTGGATTTACACTTTCTTCCAACGAACTCCACCCCCTTTTCTAAAGGATAACTTTCTTTTCTTACTTAATGATGAATGACATCGCAAGTGTTACGAAGAAAGTACCTTCGATAAAGGCAATCCCCATGATCATAAGTGTTCTCAACTGACCAATTATTTCTGGCTGACGTGATGCTGATTTAAATAGATTTGCCATTAAAAACCCTTCAGCGAGTGAAACACCCATACAGGCAAGACATAATCCAAAAAATGTTAAATTCATGATGAATTCTCCTTTATGTTTAAAATTTACTTACTTAGTTTAGTCCTAAAAATTCTTTTTGTCAAATGTTTTTGTCTTTTGGAAACGTTTTATACGGATTTCTTTCAATTTCCAAAAAAGTAGGCTATCCTGCAACAATTGTGGTTGTAGAATAGTAGTAAAACG
This sequence comes from Streptococcus milleri, assembly GCF_900636525.1. Lineage (NCBI taxonomy): Bacteria > Bacillati > Bacillota > Bacilli > Lactobacillales > Streptococcaceae > Streptococcus > Streptococcus milleri. The sequence goes on along the minus strand of NZ_LR134288.1, from coordinate 602,428 downwards.
AACTTGATCCCACTATCAGTTTGTTGATGTAGAAATAGCTATTTCCAATTATCGAATTTTTCCCTATATATGTATATTATAGGTAATCTTTATCGATTAAATATAAACAAAAACTACAATTCACTTTTTCAACAAAGAGGCTGGATAAGTCCCAGCCCCTAGCTTATTACTTTTTCAGGTTCCAAATTTCTTTGGCGTATTGTTCAATCGTATCATCTGATGTGAATTTATCAGACATTGCGATATTAACAAGGCTCATACGCGCCCATTTTTCTTTGTCGCGATAGAGTTGATCAATTTTTTCTTGTGCAGCTACATACGAAGCAAAATCTTCCAGAAGGAAGTATTCGTCATTGTGTGTAATCAAAGCTTCATAAATCTCAGAACCTTCATTTCGGACATTTGGAAGAGTACCATCTACAAAACTATCAACCACACGACGAATGATTGGATTATTTTCGTATACACCACGTGAATCATAATCATGACGTGCATAATGGTCGTAGACTTCATCTTTGTCCATACCGAAAATCACAATATTGTCGTCTCCAACTTCATCTTTGATTTCAATATTGGCGCCATCAAGAGTTGCCAAGGTAATAGCTCCCGACATCATAAATTTCATATTAGAGGTCCCAGAAGCTTCTTTGGAAGCAAGAGAGATTTGTTCAGACACATCTGCCGCTGGAATGATGAGTTCAGCTAAACTGACACGATAATTTTCAAGGAAAACAACTTTTAATTTGCCTTGTAAACTTTCATCATTATTCACAAGATTTGCTACTTCGTTGATCAATTTAATAACAGATTTTGCAAAATGATAACCTGGTGCTGCTTTAGCACCAAAAATGAAAACTCGCGGCACCATATCTTTATCAGGATTATCTTTCAAATCCCAATATAGCTTAAGAATATGGAGCAAATTGAGCAATTGACGCTTATAGGCGTGAAGCCGTTTCACTTGCACATCAAAGATAGCTTCCGTTGACACTTCCACTCCTGTAGATTCTTTGATAAAAGTTGCTAAACGTGCTTTAGCTTCCTGCTTAACATTATAAAATTCGCTCAAAACATGCTGATCATTTTTGTAGTCTAAAAGTTTGCGCAATTCATGAATATTTGTTCGCCAGCCTTTACCAATCAAGTAGTCAATTTCATTTGACAAAGGTCCATCTGCAATTTGCAGCCAGCGGCGTTGAATGATACCATTCGTTTTATTGTTGAATTTTTCAGGATAAATGGCATAAAAATCACGGAGCGTATCTTCTTTTAGAAGTTCGGTGTGAAGTTTAGCTACACCATTCACAGAATGACCACCAATAATAGCCAAGTGAGCCATATGCACTTGATTATCTTTGACAATCCGTGTATGTTCAATCACTTGTGGGTCAATACCACGCGCAGCCATATCAGCAATATAACGATTGTCGATTTCAAGAATGATTTGATAAACACGAGGAAGAACATTTTTAAAGAGTTCTGCATCCCATTTTTCTAAAGCTTCTGAAAGAATGGTGTGATTGGTATAACTCATGGTCTGAACTGTCGCATTCCAAGCGTCAGCCCATTCAAGACCACAATCATCCAATAGAAGTCGCATAAACTCTGCTGGTGCAACTGCTGGATGTGTATCGTTGATATGAACTGATACTTTTTCATGAATTTGCTCTAAAGGTAGACCCTGTTTCCGATAGGATTTGATAATAGTCTGTAAGCCAGCACTGGTCATGAAATATTCTTGAATCAAGCGCAGTTCTTTTCCTTCGTAACTTGAATCATCTGGATACAAAATAGCCGTAATATCTTGCACTTTGCGGCGTGCTTCAATCGTTGGATATTCTAGCTCATATTCTTCAGGAATTTCAACATCCCATAAACGAAGATTGTTGACAATATCATTTTCAAAGCCAATTTGTGGCACGTCGTAAGGTACTGCACGAAGAGTTTGTGAATTTTCATAAACAGGAACAATCCGACCTTCCTTGTTGGCTTGAAGATAGACATTCCCAAAAATTTTGACATCTACAACATTGTGATCTTTCCGCGTTTCCCAGACGTTTCCTAGACTACCAAACCAATCATCAGGCAACTCGACTTGGTAACCGTCCACAATTTTTTGTTTGAAAAGTCCGTAGCGATAGCGGATTCCATTACCAAATCCCGGATAGCCTGTAGTTGCAAGCGAATCCATAAAAGCTGCTGCAAGGCGACCAAGACCGCCATTCCCTAATGCCATATCGTGTTCAGCCCGTTTTACAGCTGTAAAATCAATACCTAATTCGTCAAAACCTTCTTTGACAACATCGAGGATTCCAAGATTTAGCAAATTAGTTTCCAGCATCCGCCCAGGTAGAAATTCAATCGAAAAGTAATAAGCAATTTTTTGCTTGTCTTCTACTAATTTGTTTCGTCGCTCCAACCACATAGGAGTGATGTATTTGCGAATTGTACGTGCTAAGGTTTGAAACAGTTCTGCCGGAGTGGCATCTTCTACTTTAATCAATTGTTCTTCATGCAAAATATCCTTAAAATCATGAAGAAACTGCTCTTTTGTTAGTTTCATTTCTTAACGGCAAACTCCTTTCTATCAATAAAGAGATTGGTACAAATGACTGTAAGCTTGGCTAGCTGTATCCCATGAAAAATCGCGTTCCATAGCCTGTCTTTGAAGGTTATACCATGTATCTTTATCATTGTGGTATACGTCAATAGCCATGTCAAATGTCCATTTCAGCCAGTAACCTGAGAAATTATTAAAGCTAAATCCAGTTCCTGTTCCTTCATAAGCATTGTAGGGTTGAACGGTGTCACGAAGACCACCAACTTCATGTACAAGTGGCAATGTTCCATAACGCATAGCCATCATTTGGGACAATCCACACGGCTCAAAGCGACTTGGCATTAAGAACATATCACAAGCTGCATAAATTTCTTGCGCTAATTTCACATCAAAAGTAATATTGGCAGATAATTTTTCTGGATAAGCTTGACTGAACCAAGCAAAGGATTGCTCAAAAGACGGGTCTCCTGTGCCTAAAAGAACAATTTGCACATCATCTTGTAGTAAATTGTGTAATTGATCCACAACTAAATCAAAACCTTTTTGCCGAGTCAAACGTGATACAATCCCTACTAGAGGTACATCATCTCGCACAGGCAGACCAACTTTTTCTTGCAACGCACGCTTATTTGCTAACTTGCCAGATAAGTCATCCTTATTAAAATGGTACTCCAGCAAATTGTCCGTTTCTGGATTATAAATGTCTGTATCAATTCCGTTGACAATACCTGATACTTTACCAGACTCCATCCGTAAAATTTGATCCAAACCGCAACCAAACTCTGGTGTCATAATTTCATGTGCATAACTTGGTGATACGGTTGTCACCCGATCTGCATACAAAATCCCTGCTTTCATCCAATTCAAGCAGTTATTCCAACGCAAGGTACCGTCTGCATAACGCTCATAGCCCACTCCAAACAAATCCCAGAGCATGCCATCAGAAAATTGCCCTTGAAATTCTAAATTGTGAATGGTTAAAACAGTCCGAATACCATGATAAGCCTGAATCCAATGGTATTTTTCTTTCACCAAAAATGGAATCATTGCGGTATGATAATCATGCACATGGAGAACATCTGGAATAAAATCCACTCGCTCCATTAACTCAACAGCCGCCATTTGGAAATAGGCAAAACGTTCGCCGTCATCAAAATCACCATAAACATGCCCACGGAAGAAATAGTATTGATTGTCTATAAAGTAGAAGGTCACACCATTTAAAACGGTACGTTTCACGCCTACATATTGACCACGCCAACCGACCTTTACTTCAAAATGGAACAAGTCTTCCATTTGGTCGCCAAACTTTTTATCCACCATATCATAGTATGGAAGAATGACGCCCACTTCATGACCTGCCTTCACAAGAGATTTAGGGAGAGCGCCAATGACGTCTCCCAAACCTCCCGTTTTAGAAAAAGGTGCCCCTTCTGCTGCTACAAATAAAATTTTCATTGAATTCTATCCTCTGTTACTTTTTCACCTTTTTTAATGACAACTGGGTTATCAGCTGTTCCACGAATTGTTATATTTTCTGCAATTTCAACACCCTTATCCAAGATTGCATACTCAACTACTGCATTTTCACCAATAAGGACACGTGGGAAGAGAATGCTGCTTTTAACACTACTTCCTTTGTTAACGCGGGTATTACGAGAAATGATAGAATCAATCACTTCTCCTTCCACGATACTACCAGAAGCGAATTGAGAATTTGAAACCTTAGAACCGACTGCATAATAAGTTGGCTCTTCATTTTTTACTTTAGTATAAATCTTTTGATTTGGGGAGAAAAGAGAATAGAATTTTTGCGAATCAAGCATATCAATATTGGCATTGAAGTACGAAGTGACAGAATGAATATTTGCTAAATAACCCGTATATTCATAAGCAAACGCTTTTTCCTGAGTAGCTAAATCACGTAAAACATAACGTAATTTTTGAGGAAATTCTTTTTGTGCTTCTATTTCTAACTTTTCAATCAGCCAAGGTGTATCCACAACAAAGATATCCGTTGACATGTTGTACAAATCCTGATCTTTTTTATCATCAAAAAGATGGTGATTTTTCACATGATCTGTTTCATCAATTTCCAAAACAGCGTTGACTTCGGAAATTTCTTCTTTTGGTAATTTTTTATAGACAACTGTGATCGGTTGATCAGTTGTACTATGTAAGTGGAAGACTTGGTTCAAGTCGATGTTCACCAAAACATCACAGTTCAATGCTACCGTTTGATCGCTGCCCGAACGTTTTAAGTAGGTCAATAATTGCTCGTAGTATTCTTTACCAACAGTAGAACTTTCTACGCGCGTATTATAAATACCAAGATAGTAGTGACTCAAAAGAGTAGACAGCCCCCATTCACGTCCAGAACGGATATGGTCAAAGACAGAACTAATGTTATCTTGTTGGAAAATGCAAAAGACGCTCCGAATCCCTGCATTGGCCAGGCTAGACAACGGAAAGTCAATTAAACGATATTTCCCACCAAATGGCAAACTGGCAACTGGACGATGACTTGTCAAAGTAGACATATCATGAAATCCAACTGTATTTCCTAAAATTGCTGAATATTTATCAATCTTCATCTGATGGTACCCCCACTTTCTCATTGTATCCAATAACTTGTACTTCGTCTGTTCCATCAATTTCTACACCATCAGAAATGATAGCTCCTTCACCGATAATAGCACGTTTGATTTTTGCTCCTTGACCAATGATAGCTCCACTCATAACAACAGAATCTTCTACAACTGCATCTTTACGCACCTGAGCTTCCGTAGAAAGAATCGAATGTTTAACTGTTCCATCCACAAGACAGCCATCCACAACCAAAGAATCTTCAACATGAGCATTTTCTCCAAGGAAGTTTGGTGGGGAAATCAAGTTACGTGAATAAATTTTCCATTGACGATCCCGGCTATCTAAAGCATTGTTTGGATCAATATATTCCATATTGGCTTCCCAAAGTGATTCAATCGTTCCAACATCTTTCCAATATCCCTTAAATTCATAAGCATAAACACTTTCGCCGGATTCAAGATAATTTGGAATAACATTCTTACCGAAGTCAGACATATCTACATTGCTCTTTTCAGCAGCTACCAGCATAGTACGCAGGCGTTTCCAGTCAAAGATATAAATCCCCATAGAAGCTTTTGTAGACTTAGGTTCAGCCGGTTTTTCTTCAAATTCGACAATGCGATTATTGGCATCTGTATTCATGATACCAAAACGACTTGCTTCTTTCAGAGGAACATCCAGAACAGCTACTGTCAGGCTGGCGTTGTTATCTTTATGAGACTGAAGCATATCATCATAATCCATTTTGTAAATGTGATCACCAGACAAAATCAAGACATATTCAGGATTGATAGTATCAATATAGTCAATGTTTTGATAAATCGCATGACTCGTTCCTTCAAACCAACGATTTCCTTCACTTGCTGAGTAAGGCTGGAGAATGGATACTCCTGTATTAATGCCGTCAAGTCCCCAACTAGAGCCATTCCCAATATGACTATTCAAAGCTAATGGTTGATATTGAGTAATGACACCAACATTATGAATCCCTGAATTCGCACAATTGGACAAAGCAAAGTCAATGATACGGTAACGTCCACCAAATTGTACTGCTGGTTTGGCAATACTTTGAGTGAGTTTTCCAAGACGCGTTCCTTGCCCACCGGCAAGAATCAAAGCTAGCATTTCATTCTTCATTTGTTACTCCTTTTTGGACTTTTTACTTACATTTGCTGATTTCACACGACGTTTAATCTTCCAAATACTTGCCCCTAATGCTGGCAAAGTAAAGGTCAACGTCTGAGGATAATCCTTCCACAAGCCTTCTTGAGACTGAACCGTTTGATTGTGCTCTTTCCACACACCTCCCCATTCTTCTAATTCCGTATTCCAAATTTCTTCATATATGGCTGCTACCGGAACACCAATGGTAAAGTCTTTGCGCTCTACCGGAGCCATATTAAAGACGCAAACTAACATATCTCCCTTGTCATTTTTCCGAATAAAGGAAAGCACACTTTGATCTGTATTATCCGCATCAATAATCTCTAAACCGTCCCAACTCAAGTCATTTTCCCATAAAACACGATTTTCTTTATAAAGCTGATTGAGCTGAGAAGTGAAATGCTGCATCTTGGCATTCATATCATCAGCCAAATCACGCCATTCCAAAGATTCTTCGCATTTCCACTCTAAGAATTGTCCCCATTCACTACCCATGAAAAGAAGCTTCTTCCCTGGGTGACACATTTGATATGTATAGAGATTTCGCAGACCAGCAAATTGATTGTAGCGGTCTCCCCACATCTTATGCATGAGGCTCTTCTTACCATGTACCACTTCATCATGAGAGAACGGCAGTAAGAAATTTTCAGAGAAGGCGTACATGAAACTAAAGGTTACTAGATTAAAATCATACTTGCGGTAAATTGGGTCTTCTTCGTAGAAGCGCAGAATATCATTCATCCAGCCCATGTTCCACTTGTAGTCAAATCCAAGACCACCCATTTCTGCCATACCTGTAATCTTTGTATCACTCGTGCTTTCCTCTGCAATCATCATGACATCTGGATGAGCCAGTTTGATAACCGTGTTCAAGCGTTGAAGGAAGTAATAGCCCTCGTAGTTGCGATTGCCACCATCAATATTTGGTTGCCATGGACCACTATCATAATCTAGGTAGAGCATGTTGCTGACGGCATCCACACGGATTCCGTCTAAGTGATAAAAATCAATCCAAAACTTGATACTAGAAATCAAGAAAGACTGCACTTCATTCTTTCCTAAGTCAAAATTGAGAGCGCCCCAGCCGTAATTATGGGCACGGTCATGATCTTGATACTCAAATGTAGGCGTACCGTCATAATAAGCCAAAGCATCATCATTGATAGTGAAATGTCCTGGCACCCAGTCTACGATTACTCCGATATTATTGATATGACATTCTTCAACAAAATCACGGAATTCTTCTGGCGTACCGTAAGTATGTTCAAGAGCAAAGTATCCCATCAACTGATAGCCCCAACTCAATCCAAGCGGATGCGCCATAAGAGGCATGAATTCCACATGTGTGTAATTCATTTTGACAAGATACGGAATGAGTTCATCTTTTAATTGGGCAAATGAATACGGAGTCCCATCCTCGTTTTTCTTCCAAGATCCTGCATGAGCTTCGTAAATATTCACCGGTCTAGAGAAAAATCCCCAACGTTTTCTGCGAGCCAACCACAGACCGTCTTTCCATTTCTTTTCAGGAATTGTTCGAACAACAGCTCCTGTGCCAGGGCGTTTTTCAAAATAAACTGCCAGCGGATCAATTTTCAAAATTTCTTGCCCGCTACTTCGTTTGATGTTGTATTTGTAAATGTCTCCTTCCTTAGGTAAATCCGTAAACACTTCCCATACGCCACCTTCATTACGTGCCATAGGGATTTGATTTTCATACCAGTCGGTAAAGTCTCCAATCAGATGCACACTCTGAGCATTCGGTGCCCATACACGAAATGTATAGCCACTTTGCCCATCTACTTCATCTTGATGAGCCCCCAAATAGTGCTGCAAATGGAAATTTTCACCTGTGGTAAAAGTTCTCAAAGCTTCTTGTCTATCCATTTTTTCACCTCACATTGTAAGCGTTTTCTATGATTCTATTTTACTATTTTTCCTATTGCTTTTCAAGTAAATTTCCATTATTATTACAAGAAATTCTCAAAACCGAACATTTCTTCAAACAATGCTCACTATTATTAAAAATAACTAGATTTTGTTAGAATTCCGAAATTTTTATTCCATTCCTACTAAATAGGCGCTAACAGATTAAAACTACTTAAATGAAAATTTTCATAAAGGTCTAGACAGCTTTACAAAAAAAGCCGCACAAAGCCGCCTTTTGATTTAGTTTATAAGATTAAATCGCAACAACAGGATATAATTTCAAATATCATTCCTCCATCGTCTGGTTACATACTAGTTTACCGTATTTTTCTGAAATTTTCAATAACTTTTTCTAAAGAACCAGCTAATTTATGAACTTTTTTATTTTTTTATAACTCAAATATTCGGAAATAGAGGATTCTATTTTTGTAAAAAAGAATTGGGAGCATTCATCAGCCCAATTCTCTAAAAATCTTATCTAGTCTACTTTTACTACTTGAAGTTGAACTCCACCTAGCAGCACTAGATATTTTTCTATTTTTTCAATACCATACGAACGACGAAGAGCTTCAGCGTAAAGTGATAATTGCGCTTGGTAGCGCTCCACTAATTCACTTGGATTTGTATATTGATCTGTCTTATAATCAAAGAGAATGATTCGGTCCATCAACAGTAGATAACCGTCCAAAATTCCACGGACTACAAAATCCTGTCCGCTCGCTTGATCTTGCTTTAACATAGCAAAAGGAGCTTCACGATAAACTTTATCCGCCTGCTTCAAGAGCAGTTGACCAAGCTCTGTCTCAAAGAAACCAGCTATCTTTTGCAAATCAATCTTCTTTTTGACAATTTCTTCTGCCTGCACCTGAGCCAATGTTTCCTTTAAAATAGCTAATGTAGGCAGTTGATTTAAAGGAATACGCTGCATCAGTTCATGGACAGCACTACCGATTTGCGCTCCTGTAACAGGGGCTTTTTTAGCAAAGTCAGGTAGTTCAAAAGAAGTTTTTCCAATAAAATCTGGAGTTTTTTTCTCCATAATTTCAACGCCGTCTGTATCCATGACCGGCTCATAAAATTTCTTGATTTGGCTCGGTGTCCGAACACTTGGCAAATGGATGGCTGCTCGATACTGAGTATTTAGCCTGTCCACATTTTCCAAAATATCCAAAGCCCTGCGAATATCCTCAGACTGGCGATTGTGCGCTAAGTTCTCCTCCACAATCGGTTCCTTTAGCTTTAGCTGACCTATTTTCTCACTTGTTAAATCGCTATCCGTCACAAATCGGGTTGAAAAGGTTAAGTCATCATTCTTAAAGACGGTTTGCAAAGCCCAAATCCAGTCTTGAAAACTTGTCATAGTTTGCCTAATGGAGGCTGCTAAACGACCTTTTTCAGGAGCAGGGAAGGTCTTTTTCTCCAAGCTTTCTTGACGACCTTTGCCAACCAGATATAACTTTCTTTCTGCCCGCGTCATAGCAACATAGAGCAGACGCATTTGCTCCGAAATACTTTCCAAATGAATCTCACGCTCATTTTGCACAAAAGGAAGAGTATCGATAGACAAACGAACATGATTAGGCGCCAACTTATCAGTTACATCTACCGCTACGTCCGCGACATACTTGATACCGACGCCATTTTGACGACTGAGAATCAAAGCAGAGCTGCTATCCTTACGATTGAAGGCTTTATCCATATTAAGCAAAAATACATATTTAAATTCCAAACCTTTGCTCTTATGAACTGTCATCAAGCGGACTGCATGCTTCGGAGCCGCAACGACGACACTCGCCAAATCGTTCTGTGTTTCCAATATTTTGTCAATCATCCCAATAAAACGAGATAGACCTTTAAAACTCATCTTTTCGTAGTCATTTGCTCGCAAAGTAAGAGCGTAGAGATTCGCTTGACGCCCTGCGCCATTTGGTAGAGCACCTACGTAGTCATAATAAAAGCGGTCTTGATAGATTTTCCAAAGCAAATCATAGAGCGAATTTATTTTTGCAAACTCTCGCCAATCCAGCAGTATTTCTTGAAACTGCTGGATTTTCTTTAAAATAGGAGGTGTAATGAGTTCGGGATGTTGGCCGTGTCTACTCAAAGCATTTTTCAATTTCTCATAGAGATTTTCCTGATGAACAACGTGATTAGCTTCAGTCACTTTTTTTTGCAAGGCCAAACGAGCCAATTCATCCTCAGTAAAGGTGAACATTGGTGACTTTAGAAGTGCCACCAAAGCATAATCATTGAGAGGGTTGTTAATTGTACGCAAGGTGTCTAATATCACCATGACTTCAACAGACTGAAGGTAATTGTCCTCACCACCGTCTGAAACGACTGGGATATCGTATTTGGCAAACTCAGATAAAATCACATCGTTGCGCGTCCGCGAAGCCGTTAGCAATGTCATATCTTCAAATGGGACATTTTCCTCATTGTGCAGACGGATAATTTCCTTAATGACCAGCGTTACTTCTCCTGCAGAAACAGAAGAAACATCCTTGTCATTCTCCTCATTATTCGTCTCAAGTGTTCCGTCATAAATGAGAAACTCCGTCTGATATTGTGGATTTGGCTCTTTCTTATCAGGATTTCCAGCTACCAGATAATGCGTTTCATTGTAATCAATTTCTCCCACTTCCTCATCCATGAGACGTTTGAAAACGTCATTCGTGGCTTCCAAGACTTCCACATGACTGCGGAAATTCTCTTTCAAAACAATCAATTTCCCTTGCTGGCTATCGTCTTGATACAACTTGAACTTATCGTTAAAAATCTGTGGATCAGCCTGACGAAAACGATAAATAGACTGCTTAATATCCCCCACCATAAAGCGATTATGTCCATTTGATAACAGTTCTAGCATACGTTCTTGCGTATGGTTGGTGTCTTGATACTCATCCACCATAACTTCATGGTATTTATTTCGATAAAAATGGCGCACATCAGGAAATTCTTCCAAAATCTGAATAGCAAAATGACTGATGTCTGCAAACTCAAACGCATTTTCTTCTTTTTTGCGGTTCAAATAACTTTCAACAAATGCTTTCATAAACCGTTGTAAGACAAGCAGGATTTCCTTGGCTTCCTCATGATAGGTCACTTGAAATTCAAAGCGATAAAATTGATCTGCCAAATCTCGTAAAACTTGAATTTTTTCTTTGCGCTTTTCATTATAGGTGTTGATGATTTCTTTTAATTCTTCTTTGCGTCCGCTGTTTGTCAAGGCTTTGCCATTGCTTGCGCGTGAAATCTCTACAATTCTATCAAGTGCTGTGAGATAAGCTTCCTCAGAGGACTGTCCTTGTAAGCTTGCCAGACAATCAAGCACGCTCTGAACATTTTCAAGGTATTTTGCTTTTGGAAATTCCTTGGCTTCATTCGCCAAATGATAATGGAAAAAATCTTCTAGGTCATAAAGAGCTTCTTTTATTTGTGCTAAAAGTCGCGCTTTTTCTTCTTGGAAATCCGCACGCTCATAGCCTTTCAAAAAGTCTTTTCCCAACCATGCTATTGGACTACTGGTGGATTGCAAAAAAGCATAAATCTTATAAACCTGCTCTCGAAAACCGAGCAAATCTTTTCTTTGACCGGTAAAGTTTTTGACTAATTTTTTAAATAAAGCAGCCTGATTAGATTGATAGAATTCTTCAAAAACTTGCTCGAAAACTTCATTTTGCAGCAATAACTGCTCACTTGCGCTTTGTAAAATGCGAAAATTCGGCGCCAATTCTAGGAGATAACCATATTTATTTAGGACTTTTTGGGTGAAAGAGTCCATGGTACCAATGTCAGCATTGGAAATATCCGCTAATTGCTGTGCCAAATGCTGTTTGAGCTCCTCATCATCTGTTGCCTTCAAAGCCTTGGATAACTCTTTTTCCAAGCGCTCTTTTAGCTCACTTGCGGCTTTAACGGTAAAGGTCGAAATGAAGAGCTGATCAATGCGAACTCCCCGCAAAATTTGGTCAATAATCCGCTGCACCATAACAAAGGTTTTTCCTGATCCTGCAGAAGCAGACACAAGAATATTTTGACCGGAGGAGTAAATGGCTTCGATTTGCTCTGGTGTACGTTTTTGAGCTTTGTCAGACTGAGCTTCTCGTTCCTGCAAAGTATAGATTTCTTCCTGACTCAAAAATGGAATCTGTCTCATTTTTCTAGCTCCTCCTTCATCTTTTCTATCCATGCTTGGCGCTTCTTTTCACCTGTCGGGTGGCTATCTAACTTAACCAAATGGCGGGCGCTAGAGAGGTGAAGGTTAGCTTCAAATCCCGTAATGGACTTGTACTGCTCCACAAAAGGTGCAATACTTCTGCCATTTTCCGTATAAGGATTGATGTAAAAATGCCCTGCCAAGATCTGCTCAGCAGCACGGCGATACAAGAGTGCATTATAAGCCAACAATGTCTCCAGCTCCTCTTGACTCAACAGATTCACTTTCTTTTTATCGTACAAACCATTCAGCTGACGAGCCTGCTCAGACAAGAACAGACCTTTGTATTCTAGGTTCTTCATTGCTTCTTTGACAGCGTCGCCTTGCGACTTCGTCTTGGCTAAAGGCACAAGTGGATTGGTCATCTGCAAATACATGGCACCAAAAGTCTGTACTTCATCATTCGCCCACTTTTCTTGCTTCAACGCCATTAGATATGTAGGCAATTGAGAATTTAGACCATTGAAAAATTTTTGAAAATCAAAATTTGTGTCACTTGATTTATAATCCACAATTCCCAGACTACCGTCACTTCTCAATCGGTCAATGCGGTCAACTTTCCCTCGAATTTGAAGATTGCGTCCGTCTGACAAGGTTAGAACATTTGTTTCTTCCTGTCCGAAAACAGCCTCTTCTTGAATGGTTTCGACTAAATCATTTCTCTCTAAAACCTGTCCAGTCGCACGCGCGGTGTCCAGCAAAACTTCGTGAGCAAATAATGCTTCTGCATTTTCTGTATAAAGAGCTTCAAATTCCGCTTCCTGACTCGCTTCTTGAATGGCTTTTTCTAGACGATGATCGAATGACTCACTAGACTGCTCTTGCATAACTTTTTCAAACACACGATGCAGAAAATTTCCATGACTGCGCGCATCTGGATGAATCGTCATTTCTTCCTGCAAAGCCAAGACATACTTCAAAAAATAAGCATATTGATTGCGATAGAATTCTGTCAAAGCTGAAGTAGATAGCTGAAATGCTTGATGAGGCGGATAAAGAACTTGTAATGTCTGCGTTGACAAGGTTTCTGTTTCAAGACTTGACGTTACATTAGGAATCGAAATACCTTCGCTTTCCAATTTTTTGCGCAAAACCCGTACGACGACTGACCAAAAAGTCTGTTCTTTCTCAGTCAGAGAACACTCCCGATCAATATCCCCTTGATTCAACTCAATAACCCTCGCCAACAGAGCTCGATAAGTTCCAATATCATCACTTGTTGCCTGCGGACGCTTCACTTCAATCGGCAGCTCAATTGGTCGTTCATGCAATTCTAACAAATATGGAGAAATGTTGTTCTCTATTTCATTGACAATCTGAGGAGTGGAGAGCACCAACCTCTCCGTTGCAGCATTCAGAAGTGACAAGGCGACAAAACGATTTTTCTGGAGATTTTCCTGAGCAGCAATCAGCAACTCCGAATGCTCATCAGTTGCTTCATTTAATCGTAATCGGTCTTCATCTGACAAGAGGCTCTTGTTTTGCGCAATTTTTGGAAAATAGTCTTGAGTCAAACCAACAGCATAGACAAAAGGACTTGACAAAGGCTCGATCAAATCATAAGACTGAACGGTCACAACGTCTACCGTTGCTGGAATAGTCCGATAATTGGATAACAGCATTCCTGACTGCACTAAAGTCAAAAAATCATCTAGCTTGACCTTGTTAGCTGAGAAGACACTAGCAAATTGTTCCAAAACATGACAAAAAGCCTTCCAGACTTCTTCTTGTCTTTCTTGGTCTTGCGGGTTCGTAAAATCTACTAAAGAAGCAAAATTCTGAGAAAAAGCAATCTCTGTCAAAAAGTGATGAAATTTCTGGAGCAGACCTGTCGCTGTTTGACTGCGAGATTTGAAAAATTCCAAGAGCGGAGTGACTATTTTTTTTCTTAGTTGATTGATGTGAATCAAGTCAAATTTTTGATGCTGATTGTGAGTAAAATCTTTAGAAAATTTACTAATCCCTTTTACATCCGCAAAGCGAATATATTGCTCAAACAAATCCAGCTCTTCTTGCGTTAAACGACCATAAAGACCTGTCTTCACAAGATTGAGCAAATCATCCGTCCGAAAATTATAGCGTTTCAAACGCACTAAAGATTCGATAAATTGCACCAAAGGGTGATGTGCCATAGACTCGCTTCGCCCCAGATAAAAGGGAATCTGATACTGATCAAAAATCGTCTTTAACTGCAACCGATAGGCTTCCACATCTCCCAAAAGCAAGCGAATATCTTTGTAGCGAGCACCGTCATGAACTCGCTGGCGAATGCTCTTTGCCACATATTCCAGTTCTTCTTTTTGATTGACAGTCGACCAAATCTGTACATGCGAACGGTCTTGCTCCGTCAGCTCCAGCTCAACATCTGAGAAATCATAGCGGCTTTCTAGCAGTTTTGAAATCTTTCCAAAAGCATCATCTAGCTGTATTGACGGTCTATATTCAGGTTTTACCTTATACTTATCTGCCAAATGGCGCAAGAAATCCACGCTAGCCTGATAGAGATTGCCCTCTCGAAAAGTCGCACGATAAGCTTTTTCACTTGCATAAGCACCAATGACGATTTCCACACCTTTACGATGCAGCAGCTCTACCAAATAAGCTTCCTCAGCAGAAAACCGTGTAAAACCGTCAATGACCAAAGCCAATCCTTGCAATTCTTTATCTACATCAGCTGCTATAATGTGATTGGCAAAGGCCATGATATTTGACTCAGAAGTAAATTCACTCTGATTCAGCTGATGCGTAACAGCTTGTAAAATCTTGATTAAATCTGCTTTTTTCTCACCTTCATCCAGATAGTCCAAGTCTGCAACAGTCATTTGAGCTTCTTGCAACTCATGATAAAGCTCAACCAATTGCTGAATAAACTGCGCATCTGTCCGAATGCCGCCGTACACCTGCAAATCATGCTCTTCCATTTCAGATAAGACCTTATAAAAGAGCATTCCCAAACCAATATCGTCTAAAGGTCTGCCTTGCTGCACATCATTGAGGACAAAATAACGCGCCATCTGCGCAAAACGTGTCACCGTAATGGCAAATGAAGCACGGTTTTCTAAAAGACGCAAAACGGCTCTTTCCTTTTCAAATGAAAGAGAGTTGGGTGCAATATAAAACACGCGCTTGCCTGCTTGTGCTAAACGCTCTGCTTCTTCTGTTAGACTGTTTGTTAAGGGATTGCGAATATCCGTATAAAGTAATTTCATGAGCATCCTTTTTGTCAAAATATAGTCCTATTATATCATTTTTAAAGTTTTTCAACAGCGATTGACTACATACCTTTTCAAGAAAAAAATCCCCACAAGAATACTTGTGGAGAACGATTTTTAATGATAAGCTAAAGCTTTTTTGAAGCTCTTCCAAATGCCAATGTCATCTGTTTGTAAAATTAAACTGGAGTAAATCCGACCGATATAAACTGTCATTCCTAAGGTAAAGACAAAGGCAATGGCAAATGAAATCCAAGCTTCTAGCCCATTTGCATAACCGTTAATCGCACGGAAGGGCATAAAGAAGGTCGAAATGAATGGAATAAAAGAACCAACTTTAAGCAAAATTGTGTCACCAGCGTTTCCAAGAGCCGTCACTCCCAAAAATCCCAAAATAATCAGCATCACAACAGGCTGAACAGCTTTCCCAACGTCTTCAATCCTCATTACCATTGAGCCTAAAAAGGCAGATAAAACCACAAACATAAAGACACTCAAGGTGATAAAAGCAATAGTATTAAAGGAAATTGCTTCTCCCAAATGCTTCATCAGATTTGGATTGGCATCTAAGAATTCTTTTACAAAAGAAATCTGGTCTGAAAAAGCAAGCAACAGCACTGCACCGATTACATAAATGCTGACATGGGTCAAGATAACTGCAAAAATTCCTGCCATTCGACCATAGAAATATTCAGAAGCCTTGATACTGGAGAAAATAACCTCCATAATCTTCGTCCCTTTTTCGCTTGCAATTTCTTGAGCAGTGGAGCTTGTGTAAACAATGAGAATCATATAAAGTACAATACCAATTGCTGTTGCGACAATCGTTTGAGTTGCCTTCTTCGCTTCTTTCTTCTCATCAATTTTTTCCTTGAAATCAATAGCTCTTGAAAGTAGCTTCACTTGATTAGCTGATAAATTAGCTTGGTTAATATTTGCAACCTGTTGCAACTGCATCAGTTTCTGTGTAATTTCAATTTTTGTAGCACTACTCATGCTCGTATCTGCAAAATAAGTTGCCTTGATTTGCCCCTCTGCTTCTGATACTAGCAAATATCCACCAACATCGCCATCTTTTACAGCTTTCTTAGCTGTTGCTTCATCTTTATAATTGATGTCCAGATTCTTAGTATCTTTCAAAACTTCCTTCACTTGAGCATTGTTTGATACAACTGCGACCCGACTAGAATTACTGCTTGACATAGAAGAAAGGTAGCCAACACCTAAACTCAATCCTACAAAGATAAAAGGGGATATGACCATAAAGACAAAACTCCATGATTTGACATGACGAAGATAGGTTTCTTTGATAACAATTAAAGTCTGTTTCATACTTCTACCCCTGATTCTAACTTAAAGATTTCATCAATTGTTGGAGCTTGTTGGTCAAAAGTTTCAATATATTGTCCTTTAGTCAACAAGTCAAACAATTCCTTACCAGCTGCTTCGTCATCTAATATCAATCGCCATGTGCCTTGGTTAGTCAGATTGGCTTTACTTACGTGAGGAAGTGCTTCTAATTCCGTTTGAGACAGCGAGCTAGACACAAACAGACGTGTTTTGCCGTATTGATTACGAACTTCTTGCACGCTGCCATCTAAAATGACTTTCCCATCACGAATCATGACAACATCATCACACAATTCTTCCACATTGGTCATCACATGGTCAGAGAAAATAATGGTTGCTCCTCGCTCTTTTTCCTCAATAATGACTTGTTTCAAAATCTCGGTATTTACAGGATCCAAACCACTAAATGGCTCGTCTAGGATAATCAAATTTGGCTCATGCAAAAGTGTGATAATCAACTGCACTTTTTGTTGATTCCCTTTGGACAAGCTCTTGATTTTATCAGTCACTTTTCCTTTGACTTGCAAGCGCTCCATCCACTGAGGCAATTTTTCTTTCACAACCGCATTTGGCACTCCCTTTAAATTTGCCAAATACCGCACTTGCTCATAAACGGTTAACTTAGGCATCAGACTTCGCTCTTCTGGCAAATAACCAATTTTCCGATAGGTCTCCTGAGAAATCGGTTGCTTATCAAATGTAATGTTTCCGCTGTATTCTAAAAAACGCAGAATACTGTGGAAAATCGTTGTTTTCCCAGCACCGTTCTTTCCGATCAGACCGAGGATTTGTCCTGATTCAGCCCTGAAATCAACACCAAATAGTACTTGTTTTTCCCCAAAACTTTTTTCTAACTTCTGAATTTCAAGCATCCTAAACCTCCTAAAATTCTAAGCTCACTATATGTATATATACAATCTCTATATTTAATAGTATAACATTTTGAAAGCGTATTTTCAAGTTTTTGTGTAAAATTTCCTTATTTTCTACAGCAAAAAGAGAGCCATCAACAATTGCCCACAGTGCGACTGCCTCTCACTCTCTTGCCTTGATTCTATTTGCGCTTTACTAAGCTTTAAAAGCATCCACTAATACTTGAAATTCTTCATTGGAGAGCGTAATCCCTTTCCCCATTTTTGTATGGTCAGGACTCCAACTACGAATATCATATTTAGCTGGCGCACCATTGAAACTCACTCGATTCAGCTCTTTCGTCCAGCCTTTATCATTTTCTGATAACACCAATAACTTTTCTTCTATCTCAAATTTGAATTCTGACATTTTTGTCTCCTTTTTCTTCTTTCTTGATTTATTCGTAAAAAATTTACTTTTTTAGCGAGTTTGTTATATAATATATTGTAACAAGTTATGGAGAATTTAGCTATGAAAAAATTTCTCGAAATGATTTTAGAGCGCGCAAGTGAATTTATCAATTATAAAAAGGATACACAAGAGATAGAGGAAGACAACGCCAATATTTTGCAGACGATTGAAACAGCTTTGCAAAAAAAATCAGGTGTGCATGTCATTTTTTCAGATAAAAGTTTTACTGGTGATATTGTCAAATATGACAAAGAGCGTCAGCAATTGATTGTTAAAAACTTCCAGAAAAGTATGTCAACGATTATTCGTATTTCAGATATTAAGCGGATTCGTCTGGTTCCAAATACTATCAGAGAAGCGCAAAAAAGAAATTCCAACCTCAACTAGGAGATTGGAATTTTTTTATTCAAATAAGCTGTAATAATCCGCGATTGTCATTTTCGCTTTCTCTTCTTGATGTAAGTCTTGGATAATTTGTCCGTCTTTCATGACAATCAAGCGATTGCCGTATTTAAGAGCATCTTCCATGTGGTGAGTAATCATGAGAGTAGTCAGTTGGTCTCTTTGGACAAAATCATCAGTCAACTCCATAAGGGCAACACTAGTTTTTGGATCCAGCGCTGCTGTATGTTCGTCCAGAAGAAGCAGTTCTGGGCGCTTGAGAGTCGCCATCAACAAACTCAAAGCCTGTCTCTGACCACCAGAAAGAAATTCAATTGGCGTATCCAAATGTTTTTCTAAACCATTGCCGATTTTGTCTATTGTTTCCTGAAATTCTTTGCGATAATGACTCAGACGACGTGGCACCAAACGACGTTTTTCACCACGAAATTTAGCAATCAATAGGTTTTCTGCCACCGTCATACGCGGAGCTGTTCCCATCTTTGGGTCTTGAAAAACGCGCGATAGATACTTAGCCCGTTTTTCTGGCGAATAACTGGTCACATTTTCACCTAGAATATGGATGCTGCCACTCGTCAATGGCAATGTTCCTGCGATGACATTGAAAAGCGTAGATTTCCCTGCCCCATTTCCACCTAAAATGGTAATGAAGTCATGCTCAAAAATATCCAGTGAAACATCATTCAAAATGACCTTTTCTTCCTCAATACCTGTGTTGACAATTTTTGTCGCGTTTTTTAATTCTACAATTGCTGTCATTTGCTTAACTTGACTCCTTTAAAGAATTTATTTTTGAAAGTCGGAATCATGAGACAAATTGCCAAGATAACCGCACTGTAAAGGCGAAGATAGCTGGTATTAAAGCCAAGCGCAATCACGCCCCAAATCAGAAATTGATAGAAAATAGATCCGACAACAATCGTCAATAGGCGTTCTGCTAATGTCAGGCTGGTAAAAAGCACCTCTCCAATAATGAGACTGGCAAGCCCCACAACGATGACACCAATCCCACGCGAGACATCCGCATAACCTTCCTGCTGGGCAATAAGGGCGCCAGCTAGGGCAATGACGCCATTAGACAGCACCAACCCCATTAACTCCATTCGTCCTGTGTGAATGCCAAAACTCCTTGCCATATCTGGATTATCACCCGTGACAATATAGGCTTGACCCAATTTTGTATCTAAGAAAAAAAGCAATGCTACAATTACCAAACTGACAAAAATCAATCCTGTCAGAAGATTGTTTAATTCGCCAGAAAACGGTAGAAAGTCCTGAATTTGCTTCGTTCCAAGAAGTCCAAGATTAGCCCGCCCCATTAACATAAGCATAATAGAATGGCAGGAAGTCATGACTAAAATTCCCGAAAGGAGAGTAGGAATTTTCCCCTTGGTATAAAGAAGTCCTGTTGCCATACCTGCCAAACACCCTGCCAGAATGGCAACAACAGTCGCCGGAAAGGGATTGATACCTTTACTAATCAGCGTAACTGCCACTGCTCCCCCCAAGGGAAAAGAGCCTTCGGCTGTCATATCAGGGAAGTTTAAAATGCGGAAAGTCATAAAAATCCCCAAGCCTAAAATAGCCCAAACAAGTCCTTGTGAGACAATTGAAATAATCATACTGTTGTCCTAACTTTTAAAAATATCGTTTCTTATCAATCGGATTACTCAATGACTTGTCCTGCTTTTTTCAGAACATCATCTGGAATCGTTATTCCTAGCTGAGCAGCCACTTTTTTGTTCACAACTGATTTGCCAGTAGCAAAGATTTCAACAGCTGTGTCTGCTGGTTTGGCACCTTTCAAAATTTTCGCTGTCATTTTTCCAGTCGCCACTCCAAGATCTTTTTGATCGACAACAACCGAGCCCAGACCGCCTTCTTCTACCATAGCTGTCGCACTTGGATAGATAGGTTTTTTAGCCGTTTGATTGCTGGAAACAACTGTTGAAAAAGCTGAAGCAATGGTGTTGTCAATTGGAATCCAAATAGCATCTACCTTTCCTGTCATCACATTCATGGTTGAAGCAATCTCATTTGTAGAAGGTACAGCATAAGGAAGCACTTTATAACCTGCTTTTTCAGCCAAAGCTGTAAATTCTTCTACCTGCGTTTTTGAATTGTCTTCACTGCTTGAATAAAGAACGCCAATTGTTTTCACATTCGGTGTTAATTGTCTGATGAGCTCCAATTGCTGCTTAGCTGGATTGTGGTCAGACACACCTGTAATGTTGCCTCCCGGCTTTTTCAAATCCTTTACTAAATTCGCCCCAACTGGATCAGTCACTGCTCCCATAACAACTGGCTTGTCTTTTGTTGCACTAGCCAACCCTTGAGCCGCAGGCGTTGCGATTCCAATCAGCACATCATTGTTATTTGCAACTAATTGCTTGCTCATTGTTGCCACTTTGCTTTGGTCACCTTCTGCATTCATAAAGTCAATCTTGATCTTCTTGCCTTTATAACCTTCTTGTGCCAATCCTTCTTGAATCCCTTTATAAATCAAATCAAGTGACGGATGACTGACATATTGCAGCACACCAACTTTTACTGTTTTTGTTGTATTGCTTGTCTTCGTCGCTTTCTCGCTATTTACACTAGAATAAATAATACCTCCGACAACTAATACCACTAAAAGAGCAATCATTCCCATTAACCGTTTGTTTTTCATATCTGTTCTCCATTTCATATTTTTCTATTTTTTATTCGAGTAAAAGCCAGAGTCGCCATCGTTTAAACATATTTTTCCTCCATTTTAAGGGAAATGAAACAATAAAAGAAAAACCCACACACAGTTCATCCTGTGTGAGGGCGTAAATCGCGGTGCCACCTCAATTATGGGAAAAATAATAGACTTCTCCCACATCTCTATCTTGTCTAACAACAAGTTGCACTGTAAGGTGTGCTCACCGAATTTTTATCGTTTCAAATTCAACTTCTATCCATTAGCCCAATTTCATAAAACGCTGCTACTTGTTTTCACCAACCACAAGCTCTCTGCCAACAACTATTTTATTACTTTTCTAATTTGATATTATTTTAGATGTTTCTGAAACAAATGTCAAGTATTTTGTCAAACTTTTCTGACAATAATTTTCCAACCTTTTCTTGCTATTTTTTGTTATAATTTTCTTTAGTATCATTCAAGGAGAAAAACCATGTCCTTTGACGGATTTTTTTTACATCACATGACAGAGGAATTGCGGCAACAGTTACTGTACGGTCGTATTCAAAAAATCAATCAACCGTTTAATCAGGAATTAGTGCTACAAATTCGCAGTAATCGACAAAATCATAAATTGCTCTTGTCTGCTCACCCTGTTTTTAGTCGCATTCAACTAACCCGTACCGCCTTTGAAAATCCAGCAGTGCCCACCACATTTATCATGGTTATGCGAAAATATCTACAAGGCGCTACAATTGAAAACATTTCACAAATCGAGAATGATCGAATTTTAGAAATTTCTGTCTCCAATAAAAATGAAATTGGAGATAACGTGGCAGCAACTCTTATCATCGAAATCATGGGCAAGCACAGCAATATCATCTTAATGGATAAGGCAAGTGGCAATATTATTGAAGCTATTAAACATGTCGGCTTTTCTCAAAATAGTTACCGTACGATTCTGCCTGGTTCAAGCTATGTCACTCCACCTCAAACAGATAAGCGCAATCCATTTACCATTTCTGATGAAAAATTATTTGAAATTCTTCAGACAGAGGATTTATCGGCTCGTTCTTTACAAAAGCTGTTCCAAGGCTTGGGGCGCGATACAGCGACCGAGCTCAGTCAGTGCTTAACGAGTGACAAACTAAAAACCTTCCGTGCTTTCTTTGCCAGTCCCACGCAAGCTCATCTGACAACTAAATCCTTTGCGCCCATTCTTTTTGCGGATAGTCAAAAAGAATTTCCTAGTTTATCACAATTGTTAGATGCTTTCTATCAAGACAAGGCGGAACGCGACCGTGTTAATCAGCAAGCCAGTGAACTGATTCATCGAGTGGAGAATGAATTAGAAAAAAATCGCAAGAAATTAAAAAAACAAGAGCAGGAATTAGTCGCGACTGAAAATGCGGAGGAATTTCGCCAAAAAGGAGAGCTCCTCACTACTTTTTTGCACCAAGTTCCAAACAATCAAGACCAAGTAGAACTGGACAATTACTACACAAGCGAGAAAATTACTATTGTGTTGGATAAAGCTTTGACCCCTAACCAAAATGCTCAGCGCTATTTTAAGAAATACCAAAAGCTGAAAGAAGCGGTCAAGCATTTAACGGGACTGATTGAAGAAACTAAAGAAACCATTCAATATTTGGAGAGTGTGGAAACAGCTTTGTCGCAAGCTAATCTCACAGAAATTACAGAAATTCGAGAAGAGTTAATTCAGACCGGTTTTATTCGCCGACGCCAGCGTGAGAAAATTCAAAAACGAAAGAAACCAGAAAAATACTTGGCAACTGACGGTAAGACGATTATTTTGGTTGGTCGAAACAACTTGCAAAATGACGAGTTGACTTTTAAAATGGCTAAAAAAGAGGAGCTTTGGTTCCATGCAAAAGACATTCCCGGCAGCCACGTGGTCATCACAGGCAATCTGCAACCAAGTGATGAGGTCAAGACGGATGCTGCGGAGCTGGCTGCTTACTTTTCTAAGGCAAGACTGTCCAATCTCGTTCAGGTGGATATGATTGAAGTCAAAAAGCTCAATAAGCCAACCGGTGGCAAGCCCGGTTTTGTGACCTATACTGGACAAAAGACCCTGCGGGTCACTCCCGATGAAGCCAAAATCAAATCTATGAAAATGTAAAGGTGTCCGCTAATCGGCACCTTTTTCTGACAACTCTTCGTACGTCTGACCCTCGGACGAAGTGAATTAGTTCTCAGACAAGCTATCCGACCCTCGGACAAAGCAAATCACTTTTCTGGCAAGCTGTCCGACCCTCGGACGGAGTGAAGCACTTTTCTGACAATCTATCCGACCCTCAGACGGAGTGAATCACTTTTCTGACAAACTATCCGACCCTCAGACGGAATGAATCTCTTTTCAGGTAAGCTGTCCGACCCTCGGACGGAATAAATCTCTTTTCAAGCAAGCTGTCCGACCCTCGGACGGAATGAATCTCTTTTCAGGCAAGCTGTCCGACCCTCGGACAGAGTGAATCAGTTCTCGTTCACTCCGGCGACTAGGGCGACGGCGACGAACTTATTCTCATTACAAGGACTTCTTAGAAAAGTAAAAGGCTTAAAATCAGTGCTTTTAACAACACGATTTTAAGCCTTTTTGGCATCATTCTTTTGAATTTTGAATGGAATTTAAGCTTTTGTCTAACTTTGTCCACTGTTTTTTATTCAGATTTCTCAATATCTTTCTTTAACTCCGACACATTCAATTTTGCAGAGAGAAAATCTTGGTCTTGAACCGGAAAACGCTGCTCCAAAGCCGCAATCGTTCCAATTTCAACCTCTCCATTTTTCATGACAAAATCCATGACATGTCCACCGAATTGGTGGTCATCAGATAGAAAATGAAGATGATAACCGGCTACGCTGACACCGTGAAACAGCTCCGGTGTCCAAAAGCCAACGATTGTTCCCGAAACGTGTTCTGCATGGTACTCAGGCTGATGAGCGGCAATTTCTACGAACTTCTTCCCCGAAGAGGATTTTGGAGCTATTCGCACGTGCATGCTGCTAAATTCACCATGAATCTTAATTGAGCGAAAAAGATTTTCCCCGACATAGCTAGCTTCTATGCGCTTCTTCAGCGCTTCATCGCTCAGCTCAACGTCCTGACGAAAACACGCTTCTTCTCGGTGAAAAGCCACTGCAGCATAAGGAACCGTCCTATCTGTTGAAACTTCTATCACTTCAGGAGTTGCTCCTATTCCCTTGGCTTGATAAGCCTTACCGTCAAGCACAATCAGCTCTCCGTCAATAGAGTCTAAAGTACCAATCCCTAAATCGCCATGTTGAAGCAATCCTTCAATCGTCATCGTCCCCTTGTAAAGCCCCGCCATTAAAGCTCCCAAAGTATTGTAGTGAAATAATGTTACAAGCTCTGCCATTTCTCCTCCTAGACAATGTTTACTATCTTTCCTTGAAAAAACAGTGGAAAAACGAACTCTTTTAAAAATTTCGAGTCCTTTCCCAGTTTCAATTTAATAAAACTCATCTGGCAGAATGGTTTCTCCCAGCGTGCTGCTATCCTTGTAATCCACTGGCACATCAATGATAACCGGTCCATTTTCCTTTAAGGCTTTTTGGAGCAACTGTGTTAATTCTGCTGGAGATGTTGCTCGGAATCCTTTCGCACCAAAACTCTCTGCATATTTAACGAAATCAACAGCTCCGAAGTCTACTCCAGATGAACGTCCATATTTCATTTCTTCTTGGAATTCTACCATATTATAATGACCGTCATTCCAAATAAGATGAACAATTGGTAATTGTAGACGAACTGCTGTCTCTAGCTCTTGGGCCGAAAAGAGAAAACCGCCGTCGCCAGACACAGAAATGATCTTTGTGTTGGGACGAACCAAGGCTGCTGAGATTGCCCAGGGTAATGCCACTCCTAACGTTTGCATCCCATTTGAAAAAAGCAAGTGCCGTGGCTCATAGCTTTTGAAATAACGCGCCATCCAGATATAATGCGTACCCACATCTACTGTAACTGTCATATCATCTGTCGTATTTTCCTGCAAGACTTCGACAATATCCAGCGGGTGTAGTCGTCCTGTTTCAGTTTGGCTGCGGTCAAATTTCACATCACCATCCATTTTATTTCGCAGCACTTGCAGATATTCCCGCGAGCCTTCTGGTAATTGATAGCCGTTAATCGCTGGCAGCAATAAATCCAAAGTATTTGCAATATCTCCAATCAGCTCACGCTCCGGTTGAAAGTAAGTATCAATCTCTGCTGGCTCTACGTCAATCACAATGACGCGGGCAGAAATTTCCGCATTCCAGTTGCGCGCTTCATACTCAATCGGATCATAGCCGATAGCGATGACTAGGTCAGATTTTTTCAGGAGCATGTCACCCGGCTGATTGCGAAACAGCCCGACACGCCCAAAGAAAGTAGCTTCTTCTAAATCACGTGAAACAATTCCAGCACCTTGGAAAGTTTCCACCACAGGTAACTGTACTTGCTCCAATAACTGACGAATAGAAGCCGTCACTTTGGCACTTGAAGCACCATTCCCCAAGAGAAGAACGGGCAACACAGCATTTTTAATCGCTTGCGCTAGATAGTTAATGTCTGCCACAGAACTAGAACCCAGCTGCGGATCCGTCAGCGGTTTAATTGCTTTCACTTGCACCTGACTATCCACCACATCCTGTGGAATGGAAATGAAACTTGCCCCCGGCATTCCTGACTTGGCATGACGATAAGCATTGGCAATGATTTCTGACAGAGTATTGCCGTCTTGCACTTCGACTGAATACTTAGTAATCGGCTTAAATAGTGCAGCATTGTCCATAGACTGGTGAGCGCGTTTAAGAAGGTCAGAGCGTTTGACCTGACCAGCCAAAGCCAGCACTGGGTCGCCCTCTGCGGTCGCCGTAACCAAGCCCGTTGCTAAGTTTGAAGCACCTGGTCCACTCGTTGCAATCACGACACCCGGCTCTCCTGTAATCCGCCCAATTCCTTGTGCCATAAAAGCAGCATTTTGTTCATGACGAGCAACGATAAGCTGTGGACCTTTGTCCTCTAAGGTATCAAATACACGGTCAATCTTTGCACCGGGAATTCCAAATACATAATCCACCTTGTGATTGATTAAACTATCCACAATCAAATCCGCACCAAATTTTTCAGTCATTTTCTTCATCCTTCCTGAATATCACGCTCATCATTATATCATAATTCCCATGCGTCTTATAGGATTGTGCTTGTTACTCTTTTTACAAACTATTGTACAATTCCTGCATCTCCACATCATCTGGAACCAAGTGAAGATAATGCTCTGCTTGGTGTTTTGCCTCTTCAAAATCTCCCATTTCACGAAGTAGATAAGTATATTGCTCTAAAAATTCTGGATTTTCCTTTAAATCCGAGAGCAACAGTCGATATCGCTCCAAAGCTGCTGTTGTCTGTTCCAAAGCCTGATAGGCACGCGCAATATTCCACTTAGTCAGTACATTGTCTATATCTTGCTCCTCAAATTTCAAAACTTCATCAAAACGCTCTTGCTCTAAGTAAAGATTAGACAAACGCAATGCAATTTCTTCCAAGTCTTCCGCATTATCTTTTGCTTTCAAAAGGTAATCTTCTGCCTTTCGCTCATCGTGCAACTCATAAGAAAGCTGCGAAGCTAGCAACAAAAGACGTGTATCAAATGGATTTTTCGACAAGCCCTGCTGCGTAAGACGCAATGCCTCTTCTGTCTGATGTTCTGCATGAAGCGACAAAGCATAACCATACTCATAACCTTCAAATTCCGGCGAAATCGTATCAATTTGCTTAAAGTATAGATTAGCTTTTTGATATTCTTTCTGGTCATACAAAATAGTCGCTAATTCAAAGGCTACAGCATCATCGTATTCAATCTCTAAAGATTTTTCCAAAAACTCAATCGCCACTTCAAATTTTCCCAAACTTGCATAGGAAACACCAATCCGCTGATAAGTAGAAACACCCGTCTGCTCATAAATCATGCGATTGTCTAAGCTAGCGTATTCCTTAATGGCTTGATTGAAATTTCCCAATTCAAAATCTATTTCAGCCATGCCAAAAGTCACTAACGGTTCATCAGATAATTGCTTTGCCTCGGCTAATTTTTCCCTTGCAACATCTGGCAAGCCTTCCATTTGATAGAGATCAGCTTTGACCAAGAGTGCTGTCACATACCAGTCACTATCAGAAGTAATTTCTTCCAGATAAGCAAACGCTTCTTCCACTTGCCCGTCTTCACTAGCAATCTGCGCCAAACTGATGTAGGCTTCTGGATAATGAGGAGCTAATGTTTCATAAATTCGCTTCGCTTGAGGGAAAAAGCCGATACTTTCTAAGTAGTCGGCTAATTCAAGTAATTCTTCCTCTGTATCATTTGTTAGAGCTCTTTCAAAATATTTATTGGCATGCGCCAAATCCTGCTTTTGCAAAGAAGCGACCATTTTCTTACTGTTGTTCAATTTCTTCTCCTGTTTCATCTACCAATTCTTCTTCATACAAGCCGCTGACTTTCTTATACCAATTAAAAATAGCAGCAATCACAACTTTTGCAGACGCATAAACGGGAATTCCCAGTAAAACGCCCCAGATACCAAACATAGATCCCGCTGTCAAAAGGACAAAAAGAACATTGATTGGATGAATGTTCAATTGGCTACCGAGAATTAATGGCGACACAAACCGCCCTTCAATCGTTTGCTCTACAATAAAGACCACAATGACTTTCAAGAGCATAATTGGTCCAGCAATTAACCCCAGAACAAGAGCCGGCAGCATAGCTAGAAAACTTCCCAAATAAGGAATCAAATTTAAAATCCCTGCCGTCACCCCAAGTGTCACTGCATAGCGAAGCCCGATTACTTTAAAGAAAATGATGAACATTATCGCTACGATAATAGCTACGGTTACTTGCCCACGAACGTAATTGGCAAGCTGCGTATTGACATCTGTCAAAATTTGTCCGACTGGTTCACGAAACTTAGTTGGCATGAATTTTGTCAAATAAGATTTTAAGTTTTTTCCATCTCGCAAAAGATAAAAAAGGATAAAAGGCATGATGATAATGGCTACAATCACTTGCGAAGCCGTACTAATCAATGTGCTTACCCAATTCACTGCTTTCGATGAAAAATTACTTGCCCAAGTCGTCACTTGAACTGAAAAATTATTCACAATCTCTTCTAATTGAGGCTTGACATCATCAGAAATTCGATTTTCCAAAAAATCCTGAATTATTTTATTCGACTTTTGCAAATTAGCTGGTAAATTCTTGGCAAAGCTAACTATCTGATGCTGCAAACTTGGAATTGCCACAGCCAATCCCCAAATTAAGAGCAAAGCAATTAAGATAAAGACAATCGTAATCGCGACCAAACGATTGATCTTATGTTTCTCCATAAAATCTACAATTGGATTTAAGAGATAATACAAAAGCCCTGCTAAAATCACCGGCAGCATGATAACTCCGATAAATTCTAGAACAGGAATAAAAATAAAACTAATTTTGCTTAATACAAAAATATTCAACCCCAACAATAAGGTCACCAAAAAAACAGTGATTGCCTTATTGTCCAAAAACCACCGAAAAAACCATGATAGGCTGAAATCCTTCTTTTTGTGTTCCATACAGACATCCTTTTCTTTATTTATCTCATTGTAGCATTTTTCACTAAAAAATTCTTGAAGAAAGGGTAGTCCTTTATGAATTTCCTTCTTGCGCCCGAGTCAAACACAAAAAGCGGTCATCCATTCAAATCATGAACGGATTCCCACTTTTAGCTTTCTTTATCTGAGAAAAAAATTGTAAACCGCATTCGTTTGTCATCAACAGCTTCAAAGAGATAGTGCAAATGATGATTTTCCAAAATCTGTTGCACGATAAAGAGTCCCAGACCTGTTCCGCCATCTTTGCGGTTACGACTGTAATCCGGACGATAAAATGGCTGAAATATTTGCTGGATTTGCTGTTCATCCAACACATGTTCCGCATCATTTTCAATGATTAACTGATTGTCTTCAATCATTAAAAGAATCTCTCCACCGGCTAATGTATAATGGAAAGCATTATCTAGTAAATTTTTAATAGCTTTCAGCAAATAAGTCTTGTTGCCATGCACTTGAAGCTCTTCTAACTGTACAGTAAATTGATAGCCTTTCACATCAGCTAACATCTTATAGCTGCTCAAGTTTTCCTCCAAGAGCTGATTAAGTGAAAATTCTTCCTCTTCCGCTTCTATCCGCATTTCAATTTTAGAAATTGCCAAGATAGACTGTACAAGTTTTGATTGCTCTTCCAAAATTTCACGACATTTATGTAGGTATTTATCTTTATCTTTGAAGTCACCAACACCATAAATCATACCATCCACAATTCCCATCATGCTGGTAATCGGCGTTTTCAGCTCATGAGAAGTCATCCGTAGAAATTCTGCTTTCTCCCGTTCACTTTCAGCAACCTTCTCATTTTCCAATCGCAGCGCTTCAATACTTGTCAAAAGATTATTATACAGACTGTTAATATCTTGAGCGAGTGTGGAAATTTCATCCCGCCCTTTGACAGGACAAGCCACATCTGGAGAAAGAGTTGCCATTTTTCGCGTGCTCTCTGAAATATCTGTAATGCGTTTGGTTGCAAATCGACTATAAAGAAAAGCCACTATACCACCTAACGTTAACGAAAAGAATAAGATATAAGGATAAAGACTTAACAACACGTAAGTAGCATCCGATATTGGTTGGAGCGAATATTCCCCACGTAAGGTCAATGTGGTCCCTTCTGCCGTTCTTATCTTCTTGCTCATACTTTTAGTTTGATTATTCAAACTCATGTCAGAAGGTAAAATTGTTAATTGGAATTCTCCCTTTTCATTAGCTAAATCAATATGTGGATAAATAAGTTTTCCTTTCGCATCTAATATACTAAACCAGACGCGTGTATTCTTTCGATTGTAGTCACTTAAAAGCTTTCCTATATCATCTGACGGTTTTCCTTGAACTTGCTGAGCAATCTGAAAGAACTCACTTTTAGCTTCTCGATGCTTGACTTGCTCATAATAAACAGGCATCACAAAATAGAGTGTTGTTAAAACCGTTGTCACGACAATAAAAATTATTGTTCCTGTCAAAAGAAAATGCTTTTTAGCAATTCTCACTCTTCTTCTCCTCCAAGTTGATAACCCATACCAGTAATCGTTTTAAGAGGTATTCCAGGAATTTTTTTCCGAATATTTTTTACATGGTTATCCAAAACACGACTATCCAGTTCGCTATAACCCCAAATTGTATTCATCAATTGATCCCGCGTCACCAAATGATTTTTTCTTTTAGCTAAAGCTTGGATAATTTCATATTCTTTTTTAGTAGGAGACATTTTTTCTTCTTGCCAATAAACGGTACAATCATCAATTGAAACACGCAAGTCTCCAACGACAATCTCTGATTCTGTCACAGTACTCCGGAAAATATTTTCAATGCGTTTCATCAAAATAAGTGGCGAAAATGGTTTGGTAACATAATCACTGATAAGGTGATTAAAGCTGACCAGCTGAGTATATTCATCATCTAGTGCAGTTAACATCATAACTGGTACCTGCGACGTCTTCCGGATTTCCTTCAACACATCCAGACCGCTTATAGAGGGCAACATAACGTCCAAAATGATGAGGTCAAACGATTTTTCCTCAAATTCACGTAGGGCTTCTGCCCCGTCAAAAACTGGTGTCACCTCATAATGATTTTCTTTCAAAAATTCACAAATCACTTGATTAATCGTAGTGTCATCTTCTACTACTAAAATCTTATGCATTTCTTACTCCTTAAAATATAGATATAAAATTAAATGACTGCTAATCAATGTAAAGATTACTTTTATTATACAACAAAATAGTGAACTTACAAAGATTGAACCGTGATGCAGGATAAAAACTTTCTTCCCAAAAAACTAAACATTTTTCAGAAGTCAAACAGACAACCCTGATTGTTAGCGCCACCACCCGCAAATCTATTTTTATTGTATCAAAGTCATCTGTTCCCATCCTATCTCGAATCTATTTTTTATCTATTTTTTCATCATAAAACTGACAGCAGCATTCATTTGTGAAAACCATTTCATCTCTTTTTGTGTTATAATGAAAGTATCAAATATTTCGAGGTGAATGATGACACAAACAGTTTATTTTGGAACTTATACACGTCGTAGCTCAGAAGGAATTTACAAAGCTGATTTTGATACTAGCACAGGAGAACTGGCAAATTTAACACTTATTGCAAAAGAGCCAAATCCTACTTATTTAGCTTTTGACAAGCAACAGAACCTATATTCTGTCGGAACTGAACACGGTGAGGGAGGCATTGCAGCCTTTAATAAAGCGGGACAGTTACTCAATCACGTTGTGGCCGAAGGTGCTCCTCTATGCTATGTGAGTGTAGATGAAGCAAGAAGCCTTGTCTACGGGGCAAACTACCATAAAGGACAAGTATTAGTTTATAGACGACAAGAAAATGGTAGCCTTAAATTAGTTGATTCTGATGTTCATATCGGCTACGGTCCTCATGAAAACCAAGCTGCTGCTCATGTGCATTTTGCAGATTTAACACCCGATAAGTATCTGGTTACGTGTGATTTAGGAACTGATGAAGTTGTGACATATGAAATTAGTGATTATGGACGCCTAAATCGATTAGAAACTTATCATGCGACACCTGGCGCTGGTCCACGTCATATTGTGTTCCACCCTCACTACAAAATTGCTTATCTTATTTGTGAATTAAACTCTACTATTGAAGTTTTAATTTACGATGGAGATGGTCAATTTGAACGCCTGCAAACCATCTCCACTTTACCAGAAGACTTTTCAGAATTTAATGGAACAGCTGCTATTCGCCTATCTGCTGACGGTCGCTTCCTTTATGGCTCCAACCGCGGGCATAATTCAATCGCTGTTTACAAAGTAGCAGGAGATGGAACACTTGAACTTGTAGAATTCGTACCAACTAATGGAAAAAATCCACGTGATTTTAATATTACACCAGATCAACAGTATATTATCGCAGCCCATCAAGACTCAGACAATGCGACTGTCTTCAAACGTGACCCAGAAACAGGAAAATTAACAGAATTATCACATGATTTCTTTGTTCCAGAAGGTGTTTGTGTTGCTTTTACTCATTAATCTCTTCTTAAGAGACTAATCCCAATCGCCTATGGTTGGGATTTTTTGTTGTCTATATGTCATCTTCCCAGATTCTATTCATTTGCAAGTAATTGTATTAGGGAGCACGACCGTCTGCTTTAGTCGCCAATTTTATACCGAACATCACGATACTGACGAAAAGAACATAATAAAAAGAGGCAAGGAAATGAAACCTTGTCTCTTTATTGTTTTAATTTAAAATCGGATATTTTCTCGCGTTTTTTCATACGATGTAACAAAACGATTGGTTACACCAGGTTCTACTACATCCAATGCTTGCGAGATCTCCTCAAACGATGCTTGATAATCAAACTCATTTTCAAAAATCTCTAGTGCACGGTTGAAGGCAGTTTGAACTCCTTCATCAAATGAACGATAGCGATTTGAATATTGTAACAATTGCTCTGTCAAAGTAGCATTTTCAACAATCCGGTAAGTCTCATTTTCCAGTTCATTCATATCATTTGTCAAAATCTCTAACATACGATTTACTGATTCAATATTGACACGATACTGTTCCAATTCTGCTACTAAAGCTTCTGTGTTATCACTTGCAGTAAAGAAAGTGGTCAGGAAGCTCCGTGGAATACCCGGCAAATTGCGTTTTTCCATATAACGCTTAATCGTATGCAATTTGTTGATATAAATGTTAACTTTTTGTCGAGCATTGGCATCATCTTTTTCAATTTTAGCCAATTTTTCACTCAACACTAACTGCTCATCTTCAATTTCTTTCACACGTTTTTGAATGGTTTCAAGATTTTCTTGAAGAACAGAATAAGCTTGTTTTCTTTCTGAAGAATCTTCAATCGCTTCTAAAACAACATCATCTAAGCTAGAAAGTTCACTTTGAAGTCGACGAACATGATTCGTATCGCTTTCTGTCAAGAGATACAATTTTGAAAGGCGGGCAATCTCTGTCAAAAGATTTTGATTGTTTTCTTTTGTATGACCTAAATAACCTGGTAAACTATTAACTAATTTGACAACTACTTTATGTGACTTGATTTCACGATTAAACATGTCATATAAAGCATCCATTTCTTCTTGGATTTGCGTATTTTCATATTGTGCATTGTCCAATTCTAAACTGGCAATGTTTTCACTGTTGCGTTTCAAACTAGTATGCAGCTGTTGGAAGCGAGATTCAATATCAGTTTCAATAAAATGATAACCGGATTCCAGTAATTTGCGATGACCAGACTCCAAATCTTCCAACTGTTCTGGTAACTTTTGATCTAAT
This sequence comes from Streptococcus milleri, assembly GCF_900636525.1. NCBI lineage: Bacteria > Bacillati > Bacillota > Bacilli > Lactobacillales > Streptococcaceae > Streptococcus > Streptococcus milleri. The sequence continues at coordinate 568,570 of NZ_LR134288.1, read as the reverse complement.
TCTGATACAAGCTCTGGGATTTTTTCAACAATATGCGTTAAAGCAAGGATGTGATCTTCTGTTTTATCCAAAATTTCCGCTGCTTCAACAGGGTCTCCTGATGAGTTTAAAGTTACAAATTGAGAGAATTCAGATTGAATTTTTTCTAATTGCTTTTCAATCTCAGGAAGCGCTGAACCATAACTTTCTGTATCATTTGCCACAGACACTTGCAACTTTTCAAATAAATCCAAAGCATGCAAGACACGACCGCTATTTTTAGACTCTTGCTTTTCTAATTCAGCAAGTGCATTGCGAATAGCAGTAATATCTTCTTCAATCAAGTCAATTTGGCTCTCAATTTTATCAATACCATGCTTTGCTTTTAGAAACCGAAACGAATTATTGTAACCTTCCGTTTCAAAGAGGTTATTTTCGATGTCTGCAAAAGAATTTAAAGAAAGATCAACCCATTTTTGATTCCATTCCCGAAAAGCCACTTGACTTTGTCCAATCAAATGCATGTTTTTAACCGCTTCAACTTCATCGTTTACAGGAAGATTATAAAGTTCTTCTTTGCGATCTTCTAACTTAGCAAGCAAGGCATCATTTCTTTTTCTTAATAAGACAGCAGTTATGTAAGCAACAATCAAGAGAACTGCTATCACTATAATTAGTACGATTAGTCCGTTAGACATGTAAAACTCCTTCAAAATATTACTTGAAAATAATCATGATTATTATATCATAATTTTCTTGGTAAATGTGAATTTTTTCAGATTTTTTTAAACGTCCAATGTACTATATACGGCGTTCTCTTCGATAAATTCACGACGAGGTTCTACACGGTCACCCATTAGCATATCAAAAATCTTGTCCGCTTCTGCTGCATCATCGACTGAGACACGCGCCATTAAGCGATGTTCTGGGTTCATCGTTGTTTCCCAAAGTTGGTGGTCGTCCATTTCTCCCAAGCCTTTGTAACGTTGAATACTTGGTTTAGAACGCCCTTCAGAATAACGCTCCAATGCCAACTGTAGCTCTTCTTCTTGATTGGCTCCGGGCTGGATGTATTCTTTCACTTCACTGCCGACTTTCACACCATAAATAGGCGGTTGAGCAATATAGACATAACCTGCTTCCAAAACAGGCTTCATATAACGATAAATCAACGTCAAAAGAAGGGTTCGGATATGCGCACCATCAACATCGGCATCGGTCATAATGACTAATTTTTGATAACGAGCTTTGCTCACATCAAAATCCGCTCCAAAGCCTGTTCCCATTGCGGTAAAGAGACTACGAATTTCTTCATTGGCTAAAATTTTATCCATGCTAGCTTTTTCAACATTTAAAATCTTACCGCGAATTGGCAAAATAGCCTGAAACTCCCGATTTCGACCAGACTTGGCTGAACCACCAGCTGAATCTCCTTCCACGATAAACAATTCTGTTTCGTGTGGATCATTAGAGGAGCAATCTGCCAATTTACCTGGTAAGTTTGAAATTTCAAGACCTGATTTCTTGCGAGTCACTTCACGTGCACGCTTGGCTGCAATCCGAGCCTTGGACGCCAAAATTCCCTTTTCTACTATCTTCTTAGCAACCGCAGGATTTTCCAAAAGGAAATCTGAGAAAGCTTCGCTAAAGAGACGATTAGTAATTTTAACAACTTCACTATTTCCAAGTTTCGTCTTTGTTTGTCCTTCAAACTGTGGGTTAGGATGTTTTACAGAGATAACAGCTGTTAATCCTTCACGGACATCTTCACCAGTCAGGTTGTCTTCATTTTCTTTCAGAAGCTTATTTTTCTTGGCATAGTCATTGATGACACGTGTGAGCGCTGTACGAAAACCTTGTTCATGCGTCCCACCTTCATGAGTGTGGATATTATTTGCAAAACTCATGACAGTTTCGTGATAGCCTGTTGTATACTGCATAGCTACTTCAACAGTAATATCATCCATTTCTCCGTCTGTATAAATCGGATTTTCAAAGATAACATCTTTATTTTCATTGATATACTGGACGTAGCTAGCAATCCCACCCTCATAATGGTAATCTTTTGTTTGCTCCAAGCCTTCCCGTTTATCGGTAATAGAAATTCGCAGGCCACGATTCAAAAATGCTAGTTCTTGCACCCGTTTATTTAATTTTTCAAAATCAAATTCAACCGTTTCTGTGAAGATTTCTGGGTCTGGTGTAAAATGAACAGTTGTTCCTGTGCGATCAGTCTCGCCGATAATCTCCAGATCCGCTACGACGTGCCCGCGACGGTATTCTTGAAAATGAATCTGACCGTTCTTGTAAACCCGAACATCAAGTTGAGTAGAAAGAGCATTAACCACGGAAGATCCGACACCATGCAATCCTCCAGATACCTTGTACCCGCCACCGCCGAATTTTCCTCCAGCATGAAGAATGGTAAAGACAGTTTCTACCGCAGGACGACCTGTTTTTTCTTGAATATCTACAGGGATTCCACGACCGTCATCAACAACGGTAATCGAATTATCTTTCTCAATAAACACTTGAATATGTGTTGCAAAACCAGCTAATGCCTCATCAATTGAGTTATCTACAATTTCCCAAACAAGATGATGCAGTCCTTCTTTTGAAGTTGAGCCAATATACATCCCTGGACGCATTCGGACAGCTTCCAAACCTTCTAAAACCTGAATTTGACTGGCATCATAATCTTGTGCTTGCAGTTCTTTATTTTCTTCTGACATACGATTCCTTTTCTATATTTTTATAAATTTCTTGAGATTTTCCATATCATCAAAGAGATAAGTTGCAAAGCCAGCTGATTGACCCGCTTCTGTGTCAATTGAACGATCTCCGATGACTAACCCATTCTCAATCTGATACTTATCTTTTAAATAAAGCATTGACTCAGGATTTGGCTTTCTCTTAAAACCACGATTAGAAGTCACCACTTCTGTAAAGTAGCCTGAAATCCCTGTTTTATCAAGAATCTCTAAAACCTGATCATTCCGATGAGAAATCAGAAAATTACGCCCTCCTTGTGCAACGATATTCTTGAGCAAATCTGCAGCACCTTCAAATAATACTGGATGAGCTAACTCTCTTGCTTCATTCACTTTATAAGTTTGTAAAAATGCAGGAATGTTGGGCGCAAATTGAGCAACTGCATAGGGAGTGGAAATCTTCAGCGCTTTATAAACATCATCATGATTAGCTTGAATCCCAAAACCAGCTAACGTTTCTACAAATGCAGCCGTTGACGTCTCGTAATTATTGAGGAGAGTCCCTCCTAAATCCCAAATATAATCTTGATAATCCATACTTTTTATTATAACATATTTTTGTAAAAAATTGCTGTTAAAACAGATAGGAAAGCCTATTTTAGACATGAATTTTCATAAAAAAACTTACTTGGATCATTCCAAATAAGTTTTAGTATCATAGACAATCAATCACCGTAAACATCATTGTAAAGCATCGCCGTTGCAAGCTGCTCACTGTCTCCGCCTAACTGATGAACCAACTCATAAGCAAAAGCTAGAGCAGTTGCAGGTCCTCGGCTAGTAATCACTTTCCCGTCAACAACGACGGTTTGCTTGATATAAATGCCAGAATCAATATCTGACTCGATACCATCGTAACAGGTAAACTGTTTGTCCCTTAAAATACCTGCACGATTGAGTGCAATCGGTGCTGCGCAAATGGCAGCTATCCACTTGCCTTCTTCCTGCATCTTTTGTAGAGCTGACATCAAACGATCATCATCTCGCAAATTTGTCGCACCAGGCATTCCTCCCGGCAGTACCACTAAGTCATAATCCTCTAACTTTCCAGTCCAAACCTTATCTGCTTGAACTGAAATACCATGAGAACCTGTTACCGCTTTTTCAAATCCAATCATGTCACATAGGATTCCTGCACGGCGAAGAACATCCACAACCGTCAATGCTTCAATTTCTTCAAAGCCATTGGCTAACATAACAGCTACTTTTGTCATTTTTCTTCTCCTTTATTTTAATCGTTTTAAAACCACTTTTTTACGTCTTTGAGGATAGCGTATCTTTTTTTCATCTGTGAGATTATTTTGATAACTCATTGAAAGTAAGAGCCCGACCCCGATTAAATTACTAATAATGGAAGATCCACCTTGAGAAATGAATGGAAGCGGAATCCCTGTTAGAGGTAAAATCCCTGTTACTGCTCCGATATTTTCAAAAATATGAAAGAGCAGCATCATGATGAAACCGGTTGAAATATATGTATAAAATTGATTATTTGATTTCAGCGTAATTTTTAGCATGCGATAAATCAAGAGCAGATACAAGGCAATCACAATCGTTGCACCGACAAAACCAAAATCTTCTGCAATGACAGTAAAAATCATATCACTTTCACGTACAGGCACCAATAGATTGGATACATTAAACCCTTGTCCCCAGAGACCACCACTACCAATTGCTATTTGACCTTGTGCCTGTTGATAAGTAGTGGTTTGAGCGTAGTCAAACGGATTCAGCCAAGCCAAAATACGGTTGATCTGATAAGTTGGCATCCCAATTTGGTGCAAAAAAGCTCGCCCGTCTTTTGAAATGAAGATAAGTAAAAAGCCACCGCCTACAACCAGAACGGTCAAAACAACTGGTACAATGATTTTCCAAGACACACCTGATAAGAGGACAATTCCTGAAAAGATTGCGATAAAGACTAATGCTGTCCCTAGGTCACTCTGCAATACCAATAAAATCAGAACGGGTAAGGTATAAAGGGCTAACTCAAAAATCAGGAAGAAGTCCAATTGAACCGTTCGCTCTCTATCTTTATAGCGCTGTAAAAAATTAACAACAACTCGTGACAGCATCAGAATATAAGAAATTTTCATAAATTCAGACGGTTGAAACAAGGTCACACGCCCTATAGTCACCCAGTTTTTTGCTCCTGTTGAAGCGACTAATTCTGAACTATAAAAAATGAGCGGAAGCACCATCAACACTAAGCCAAATACATATAAGTATGGCGTTATTTGCCAAAGAAATTTTGTATTGAATAGCATGATAACCAAACTGATAACTGTCCCTAGAGCAATCCAAGCAATCTGCTGCCCTACAATTGGCCAAACGTTTTTGGGATAATCATGACTAACAGCAATATAAATGGCCATAACGCCAATGAAAAGCAAACAAAATACTGGTAATATTAAACTATAATCCACTCGCGAATCAATCGAGCGTTTTTGATAAGGCATATCTCCTCCAACATACGTAATAAATGTCAGTCACTTTTAAAGCACTTTTATGAGAAAAAGTATTGAATGATTAAGCTAGATACAGCAACCGCGAACCAAGCAAAGGCTCCTGTCAATAGTGGCGCTGCACCTGCTTTTCTAAATTGCCCAAAGGATACTCTCGCACCAATTCCAGCAAGAGCCATTGCCATGAGCCATTGTGACAAGAACTTCGTTGCAGGAACGAGCGAACTTGGAAAAATCCCAACACTAGTAACAATAGACGCCATGACAAACCACAAAATAAACCAAGGAAAAATTTTCTTTAAATTAACTTTTTGATGACTGCTTTTTGAGCGTACATATCGGACTCCTGCAAAGATAAGACAGGCTGGTACAATCATTAAAGCACGGCTGAGCTTCACAATCGTTGCTAAATCTCCTGCTGACTGACTGTAAGTATAACCCGCTGCTACAACAGATGATGTATCATTGATAGCTGTTCCTGCCCACGTTCCAAATGTTACATCATTCATGTGCATGAGATGTCCCAAAAAAGGGAAAATAAAGACCGCTAAAATGTTAAAAAAGAAAATTGTGGAAATAGATAAAGCAATCTCTTCATCTTTTGCTTCTAAAATCGGCGAAGCTGCTGCAATGGCAGAACCACCACAAATAGCCGTTCCAAATCCAATTAAAGTAGTTAGAACTTTGCCCATTCCCAGCAGACGTCCTACCACATAAGCTGAAATAAAAGCAATCAGTATAGTTAAAATGCTAATTTTTAAAGAGGAGATGCCTGTAGCAGAAACCCGACCAATGGACATACTAAACCCCAGCAAAATAATGGAATATTGCAGTAATTTCTTACCTGAATAAGCTAGACCAGCATGATAAATCTTCTTTATATGAAAAAGATTATTAGCTAGAATTCCCAAAAGAATGGCAAAAACACTAGAGCCAATCAAGGGGAATAAATTTCCCAAAACCGTTGCTACTGTTGCTAGTACAAATGCAAATCTAAGTCCTGGAAGATATTTTTGATACATATCGAACCTTCTTTCTTTGTGTTTCTATTATAACAAAATTTAAAACTAGCAGCAGAGGAAATTACCATTTTTAGCAAAAAACTCAGTTAAAAAGTGAACTGAGTTTTCTAATGGGGTAAAATTACACCGTTTCCTTCTTCTTCAAAAATTGCTCAATTTCTGTTGGAATTTTTTTCATACTGGTGACGGATATTGGAGCAATTTTTTCCAAGGCTGTCTGAATTTGCCGTCCGTAACGTTTGGTTAACATGCGATTGTCTAAAATGACGACTGCTGACTGCTGCTCTTGGTGTCGAATTGTACGTCCCAAAGCCTGTTTTAGGCGTAAAATCGCAACAGGTAAACTATAATCATAAAAAGGATTCTTGCCTTCTTGCCGCAATTTGCGGTTGAGTTTTTGCGTAAAGAAATCGCTCGGATTATCAAATGGAATCCGTGTAATGACTTCAATCATTTGCTTCTGACTAGAGAAATCTGTTCCCTCCCAAAAACTGCCCGACCCCAATAAAATACTGCTTTCCCCTCTGTCAAAACGTCGTTTAATATTAGCCGCTTCACCATTCTTATACTGGGCTAAGTGTGGCAAGCGCAAACGTTCCGAAACAGCTAACAACAACGCTTTCGATGTGAATAAAACGAGAAGTGGAACTTCCTGAGTAGCTAATTTATGAACCCATTTGACAATCAATTCTGCATAAATGTCCACATCCAAGTCTACAACATTTGGAAAATTCTTATCCAACCATATTTTCTGCTGATGTTTCTGCTTTTGTGGTAACTGATAAAATGGCGCATTTTCAAAACCAAGTAAATGCGCTAAATGCACTTTTTTACTGATTTCAAGCGTGGCTGAAACGAATAAGACTTGAACCTCTTCAGGCAGCAAAGCTCGAAAATCTAGCACTTCTAGGCAAGCGGCTTCCAACATCGTCACTCGATAATCATCGAACTGCTCTTCTTTTAACCAGAACTGGTCATATTTTGTGGCAAAAATAGTGCGTAAATCAGCAAGAGAGCTTTGATCTAACTCTGATAAATCTTGTCGGAGTTTGGAACAAGTTTCTTTCGTTAGCTCATTTTTCTTGTAGCGTTGAAATTGTTCCACTGCATGAGTCAATTCAAATTGAATATCCTCTATTAACCGACGTTGCAAAATGGTATCTGTTGTTTCAAGTTCCGATTGAATTTGTTGCAAGCATTTTGTCATATTGAGGGATTTTCGAGAGAGATTTTCCAAAACTAAAAACAACTTCTGAGCTTCATCCACAATCAAAAGCCGATTCTCCACAATGGATTTATCATCTTCTAACCGCGTCAAAAAATAAGCATGATTGGTCACTAATACACGACTGCGTTTGGACTTTTCTTGACCTTTTTGCCAAAAATCTGCACCATAAAAGAGGGATTTTTTGCTCAATTTTCCATCATGAAGCACCTGTTGAAAATAGGTCTGATAGCGATGTCGTTGACCAATTTCATCCAAATCACCAGATTCTGTTTCTGTGAGCCAAACTAAAAGCAACATCTTGCAACGATTGACCAAACGATTGTCATCTACCCGCTGCAAACTGTCATAAAAGAAGTCAAGCTTCAAATAATTGGCAGGACTTTTCAAGCTATGAACAGAAAGATGAAAGATTTCTTCTAACTTTTGTCCTTCATTTGCCACAATCTGGTCCTGCAACACTTTCGTAGGAACTGTTACCAGAATTTGCTTGCTCGTTTGAGCCAAAGCAGGAAGCAAGTAACCATAGGTCTTGCCTAAACCTGTCTGAGCTTGTAAAAAACTTGGTTGCTGACTTTTCAAAGCCTGTTCCACATCATGTGCAAACTCATCTTGTTCTTTTCGCTCCTCTAAATCCAGCAAATTGATGTTATGAGTGAAATTTTTGGACAATTTCCTCGCTTTTTGGATTTTTTTACTTTTTCTAAGAAAAATTCCCTGCCACTTCATCAAATCACGGCAAGTTATGTCCGACATTTGGTTAAAAGCATCTTCTATCGCTAAGCGTGATTCGTAAATCAAACTATCCGAAAATTTCAACAAATACTCTACCAATTCTTTTGGAAGTTTTTGAATTTTTTCTTGTATTTTTAAAAATAATGTAGCCGTTGCTGAGGCATCCGCAAGTGCTGTATGCGCATGTTTCAAAGGAATATCTAACTGCTCACATAATATTCCTAGATTGTATTTTTCAAACGTTGGGAAAAAGACTTGTGCAAGCTCTACCGTATCTACCCTCGGAGTCACCAATTCAAATCCTTCCCAAAAGAGAGCTTCTGCTAATAAATTAGCATCAAATTTCACATTATGCGCCACAAAAATGGCATCTTCAATCAACTCATAAATCTCACGAGCCACTTGAGAAAAGTCTGGCGCCTTTCTCAATCGCTTATCTGTCAATCCTGTCAATTGGCGAATATGCGGATCTAACTTTTCATGAGGATTCACATCGGTTTCATAAGTTTTGACAATCTGACCATTTTCAATCAGCACAATCCCGACTTGAATAATTTTTGCATTGCTGCTGGCACTCGTCGCCTCTAAATCTACCACAGCATATTTTCTTTTTTCTTGTGTCATATTAGAAAAATTATACCATAAATCCAACTATTTCGTATCACGTTTTATGCCTTATTTTCCCTTGATAAATAGCTTGATATTTCTTTTATGTCATTTTTCATATTTTTTGCTAAACTATGAAGTGAAAGGAGTTCTCATGATAACAATTCATAAAACTTTAAACGCTCAAGCATACGAAAATACTTATTATTTAGAAAATGAGCATCACCTTATCGTAGTTGATCCAGGTAGTGACTGGGATAAAATTGCAACAAAAATCCAAGAAATCAATAAGCCAATTACAGCTATTTTGCTGACCCATACTCATTACGATCATATTATGAGTGTTGATTTAGTTCGTCAACATTTTGGACATCCACCTGTCTATGTCGCTGAAAGTGAAGCAACTTGGCTTTACACTCCGGAGTATAATCTATCTGGACTAGCTCGCCACCAAGATATTGATAACATCATTCTCCAGCCTGCCGATGTCTTTTTTGACTATCATAGTCCTTACAGTCTAGATGATTTTTATTTTTACGTCGTACCAACACCAGGACATTCAATCGGTGGTGTTTCAATCATCTTTCCTAACGAGCACTTTGTTTTAACTGGCGATGCTTTATTCTGCGAATCAATTGGTCGAACGGACCTCTATACTGGAAATATAGAACAACTCATTTCTAGCATCAAAAACGAGTTGCTGACCTTGCCTGATTATGATGTTTATCCTGGGCATGGTCCTCAAACCACCATTGTTCATGAAAAAATGTTTAATCCATTTTTGCATTAAAAAAGCCCTAAATGAACTGCGTCTCAAAAGTTAGGTTTTTCTATCTAACTTTCGGGTCAGGGTTCAATAGGGTTTTTATTATCACTTCTTTTTTAAATTTTCAAGAATCGTCTCATTGAGAGAACCGAGCCAAATGCTCCGATGATAATTCCTACTACAAAAAGGAAAGAAATCATCAATGGAATAAAGGTTTTGGGTACAATCATTGAAAGATTTTGACTAGCAAGAGATGGATTAAATGACTTATAGGCCATTTCGTAAATAAAATAGACCAAGCCAGCTGGAACAACTGCTCCAAGCAAGCCAATCCAAGCTCCTTCTAACAAGAACGGACCTCGAATGTAACTGTTTTTTGCTCCCACTAGACGCATGATTTGAATTTCACGACTGCGCGAAATAATCGTAATCCGAATAGTATTTGAAATCAAGAAAACAGCAATAAAGACTAAGAGGAGCGCTCCTACAATTCCCCACGTACGGATAAAATTAGCTAACGCAAAAATACGTTTTGTATTGACTCCACCGTACTCTACTTCAGAGACCCCTTCCACTTTCTTCGCATTGCTTGCTACAGAGGTAACGTATTTGGGGTCAGTTGTATCGACAATATAAGCGTCATGCAGGGGATTGGCATCTCCTTCAAAGAGTTTCCAATCTTTACCCATGACTTCTGTTAGTTTCTTTAATTGTTCTTGCTTGCTAGAAAATGTTACTGATTTCACATTTGACATTTTGTTGAGGGCATCATATACCTTATGGTAGTCCTCATTTTTGACTGTTTGACCTTCTTTTGTAATGGTCTCTTCATTGTCTGCTGTATCTGGTCGCATATAGACCATAACTCGCACATTATTTTCAATATCTGTTGCTAGCTTCGCCGTGTTTAAAATGACTGACACAAAGATTGCGACTAACCCTAGTGTAATCATCACGGAGCTGACTGCAGCAACTGTCATCCAACCATTTCGCTTCAAACTTTTGAGCGATTCAAGCAGGTGACTTAAAAATCTACTATTCATCGTATCCGTATTCTCCTTTTGCTTCATCACGCACCACACGACCATTTTCGATGGCAATAACGCGGTGACGCAAAGTATTTACAATTTGGCTATTGTGGGTCGCCATTAGAACAGTCGTCCCTTGCAGGTTAATTCGCTCCAGTAGATTCATGATTTCCCACGAATTATCTGGATCCAAATTCCCTGTCGGTTCATCGGCAATCAAAACTTTAGGATTGTTCACAATCGCACGTGCAATGGCAATCCGTTGTTGCTCACCACCTGATAACTCATTTGGAAAAGAGCGAACTTTATGTTTCAAACCAACCAAATCCAGCACTTCCATAACACGCTTTTTAATATTGCGACGACGCTCACCGATAACTTCCATGGCGTAAGCGATATTTTCATACACCGTCTTTTTGGGTAGCAATTTATAATCTTGGAAAACGACGCCAACATTACGACGCAACATTGGAATATCACGTTTTTTAATTTTAGCAAGATTAAAGCCAGCAACTTGCAGACTTCCCTTATCAACTTTCACTTCACGATACAATAATCGAATAAAAGTTGATTTCCCAGCTCCAGAAGGTCCTACAATGTAGGTGAATTCTCCTGGCTCTACTTCAATGGACACACCACGCAGGGCTGTTGTCCCATTGTCATATTTTTTGACAACATCTCTCATTTCAATAATTGACATTTATTGTTAAGAGTTCCTTTCGTAAGATAGTTGAGGGAGTGGGAGAAGTGACCATGATTGCATTGCAATTATAGTTGTCTATGCCACTCTCGTAAATTTTAATATTTAGTTTAACCGCCATTTCAAGTAGGCATCGATGAAGCCATCAATATCTCCATCCATGACTTTGTCGACCTGTGCGACTTCAAAGCCTGTCCGATGATCTTTGACCATCGTGTAAGGAGTAAAGACATAAGAGCGAATTTGACTTCCCCAAGAAATTTCTTTTTTGTCTCCCTTTAAGGAATCCACTTCAGCTGCTTTCTTTTCTTGCTCCATTTGGTAGAGTTTCGCTTGAAGCAATTTCATTGCCCGATCACGGTTTCCATATTGTGTGCGGTCAACAGTGGATTGTGTCACAATTCCCGTTGGTATGTGGGTTAAACGAACACCAGTTGAAACTTTGTTGACATTTTGTCCGCCGGCACCACCGGAACGGAAAGTATCCATCTTGATGTCTTCGTCTCGCACCTCAATTTCAATCGTATCATCCAACTCCGGCATGACTTCCACTGAAGTAAAAGAAGTGTGACGACGTTTAGCTGAATCAAATGGCGAAATGCGTACCAATCGATGAACTCCCATTTCAGACTTCAACAAACCATAGGCATGAGGACCCTCAAAAGACAAGGTAACAGACTTAATCCCCGCTTCATCTCCCGCTTGATAGTCCAATACTTCAACCTTGAAACCATGAGCATTGCCAAAGCGTGTATACATCCGCAGCAACATATCCCCCCAGTCTTGAGCTTCTGTTCCACCAGAGCCTGGATGAATTTCAAGGATAGCATTGTTATTATCATAAGGTTCCGACAAGAGGAGTGTCATTTCATAGCTGGTCATTTTTGTTTCCAACTCTGCTAATTTTTCTTCCAACTCTTCCTGTACAGAATCATCCTCCGCTAGAAAATCAAGCAAAATCTCTGATTCGTCAAATAAATCAGCCATTTGCTGGAAGTTATCATAGGTTTGCTTGAGTTCGTTTAATTCTTGAGATGTTTTTTGCGCCGCAATATTATCATCCCAAAAATCAGGTTCTGTCATCTTATTTTCTAAGATTGCAATTTCTTCTTCCAGACCTTCTAAGTCAAAGAGACCCCCTGAAAGAAGCTAATTTTTCACGATTTGCGTCAATTTTTTGACGAATTTCTGAAATATCCATACTTACCTCTTTTCACATATCGTTTTATTATATCACAAGTCAGTATTTTTTTCTAATTTCTGACAGAGTCCAATAATAGTTATTGTATAAAATTTCTAATTCTGAATCAAGAAATTTCGTTCTTTGTTACATGATTGTTAGATAGGTTGCCGTCTGGCTAAAAATATTAAGAGGTTAGATACGTCAAAATGACATTCATGATAGTCACCCCTTTACAACCTTTCGCTCTAGAATTTCTAAAACGCCTGATTCTTGATCGCTTGGTGCTTGATGCATTGCTGTTTTCTTGACCTTTTCAGGAGCATTTGCCATCGCATAGCTGTGACCTACATAAGCTAGCATTTCTATGTCATTTCCACCGTCGCCAAAAGCCATCATCTCCTGTGGTGAAATATCAAAATGCTGATTAAGGAATTCAAGAGCAGAGCCTTTATGAACGCCTCTTTGAATAATATCAATTAAACCGTGTCCGCTTGAAACTGCCTGAACGAGTTGACCAGTAGCTTGATTTAACTTTTCAAGAAGTTGGTTTGTTTTTTCTTCTGGCACCAATAAGGCTAATTTGACAAAATCATCTTCTGGCAAATCCTGAAAATTAGAGATTTCTTTCAAAGTATGGTAATAAATTGCAATTTCTTCTTTGTACTGTTTGGGTGCTGACTTGAACAAATAAGCAGAATGAAGTCCGCAAAGAGTTGTTGCATTTTCTAAGTCTTCTGACACAAGCACATCTAAAACTTTTTCAATCTCTGTTCTAGCAATTTTTGCTTCTCGTAATAGCTTATCACCCTCAAAAATTAGTGCTCCATTTTCTGAAACAATGATCAACTCCTCCTGATGTTTTGGAAAAAATGAAGCCAGTTGGGCATACTGATTGCCTGAAATGACGACCACTTTTATGTCTTTGTCTTGCAATGCTCGATAAATTTTCTCAAAGCGCTCCACATCATAGGTATTGTCAGAGCGAAGAAATGTACCGTCTATGTCAAATGCTACTAATTTTATCATCTGCAGACCTCCACTTACTTCTATTTTACACCAAAAGACTTAAACTTTCCTATGATTTTTGGCGAAAAATTTATTTTTTTCATTGTCCCTCAAATATGCTACACTAGGAGCATGACAAATTTAGCATTTATGAGCGCTCTTCATTTGGATTCAAACCAATTTACCGATGAAGACATCACCATTTTGATTGATTTACTAAAAAAGAAAAAAGTTGACCACATTCACTTTGCAGGGGATCTATCTAATGACTTTGAGCATATTAGTTTACCTTTTTTACAAAAACTCAAAAAATCCTTCTCCGTTTCTTACAATTTAGGCAATCATGACATGCTAGGAATGACAGAAGACGACATTCAACAGCACAATTTCAATGTACAATCATTTGGACAGACTCAGTTTATTAGCCTAGCAGGTTGGTATGACTATGGCTTCGTTCCCGAAAAAACACCTGAAGAACACAAACGAACCAAGCAATTTTTCTGGTTTGATAGACGATTGAACCGCAACACTGATGACCCTATACTCACTCAACAGACCCTAGAACAACTTGAGAGAATTTTGGCTTCTCTGAATGGTCCTATTATCCTAGCTATGCATTTTGTTCCTCACAAAGATTTTCTTTACAATCACCCTTATTTTCAGCGTTTTAATGCTTTTCTGGGCAGTCAAGCCTTTCATAATCTCTTTGTCAAATATGGTGTGAAAGATGTTGTCTTTGGTCATCTTCACCACCGCCACTCCGCTCGAATGATTGACGGTGTCTGCTATCATACAAGACCTCTTGGTTACATCCGCGAATGGCAGTTGACCCAACAATTCTTCGAGGATTATCCTCAATACAAAATATCTCAAATGTACCGTCTCCACAAACGCTATAATGCAGTAAAAGACTTATCTCTTTTCCAATCATATAAGAAAAAGCACCTCCAAAAAGAACTAGAAGATGCACTTGTCATTTTTGATATTTAGTACGAAAACAACTGAATAGCTTCTCTTAGCTCGTCTGAGAGAGCTTTTTCTTTGTCTAACTGAAGATAAACTTCTAACAAGCATGAACGAGCATTAGAAAATTGTAAGAAGTCTGTTGAATTTTCTAGTGGAAAGTCAAGTGAAGTTAACCAAGCTGCAACTCTGGTTTGTGAGAGTCTATCATTTAAAACAGCCTGATAGATGACTCGTGCCAAACGCCAGTCCTCATCACTGATAAAACGCCAATTCACTTTTTTAAAAATCTTTTCTAATACTTGTAGAACTTCATTTACTCGTGTTATAGGAAAATCTGGGTGACAAATAATCTCAACTAAAAGATCTGCACCATGAGCAAAGGCATGCACCCAACCATATTCTTCAGAATAGCCAGTCCTATCATTTTCATACAGCAAATAAGACATTCCTTGTTCAAATAGAGCCATTCTTTGCTGACTAGAAAGTCTTTTAAAATAAAGTGAATTTTTCTTAGCATCCGCATTTAGCAAATTAGCTAATAATAAAGCCGTAAAAGATCGAGTCAGAGTCGCTTGACCAACCTCTTCTTTTTTATACAAGAGTCCTTGTCGTTTTAGAGCCTCAATCGCTACAAAATCAAACTGTTCCTTTGTAAATAGTTGCTCTTGTATGGCTCTAGCTAGAGTAACGAAAATCAACTCATCTCGTATTTTATAATCAGGATGACCGATATAATCTAACATCCAAAGAATTTCTTCCCTTTCATAACGCACTTGATTATCAAGTAACTTCTGCTGTAAACTATCTTTTATTCTTACCATTTTATTCCTCGGTTAAGATGAAGAACTCACCATCCTGTTTAGGAAACTGTCCACAAATACTATTATTAATATCATCAGGCGCTAAATACTTTTTTGACCATTGACATATCATTTCAAAAATTGGTATCACAGGCTCTGCTTTTTCTGTCAACTGATAAGTAACGCGCATAGGGATTTCATTATATTGTCGTCTTTCCACCATATTATTTTTCAAAGTTCTAGAGAGAACAGTATCTGTAATATCTAGCATTTCTGCTTTTAGTTCATTATAGCGCAATGAACCTTTGATAAAAAGAATACAAATAATGCGCGAATTCCATTTTCCTCAAAAGATATCTAACCCATACTCTAATGGACAGCGGAGTTTTCTTTCGATTTTTCGTTGATACATATCTGCCTCCTTACAAAATAGTTAGTTACTCACTAATTTGGTAACGTATTGCATTTAAAATAGCACTATTTTATAATAAATTCAAATAAAATGAAAAGAGACAAGGAGTCTTAATACTATGTCTCAAGTTAAAGCACATTTACAAATCACTCTAGATATTTCGGATGAAAACCGTCCCACCGCAGCGAAAGTTTATAATGACTATCGCAAACCATTTCTAGATACTATCGAAGGGGCTGTGAGCAAGAACTTACTTATTCGCACAGAAGATGTGCAAGTTTTACATGGTTTTGACTCTGTTGAGCATGCTCAAAAATATCTACAAAGTGATATGTTCAAAAATGATGTTTTTGTTGGACTTCAACCACTTTGGAAACAAGATCCAGATGTCCGTATTTATAGCTTATAATAAGTACTCAAAATTGTCGCATTCACGGCAATTTTTTATTATACTTTGACAATTAAAAAAGCCACCCGAAGATGACTTTTCTGTCTTAAATGGCATTTTTATCCATGCCTAATTTACGTTGAATAAATTTGACAATTTCCACAATGATAATCATGGAGAAACTTCCAATGAGAACGGCTGCCCATTGTGAAAAGTCTAATTTTGTTACATGGAAAATTCCTTCTAGTGGCTCAACCAAAATGGTAGAAGCCAATAAAATGAATGAAACAAGAATAGACCAGTTGAAAGTTTTAGATTTGAATGGCCCAACTGTTAGAAGTGATTGATAAACAGATTTTACATTAAAGGCATGGAAAAGCTGGATTAGTCCAAGTGTTGCAAAGGACATGGTCAACGCATCCGCATGAATGGCTCTCATGTCACCAACATGGACAGGATTCATCAAAGCATAAGCATAAACACCGAGTACCAAAGCACCTTGCAAAAGCCCTTGATAAATAATCGAACTCATGACGCCACCTGAGAAGAAGCTAGACTTACGACCACGCGGTTTATGAGTCATCACACCTGGCTCAGCAGGTTCAACCCCCAGAGCAATAGCTGGGAAAGTATCTGTCACAAGGTTAATCCAGAGAAGATGAACCGGCTGCAGCACATCCCAGCCAAAAAGAGTTGCAAGGAAAATCGTCAACACTTCTGCTGTATTGGCTGAAAGCAAATATTGAATGGTCTTTTGAATGTTAGAGAAGACTTTCCGTCCTTCCTCAACAGCCACGATAATCGTTGCAAAATTATCATCAGCCAGAATCATGTCAGAAGCACCTTTCGAAACTTCTGTACCTGTAATCCCCATTCCGATACCGATGTCGGCTGTCTTCAAGGCTGGTGCATCATTTACACCGTCACCTGTCATAGCAACCACCTTACCTTGACGTTGCCATGCTTTGACAATTCGCACCTTATGCTCAGGAGATACACGCGCATAGACAGAATATTGACCAACAACTTTTTCAAACTCTTCGTCTGACAATTCGTTAAGCTCAGCACCAGTCATGACATGGTCTTTACTATCATCATTGATAATTCCAAGGCGTTTAGCAATAGCCTCCGCTGTGTCTTGGTGGTCACCTGTAATCATAATTGGACGAATACCTGCTTCTTTAGCCACTCGAACAGCTTCAGCAGCTTCTGGGCGTTCAGGGTCAATCATTCCAATCATACCTGTGAAAATTAAATCATTTTCAAGATTTTCAGATGTTAAGTTTTCTGGAATTTCATCAATAATTTTATAGGCACCAGCTAAAACACGCAAAGCCTGATGGGCCATACCTGAGTTATTTTCCTTAATTAACTGAGCCGTTGCCTCATCAATCGGCGCAATATCGCCTGCCTTGTCACGAACCACACAACGTTTTAAAAGTTGATCTGGCGCACCTTTTACAGCAACCAAGAATTTACCATCTGGCAAAGGATGAATGGTTGACATAAGCTTACGATCAGAATCAAATGGCAATTCTGCGACACGAGGATATTTCTCTAAGAAAGCTTTAACATCATACCCTTTATCAAGTGCATACTGAACAAAGGCTGTTTCTGTTGGGTCACCAATGAGTTTCCCGTCTTGGTCAATTTTAGTATCATTAGCAAGTACAACGGAACGTAGCAACGGTAAGTCGAGTCCAAGGTCAATATCTTGTTTTGCTTCATGCAAACTGCCGTCATAAAAGACTTTTTCAACCGTCATCTTGTTCATGGTCAAGGTCCCTGTCTTATCAGAAGCAATAATTTCAGTCGAGCCAAGCGTCTCAACTGCAGGAAGCTTTCTGACAATGGAATTTCTCTTCGCCAAAACTTGTGTGCCGAGTGCCAGGACAATGGTCACAATAGCAGGAAGTCCTTCTGGAATTGCTGCCACAGCAAGTGCGACTGATGTCATCAATTCGCCCAGCGGGTCTTTTCCTTGAACGAATACGCCGACCACAAAAGTGATTGCTGCAATGATTAAAATCGCATAGGTCAGCACTTTTGAAAGACCATTTAGATTTTGCTTGAGTGGGGTATCTGTTTCATCAGCATTTTGGAGCATACCAGCAATATGACCGACTTCTGTAAACATACCTGTATTGACAACGACACCCATTCCACGTCCATATGTAACGTTTGAATTTTGGAAAGCCATATTGATGCGGTCGCCAATACCTGCATCAGCAGCTACATCAACAGTCAAATGTTTTTCAACTGGAACGGATTCACCAGTCAGAGCTGCTTCTTCGATTTTTAAAGAATTTGCTTCTAAAAGACGCATGTCGGCAGGAACCACATCCCCTGCTTCAAGCATAACGATGTCTCCAAGGACTAGTTCTTTTGAGTCTATTTCTGTCACATGTCCGTCACGCAGCACACGCGCAGCTGGACTAGACATGGATTTGAGCGCTTCAATCGCTTCTTCTGCCTTTCCTTCTTGGTAAACTCCAAAAATAGCGTTAATGATGACAACGGCTAAAATAATAATGGCATCCGCAATATCTTCACCACCTGAAGTCACAACCGAAAGAATAGCCGCAATCAGCAAAATAAGAATCATCAAATCCTTAAATTGCTCGATAAATTTCATCAGAAGAGATTTTTTCTCTCCCTCATCCAGTTCATTGCGTCCGTATTCATTTAAACGCTTAGCGGCTTCATTGCTTGATAAACCTTGCTCAGAAGTTTCTAAATTTTTTAAAACTTCCTCCGAACCTTGCGTATAAAACGCTTGGCGTTTTTGTTCTTTTGACAAAATATTTCCTCCTTTGATCCCTTTTTGACAAACAAAAAGAGACCTGTTTATTGCAACAAGTCTCGCTGTTTCATACAAGGCCGGAAATTGCTTTCGTATTGACGACCTTGTAACGGATATCCCGCTAGCTACTCCCTTGAGTGTTTTTATTATACCAAATTCTTCAATTTTTTCAAGCAAAAAAAAGTTCAATTTTTATCTATTTTTTTACCAAACAAATAATAAGACGAGATGAATAAAATAATGGCTATGATGATTGTCCCTGCTAGGTCAAAGAGCCTATCGCCTCTCGTTAGAAAAAACCAAATAAATCTACTGAGAATGAAAATAGCCGTCATCACTCAACTAGGAAGGTTTCTTTTCATATCTTTCTATCTCCACGAAATTTCCATTTGATAATCCGCAAAAGTTCGCTCGCCGTCAGGCGTTCTCAATTGATAATGAAGCTCAAGTGTCTGCTTTTTCAAATCAACTTGGTAATGGCTTGTTTTCGTGATAAATTGCTGCATGCCGACCGGTGTGGGAATTCCAATCAAGGCTTCTCCTCCTTTGATAAACCGCATCAAAGATTTAGGAGTAGAGAAGCGTGTTATGACTAGTTCTTCATCCTGAAACTTCAAAACAACATTTTCATTCTCTTCATTTTCAAAACGCAAGTAATGATAAGCGCCTTTTTGAGTCCAATCTACATCGTAACTTTGGTCAATTTGCTCTACTTGCTCATCTATTTGAATTCGATTTTGGATTCTAATTTTCACTCTTCAAATTTCCTCGTCTTCCTATTTCTTTTTTCATTTTAGCAGAAAATCAAAAATATTTCTTCCATTTTTTCTTATACTTTTATTTTGCTATAGCTCTGAATGGGAAAATTTTTGAATTAAAACAGCAAGTTTGAATCGCTATTTTAAGAGTTTATAGACTACTTTGTTATTTGGACTGCTAGACGAGATGTGGTATAATAGAGCCATGATTGAAAAAGTATTTCGTGATCCCGTCCACAATTACATTCATGTGGATCACCAAGTCATCTATGATTTAATAAACACCAAAGAATTTCAACGACTGCGCCGCATTAAACAGTTAGGAACTTCCGGCTATACTTTTCACGGAGGCGAGCACAGCCGTTTTTCGCATTGCCTCGGAGCATATGAAATTTCAAGACGAATCACAAAGATATTTGACGAAAAATATCCAGAGGTTTGGGATCGTCATGAAAGCTTACTTGTCATGGCAACAGCACTCTTGCACGATGTAGGTCACGGTGCTTATTCACATACTTTCGAGCGTCTCTTTGATACTGACCACGAGGAAATTACACGCCAGATTATCACAAACCCTGAAACAGAGATTAACCAAGTTCTCATTCAAGTTTCGCCTGATTTTCCGGAAAAAGTAGCCAGCGTTATCAATCACACCTATCCAAACAAACAGGTGGTGCAGCTCATTTCCAGTCAGATTGATGTCGATCGCATGGACTATCTCTTGCGAGACTCCTACTACACAGGCGCTTCTTATGGGCAATTTGATTTAACACGGATTTTGCGCGTTATTTGTCCTGTTGAAAATGGTATCGCTTTCAAACGCAATGGTATGCATGCCGTGGAAGACTATGTCGTCAGTCGCTACCAGATGTATATGCAGGTTTATTTTCACCCTGCTAGTCGGGCAATGGAAGTGCTCTTGCAAAACTTGCTCAAGCGAGCGAAATTTCTCTACGCAAAACAGAAAGACTATTTTGCGCTCTCTTCTCCCAACCTTATTCCTTTCTTTGAAAAAAGAGTGACTTTAAAAGATTATCTTGCTTTGGATGACGGCGTGATGAATACTTATTTCCAGGTCTGGATGACAAGCCCTGATACGATTTTATCTGACTTGGCACAGCGTTTCATCAACCGCAAAGTCTTTAAATCCATTATTTTTTCAAAAGAAAATGAGAAATATCTGAATGTTATGCGGGATTTGGTTGCAGAAGTCGGTTTTGATCCTGACTACTATACCGCTATTCACCGCAATTTTGATCTGCCTTATGATTTTTATCGTCCAGATGTCGAAAAACCACGCACTCAGATTGAAATTATCCAAAAGGATGGTAGCCTCGCTGAGTTATCCACTTTATCCCCTATCGTCGAAACATTAGCAGGCACAAGGCATGGCGACAACCGTTTCTATTTCCCAAAAGAAATGCTGAAAGAAGCTGGACTTTTTAGTGAAAATAGTAAGACTTTCTTGTCGTATATCAAAAACGATCAATTTATTTATGGAGAATCACACGAACATGAACATTAAACTAATTGCCGTTGACATTGACGGAACTTTATTAAACAACAAAAGAGAAGTCACACCAGAAGTTTTTTCTGCTGTACAAGATGCCAAAGCTGCTGGAGTAAAGATTGTCATTGCAACCGGACGTCCCATTCCAGGAGTGAGAAATTTGCTCGAAGAATTACATCTAAATGAGCCAGGTAATTATGTCATTACCTTCAATGGCGGGCTGGTTCAAGATACAGTCACTGGGGAAGAATACATCAAAGAACCTTTGTCCTATGAAGATTATCTGGATATCGAATGCCTCAGTCGCAAGCTAGGGGTTCACATGCACGCTATCACTAAGGACGGTATTTATACTGCTAACCGTAACATTGGAAAATACACCGTTTACGAAGCTGGGCTGGTCAATATGCCAGTCTACTACCGCACTCCAGAAGAAATGGTAGATAAAGAAATTGTCAAAATCATGTATATTGACGAACCAGAAATTTTGGATCAAGTAATCGCTAAACTTCCAAAAGAATTGTACGATAAGTACACACTCGTCAAATCTGCACCTTTTTACTTAGAAATTGTCAAAAAAAATGTCAACAAAGGAGCTGCAGTCGTGCATCTAGCAGAAAAATTAGGATTGACAAAAGAGGAGACCATGGCAATTGGAGACGAAGAAAACGACCGTGCAATGCTAGAAGTCGTGGGAAATCCTGTTGTAATGGAAAATGGGACTGACGAGTTGAAGAAAATTGCCAAGTATATTACCAAATCAAACGATGAATCCGGCGTTGCATACGCTATTAGAGAGTGGGTTTTAAACTAATGTACACTTATAAAATCGGAATATCTGCTCAAGAACACGATGATTTTGTTAAGAAAAGTTCTCAAACCAATTTGCTTCAAAGCGCTTCTTGGGCAAAGGTCAAAGATAATTGGGACAATGAACGAATTGGTTTTTACAAGAATGACCAATTAGTGGCTTCTGCTAGCATTCTCATCAAGCCTTTGCCGCTCAGTATGACCATGCTTTATATTCCGCGTGGCCCTATTATGGACTATCAAGATCAGGAATTGCTACACTTTGTTCTGACTTCTTTAAAAAAATTTGCCAAAACTAAAAAAGCTCTTTTTATCAAGTTTGATCCCAGTCTTTTCCTCGTGCAGGCTCAAATTGGAGAAGACAGAAAAGAACAGCAAGAAACACTTGACGTGATTCAAAATCTCCAGAAAGCTGGAGCGATTTGGGTGGGACGGACAGAATCACTTGATGAAACGATTCAACCACGTTTTCAAGCAAATATTTACAAGGATAATTTCAGCGAAGAACTTTTATCAAAAAGTACACGCCAAGCCATTCGCACCGCACGCAACAAAGGTATTCAAGTCCAATTTGGTGGCAAAGAGCTTTTGGATGATTTCTCTGCTTTGATGAAAAAAACAGAGAATCGGAAAAGCATTCATCTACGCGGGCAGGATTACTATCAAAAACTGCTGGATACCTACCCTGAGCATTCCTATATCACACTTGCAAGTATTGATTTAAACGAGCGTCTAGAAAGTCTCCAAGTACAAAAATCCAAAGCTGAAAAAGAAGCTAGCAAATTTACTGAAAAAACCAAGCCCGGTAAAATTGAAAACAACAAGCAGGAACAAAAACGACTGCAAGAAGAAATGGACTTCTTAGTAGAAAAAATGACTCAAGGAGCCATGACAGTGCCTCTATCTGGAACTTTGGTTCTCGAATATGGAACTACCTCTGAAAATATCTATGCTGGGATGGACGAAGAATACCGCCGCTACCAACCAGCTCTCCTCACTTGGTACGAAACCGCTAAACACGCTTTTGAACGCGGAGCTAATTGGCAAAATATGGGCGGTGTTGAAAATGATTTAGACGGCGGGCTTTACCACTTCAAATCTAAATTCAACCCGACTATTGAAGAGTTTGTCGGAGAGTTTAACTTGCCAACCAATCCACTCTATCATCTCTCTAACCTTGCTTATACTTTGAGAAAGAAATTCCGCAGCAAACACTAAGAAAGGAATCGTATGACATTCAGACAACTTAGTCAGGAAGAATTTGTAAACCATAGCGCGTCTTGCAATCAACGTTCTTTTATGCAAACAGTAGAAATGGAAAAGCTCTTAGAGAAACGCGGTTTTACTTGCCAATATGTCGGTCACACAAATGAATACGGTGAAGTAACCATTTCAGCTGTGCTCTACAGTATGCCCATGACAGGCGGACTTCACATGGAAATCAATTGCGGTCCTGTTTCAACAAATCCTCACGACCTGCAAGCTTTTTACCGTGAACTCAAGACCTACGCCAAAGAAAATGGTGCTTTAGAGCTAATTGTCAAACCTTATGAAACTTATCAAACATTTGACAGTAATGGACAGCCTACTTCGCTCGAAAAAACAGAATTGATAAAAGATTTGACAGACTTAGGTTATGAATTTGATGGCTTGCAGACAGGTTATCCAGGTGGCGAACCTGATTGGCACTATGTCAAAGATCTGGCAGGTCTTACCGAAAAAGACCTCATCAAATCCTTCAGCAAAAATGGCAAATCAACCGTCAAAAAAGCGAATACTTTCGGCATTCAACTAAAAAAACTGAAGAGAGACGAATTAAATATTTTCAAGGAAATCACTTCTGCCACCTCCGAACGTCGTGAATATAGCGATAAATCATTAGATTATTATCAAGATTTCTATGATGCTTTTGGCAATCAAGCGGACTTCATGATTGCAACGCTTAATTTTCAAGATTATTTGCAACATCTGCAACATGATCAAGAAAAACTAAAACAAAAAATTCAAAAATTAAAAGCGGATTTAGAAAAAAATCCTCAGTCAGAGAAAAAACACAATCAACTGCGTGAATTCTCTAGCCAATTTGAAAGTTTTGAAACACGCAAAGCCGAAGCGCAAGAATTGATAGATAAATATGGAACAGAAGACCAAGTTCTTGCAGGCAGCCTCTTTATCTATACATCACAGGAAGCGACTTACCTCTTTAGTGGTTCCTATCCTGAATTTAACAAATTCTACGCCCCAGCACTTCTCCAAGAATATGTCATGAAAGAAGCTCTCAAGCGAAACATTCCTTTTTACAATTTTCTTGGCATTACAGGAATTTTCGACGGGTCTGACGGCGTTCTCCGTTTCAAACAAAACTTCAATGGCTACATTGTTCGCAAAATGGGTACCTTCCGCTATTATCCACAACCACTTAAATTTAAAATTCTCAGTTTGATTAAAAAATTCCTAAGGCGCGCTTAAAAACTCTCAAACGGCTTTTTGAGAGTTTTTAAAGTATTCATATGTTTTATAAGGATTTATCAGATATGCTGAAACGATTTATTTCAAAAAAACTACTGACGATTTACCTTCTGTTTATCGTGCTGACATGGATTGAGTCAGTTTTAAACCCAACGCTCGTTCGGATGATTATTGATAGTTTTCAATCGAAAAATTTAAAAATTCTCTGGCAAATCTTGATGTTGGGAATTCTTGGAAATATGCTGATTGTCTTAGGTTTGGCAGGCAAACGCTATTTCTATGCAAAAATCATTGCAGACTTCAATACAAATATAAAAGGAAAGATGTTTGCGGCTTTTCTTTATGACAATCAACTGTCAGATAAAGACATTCTTTCCGATTTAGAAAATGATGTAAAGCAAATTGATAGCTTTTACCATTCCTCGTTGAATTCCCCTAGAAATAAAATTATTGTGGACAACATCGTTTGAAAATTTTAAAATTCGCCCCGTTGTAAAATAAAGTGTAATAAAAAGGCCAGCATAACTATCCTGACCTTTTTAAACTTCCACTATTATCCATCTAAAAACTTCCGCCACTACCCCCGTGACTTCTGTCTGAGGAAGATGTATGTGTACTACTACCCCCAGAATCACTGGAGCTGCTAGGCTCCGGTTTTGCTTTCTTATCTACATTTGAGTAGAGGAAGAATTCTTGAGCATTGGTAATCTGGAGACTATTTTTCTTGATGTAATCAGCGGCTCCGGTTTTATAATAAACAGATTTGAGCTGACCTTTCATTCCTGTTACGATGAGAAAGGCGAGACCAAAGCCGATAGCCAATGCTCCTGGAATCCAGTACCAGCTTAAGGGCTCCTTAGGGAGATTTTTTACATCATAAGGCTGTCCTTTTCGTGCTTGAGTGAGGAAATCATCACACTGCTCAGCGTAGGTTGTAAAAGCAGCATTGTAGTCACCATCTTTTAAATCAGGTAAGAACTGCTTTGACAGGTAGTCTAAGCCAGCATCTGTAAAAGCAGTAATGCCGTATCCTGTCGTTGAAATATGCCACTTCCGATCTTCCATGCTGACTACGAAAAGCACCCCATCGTGATTTTTTCCTTGACCGTAGCCATTGTAGTCGAAGTAGTCATCTGCGAAGTCTTGGGCGCTCTTTCCTTCCAGACTCTTGACGGTCACAACAACGACATCACATTTTTGGCGTTTGCTAATATCTTTGAGCTTTGCTAACAGGGCTTTTTCTTGCTTTGGCTTCAGCAAATCAGCATCATCTACAAGTAATTTATTAGCTGATGTATCTAGCAATTTGACTACCTTATTGAGATAATATCGAACACCACTATAGTTGTTTTTCCCACTATCAAAAGCTTGCCAAAGTATGTCATCACTCTTTGCGCCTAGCTTTTCTTTAGCGTTTCCAGCATAATATAGGATCCATTCATTTTTTTCTTTATCAACAGCAAGGAGAATACCTTCAGCTGTGCCTGCAGATTCTTGATAAACCTTTTCAGCATAGGCCAAAATACCACCTTCACCTACTGATTTTGCTGCCAAAAAGTAAACTTTAAAATGATATTGTTCTTCAATAGCTTTAGCCGCTTTGTTAATCTCTGTTATTTCCTTGCTTGAAAAGGCTGAGACTTCATCACGAATATAGCTGGTTTCTTCTGCACAGACAGTCCCAATCATGAGAAAGGAGAGAAGAAGAGTTGTCAGTAAAATTATGAATTTCTTCAACATAATCTTATCCTCCCTTCTTACAGTAAGTGAATCATCCATACAGCCGCATAACTAACTAAACTTGCCGCCACGCCCAGTCCAATTAGCCAACGTCTATAAGCTTGCTTGTCTAAGGGCAAATCTCCGACGAATTTACCAGTCTGACCATTCATCGCAAAGACAAACTTTTTGCCCTTCCAAGTCGTATTTAAGAGCCAAACTGGATAGAGAACATACTTAGTTGAACCATTTATCAAGCGGATATTCGAAGATTCTGGGGTAACAGTAGAAAACCCCGTAACTGTGTCTTCAAAGGCTTCCTCCGTGCTTTGCTTGACACGGTTGTTAGCATGAGTAATGCTCTCCTCGGCTCCGACATCATATTTATCTGCTAGGTATCCTGCTAGGTAAGCTGTCTGAAAATCAACAGCTTCTGAAAAATCAAAGGGTTCAATGGATTCCATTAATTGATCATCCAATTTACTTGAACCGTCTACTGGGATATGTTCAAACGCTAACTGACCGGAACGAATAACTGAAAAATAGCTTGTTTCGGTATAGTCATACTCACTATCACTCCATGTTCTAATCCTGCTTGCTTTATAATGAACATCCGCATCTGCTTCTGTGTCAAAAAGCCAGAATGGAACATAAACCCCCTTTACTTCATCAATATGATTTTGGTCTTTAAAAACTTTTGGCAAGAGACGTTTCCCCATGAGATGCTTATTCAGACTCGCCTTTGCTGCCTTTTTATCTAATTTGAATGGAATCACATAATCTGGCTTTAAATCACCAGCAAAACGTCCCATCATAACGACAGGATTATCGCAGAATGGACAGGAAGTGGCTGCTGTTGACTCGTCAGCAACAATTTCACCACCACAAGATTTACAGACATAAACTGACAGTTGATCAATCTCGCCTGTATCCCATTCACCACCAGCTTGCGTACTCCAGGTCATATTTTCATCGGTCTGGGTTTTTAATTGTTCATCCAATTCCTTCAAACTTGACATATCCAATTCGGAATCACAATAAGGACACTTCATTTTCTGAATTGAACTATTAAATTCAAGAGCACCACCACAATTTGGACATTTATATTCTTGTAAATCAGCCATGATGATCTCCTTTCTACTGTCATCGAACTATGAGATAGTTAGAAAAGTTTTAAACAAGGTCATTTTCATCAAAGATATTGCCACATTCAGGGCAGAATTTAGGTGGATTATAAGCATCTTCTGGTTGCCAGCCACAATTGCTGCAACGGTATTGACGGCGGGTTTCTGGTTTCGGTTGACCACAGTTTGAACAGAATTTACCATTATTGACAGTCCCACAAGTACAAGTCCAGCTGTCACTCACAGGTTTTGGTGAACCGCATTCAGGACAGAATTTACCTGAAGCTTCATGTCCATTTGGACAAGTCCATTTATCCGTAGTAGTTTGGGTTTGAGAGGCTGCACTCGCTGTTTGCGTTTGCTGACTAGCAGCCTGCTCTTGTCCCATCGCAAAAAGATTTTGGGCATTCATACCGCCTGCGCCCGCTGCCATTCCTACTCCCATAAAGCCAGTCATCGCACCACCTGGATTTTCAGCCGCTGCTTTCATAGCATCTGCTTGCGCACCAACTAAGGTAGCCGCTGCCATGGTTGGATCCTTCATAATAGCCACACGTTGAGCCTGCTTAATCATTTCAGCATCTTCGTCTGGAAGAGTTACTGAACCAAGAGCTACACTAATGACTTTCAAGCCACGCAGTTCTCCCCATTTGCTAGAGAGCGCTTCATTCATGGCATTTTCGAGTTCTGTATTATGGCTAACAATTTGATTTGGTCGCAATTCTAAATCAGACAATGCAGCGAATGCTGGTTGAAGAGCACTGATAAATTCTGTTTTCAGTTGTGATTCTAACTCTTCACGCAAATATTCTTTTTCCACATTGCCACAGACATTGGTATAGAAAAGAAGTGGGTCTGCAATCTTATAAGAATAAACACCAGAGCAACGGACAGAAACATCCACATCTAAGCCGATTTTTGAATCCACCACACGAAATGGAATTGGGTTTGGTGTGCCAAACTTATTATCAATCAGCTCTTTTGTATTGAAATAGTAAACACGTTGATCTTTGCCTGTATCACCACCATAAGTGAAACGTTTTCCAATTTGTTTAAAAGTTTCCTTAATGGAATTGCCTAAATTACCTGTAAAAATACTAGGCTCGCTAGACGTGTCATAAGTGAATTGACCAGGCTCGGCACAGACTTCAACAATTTTTCCCTGCTCGACAATCATCATACACTGACCGTCTGCAACAGCAATTCCAGAACCATTCGAAATAATGTTGTCGTTACCTTTCGTGTTGGATGAACGTCCAGATACTTGCTTTTGTCCTTTGACCACCATGACAGACTTGTCCATGGCATCACAGTAAAAGAATTCTTTCCATTGATCAGCCAATACGCCGCCTACGGCACCAATTCCTGCTTTAATGAGTCCCATAAGAATCTCCTTTCTCTCTTTAAAAAACATGTTCCCGCTACCTTAAACTGTACTACTAAACGACATCATCTCCTTTGTCATAAATTTGTGAATTTTTACAAAAAATCATACGCTAACTAGCAATATCTGTCTTTTTATCGCAACACGATTAGCTGTATGAAAGCGTTTTATCTTCAAAACCATTTTACCATATTTTTATAAAATTGTAACTATCAAAAATATAAGTGAATCGTAAGGAAATTGGAATAACTATCTTTTTCAGTCAAAAAATCTTTATAAAACACTATGGCCTAATCGTACAAATAAAAAAACGAATAATTCCGATGTTCTGACTAACAGAATATCGAAACTGTTCGTTTTTTTATGCAACTCTCTTAGATTTTATTTTTTGAAATCCTTGTAGAGCCAAGCACAGATCTATCTCGCTTAAAGTAATATGACATTATAATTTTTCAGGAACAGCTGCAAGTAATTCTTGAATAGCTGCTTGGTTGCTTCCTCCAGCCATAGCCATATCTGGTTTACCACCACCACGACCATTTACGATTGGAGCAAGTTCCTTGATTAAATTGCCAGCGTGAATATCTTTTGTTTTGCTAGCTACAAGGACATTCACTTTCTCACCAATAGCTGCCACAAGGACAAGGACATCTGAATAGTCTTTTTGTTTCCAAGTGTCTGCAAATGTACGTAGAGCACCTGCGTCAGATACAGAAACTTGGCTGGCAATAAAGCTGTGTCCATTAGCTTTCTGAACATTCTTGAAGACTTCACCTGAAGCAGCGGCTGCTGCTTTTTCTTTCAGTTCAGCATTTTCTTTTTGCAATTGACGAAGTTGTTCTTGCAAAGCCTCAACTTTACGCGAAACTTCTTTCATTTGCGGAACTTTCAAAGTTGTTGCGATATCTTTCAAAGCATCTTCTTCCTCACGGTAAGCTTCAAATGCTTCTTTGCTTGTCACAGCGAGGATACGACGAGTTCCTGAGCCAATTCCTTCTTCCTTGACAATCTTGAAAAGACCAATTTCAGAAGTATTCTTCATGTGAGTACCACCACACAGCTCAATAGAATAATCTCCAATTGTCACCACACGAACTTCTTTGCCGTATTTTTCACCGAAGAGAGCCATTGCTCCCATTTCTTTAGCCGTATCAATGTCTGTTTCAATCGTTTTGATGTCAATGGCTTCCCAGATTTTTTCATTGACTTCTTGCTCAATGCGACGTAGTTCTTCTGCTGTAACTGCTTGGAAATGAGTGAAGTCAAAGCGAAGAAATTCTACTTCATTAAGAGAGCCTGCTTGCGTTGCGTGTTTACCTAAAACATTGTGAAGAGCCGCATGAAGTAAGTGTGTCGCTGTGTGATTTTTCATAACACGGTGACGACGATTGTGGTCAATTTCAAGCTTATATTCTTGGTTTAGCGTGAGTGGTGCTACCACTTCTACCGTATGGAGCGGTTGTCCATTTGGCGCTTTTTGAACATCTACAACTTGGGCAATGAGTTGACCTTCAGAGTCAAAAATGTGTCCATGGTCTGCCACTTGTCCCCCCATTTCAGCATAAAATGGTGTCTCTGAAAAAACAAGGTGAGCCTTCCCAGTTGAAACTTCTTCAACTTCTTCGTCAGCTGCCACAATCGCAACCAACTTCGCAGATAAAGCCTCTTTTTCATAGTTAAAGTGGCTTTCAGCTGTAATGTTTTGCAAGGTTTCATTTTGCATGCCCATAGATCCACCTTTAACAACACTAGCCCGTGCGCGTTCTTGCTGTTCTTTCATAGCAACTTCAAAGCCTTCGCGGTCTACTGTCATACCAGCTTCTTCGGCAATTTCTTCAGTCAACTCTACTGGGAAACCATAAGTATCATACAGTTTAAAGACATCCGTTCCTGAAATAACAGACTGTCCTTTTGCCTTTAACTCTTCTACAATGCTTTGTGCAAAGTGTTGACCTGAATGAAGCGTGCGAGCAAAGGACTCTTCTTCACTTTTGATGATTTTTTCGATAAAATCTTGCTTTTCAAGCACTTCTGGATAATAGCTTTCCATAATTTTTCCAACAGTTGGAACAAGTTTATAAAGGAAAGGATCATTGATTCCTAATTTTTGACCATGCATCGAAGCACGACGGAGCAAGCGGCGCAAAACATAGCCACGTCCTTCATTTCCTGGAAGAGCACCATCCCCAATAGCAAATGACAACGAACGGATATGGTCTGCAATGACCTTGAAGCTCATATTATCTCCGTCTGGATTATAATTCTTACCGGATAATTTTTCTACTTCGCGGATAATTGGCATAAAGAGGTCTGTTTCAAAATTTGTTTTTGCCCCTTGGATGACAGCCACTAAACGCTCTAAGCCTGCACCTGTATCAATATTTTTGTGAGGCAACTCCTTGTATTCACTTCGTGGAACAGCTGGATCAGCATTGAATTGAGACAAAACAATATTCCAAATTTCAATGTAACGATCATTTTCAATATCTTCTGCAAGTAAACGAAGTCCTTGATGTTCAGGATCAAATGCTTCTCCACGGTCAAAGAAAATTTCTGTATCGGGTCCAGAAGGTCCTGCCCCAATTTCCCAGAAATTGTCCTCAATTGGAATCAAATGACTTGGATCGACACCAACTGAAATCCAACGATTATAAGAATCATGATCATCTGGATAGTAAGTCATGTAGAGCTTGTCTTTTGGAAAATCAAACCAGTCAGGACTAGTCAAGAGCTCAAAAGCCCATTCAATCGCTTCATCACGGAAATAATCACCAATAGAAAAATTTCCTAACATTTCAAACATGGTATGGTGCCGCGCTGTTTTTCCGACATTTTCAATATCGTTCGTCCGAATCGCTTTCTGCGCATTGGTAATCCGTGGATTTTCTGGAATAATAGTCCCATCAAAATACTTCTTTAACGTTGCAACCCCAGAATTAATCCACAGCAAGGTCGGGTCATTGACTGGTACTAGACTAACAGACGGTTCGACAGCATGACCTTTTGAAGCCCAAAAATCTAGCCACATTTGGCGTACTTGAGCACTTGATAATTGTTTCATTTTCTTCTCCTTAAAACATTTCTCAAACTGATTTTTCTATTGCCCATGTGAGTTTTAAGAACTACTTTCAAAAGCTTCTACATAGTCAATAGCCACACACAAAGAGATGACTAAATCAGCATAGGCATCTTCATAAACCACAACTTGATAAGTGGACATCAGGTGTAAGAGTTCTTTCGAAATCTCTGCAATCACTTGTCCCTGCGCATCCAGCAGACGAAATTCCAAATCCCAGATATTCCCTTCGATGCGCAGACCTAGGTTGTCAAATTCATATTTATCTCGTAAAAAAGTGAATTTTTTACGGATATAAAAACTCGAACCATTGCGCAATTGAATTTCAAATTGAGGTAAGACTGTTAGCACAGTCTTTTGAATTTGGCTGACTACTTCACCCTTGTCATCATAAATCGTAAAGGTTTTGGGAATTTTTAAAAAGCTCCCCTCTACTTGATAATCAATGTTTCCACGATCGTCTTTGATGTCAAACTTCTCACCACCAAAGCGAAATTTTTGTTTTACAAGATAGGTCTTCATGACGATCCCTCGCAAAAAGACAAGTCCACTAGACGAAGGGCGAAAAACCGCGGTACCACCTTCATTCAATGAACTTGTCATTCTCATTATGTATGCAATTTTTTTCTTTGAGTAGCATGATTTTTGTTCTTACATGGCTTGCAGCACCGCCAATTCTCTGGGCTAAGAGGTCAAAAATCAATTCTCAATAGTCCTATTATACTCACTTATGAGCTTTTCGTCAACTTATTTTGATGAAGATGACGAACTAGATGTTGATTTGCTATCTGACTTGACATATTGTGAGAATAGACTTTGGAAAGCTTGATCTTTCACTTTAATATTGGCTGCTTGTAATTCTTTGGCAACAATTTTTTGGATAAAGGTTCGATCATTTTGCTTTTGTGTCAAGATAACATTTTTCAGTTGTTTCTTATAGTCTTTCCAATTCGCTGATTTTTCAGACTTACTATTTAGTTTCACAATGTAATAACTTGAAGAATAGGTTGATGATTTAACGGTGATAACATCCGAAATACCGTTTGCTTCAAGAGCAAAAGCAGCCTTTTTAACAGCATCTGGAACATCTGTTGAAGCCGAGTCAAACTTCACTTCGCCACCCTTATCTTTTGTCTTCTTATCTGTAGAATTTTCTTTGGCAATCTGTCCGAAATCAGCACCTTCGGCTTTTGCTTTCTCCAATATTTCTTTTGCTTTGTCTTGGTTATCCACTTTGATGATTTGAGCAGTCACTTCTGGTGTATAAGATTCGTATGCTTTTTTATAATTTGCATCTGTCAATTCTTTTTCAGCTGCTTTTTTGACAGCATATTCGACCAATTTATTGGTTCTGATTTGTTCACGATAAGTATCTTCCGTCAATCCTGCTCTTGCCAATACTTGTTGGAAAGCAGTTCCGTAAGTGCTCTTACTCTTATTGAACGTTTCATTGACTTCTTTTTCTGTAACATGTTTACCATAGCTCTTTTCAAAAACTTCTTGAATGGTCATATTGAGAAGTACTTGTTGAGCGGCCGCATTATTTTTTACTTTGTTATAGAAATCATTGACAGTGATTGTATTTCCTTTCATTGTGATAATATCTTTACCACCAGCTTGCGAGCACGCCGCTAATGTTACAACTGACAAAAGCGTAATAGCTCCTGCTAGAATTTTTTTCTTCATTATGAAAACTCCTTTTTTTAATTCACTTTCTTATTGTACCATAAAATAGATTTAATATCTTAAATTTTCCTAAAAACTGTGAAAGTTTAGGAAAATATCAAGAATCTCATTCTTTTCTAATCATCAGAATACCGTCGCCAAGTGGTAGCAAGGTTGTAGTCAAGTCAGGTTGATCTAGTGTTTTATCAAATAATTGGTGCAACCCTCGATAAATCGTTCGTTGACCTCTACGCACTTCCTTAATGTCTTTCACTATATCACCACCCTGAAAAACATCATCTATGATGATAATCCCTCCTGAAGCGAGGCGCTTCAGAACTTCCGGCAGAAAGACAACGTATTTGGACTTAGCAGAGTCCATAAAGACAAAGTCATAGCAATCTTTCAAACTAGGAAGAATATCCATTGCGTCACCTTCTAGCAATGTAATTTGCTTGCGCTTATCAAACTTAGCAAAGTTCGCTTTAGCAAAAGCAATCATTTCTGGATTGCGATCAATCGTTGTAATTTGAGCCTGCGGTGCATGTTCTGCCATTAAAAGAGCTGAAAAGCCAATGGCTGTTCCAATTTCCAAAATCTTTTCTGGCTGTAAAGTTTCTAATAGAAAACGAAAATAGGCAACTGTTTCATGAGGAATAATGGGAATATTTTCTGCATGAGCAAAAGTTTCGAGCTCTTTTAAAGAGCCCGAAACTTGTTTTTGCCGTGTCCGCATAAAATCGACGATTTCTTTTTTGACAACGGGACGACGCATATTGTGATTAGCATTTTTACTATAGGATTCGACCATTTTATGCCAATCCTAACTTTTCTACAAGTGCTTCAAATTCATCAAGACGACGCTCAAAGACTGCAAAGGCAGCATTGAGATAGTCTTCTTTTTCCATATCAACACCAGCTTTTTTAATGACATTTAGCGGATAATCAGAATTTCCTGCTTTCAAGTAGTTGAGATACTTCTCTTTATCTTCTTGCGTTCCGTTAACAATCTTATCAGCTAAGGCAGAAGCAGCTGAGAAACCGGTTGAGTATTGGAAAACATAGTAATCATAGTAGAAATGCGGAATCCGTGCCCATTCGTATTGAATTTGTGGGTTGTCCTCTTTCGTCAAACCATAATATTTTTCATTCAAATCTGCGTACAAATCATTCAAAAATTCACTCGTCAAGACTTGACCTTCTTGGTCAGCTTTGTGAATGGCATGTTCAAACTCGGCAAATTGAGTTTGGCGGAAAACAGTTCCACGGAAACCGTCCAAGAAATGATTCAGAATCGCAAAGCGGGTTTGATCGTCATCTACTTCTTCCAATAATTTCTCCGTAAGGATATTTTCGTTGGTCGTAGAAGCAATCTCAGCTAAGAAAATAGAATAATCTCCGTAAACGTACGGCTGATTTTCACGAGTGTAGCTGGAATGCATGCTGTGACCAGTTTCATGAACCAGCGTAAAAAGATTGTCCAACGTATCTTGCCAGTTGAGCAACATAAAAGCATTGGTATCGTAAGAACCACCAGAATAAGCCCCAGAGCGCTTGCCTTGGTTTTCATAAACATCAATCCAACGATCTGAAAAGGCTTCTTTTACTCGACTTAGATAATCTTCTCCAAGGATAGCTAAGACTTCTTCTGCTTTCGTCAAGGCTTCCTCATAAGTAAATTTGTAATCTGCTTCTGACAATGGTGTATAGAGGTCGTACATTTTCAAATCAGAAAGACCTAAAATCTTTGCACGTAGCGCAATATAGCGATGTAAGAGTGGCAAATGTTTGTTGACCGCAGACACTAAGCTATCATAAACACTTTCTGGAATAAAGTTAGCAGACAAGGCAGCTTCACGCGCAGAAGAAAAATTACGAACTTTGGCATTGTAATTATGAACTTTAACATTCGTTTGGAGTGTCTTAGCATAAGTGTGTTGGTATTGCTCATAGACGCTGTAAAGCGCTTCATAAGCTTCCTTGCGGACTGTACGATTTTTCGACTCCACTAGACTGATGTAATTTCCGTGCGTCAATTGCACTTCATTTCCTTCTTCGTCGTGTACGGTTGGAAAGACAATATCGGCATTGTCCAAGATTCCAAAAGTATCACCCGCAGCACTAAAAATTTCACTAGCACCTGCCAACAATTCTTCCTCACGCTGAGAAAGGATATGAGGTTTCTTTTGCAGTAGCTTATCAAAGAAGTGCTGATAGATTTGCAATTCAGGCTTTTCAGTTAAGAAAGTCTGATATTGCTCGTCTGTGATTGCCATAAATTCTGGTTCATAGAAAGCAAAGGCCTGTCCGAATTCACTATAAATAGCCATACCCTTGGCTTGGTATTCTTGGTATTTTGCCACGCGCGTATCTTGGTCATTTTTCATGTGAGCATAGGAATAGAGCTTTTCTATGCGACGCATTAAGTCCAATTGGATTTCTGTTGTTTTTAAAAGGCTATCAGCCGAATCCAAAAGATGACCTGCTAAGCTGCTGGCTCCTTTTAATTCTTTTGAAACTTGACTTAACTCTGCCTCAAAAGCTTCATCTGTTGGGAAAATCGTTGTTAGGTCCCAAGTGTATTTTTCTTCAATTTCATTTCTTTGTTTTGCCATAAAATTTCCTCCGTCCTTCCTATTCTATCATAAATATTGCCAAAAATCTTTGCATAAAAAGCTGGGGGATAGAGAATTTGGAGATTTTTATTTTTTTCATAATAAGCTGAAAATTGCTGGTAATAAGGTGTGAGATCTTGAAAAATCTGGCAGAAAGAGCTGGAACGAACAGGTTGAACCTGCGGATAAAAGTCATTAGCTGTTTTGGTTAATAAATTATCACCCGCTTGGTACAATTCTGCTTGCCATTTCATCCATTTGGGCTGCTGATAGTAGAGCTGCTGACGCACATAACGGCAAATATTTTTATCTTCTTTTGCCAGAAAACTCGTCATCTCCTGCTTGCAGAATGGCTGACGAAAGATGTCTAAAAGATTTCCTTTGCCAAAAGTAAAAATTTTTTCCTTATACTGCGCCTTGCCATGCAAATCTTCATGAATCAAGTATTTAAGCCTCAAAAGCTGTTTTTGTTCGTCCAATTCCCACAGATGAAAGCCCATATTTTGACTAAAATAGAGAAAATCCTTTTGCAAATTGGTCAAGGCATTTTTCAGCCAAAGTTTCTTTCCCAAGAGCCAAAGAACGCGATAGCCATACTGACGATAACTGTCTGTACGCTCTTTTAAGCGCTTTGGACTAAGCGAACTGCATTGAACTTCAAGTGCAATTTGTTTTTCAACTAACAAATCTGCAATTTGCTGCAATTCTGGTAAATAAGCTTCTACTTGAATCGCATGACTAGACTTTCTAGCCCAAGTAAACAAAGCAGCTTTCAGATTTAGGTGTTCTGCACTTTCATTTTCCGTAGAAAAATGGCAGTTTTTCAAGGAAATATGAGCAAAATGCGGTCGCATCACCTTGCCATTCTTAAATCGCACTGCTTCCTGACAAGCCGGACAGAAAAATCTATCCAGCGGATTTACCCTATCTTCCACAGCATTTAGCATTTTTCCGTTTTCCTGACAAGCCATTAACATAGATTATTTTCCCCTTTTACTGAAATTATTCGCAAAAAAGAGAAACTTCCGAAAAAGTTTCTCAAATCTTTTATAAGGGGAAACAAATTTATTGAATCGCTTCAGCACTATTCATTTCTTCTTTGTACAACTTAGTATCATACATCTTAATAAATGGATACCAAATTACAAAGGCAGCCAGAGCACAGATAAGTGCAACTACAAAGGCACCAATATTACCACCTGAACCAACGTAAGCTCCAATACCAATAGGTGTTGGCCATGGTGTTTGGGCAATTGCTTTACCAGCTAGTCCAAGTTGAACAGACCAGTAACCAATGGAAGCAGAGACGATTGGAGCCAAAATAAACGGAATGGTTAACATTGGATTATACACAATTGGTAGACCAAAGATAAGGGGTTCGTTGATGTTGAAAATAGCTGGCCCCATTGAAGCTTTGCCCAGCATGCGCAGCTGATCTGATTTTGCACGGAAAGCGATGTAGAAGCAAAGCAGTAAAGTCGCACCAGAACCACCGATCGTTACATAAGAGTTGGTAAATTCACCTGCATAAGCAATGAATTTGCCATCAACGTTTTGCGCCATATTAGCAAGCAGGATTGGGTTAACCAGTCCCATAACGATATTCGCACCGTGAATACCAACAATCCAAAGAGCATGAACCAGTAAGTAAATCACAACTATACCTAGCCATGTGTTAGTGATATGACTAACAAAGGCAAACGGAATTGCAATAACTTTATAAATATCTGTACCAAATAGGATAAAGATACCGTTAATGACAAGTACTGCAAATGCAATGACAAATCCTGGAATGAGAGCTGTAAATGAACGAGCAACTCCTTCTGGAACAGCTTCGGGCATCTTGATGACCCAATTCTTCTTCACACAAAGGCGATATAGTTGTACAGCGAGAATGGACATCAGAATCGCAGTAAACATACCTGATGTAGACAGACGTGTCAAACTATCTCCGCCAACAGTCCAGCCACCAATTGTTGTTTTTCCTGTAACAGCTGAAATCACTCCTTTTGAATAAGTTAATTCAGGAATGGTCAAAAAGTAAGCAAATACCGCTAACAGACCACCATTTAGTGGATTGAGATTGAGCCCTTCTTCTTCGACATAAATTTTTGTGTATTCATATCCAATAACAATGGCAAAGTAGAGAGACAAAATCCCCATTGTACACTTATAAGCTAGCAAGTAGAGAGCTTGAATCTTATCAAATGAATTTGCCCACAAATCAACAATAAATTGAAGATTAAAGGCCTGCGGTATAACACTAAGAACCAAGAAGGCAGACCCTACGATTGTAAAGGGAATGCTGGCCATCCCGGCAGCAACAATAGCACGAACAGGACGCCAAGTAGAGACTTTCCCCATTGGTCCCATGAGGTACTTTTCTAGAAATTCAAACAATTTATTCATAATATATCCTCCTATGATGTTTGAAATATGGTTTCTAAACTAACGTTGAACAGTTGCAATATATTCTTGAATGCGCTTATATTGCTTGTCTGTATGGTGATGAATTCGACTTAATTTTCTTAGCATGAGAATGGCTAAAAGTAGCCCCAATGAAAGTACAACCGTTAAAACGGTTACAGTGGTTGTACTAATCGAAAAAAATGGAAAGAGAAAATGATACTGTCCCGCAAAAACAAGCAGCAGTAGCAAAACATTTGCTAAGGCAGAAACATTGTAAAAGAACCGCGTTAATGTCGCTTCTTTTTGATGAACGGTGTACATTCGTGTTTGTTCCCACATTGCTAACGCTGCAAGAATCGTTAGCAACAAAGGCAACAGCAAAACTAAGCCAGCATTAGAAAGATACAACATGAGCATCCAATACAGATTGGCAAAGAAGAAAAAGGCTGTTACATAACGAACTGAAAAGTAGCGTGTATAGTACATATTTTTAATTGCTGTTTCTTTTCGTCTTGCTTCTAGTTCTTGTTTCTCTTTTTCAGTCATGTTTTCCCCTTTCATTCCTTTTTTTACTTTTCAATCTTTCGATAAAGACTGAGCATTTCAAGCGCCACTTCACGCAAGGTCATGGTTGTCATCAAATGATCCTGAGCATGCACCATAATGATTTCAATTTTGATTTCTGTTCCACTTGCGTATTCTTGCAGCAAGTTTGTTTGTGCATGATGTGCTTCCAATAGCTCTGTATTGGCAGCTTCTAACTTTTCAGCCGCTTCATCATAATGTCCTTCTCGCATATCGGCGAAAGCTTCGTGAACCGTTGTCCTTGCTGAACCACTGTGCAAGATAATTTCAAAAGCGGCCACCTGTAATTCTTCCTGATTCATAGACAATCTCCTTTACTTTATTTTTAAAAATAACTGTTTAAACTCTGCAAATGACTGACAATCCAAGATCTGTTTTTGCAAGTCAGGCTGCTCTAACAAATCCACAATCTTAGATGCCAACGTCGCCATTCCTTCATTCCCATAGATAGCTGGCGATGGAAGAAAGATGAGCCGAATATGAGGATTTTCTTCGTTCCACTGAAGACCGTTTTTTACAATAGCGACACCAATTTTATGATGTTTAGCAATCGGTTTAATCGGATGCGGCACTGCGATTTGTTCTGAGAAAATAACCGAGCTCATTTTTTCACGCTGCTCCATTAAATCCTGCATACAAGAAACAAAATCCTGCTCTTCACCTTGTCCCATTTGGCTCAGTAACTCTTGTAAGATGACCTCTTTTGTCGCATCTTGAGTAAGAACAAAACAAGCGGAGGAGAAATAGTCATCAAAGATTTTTTCTTCATTTTGATCCACCATTACTGCTGTTTCTGGTATCAAAGAACTTTCTACAGGTTTCAGCTGAGCCATTTTATGTTTTATCTCTTTTAGCTCCTCTGAATTTAAAAAGATGCTGACTGTAAAAACAGGAACACTGAAGACCAGATTGGATAAATCAATAGATGAAATGATAAAATCAATATTTTTCAGACGTTCATCACTCAACTCATAATAGCCAATCACATCCACAATGTGGACTAAGTTACCCAGCTCATTCTCAATGCGATTTTTCAGCATTTGCGCTGATCCGTAGCCCGTTGCACAAATCACCAAGATATTAAACTTTTGCTTTTCCTTTAACCGCTCCAAGGCGGCCATGAAATGCAGGGCGATGTAGGAAATTTCATCATCAGACAAGTTTTCCTTAGAAAAAATCGGCATGGCCTGCAAGAGCTCTCTTGTCATCGCTAAAATAGATGAATACTGCTGCTGAATGTCCTTTAAAAGAGGATTTTCCAGCACTACATGATTTTGCAAACGTACAAGTAAGGTAACTAAATGCGTGACAACTCCCTCAACTAACTGGAAGTCATGTTGAAATTGATAATCCTTGACATGCTCGACCTGCTCTAATGCTTCTAGTAACTGCCTGCGGATTTCTTGGTTTATATCCTTCTTTGCATATTGATTATCTTGGCAAGAAGCTTTAGAAATCAAGTGCAAGGTGATATAGTCCACTTCCTCCTTTGGAAATTCCAGGCCTGTCGCCAGATACACTCTATGTAAAATTTTCTCCGCAATTTTTCGCTCTGCCAGATAATTTTCTTGATTCCAATTTTCAATTTGATTGATTTGAAAACCTTCTGCAATTCGTTTAAAAGAAAGAGCGATGTGAATCACCAAGTTTTGAATGACAAAATCTGACAACTTTAAGTAACTTTCGCGGCATTCATCTAGCACAATAATCGTCAATTCTTCTAAACTGATTTGCCGACCAGGAACTTCAATCGTGATGTAATTATGCAAACTTTGAAAGAAATTATCACGGAAAAAATAATCCATGATAAATCGACGCTTGTTGCGCTCACTTCCCTTTACATAAACACCTCGATTGGCTTTACTTTCGATTTGTAAGTCATACTTTGCCAAGTCTTTTCTGATTTTCTTAAAATCCGCTGACAAGGTTGACCGACTGACAAATAATTCTTCTGCCAAATTGTCAAAATAAAGCTTCTCTTGCTCAAAAAGCAATTTGTTTAAAATGTAATTGTAGCGATCTTCTATATTTTCAGTCTTAGCAGCATTTACCTCGGTCAATAGTTCAGCCTGTATAAAATCTTGACAAAGGGCTTTATCTTGCAGTTCTAATTTATAGCCATAACCTTGCTTGGCAATAATTTTCCAGCCTGTTTCATGAGGATTCCAGTCCATCAAGGATTTCAGATAAGTTCTTATCGTACGATCAGAGCAAGACAGCTGACTGGCTAACTCCTTACTCGTCATATAGTGATTTTTGTTCTCCAATAAGGATTGCAGAATCAATTTTTCTTTCTGATGTAGCAATACAGTTCTCCTTCCACATCTGTCTGTAAGAACTATTTTATCCTTTTTTGCGCTGAAACTTTAAATCTTTTCCAAGATAAGATTTGCCATTTTTTCAATTCCCATTGGAATTGGAATATAAGCTTGTGGTGGAATTTGTACAATAGGCTTTCCAACCTTTGCACCTGCTTCTTCAAATTGTTTAAAATACATCTTTGTTTGCGGGCTGATGAGATAGAGGTCATATTCGGCAGCAGCAATCGCTTTGCCGCCTTCTGTCGCACTAACAGCATCTACTTCAATATCATGCCCCTTACCCTTTAAAAATTCCGTTGTTTTCTTTGCCATCAAAGAAGATGACATACCTGCTGCACAGATAATCAATGCTTTAGACATAAGATTTTCTCCTTATAAATAAAATTTATTTTATAAACTCATTATAGATGAAAACGATTACAACTTCCATCTTATTTTTTTCCGTAGTGAAACGGAAATATTTCCTTAGTTACTTTTTTACTTATATTTTAATTTATAATAGAGAATGGTTCCTGATAAAACCAAAGACACGCTATTTGCCATAATCAAAGGCAGATCGTCAATCACCAGACCATGGAACAGCCACAAAGCAATACCAACAACTTGCATCAGATACATGCCAAGCGCAATAGACTCTGTGTCTTTGGTTTTGATGACTTTAATGACCTGCGGTAAAAAGGCAAAAGTAGTTAATATCGCTGCTATACTTCCAATCATATATGTTCCCCTTTCATAAAAACGAGACTAGGAAAATCTAACCTCGCTCTTTTATTATCTACGCAGTCTAAAAAAGATTTGTCAGCCCCGGAAATTTGGATAAAACCAGAACATCTTTCTTTTCCAAACCGTAAGCAGACATTATCAACTCTTGAATCTTCACATCATTGATGTCACTGTCTACGACAAAACCGTCTGCATTTTTCAACTTAATGGTTAAATGCTGGGTGATAGCTGGATTGGCAGCCAAGTCTGGCACAGCGACTCCTTTAGAAAATTTGATGACATAGGTTATTCTTTTACTCATGATAATCTCCGATTTAGTCTACTGCTGCTCCATTTGAAGCTATCACTTCCTTATACCAAGCAAAAGATTTCTTAGGCGAACGCTCATAGGTTCCATTTCCCTCATCGTCCTTGTCTACATAGATGAAACCGTAACGTTTGCGCATTTCACCGGTACCTGCAGACACCAAGTCGATACAGCCCCAAGGTGTATAACCCATGAGGTCAACCCCGTCTTCTACCACAGCCTTTTTCATTTCCTGTATATGGGCGCCCAAATAGTCAATCCGGTAATCATCATGCACCATACCGTCTGCTTCCACTTTGTCAATGGCACCAAAACCATTTTCTACGATAAAGAGCGGCAGGTGATAATGATCGGTGAACCAGTTGAGAGCATAGCGCAGACCTTCTGGGTCAATCTGCCAGTCCCATTCTGAAGCCTGAACATAAGTATTCTTGACCAAATCTTCGGTTTCCACATAATCAAAGTAGGGATTGTTTCCCCGATGAGAATCAATAGCAAAGGACATATAGTAGCTAAAGCCAATGTAATCAACAGTTCCAGCCAGCAAATCCTCTTGATCTTGCTCGGTAAAATCAACCTTTATACCTTTTCTTTCCCAATATTTAAGAATATGTTCTGGATAGAGACCGAAAACATGGACATCTGCAAAATAATAACGCTTTTGCATGGCTTTCATAGCCATGAGGACGTCCTTAGGATTGCAGGTGGCTGGATAAATCGGACACATGGCAATCATACAGCCAATTTGGAAGTCGGGATTGATCTCATGACCGATTTTAACTGCTCGTGCAGAAGCCACCAATTCGTAGTGAGCTGCCTGATACATGATGGCCTCCCGGTCATCTCCCTCCTTGTAAACAATACCAGAATTGGTGAAAGGAGCAAAATCTTCTTGGTAGTTGGCTTGATTGTTGATTTCATTGAAGGTCATCCAGTATTTGACCTTGTCCTTATAGCGCTTGAAGACGACTTCCGCAAAGCGGACAAAGAAATCAATAACCTTGCGGTTCTTCCAACCACCATACTCGGTTACCAAATGATAAGGCATTTCAAAGTGAGATAGAGTAATGACCGGTTCAATCCCATATTTGAGGCATTCATCAAAAAGATCATCATAGAACTGCAAACCAGCTTCATTGGGCTCTTCTTCGTCTCCCTTAGGAAAAATCCGCGTCCAAGCGATAGAAGTTCGGAAGCACTTGAAGCCCATTTCCGCAAAGAGAGCAATGTCTCCCTTATAACGATGATAAAAATCAATTGCTTCATGATTTGGGTAGTATTTGTCTGGCAACACTCCTGCTGTAATTTCACGCGGAACACCGTGGCAGGCCGCCGTCATCACATCAGCTACGCTAACGCCCTTGCCGCCTTCTTGCCAACCACCTTCTAGTTGATGAGCTGCAACAGCTCCGCCCCAGAGAAATCCGTCTTTAAATGTTGACATGTCTAAAATCCTCCTGATTTTGATATTTTTATTATACTCCTAAGAAAACGCTTTTAAAATTCATATTTTTGCCACAATAATGTGGAAAAATGATAGAAATAGATTCAAAGTTTGTGAAAGCGCCTGCTTTTCTACCCATTTATTTCTATAATGAAGAAAAAGAATATAAAATCTACATCATGTTTCTCTATCCAAGAAAGGGCGTCTCATTCAGCTATGATTACAAATTTCTTCAATGTTTACAAAAAATCTTTGAGTTATATACCTATTATTGCTATAACTTGTTCGATAATAGCCTTTTTAGTATACTTTTTGCCCATTGATTCACG
Source organism: Streptococcus milleri (assembly GCF_900636525.1). Classification (NCBI taxonomy): domain Bacteria; kingdom Bacillati; phylum Bacillota; class Bacilli; order Lactobacillales; family Streptococcaceae; genus Streptococcus; species Streptococcus milleri. The sequence continues at coordinate 524,468 of NZ_LR134288.1, read as the reverse complement.
CCCGCTTTCTCTCTCCCTCTTTACTTTTCCTTTTAGCTTACCTCTTTTCTTTCAGCAAAAGAAAGTTTCTACTTTTATCTTTGCTGGTTTTATAGACGATGTTTTAAAAACAGGACTTTTTCTATTTGGTATCAAGCCTTTTAATATTGCACTTTCGTTTTTAGTCGTTTATGGATGTATCAGCCTGATTGCCTGTGTGTGCCTCTTTCTATTTAGGAAAAAAACAAACGAGTAAAATAAAAAGAGTAAAACAGAACTAAGATTTGAAAATTTTTAATTCTGTCTCACCCGTAAAGTTACTTAATAATCTCTTAGACTGTCAAAGTGAAGAATGACGCAAACGACGTTTTTGTCAAAAGTGCTTTTTCGAGCTTAAAAAGCAAACAACGTTAAGACTCGCTTCATGAGCCTTATCCGGCAACTAATTTGTCATTGCTTTATTATACAATATGCCATGAAGCTGGAGGCTTTCGTCCCAGCTTTTTTACACGTCTCTTGCTTTAGCCAAATAAGTTTTGATTCTTTCGCTCTGGAATTTTTAAAAACGCCACAAGAATAATAACAGCAATCATAACACCAGCTAAGAAAAAGCTCATCATTTCATAGCCAGACTGGTCTATCAAATCGCCTGCAATATTTTGGATAAGAATGGTTCCCAAATTTCGGGCTGTTTGAACAAGTGCAATGGCTGTCACCAGATATTTCTCATCTACTAAGTTAGCAACAATCTTCAAAGTCACCATAATCAGCAACATGCCTGTGGCGTGCTTGGACATCAAAGTCAAGAGAATCTTGGAGGTAAGCCCCAAATCCAACCCATAAATTACATACTGTAAAAGCAAAATTCCCAAAGGAATGTAGAGCAATTTTTTAATTGGAATCTTATCCATAAAAAGATAAGAAAAGAAAATCAAGGGCGACTCACAAATCACAGAAATAGCTACCACAGTTGTTGCCATATTGACACTTAAACCGCTGTGCTCTAACATAGAAGGAATATAAGTATGCCCTGTATTTCCCACTCCAGAATAGAGCGCTACAATAACGAGGTAAAACAAATATGTTTTATTTTTAAAAATCTGTCCAATATAGGAATCATTTTTCGTTTGTTTAGTCTTTTTGCGAGGTTGATCGTGTTTCGGATCAATCCCTAGCACTCCAAAAATGCTCACACACATCATGCCGATAAACACAATGAAAATTGCTTGAGGAGAGATGAATTTATAAATCAAGCCTGCCAATTGCGAACCCATTGCATAACCAAAAGTGCCCCAGATACGGATTTTCCCATAAGTATAAGGACTTTGAGCCGCCAGCACATCCATAACAGGGTTAACACCATTTACCAACATTAAAACAGCACTATACCAAATCGTCAGCAGTAAAAGATTATTGGCTTGCATAAAAAAGATTGCCCCCACAATAATCAGAAGGAAACTATAAATGGTTACTTTTTTAATGCCAATCATATCATTAAAAACACCCATAATAGGCTGCACAATCATAGAAGAAAAGAACGAAGCAGAAACAACAAATGAAACTTGACTAGCTGAGTACCCCTTATCCAACATATAAACAGAAATTAAAGTTGAAAACAATGAGTACGATAAAAAATAAAAATTATACATTAAAAAATAAGCGAAATAGCTATTCTGAAATTTCCTAAACATGATTTTCCTTCTCCCTAAAAAGGTGACAAAGCCCGATTGGATAAATCAATCGAGCTTTCTATTCTGCAATGAGTGATTAACGTTTCTGACGACGAGATAGCTGTGTATCGTTAGTTGTACGCTGTTTTCTTCTTTGCTTACGTTTCGTTGCTTCAAAAACGACAATGAGCAAAAGAATGAGCAACGGAACTGCGACCAGAATGTGATAATCTAAGAAGAGTTGCTTCAAACTTTTTCCGCTAGATTTTGCTGTTGTAGTTTTTACAGTTGATTTAGCTGTACTGTTTTTAGTTGTTCTTCCTTTTTCTGTAACATGTTCTCCGTTCGAAATGAGCGAAGAAAGTTGTTCCAAACCATTCTCGTTTTTCAATACTCCATTTTCCACAACCGTTTTTGCTGCAGTTCCTTTTTTCACTGTGGCATAGAAATCTTTTGATAATTTATAGGTCTTTCCATTGATTTTTCGCTCACCAGCATTAAAAACTTTTTTATATTCATAATCAGCATAGGCTTTTTCGATCAAAGCATTCCCAAATGGGTGACGATAATATTCTCCATCTTGATCAGCCCAATTTCCAACTCCCATGACAACACTAATCAAACGCTGATTACCTCGTTTAATCGTTGCGATGTAATTAAAAGCTCCTCGTGGACTTGACCCCGTCTTTAAACCTTCGACGCCTTCGATGCCATATTTGGCACCGGGAAGTGAGTAATTATAGGTTTCAAAGGTTTCTTCATACGGCGTTCCCTTTTTCACCGTTACGACTGGTTTATTGGTGTAATTTAAAATATTTGGATAATTCTTGACGAAATGGTATCCTAAAATGGCTAAATCGCGCGCTGTTGTCTGATTAGCTGCGTTGTTATCATACCGTTGTGGAGTATACAAGCCTTTGAAAGAAACAGCTGCAGCTCCGCTAGCATTGAACCATTTTGTATTGGTCATACCCAATTCTTTTGCCTTGGCATTCATCATATCCAAAAATGTATCTGGATCATTGTTAGATAAATAATTGGCTAACATGACAGTTGTCGCATTTGAAGATGGAACAGCTGTCATCGTAATCAATTCAGAAACAGTATAATCTACTCCTGCCACAATTTTATTGTTGGAAATTTCGTAAATTTTGGCAATTGCTTCATCACGTGGTGTTGCTTTGATAACTGTATTTTCGCTCAACTTTCCTTGCTGAATTGCTTCAAAAACTAAATACAAGGTCATCAATTTGCTCATACTGGCAGGATCACGAACTTCATCAATATTGTCTTGCCAAAGAATGTTTCCCGTATTAGCATCTACAATCAAGGACGATTTAGGTCGATTGATTGGATTGATCTTCTCGTTTGGATACATTTTTTGTGCCATATCAACCAACTCATCTGCGCGAGCAGCAGTTACTCCCACATACAACACAAAAAGACAAATAATAGCTAACAGCTTTTTCACTAGAATCCTCCTAAGTTTTCACTTATCTTCTAGTATAACATACTTTATTCATAAGATAACGAACTTTTTCCAAAATGTCAAAAAACCTACCTAAAAATTAGATAGGAAATAGATGCTTATTTTTTCAAAATACTTAAAGCTTCTTTATCTGCGATAATGACAACATCTTCATGTTTTTGAAGGACGCTTCCTGGTAGTTCTTCTGTAATCGGTCCTTCCACGGTTCCTGCAATCGCTTTTGCTTTTGAAGCACCATAAGCAAATAAAATAATAGATTTTGCATCAAGAATATTCCGAATCCCCATTGAGTAAGCTTGAGTTGGCACATCTTCTATCTTGTCAAAGAAACGAGCATTGGCTTCAATGGTTGATTGCTCCAAATCCACTACATGAACCGTACTGTCAAAACTCGTTCCCGGCTCATTAAAACCAATATGACCATTTGTGCCAATTCCTAAAATTTGCAAATCAACAGGATTCTCTGCCAGAACGTGATTGTAGCGTTTGATTTCTGCTTCCGCATTTTCTGCAACACCATTTGGCAAGAAGCTTTCCTTAAATGGTTTTTTATCAAACAAATGCTCCTGCATGAAATAGCGATATGACTGAGGATTTTCTACACTTAGCCCGATGTACTCGTCCAAATTCACACTTGTTAAATCTGTCAAGTCAAGATCACTTTCAACAATTTGCTCGTAAAAACTTAAAGGACTGCTCCCCGTCGCTAAACCTAACGTTTTAGCTCCTGTCGCTAATTTTTCTTTTAATAATTCAAAAGCTACTCTACCACCGTCTACTTGATTTTCCACTTGAATAATTCTCATCGCTAAACTCCTTTTCCTTATTTAATTACATTATATGGTATAGACCAATTTTTGTCAAGAGAATTTATTCCTTTTTAAAGAATACGAGCTTGTTTGCAAGAAAAATCGTGTTATAATAGAAGAATGTTAGTCTATTTATTCTGTTTATTTTTGTTAGGAGTTGCTTTTGTCATAACTGCACTCCTTCTCAAAACCAAGCGAATGTGGCATTATACCTTACTGATTTTAGGTATTTTACTCATGTGCCTGCCACTTGTTGCTTCTTGTTATTCATTATGGATTTTATTTACAGCTTAAGGAGAATGTATGAATACTGCTGATTTTGACTTTCATTTACCAGAAGAGTTAATCGCACAAACACCTTTAGAAAAGCGAGATGCTTCTCGCCTTTTAGTAGTCAATCACGAAACTGGTCAAATGGAAGATACTCACTTTGATGCCATTATCGACCAATTAAATCCCGGAGACGCTTTGGTTATGAATGATACGCGCGTCTTACCAGCACGCCTTCATGGTGAAAAACCTGAAACAGGCGGACATGTTGAATTACTACTGTTGAAAAACATCGCAGGGGATGATTGGGAAGTGCTAGCGAAGCCAGCCAAGCGCTTAAAAGTCGGAGCTGCTATTTCTTTTGGCGATGGACGATTGACTGCAACTGTCTTAGAAGAATTAGAACACGGTGGACGAACTGTACGTTTCCATTACCAAGGGATTTTCTTGGAAGTGCTTGAAAGTCTGGGCGAAATGCCATTACCGCCTTATATTCATGAAAAGCTAAAAGACCGTGAGCGCTATCAGACTGTTTATGCTAAAGAAAATGGCTCAGCTGCTGCTCCTACTGCCGGGCTTCATTTTACCAAAGAGCTGCTGGTTCAGATTGAAGCCAAAGGTGTGAAATTAGTCTATCTGACGCTTCATGTCGGGCTAGGAACCTTTCGTCCTGTCTCTGTAGATAATGTAGACGAACACGAGATGCACTCAGAATTCTATACATTGTCTGAAGAGGCAGCTAACACGCTTCGACAAGTTAAAGCTAGTGGACATCGTGTCGTTGCAGTTGGAACAACTTCTATCCGTACACTGGAGACAATCGGTTCAAAATTTAATGGGGAAATCAAAGCTGACTCCGGCTGGACCAATATCTTTATCAAACCAGGTTATGATTGGAAAGTGGTGGACGCCTTTTCTACCAATTTCCACTTACCTAAGTCCACTCTTGTCATGCTCGTCTCAGCATTTGCGGGCAGAGAATTAGTGCTCTCTGCTTATCAGCATGCCATTGATGAAAAATATCGCTTTTTCAGTTTTGGCGATGCCATGTTTATAAAATAATAGGTGAAATATGAATAAAATTGAAAGTCGTCATCGACTCATTCGCTCGCTTGTCCTAGAGAAAAAAATTCACACACAACAGGAATTACAAGATTTGCTTTCAGCAAATGGCGTTACAGTGACGCAATCCACACTTTCTCGAGACATTAAAGCTTTGAACTTAGTAAAAGTACACGAAGCAGATATTTCTTATTACATTATCAATAGCATGGCACCTTCACGCTGGGAAAAACGGCTGCGCCTCTATATGGAAGATGCCTTGATTATGCTGCGTCCCGTTCAAAACCAAGTCGTCATGAAAACACTCCCTGGTTTGGCACAATCATTCGGCTCTATCTTAGATGCTCTAGAATTTTCCGAAATTGTTGCAACAGTCTGTGGTGACGATGTTTGCTTGATTATCTGCGAGGACAATCAAAAAGCGCAAGACTGTTTTAACAAATTAAAACAATTTGCACCCCCGTTCTTCTTTAGTAAAGATTAAAAAGCTAAGGCTGGAATTTTGTGGTTCTATAATTTCTGTAGTGGGTGAACTCTGCTTCAGAGATTATAGAGTTATTCTTTTGGCTTTCGGAGCTTTGACAACTTTAAGAAACGCATTCTCATCACCTTAAACATCAAAAGAGAGAGAACGAATCTCGTCCTCTCGCGATGTTAGCTGACATCAACCCACTACAGTTGACAAAGAGCCATGCTTTTTAATCTTCTTTTTTCTTATTTAATCGTTTGAAAGCGATAAATCCAGGAATAATCACAACTAGTGCTATGATTAGCATGAAACCAAGTTGATTGGAATCAGTCTTCTTCGATTCTGATTTTGTTGTTCCAGCATCTTTTTTGTTTTTTTCATATTTTGCCAGTAGGTTTGCTTTGTTATAACCAGTGTAAACAAGATCAGCATCTTTGCCTTTTTTCTCTTTAATTTTTTCTTCCATTTCCTTTTCAACGGATTTGATTTCTTTAAAGATTTTTTCAGAGCGTTCAAGAGCTTCTTTTGTCACTTCAGGTCCAGCAGCTTTAGCTTGTTCAGCTGTATATGCCTCATATTTTGCATCCCTTTCAGCCTGGTCTTTAACCCACTGATCTTCCATTGTTTTCCATTTTTCTTGGATGCTAGTGCCAAAGATTTCCGGATACTTCATCACCATTTGGTCAATATGCCAAACAGACCAATACCAAGATTTACCATCATATTTATCTGATCGTGGTTTAAAGGCTTCATAGGTATCTTCAACGTTACCATAGAATGGCACATACGGTGTATTTCGACTTTGGGCAAGACCTAACCAAACAATACCCCCAAATTCACTTGGAAGCTTAGATGTAATTTGATAAATATGAGCATCAATAACATTTTCGTTACCTAGGGCATATTTGTAAACATTTTCGTCTTTTTTCTTGCCAACTTCTACCAAATCATCTGCCTTAAATTGAGGCAGGTGTTCAAAACGATTCCGTTGTTCCCCAATGACATCCTGAACAGTATATTTTTTACTTGGATTACTTGGAGTACGAAGTAAATCATAGGTTTCATCTTTATAAGTAACTGGAGAATTTGGATCCATCCATTTGATACCAGCAAAAGTCCGAGAACGGTTACGTTCTGCATATTCATCAGGTCCATAAGATTTAGCAATATGGAATTTACCGTCTTTATCCGTCTTATAATGGTCTGCTTTTTTCGCTACTTCCTCCACCCCTTTAGAGGCAATGACGTTTTCCCTATCATTAAAATCAACATTGCCAAGATAATAAGTATTCGCGAAAACAGCATATTTGTCTTCTGGGAATTTAATAGCAACATATTGATGACCAGATAGTATCTCCATATACCAGAGCTCTTTTTGGTCAGCAACCATGATGATATTGCCTTCAGCAGAGCCTTTTTCTTCGATAGCCTTAGCGACAATTTCAATTCCTTCCCGAGCTGTTTTAGCACGAGGTAAAACTAAATCAATCATCGATGCTTCAGGCAGCCCGTCTTTCACAAGCGGGTCAGCCTTCAAGACCTTGTCATTTGGTGTCGCAGAAACGGTTCCTGTCATTGATACACCAACTTCATTAAAACCATGAGCTCCAAAATTACCGTTGCTACCGTCTCCACGCGCTGCATCATAGGTTGCTGTATATTTCATCTCATTGGCCAAATGTGGATAAGTAAATCCATTTGACTCATCTTCGATCTTATCGCCTTCTTTATAAGTTGCAGCTGGCACAACAACATAGTTCTGATTATGTTTACCTCCATCTGGCGGATAAGGATAATCTTCCGTACGACCATAGAGAGTAGAACCATCTGCGGTTAGTCCCTTACCTACAATGAAACCGGAGCAGGCCTGTGCTACCTGAATAGGTAATAAGGACAGCAACATAACACCGAACATCAGTTTTAGTAAAATTTTCTTCATAGTCTATCTCCTTTTTGACTATAAACAAAACTAAGAATATCTTAGCATAAACAAATTGAACCGTAATACCAACATTTCGTCTTAAGTATATCCTTTCAACACAGAAATTGCAAGCGGTTACACAACGTTTACAAAAAATCTTTTTTATGTAGAATATGTATGCTGAAAGACCAAAAGCATAAGAAATATCTATAGATTATATGAAAAAAATAAAGTTCTATAATTTCTGTAGGGGTCACTCTACTTCAGAAATTATGGAGCTTTTTTAAACACAAAAAATGTCCTATATGACCTATCATGAAAGCAACTAAACTGACAATAAAAAGCATCTTAGGTATAGTCCCTGCCTAAGTAGCCATTTCCTTGCGCTTTCATCATTCTGAATTGTTTCTAAATTATCCAGCAGGACAGTCGGAAATCTTAATCATAAACGGTGTTATCGCCTCGCTTTTCGAATGTATAAATCCTCAACAAATTACTCTGCTATTCTGATTAATTCAGACAGCTCTATAAGCTTTATTCAGCTCCTGCTCTTTCATTTCCAGAAGAAACAAGCCAAGCATTTCTTCGAGCTCGTTGAAGAAACTCTTTCAGACAGTCTTTCGGAATTTTTTAAAAGATAGAATCAAGTTTATCAACACTCTTACCTTGCCCTACTCCAATTTCCAACAACCTCATCAAGGTTATTCAGCTAAACGCATTTAGTTTTAAGAACTTTTGAAGACTTTTCCCATTCTCATCGCTTTCAACATCAAAAGAGAGAGAATGAAGACATCCTCTCTTGTTGTTCGCAGAGTCAACCCACTACAATGACATTGAACTACCTTTGTTCAATCTCAGCTTTTCGCTATCAAAACCACATTGACGCAATGATTGATTGCTAGTTAGGTGGAAAATAAACTCTTGTGCAATTTACAAGTTCTTCTCATTCCCACTTTCTTCTAACTATTTTCCAGCTAAGCGATAAATCGTTTCAGCATAGATATCCATTGCTTTATACAAATCCTCAATCACAGTTCGTTCATTAGCTTGATGTTCTGTTTGCAAAGCACCAGGGAAAAGTGCGCCAAAGGCCACGCAATTTGGCATGGTGCGAGCAAATGTAGCACCACCAGAGGACACAGCAGGTCTGTCATCATTGGTTTTTTCTTTATAGACAGCCATTAACGTGCTGACCAATTCACTATCAAGCGGCACATATAATGGTGCAAGATAGTCAAACTCTTCATAACACAATTGATATTTTTCAGCAATTTGGCTTAATTCTTGTACTAATTTATTTTTGTCTGCAAGAACTGGAATCCGCATGTCAATCCGAATTTCAGACTTGTCTGGATTTATGGTTAATCCAGAGATATTGAAGGACAAGGTTCCTGAAGGCTCATCTGAAATTTCACCAAACAAGCGGCTGCCTGTGGCAACTTCCCCAACTACTTCAGCGATAAATTGAATGGCAGAGTGTTGAACAAGCGGATTTAGTCCTGTAGTCAAACGTACAATGGCGTTCACTCCTTCAGCCGCATCTTTTGAATGCTTAGGAACACCGATGACAGTGACTGTATCGCCTGACCGTTCATATTCAAATGTAGCTTTTTTTAACTCTGCTTCTAACGAATCTGCTAAATTTCCCGTATAGCTTGCTTTTGCAGGTACAACATTAAAGGCTTCTCCTGCCTCGATAGCAAGCGCTTGTGAACCAGGACCATGCAATTTAATTTGCAGCAATCCTTTTTCGGCATAGGTTAATGGAAAAGATGAGTCAGGCGCAAAACCAAGTGTTGCTGTTTCTTCTAGCTCATTGTAACGAGCCATACAGCGCCACAGCGTTTCTTCGTCTGTACCATAGATAAAACGAATCCGCTTGTTAAATGTCACACCCGCATCCATCAGTGCTTTGACAGCATAAAGTGCAGCTAGGGACGGACCTTTATCGTCCTGGACCCCACGCCCATGTATCCAACCATCTTTTATCGTCGCTTCAAATGGAGGAGTTTCCCAATCAGACAAATCTCCCGCAGGAACAACGTCTAAATGGCAGAGAACGGCCAGGAGTTCTTCTCCCTGACCGATTTCTGCATATCCATAATAGCCTTGAGGATCAATGTAAGTTTTAAAACCTAAACTCCTAGTGATCTCTAGCATTTTTTCTAAGACGTTTTGAATAGATTGTCCGAAAGGTGTTCCGTTTTCTCCTTCATTAAGAACTGATGGGTAGGAAACGATTGTTTTCAGCGATTCTAAATAATCAGACTTAATTTCTTCGGTTAAAAATTGTTTCATAAAGAACACCTCGTTATTTTCCTATTATAAGAACGTTCCTAAAATAAGAAGTAGAATACTTACTACAAAGATTCCTGCAACCAATTTTGCAACGAATTTCCACCAAGTACCCAAATCAATACGTCCAAGAGCAAGTGCCCCCATAACGATACCAGATGTTGGAGTAACAAGGTTCAAAAGACCAGAAGCAGATTGGTAAGCAGTGATAATCAAGCTTGCTTGCACATTGACGAATTTTCCAAGAGGTGCCATGATACCCATTGTTGCACTGGCAAGACCAGATGTTGATGGGATAAGGAATGACATTGGCAGATAGAAAATGTAAGTCAATACGATGAATACTTGAGATGATAGACCCTTGAGTCCTACTTCACCCCAGTGAAGGATTGTAGCCGTAATCATACCATCGTTCATGATAACTTGAATACCACGAGCAACAGCTACGATAAGTGCAACACCAAGCAAATCAGCTGCACCATTGATAAATACAGTGATGAAGCGATCTTCTTTCATGCGGTAAACAAAACCAATGATAATACCCATAACTGCAAAGAGCATTGCTCCTTCTGGGAAGTACCAAGTACCTAATGCAGAAGTTGATGTACCCACAATTTTACCAATTACAGGAATGCCAACCAACCATTTGTTGAAGTTTTCAAAGACATGTACGTTCAAGTCTGTCCATGGAATGAAACTCATAATCATAAGAACAAAGGTCAAGACAAAGAGTACCAACACTTGTTTTTGTTTCTTGCTAAGAGTGGATTCTACATTAGCAACTGCATCTACATTAAAGTGTTTCAAATCTTCTTCGCGATGGCTATAAACCAAAGATTTTGTAGGATCTTTTTGAATCTTATCCGCATAACGATAAACGAAATACGTACCAAGTGCTGTCATCACAACAAAGAAGATTAACCGAAGAACGATACCGTCACCAGTACCCACACCTGCTGTCGCAGAAGCTATACCTGTAGCAAATGGGTTTAGAGTAGAAGCCAAACATCCAATTTGAGAACCAAGAAGGATAATAGCTACCGCAGTCAAACTATCAAATCCTACTGCCATCATAACTGGCACAAGAAGTGGATAGAAAGCCATCGTTTCTTCACCCATACCATAAGTTGATCCGCCAAGAGCAAACAAAGGCATCAAGACTAAAATCAACATCTTTTCGCGACCCTTGTACTTCTTCACGATGGAAGCAATCCCTACATCAAGAGCACCTGTTTCGTTGACTACTCCAAGGAAACCACCAACCATCAAGATAAAGAACGAAACGTCAATCGCTGCTGAAGTTGGTTCTTTCCCAAGCATAGCACGAATTGGAGCCATTAAGACATCCCAAATCCCTTGCGGATTTTGAGCAACAGTCTTATAGGTTCCTGTAATTAGATTACCAGACTTATCAGCATCATATTGACCAGCTGGAATAATCCAGGTCAATACTGCCATAATGGCAATGATAATCATCAAAACGGTATAAGATGACGGCATCTTAAACCCTTTTTTTGCTTTTTCACTCATTTGTTTTCCTCCTAAATGTAACAAATTGTAAAAATTTAACCGAATCCCATTTTCAGAAAGCGCTTCCTTTGACTATATTTTAACATATTCATCTGGAAAAAACTAGTAATTTCCCAAAAAATTATCATTTCACAACAATAAAATAGATCAAAAGAAAGCAAATCTAAAAATAGGAAACACTAACATTGTTTTAAAAAGTTTTATTACAGTCTTAAACTTATAACTGATAACACTCTGTTATCCCTTTTCAATAATCGTTCCGCTTTCAGATTCAATTAAAGCACCTAAGTTTTCAAGAGAAGTAATGACCGCTTCGCCTTCTGGTCGATCATTTACAAAGGCAATCGCTGCTTGCACTTTAGGCAACATACTTCCTGGTGCAAACTGTTCTTGCTTGATGTATTCTTCAAGCTGAGCTACATTAACACGCTCTAACTTAGCTTGATCTGGTTTATTGTAGTTCACATAAACATAGTCAACACCTGTCAAGACAATGAAAAGATCTGCTTCGACCAATTCAGCCAGACATTGTGAAGCAAAGTCTTTGTCAATTACTGCTTCTACGCCGGCAAGATGACCGTTGTCTTCCTTGATAACAGGAATGCCGCCACCACCAGCAGCCACAACGACATGTCCTGCATTGATGAGTGTACGAATGGTTTCAATTTCTTTGATTCCAACTGGTTTTGGTGAAGCAACCACTTTTCTCCAGCCACGTCCAGCATCTTCTTTGAAAGTAGCTCCACTCTTTTCAGCTTCTACTTTTGCTTCTTCTTCTGTGTAGAATGGTCCGATTGGTTTGCTCAAATTTGTGAAAGCTGGGTCGTTTTTATCAACCACGACTTGTGTCACAACAGAAGCCACTTCTTTTTCAATCCCTTCTTCACGTAAAGCATTTTGAAGAGCATTTTGCAACCAGTAGCCGATACTTCCTTCTGTCATTGCAACGAGCGAATCAAGCGGAAACGCTGGGTTTTTTTCAGAATCTGCCGCTAAATGTTGCAATAAAAGATTTCCAACTTGCGGTCCATTTCCATGAGTGATAATCAAGTCGTCACCATTTTTAATCAATTTTACAAGATGACTTGCTGTTTCTGCTAATGCTTCTTGTTGTGCTTTTGCTGACGGATCAGATGAAAGGATGGCATTCCCTCCCAAAGCCACAACGATTTTCCGATTTGCCATAAATAATTAGCCTCCTTAGAGTTTTCTTCTTATAGTGCTTCAATTCATTTTAATGAGCTATAACAAACTTTAGAACGAGGTTAGAATAATAATGTCTCAAACTACATTTCTTTGAGGGTGATTGCATCGGCAATCATAGTTGTTTATCTTATCGCCTTTTTCCCCTATTTATAAAATTGAAACGAGCACTATCAAAAATGAGGACTGGACTAAAGCTATTAGTCGCAGCCCTCATAGCTGTTGGTAAACGGTTTTAGTTTTAAATTATACTTTTGGAATATAAAGGTTTCCAAGAGTTGCTGCCATAACTGCTTTAATAGTATGCATACGGTTTTCAGCTTGGTCAAATTGGCGAGCGTATTTGCTGCGGAATACTTCGTCAGTTACTTCCATTTCTTCAACGCCGAATTTTTCAGCAACATCTTTACCATAAACAGTATTTGTATCATGGAAAGCTGGTAAGCAGTGCAAGAAGATCAAATCTTCATTGTCAGCTTTCTTAATCAAATCCATATTTACTTGATAAGGTTTCAAAAGTGCGACACGTTCTGCAAATTTGTCTTCTTCACCCATAGATACCCAAACGTCTGTGTAAAGGACATCCGCACCTTTAACAGCTTCATCTGCATTGTCAGTAATTAAGACATGTGCGCCACTTTCTTTCGCATATCCTTCTGCCAATTTCACAATATCTTCAGCTGGGAAGAGTTCTTTTGGAGAAAAGATATGAACATTTACACCGAGGATAGCACCTGTTACAAGAAGGCTGTTTGCAACGTTATTGCGTCCGTCACCACAGTAGACAAGAGTCAAGCCTTCCAAACGACCAAAGTTTTCTTGAACTGTCAAATAGTCAGCTAACATTTGAGTTGGATGCCATTCGTCTGTCAAACCATTCCATACAGGAACACCTGAGAATTCTGCTAATTCTTCTACCATGCGTTGGCTGAATCCGCGGAATTCAATTCCATCAAACATACGTCCCAATACTTTAGCAGTATCTTCAGTAGATTCTTTCTTGCCAAGTTGGATGTCGTTAGCTCCTAGGTATTCTGGATGAGCACCAAGGTCAATCGCTGCTGTTGTGAAAGCTGCACGAGTACGAGTTGAAGTTTTTTCAAACAAGAGAGCAATATTTTTACCTGCTAAGTAATGATGTTCAATATTGCGCTTTTTCAAATCTTTCAAATGAGCTGCTAAACCGATAAGATATTCTAATTCTGCACGTGTAAAATCTTTTTCTGCCAAGAAGCTGCGTCCTTGGAACACTGAGTTTGTCATTCTATTATTTCCTCTTTCTAATCTTAAAGTTCTTCACGTTCAAACGGCATTGACATACAACGAGGTCCACCACGACCGCGAACCAATTCACTTCCGCGAATCTTAATCAAACGAAGTCCATATTCTTCAAGAATCTTATTTGTAACAACGTTACGGTCATATACCACTACCACGCCTGGTGCGATTGTAAGAGTGTTTGAACCGTCGTTCCATTGTTCACGAGCAGCTGCTACTACATTTCCGCCACCGCAACGAATCAAATGAACTTTGTCAATACCAAGATTCTTAGCTAACAATTCAGCCAAATCGCCTTTTTCTTCTGCAATATGAAGTTTTTCATTTTCATAAGTAACAGAGTAAACGCGAAGGTCGCCTTCAATTTCTGGGTGAATCGTGAACTTGTCATAGTCAACCATTGTGAAGACTGTATCTAAGTGCATGAATTTACGATTATTAGCAAATTCAAATGCAATCACTTTCTTAAAGCCAACATTCTTCTTGAAGATATTAACCAAAAGTTTTTCAATAGATGCTGCGTCTGTACGTTGTGAAATACCTACTGCAAGGACATCTTTAGAAAGAACGAGTTCATCTCCACCTTCGATACGAGTTGTTTCTTCACGGTTATAAACCAAGTCAACATTGCCACCATATACTGGGTGATATTTGAAAATGTATTTACCATAAAGTGTTTCACGATTACGTGTATCTGAGTACATGTGGTTCAATGACACCGCATTACCAATTGTTGCAAATGGGTCACGAGTGAAGTAAAGGTTTGGCATTGGATCAATGGCAAATGGATAGTCAGATTCTACCAAATCCGTCAAACCTTTGGCGTCTGCTGGAATTTCTGGCAGTTCAGCTTTTTGGAAACCAGCCATTGTCTTTTCAACCAACTCAAGGTTGTCTTCTATACCATGAAGAATGTCGCGAATAGCAACTTTTGTTTGTGCTCCGCGGATATTTGCTTCGTCAAGATATTCTTCAATAAATTCGTTACGAATTTCTGGAGAAGTCAATGATTCAGCAGTCAATTTTTCGAGGTAAAGAACTTCAATACCTTCTTTACGTAGAGCGTCTGCGAATGCATCGTGTTCTTTTTGAGCATCTTCCAAAAATGGAATATCGTCAAAAAGTAGACGTTCCAAATGGTCTGGCATCAAGTTTTCCAACTCTTTACCAGGACGATGTAGCATAACTTTTTTCAGTTTTCCTATTTCTGAGAAAACATGAATAGGATGTGTAGACATCTTATGTCCTCCTCTTTTTTCTTTGTGACTTAAGTTTCCTTAAGTTCTATTTACATGTTATATTGTAATATCTTTTGTTTGCGCTTTCACAATCAATTATACATTTAAAACGCCAAATCCTTTGCTTTTTTTAAAATAAATTCTAATATTATTTCAAAATAAAACGCTTTCTATAAATATTTTATGCATTTTATTGGTTTTATGAATAATTATTTTTTAGAAACAAATGAAGTTTTTGAGGATATTTTTAAATGTTTAAGTTTCAAAATTAAAAAAGGACCAAAAATTGCTTTTTGGACTGCAATTCTGTCCTTCTTTTCTACATATCTTCAAAATACTTTAAAAAGTATTCTTTATTCAAAAAGACGAGTTTCTTTCGATTATATTGAATAATGTTTTCTTCTGTTAATTTTTTCAACACTTGATTAACTGTTTCACGAGTGGTCGCCCCCAACTTGGCTAACTCTTTCATACTAAGGGCAAAAGGAATATCATCTCTATCTTGACAAAAATCAATACATAAAATTGAAATCGCTTGGATAACTCGCTCTGTCGCACTCGCTAAAACGGAATTTCGCAAGCGTAATTCATGGAAACGCAAAATATTTGATAACTTATGCGTAATGAATAACATTTGCTCTATAATTTGTTTGGAATAGTATTCATACAAGTCAACAGGAATCGAAAAGTATTCTAAATCCGTCACAGAAATCCCAGAATAATGATAATCTTTATCTTCAAACATGCCACCATAAGGAAACATGGTATTTTCTTTCACATAATCAATGTAATTAAACGAATCTGTCTGATCATACTGCTCAATCCGAACATAGCCCTTATAAATCAAAAAAAGTCGCTCTCGCTTATCTCCAGAAAAGAAAATAATTTGCCCTTTTGGCACTTTGCGAAATTGAATCTCAACAGCTATTTTATCAAAATATTCAACTGGCAAATTTTTAAAAGCAGGATGTTCTCTAATGTAACGATAATGCTCTTTGTTAATCATGATATCCTTGTGATCCTTTTTTTACATTCTGCTCTTATTATAACACAAAAGGGCTTCAATCTTAAAGAGAGCCCTTACATTTTTCTGAAATTTGTTCTTTTTACAACATGTCCTTCGCCACATAAATATATGTATCTTAATTCATATTCACTCGATGCCATTCATTGATGACATAGGCCAATTGCCCAACTTGCGTAATACCAACACCGCTGATTTCATCACTCTCTGAAGTCGTTCCTCCCAGTCCTGCTGTATAAAGGGCAATCAAATAAGGCTTTTCCTCACACACAACTGCGTCTACATTTAATGCCTCTGCAACATAACCTGGCTTTTGGTAGATTGGAATGTCTCTTACATATCGTTTATAGTATTCATTTGGAAAAGACTCACCGATATAATACAAAATATCTTTATATTTTTCCTGATATTTCCAAAGATAGTCCAACACTTGAATGTAATAATCCGTCGTTGTTTGATTCTGTTGGTTGATTGTCTTAATCTCGCCCTTTCCTTTTCCATAGCGCTGATACATCGTATAGGCTTTATCCAAGCCACCTAAGCGTTCCGCTAAAGCATAAGCAGGTGTATTTTCAGAATAGAGAAGAGAGTATTCCTGCATCTCAGGAATGTTCATTGTCCCATTAAATGCCGCTACGTAATTATTGTGTTCGCCGATATATTCATAGCGGGTATGTGTAATATCAAATCGCTCGGTAAGTAATAAATTTCCCTTTTCTACCTCATCAACGACCAACATATTTAATGGCAATTTGTAAGTTGATCCTGCTGTCATTGGCTGTGTTTCATTCATAGCATAGGTTTGTCCACTCGTTAAATCCTTATAAGAAAATGCAATCTGCGAATGATCTATTCCCATCTCATCTAGATACGCTTGTACAACTTGAACTAAATTTAGATTGGCATAATCATAATACAGACCATAAGCTCCCATTACAGGCAAATCAGCTTCCATGTCCTTCTGCTTTTCTTCCATACTCTTTATTGGAACACGAGTGGCTGGTTTTGACTCTTTTGACGGACTTTTTTTCTTTTCTTGACTGGCAGTATAACTTGCAGCTACCTTTGTATGATGTGGCTTTCTAGCTTGTCCAAAGTACACAGCACTTAACACCAACACACCACACATCATAAAGCAACCAAGCAAACAAAGAATTATTGTCTTTTTACTCACGCACTTCTCCTAACTTATATACCTCATTATATAGGAAGAATGAAAAAATGACAAGATATGATAAACAGAATCATCAATTATTTTCAACTTCCTTTATTGTATATATACAGTATAAAGTAACAATTCTAGTTAATTTAAAATAAGCCTGAATGGTAGCTTTCACATCTTGAATGGTATTTTTTAACCATTTAAGACATCAGAACGACCATTTAAGATTAAAATGCTCTTTTTCTTGCGCTTTTTGAGAAAATAACATTACAAAACGAAAGGAAAACATTATAGTGAATTTTAAAAAATCGTTTGTGCCACAAATAGATGCTAGAGATTGTGGTGTTGCTGTTCTGGCTTCCATTGCTAAATACTATGGTTCAAATTATTCTTTAGCACACTTGAGAGAGCTCGCAAAGACAAACAAAGAAGGGACAACTGCACTTGGAATTGTCAAAGCAGCAAAAGAAATGGGCTTTGAAACCCGACCAATCCAAGCAGACATGACATTGTTTGATACAGAAGAGCTTCCCTATCCTTTCATCGTACATATCAACAAAAATGGCAATCTTCAGCACTATTATGTCGTTTATAAAAACGAGAAAAAGCATTTGCTTATCGGTGATCCTGATCCAACTGTCAAAATAACTAAGATTAGCAAAAAACAATTTGCAAAAGATTGGACTGGTGTTGCTATCTTTCTCGCACCGAAACCTAGCTATGAACCTCATAAGGATAAGAAGAACGAGCTTGCTAGCTTTTTACCACTCATCTTTAAACAGCGTTCTTTGATTTTTTATATTGTCTTAGCTAGTTTGCTCGTGACTCTCATCAACATTGTGGGCTCCTATTATCTGCAAGGTGTTTTGGACGAATACATCCCAAATCAGATGAAATCAACTCTTGGGATTATTTCAATTGGGCTTATCATTGCCTACATCTTACAGCAAATGATGAGTTTTTCAAGAGACTACCTGCTAACAGTGCTCAGTCAACGATTAACAATTGATGTGATTTTGTCTTATATTCGGCATATTTTTGAATTACCAATGTCCTTTTTTGCGACGAGACGCACTGGGGAGATTATTTCTCGTTTTACAGATGCCAACTCCATTATTGATGCTCTAGCTTCAACTATCCTGTCTCTCTTTCTTGATTTGTCCATTGTGATGATTGTCGGCAGTGTTCTTTTACTGCAAAATGCCAATCTCTTTTTACTCACCTTGCTTGCAATTCCTATCTACGCTCTCATTATTTTTGCTTTTATGAAACCTTTTGAAAAAATGAACAACGATGTTATGCAAAGCAATGCTATGGTAAATTCTGCCATTATCGAAGATATTAACGGAATTGAAACCATTAAATCTTTAACCAGCGAAGAAAGCCGTTACCAAAAGATTGATAGCGAGTTTGTTGATTATCTGGATAAGACTTTCAAATTAAGTAAATATTCTATTATGCAGACAGTACTCAAACAAGGAGCACAATTTATTTTGAATGTGGTCATTCTCTGGGTCGGAGCCTCTTTGGCTATGTCTCAAAAGATTTCAATTGGTCAACTGATTACTTTCAATGCTCTCCTTTCATACTTTACTAGTCCGCTTGAAAGTATGATCAATCTTCAAACCAAACTGCAATCAGCTAAAGTTGCCAATCATCGACTGAATGAAGTTTATCTGGTAGAATCCGAATTCAAAACCAAACAAGTCCTTACGGAGAAAAGATTCTTAGCTGGAGACATTACTTTCCATAACGTTTCCTATAAATACGGCTTTGGACGAGATACTTTATCAGATATTAGTTTGACTATCAAGAAGGGAGATAAAATTAGTCTTGTCGGCATCAGTGGTTCGGGTAAAACAACACTTGCTAAGATGATTGTTCATTTTTATGAGCCTTATCAAGGGCAAATCCGCCTCAATGGAAATGACCTCAAGACAATTGACAAGAAAGTTCTTCGTCAATACATCAATTATCTACCTCAGCAAGCTTACATCTTTAGCGGATCCATTCTAGAAAACCTCACATTAGGAGCCAATCAAGCAGTTTCTTAATCAGACATTCTTCGTGCTTGTGAAATTGCAGAAATCCGCTCAGACATTGAACAAATGCCTCTGGGATACCAGACAGAATTGTCTGACGGAGCTGGATTATCTGGTGGACAAAAGCAACGAATTGCACTTGCACGCGCTCTGCTGACGAAATCTCCCATTCTCATTTTAGATGAAGCAACGAGTGGATTAGATGTTTTAACAGAGAAAAAGGTCATTGATAATCTCATGAAATTACCCGACAAAACCATTATTTTTGTTGCTCATCGTCTCAGCATTTCAAAGCGTACAAATCAGATTATTGTCCTCGACCAAGGAAAAGTGATTGAAACTGGTTCTCATACTGAATTGATAGGAAGAAAAGGTTTTTATTATCATCTATTTAATAAATAAGGAGTAAATTATGAATCCCAATCTGTTTAAAAGTGCAGAATTTTATCATCGAAGATACCACAACTTTGCGACTGTTCTCATTCTGCCTTTGACATTCTTCATTCTATTTCTTGTCCTCTTTTCCTTTGTCGGGCAAAAAGAAGTGACTATCAAATCCATTGGCGAAATCACACCAACGAAAGTCATTGCCATGATTCAGTCAACCAGTGACAATACGGTTCTGACCAATCATTTAGCTGAAAATAAGACCGTCACCAAAGGAGAGTTGTTGGTTCAATATACAAAAAATATGGAAGCTTCCCAACAAACAGCCATTGAAACGCAACTTGCCACTTACCAGCGCCAAAAAGCAGAATTAGAAACATTAAAGAACAGTTTACAGCAGGGAACAAATCTTTTTACAGACAAAGATGAGTTTGGCTATGCCAACACATTTAACAATTTTATCAAACAATCAGAAGATTTAACTATCGGCATTTCAAAAAATAATTCCGAAGTTAGTAAACAAGCTTCTTTAACCAACCATACGATTGCTGCTATTGATGATCAAATGAACGAATTAACAAAACAAATGAATGATTATCATGAACTGTATCATGCCATTTCTAGCAACGCTTCAAATTTGCCCCAAAATAATCCTCATCAAGCAACCTTTAACCTATATAAAAATGAATATCAAGTCAAACCTGATCCGTCAACTACAAATCAATACCTATCTCAGATTAATACGAATATATCCAACCTCAAATCTTCCCTAGCCAATCTAAACATTCAAAAAGCTGGTACTGGAACTGCAACAACCTATGATAATAGCCTTTCGACTAAAATTGAGGTACTTCGCACACAATTTATCCAAATAGCAGACCAACAGTTAACAAGCCTTACGACCCAAATTACCGATTTGCAAAATCAATTGAACCAAGCAAATGCTCAACTTCAAAATAATCAACTGACTGCTCCCGAAACAGGGATTCTTCATATCAGCAGTGCGCTCAAAGGGAAGTCTTTACTCCCCAAAGGAACGGAAATTGCTCAGATCTATCCAGATATCACGAAAACAAAAGAAGTTCTTATCACCTATTACGTGCCTTCAGCCTATATGACCAATTTAAAAAAGGGACAAACTTCCCGACTTATCTTAGAAAAAATTGGAAATCAGACAATCACTATTATCGGTAAAATTAATAGCATTGACACTTCTGCTACTGAAACAAAACAGGGAAATCTGTTTAAAATCACTGCAAAAGCCTCCGTACCTAAAAAAGATAGCCAAATCTTGAAGTACGGTTTGCAAGGACGAGTAACGAGTGTCATTGCGAAAAAATCATTCTTTCATTACTACAAAGATAAACTGCTCAATAATGTCGAATGACTGTTTAAGGATTTTACTCATCAGAAGATTGTCTTATATGATAAGACATTTTACAAAGAGGAAAAATTATTATTGTCGGAGAAAATATTGATTATGAGCTATTATTTAAAAATCATTATCTCGTTTTTGGCGTGATTGACAGAACAAACGATCATTCTCTGAATTTCCTCAAACAACAAATCTGGTTTTATTTGGAAGAAATTTATAGGTAATTTTACTATAACAGAAAAAACGAACCTTATCAGATTCGTTTTTTCTATCTCATTGCACACCTTATTTTGCTGCTGCGTACAATTCATTAACCTTATTCCAGTTGATGACTGAGAAGAATGCTTTGATGTAATCTGGACGAACATTGCGGTACTTCACATAATAAGCATGTTCCCAAACATCAATTCCTAAAATTGGTGTTTTCCCTTCAGAGATTGGTGTGTCTTGATTAGCAGTTGAAGTCACTTCTAATTTACCATCATTATTGACCACCAGCCAAGCCCAACCTGAACCAAAGCGACTTGCCGCAGCTGTTGTAAATGCTGCTTTGAAGTCATCAAATGAACCAAATGTTGCTTCAAGGTCTGCTGCTAATGCTGCTGATGGCTCTGTCTTTTCTGGTGTCATCAATTCCCAGAAAAGAGCATGGTTGAGATGACCACCACCGTTATTGATAACAGCTTGACGAATATCCGCTGGAATAGTTGCCACATCTGACAAAAGTTGCTCCAAATCCTCACCGATTTCAGGGTGTTTTGCCAGAGCTGCATTTACATTATTGACATAAGTATTGTGGTGTTTGTCATGATGCAAGTGCATCGTTTCTTCGTCAATATACGGTTCCAAAGCGTCGTAAGCATAAGGTAGATCAGGTAAAATAATTGCCATTGGTTTGTTCCCCTTTTTCAGTTTATATGAAAATGATAACGTAGAGCTACAAAATTTTCAACTTATTTGCTTATAAGTTGTGGGTAGCAATCTTTAACAAAGCCAAGTCAAATAAGTAACTTTTCTCATAAACTCCAGACTTGATTTGGTAATCTGTTTCAATCAAGCAAGCAAGTACTTTTTTTAGAAAATCAAGCTGTAAAGATCGCACATCACGTAAGGCATATTTGATTTGAAAAGGATTTACCTTTCGTCCTAAATAACTGGACAAGTCTGCTACAATCTGACTTTCGTTACGTCCATTTTCAAAGAGGATTTTCACTTGCGTAAATATCCGAAACTGTCCCAGCATAATCGCAATCAGCTTGATTTCGTCTTCACCTTGCAATGTCAAATCGCGCACTAGGCTTCTTGCCGCATCTACCTTTTGCTGCAAAATCATCTGGGTCAAGTCAAAAATATTGTCCTGCAAAGTCTTTGGAATCGCTTCAGCAATGTCATCACTTGTAATGATTCCATCTTTTTTATAGTCCTTTAAAAAAGCTAGGTTTTTGCTGATTTCACTAAAATCGAAACCAGACTTAATTAGCAATTCTTCTAAAACTTGCGAACGAAGTTCTAACCCCTGTTCTTGAACTTGCTTACTAAAGTAGGTGCGTAATTCTTGTTCTTTGGGCTCAGTTGCTTCAAACATTTTGCCATCCCGTTTGAGCAGCTTTACAATTCGCCGTTTGCTATCTAACTTTCCTTCCGCAAAAATGACTAATTTCGTTGTATCTGCGGGATTCTCCAAATATTGCTCAAAAGATTTTAGCTCATCATCCGTCAAATAGCGTTTTTTAGTTGTTGTCACATCCAAAAAATGATCCAAAATGACGATCTTCTCTTCAGAAAAGAAGGGCAAACTCACTAAATCAATCTCCACATCTGGATAAACAGCTTCTTTCATATCAAAATAAGCCATATTTAAATCTGCCGCATTATATCGAATTTGGCGTAAAAATTGTGATTTCATTGCTTCAAATTGACCTGTATCATCACCACTTAAAATCGTCAGATTAGGTAAATTTGTCACATTTACTGTTTTAATCTCTTCAATCGCTAACACAATGACCTCCTTTTATGAGGTTTCTTTTCTAACATACCTTTTATTCTATCAAAAATCTTAAAAATAAGATAGATTAGTATCTCAAACCAACTCCGTCCCAGTCACATCCTGCTTAATCTTACCAGCTTTCATGAGTCCACCAAGAGCTTTCTTAAACTGTCCCTTGGAAATACCGAAAGTGGCCTTGATGTCCTCCGGAGCTGACTTATCATTGAGGGTCATGAAGCCGCCATTGGTCTCCAGATAAGTCAGAATCATCTGGGCGTCATTTTCCAGCATCTCAAAAGAGCGAGGTTTGAGCGAAAGGTTTAAAGTCCGATCCACCTCTCTAAAACCAATGACACGCGCATCCAAGACCTGACCTAAACGCGGCTCTGTGTAACGCTCGCTGGGGTGGATAAAGCCCAGCATATTATTTTCAGGCAGATAGACAAAGGTTCCAGATAACTTCAAACGATAAACAATAGCCGGCCAATTTTGATTTTGCATATTATTATAAGCTGGACGAGCTAATTTCTGGAAATCTTCTTGGTAGGCTAAAAGCCCCCAAATGCGATCTTTTTTGTCTACATCCAGACGAATATAGAGGCAGTCGCCTTTTTTAGGCCAAAGTTCTTTTATTTCTGGCAAAATGTCAAGAGACACTACAATTTGCTTATCTGGAAGTCCTGTGTCAACAAAAACACCTAAGTCCTTGCGAACATCAGTCACTGTTCCCCAGCCAAAAGTCGTCTGGGTCGCTGTTACATCAAGAGTCGTCAAGCGAAGTTTCTGCTTCATGTCGCTGTAGGCAAAGCCCTTGACCGATTCGCCCAACTGATGCTTACCCTCTTCTTTAGCTAAAGCATACGTTTGCCCGTCTTTTTGGACAAAGTAAAAACGATCATTTTCATCGGTTACAAGACCTGTTATAAATGTTGCAAGATTTGTATTCATTTTTTATCTTTCTATCGTTTGAAGTAGATATGAAACATGTCTTCCCACTTCAAAAGAAGAAGCTGGAACAAAAGTGTTCAGCTTCCTTTGTTTATATAGTTATCATTCTAAGACGCAGTAGTTTGGAGAAACTATGTTGACTTTAGTCAATTAGAGTTTCCCATACACAATTAATGGCACTTTAGTGCCTAATCAATCACTGCTGAGTGAGCTCTAACTCATTGATCAATCAACTTTTACAGCCCTACTCGACTTTACGGAGATGGGACGACAAAATCAAGTTTCTAGGAAACGACTGATTTCTGTCCCATTCTCTTTGCTTTCTATTTTTTACTACATATAGAGAAAAGCTTACACTTCAATCAATTCTTTTTCCTTGCTGGCAGTCATTTCATCAATATGCTTAACTGCTTCATCTGTCACCTTTTGAATATCTTTTTCAAGTGTTTTCAATTCATCTTCAGTAATTTCTTTTGCTTTTTCTTGCTTTTTAGCTTCATCCATGGCGTCACGGCGGATATTACGAATAGCAATTTTAGCATTTTCGCCGACTTTCTTCACTTCCTTAGCAAGATTACGGCGAGTTTCTTCTGTCAAAGCAGGAATAACCAAACGAATAACTGTACCGTCACTCGCAGGAGTAATACCAAGGTCAGAAGCATTGAGTGCATGCTCAATATCCTTGATAGAAGATTTGTCAAACGGCGTCACCAAAAGGACACGCGCTTCAGGAATCGTGATAGACGCGATTTGATTGAGTGGAGTTTCCACTCCATAATACTCAACTGAAATCCGATCCAAAAGGCTGGCGTTCGCACGACCAGCACGAATGCTGCCAAATTCACGCGCTAAACTTTGATGTGATTGGGTCATTCTTTCTTTCGCTTTTTCTACAATTGCATTTGCCATAAATTATTCCTCTTCTTTATCTACATTATTTGAAACGGTTGTTCCGATTTGCTCACCAAAGACAACGCGTTTGATATTACCAGGTTCGTTCATATTAAAGACAACAAGGTCAATGTCATTATCCATTGAAAGAGTTGAAGCTGTTGAATCCATGATACGAAGACCTTTGTTAATCACGTCACGGTGAGTTAATTCATCAAATTTCACCGCAGTCTTATCTTTCTTAGGATCAGCGTTATAAACGCCGTCTACACCATTTTTTGCCATAAGAATTGCATCAGCTTCAATCTCAGCCGCGCGAAGGGCAGCTGTTGTATCTGTTGAGAAGTAGGGAGAACCAACTCCAGCACCGAAAATAACGATACGTCCTTTTTCCAAGTGTCGCAGAGCGCGTCCACGAATATAAGGTTCTGCTACTTGCTGCATAGCAATCGCTGTTTGTACGCGCGTATCCACCCCCACTTGTTGAAGTGAATCCGCCATGACCAAGGCATTCATGACTGTTCCTAACATTCCTGTGTAGTCAGCCTGCACACGATCCATTCCTGCTTCTGCCGCAGGCTCTCCACGCCAGAGATTTCCACCGCCGATAACAAGGGCGATTTCAATACCTAAATCATGTACTTCCTTGATTTCCTCTGCCATTTTTTGAACGGTTGAAATGTTAATTCCGATCCCTTTCTCACCAGCAAGAGCTTCACCTGATAATTTGATTAAAATACGTTTATATTTCGGGGCCACCATTTTTATTCTCCTTATTTTATCTGTACTATTTTACCATATTTTGAGATTTTTATATAGTCAAATTCTGTAAAAAATAAAAATTTCGAGAAAAAAGTAACACTCACAGGATTTAAAAAAACTCCATCCGAAGATAGAGTCCCACGATTTGTTTCATGTGTAAAAATCAGAACCTAAGCTAAAAAATCTAATAAAACCTGAGTGAAATCACTCGTTGAAAGCGCAGGAACACCTTCTATCTGACTAGCAAAATCATCTGTCATCTTTTGAAGTGCTAACGCTTTTTCAATCGCTTTTATAATAACTTGCGCAGCTTCGGACCACCCAATGTAATCAAACATCATGCAGGCAGACAACAAGAGTGAACAAGGATTTGCTTTATTTTGATTTGCGATATCAGGAGCTGTTCCATGCGTTGCTTCAAAAATAGCATGACCTGTTTCATAATTGATATTAGCTCCAGGAGCAATACCAATGCCACCAACTTGAGCAGCCAGAGCATCACTAACATAATCTCCATTCAAATTTGTCAAAGCTACTACTTGAAATTTTTCAGGATTTAATAGAATTTGTTGTAAAAAATTATCTGCAATCACATCTGTCACAATCAATTTCCCAGCTGCTAATTCCTTTGCAAACTCCTTCTCTGAAAGCTCATAGCCCCATTTTCTGAAACCACCTTCTGTAAATTTTTGGATATTCCCTTTATGAACCAGAGTTACGTTTTTTACATTGGCAGATAGAGCATAATGGATCGCTGCACGAATCAACCGTTCACTTCCTTGGCGTGAAATTGGTTTAATGCCAATAGCACTTGTCTTCGGAAAACGAATTTTATCAATTCCCATTTTCTCTTGCAAAAATTGTATCACTTTTTGAGCCTCATCAGACTCACTTTCCCATTCGATTCCTGCATAAATATCTTCGGTATTTTCACGAAAAATTGTCATATTCGTCTTTTCAGGATGTCGTAGTGGGCTAGGAACGCCCGCAAAATACCGTACGGGACGTACACAAGCGTAGAGATCTAGTTCTTGACGCAAGGCAACATTTAAAGAACGAATGCCGCCACCAACAGGAGTTGTAAGAGGACCTTTAATCGCAACTAAATGATGCTTGATTGTCGTTAAAGTCTCTTCTGGCAACCATTCTCCTGTCAAACGAAAGGCTTTTTCTCCCGCCAATATCTCTTTCCAAAAAATCTTTCTACTGCTTTTATAAGCTATCTCCACTGCTTTATCCAAGACAAACTGTGCATTTTTCCAAATGTCATGCCCAATTCCATCACCTTCGATGTAAGGGACAACGGGATTATCAGGAACTAGCAACTGCTTATTCACAAGGCGAATTCTTTCTGCCATTTTATCTCCTCCCAATAGGAATATAATGTAAATTTTGAGCGCCAACATAATGAGAGCGAGGTCTAATCAGCTTATTATTTTTGCGTTGCTCTTGAATGTGAGCAATCCAGCCAGACATCCGACTCATTGCAAAAATCAATGTATAGATACTACTGTCAATACCTAAAACATGATAAACCGTTGCTGAGTAAAAATCTACATTCGGTATTAAATGCTTGGTGTGCTTCATATAACGTTCGATTTCTTCTGAAATCTGGTACCAAATTTCTTTTTCTGTCCCCTTTGTCAATTCCTCTGCCATTTCTCGCAAATATTTTTCACGAGGATCCTGTGTTTTATAAACACGATGACCAAAGCCCATGATTTTTTCATGTGAGGCTAATTTTCGATCCAAATATGCATTCGTATCGCCCTCTGCTTTAATTTCCTTTAACATGTCAAAGACGAATTCATTGGCTCCTCCATGAAGTGACCCTTTTAAAGCGCCGATTGCCGCCGTCACACAAGAATAAATATCGGTTAAAGTGGAAGCACATACCCGCGCTGCAAAAGTTGAAGCATTTAGCTCGTGATCTGCATGAAGAACCAGAGCACGATTGAAAGCTTGAATTTCTAATTCTGTTGGTTCCTGCCCATTTAACATATATAAAAAGTTCGCTGCAAATTCTAAATCTTTTCTCGGTTCAATCGGAGTTTGTCCCAATCTCAACCTTGTAAATGTTGCAATGATCGTTGGAATCTTAGCCATCAATTGAATACTTTGTTCATAAGTTGCTTCTAGAGACGTCTCTTCGGCATGGATATTATAAACTCCTAAAAGACTAACTGTAGAACGCAATACACTCATTGGATGCAGATGCTTGCGCGATTGGATGAGAATACATTGTTCCACCGCATCACTAATGGCATAATTGGCACGTAAATCGTTCACAAAATGTTTCAATTCAATCTGAGTTGGCAAATGCAAATTCCAAAGTAGGTAAATGACTTCTTCAAAACTTGCATTATTCTCCATCAATTCGGAAATATTATAGCCTGCATAAGAAAGAGTATCATCTATAATCTGACTGATACGAGTCTCACAGGCAATCGTATCTTTTAAACCATTGCTTTGTGTCATTGTTTCACCTCTTGCAATTTCTTTCTAACCACCATTGGTAAAATCCCTCCATTTTCATAATAACGAATATCCGCGTCTGCATCAAAACGAAGACGTGCTTTAAATCGTGTGATTCGATCGCCTTCTTTTGCAATAACCGTTATGATTTGCCCTACCTGTGGCTCTTTCGGCAATTGAATATCAAACGTTTCTTTTCCAGTTAATCCAAGATTTTGAGCATTTTCGCCGTCCAAATATTGAAGAGGAAGAATGCCCATCATGACTAAATTGGAGCGGTGAATTCTTTCAAAACTTTCAGCTAAAACCACTTTAACACCCAAAAGATTTGCTCCTTTAGCTGCCCAATCACGACTAGAACCCATACCATAATCGCGACCTGCCAAAATAATCGTATCCACTTTTTCTTTCTTATAACACATAGCAGCTTCATAAATCGGCATCAGTTCACCCTTATACTTTGTATAACCACCAAGTTTTCCAGCTGCTAGTTCATTTTTTATCCGAATATTGGCAAAGGTGCCTCTCATCATCACTTCATGATTCCCGCGACGACTACCATAAGAATTAAAGTCTTGATAGCTTACACCATGTTCCTCTAAATATGATGCTGCTGGACTATTTCTAGCAATATTTCCTGCTGGAGAAATATGGTCTGTCGTAATCGTATCTCCAAATTTTGCTAAAACAGCCAGATTTTTCAACGGTTGAATGCTTGTATCATCTCCCAAGCCATCAAAGTAAGGAGGATTTTGTATATAAGTAGAGGCTTGATTCCAGTGATAGATTTTCGATTTTTTCGTTGGAATTTGATTCCATTTTTCACTATCAGTAAAAACATGCTCATACTCTTTTTTAAACAAACTACTGGTAACGTATTTTTGTACATAATCTGCTACCAAATCATGATTTGGCATAAGATCCATGAAGTAAACAGGTAGTCCATTCCTATCATATCCAAGCGGTTCACTTGTTAAATCAATATTTGTATTCCCAGCTAAAGCATAAGCGACCACCAGTGGCGGACTAGCTAAAAAATTTGCTTTAACCAAAGGATTGATTCGACCTTCAAAATTCCGATTACCTGATAGGACAGCGCTAGCAAGTAAATCCGTATCCGTAATTGCTTTTGCCACTTCTGGTAACAAATTTCCAGAATTGCCAATGCAAGTGGTGCAGCCATATCCAACAACATTAAAACCTAATTTGTCCAGATAGACTTGGAGACCACTCTCCTTCAAATAAGCCGTAACAACCTTACTGCCTGGTGCAAGTGACGTTTTGACTGTTTTTGAAACACGCAATCCTTTTTCCACAGCACGTTTAGCTACTAAGCCTGCCGCCATTAAGACATATGGGTTGGAGGTATTGGTACAACTAGTAATTGCTGCAATAGCGACATGACCCGTTTTAATCTCTTCTTCATAATCGTCAAACAATGCCGTCGCTGTTTTCCTCAATTCCTCTCTCGGCAAACCAAAACCTCGAACACCCGCTTCTCGGATAAGACTTGCTTGAAATTCTTGCTTAGCATTTGTCAATTCAATTAAATCCTGTGGCCGTTTGGGACCAGAAATACTTGGAACAATGGTGGATAAATCAATCTCAACAACTTTTGAATAAATTGGCTCCACTTTTTCATCATAAAATAGATGATTCTTTTGAGCATAGAGCTTCGTTAACACAATATGTTCTTCTTTCCGATTTGTTAGTCGCATATAACGAAGTGTCTCTTCATCAATAGGAAAGTAACCGCAGGTTGCTCCATATTCTGGCGCCATATTTGCAACTGTTGCGCGGTCTGCCAAACTAAGTGTTGCTAGTCCTTCCCCAAAATATTCCACAAATTTTCCAACTACATTTTCTTGTCGTAATCGTTGCGTTACTTTTAAAGCTAAGTCTGTTGCCGTTGCAATCTTGGGCAATTCCCCAACTAAGCGTACACCAATCACTTCTGGAATTGGAAAATAGGAGGCTTCTCCCAACATAGCAGCTTCTGCTTCAATTCCTCCAACTCCCCAGCCAAGAACCCCTATTCCATTGATCATTGTTGTATGACTGTCTGTTCCAAACATTGAATCTGGATAAAGCATGCCGTCTTTTTCAATAACAACATCACTAAGGAATTCAATATTAACTTGGTGAATAATCCCAGTTGCAGGTGGAACTGCACGATAATTATCAAAAGATTGCTCAGCCCATTTCAAAAATTCATACCGCTCATTATTACGTGAAAATTCTTTTGTTATATTTTCTTTCAAAGCAGTCTCACAGCCATAACAATCAACTTGCACACTATGGTCAATGACTAAATCCACAGGAATTTCAGGATTGATAAGCTCTGGGTCTCCTCCATTTGTTACAACTGCATCGCGCATACTTGCCAAGTCAACAACAACTGGTACTCCCGTAAAGTCCTGTAAAATAACACGACTTGGTTTAAAGGGCACTTCACCTTTCGGTTTAACAGCTTGATAGTGCATTAGATTTTCTATGTGATGTTTTCTTACAGCATCACCATCTTCTTTTCGCAACAGACTTTCTAATAACATGCGAATAGAATAAGGAAGACTGTCTAAGTTTCCACCCATATCTAATGCCGCTTTTTCGAGATCAATATAGCTATATTCTTGATTTCCTTGATGTAATATAGATTTGTATCTTACCATGAGAAACCTCCCACTAGGAATAATTATTTTATATTATACAATTTTACGAAAATTCATGCAATAGTTTTTGTAAAAATATGTAAGAAAATATAACACAGGAGGTTTTTGCTTTAAATATGTATCCCCCCTGCAAATTTTATTCCAAATATAAAAAGCGATGAATTCATCAATCCAACGCTTTTAATTTTAGTAAAAGAAAAACTCCATCCGAAGACAGAGTTTCGATTCTAATTAAAGTGAGTTGACATCAACCTTAATACCTACACCTTGAGTAGTGGTAACAGTAAGATTAGTCATATAAGTTCCTTTTACTGTAGCTGGTTTAGCTTTTGCAATCACATCGTGGAATGCTTTGAAGTTTTCAACCAACTTATCAGCATCAAATGAAACTTTACCAATGATAGCTTGTACGTTCCCTGCACGATCAGCACGGTAAGTAATTTTACCGCCTTTAGATTCTTCAACCGCTTTAGCAACATCCATTGTTACGGTACCAGTTTTAGGGTTTGGCATCAAGTTACGTGGTCCAAGGATACGTCCAAGACGTCCAACAAGTGCCATCATATCAGGTGTAGCAATTACGACATCAAAGTCAAGCCAGCCACCGTTGATTTTTGCAACGAGGTCATCTTCACCAACGAAGTCTGCACCAGCAGCTTTTGCTTCTTCTGCTTTTGCACCACGTGCAAAAACAAGCACACGTTGGGTTTTACCAGTTCCGTTTGGAAGAACCATTGCACCACGGATTTGTTGATCCGCTTTTTTCACATCAATGTTCAAGTTATAAGCAACTTCTACAGTTGCGTCAAATTTTGCAAAGTTTGTTTCTTTTGCAAGTGCTACAGCTTCTTCTACGCTGTATGCTTTTGTGCTGTCGATTTTTTCAAGAGCAGCACGAAGTTGTTTGCTTTTTTTAGCCATTTTCTATTCTCCTTGTAAGTGGTTCAATCGATTTTCATCTCCCACGTCCTTCTCGTCTGATGAAGTCTTGCGGGTTTGGGTGTTATTGATTAGTCAACAACAGTGAATCCCATAGAACGAGCAGTACCTTCGATCATACGCATTGCAGACTCAAGGTTTGCAGCGTTCAAATCTGGCATCTTAGTTTCAGCAATTTCTTGTACTTGTGCACGAGTAACTGTTGCAACTTTTGTTTTGTTTGGTGTACCTGATCCTTTTTCAACACCTGCAGCTTTTTTCAAAAGAACAGCAGCTGGTGGTGTCTTTGTTACGAAAGTAAATGATTTATCTTCGTATACAGAGATGACAACTGGAATAATCATGCCAGCTTGATCAGCTGTGCGAGCATTGAACTCTTTCGTAAATCCCATGATGTTGATACCAGCTTGACCAAGCGCAGGACCAACTGGTGGAGCTGGAGTAGCTTTACCAGCAGGGATTTGCAATTTTACAAGTTTTTCGACTTTTTTAGCCATTTTTAAATCCTCCTTTGTGGTTTTGGCGGTAACGTAATATTTTTACCTCCCACAAGTATGCTTATGCATACTTTTCTATTATACACTAAACCTGCTAAATTGCAAGAAAAAACACGAAAAATTTTTCTATCTTTCTCCAGTTTTTATGGTAAAATAAACTTATGACATTATTAAAAATCGCATCTATTTTATTTATCTTTTTAACCATTATTTTAACCATTATTATCACTAAATTATTTCGCCTGAAACGGTTTGGCTTGAATTTTGCAGATCTGGCTTTTCCACTTTTTGTGTTGGAATTCTATATCATCTCTGATAGAGCTTTCTACCACAGTCTCTTGCCAGAATTGGCGTTAGCTCTCTCTGCTTTAGCAATTGCCATTACTGTCTACTTTCTTCGAGTTAAACGCAGTTTTTACTATCCTAAGTTCTTTAAATTTTTCTGGCGAGCTGGTTTTATTTTGACCTTCTTTCTCTACCTCGCCATGGTGATTGGCTTATTTTTAGCAAAATAATAAAAAATATCGGACAGACTCATCTGCTTCCGATATTTTTATATTTAATATTTTGTTGAGAACTTATCAAATAGAGCAAATAACTTATTTGTTATGAATTGGAACAATCTCATAAGTGATTCTAACATCAAGGAGAGAATGACTGTGAGGATAATGGTAATCGGTGAGATTTTAGATAACAAAAAGATAGAGTGAAATAACAAGCCTGAAATCACCAAGCCGATGATGTTAAAGATTACAACAATGGTTTTCATTCGATTGAGAGGATGGATAAGCTTGATGATGATAATGAAACCAACTACTGCCAATAAGATAACAGACGATGTCGCAACTTCTTGCGTGGATAATCGAAAAATCCGACCACAAGCCATGACAATCAAAACGGCTAGTAAATCAACAAAAGCTGCTGGTATGGCATTCTGTAAAACCGTTCTGATAAAACGCCCTCGAATGCGCTGCTTATTAGGCTCCAAAGCTAACATAAATCCGGGTATACCAATAGTGAACGCACTAATCAAGGAAACTTGTGATGCCTGCAAAGGATAGGTAAAAGCAAACAAACTAGATAAGATAGCAAGGGAAATAGAAAAAATATTTTTCACAAGAAATAAACTAGCGGAACGCTGAATGTTATTGACAACCCTACGTCCTTCTGTCACAATATGCGGCATATGCGAAAAGTCAGAATCCAGCAAAACAACTTGTGCAATCTGCTTGGTAGCATTGTTGCCAGACTCCATAGCAATGCTGCAATCTGCAGTCTTCATTGCTAAAATATCATTTACACCATCCCCTGTCATGGCGACTTTGTGCTGATTAGCTTGAAGTGCTTGGACTAATTTTTGTTTCTGTTGAGGGGTCACTCGACCAAAGACCGTATATTTTTCAACTGCTTGAGTGATTTTTTCATCAGTATCCAAGTTTTGCGCGTCTACATAATTTTCTGCATGAGGAATCTCTGCTTTGGCAGCCACTGCAGCAACTGTTACAGGATTATCTCCTGAGATAACTTTGACTTCCACACCTTGAAGAGCAAAATAGGAAAAGGTTTCAGCTGCATTTTCTCGAATTGGATTTTCTAATAAGATGAAAAGTAGGGGGTCTACTGTTTGAGTCAAATCACCTGTAAATGGCTGATTTTTTGATTCAGCAAAAACAAGAACGCGTGAGCCGCTTTCTGCATATTGTTGAAAATAGCTGCGATATTCTTCCAACTTTTCTTTTAATACAAACTCTGGAGCACCTAAAATAAAATTGCCTTCTTTGAAAGAAATAGCACCAAACTTGGTCTTTGAACTAAACGGAAGGGCCTTCACTACGGTCCAAGCCTTTTCTACTACTTCTGAAGCAAAAAAGTCTCGAATTGCTACAATCGTTTCATTTTCATCTGGACTTGCTGCCAAATATCGTTTAAGAGCTTCCTGTGAGGCATTATTGTCTTGCTGAACAGAGAGTACTTGTGCAACTTTCATCGTATTTTCCGTAATGGTTCCTGTCTTATCTACACACAAAACATCTACACGAGAAAGAGACTCAATCCCTTTCATACTATTTAATAAAACCTGCTGTCTTGCTAGACTAGCTGCTCCCAAAGCCAGCGCCAGAGTCATCAAAAGATAAAGCCCCTCTGGAATCATACCGATAATAGCTCCTACCGTGGAGACAATACTAACTTGAAAACTTTCGTGATTGGTCACATAACTTTGGAAAAATAGAAGAAGCCCTAAAGGAATAATCAAAAATCCAATCACTTTAACCAGATTATTGACCGAACGTACCATTTCCGATTCTTCTTTTCCAGAGACTTCTTTTGCTTTCAATGTCAGTTGATTGATGTAGGATTCATCGCCTACTTTTTCCAAGCGAGCATAGGCTTTGCCAGATACGACAAAACTGCCTGACATGACAGTATCATCTATTTGCTTTGCGATTTCATCTGCTTCTCCTGTTAACTGTGATTCATTGACTTTCAATTCACCTGATACAATCTTAGCGTCTGCATAGATTTGATCTCCTGTCGAGAAAAGAACGATATCATCTTGTACTAAATCTTTTGTCTCTAGTTGGATTTCTTTACCGTCTCGCACGACAATCGCTGTATAGTGATGAAGCAACTGCATGTTGCTCAATATTTTGCGCGCTCTAAGCTCTTGAACAATTCCAATCAAAGAATTGATAATAACAATAGGTAAAAAAAGTAAATTATTCCATGATTGTACAATAACTAGCAACACAGCAAGGACAAAAAATATAAAATTAAAATAAGTAAACACATTCGACTGAATGATTTGCCAAGTTGTTTTTTCCGTGCTAACCGTTACTTCGTTGACCAAGCCTTTTTGGACGCGTGCTTTAACTTCTTTTTGACTAAGCCCTGTAAGTATCTCTTTTGACATATAGCCTCCATTTACAAGTCATGGTCTAATTTTATCAAAAAAGTCGAGTTTAAACCGTAGAAAACTTACAGAATTGAAAAATGTGAGATTTTCCATACCTTTTCTACAAAACTTTCAAAATAAAACAGCTACAGAAAAAGAGGCTGGGACAAAAGTCCTTAACCTCGTCAGATTTTTATGAGTTTCTTGCAAGTCGCAGTGGTTGAGTGGGTTCTATGTGGTTGATAAATCAACCTTTACAGCCCTACTCAACTGTGCGGGGATGGGACGACAAAATCAAATTTCTTCGAAATTACCGATTTTTGTCCCACTCCCAAGGATGTTACATTTTTTAAACAGCACCTATTTTAGTTATTCATTAAAACTTTTCTTGGCTTGGTGCCTTCTGCTGGACCGATGACACCTGCAGCTTCCAACTCTTCCATCAGTCGAGTCGCACGATTAAATCCGACGGACAATCGACGTTGGAGCATTGAAGCACTCGCTTTTTGCGTTTCTATGACCAAAGCCTTGGCTTCTTCAAAGAGTGGATCACCTTGTTCACTCTCACTACCTGAATCCATGTCATTCTCAGATACTTCGCCTGGGTCAAAATTATCATCATAGTCTGCTTCGGCTTGATTCTTAACAAAAGTGACAATGCGCTCCACATCTTCATCAGAGATGAACGATCCTTGCAGACGAACAGGATGATTTTCATCAATTGGCTTAAAGAGCATATCCCCACGTCCCAAGAGTTTCTCTGCACCATTTTCATCTAGAATCGTTCGGCTATCAGTTCCACTAGAGACAGCAAAAGCAATTCGCGATGGGACATTTGCCTTGATGAGCCCAGAGATAACATCAACAGACGGTCGCTGAGTGGCCAAAATCATGTGAATACCAGCCGCTCGAGCTTTTTGTCCCAAGCGAATAATGGCGTCTTCCACTTCTTTGCTGGCTACCATCATGAGGTCTGCCAACTCATCCACAATAACCACAATCAAAGGAAGAGGAATTTGTTTATATTCTGGTTGACTAGCATTGTACTCGGCTACTTTGGCATTGTAACCTGCAATATTGCGAGCACCAACCTTAGAAAAGAGCTCATAGCGATTTTCCATTTCATCGACCACTTTTTGCAAAGCCCGACTCGCTTTGCGAGGATTGGTCACAACAGGGATCAGTAAGTGAGGAATATCATTATAGACAGACAATTCGACCATTTTAGGATCGACCATCATGAACTTGACTTCATCTGGTCGTGCTTTCATGAGAATACTAGCAATAATACCGTTGACTGCAACGGATTTCCCTGAACCAGTCGAACCTGCTACTAGCAAATGAGGCATTTTTGCCAAATCAAACGTCCGAACAGAGCCATTGACAGCCTTTCCTAAAGGAATTTCGAGTAATTTCTTATCATCTGTCTTAGATTGCTCCCAGAGTTCACGGAAAGTGACCATTGCAATCTCGGAATTTGGTACTTCAATTCCGACTAGAGATTTTCCCGGAATAGGTGCTTCAATCCGCACATCTTTAGCTGCCAAAGCCAGAGCTAAATCGTCAGCCAGATTGGAAATGCGATTGACCCGCACTCCGACAGCTGGCTTGACCTCGTACTTAGTCACAGACGGTCCGATTTCAGCACGTTCAACGCTAGCACGAATGCCAAAGCTAGCAAATGTTTCTTCTAAAATCTTGATATTTTCGCGAACAATTTTCTTTTCTTTGGATTGATTTTTAGGCTTGTCTGGCGCAAACAAATTGATTGTTGGAAGTTTGTAATCTAAACTTTCTTTGGGGGTGAAATTAACCTCAACATCTTCATCTGTGTTATCTTGCTGCTCTTCTTTGTGTTGTTTCTCAGACAAACTCTCATCATAATCATAAATTTCTGGTTCTGCTTCTTCAAACTGAATCGGCGTATGAGCTAAGACCTCATCATCTAAAATTTCTCCCGTTTCGGGATCAATTTGTGGCTCGTCTTGCTCTACTTGAATAGCACTCATCGCTGCTTGCGCAGCTTTTTCTTCTTTTTCGATAAAACGTTGCTGACGCCTTGCTTCTCGCTTTTCACTCCAAGCATGATAGGTTTCACTTAATTTTTCAAAAATA
Source organism: Streptococcus milleri (assembly GCF_900636525.1). NCBI lineage: Bacteria > Bacillati > Bacillota > Bacilli > Lactobacillales > Streptococcaceae > Streptococcus > Streptococcus milleri. Next base: position 487,089 of record NZ_LR134288.1, on the reverse strand, counting down.
TCATAAATCGAATATGGACCGATGAGTAGCGCCCCTAGCAATATTAAGAGGAGCCCGATAAAGTAGGTGCCAATATTTGAAAATAAAAAGGCTATAGGAGTATAGAGTGTCGCTCCTAATAAACCACCACCAGCAAAAGCACTGACTTTAACAGCTGTCAAATCCGTTAAAATCCGTGACAAGGTTGTACTTAGAACCTGTCCTTTTAAATTTAAAACATTTACAAAATAAGCTTGAAACATAAGCAGCAAGCCAATAAAAATACTGAAAAAGCCTGATTTATACCCTTCATGCTTATTGACCCACTTAAAAAAGAAAAGATAAATGAGACTGGCTATAATAACTACATAAGCTAAACTTCCTACCAATAAGCGAATGAGATTGTAAAGAGTGATCCCAACGGCACCCCATTTTAATGCTGCAAAAAGAAGCAAAAAAGCTACTCCGAAAGTTATCAACATCCTCCGAATGGCCTTTTGCCGTTCTAACTCTGCTTTTGTAGGTCGTCTCGTTGTCCGACCTTTTTTACTATTTTTCTTACTTGCCATAACTTTTATTATACCATAAGTCGGACACTAATCCAATGAAAGAAAAAAGCAGAAAATCAATGTTCCTGCTTTTAAATAATAATCTTTACTTCCAAATCACATCACCATCACCATCATCTACTGGTAAAACAAACCACAAAATCAAATAAGGGATTAGACCGATTCCATATACAAAAAATGCTACTCCCCAGATCAGTCGCACAATGGTAGGATCTATGTCAAAATAATTTGCTACGCCTGCACAGACACCTGCAATTTTCTTATTCCGCACATCTCTTGTCAATCGTTTAGCCATTCTCTATCCCTCCTTTATAAATCTATTATAACATAAATTTTTTACCACTAAATAAATATCATAAAGAAGTTCCATAATCTGGTTGACAGATATTATCGGCAGCAAGATTAAAAAAGTTGCTGTTGCAGTTGACCTAGAATAAAGCGAGAAATTGGTCCAACAATCAGAAAATTCAAGGGAAAAGCCACAATAAAATTGGTTAGCCAAGTTTCTAGATAATTGGCTAGTGAAAGCGGTACGCTGTTAAAAAATATACCATAAAAAGGCATCAATGAAACCATAATCAGAACCATACCACCTGAAACAACGAGGATCTTCTGCCAAGGTTTATGGCGTTCTGTTAAAAATTTAAAAGCAACTCCCTTCACAACTTGTCCTGCCACAAGAAGGTCTAAGAGAAAAGTTGTAATCAATCCAGGAACATATCCCATTGCTAGATGAGCCCATGAAAAATATCCTACAACGGACAGGTTCCAAATGCTCATTCCAAATACCATCATGCTGCACATAAGGGCTGTAAAAAAATAATGATTCCTTAAAATTCTTCGGCATAAAAACTCCATTTCTTTGTTGATAAACGCTATTTTAGCACAAAAAATTTTTTTCTCGTAAGCAAATTTACAAAACTTTTCATAAGAAAATGTTTTCATACTTTAAACGATTGAACTATCTTTACATCAAAAAAGTAGCCCGATAGTGCCTTTCAGTTAGCATGGACAAACTCTCAAAAGGTTTGAAAAAGGCTTTTATTTATAGTAAAATGTGAATAGTTCAACATTCAGAAAGGAAATCTATGAAAAAATTACTTATCTTAGGACTGGCTGCTGGTTTATTTTTGACAGGCTGTACAAACTTACAAAGAGCTATTAGAGGAAATGACTATGTAGACTCCAGCCTTGCTTCCGAATCCAGCTCAAGAGCAGCGGAAAAACAAAAAGAAGAGCAAAAAGCTGCTTTGAGCGATAAAAATGCTAACTTTCCACAGCTGTCTGACAAGGTCGCTGACGATGAAGCGGAAGTGAAAATAACCACAACTGAAGGTGCTATTTCTATGAAGCTTTTTCCAAAATATGCTCCACTTGCAGTTGAAAATTTCTTAACGCATACTAAGGAAGGTTATTATAACGGCGTGACTTTCCACCGTGTCATTAAGAACTTTATGATTCAAACAGGAGACCCTAAGGGAGACGGTACTGGTGGTGAATCCATTTGGAAAGGCAAAAATTCTAAGATCGACTCTGGAAGTGGCTTTAAAACAGAGATTTCGTCTTATCTCTACAATATCCGTGGCGCATTAGCCATGGCTCGTTCTTCCAATCCAAATTCCAACGGTAGTCAATTTTTCATCAACCAAAATACCAAGGACAGTTCTAATCAGCTCTCTAGTACAACTTATCCTGAAAAAATCATTGAAGCCTATAAAAAAGGTGGAAATCCAAGTTTAGATGGAAATTACACTGTCTTTGGGCAAGTCATTTCTGGCATGGAGGTCGTGGATAAAATCGCTGCTACCGAGACTGGCGAAAACGACAAACCCAAAAAAGAAATTAAAATTGAGAAAATTGAAGTCATCAAGGACTATACATTTAAGAAATAATCACAAAACGAGTCTGGGCAAAAATGTTCCAGACTCGTTTACTTTCTAGAATAAAACTCATTGAGTGGTCTCTAATGTGCTGATGCTATCAGCTTTTACAGCCCTACTCAACCTTACGGAGTGGTGGGACGACAAAATCGATTTCTTACGAAATACTGATTTTTGTCCTACACCCCGTTTTCTTTACGCCTACGTTAATTGATTAAAATCCCAAATCTGATCTACCCATCCTTTGTAGAAGTCAGGCTCATGGCAGACCATGAGAATACTGCCTTTGTATGCTTGAAGAGCGCGCTTGAGCTCATCTTTGGCATCCACATCGAGGTGATTCGTAGGCTCATCCAGTACTAAGACATTATTTTCTCGGTTCATGAGGAGACAAAGTCGAACCTTAGCCTGCTCACCTCCTGAGAGAACCTGAATCTGGCTTTCAATATGCTTGGAGGTCAGCCCACAACGAGCCAGAGTAGCACGAACTTCCGCTTGATTGAGTGACGGGAAAGCATCCCAAACAGCTTCCAAAGGGGTCTGGCGATTACCACCAGCTGTCTCCTGCTCAAAATAGCCCAATTCCAAATAGTCTCCACGCTCTACTTGACCAGCAAGAGGAGGAATGATTCCAAGCAAACTTTTTAAAAGAGTTGTCTTCCCGATTCCGTTGGCTCCGATAATGGCAACTTTCTGATTGCGCTCAAAGGTTAGATTAAGGGGCTTTGTCAAAGGACAATCGTAACCAATTTGCAACTCTTCTGCTTGAAAAATAAAGCGCCCTGGTGTACGAGCTATTTTGAAGCCAAAGGAAGGCTTAGACTTCTCACCCTGCAATTCAATCAGCTCCATTTTGTCTAATTTTTTCTGGCGGGACATAGCCATATTGCGGGTAGCCACCCGAGCTTTGTTGCGCGCTACAAAGTCTTTTAAATCGGCAATTTCCTTTTGCTGGCGCTCGTAAGCTGCTTCCAACTGAGATTTCTTCATCTCATAAACTTCTTGGAATTGATAATAATCACCAGAATAGCGGGTCAAGTTTTGATTTTCTACATGGTAGACGATATTGATTACATCGTTTAAGAAAGGAATATCATGGGAAATGAGCACGAAAGCATTTTCATAATTTTGCAGATAGCGCTTGAGCCAATCAATATGCTCTGCGTCCAAATAGTTGGTAGGCTCATCTAAGAGCAAGATGTCTGGTTTTTGAAGGAGAAGTTTTGCTAAGAGCACCTTGGTTCGTTGACCTCCAGAAAGAGCGGTGACATCCGTTTCCATACCGTAATCCATAACCCCTAAAGCACGAGCTACCTCATCAATCTTAGCATCTAAAGTATAAAAGTCTCGACTTTCCAATCGCTCCTGCAATTCACCCACTTCTTCCATAAGGACATCAATATCAGCTCCGTCTTCTGCCATAGCTAGATATATCTCATTGATTCGAGACTCAGTCTTGAAAAGTTCATCAAAAGCCGTCCGCAACACATCACGCACGGATTGACCTTCTTTCAACACAGCGTGCTGATCCAAGTAACCAGCTGTCACATACTTGGACCACTCAACCTTGCCTTCATCTGGCAACAATTGACCAGTTACAATGCTCATAAAGGTGGATTTCCCTTCACCGTTTGCTCCAACTAAACCGATATGCTCACCCTTAAGCAAGCGGAAAGATACATCCTCAAAAATAGCCCGGTCACCAAAACCGTGGCTCAAATTTTTCACTTCTAAAATACTCATTCTTATAAAACTTTCTGATTTATTGAGCGTGAGATAGAATCTGCACTTCAAAAATTATATCATCTTCTTGGTCAAATTGGCAAGGACAGAAAAAATAGTCTGGAATAACAGTATTCCAGACTCGATAAAACTCAATGCACTGTAGTTGAATACCTTCTAATGCTGATACTATCAGCTTTTTCAGACTTACTCAACCTTGCAGGGCTGGGACAACAAAATCAATTGCTGACAAAACGCTGATTTTGTTCCATTCTTATTTCATAATGTTAAACAGCCAACTATAAAGCCTGATAAAGCCAAGCTCTCCATCTACAACTGCTAACTCATTCTTTAAATTAATTCTTTCAAAAACGCTATCAAGGTCTCAGCTGATCGCCTGCCAGCTTCATGGATAAATTCGTCAAAGCTGATATTTGCGTCATGAGAAGCTGTATCACTCATGGCACGAATGACCATAAAAGGCAGACCGATAGAATGGGTTGCTTGCGCAATGGCTGCTCCTTCCATTTCTACTGCTAAAACATCTGAAAAATGCTGCTTAATGGCTTGAATCTTGTCTTGTCCCGCAATAAAACTGTCTCCTGTTGCAATCAAGCCAACGCGACTTGTCTGATGTGTCTTTTCTAAAAGCTTCCTCATCTCAGAAACCAAATAGCGGCTCGCTTCAAAATACAGTGGCTGGCGCGCCATTTGTCCGTATTCATAGCCAAAAGCTGTTACATCTACATCGTGGTACACTAGCCGGTCAGCCACTACAACATCGCCGATTTGCAAGCCTTCGGCTACCGCACCAGCAGAACCCGTATTGATGACAGCCGTCACTTTAAACTCATTGACCAAAACAGCCACGCTCATAGCAGACATGACCTTTCCGATCCCGCTTTCCACCAGCACGACTTCATGACAACCGATACTTCCCGTATGATAAACATGTCCCAAACGTAAGTGCTTTTCAGCATTTTCCAAGTTTTCCACTAAGATTTTTAGTTCCTCAGGCATAGCCGCAATAATTCCGATTTTCATGTTTTCCTCTCGTTCTATCATAAAAAAAGCGAAAGTCTAAGCTTCTCGCTTTTTTATAGCCAAATAATAGCAGCAATCAAAGCCATCAAAAGCAGGACAATCCAAAATAGAATTTTGTTTAATTTCGCTTGGAATACTCCACGTTTTGCATTTTCAATGCGTCGGCTTTTGGTCACCGTTGGTTCTACATCAATTTGCAGCGTATCTTGATTGAAACCGCTAGTTGGAGAAGAATCACCAAACTGACTTCTAGTCGTTTTTAAAATTTTGGTTTCTTCCTCATCATGCAAAGGTGGACCTGAAATATCTTCACCACGATTTGCCCGTTCAATCATTTCATCTGTTAATAAAGGTCTTCCCATGAGCGTTCCCCTATCTTCGATTCATTTTCATTTCCCAATATTGGAGTGCAATAATGGTTTTTGCATCACAAATATCACCACTAGCAAGGAGAGCTTTCGCTTCTTCCAAGGTCACTTCATAGAGTTCTAAGGTCTCGTCCTCATCTTGTGGACGAGGATTTTCAACTTTTGTTAAATGGCTAGCGCTATAAAGTCTGATTCGCTCATTGCAAAAGCCAATCGCCGAATAGAAATCATAGAGCAATTCCAATTCACCTGTATAGCCGGTCTCTTCTTCCAATTCACGCAAAGCTGCAGCCTCAGGATCCGCATTTTCACCAACCTCTAACTTTCCAGCTGGAATTTCATAAGAGGTTGCTTCAATAGCTTTGCGATACTGCTTAACCAAAATTATTTTATCTTCTGGTGTTAGCGCGATAACTGCCACCGCTCCATTATGGAAAATCAAATCACGGTAAGCTGTTCCTTTTCCTGCTGGTAACTGAACTTCGTCTTTTACAAGTTTAAAAATAGGACCTTGGTAAATTTCTGTTCGTTTTAGTGTTTTTTCTTCAAAATCCATAGCAATTCCTACTTATTATCTGGATGATGCGGCAAGCGTTTAGCGTATTCTTCTTTATTGATCTGACGACCACGACCAAGAGCAATCGCATCAGCTGGCACATCCTTGGTAATGGTTGAGCCTGCACCTACAAGAGAATTGTCCCCAAGTTCTACCGGCGCAATAATGGTTGAATTAGAACCTACAAAGACATTGTTCCCAATGACGGTCTTAAATTTGTGCTGTCCGTCATAATTAACTGTAATCGTTCCAGCGCCAAAATTGACATTCGCACCCACTTCAGAATTACCAATATAGGTCAGATGCCCAGCTTTGGTATTTTCACCGATAGAAGAACCTTTCACTTCAACGAAATTACCAACATGTACATTTTTAGCAAGGCTTGAATCTGGGCGAACATGAGCGTAAGGTCCCACCGTTACACCGTCTGCAACTGTAGACTCTTCAATCATCGAATTGGTAATAACCGTTTGTTCACCAATAACAGAGTCAACAATATACGTACCATTTGTCAGAATGCTGCCTGCACCAATTTTCGTTGTTCCTTTCAAGGTAACATTGGCTTCAATTTGGACTTCTGGTTCAATCTGTACGTCTACATCAATATAAGTCGTTTCTGGATTTACAAAACTAACGCCATTCACCATGTGAGCTTGATTGATTCGACGACGCATAATACTTTCTGCCGTTGCCAATGCCACGCGGTCATTGACACCAAGACTTTCATCAAAGTCTTTCAGAGTATAAGCGCCGACTTTTTCGCCATTCTCACGGAAAATGCCGATTACATCTGTGATGTAGTATTCTCCTTGCGCATTGTTGGTATTGATATTTTTCAGGGCTTCAAAAAGACGAGCGTTATCAAAAATATACGTTCCTGTATTGATTTCTTTGATTTGCTTTTCAAAATCCGAAGCATCCTTTTGCTCCACAATTTTGATCACTTCTTCCTGCTGATTACGGACAATCCGTCCATAACCAAATGGATTTTCCGCTTCTGCTGTCAAAATCGTTGCAACATTTTTGTGGTTGACATGAAAATCAATCAGATTTTTCAAGCTTTCTCCTGTGATTAAAGGAGTGTCTCCTGCAATGACTAATGTTTGCCCTGCCAAACCTTCCAGCACAGGCTCTGCCATCATCACAGCATGACCGGTTCCTAATTGCTCCGTTTGACGAACAAACTCTGTCTGCCCTGCCAATACCTGCTCCACCAGCTCTGCCTTATGTCCAACTACTGTCACAGTCTTTTCAGGTGCGATAGCAGCAACACTTCTAAATACATGTTCTAACATTGAAATTCCAGCAACTTTGTGAAGCACTTTTGGTAAATCTGATTTCATGCGAGTGCCTTTTCCAGCTGCTAAAATAATTGCATAGTTTGTCATAATAGTTCCTTTTATCAAAGTAAATTTACTTTATTATATCACTTTTTGTGTCATTTGTTAAGATTCTCTCCATGACACATATATATGTTTGTTTCATAGCGGATAAACCTTACGAAACTCCTCTAAGACTACACCTGTCTCCTCTGAGAAGGAGAGGCCGGCTTCAGCCATCCATTCCGTGAAGAATTCCTCATGCACCTGCCGCCAGTAATTCAAAGATTTATCACCCTCTCCTTCTTTAAAAGCGTGCTCTGCAGAGACTTGCTTAAAAGGAACAACCGTTACTTTGGTGATTTCGATGATACAAACGGCTTGATCCTGACCGTCTAAAATCACATCAAGGGTTCCTACCTGCGGCACGGGCTTATTTTCAAGCTTATAGAGCTCATAGGCCGAAGCCGTCGCTGTCTTTTCACCACGAAGCACTAAGTCGGCAAGCTGATCTGCCAAGGTACCGAAGGCCCAGGCATTAATCTCGTCGCCAATTTCTGGATTGATTTTCTTATATGCCTGCCACATTTCTTTTGGGGTCATCATTTCTCCTGTGTATTCTCATATTTTGTAACATTTCTCCAAAATGATTTAATTAAACGACAATAATCGTTAATCATTTCGGCAAATATTTTTTCATCTTCAATTAATAACGGTCGTTCTGAATGCATAATTATGTTTCTATAACTATTTCCGAATTTATTCTCTTTAGAATAATATCTTTCTTGTATATCCTCCAAAATTTTTCGTAAGTTTATGATATAGCCATTTTTATCAAAACGTGATACTATTAGACGTTCTTTAGGGATACCCCATTCTTGGGAAACATAATCTTTTGCAATATTTATTAGATCTTCAGCATCTGCCTCAGTTAAAATACTCATGGAATTTTTTGAAGTCTGTTCACCAATCTGATAAACAATTTTAGAATTTATATTTTTTAACGGGGAATCATTTGATAGCAATTTCTCCAAAATATTTTTGGGATAAACTTTTTTATTATTATCAATTTCAATTATTTTTTTAAGAATAGATTCCATACTTACCAATATGAATGGAATAAAAATATTATTAGGGTTCCTAATTCCTTCCCACTCTTTTACATACATTTTCTTCATATCTTTAAAATACGTTGGATTTTTTTCAACATTGCCTTCAAAATATAAATTTTTATATAATTTCTCCTCATTCTTAATTATTATATCAAACGTATTATCTAAATCTTGACGCATTTTCACACTCCTCATAAATAATCCATAAAGTCATCACGCTCATAATAGTAAAGCAAAGCCTGTAAACACTCTTGATCAGTCGCTTCTGCTTTCTGCTCCATAACTGACAAGAGAACATCCGCAAAATCTTCACCGTAATAAATCAGCTCCATCTCTTGCTCCCTTACCTGTCTAGGGTAAACATCCCTATTATCCACTATTTGAGGATAATCAGCAAGCAAGTAGCTGTCCTGAAAATTCAGTTCTCCATTTTCCTTAGCATACAAACAGAAATCATCATCTAGCTCTTCCGATTTTACAGCCTCAATGATGTCTTTTAAGAAATAGGTTTGGTTTTTCTTCATTGGTCAAAAGTCCCTTTCCATTCATAAGCCGGATAAACTCCTAGACACTGATAGCCCGAGCTTTCTGCAACCTTCTTGGAAGCTTCATTGTGCGCATCCCAGAGAGGAAAGTGTGAGCGTCTTTGAGCTTCTAAAATCATCTGGGCACCCAAGATTTTGACCAAGCCCTATCTTTGGTAGGTTGGCTTGGTAGCAATTTCAATCTCAAGAGCTCCATGATAGACCAATCCTGTCGATACGCCAGCGATGATTTCCTCTCCTGAATAGAGTAAAAAACCAAAGCCACCCGCCGCTTGAAAATGGTCAAAATCGGAAAAATCACCCTGCAAATCCTGAGACTAGGCTTCCTCAGCCAAACGCTCATAACTCTCCGTATCAATCGGACAAAGGTAGTAGTTTGCAGGTAGCTTGCTCTGCCATTTCTCCAAAGCATCTGTGTCAAAGACAACCTTTTCCGCAAAAGCATAACGAGTAAACTTGCCCAGCTCACTCTGACTATCTAGAAACTCTTGCCAACTGGGCTCCTCAGAGATAATGACCTTGTCAGCCAAGCTGTATTTTGTGCTATAATCCTGCCAAAAATCCGAATCCACCTGACCAGCCGGAAAGATGAAATTTCCTAATTGGTATAGGCAGGCTGTCTCAGATTCGTTCATGAAGAGCTTTCCTAGGCCAGCATCCAAGCCGTAAACAACCATGTTTTTAGACCAAGAGTAAAAATACTTAGTCTTCATTGCTTTCACCTTTGATTTCCTCACTTCAAGCTCCAACCACCGTCGATTTTGAGAATCTCGCCCTGCATAGCAGCTGCCTTGCCACTGGCTAGAAAAAGGGTGACATCAGCCACTTCTTGAGGATCTAACCAGCGCTTGATCGGCGTTTCTTCAGCAACCCAATCTGCTAAGCCACCTGGTTCAAAATCTGCCGCAGTCATCTTGGTTTTAACTGCTCCTGGTGCAATTCCAAAAATCTGAATTCCTGCTTCAGCATAATCAAGTGCTAATTGCTTGGTAAATCCTGCTAAAGCATGCTTAGAAGAGGTATAAGCATGCCCGCCACCACCAGCTAAACTCGATGCAATAGAGCACATATTGATAATGATGCCTGATTGTTTCTTCAGCATCTGCGTCAGATAATAACGAGTTAGCTCTACTGGTGTTACATAGTTAATCTCGAAAATTTCTTGGATCTCCTGAGCGGATTGCTCAAGAAGTGGCTTGTAATCATCTAGTACTCCAACTGTATTGCAGAGGACATCTACCTGCGGACACCAGTTAAAAACTGACTGAAGCGCCAGCGTTAAATCTTGTTGAAGAAAATGAAAATCTCCTGTCAGGTTTGGTTTTTTAGACTGGTCTACACCATAGACGCGCCAGCCATTTCCCAAAAAGAGCTGTGCCTGTGCTCGTCCAATCCCTGAACTGACTCCCGTCACCAGTACTGTCTTAGTCATGAACTTCCACCCAGTCATCTGCTAAGACATCACAAGGAGTTGGGCTCCACATGGAAAAGCCTTCCCCTTCGCCTGACACGTTGATAAGAAAGTACGGAGTCACATCAAGTGTCACTCCATTTTGTTCAATACTGTCAAAAAGCTGGATGTAGTTCTCTGCCCCACCCCAACCAGTACGAACGTATTTCTTCTTAGCTTTCAGACCTGGTAAAATTTCTTCAAATGTCATGATATACCTCTTTCTGCTTTTCATATTACTAGTATAGCAAAATATATTGCCAATCGCCGACTTTTCCTTGCTTTTTGCTGCTACTTCTGTTAGACTTGCAAGAGTAAATGAATTTTGAGTGAGTATTTTTGTTTTTCATCTTTACTTTTTCTATTTTTTACGCAACATTTTAGAGAAAGGAAGTAAGATGTATGGCACAAGGTACAGTAAAATGGTTCAATGCTGAAAAAGGCTTCGGCTTTATTTCACAAGAAAACGGACCAGACGTTTTTGCTCACTTTTCAGCGATTCAATCCGACGGATTCAAATTACTGAATGAAGGTGACAAAGTAATGTTTAACATTGAAGAAGGTCAGCGCGGTCTTCAAGCAGTCAATATTACAACATTAGCATAAAACAAGACAAGACTGGGATTTCCAGTCTTGTCTTGTTTTAAAATGACGTTATAATGTCAAGCTCAATTTTTACCATAAACAGTCAAAATTGCAAAGATAATGAAATGTGTAGGGACATCTACTTAGTGCCTCCGCTTTTTCATTTCACTTTTTACCTATTTTTGCTTTCAGAAAACGGATGAACTCTTCATTGGTTCCATTCGTTATAATAGCATTCATCACTATCTTTCTTTGCAACAATTTAGTGAAAGTATCAGTTGGAAGTTGTTCTACTAATTCTTCCCAACTTCGTTTCGTCAACTGATTCAGGTCCTTTAGGGCACTTGCTTCCAACCTTTTTCTTTCCGCTTCATTTTCAGGATAGCCCATACCAAACTCACCATCAAATAATTTATCCAATGTATATTGTAGGTTCAATTCTCCTTGCCAACCAAAATTCAACCCTAATGGCAGGGAAGCAACATTTCCTCCATTGATTCGTCCAAAGAGGAAAGCATCTTGTGGGGGCTCTATATAGCCACACAAAAGACCCGGTAAACTATTACAGGCAAGCATCATACCTTGACCTGAAGAACAACCTGTTACAACAAAATCTACTGCTCCACTTTCTATTAAGAGACTAATCGTCATCGCTATCTCAACATAAGAATACTGTTCGTTCTCCTCCTCAAAAATACCAAAATTCAGCACTTCGTCAGACGATTGGACTGCTTTTTTTACAGATTCAAATAGCAACGAATTCATATTTCTTCGAGTGGTTCCTTGGATAACCGCAACTCTCATTTCAACTCCTTTTCCATTTTGACAAAAAGGTAACTATCGCCATTGCTTTCCTGAGGCTGCCGCCCAATCACGTTGAAACCACAGCGAAGATAGAGCTTTTGAGCTCTTTGATTAAAATCTGCAACTGAGAGAGTTAGGCTTTTTACTGAGATATTTTCTTCAATAAACTGCAGAATGGTTTGTAAAAACTCTTCCCCTTGACCTTTACCACAATACTCTGGCTTCATGCCTAAACCTAGCTCCTGCTTGTCCTTGTCAACTGGAAAAAGGCAAAAAAAGCCATATAATTCATCATTTTTGAGAACCTGATAATAGTGATTACCACGCGCTTCAGGAGATAAAATTTCTTCATAATCCTCAGGATCCGCTTGCATATCATAAAAAGCATAGATTCCTTCGTAATGCCAATGATTCGCAATTTCTTCTGCATTGCTTTGACTTAATGGTTCAATTTTCATGGATTTCCTTTCTTAAAATTCCCAATAAAAACGTTTCTGGTTAGCTTTTTCCTCACAGCCCAGTCTTCGATAAAATTCATGGGCTGCAGTTCGAGAAATGCCAGAGTTTATGCGAATACCTGCATAGCCTGCAGCTGAACCCTCTTCACGCACGGCCTGCATCAGCACTTTGCCATATCCCTGACCTTGAAAATCTTTGTCAACTGCTAATGCCAACAGGTTGAGTAAAGGCGGAAAATAGAGGCAATCATAGCTAGCTGCATGGGCATAGCCGACAATCTTTCCTGCCACATTTTCTGCTACCAAGATAAAATGATCAGACCTATCCAATAGCTCTGATAGTTTCTGACGAGTTTCTATCAAGCCAAAATCATAGCCGAGAGCAGTTGCATTGATTTCCTGAATAGCCGCTGCGTCTGAAAGTTCTGCAGGTCGTATCATGTTCGCACCTCTTTTTCTTTCTATTATAGCAAAAAACAGCCTAAGTGGCTGTCTGGATTAAAGCTTATCAATTGATTTCCGAATGTTGATATCCATAGATAAAATAGATAATTGTTCCAACTAGTAAGGCAAGCCCGAATGCTAGCCAAGTATCAGAGCCATATTGGCTCATGAAAGACAGGCAGATAATAATGGATAAGACAGGCGTCAGAGGTACAAAGGGAGTTTTAAACTCCCCTGCTTGAGGAAGTCCTTTATCCTTGCGCAACTTCAAAATAGCCACTGCTAACAAAATCAGATAAGCCAAGGTGCAGATATTTAGAAAGGATGCGATACTGGCTAGCGGAATAATCCCCGCACACACTGCTGCAGCTATTCCTACCAAAATCGTTGCATTTTTCGGAACTCGACTAGTGGCGGTTAATTTCCTGAAAGACTTTGGCAACAAACCGTCACGCGCAATGCTGTAAATCATACGCGACAGAGCATAAGTCATGGAAATGCAAACGGTAATCAAAGTCAAAATAGCCACCACTGACACATAATTAGCCGCCCAGCTAAGCTCCACACTGCGAAGCGCAAAGGCGACAGCATCTGCTACATCTAGCTTGCTATAGTGAACAATCCCTGTCAAAACTAGTGTCACCAATATATAAAGCACCGTTACAATAGACAAAGACAGCACAATCCCTCGTGGAACATTTTTTTGTGGCTCCTTAATCTCGTCCACTGCCATAGAAATAGACTCGAAACCCAAAAAGGCAAAGAACATCAGAGAGGCGCCAGCCATAATTCCAACATTGCCACCATAAAGTTTACCAAAGCCAAACGGAGCAAAATGAGACCAATTTTCAGGCTTAATAAAGAAAATACCTACAAAGATAAAAAGGGCAAGCGCCGAAAACTTCAAGACAACCAAAGCAGAATTAAATCGCAGAGCTGCTTTAGAATTTAATAAAACCACACCTGTTACAAATACCAAAACAAGAATCGGCAGTAAGTCTACATAGGTTCCTGCCTGCGGATTGAAGATTCCATTGAGCGCTTTTGGCACACTCAAACCAAATCCGCTTAGCAAGCCTTTCAAATAGGAAGCCCAACCAGAGGCAACGCTAGATACCGCCGTCATAAATTCCATAATGGTCAGCCAACCTGCTATCCAAGCTGGAAACTCACCAAGGACAGCATAGAGATAGCTATAAGCACCTCCATTTGCAGGAATTCTTGACGCAAATTCTGCATAAAAGAAAGCAGACATACTCACGCAAAGAGCAGAAATAATAATCGAAATCACCAAAGCTGGACCAGCTAGAGTTGCAGCCGCCATTCCGGTAATCGTGAAAATCCCCGTTCCCACCATAGCGCCGATTCCTAACAAAATCAAATCAAGCAACCGTAAATGACGACGCATGTCAGTCCGATCTCGACTGACATCTTTTTTACGAAAAATATTCATCCTAAACTCCAATTTATTAGATTGAATTATTCTACCATAAAAGCAATCAAAAAGGAATCAAACGTCCCTCTTTTTTGTTAAATAAATTGAAAAAGGAGCAAGAATAGCCCTACTCCTTTTCACTATTATCCGTACCTATCGCTAACTCAAATCGACACAATTCTACGATAACTGCGTGATGTGATGAGAAAGACAAGTACATAGACGATAAAGAAAACAGCACAAACGCCAAGCGTAACTTCCAACATCAATGCAGCATTTAAGACCCCCAGAACTTTCAACATAAGGCTCAGCATATGATAAGCAAAAGCTAGGTGAACAAAGGCAAAGATGAGTGGCAAGAAAAACACAGTCAAAATTTGTTTGCGAATGGTGCGCTTGGTCTGCTTTTCATCTAATCCTACCTTTTGTAAAATTACAAAGCGGTCTCGGTCTTCATACCCTTCTGAAATCTGTTTGTAGTAGATTACCAAAACCGTTCCCAGCATAAAGACAATTGAAAGGAAAATACCAATAAAGAAAACGCCACCTAACATACTCATGATTTCCTGCATACCTTGGATTCTTGTATAACCATACACACCGGCATTATCGGGGAGCGTCGTATTGAACTGTTTCAACTTCTTTTGATAAGCTGTATCCAAATCACCTTTTGCCTTATCAGAAGCCTTAATATTCAATCCACCATATAATTCTGTATTAATTGTGTAGTGCTCCTTTTGTGCATCTACTATCTTTTGTGGATCATTAACAACCATAAAAAGTGACTGCGGTACAACGATATTATACTGATCCGCGACATTTCCAAGAACAAAGTCATCTTTTAAAAGTTCTTTCACTGTCAATTCTTGCTCAATCAGCTTAAGAGGTTGATCTTGCCTTACAGATATTCCTTTTGCAAAGATGGCTGTCTCATTGTCTTTTAAGTCCAATGTTTTGCCAGTCATCTTTTGATAATCAGCAGCTGAAAACAGAAGAATGTAAGCTTGTGGAGAAACTCGTGTTTCTCCTTTTGGATAAATGTCAAGCTGATTACTGTCTTGTTTTTTAATTCCCATAGAATAATATTGATAGGCATTTTTCTTAGTAACTTTTAGATGATTTTCATTTGCAAACTCTGTTAATGCTTGTTCCAATTGGGCAGCTGATACTTCTCTTCCCTTTATAGTATAGTCTTGAGGATACATCGCTTTTTTCAAATAATCAGCACCTGCATAAATGTTGATACCACCAGCTAAGGTGACTAAGACCATGGTTGACAAAATCGAAATCGTTGCTAAGCCAATCGCATTTTTCTTCATCCGAAAAATGAGATTAGAGACAGAAATCATATTGTTTGGTTGATAGTAATATCGTTTATTTTTCTGGAGCAACTGCAAAAATACCGTAATCCCTGCATTGAACAGCAGATAAGTCCCTAAAATAACAAAGAGAACAGCTATAAAAAATATACCAATTGCTGTCAATGGATTTTTGACACTCAGAGCTAGGTAATAAGCATAGCCTAAAGAAATCGATCCAATAATCGTTTGAATCAGAAGAAATCGTCCTTTTCTTTCACCGCTATTCTTTTCCTTGGCCAATTGTAAAGCATTAAAACGTAGAATCCTCAAACCGTTGACAAGCACCAAGCCCGCAAAAATAACACCATAGATGACAACAACTGAAATAAGAACTAACCATTGAAACGTGGATACTAGAACAACTTTTAACCCCATCAATTTCAGTAAAAAGGCATAAATCAGTTTATCAAATACAATACCAAATCCAAGACCAATCGTGACAGTCGTCGCTCCTAAAATCAATAACTCAATGAACACCATGGTAAAGAGATGACGTTTATTAAGTCCTAGCATTCCATACAGCCCCAGTTCTTTCGAGCGATTTTTCATGACGAAGCTATTAGCATAAAAAACGATAATCGCTGCAGCAATCGTCACAATAATCACTCCAAGAGCCAAGACAAATGAAATAGAACTTGCCCCCTGCATTTTTTGTAAATGGGGATTAAACGTTAAAGAATTAAAAATATATGAAATAGCGACGACTAAACAAGTTGCCAACGCAAATGGATAGTATAATCTACGATTTTTCACTAGGTTAGAAACCGCTAATTTTCCCGCTAATCTAAACACCTTGACTCACCTCGCTTGCCATGACCGTTAAGGTATCTGAAATTTCTTGGAACATCTGCCGCTCTGTTTTATCGCCTCGGAAGATTTGATTGTACAAAATTCCGTCCTTGATGAACAGTACGCGCTTAGCACGGCTTGCCGCCGAAGTCGAATGTGTCACCATGAGAATCGTCTGTCCGCGGTCATTGATGTCATCAAATACATCTAAAAGCGCCGCAGAAGACTTAGAATCGAGCGCCCCTGTTGGCTCGTCTGCCAGCAGAATTTCTGGATTGGTGATAATAGCACGCGCTACTGCCACCCGCTGCTTTTGACCACCGGAAATTTCATAGGGGAATTTTTCCTGCAATTGGTTAATCCCCAGTTCATTACAAGTAGTAACCAACTTTTGCATCATTTCTGTAATCGAACGGCGTGATAAAACGAGCGGCAAGAGAATATTGTCCTTGACCGAAAGCGTGTCTAACAGGTTGAAATCTTGAAAAACGAAACCTAATTTTTCCCGACGGAAGCTCGAAGCTTGACTGTTTTTAATCGTCGCTGTATCCATGCCATTGAGAAAGACGCGTCCTTCGGTTGGCTTGTCTAGCATGGCAAGAATGTTGAGCAGAGTGGACTTCCCAGAGCCAGATTCCCCCATAATAGCGACATAATCGCCCTCATCTACTGTAAAATGAATGTCTTTCAGTGCTTCTACTTGGTTGCCTTGAAAGCGGGTTTTGTAAATTTTCTTCACGTGCTGTACATCTAATAGTGTCATGATTTTCTCCTAACAATTTATATATATCTATCATACTGAAAAGAAAAGCAACTTTCCATACTTTAACCTTTCATTTTTTACTTTTATCTTACATTTTTGTAAGATTGCCTGAAGCTGTACTGATATTAAAAATGTATCTCAATGACTATATTGTAGCCAGAAATAATATTGACTAGAAGCACAGCCGATTTTTGTCTTTTCGATTTCTTTTTTGGAAATTTTTTCAGTTTTTGGCATTGATTTTTGCTTTAATAAAATTGTTTTCATGTTCTTTCTCCTTTATTTTCTTTACACTTATATGATACAAAAATCGCTAAACAGCTGCCATAACATAACCTTTCATTTGAGCCTTAAAAACTTACATTTTTGTAAGAAAAAAGGCTTGGACAAATGTGTCCCCAGCCCTCTGGATATAACTACAAGACCTAAGCTATTCTTTTGTACGGTTTCTTCTTAATTTTACAAGTGATTCATTGATTTTCTTTGTTTTTAGATAAATATCTAAGCGAACAAATAGCCAAATTAAAATATAAATAACAATGAAATCTAGCCAAAATTCAGCTCGCACAAGATTGAAATCCCAGCCATTATAAATCATCATCACACAAACTACAATTAAAGTTAGGAAAAAATGAATCGTTAACTGTAGCAAATAAGAAAAATTTTCAACCTCAAATAGTAAAGTAAATAAGCCAATCAAAGCACTCATTATCAAGATACTTATGATATTAGCAGTTGTCGCTTGGGATTCTTGGATCCGAAAAGCTAAGACAAGTAAATAAGCTAAGGAACCAGTGCGCAGACCTTCTAGCATAGACACTACAATTTTTTTCATGTTTGTTCCTTTCTACAAACCGAGATAATCCATTAACAATCTGACGTATTTTCGACTGACACTTGACCTAATTTTGTTTGTCAATCTAGCCGTCATATTTCCTGAAAAGCTATCCGATAATGATAACAAATGGTCAATATTGATGACAGCGTGTTTTGAAATTTGAATAAAGTTTTTACGATTAACCCGACTTTGAAAATGTGTGAGTGTTTCGGTCGTCGCATAGATACCATCCACACAATACACCATCAATGTTGTCTGATTGATGTCTGCCAAAATAATCTGATCCGTCTTTACCATAACAATTTTATCATCTGTTTTAATGGGAATAGCATTCACATAAGACGACCTGTACTGATGTAAATATTCAAAAATTTCTTTGGCTTCAGCTTCTAACTCGTCCGCTTGAATCACAACAAGTGGATCATTTGAAGGAATGGTTGGATTCATTTTGAATTTAGTCTGCAAAAAATTTCTCTAACTTTCTATCAATTTAAGCAATTTTAGTCCACCGATTGGTAGCAAGCTGTTGGATTGTCCAAATGACAAGCAAGGCAACTAAAACTACTACAACTATATAGTATGTTTCTTTCATTGTCAATAGAGATTCCCACTTTAATTGAATGCCCATCATCTTTTCAAAATAATCTTGCGCTGCTGTATTATGATGAAACGCAGTAGCTAAGCTATCTTTCATCATTACTTGTCTAAAGAGAGAAGCAATATATGTGGAGGGAGTACATTTCATTATCGTTTGAGCAAATGACGGAAGAACCCCTATTGGAATATAGGTTCCAACTAAGAAACCAGAGGCAGCTCCGATAATCGTTGCTAGCTTTCCAAGCGTATCTACTGATTTGAAGTGATTCACAAGAATACCATTGAAAATCGAACATAAGAGTGCATTGAGCACCATAATAAGGAGGATTTGAGGAAGCAAAGTCAAATCAACGACAATCTGATCGTCCCAGATAAAGTAGCCTTCCATGATAGTAAACATGATGATCTGCATCAAAAATCCAATGATGGCAGTACTCAGAAGGTAACTGATAGACAAGCCCCAGCGTCCCAAATCTGTCAGAACTAGGTCTTGTGTTACGTTACTTTCTCTATCTTTCGCTAGTTGGGAAAAACTCGAAAAGGTTGTGGTTAACCCTGTAATGGCAAGCGTTCCACCAATCAACCACGAATCCAATAACTGATTGGTATGAGGGACTTGACTCCAAGAGGTCTTGATATTTGCTTTCAAAAAAACTAAGTACAATATAAAGGAAATCATGGCTCCAAGAAGGGATAAAACCACTCCACTACGATTACGAAAATATAGTAAAAAATTTCTTTTAATGATCATTATCATTTTAACGTACCTCTCTTCCTGTCAACGCCATAAAAGCATCGTCCATTGTTCCTGGTCGAAATTCAAATTGTCGAATAAAAGAGCGACCACACGTTAGAATCTCTAAAGCCTTTTCTGTCGTTTCTGGGTGAATCAACAGTTCATTCACTCTTACTTCCTCAAAAGGAATCTCTTCCTTCAAAATTTCTTTAAAATCAGCAGTATCGGTCACGAATACCTTGAGAAAATTCTGAGCATATTGCTCTTTAATCTGATTAGCAGAACCTTTGGCAGTCACTTGACCGTGATCCACAATATAAATCATATCTGCATCATCTGCTTCATCTAAATAATGAGTGGTTAAGATAACCGTCATCTTCTCTTTTATTTGCAACTGGTGAATCAGCTCCCAAATGGCTTTCCTAGTTTGAATATCTAAACCAGTAGTTGGTTCATCAAGAAAGAGAATATCTGGGCTATTCAGCAGAGCACGGGCAATATCCACTCGTCGTTTTTGTCCACCTGATAAAGTCCCATATAATTGCGTTGAGAAATTTTGCAATCCCAATTGATTCACTAAGCCATCCACTTTTCCTTTATCAATATCCTTATATTGACCTGCTCTAATTTCTAAATTTTCTTGCACCGTTAGCATATCATCTAAAACACTGTTTTGGAAAACAACACCTAATTTAATGGGGTTATCATACAGTATCTCTCCTGCCGTAGGCTGCAAAAGTCCTGTCAACATTTGAATCGTTGTAGACTTTCCAGCACCGTTTGGTCCTAAAATAGCGGTAAAACTTCCTGTTTCAATCTGAAGATTCAAATCATTCACAGCTTGCTTATTATCATAGACTTTGCTAAGATGTCGTGTTTCTAGTAACATAACGTTCCTCCAATAATTTATTTTACGAACTTATCATACTCCTCACTTTTAAAAAAATCTCGCACTTTTGGATAAGAGGTTCTACTAGCTAGATAAGAAGTCAGATTTACAAGATAAAAACCACTCGCCAAAAAACGAATGGTTCAAAATACTTATTGTGCTACAATCTTTTGGTAGCTTCTGGAGGTCATTACAAACACTAAGATGTAAACTAAGAGGAAAACACCGCAAGTGGTTATCGTTGTTTGAATGAGTAATGGTATATTTGTTGCACCTAAGAGAGCTACAATCAGCTGCAACATATGAAAAGCAACAGCGATATGAAGAAAGGCAAAGATAAGTGGTAAGAAGAAAACTGTTATGATTTGCTTTCGAATTGTTGCCTTCGTTTGCTTTTCATCCAGTCCAACTTTTTGCAGAACGATAAAGCCTTCACGATCTTCATAACCTTCTGAAATTTGTTTGTAATAAATCACAAGAACTGTCCCAAGTAGGAAAATCGTAGAAAGAAAAATGCCGATAAAGAGAAGAGTTCCAATAACTCCTTGATAATCTTTTTCAATGCGGTAACGCTCAGAAAGACTGATATTGCCACTTTCCTGACCTTGTTGCTGAAGAGCATTGAAAATACTTTCTTGGAGATCAACCTGTTTATTGGAAGATTGGATACCGATGTAGTAAGTATAGAAAGATTTCAGACCGACTTGACTGGGATTATTGACAACCATATACATGTTTTTTTGTGACACCATACCAGAGGGATTGACAATCTTTCCATGTGCAAAATCTGTCGTCAGATGCTCTTTGATGTTCCACGATTTTCCATTGATGGTGAGAGCTTGCTTTTGATTGATTCGAAGATTTTTTGCATATAGAAGTGCTTCATTATCAGCCAAATCAACTTTTTTCCCTGTCATTTTTTCGTACTCTTGACGGCTGATGACAAGGAAAGGAGCAATCATCTT
Organism: Streptococcus milleri; assembly: GCF_900636525.1. NCBI lineage: Bacteria > Bacillati > Bacillota > Bacilli > Lactobacillales > Streptococcaceae > Streptococcus > Streptococcus milleri. Next base: position 465,881 of record NZ_LR134288.1, on the reverse strand, counting down.
TTGAGTTTCTTCTACACTTAGTCCTTCCGTCGTTTCAGCAATAGTCAGCTGATTGCCATTGATTTTCGAAATCATAGAAAATTGATAACTATAATCTTCATACCTGGCATCTGTCAAGCCTTTTTCCCGTGCTACTTCTTTGACTGTTTGCAAAAGCGCTGCATTTTTATCCGTCTTTGCGCTTGTAACCATGATATTATAATCTTTTGGATACAAAGTTGTCAGATAATCTTTCCCACCTACATAAATATTGATAGATCCGACTAGAGTTACTAGCAGCATGGTTGAAAGGATTGAAATCGTTGCTAAACCTGCAGCATTCTTACGCATACGGAAAATCAAATTGGATACAGAAATGAAATTCTGCGTTTTGTAGTAATATTTTTTTCTTCTCTTTAAAAATTGCAATAATGTGATTGTCCCTGCATTAAAAAGAAGATAGGTCGCAAAAATAACCATAAGAACTGCAATAAAGAAAGTCGCAATGGCAGACACCGGCTTGTCAACTGTAAGTGCGATATAATAAGCCGCAGCCAGAAGCCCTAAACCCACAAGCGTCTGCAAGCCAAGAAATCGTCCTTTTTTCTCTCCAGCCTTCTTTTCTCTCATTAAATGAAGCGAGCTGTAACGAAGCAGACGCGTAGAGTTTAAAAAGAGAATCAGCGCAAAAGCCACACCCAGACTAGCTAAAACAGTGAAAATATTCGACCATTGGAAAGTTGAGGCAATCACTACTTTCATTCCCATGAATTCCAGCAAAACTGCAAAAAGCAATTTGTCTAAAAGAAGACCTAAACCAATTCCAAGTCCGACAGTCACTAAGAAAAAGTAAAGCATTTCAAAGAAAGTCATCAGCAGCATGTGCCGCTTCTCCATTCCTAAGATACTGTACAAACCAAGCTCCCGTGAGCGATTCTTCATGACAAAACTATTGGCATAGGTGATAAGGATAAGAACTGCAATCTGAACGACCCAAATCCCAAATTGCAGGGTCATACGAGCCGCCGAGCCACCGTAACTGGCTTCTAGATTGGGGCTGTAGGCAAGCGATACAAAACTATACAAAATCGCTGTTGCCACAATCGTTGCTAGAGCAAACGGATAATACAGACTGCGATTTTTTATCAGGTTTGAAATCGCTAATTTATTCGTTAGTTTGAACATAACCACTCACCTCACTTGCCATAACCGTTAAGGTATCTGAAATTTCTTGAAACATCTGGCGCTCGGTCTTATCTCCTCGGAAGATTTGATTGTACAAAATTCCGTCCTTGATGAACAGTACGCGTTTAGCACGGCTTGCTGCAGAAGTCGAGTGCGTTACCATGAGAATTGTCTGTCCGCGGTCATTAATATCATCAAATACATCTAAAAGCGCCGCAGAAGACTTAGAGTCTAGCGCCCCTGTTGGCTCGTCTGCCAGCAGAATTTCCGGATTGGTGATAATAGCACGCGCTACTGCCACCCGCTGCTTTTGACCACCGGAAATTTCATAGGGGAATTTTTCCTGCAATTGGTTAATCCCCAGTTCATTACAAGTAGTAACCAACTTTTGCATCATTTCTGTAATCGGACGGCGTGACAAAACGAGCGGCAAAAGAATATTGTCCTTGACCGAGAGCGTGTCTAACAGGTTAAAATCTTGAAAAACGAAACCTAATTTTTCCCGACGGAAGCTCGAAGCCTGACTGTTTTTGATTGTCGCGGTGTCGGTGCCATTAAGAAAGACACGTCCTTCGGTTGGCTTGTCTAGCATGGCAAGAATATTGAGCAGAGTGGATTTCCCAGACCCCGACTCACCCATGATAGCGACATAATCACCTTTGTCCACCGTAAAATGGATATCTTTCAGCGCTTCTACTTGATTGCCTTGAAAGCGAGTTTTGTAAATTTTCTTCACGTGCTGTACATCTAATAGTGTCATGATCTACTCCTTTTTTAGAATCTAAAATATAAATGCTGCGCTGATTGACTCACTTCATAGCCAAATTGCGCTTTTCCAATATCTTTTACGTTTGGCTGAAGCAATTGACTGTCTTGTTTCAATAAAATTTTACCATATTTCATCTTGTTCTCCTTTTTTGATACTACTTTGCAGCGAATTGCTCGCTGCAAGACTATGATTTACTCATTTTTGAACGAGGTAAGCAATGCAAGTAATCAACCATAAGTGAGCTGGATAAAAGATATAAAAGAAATACTTGCTCCACTTGGTCACAGGACCGCGCTCGCCATTATAGAGTGAAATAAAAGGCAGTACTGTGATAAAAAGCCAATCGGAATTATAAAACATCATTAACAGTGTGTCGCTCCATGTCGGGTAAATCTGAATACTCATACAAAATAGGACAATCGCTAAAATACCATACAGCAGATTTCGTAGTTTTTTCTTTTCCCTGCAAGTATAGGTAATCAGCATAAATGGAATAATGACCATGCCACCTTCTGTCACAAAACCAGCCAACAAGCAGACAACAATGCCTAAGATAAAGCGAATGGGCTGGCGTTTAATATCAACTGGATTGCTTGTTTGGTTTATGCCAAAAAAGATATTGAGGACAAGTACACCGCAAGTCAAAGTTAAGAAAATATTATTATATATCTGAACTCCTTTAGACTGAAACAGCAAATTGAGAATCGTATTTCCAGCAAACATGATAGCTGACCAGAAAAAGAGACGCATATTGTAAAGCAGACGACTTCGAGTGTATAAGAAGCCTTCTACCGCTGCAAAAGCAAACCAAACTGCTACACAGCGTGTTAAAGCATGAAAAATGCTCGCCCATTCACCTGACAGTAAGCCTGGTATTTTTTCAAGGTGATCAAAGACCATTAAAACAGCCATTAAGAGCTTGAGCTGAAAAGCGTTCAATCCTTTTGTTTTCATAACTGCCTCCTCTATGAAACATCATTCATTTTCTAATCTTATGATACAAAAAAAGAAAGGCTGCTACCATAACATAACCTTTCATTTTTAGAGGCGAACCTTACAATTTTGTAAGATTGCATTTATTCAAACAATAATTTCTTTTCTTTAAAAGTAATCATAACGGTTGTGCCTTCTCCGACCACCGACTGCAAATGCAATTCATGCCCCAGTTCATCCGCAATTTTCTTAGATAAATAGAGCCCCAATCCTGATGACTGATGCGTTAGGCGCCCGTTGTAGCCAGAAAAGCCTCGCTCAAACACGCGCAGAAGATCGGCATCTTGAATCCCCAAACCAGTATCCTTCATATACAAGGTATCTTCCTTAAAGAAAATCTCAATGCCTCCTTGCTTCGTATATTTAAGACTATTAGAAAGCACTTGCTCTAAAATAACAAGAAACCACTTTTTATCTGTGATAATGGTGTGATTCAAATCATGCAAATTTAGACGAAGGCCTTGCTGAATAAAGAAAATGGCATACTTTTTGACAATATCTTTGACCAAGTCTTCTATATTTTCTCTTTTCACGACTAAATCATCATGAAAACTTTCCAGACGCAGGTATTGCAAGACTAAGTTTGTATAAGAATCAATCTTAAACAGTTCTTGCTCTAACTGATTTTTCAATGTCTGCTCTTGTAAATCCTCCACCAAGAGCTTGCTCGCAGCAATCGGCGTCTTGATCTGGTGCACCCAAAGTGTATAATAATCTAATAGATCACTCTGCTTTGCTTGATGCTGTAATTGCAGCTCTTTTTTGTCCTTTTCTAAAGTTTCGATTTTGGAGAAAAGTAATGCTTCCAAGGGAGTTTTTACTTGACTTTCTCCATATAAAACAGCGCGACGAAAAGTTTGATATTGTTTAACAAAGTCAAAGACGAATCCTATCAAGCTAACCAAGAGCAAGAGCAACATGACATACCGTAAAACAGCACGTTCACTTTCAAAAAGGTAAGAAAAAGCAAACAGTAGACTATAAAAAATAAGTAGCAACAAACATAAAAATTGACGCGAGCGGAAGTAATATTTGAAAAATAGACGCTTATTCTGATAATCCATTGGTTAATCCGTAGCCTATACCTTTCTTTGTTTCAATGAAATTCTTGAGACCGGCTTCTTCTAACTTTTTCCGCAACCGTGCCACATTGACCGACAAGGTATTGTCATCAATGAAAAAATCACTATTCCAGAGCTCTTTCATCAGGTCATCACGCGCGACAATACTGCCAGAATGCTCAAACAGCACGCGCAAAATATGAAATTCATTTTTGGTCAAGGTAATGACTTCACCTTCATAAACCATATCCATGGACTTGAGATTGAGAATAACTCCATGATATTCCAGTAAGCTTTGATCCGTTCCAAACTCATAAGACCGCCGCAACAATCCTTGCACTTTAGCAAGAAGGACATTATTGTCAAATGGTTTTGTGACAAAATCATCTCCACCCATATTGATTGCCATGACGATATCCATTGCTTGGTCTCTTGATGACAAAAACATAATGGGCACTTTAGAAATCTTGCGAATTTCTTGGCACCAATGATAACCATTAAAAAGTGGGAGACCAATATCCATTAGCACTAGATGTGGTTCTTCCTTGGCAAAAATCGTCAAAACCTGCATGAAATCCTCTACTGCAACCACTTCAAATCCCCATTGCTCCAGCATTTTTTTGACTTGTTGGCGAATGACGGCATCGTCTTCTACTAATAATATCTTGTGCATTCTATCCCTCATTTCCGCTTTCTTTCTCTATTATAACAAAGACTTGCGAAAATATGCTATACTAACAATAGATTTTCAGAAAAGAGAACCTTTATGGGAAATATTTTTAACTATTTAGAAGATGTACAATACGACAGTATCTACGATCAGCCCTTTACAGAGCTGGATATGCTGCTTTTGACCGAGATCACGTATCTAAACTATGACACAATCGTCACGGACGGTCTTGACCTGCAAAAAGCCAGCCGTTTAACTGATGTGCCACAAGATATGTCTCAAGAAAATTCCATGATGAATACCAAACATCGCTTGGCACTCTTGCAGCAGGCAGCAAGTGTCAAACGCTATAAGAACATCAAACTCTTGGGTTATGTGAATGATATTGATCTTGATGTGCAAAAACAATTTGCTGCTATGACTTATAAGATTGATTTGGATACCTTCGTCATTGCTTTTCGCGGAACGGATGATTCCATTATCGGTTGGAAAGAAGATTTTCACATGACTTATATGGAGCATGTCCCTGCGCAGCAAACTGCTGTACGCTACGTTCAAAAGGTCATGCAGGCTTTTCCAACAGCGACCTTTATCTTGACAGGACATTCCAAAGGTGGCAATCTAGCGACTTACGCTGGCAGCCAAGTGGAGCCTGCCTTGCAAGCAAGAATTTCTCAAATCTATAGTTTTGACGCTCCAGGCTTGAATCATACAGTGATTGAAACAGAGGGTTATCAAAGCATTGCTTCAAAAATCAAACGCTACATTCCTCAAGGCTCTATCGTCGGGATGATGCTGGAAACGCCTAAACAAGCTCACATCGTTAAAAGCGTAGCCATTGGTGGAATTGCCCAGCATGACACTTTCTCTTGGCAAATTGAAAATGAGCACTTTGTCTTACTTGACACGCTCAACCCAGACAGCATTCAGACAGACAAAACTCTAAAAGAATGGGTGGAAACTGTTCCTAATGACGAGCTCAAAGATTTCTTTGATGTCTTTTTCGGTCTCATTTTAGACGCTCAAATTACCTCCATTGATGAATTTTTCCAACCCAACAGTATCAAGAAAGTGCTAACTATCGTCCAAAATGCTCATGCCCTCACCGAGCAAGAAAAAGAAATGCTGAACCGCTTAACTCGGCTCCTCATTTCAATCCGTTACCAAGCTTGGATTGATGATTTCAAAACACCTAGTCCAATGGCCTTTATGACCGATGTACGAGAAAGCTGGACTAGTCTGGCGGAGAGGTTTTCGTTTTCAAATAAAGATGAGTAGTACATCATCATATCTTATACCTTATACTACAAAAGGGAGTTCCGTCTCACTCCCTTCTTTTTTAACGACTTCTCAAATAGTTCGTCCGACCTTCGGACAGAGCGAACCATTTTTCAGGCAGTTCGTCCGACCCTCAGACGGAGCAAACTTCTTTTCAGGCAGGCTATCCGAGCCTCAGACGAAGTGAACCACTTTTCAGGCAGACTGTCCGACTCTCGGACGACGTGAACTACTTTTTAGGCAGGCTATCTGACCCTCGGACGGAGCGAACTACTTTTTAGGAAGACTATCCGACCCTCGGACGAAGTGAACTACTTTTTAGGAAAATTATCCGACCCTCAGACGTGGGGAAACAATTCTTAGATAAGCCGTTGATGTAGGTAATAGACTACCAATTTCTTTTATTCCATTGACCGGAACGATAAACAAAGCGAGGCTGAGACATTATTGTCCCAGGCTCATTTTTAATTCTAATCTTCCTGTGGGCTCACCCAATCAAGCTACCATTTGGTACATTTTGATCTACTGTGAGCAGAGTTAGTTGATTACCATATTCTGCTGAGAGGATCATGCCTTGGCTGATACGTCCCATCATCTTGCGTGGTTTGAGGTTCGCTACGATTTGGACTTTCTTGCCAACCAATTCTTGCTCGTTTGGATAGTATTTAGCAATCCCAGACAGAATTTGACGATCTTCGCCGTCTCCCGCATCCAAGCGGAATTGAAGCAATTTATCAGAACCTTCAACTTTAGAAACTTCTTTAACCTCTGCGACACGGATTTCTACTTTGTCAAAATCGTCAAACTTGATTTCCTTGCGGTTGAGTTTGAGTTCTACTTCTTCTGGCTCCCATTCCTTTTCAATGGCTGGCTTATTGGCTTCCATTTGCTCCTTGATATAAGCAATTTCTTCTTCCATATCTAGACGTGGGAAGATAGGTGTACCTTTAGCAACTACTTTGACACCTGTCGGAAGTCCTGCTAAATCTAGATTTTCTAGGTCGAAATCTGCCCCCAAACCAAGCTGTTCCATGATAGCATTTGATGTGGTCATCATAAATGGCTGAATGAGGTGAGCCACCACGCGCAGGCTGGCTGCCAAATGCGCCATAACCGCTGCTAAGACATCACGTTTAGCTTCATCCTTAGTCAATACCCACGGAGCTGTCTCATCAATGTATTTATTGGTACGAGAAATAATATTCCAAACCGCTTCAAGGGCGCGTGGATAATCCACAGCATTCATTTGTTTGTGGTATTGTGCCAAATTATCAGCAACTACTGCTGCCAAATCAGCATCGAAGTCCGTCACATTTTCCACATAAGCAGGAATCTCACCACCAAAATACTTGTTAATCATAGCAACCGTACGGTTGAGGAGATTTCCAAGGTCATTTGCCAGCTCATAATTGATACGACCCACGTAGTCTTCTGGCGTGAAGGTCCCGTCAGAACCAACTGGAAGGCTACGCATGAGATAATAGCGAAGCGGATCCAGCCCAAAGCGTTCCACCAGTATTTCTGGGTAGACGACATTGCCCTTAGATTTAGACATCTTACCGTCCTTCATGACAAACCAACCATGGGCAATCAAGCGATCTGGCAATTTCATATCCAGCATCATGAGCATGATTGGCCAGTAGATAGAGTGGAAACGCAAGATATCCTTTCCAACCATGTGGAAGACTGTTCCATTATTCCAGAATTTTTCAAAGTTGGCATCTGCATCTTGACCATAGCCCAGAGCTGTCGCATAATTGAGCAGAGCATCAATCCAGACATACACCACGTGTTTTGGATTGGACGGTACAGGCACTCCCCAAGTGAAAGAAGTCCGTGATACTGCCAAATCTTCCAAGCCTGGCTCGATAAAGTTTTTGATGATTTCATTCATCCGACCATCTGGTTGGATAAAGTTAGGATGGGCTTTAAAGAAGGCTACCAATCGATCAGCATATTTGTTGAGACGGAGGAAATACGATTCTTCTGAAACCCATTCCACTTCGTGACCTGATGGTGCAATTCCCCCTGTCACCTTGCCGTTTTCATCACGGAAGACCTCTTCTAACTGACTTTCTGTAAAGAATTCCTCATCCGAAACAGAATACCAACCAGAATACTTACCTAGATAAATATCATCTTGCGCCAGAAGACGTTCAAAAACATCTGCTACTACTTTTTCATGGTAATCATCCGTCGTACGGATAAATTTATCGTAAGAAATATCAAGGAGTTTCCAAAGTTCCTTAACACCAACTGCCATGCTGTCAACATAGGCTTGCGGTGTAATACCTGCTTCTTCCGCTTTCTGCTGAATCTTTTGACCGTGCTCATCAAGCCCTGTCAAATAAAAAACATCATAACCCATGAGACGTTTGTAACGAGCAAGGACATCGCAAGCAATGGTCGTATAAGCACTCCCAATATGGAGCTTACCGCTTGGATAGTAAATTGGCGTTGTAATATAAAAATTCTTTTCAGTCATAGCTTTTCCTTTCAAGGCAAATGAAACCTCATATTTGATAACACTTTATTATAACATATTACATAGTTTTTTAAATAAAAAATAGAGTTGATTTATGCTACACTCATAGTTATTAGTATATTATTCTTGCTTAAATTTTATGATTAGTATAAAATAGTGATATTGCATTAATTGTTTTACATTAATTTAGTTATAAATGAATTCTAGTTTTCTACACTACATTTTATGAGAAATTATATAAATGGACGAAAAACGAATGAAAATGATAGGATGGATGGCAACATTCATGTCTGTCATGATGTATGTATCTTATATACCACAAATTATGGATAATTTAGCTGGACATAAGGGAAACTTTATCCAACCTTTGGTAGCTGCAATTAACTGTAGCCTTTGGGTTTATTATGGTTTGTTTAAAAAAGAACGCGATTTACCACTTGCTGCTGCAAATGCTCCAGGTATTGTATTTGGATTTATTACTGTACTAACAGCAATGTTCTAACCCTGATTGAATTCTCTTACTGTTCTATCTGACAGTAAGGATTTTTGTTGACAGTTCTTACAAGAATAGAATTACAAACAAAAACTCTGATTTCCTCAAAAACAAAAGCTCTATCTGGATGGACTAGTCGGATAGGGCTTTATTTTTTATATTTGTGCCGTTTTAGAAAAAGATTTTTTAATATTCCTTTACTATCTTTAATGCTATCTATTTTTAAACTATAATTTCAACAGCAGCTTCATTTTTCACCTTTTTATCTCAAATAAGCTTCGCAGTATCTTTATCCTGATTTCATTTTTCTGCGGAACTCCTAGCAAGCTCTTCTTCTCTCTTTTGCTTTTATCTATTCAAAAAGGAAAAGAGTCTTAATACGTCACAACGCTCAAGTTACCACTTTCATATTCTGCGATGAAGATATTAGAAATATCAGTATAGCCTTCCTTAGCGAGCCTCTCTATTAACCATTCTTCTGTTTTGTCAATAGACTCTAAAATATCAATCTGGACAACACCGTCTGTGATAATGGGGTATTTCGGATTTTCCTCACCTACCTGTACGACAATAAGCTGACCGTTTTGTTCCATGACTGCTCGTTTAACTTGCTTTAGTTGAAAAATTCCTTGACTACGCAACTTCAGAGCCACGTCCGCTGCAGAAAGACCAACAGAGCGGCAAGCTTCAGGGCTCAACTTCCCGTGCTGAATCAGGGTAGTCGGTTTACCATCAATCAAATGCTTGACTGCCCGAACATTGTTATTGAGCCATTTTAGAGTCAAGACCAAAATCGTCCACATAATGAGGATGATCGCATACTGGAGAATGTTAATAGAGCTATTATAAATCACCCCACCAATAATACCACCTAGAACATAATTTTGAATCTGGTCAATCGCGGAATTAGGTGCTAGATTTCCTTTTCCTGTCACATTGATAACAAACACGAGTGAAAATAGCCCTAAAGCTAGTTTAATCAAGATTTCAAGAAAATTCAATGTCATTTTTTAACCTCCACTAATTTGATATCTATTGTCTTATGCAATTTAATTTTTTCCAGTAAATACTTATCTGGCTCACTGCCACTCATAGCTCGATAAAAATCTTTTCCAACTTTTAAAATCGCTCCATCCGTCGCAGCTGAAGTGTTGACATAAACCTCTGACCTATCTACTCCCAAATCTTTTGAAATAACTTCAATAAAATGAAGAGAAGTTTGGAACTGGTTATTAGAGGCTTGATTGGTCTGAAAAGTACTAATCCCAATCAGAACGATAGCAATCAAAGACAAAATGGAGATAATCGCCAATTCACGAAATTTCGAATCGCGCTTATTTCGATAGGCCTTAAAAGCAAAAAAACTTGTCACAAGTAACAACAAAATAGATAGTCCAATCGTCACCCAGTTTTGCTGGCTGATTTGACTCAAAACATAATCATAAGAATAAAATTTCATTTTTTCTCCCTCTATTTTCTCGGCCTATTATAGAAAATTTTTCAATATTTCTAGAAATCGTATTTTAACAAGATAATAGGAGCGAGACAAAAATCAGCAACTCAAAGAGTTCAATTTTGTCGTCCCGCTCCCACAACGATAATTAGACTAAAAAAGTTTCAAGCTAAACAGCAAATGAATCAATGTATCCTTTTAGATAACCAGTAAGAATAAATCATTGGCACTACAATCATAATGATTAGAGTAAAAACAAGCACGAACGTAACTGCAATCTGAACGAGACCATTAAAGAAAATGATAATACCACCAATTACCCAAATTTTACCAGCCAGACGATGTGTCTTTATCCAATTATCATCATTATCCAAAGTCCATGGGAGACGTATACCAACCGTATAATTGCGACGAGTTTTTGGCATGTAATTCCCAATAGCAATAAATAGAACTCCTAAAAACATACCATTTATCAGAGCATGATTAACTGCATAACCCAAGGCTTGCGCGTAAATAGCTGTCATGACTAAACAAGATGTCAAAGGAATAATCCAATAAACCAGATGCCACATTTTCAAGCTAATATTCTTAGATTTAGGATCCTTGCTAGTCACAAATAAACAAAACCAATGTATAAGCAGCAGAAAACTAGGAATCCCAAAAACTGTAAACCCTCGACTACTGAATCCATTTACTTGATTCGAAAAATCAAAATGCGTTGCCATCGTTTCTGGTAGCCGATCCCAAAAGAAACAACCCACAAGCACAGGCAACAGAATCATAACAGTTGTTAGTCCTAATATTTTTTTATTCATTTTCATCTCTTTTACTTCCTTTCAAGTCTGCTAACCACACCATCATATCCTCCAACACAGACGTATTGAGTTCATAGTAAATAAAGTTTTTCTCCCGTGTTTCCACAACCAAATCCGCCTGCTTCAAGACATTGAGGTGATGCGAAATGGTAGCTCCTGTCAATTCAAACTGGTCTGCTATTTCCCCAGCAGACATCTTGCCCATTTTTAACAAATCTAAAATCTCTCGTCTCACAGGATGAGATAGGGCCTTGAAGGTATTAGTAAAACTCATGTCTACTCTTCCTTTCCTTTTGTAAAATGGCTAGCGCAAGGAACAATAAAGGCAAAGATACTACTCTTTTTTGACATCTTCATCACTTCCGCTTTCTATTTAGATATTCTTCTAAATAGAATTATACGCTTTATTTTTAAAAAATACAATAGATATTTACTTAACTTTCTAAATAAAAAAGAAGGTTCTGCACCTTCAAATGATTTCTACAAAAAGAAAGAGACTATCAAGGCAGAAAGAGCAATCAGGGCCGAAAGTGTCACAGCCAGACTTACCCAAAAACCAGCTGTATTCCTTGGATTGACCCCAATTCCAACACCAATTTTCTTTGGTACCCAAAATGGCTCAGAAGATGTTTGTTTTCCCCTCAAACGAAGTAACTTAATAAGGTACCAAAGAAAGAATATGAATAAGACGACTTTCAATAATAATAATAGTAATAATAATTCGCCCATTTTTATCCCCTTTGACTAATATTATACACCTTACTTATCCTTTTTTACAACCTCAAACTCGCTTAGCCAGTCATTTTTTGATACAATAGAAAAAATGAATCTAGAAAAGGTATCTATATGAAACTCATTTCTTGGAATATTGACTCTCTCAACGCGGCTTTGACCAGCGATTCTGCACGCGCGCAATTGTCACAAGCTGTTTTACAGACTTTAGTAGGATTAGACGCTGATATTATCGCCATTCAGGAAACTAAATTATCTGCTAACGGACCAACTAAAAAACATCTAAAAGTTTTGGATGAATTATTCCCACATTATGAAACTACATGGCGCTCTTCTATAGAACCTGCACGTAAAGGTTATGCCGGAACTATGTTTTTATACAAAGAGAATCTATCTCCAAAAATAACCTTCCCAGAAATCGGTGCACCTTCTACTATGGATGCCGAAGGGCGTATTATTACCCTTGAGTTTGAAAAATTCTTTGTCACACAAGTCTACACTCCCAATGCAGGTGATGGTTTAAAACGTTTAGAAGAACGACAAATCTGGGACAAAAAATATGCTGACTATCTAACAGCTTTAGACATAGAAAAACCTGTCCTTGCGACAGGGGACTACAATGTAGCCCACAATGAGATTGACCTCGCTCATCCTTCTAGCAACCGTCGCTCACCTGGATTTACAGATGAAGAACGATCCGGATTTACCAATCTGTTAAATCGCGGTTTTACGGATACTTTCCGTTACATTCACGGCGATATTCCAAATGTTTATAGCTGGTGGGCACAACGCAGCAAGACCAGCAAAATCAATAACAGTGGCTGGAGAATTGATTACTGGCTGACCAGCAATCGAATTGCAGATAAAGTAACCAAGTCAGAAATGATTGACTCAGGTACAAGGCAAGACCACACACCAATTGTATTGGAAATTGAGTTATAAAAAAAGAGGTTTCTCCTCTTTTTTTCAATCAAAATGATACAGTTGTGGATACTGGTCACATTCAGGATTTCTTGGGTGGCAAATTTCACGGCCAAAGCAAATCATAGCTTGATGAGCTGGAAGCCATTCATTTTTGGGCAGAACTTCCATCACGCGTTGTTCAACTTCTAGAGGGGTAGCCGACTTTTTGACAATGTCATGATGTTTGCAAATCCGCTCCACATGAGTATCCACCGCAAAAGCCGGAATACCAAAACCAACACTCATGACCACATTGGCTGTTTTACGTCCTACACCTGCAAGACTTTCCAATTCCTGTCGTGTATGTGGGACCTGACCGTCAAAGTTATCCAGCAATTGCTGAGCACATTTTTTCAAAAACTTAGCCTTATTGCGATAAAGCCCCAGACGAGCAATATAGCTGGCAATTTCGCTTTCTGAAGCCGTCGCCATTTCCTGTGGAGTTGGATAGGCTTTAAAAAGGGCTGGTGTGACTGTGTTGACTGCTGCATCGGTCGTTTGAGCCGACAGCATAACTGCTACCAGCAATTCAAAATGATTGGTAAAATTCAAGCTAGGTTTCGCATCTGGAAATAGGGCGATGATTTCCTCAATTACCCTTCGCGCACGTTTTTTTGATAAAACCATTTTTTCTCTTTTCGTTTTTTACTAATATTCACTGAAACACAGACTGTTTAGCAACCTTGCAAAGTGAGACTATACAAAATATCTGGCGGGATATGTTGTATTGGATGATTAAATTAAGAGACCGACGATTAACATTTTCAAATTTTAGTTCTATCTCACTATCAAGCTAACAAGGTTTGAAGAAATTTTCTCAGTATATAAAAACATTATAACATGAACACCAATGATACCAAAATAGAGAGCTTAAAAAGAAGTGAGGCAACAATTGCGATTTTAAAGAAATCCATTTTGTCGTCTCACTTCTTTTGTGTTTACAAATTTAATGTTTCATACTCTGTGCGGTAGCCTATTTGCAGGATTTTCCCATCTTTTTCTAAGATTGGTCGTTTGATGAGCATACCATCGGTTGCTAAAAGCTCTGCGGCTTCTTCGGCGGACAATCCTGATAGTTTATCTTTCAAACCTAGCTCACGATATTTGAGCCCGCTAGTGTTGAAAAAAGATTTGATGTTTAAATCAGAAGTTTCCATCCAAGTTAAAATTTCCTCTTTACTCGGTGTTTCCTTGACAATATCCACCGCTTCAAAGTCCAAACCCAAGCGGTTTAATTCAGCCTTGGCTTTGCGACAGGTCGAACATTTTGGATATTCAATAAATCGTAACATATCATTTTCTCCATTTGTATCATTTATCTAAAGCTTTCTCGCTAAGCTCTACGCCTTCATGCTCCAAGAGCCATATTTTCTTGTCTAATCCCCCAGCATAGCCAGTTAATTGTCCTTGACTTCCCAGCACTCGATGACAGGGAACGATGATTGAAAAAGGATTTTTACCCACAGCACCACCAACAGCCTGCGCCGAGCGAACATCTAACTCCTTTGCTATCTGACCATAAGTAACCGTTGCCCCATAAGGAATAGTTTGCAGATAAGCCCAGACCCGTTGTTGAAAATCCGTCCCAACAGGAGCCAAAACAAGACTCGAAAAGTCTGGACAATCTCCGTTAAAATAGCAATCTAGCAGATTCTTCGTCTCTTTTAAAACCTCATTTTCTGCTAAGAGTAAATTCTCCTCTAAACCGCGCTCAAAATATTTCTGCTTGAGAAACCAGACTCCAACCAGCCCTGTCTCATCAGCAACTAAAGACATTTCTCCTAAAGGGGAAATATAAATTTGTTTATAAAAAGTCATTTTTACTCACTGACTTGCTCATGATAACGAGCATATAATTCACTCTTATTCCAGCCGTATTTTTTCGCTACTTCTTTGATAGCTTGATTTTTCTTTGCTCCTGCTGTTACTAGAAAATCAATCTCTGCCAACAAATCCGCTTCTGACTGCTCAACCACTTCTTCGCTCGCTCCTTCTACAATCAGCAAGCATTCACCCTTGAGCGGATTTTCTGAAATATGGTCTATCACTTCGGAAATCAAGCCACGTTGGTATTCCTCATAAATCTTAGTCAATTCCCGTACCAGGACAACGGAGCGATTTCCATAGATACTAAGCATATTTTCTAAAGTAGCCTTAACCCGATGAGGAGATTCGTAAAAAATCTGTGTCTCTGGGTAGGCTTTTTTATTAGAAAAAAACTCTTTTTGCTGACCGGCCTTGCGTGGCAAAAATCCATAAAAAATATGAGGTTGCGGAGCAAGACCACTAGCTATCAAAGCTGAAATACCTGCGCTGGGACCAGGTACAGTCACTACTGCGATTTCCTCAGCAATAGCAGCCTTGACTAAATCATGCCCTGGATCAGAAATACTAGGCAAACCTGCATCCGAAACCTGCGCAATATCCTGACCACTTTTCAGCAAACGAATCAAATCAGGGATTTTTTCTTTGGCATTATGCTCATGAAAGCTAATCTGCTTCGTAGCAATGTCAAAATGCTTGAGCAACAGACCAGTATTTCTGGTATCTTCTGCTGCAATGAAATCAACTTCTTTCAGAGTATTCACCATACGGATACTCATATCGTCCATATTCCCAATCGGAGTAGCCACCAGATAGAGCTTCCCATAAGGAGACTGACCTTTAAAACTTTTTTGAATCTGCATGCTTACTCCCTAAAAAGCAATTCATCACAAAACATACATTCTGCATCATTTTCACGACGTTGACCATAAAAATCCGTGCACACGTGAAATCCATCTTCATAGAGTTTGCGCAGATTATCTCGATTTCTTTTCGTTTTTGGTGCTGCTGCGTGCTCCACTTGACCTAATCGCTCTCTTAATTTATCATTTTCCAAGCGAAGCGCTACGTTTTCTTCCACCACACTTTTCAGATTTTTCTTAATCGCCTCTACCTCTGCCAAAGTAACAAGCAGATTTTGAGAAAATTCATCAAGGGCATCAAATAATTCTTTTTTATTCATCCTCACTACCATTTCCCTGTGCCAACGTAGCACATCATTCTCTTTCTTGCAACACCATATATTCTAGTGCATTTTGAAAACTAACATTGGCTTGCCACATTTTTCTTGCTGTAAATATACCTTCTAAATAGAAGCGTCCCCACGTTGTTTGCATTTCTTTTGCAAAGAGAAGCTCCAAGAGTTTCAAAACCTGTTCTTGCTTTTCCTTATCATCTGCCAGACTAGCCAACTTCGCAACCTGCAAATAAGCGGTCTCTTTTCGATTTAAACAAAGCGATGCAAAACGCTCACATTCTGCTGCCAAGTCAAAAAAAGCTGGGCTGGCTGCCAAACGTAGGGCTTCTTCTTCTGTTTGACTATAAGCAGTTAACAATTCTGCTTGTGTCTTTATCAGCCCAGCCTGCTCCAATTTTTCAAGCAAATAGGCTTGATTTTTTGGAAAATGAAATAGCTGCGCTCGGCTTTTAATCGTGGACAAAATAAGATTTTCATCCGCTGTCAACAAGAAAATATACACTTCACTTTGCGGCTCTTCAATGACCTTCAACAGCGAATTAGCTGCATTGACATGCATCTTGCCCGCATCACAAATGATAAACACTTGCTTGTTGCTCTCAAATCCAGACTGCGAAAAATTGCGTACCAATTCTCTGACTCGCTCTGTCTTTATAATATTATTGATTGGTCGAACCACCGTCACATCTGAAAAATCCTCTTCCTCAATCAACCGACAATTTCGACATTCCCCACAAGGAAGAACGCCGTTTTTATTGGTGCAAAACAAGCTCTGTGCCAAACATTGAGCCATTTCAAAACTGCCGAAAGCCCCTGTAAACAGATAAGCATGATTCAGCCGATGTTGCTGTAAAATGTGCTCAAAACGCTCAAACAAAACTGGCTGCAACTGAGCTATTTCTTCTATTTTCATCTTAAACTCTCAACTTGTTCTGCCAATACTGCTAAAGTATCTGCAACGACCTTTTCTAATGGCTGACTAGCATCAATCTTTCTCACACGATTTGGTTCTTTTTCAAGAATAGACAAATACCCCTCACGCACGCGCCGATGCCATTCCACACTTTCACGATCCAAGCGGTCCGCACCACGCTCTTTGCTCTTAGCAATGCGAGCCAAGCCTTCCTCTGCTTCAATATCAAAATAAAGGGTCAAATCTGGCTTCAAACCGTCGGTCGCAAAATCATTCAGCCAATCAATATCAACCACCTTCAAGCCTCGACCAAAACCTTGATACGCCACCGAACTATCAATAAAGCGATCCACCAGCACCATTTCACCACGATCTAAAGCAGGCAAAATACATTCCACCAAATGTTGCCTGCGACTGGCAATATAGAGGAGCAGTTCCGTTTTTTCATCGATTTCCGTATGCTTCGGATCTAAAACAACATCGCGAATCTTCTCCGCTACTGCCACTCCACCAGGCTCACGCGTTGTGATAAACGCCTGCCCTTTTGCTTCTAAAATGGGAATCAAGGCTTCTAAAACACTTGATTTTCCTGCACCGTCTGGTCCCTCTAAAGAGATGAATATTCCTTTTGACATACTAACTCATTTCTTCCTTTTTCTCCTTTCTATTTTAACAAAAAACTCCAGAAAAATCATTGCCAGAAAAAGTTTAAAAAAATTTTTTCAAAATGATACATAAGTTTTCAAGATTTGATACAATAGAGTGTACAGAAATTATTAGGAGGTTAGCATGTCTAAGTTTAAAAACTATCTAACGATTATTCTAGGAGCTGGAATTTTTGCTTTTGCAATCAATTATCTGATTATTCCGAATCATTTGTATGAGGGAGGCGCAACTGGTGTGACCCTCATTACATACTATCTTTTTAAGATTCCTGTTTCACTGATGAATCTCATCATCAACATTCCTCTTTTCATTATTGCTTGGAAAATTTTTGGATCGCGACTTTTGTACTCTAGTATCTTAGGGACTTTTGCCGTTTCTGCTTGGCTGGCGGTCTTTGAAAAAATCCCTTTCGTGATTAACCTTGAAGGCGACCTCGTGATTGTGACGCTTCTGACAGGGATTATTGCTGGCGTTGGACTAGGAATTGTTTTCAATGCCGGTGGTACGACTGGCGGTACCGATATTATTGCTCGAATCGCTAACAAGTATACGAATATCTCCATGGGAAAATTGATGTTTACTGTAGACTTCTGCGTCCTTATTTTCGTTATACTTGTTTTTAAAGATGTTCGCTTAGTGACTTATACCTTGATTTTTGTCTTTATCGCTTCACGAGTAATTGACTTGATTGGTGAAGGCGGTTATGCCGGCAAGGGCTTCATGGTTATCACTAGCCGTCCAGAAGAATTAGCAAAGAAAATTGACGAAGATCTCGGTCGTGGAATTACTTTTATCAATGGACAAGGCTACTACAGCGAGAATGATCTGAAACTCATTTACTGCGTTGTTGGACGAAACGAAATGCAATCCATGAAAAAAGTTATTCATAGCGTCGATCCACATGCTTTTATTACCATTACAGATGCCCATGAAATCCTTGGTGAAGGCTTTACCTTAGATGTCAATAAGCAACCTATTCAGAAATAATCTTGCTCCCATTATAAAAAACGCATGATCACAGTTAAAAGACTGCTCTCATGCGTTTTTGTTATTTTATAAAGCTTTTGCTGAAGTACGGGTAATGTCTTCTACCTGAATGCTTTTGTCTTCAAATTTCGCTTTTAAAGCCGGCAAATCCACATTGCCATCAATTTGAACTTCAATGATAACCTTGCCATCTTTGCGTGGAATATTAACAGCGTTAGAGATGTTGAGATTTTCTTCGACAATCAAATGCACTATCTTCTCCAACACACCGACTTCATCTTCTGTAATGAAACGCACGCGAATACCTTCTTCACCATAGCCAGCAATTTCAAGAAAGGCTCTGAAAACATCACGATCTGTAATGACGCCGTATACTTGCTGGTTATCCACCACTGGCAAAATGCCAATTTTATTTTTCAGCATCAAGTAAGTAGCATCTTCCAAGCTAGCAAATTGTGACACCGTCACCACATCACGAATCATGACATCTTTAATTTTGGTCTTGTTTAGCAAATAATTCATCTCATAGATAGACAAGCTGGTCGCTTTTGAAGGACTTGCTTCGGCAATCGTTCCTTCAGTCACCAAACCGACCAATTGGTCATTTTCAATAACAGGAAGCCGGTGCAATCCTTGCTCCCGCATAATATCCGCCGCATGCGCTACCGTCGTGTCTGGACTAATGTACACTACTTTTCGTGTCATAAAATCTTTAACTGCCATGGGAATCTCCTTTATCTTTGATTTTTCAGTTCTATTATACTGTATTTTCTAGTTTATTTCAAACGCTTTCAATCTACTTACCTATGTTTTCAAGAATATTATTAGTGAATAAAAAAGAAGTAGAAAACCACTTCTTTCTCCTTTTTTCACCCACCGAGATAAGCCTTGCGGACTTCATCGGAAGCGAGCAATTCTTTTCCTGTGCCAGACAAGACAATATTTCCTGTTTCTAAAACATAGCCACGGTCGGCAATTGAGAGGGCTTTGTTAGCATTTTGCTCAATCAATAGAACAGTTGTGCCTTGTTTTTGAATATCTTGAATAATATCAAAAATTTCTTGAATGAAGAGAGGAGCCAGTCCCATTGAAGGCTCATCTAAAAGCAGGAGTTTGGGCGTAGACATGAGAGCTCGCCCCATAGCAAGCATCTGCTGCTCACCTCCCGAAAGAGTTGCAGCATCTTGATTTTTACGTTCTTCTAAACGCGGAAAGCGTGAGAAGACTTTTTTTAGATTCGCTTGATTTTCATCACGATTTGTTTTTAAGAAAGCACCCATTTCTAGGTTTTCCAAAACAGTCAGGCCTGAGAAAACATGGCGTCCTTCGGGTACCTGAGAAAGCCCTGCTGCTACAATTTTCTGAGCAGGAACTTTTTGAATTTCATTTCCTAGAAACTCAATTTTTCCTGCACTTGGACGAACCAGTCCTGAAATGGTTCGAAGAATCGTTGTTTTTCCGGCACCATTGGCACCGATGAGAGAAACAACTTCGCCCTCGTTGACTTCAAAGCTGACATCTCGGACAGCCTGAATCATGCCATAATGGACGGAAAGATTTTCAACTTTTAGCATAGACATTAGGCTTCACCTCCCAGATAGGCTTCAATAACACGCTTATCATTTTTAATCTCGTCAGGAGTTCCGTGTGCAATCAAACGACCATACTCCAATACATAAATTCGTTCCGTCACTTCCATAACTAGGCTCATGTCATGCTCAATCAGCATGATTGTGATTTGAAATTCATTTTTTATGCGACGAATTAACTCTGTCAATTCTGCTGTTTCTTGCGGATTCATTCCCGCAGCAGGCTCATCAAGAAAGAGAATTTTAGGTTCTGTTGCTAGAGCACGCACGATTTCCAAACGACGTTGTTGACCGTAAGCTAAATTCTTAGCAAGCGTTTCTGCTTCATCGTCTAGGTCAAAGATTTTTAGCAATTTCAATGCTTTCTCACGCAGTTCTGCTTCATTTTTGTAGAAAGCTGGCAAACGAAAGAAGCTAGCAAAAACATGTGCTTTGTGGTGATTTCCAAAAGCAATCAAGACATTCTCTAGAACTGTCAAATCTTTAAACAAGCGAATATTTTGGAATGTCCGACTGAGTCCTAAAGAAGCAATCTTATAAGGTGCCTTGCCATTGAGCAAATGCCCATCCAAGGTCACGCTTCCTTCACTTGGTTCATAAACACCGGTCAGTAAGTTAAACAAAGTTGTTTTTCCAGCACCGTTTGGACCAATGAGACCGACTAATTCGCCCTCATTCAGCTCCAAGGTCACATCGCCAACAGCAGTCAGCCCGCCGAAATTTTTTGTTAAGTTTTTTACATCAAGAAGCGCCATTAGTTGACCTCCTTATCTTTTTTAAAGAAGCGTGATAGGCTCAATTCCCATGTGCCAAGAAGTCCTCCCGGACGGAAAATCATCACCAAAATTAAAGCAAGAGAGTAGATAATCATCCGAATGCTTGCTACATTTTGAAGCACCATGTTTAAAATTCCCAAAACAATCGCTGCAACAATGGTACCAGTCATAGAACCAAGACCACCAAATACCACGATAATCAAGACATTGATACTATTGATAAAAGTATAATCTTTCGGCACAACAGAGCCAATAAATCCTGCTTGGAGTGAACCCGCGATACTAGCTGTCATCGCTCCAAAAACAAAAGCAATGACTTTGATTTTAGTGGTATTAACCCCTACAGATTCTGCTGCAATTTCGTCTTCGCGAACCGACAATGTTGCTCGACCAATTGGGCTGCGCAAGAAATTGATGGTTAAAATAGTTGTGATAACTACAAAGAAATACACCATTTGCCAATTGGTAAAAGCAGGAATACCCAAGATACCTGCGGCTCCGTTGGTCAAATCGCCTCCATTGATGATTAAAATCCGAATGATTTCAGAAACCCCAAGCGTGGCAATTGCTAGATAATCGCCCTTCAAACGAAGAGTAGGAATCCCGACAATCAAAGCGACTGCTCCTGCAATCAATGCCCCTAACACCATAGCCGCAAAAAAGGCAGGATAGGTAGCAGATTTCGAACCAATAATTGCAGCTGCATAAGCACCAATTGCCATGAAGCCAGCATGCCCCAGAGAAAATTGACCAGAAAAGCCGACAATCAAATTCAACCCTACTGCTAAAATAATGTTAATACCGATTTGCTGTAAGATTTGCAAGTAAAAATCATTCAAAACTCCAGCGCTGACAAGGAGAGTCAGCAAACCGTAACCAGCAAGAAGGAGCACAAACCATAGAATATTTACTTTTACATTCTTCTTCATAGCTTACACCTTCTCTTTCACATTCTTACCAAGAATACCTGCAGGACGGACAAGTAAAATCAAGATTAAGATACCGTACACAATCGCATCGCGGAAATCTGACATACCAAAAGCTGTCGCAAAGGTTTCTAATAGACCAATGACAAAGCCCCCCAGTGCTGCTCCGGGGATAATACCAATCCCACCAAGTACTGCAGCGACAAATGATTTCAACCCTGGTGTCATTCCCATCAAAGGCTCAAGGGAATTATAATAAAGCGCGATGAGTACACCTGCTGCTCCTGCCAAAGCAGAACCTAAAGCAAAAGTGAAACTAATTGTACGATTGACATTGATTCCCATTAGCTGCGCTGCATCACTATCAACAGAAACTGCCCGCATGGCTTTTCCCATTTTGGTTTTTTGAACGATAACCTGCAGCAATACCATTAAAATCAAGGAAATGACCAAAATCATCAATTGGATATTTGTGAGACTAATCGGACCAAAATTATAACGAACCGTTTCAATCACTTGTGGGAACGAACGAGTATTGGCTCCCACAAAATAGACCATCACATATTCCAAGAAAAATGAAACACCAATCGCAGTAATCAAAGCTGCAATCCGAGTCGAATTTCTCAGTGGACGATACGCCAGAAACTCAACCAGCACACCTAAAACTGCCGTCCCAATCATTGCCAAAATCAAGGCAAGGAAAAAATTAAGATGAAGAGAGTTAATCAGGAAATAGCCCATAAAAGCGCCCATCATATAAATATCTCCATGAGCGAAGTTGATGAGCTTGATAATCCCATAAACCATGGTATAGCCGAGAGCGAGCAAAGCATAGACACTCCCTAAAATTAGACCATTAACAAGTTGTTGGAGCATGGCCACCACACTTTCTAATTATAGTATAGAAGAAAGAACTATGTGATCGTTCACATTTTCTTATCTATCGTGAAAAAAGAGCGAGTCAAGTCATCATTTCAAAAAAATTGATTTTTCTCACTCATCTATTCTAAGTTTGAGCAAATGAGACCTTTAAACCTTTTAAGTCTCATTTCACGGTTGACTGATTTTTAATAGCTTAAAACATATCTAACAATCAATCACTATGTCTTACAAACCTTAATGAAATATATTCTTAAGACTAAGACTTTTATCCCGCCTCTTTTCTTTTAGCCCGTATAAAGAGAAGTAACTATCTACGATGCTTACCATAAATAGTTACTCTTTTATACACTATAAAATATATTTTAAGCAATTTCTTGCGAAGGATTACGGCTTAACCGTTTCAGCTGCTGTGACCTTCCCATTGTTCATGGTCATCATAAAGGCTGTTTTGACAGTATTATGATTTTTGTCAAAGCTGGTATCACCTGTTACACCTTCAAAATTCTTTGTCTTAGCAAGGTTGTCTTTGATGTCAACAGATGTTTTCGCACCTTTGGCAGCATTGGCAACAAGATAAACAGAGTCGTATGCTAACGCTGCAAATGTTGAAGGTTCTTCATTGTTGTATTTCGCTTTGTAAGCTTCAAGGAATTTCTTTGCTTTATCTGAGACATCAACTGTTGAAGAGAAGCCTGAGATATAGTAGATATTTGAAGCTTTAGCTGGTGTCGCTTGTTGGACAAATTCTGCGCCATTAAAGCCATCACCACCAACGATTGGCTTATCAATTCCCATACCACGCGCTTGGTTGACAATTTTACCAGCTTCCGTATAATAACCAGGAATGATAATCGCATCAAAATCTTTTCCCTTCATCTTGGTAAGTGCTGCTTGAAAATCTGTATCACCAGCGACAAACTTTTCATCTGCAACAATCTCACCTTTGTAGGCATTACGGAAAGCTTTTGCGATACCTTTGGCATAATCACTTGAGTTATCTGTATAAAGCACAACTTTTTTCGCTTTTAACTTTTCTGTCACATATTTAGAAATGATTTTACCTTGAAAGCTATCCTGGAAAGTTCCGATGAATAAGTATTCTTGATTTTTCGTCAAACCGTCTTGTGTCGCACTAGGTGAAATCAAAGGGACACCTGCTTTTGTCGCATTGGGAACTGCCGCTGCTGTTGCACCAGAAGTTGCAGGTCCTACGACTGCATTTACTTTTGATTGGGTTACCAAGTTAGTCGTGACAGAAGCTGCTTCTGCTGTTTCAGATTTATTATCCTTGTCAACAACTTCAAGTTTCTTGCCATCAATACCACCAGCTTTGTTGATTTCATCAACAGCCAGTTGGGCACCTTTTTGTTCGGCTGTTCCATAAGCTGCTGTTGCACCAGTTTCTTCAAAGTTGAATCCGATTTTAATAGTCTTATCAGCAACTTTTGTACCAGTTGCATTGGAGCCACCTGACTTTACTTCCCCACAAGCGGCAAGAAGGGCAACACTTGCAAGGGCAACAAATGATAGAGCAAATTTTTTCTTCATATTCTTATCTCCTCGTTCCGAAATGATATGTTTAGAATATATCGAATTATCTGACAATTGTCAAGTGGTAAATGAGATTTTTTTATATGTTTACGTTTTCTTTATCTCTAAACAAGCTTCCAACAAAGTCTGTGTCCAATTCTTGAATG
Source organism: Streptococcus milleri (assembly GCF_900636525.1). Classification (NCBI taxonomy): domain Bacteria; kingdom Bacillati; phylum Bacillota; class Bacilli; order Lactobacillales; family Streptococcaceae; genus Streptococcus; species Streptococcus milleri. The sequence goes on along the minus strand of NZ_LR134288.1, from coordinate 441,547 downwards.
TGACAAACCCGTACTTGTTTGACATATTTTTCTTTAGATAACTTTTGCATCGTCTCTTCTACTTGCTCTGTCGGAATATACAACTGGAGGTAACGATGCTTTTTAGAATGGTAGACAATATCGCCAATAGTTTCTATTTTTTTCACATCTCGATTGTAATACAAATACACAATCAAACCTGTTCGTTCTTCTTTTTTAAACATGAATTTTCTTTCTAATTTATTTTTATCATTTATAAGTATATCAAAAAAATGCCCATCAGAGGACATTTTTCGTACAGTAATAAACAAATGATTAGTTTAAATTATTATTTGCCATGATTTCATCAATGAAACCATAATCCAAGGTTTCTTGAGCACTCATCCAATAATCGCGTTCTGCATCTTTATGTACTTGCTTAATGGTTTTCCCTGAATTATCCGCAAGGATTTTCTCCAAGTTATTCCGAGTTTTCAGCAAATGCTCAGCCGCAATCGCCATATCGGTTTGTTGCGTACCGCTACCAGTTCCGCCCATTGGTTGGTGAATCAGGTATTCTGCATTCGGCAACATGAAGCGCTTGCCTTTAGCACCACTTGAAGCAATAATGGTTCCCATGGAAGCAGCCATCCCCATGACAATTGTTTGGACATCTGATTTGATGAAGTTCATGGTATCAACAATCGCTAGACCAGCTGATACGGAACCGCCTGGCGTATTGATGTAAAGATAAATATCTTTGGTATTATCCTGCGCATCAAGAAAAAGTAATTGCGCAATAATGGAATTAGCCATATTGTCCTCAACAGGACCCGTCAGCATAATAATGCGATCTTTTAATAAGCGTGAGTAAATATCGTAGGAACGTTCTCCACGGCTTGTTTGTTCAATAACTACAGGAATCATTGTATTCTCCTTTTCATCTGATATTTTAATCTGACTAACAATTTTTAGTGAGATTTTTCAAATATGAGACTATTATAGCCTTTTGGTCAAAAAAGGTCAAACATAAAACTCATTATTTTGTACCGAAAAGACGATCTCCTGCATCTCCCAATCCTGGAACGATATAGCCGTTTTCATTCAAATGATCATCAAGGGCTGCTGTAAAGATTTCCACGTCTGGGTGAGCTTCTTGTAAAGCTTTCACACCTTCTGGCGCTGAAACAAGGCAGACAAATTTAATATTGTGTGCTCCGCGTTTTTTCAATGAATCAATGGCTAAAATAGCTGAACCACCTGTCGCCAGCATGGGATCTACCACAAAGATTTGACGTTGGCTAATGTCTTCTGGTAACTTCACAAGGTACTCAACTGGTTTTAGGGTTTCTTCGTCGCGATACATGCCAATATGTCCGACTTTAGCAGCTGGCACAAGGCTCAAAAGACCGTCCACCATACCGATACCTGCACGTAAAATTGGGACAATAGCTAATTTTTTACCAGCCAATTGTTTTTGAACCGTCTTTGTAATGGGCGTTTCAATTTCCACATCTTCTAATGGTAAGTCACGTAAAACTTCATAGCCCATCAGCATAGCAATTTCATTTACTAACTCACGAAAAGCCTTAGTAGAGGTATCCGTACGACGTAAGATAGACAATTTATGCTGAATGAGCGGATGTGCGATCACTTGAAATTTTTCCATGATTGGTTTTCCTTCTTTCAATTTATTCTTCTTATTATATCAAAAAAACATAAAAAAGGCTCGTGACAAACAAGCCTTTTCAAAGATTGTCAATTGCTTACAACCATTCATGGTATTTCTTAATATAAAGATGCTTCACAAACGTAACACTTACCATATACAAAATCATGACAAGGATTAAGAATAAGAAATAAGTACCGTTTAATGGAGCCACTTTTAAAAGCGTAGCAAAAGGACCGTAGGGTAATAAGGTTACAAAGAACACGGCTGCTAGGGTTGTCATGACTACGGACAAAGCCGGCCTGCTTTGAATAAACGGCAGTTTAGGTGAGCGCAGCATGTAGATAACCATGGTTTGCGTCCACATGGACTCAATAAACCAGCCTGTTTGGAAAATGGTGATGAACTCGCTAGACATCCCATGATGATAAACAGAACCTGTCATCATCGGTGCAATGATAAAGAACAAAATCAAGAAGGTCATACAGTCAAAAATAGAACTGATTGGACCAATCCAAGCCATAAAGCGCGTGATGGATTTGGCACTCCAAATGCGCGGTTTTTGCAAAAATTCACGGTCGACATTGTCAAATGGCAAAGCGATACATGAAATATCATACACCAAATTTAACACAATCAGATGAATTGGTGCCATAGGCAAAAATGGTAGGAAAATACTTGAAATCAACAAGGAAAAGATATTCCCGAAGTTGGAACTGACTGTCATCTTGATGTACTTGGTCATGTTGGCATAGACTTTTCGACCTTCCACTAAGCCTTTTTCAAGCACCAATAAGTCTTTATCTAACAGAATAACATCAGCTGTTTCTTTCGCAATATCAACAGCTGTATCAACTGAAATCCCTACATCAGCTACTTTCATAGAAGGTGCATCATTGATGCCGTCTCCCATATAACCAACCTTGTGCCCATTTGCTTTCAGCTGCAAAATGATACGCGCTTTTTGGTCGGGAGATAATTTCGCAAAAACAGTTGTGGTTTCAACAACTTTGCTCAATTCGTCATCCGACATCGTTTCAATCACAGAACCAAGTAGGATATGTTCTGCATCTAACCCAACTTTCTCACAGACCGCTTCTGTGACTTTTTCATTGTCACCTGTCAAAATTTTGGTGGCAACACCATATTCTGCTAAAGCCTTGATAGCAGGCGCTGCAGAAGGTTTTGGCGGGTCAAGAAAGGCAAGATACCCTGTCAAAATCATGTCTGACTCATCTTCTACTGTGTATTCATAGTCAGCATCTAAGTCTGAGCGATAGCTGACGCCCAGCACACGCAATCCTTGTTCATTTAACTGTGCAACTTCTGCTAAAATTTCTTGGCGAATCTCTTCTGTCAAAGGAAGGATTTCCCCTTTGTCTTCGACATAATTTGAAATAGACAGCATTTCCTCCAGAGCACCTTTTGTCACCATGCTGACGACATTCTCATCATCTCGAACCAACACACTCATGCGACGACGCTCAAAGTCAAAAGGCAATTCATCAATCTTCTTAAAAGTTTGGTCCAAGTTACGAACGATTTCGTGCTTTTCTGCTTCTTTTTCCGTCCGATTGATAATAGCACGATCCATCAGATTTTTTAGCCCTGTTTGATAATACGAATTAAGATAAGCTCTGCGAAGAACGGCTAAATCAAGCTCCCCATGAATATCAAGCGGATATTCCAAAACGATCTCATCTTGTGTCAGCGTTCCTGTTTTATCCGTACAAAGAATATCAATCGCTCCCAAATCTTGAATAGCATTAAGTTTCTTGATAACAACTTTTTCTTTTGCCATAAGAATGGAACCCTTAGCCAAGCTCGCAGTGATGACCATAGGTAACATTTCTGGTGTCAAACCAACACCGACACTAAGTGCAAATACACCAGCCTCCAGCCAATCTCCGTCTGTCAGACCATTGATAAGAAAGACAACGGGTACAAGTACCAACATGAGACGAATGAGCAACCATGAAATGCTGTTCATTTCTCGCTCAAAAGAGGTCGGTTCGTCATACGTATTGAGCGTTTGCTCAATTGCACCCATCTTGGTATCATCTCCAACGACCAGAACAAGGGCAATGGCACGACCAGAAATCACATTGGTTCCCATAAAGCCAAGGGCTTCAGATTCAAGCAGGCTATCTGCCTCTTTTGTCTCACATTTATCCAGCGCCATTTTTTCAACAGCATCACTTTCGCCTGTCAAGCCTGACTGTTGCACGAAGAAGTCGCGCGAATCCAAGATTAGCACATCTGCTGGCAACATATCTCCTGCACTCAAGCGAATAATGTCTCCTACTACTAATTCTGTAATTGGAATTTCCTGTTCTTTTCCCTCACGAACGACTGTCACTGTATTGACAATCATACGTGAAAGATTGCTGGCTGCTTTGTCGCTCCGCAATTCTTGCACAAAGCGAATACTACCAGACAACAAGACAAGGACAACAATGATGATAAATGTCGTCGGATCTTCTTGCCCAGGCTTTGCCAGCCAAACATTGGTCACCAAGGATACCAATGCAATGAGTAAGAGAATGACGGTAAAAGGATTGATAATGGATTCATAAATTTTTTTAAAAATTGAATCTTCTTGCCCTTTTGTCAATTCATTTTCACCATATAAGTCGCGATTTTCTTCAACCTGCTCTTCTGTCAGTCCTGCTCTGGAAGTGTTGAAAAAGGTCATCGTATCCCCTACAGACATATGAAGAGCATTTGTTAATCTTTCTTTTGCTGTTTTCACTGATTTCTCCTCTATCTAAGACGCACCAAGCAATAAAATAACTGCACACAGCTTTTTGCTCAGGTGTCGTTCATTTGCTAGAGTCGATTCCAAAGGGAGCATGAGGAATGCTCAGATATGGCAATCGACTGGTTTTCTGTTGACTCGGGTGATCATCATTTGGCATATTCCTCACTCCTTTCCCTTGCGGTTTTCCCTTTAAAAAATCAGTTCAAAACAATAAAATCCTACCATGAAAAACATAGCAGGACTGTGTGTCTTGTGTTACCGTTCAAGCTTTAACTCCGTAGGGCAGTGAAATGACATTAGTCGAAACCTTAGCGATCTCAACTGCTAACCAACGCGTAGTGTCTCCACTACTTTGCGGTAGTCATCCGTATCCCTATGGTAGCCTCACCTACCGATTTTTCATACTAACTATACTCCTCTTAAGAACGATTGTCAACCCAAAATGGCTGTTTCTGAAAATTTCTTTTCATTCTTATTGCGGCAAACAATGCACGATTCTCTTGCAAATCTCTTCTACTAAGGGTTTTGGTGTTGCAATATTTAATCTTGCATGCAACTCCCCCTCTTTTCCATAGTCACTTCCTCGATTGAGAATGACTTTGGCTTGGTCATGCAACAAAGTAAAAAGTTCATCATCTGTCAAACCATAATCGCTAAAATCAAGCCAAATTAGATAAGTTCCTTGTGGTTTCATAACTTTTAACCGCGGAGCTTCTTTGGCAAAATAATCCACCGCAAATTGAATATTTTCTTCTAAAACATCTTTTAATGCTACTAACCAAGGTTTTCCATAGCGATAGGCCGTTTCTGTCGCAATATAACCTAGGCTTGACACTTCGTGATGATTATTTGCCAACTGGCGTCGTTGAAATTGTGCACGTAATAAAGGATTTTCAATAATGGCATAGGAATTTTTGGTCCCTGCAATATTAAAAGTCTTGGTAGCACTGGACAGTATAATGGCAAGTTCTTTAAAATCAGGTGAAATGGTATTAAAGGAAACATGCTCATGACCAAACAAGGTCAGATCTTGATGAATCTCATCTGATACCAAGATAACCTGGTGTTTTTGACAAAGGTGACCAATTTTTTCCAAAACCTCCCTTTCCCAGATACGTCCTCCGGGATTGTGCGGACTGCAAAGAAGGTACAATTTCACATTATTTTCGACAATATCCTTTTCCAATTGTTCAAAATCAATTTGAAACAAACCATTTTCTTCTTTGAGAGAATTAGATACCAATTTTCGATTGTTTAAGCGAACGCTACGAGCAAAAGGTGGATAAACAGGAGAATTGATTAAAACAGCGTCTCCCTCTTTGGTAAAGGCTTGAATCGCAATGGAAATAGCTGGCACAACACCTTCTACAAAAACGATATCTTCTTTATCAAACGAATATTGATGTTCGCTCTTTTCCCAATCCAGCACCGCTTGGAGCAACTCATCACTCGCATAAGTATAGCCATAAACCAACTGCTCTGCATAGTCATGAATCGCTTGTTTTACTTCCGGCATGACCTCAAAATCCATATCTGCAATCCATGCCGGCAGTAATTGAGGATCAGTCTCTGTCTCTTTCCACTTATAAGTGTGGTGAGATAAGCGATTCGGTGCTGTTTGAAAATTGTATTTGCTCATATTATACCTCCAAAGCAAATTTTAAATCTGTGATTAAGTCTTGGCTGTCTTCGATTCCAATGGATAAACGCAACAAGTCATCTGTTAAACCGTAGGATTTCCGCACTTCTGCTGGAATATCTGCATGCGTTTGTGTCGCAGGATAGGTAATCAAGCTTTCTACACCACCTAAGCTTTCTGCAAAGGTAAAGACTTTTAGTGTGTTTAACAAATGTGGAATAACTGCTTCATCCTTGACTTTAAAGGAAATCATGCCGCCTTTTCCCGGATAGAGAACCTCTCTTACTGCTGGCGAATCTTTCAAGAAAGCTGCTACAACTTGTGCGTTTTTTGTTGAACGCTCTATACGCAGAGACAAGGTTTTCAAACCTCGAAGCAAGAGATAACTATCAAATGGAGACAAAACAGCTCCTGTCGTATTGAGATTGTAGAATAGATTCTCATAAAGCTCTTTGTCACTCGTCATAAGAGCACCAGCCAGAACGTCATTATGTCCTCCTAAATACTTGGTCGCCGAATGCAGCACAAGATCTGCTCCATTTTCCAAAGGACGTTGATAAATTGGAGTATAAAACGTATTATCTACAATAACCTTTGCACCTTTTGCATGAGCTTTTTCTGCGATAAATGCAACATCAAACTCAAGCATTAACGGATTGGTCGGGGTTTCCAGATACACTACATCTATATCCTCCGTTAAAGCCGCAAGCAATTCTTCTTCCGTATTTGCATATGTAAAGTGAAAGCGCCCTTCTTGCTCCACTTGATGAAACCAGCGAAAAGAACCGCCATAAAGGTCACGAACCGCTATAACTCTACTCCCAATCGGAAAAACGCTAAAGGCTAGCACAATAGCACTCATTCCTGAACTGGTCGCTAACGCATAATCCGCACTTTCAATAGCAGCTAAGGTTTTTTCCAAGCTACTTCGCGTTGGGTTTTTCGTGCGCGTATAGTCATATCCAGTGGATTTTCCAAATTCTGGATGCTGATAGGTCGTTGAAAAATGCAAAGGTGTTGTCAAGGCACCTGTTGCTTCATCCGTTTTAATACCAGCATGAGCTAAAATAGTGTCTAATTGTAACTTTTTATCCATAATAAATAACCTCCACAAGATAAGAGCGGAATCAAGCAATTCTTATATTTTCTAAGTGATTCTATTGTATCATCTTACGAAAGCACTGTGTTTTGTTCTTTTCAAGACCTAGATATAGTTAATAACTATATCTAGGTCTTGAAAGATTATCAAATCATAGATGTTTATTCTCACAATAACCAATTTCATTATATCTTAATTCTTATAAATTTTCTACAATATTAAAAAGCCTTTCGGCTTTTTAATGAATATGAAATTTTTGACGTAAGGTTTGAGCTTTCTCACCAATAAAACGGTCTAACAAACGGACTCGCAAAGCCATTGCTCCATAAATAGCGATGCCCAAGCCACCGATGATAACCAAATAAAGCATACTAGAAATGCGTCCACTTGGATGAAAGACAAAGCCAAGTACGACTTCCACAATGGCAATCAAAAGAGCCATAACTGCCGTTAAAATTCCAATCAACAAACTCCGTTTGAAAAGAATGGTTTGATTGAGCCCAGTTACTTGACGAATGTGTTGGTACATCAGAATGATTGGAACAATAAGTCCAATAGTAGTCGCAAGCAAGGGGCCGTAGGCTCTAAACAGATAAATAAATGGAATTTGCAAAATGAGCTTAACAAGAACTCCGTAACCAAAATAGATAATCGCTTTACGATTTTGGAACAGCGCTTGAATCATTGGCGATAAGACAGTATAGACGCCAAGAATAATCGTCTGTAACATAGCAAAAATGAAGAGCCCCAAGGCCAAACTATCTGGTCGTCCGTAGAAAATCGTGTATAATGGCCGCGCTACTAAGACAGAACCAATCGTTGCTGGTAAAAGAAACAGCAGTAACATACTCAAATTATCTTGAACTAAGCGCGCAGCCGCCTTTAAATCACCTTTGACATAGTTTTCTGTCAGCAAGGGAATCCCCACACCGCCAATCGAAGTTGCTACTGCAATCAAAATCATGGTAATCTTATTTGGATTGGCAGAGAAATAACTGAACATAACCACCAGCTGAGAATTGCTATAATTGGTGAACCATTTCATCGTATTGATAAATGTCATCTGGTCAATGATTTGGAAAAGCTGAATAGCAGAACCCGTGATGATAAAAGGGATGGCTTCACGAATCGTATCCACCAGCAAAGCACGGCTGTTGATTTCAGCACTATTAGCCGGTTTGTGTAAGATAGATGTCAAGAGATTCGTTTTCCAAAGAAAATAAACCAAAACCGCCATACTAGCAAACATACCGACAAAGGCTGCAAAAGTAGATTGGGTCACTGCAGCAACATAATCTTTAGTGCCCAATTTCATAATGAAGAATGTTGCAAGTAACATCCAAATCACACGAATGACTTGTTCAGCAATCTGGCTCATGGCATACGGTTTTAAATTGTTAAAACCTTGGAAAAATCCACGAATAACACTCATGGCTGGAAATACTAGCACAGCCCACGACAAACTTTGCATGACCGGAATCAGCTCTTTCCCAACTCCTGATACACGCGCAAAGAACGGCGATAAAAGATACATCACAACTGCAAAAATGACCCCCAACAAGAGCATGAATTTCAAAAATTCACGAATGAGAGTAAAACTATGATCTTTTTGATCAATCGTATTGTACTTGGCGACTTGCTTGGCGACTGCAACTGGAACTCCTGCCGTAGAAATCAGAAGAAACCAAGCATAAATATTGTAGCCCATAGTAAACAGTCCATTGGCTTCTGCACCGTGTTTCCCCATCCAGATATACCAAGGAATGATATAAATTGCCCCTAAAAAGCGGCTGATAAAGTTACTAGCTGTCAGCCAAGCTGTTCCTAGCAGCATTTGTTTTTGTTGATTTGTTGTTTGTTGGTCCATACATAACCTCTAAAAATAGTCTCATCTTATTATAAACTTTTCCTTTCCGCTTGTAAAACCTCGCCATTAAGTTTACAATAGAAGTATGATAACAATTGAAAACGCATTAAACATTTTAAAAAACGATCACAATTTCCGCGAGATTATCGACAAGGGACAATATTTTTATCATTATCGTGATCTTGTTTTTGAAAAAATCAGCTACGACAGCCGTGAAGTGGATGCTTCCACTCTTTTCTTTGTCAAGGGTGACAATTTTAAAAAAGAATTCTTGGAAAAAGCAGTGACAGCGGGTCTACAGCTTTATATCAGTGAAATGGATTTTGAAGTGGGAATTCCTGCTCTCATAGTCAATGACGTAAAACAAGCCATGAGCCTTCTTGCCATGGAATTTTATGGCAATCCACAAGATAAACTCAAGTTACTCGCTTTTACAGGAACCAAAGGAAAAACTACTTCTGCTTATTTCGCCTATCATATCCTCCAACAAAGTCACAAGCCAGCTCTCTTGTCTACCATGAACACGACGCTGGACGGAGAACATTTCTTCAAATCTGCTTTGACAACACCGGAAAGCTTGGATTTGTTCAAAATGATGGCGACAGCTGTTGAGAATGGACGAACTCATCTTATCATGGAAGTTTCTAGTCAAGCCTATCTGAAAAAGCGGGTTTATGGTTTGACCTTTGATGTTGGCGTTTTCCTCAATATTAGTCCTGATCACATCGGACCAATTGAACATCCAACATTTGAAGACTATTTTTATCATAAACGGCTTCTCATGGAAAATAGCCGAGCTGTGGTGGTCAATAGCGAAATGGACCATTTTGAAGTTTTGGCTGAGCAAGTTGCTTCCATGGAGCATGATTTCTACGGACAGCATTCAGACAATCAAATTCGTCACTCGCAAGCCTTCTCTTTTGAAACCAGCGGAAAGTTAGCAGAGAAATTTGACATTCAGCTGATTGGTCGTTTCAACCAAGAAAATGCGCTTGCCGCTATACTTGCTTGTCTCCGCTTGGGTGCTTCCGTTGCGGACATCAAGAAGGGAATCGCAAGCACACGTGTACCTGGACGTATGGAGGTGCTGACCCAACAAAATGGTGCCAAAGTATTTGTGGATTACGCACACAATGGTGTCAGTCTCGCTAATCTCCTATCGGTCGTTCAAAAACATCAAAAAGGTAAGATTATTTTGGTGCTCGGTGCAACTGGAAATAAGGGTGAGAGTCGCCGCAAGGACTTTGGTCTCTTGCTGAATCAACATCCTGAACTAACGGTGATTTTAACCGCAGATGATCCAAATTACGAAGATCCAATTGCCATCGCAAAAGAAATTGCTTCTTACATATCCTTTGATGTTGATATGATTGCTGACCGCAAAGAAGCCATTAAAACAGCCCTTAGCTTAACTAGCAGAGAAGGCGATGCTGTCATTTTAGCTGGTAAAGGCGCAGATTGTTACCAAATTATCAACGGAGAAAAAGCAGACTATCTAGGTGATTATACCATCGCTGAAAAATATTTATAGAAACTAATAAAGGTCGAGACAAACGTTTTCGACCTTTAATTATTTAAGAAAATTTATACTAGCAAGGAGAGATGAGCACAATTCTTCATAAATCAAAATCTTGCTTTATGACTTTACTTTCTCCAACTAATCAAAACATACATCAGACTTGACCCAAACATATCTGCAAGTGCATGCACGAGGAAGAATGGTAAGAGGTTTTTAACCTTATATTTGTAAAGAAAATAATAGAGAATTCCAAAGCCAACACCAATTGTCAGTGCCCAGAGCATTCCTTGATAGGTATGGAAAGAAACGCGAATAATCGTCGAATAAAGAAGAACCCACCACTTATATTTATCTTTTACTGAGGTCAATAAACCTAAGAAGAAAAATTCTTCATAGAAGCCATTGAGCAAAGCATAGAGAATAGCCATAGGTGTCAAATCAATATATTTCCACAATTGCGGATCAAAATAATTGTATTCTCCGCTAAGGGTCGTCACTGTATCCGCGAGAATCCCCATAACCGCAAAGATAAATGGAACCCAAAAGAGTACAGACCACGATAAACGAATTGGCAACTGCTTAAAGTCAAAACGGCGAAGTACTAAGTAGGCTATCGTCAAAGCTAACATAAGGAGCTGCCATTCTAGGTTGCTAACATAAGCTGCCCCGTCATTTGCTGTTTTACTAGTTGCATCTGCTACTGCTGCTGTAGTGGACGGAGACAAGCTGGCAAGATAGAGCTCTGTCGAGCGATAGATAAAGCGCCCAAATAGCAAAGCTGTCACGATGACAATATCAAACCATTTCAGATACTTCAACGGCTGAGAGGGCCGAATTTTTGCTAAAAGATTCACTATATATTCCTTTCATGAAACGAAATGATTTAGTGATTACCAAATCTTGCTAAATTTAACTCTTATACCTATAAATTTATCAAAAAAATCTTAAAATTTTATTATTCTATAATTTATCTAATGTTTCCTTTACACGAAAGGTCAATGTTTCCTTATCAAAATCCAATTTTAATTCATATTTCCCTGCTTCGTTAGGCGCAATATAACCTAAAATCACTAGAGCATCTACAAAAATATCACGCCGTTTCTGCATCAGCTCAGTTTTTCGACCATATTTTAAGAGGAAGGTCGTCATATATTTTAAAGCATACTCAGGATTTACATCTCCTACCAAATCATAGAGTTTTTGTTGCTGATTGATCAATGGATATTGTTGTTTCAGCCTGTAAAAATAATTGGAAAGCGTCAACTGCTCTCTGAGAAAATCCGTTTTTTCTACTAAAATAGCTTGGTTTGTTTGATTGGTTAAATGCGTCTCAAAACGCATATTCAGCAATTCTTGATAAAGAGGACTGTCATCTCGCACAAAGACTTCCTGATCCAAAGACAAAGCCGTCACATTTTCCAACAGAGGAACGCTTTGATGATAGCGTTTATTTTTCCGAAGCACATAGCCTGCCTTGATATAATCCTCTATAGAGCGATCAATATTGGGAAAATTTGCAAACTCACGCTTTATCTCTCGCAAAGTAACATCGTCATGTTGATCTAAGTAATTTATCAATTCATGAAAAAAGGGCTGACGTGTCAAACGACTGGGATTGATTACTTTAATCATCTAATCTTCCTTTGTAAACTAATTTTTCGGATTGAGCCAATTGGCTAGGATTGGTTCCCGGCTGATGAAGAGGAACAGCTAGCCCCAATTCCTTGTAATACTGCTGCCAAAAAGGAGCAACTTCCTCATCTTCATCACCGAACTGCATAGCAATAGTTTCAAAAATGGGGAGGATTTCCGCAATATATTCAGAACAGTAAAAACCTGTCGTATTTGGATAAAAGCTATTATTATAAGGCTTGTAAAGGTGTTGTTCTGCTCTTTTCCAGACAGCTTTCACATCTATATCAGGGAAAACATAGACATCATAGCATTCATCGTCCTGTAAAAATACCTCTATCGGCTGCTTTATGACCCCTTGCTCACTTGTCGCATGGTACATCCAGCCGTCAAAAAAGATTGCCACATGGTTATACCGCCCAGTTGATTGCTGAATAGCTTCTGCCATATCAGATTGACTAGACACAAAAAGCAAATCCCCGTTTTGTAAATCTTGAGTTTTCATAGAACTATTGTATCAAAAAAGGAGCCGAAACTCCCTTTTTGTTCTATTCTTAAGCATTAAAACTTTCTGTTAATTGCGGAACGACTTGTTTCTTACGAGAAACAGCTCCAGCAAGGAAAGCGTGGTTGTTTTCAAGAACAAAGTTAAAAGCTGCTTCTACCTTGTCCATATTGCGACCGATTGCCAGGATTTCCGAGTTTGAATTAACAATGTCAGTAATCATTAAAACAAAGTCAGAATAACCATTGGCTGCGTTTGTTTTTTCAATAGCTGCTTCCAGTTCTGCTTGGCGTTCTAAAACTTCTGCAATATCAACTGTGTTGACCTGTGCCACACGAACTTGATTTCCGTTTAATTCAAATGTTTTAGCATCAATATCAATCAATTCTTCGGCAGATTTGCTTGCTAAGTTCGTTCCAGCTTTAAGCATAGCCAAACCGTATTTTTCCAAATCAACTCCTGCAAGCTCTGCCAACTCAGGTGCAATCACTTTATCACTCGGATGAGTGGTTGGTGATTTCAGAAGAAGCGTGTCTGAAATCAAACCTGAGAGCATCAAGCCTGCAAGTTCTTTTGGTACAGCTACACCAGATTCTTTAAACATACGATAAACGATAGAAGAAGCTGAACCAACAGGCTCCAAACGCATATAAAGTGGGCTGGCTGTTTCAAAATTCGCTACACGGTGATGATCCACAACGCCATACACTTCTACTTCTGCAATGTCAGAAATAGATTGTTGAAATTCATTATGGTCTGTTAAAATGACTTGCTCAACTCCTTCTGCTTTGGCAGATGTCACCACACGCGGTGCTTTTACACCAAAAGTATCCAAGACAAACGCTGTTTCTTCATTTGGAGTCCCAAGAGCCACTGCTTCTGTATCCAAGCCATAAGCTTCACGCGCAAGATAAGCAAAGGCCACAGCTGAGCCAATCGCATCTGAATCTGGATTTTGATGACCGAAAACTAAAATTTTAGACATGATCGTACCTCGTAAACTTTTTATATACTTTATTTTAGCACAATTTTAAGATTTTCACAAAGAGAGGAATAGAAAAGCACTTAATCGTCAGTTTTTCTATCTAACTTCTTAGGTGCTGGTCAACATTTCACTTTCTACTTTTGATCAACTATTATGTATGCGATTCATATACTCTGTATAGGATTCGGTTTTCATGAGTTCTTTGGCATTTTTTACTCGGTCAGCAGTTGGTGGTTTTATGCCTTCTAATGGATAAGGAATGCCCAATTCACGCCATTTGAATTCTCCCATTGTATGATACGGCAACACTTCAAATTTATCAACTGTTTTTAACGTTTTGACAAACTCACCTAATTCTTTTAAGTCGTCATCACGGTCTGTTAACGTTGGAACCAAAACATGGCGAATCCACATTGGAACACCTTTATCAGATAAATATTTTGCACATTCCAAAATATTTTTATTGGTGTGCCCTGTCACAAATTTATGCTGGGCATCGTTGATTTCTTTAATATCCAGCAACACTAAATCAGTCACTTCAAGCAGGCGATCAAAAACTTTGAGATACTCTGGCGTATTGCGGAAAGGCATCGCACAAGTATCTAAAGTACAATGAATCCCCAGCTCTTTAGCCTTGGTAAAGAGAGCCGTCACAAAATTAATCTGCAAGAGGGCTTCACCACCACTTACTGTAATCCCACCTTTTTTACCCCAAAAACCACGATAACGAAGCGCTTCTTGCAAGACGTCTTCCACCGTTCGCTCTCTTGAATTATTTGTTTCCATTGCCCATGTATCTGGATTGTGACAATATTGACAACGCATCTTACAACCTTGTAAAAAGACAATGAAACGGATGCCAGGCCCGTCAACAGCTCCAAAACTTTCAGTTGAATGGACCATTCCTGTTACTTTTCCATAATCAATGACTTCTTTTTCCATCGTCTTATCCTCTTGAAAACGTTTTATACTATTATTATAACACTTCTTTTCTAGATAGAGGCACAATTTGTCTATTTTTTAGAAAATAATCTGTTTTTCAGTTTCATTTTCAATATTTTTCAAAAAACGAGAGAAGTCTAAAACTCTCTCGTTTATCATCTATTCCTTTTAATCCGCCACTTTCTTTCGCCAAAGGAGGGTTGCGTTTAAGATGACAATCCCTACAACAGCGACTTCAGCGCCTGTTGTTCCTGTAGATGGTAAAATCCTCTTTTTAGTTAGTTTATCATCTTTATTTGGTGGCATTGTGGTGTCACCAGAAGGTTTTGGTTCAGTTGGTTGTGTCGGTGTCGTATTACCTTTCTTCTGACTAAAATCAAGCTGTGCAATAACAGGATCGTGATCTGACGCCCGACCGTGTTCTTCCATAAAGGAAGCATTGATATGAACTGGTGAGAATACTGTTTTATCCGCAATATTTTTTGAAACAAAGATATTGTCTAAACTTTGATTGCTGCCACGGTAGAAGTAAGAATACCGATCAGCTGCATCATGATTGAGCATCATATTGACTAATTCATTACCAGCCACTGCTTTGGCAGTTTCTGAAAATTCAAAGTCATTAAAGTCACCAGTTAAGACAAACTTCAAATTAGGATTTTGCTTTAAACCTTCTTTGACAAAAGCGTTCAACAGCTTCCCTTGCTCAATCCGCTGTGCTAATGTATTTTGCACTGCTGGTTGTTTAGAACCATATACTGCATCATCACCGAGCTTGGATTTCAAATGATTGGCAATCACGACAATCCGTTCGTCTTTAAATTCAAACTCAGCTGCTAAAGATTTTCTAACTTTTTCAAAGACTGGATTAGCTGGATCTATTCTGGCAGGATTTTTCACCAAATGACCGTCCTTGAAAGCAGCCGCTTCTGTGCTACTTCCTGCTTCACGTTCTACTAGCTTCACTCGTTGAGGATTGTACAAGAAAGCCACACGAATATTGGATCCGGGCTTTCCTCCGTCTGCACCATCAACAGGAGCTACTTCGACATACTTATACTCTTTGCCACCTAATTGTTTAATTTTAGCAGCCAGTTTTTCACCGCTTCGCACACCGCTGACAGTACCATCATTAACGCTTCCATTATTGTCTTGAACTTCTATAAGGGTAATAATATCTGGACTGTGAATTTCGTTGATAAAAGATTTAGCAATTTTCTCCACTTTTGCGTCAGGTGTTTCCCCCGCTGCATTGTTCGCCGAGAAGTTTTCAATATTGTAAGAAGCAATCGTCAATTTATCTTCACTTGGGTAAATTTTAGAAACCTCTCTTTGCAAACCACCGTCTTGCAAAGCTGGCAATTGGGTTGGCTCCAACTTAAAGACTTTACTGCGATAACTCACGACTCCAACAACATCTTCATTAAAGTAATCTTTGGCTTTGGCAACAAACTTATTTCCCACATAAACTGGAATGGTTGCTGTATTTTGGACATTAGGGCGAAGGTTGACACCACCGATATTATTTAGCGGCAATTCTTGATATTCAGCAGGTAACAGGTAGATATCCCCGCGATATTGCGGACCAAGCACACGAGGTTTTTTAACTGTTGTCAGCATACCTTCCAGACTTTCCCAATAGTCCAAGGCGTCATGCTCTGGATCATAAGCAGTCGGAGTATTGTCTACGATATCTTTTGGCATACGCTCTGAAATATTGACAGGAGCTGGTAATGCCGCTGTTCCGTCTTTTGTTACCTTTGAAGCTATCAATTGCGTGACAGTTAAGCTATCAGTTGGTTTACGGAAAGTTTGTCCAGGACGAACACTGAGTTCTTCCATATAACCTTCTTTGATTTGACCTTCAATTGTCAACTTATCACCAACTGTAACCTTTTCCTTTGAAACTACATAGATAGCATCTGAAGTCTTTGCGTTCCCGTCAGCTTTTATGTCTTGTGCATAAAAGCCATATCGATCCGTTTTAGTGACGACTACATTTGACACGCGCACCTTTTTCCCATTATAAGGCGATTCATGCGCTTCGCCTTGAATTTGACCAATATTGGCTACCTCGGTAAATTCAGAAATAGTGGCTCTTGCTTCACTGCTTGAAGCTTCTGTCTTAGGTGTTTCTTCGCTTGTGCTACTTGGCTCATTCGTACTACTCGTACTGCTTGCCGAACTTTCAGAAGTTGTTTCTGATGATTGCGACTGAGTTGTCGAAGCAACAGAACTAGACTCTGAAGTCGTTGTTACAGAAGTTTCTGAACTTGAAGAGCTCGCCTCATTTGCCTGAACAACAGGACTTAGAACGCTACTAGCTAACAAAATAGCTGTCGCAAACAATACAGGCAATTGTTTTGAAGTTTTTTTCATATATTCTCCTTTACATCATAATTTGGAAATCAAATTTCCTTGAGATGTATTTCTACCGTAATTATTATAAATAAAACAGAAGGATAATGCAAACGCTTTCTCTTCGATTTTAAAAAAATCGGCTGAACAATTCAGTCGATTTTAGGATTTATTGCTACATTTAGTGTTTATTTACAATAATTGCCAAACTTTCATAAGGTCTTAAGGTTACAACTGCTGCTGTTTGAGCTTCTTCATAATTAGAAAGGAGCACTTCGCCATTTTGATACTCTGGTAAAATATCTATCGTAATCGGATCTGGATAGAAGTTATTGAGTACCAGAAGTTTTTCGGCCCCCAATTGACGCTCGAAAGCATAAACTTGCTGACTGTCTTCATAAACTGGTCGATAGCTGCCTTCAGCAATGATAGGAAGCTCCTTGCGAAGAGCAATCAGTTTTTGATAGAAAGTGAAAATCGGGCCCTGCATCTCATTTTCAACATTGATTTCAGGATAAGATTTTCCAGCTTTGAGCCAAGGGATGCCTGTCGTAAAGCCAGCATTCGCTGAATTATCCCACTGCATAGGAGTGCGAGAATTATCACGAGATTTGGCCTGAATAATTGCAAAAGCTTCTTCTGGTGTGTTGCCTTGCTCCAGCAGCATCTGATAGGCATTGATAGATTCTACATCCACATAATCTGCCATAGAGTCATAGTCTGGATCCACCATGCCAATTTCTTCTCCCATATAGATATACGGCGTGCCGTGAGACAGATGAATACTGGCCGCAAGCATGGTTGCTCCTTCATTACGGAAATGCTGAACATCAACAAAACGATTTAAGGCACGTGGCTGGTCATGGTTGTTCCAAAATAGAGCACTCCAGCCATCATGGTCACTCATTTCCTTGCCCCACGTATGGAAAAGACGCTTGAGTTCCTCGAAATCGAATTTTTTCAAGCTCCATTTTTGACCATTTTCATAATCCACCTTCAAATGATGGAAATTAAAGGCCATGGACAATTCGTGACGCGCCGGATCTGTATAGAGAATGCAGTTTTCAATAGTAGTCGCACTCATCTCCCCGACAGTTATAAATGAGTCAGCCTGTCCGAAAGTCG
Source organism: Streptococcus milleri (assembly GCF_900636525.1). NCBI lineage: Bacteria > Bacillati > Bacillota > Bacilli > Lactobacillales > Streptococcaceae > Streptococcus > Streptococcus milleri. The sequence continues at coordinate 423,488 of NZ_LR134288.1, read as the reverse complement.
CTTCATTCAGCATGTGCAGGTAGTCGTGTACAATGGGCTTGTCCGTATAGGCAGGCTTACCATCATTTTCCGGACAGTTTTCCAACACCTCATCTTTTCCAATCAGATTGATGACATCAAAGCGAAAACCTTTGACACCCTTGTCCCGCCAAAAATTGACAACTTTGAAAAGTTCTTCACGGACATGAGGATTGCGCCAGTTGAGATCAGCTTGCGTCACATCAAAGAGATGCAGGTAGTACTTGCCCGTTGTTCCAAAAGGCGCCCAGGCGCTGCCGCCAAACTTAGACAGCCAGTCTGTTGGCTCATCGCGCAGAAAGAAAAAATCTTGGTAGTACGGATCACCAGCTAAAGCTTTTTGAAACCATTCATGCTCAGTTGAGCAGTGATTTAAGACCATGTCCAGCATAAAATCAATGCCGTACTCTCTTCCAACTTGGACCATCTCTTCAAAGTCAGACATCGTTCCAAAAAGAGCGTTGACAGCTGTGTAATCTGAAATATCATAACCATTATCACGCTGCGGGCTGGGATAGAAAGGATTGAGCCAGACCATATCCACTCCTAATTCTTTGAGGTAAGGAATTTTCTCAATAATACCTTGAAAATCTCCTATCCCATTGCCGGTCGTATCTTTAAATGATTTTGGATAAATTTGATAGATGACTTTTGTCTTATCTAATGCCATTTGTCTTCCTTTTCTATTTCTAAAAGAAAGAGGTGGGACTTGCGCTCCTCCCCTTTATCGTTACTTTTATTCTTTGCTACGAGCCTTTTTGCCTCTCGTTAAGAGATTGCTGCTTGGATTTCTAGCAGTGAAGCAAATGGATTACTGAGATGAATTTGTCTATTCGTTAGATAAAATCCTACTCATCATAGCTCGTATCAAACATTTTATCCGATTCGAGTAGCTGTCATCAGCTTATCTCCACGTCTAACAGTTCGCGGTAATGTTCCCTGTTTATCAGCCTGAAATTGCTCTTGATTTGTGATAATCACAGGTGTTTCAGTCACTAAGCCAGCTTCCTGAATAGCTGCTATATCAAAACTAACCAGTTTCTGACCTACGCTCACTCTGTCTCCTTGAGCCACATGAGCTTCAAAACCTTTTCCGTCGAGATTAACAGTGTCCATACCGATATGCATGAGCAATTCGACACCTTCATCTGACACGATTCCAACCGCATGGTTGGTTGGGAAAAGTACTGATACTGTCCCGTTCACAGGGGCCACCAGTTCTCCCTCACTTGGAAGAATGACAACTCCTTGTCCCATCACGCCTTGAGCAAAGACAGGGTCGGTTGCTTGGCTTAATTCTTTGACTTCTCCAGCAAGCGGGCTGACAATTTCTGCAAAATCCACTTTTGCTGCTGCTTCTTTAGCTTCGTCAATCGCTTCAATTTGCGGTGATTTCACACTTTCATCTTCCGTTTTTGTAAGCATACCTGTCTTGCGGAAGAAGAAGGTCAATAGCATTGGTACTACAATGGCCACCAGCATAATAAAGAAGAATGGCAGCATGTATTTAGCTTGGATAGATAAAATACCTGGAATCCCACCGATTCCGATAGCATTGGCTGTTACGTTAAAGGTTACCGATAACAGACCTGCGATAGAAGAACCAATCATCCCTGCCACAAATGGGTAGACGTACTTCACGTTGACCCCGAAAAGTGCTGGTTCTGTAACACCTAGATAAGCAGAAATCGTTGCTGGCAGAGAAATCTGTGCTTCACGTTCATTATGACGGTTCATCAAATAGTAAGCAAACACAGCTGAACCTTGAGCGATATTGGACAAGGCAATCATTGGCCATAGTGCCGTGCCACCTGTATCTGCAACCAGCTGTGTATCAATGGCATTGGTCATGTGGTGCAGACCAGTGATAACAAACGGAGCATAGAGAGCACCAAATATCGCACCAAAAAACCATTTAACAGGACCAGTCAGACCAGCAAGCACCGCTGTTGACAGCCATTGTCCAAGTGTCCAACCAATTGGACCAAGGACTGTATGCGCTAGAATCAAGGCCGGAATCAAGGATAAGAATGGCACAAAAATCATGGAAACAACTTCTGGAATGCGTTTGCGCCAGAAGATTTCAAGATAAGATAGCGACAATCCTGCAAGCAGAGCTGGAATAACTTGTGCTTGGTATCCAATTTTTCTAACTGTAAAGAAGCCAAAATCCCACACCCAGTTTTTAGCAATTTCTGAAGCCGGTGTGCTAGCTACTGAATAAGCATTGAGCAATTGCGGTGATACCAAACAGATTCCAAGAACAATTCCCAAAATCTGACTGGTTCCCATTTTACGAGAAACAGACCAAACAATACCAACCGGTAAGAAGTGGAAAATCGCTTCACCCGGTAGCCACAAGAATGAGTTTACCCCACTCCAGAACTGTGATACATCCACAATTGTATTGTAAATCGGAGTACCATCTTTAGCAAACTGAGCAACACCGTCAACCATTTTTTGACCGAGCGCCTGAATCTGCACACCTTCCAGAATATTGCGGAAACCGAGAATCAGCCCCCCAACGATAATGGCTGGAATAATTGGAGTGAAAATTTCCGCCAGCATTGTCATGACACGCTGTACTGGATTCTGATTGCTTTTGGCAGCAGCTTTGGCTGCTTCTTTTGATACTCCTTCAATCCCTGAAATAGCTGTAAAATCATTGTAGAAAATCGGCACATCATTTCCGATAATGACTTGAAACTGCCCTGCATTTGTAAAAGTTCCCTTTACAGCTGGAATGGCTTCAATTGCTTTTACGTCTGCCTTCTTTTCATCTGCCAATACAAAGCGCATCCGAGTTGCACAATGGCTGACAGCTGAGACATTCTCCTTGCCGCCGATAGCATCTAATAGCGTCTTGGCGTCTTTCTCAAATTTTCCCATTTTCTGTTTGGCTAGGCTCAACCTAACACTCTCCTTCTTTTTTTCATCATTGTACAATTGATTGATACATTTATTGTAAACGATACCAAAGATGTCTGCAAGTTGTTTGTAGTAAAAAAGGCTCTTTTTTGGTAAAATTTATTTAGTTGTATGCTAAAAAGAAAACAAGTGAGGATATCATGAAAAAATATGAACAAATTTTTAAACTCTTAGAACAAGATATTCTAAACGAGAAATATCAGATAAATGATTATCTTCCTAGCGAACACGAACTTGTCCAGACCTACAAGGTCAGCCGTGACACGATTCGTAAATCGCTTGATTTGCTTCAAAAAGCTGGTCTCATTCAAAAAATGAGAGGTCAAGGCTCTAAAGTCATCCAACAAGAACAGATTGACTTTCCCGTTTCCAACCTAACTAGTTACCAAGAACTTGTTCGGCAACATGGAATGAATTCTAAAACCAATGTCATCCAGTTAGAAAAAATTACAGTTGATAAAAAATTATCCAGTCTTACTGGTTTTCCTGAATATCGTCTGGTGTGGCGGATTATTCGCCAAAGGGTCGTTGACGGGATTGCCTCCGTCTTAGATATTGATTACCTTGATAAGAGTTTTGTCCCTTCTATTAGCCGTGAAATTGCAGAGCATTCAATTTATGCTTATTTAGAAGATGAACTGGGGCTACACATTGCTTACGCCCAAAAAGAAATCACAATTGATCCAGCTACCAATCGCGATAAAATATTGATGAGCATTGGAAATGACCACCATGTCGTCTCTGTCAAATCAAAAGTCTATCTCGCAGACGGACAGCAATTTCAGTTTACAGATAGTCGTCATAAACTCGAAAAATTCCGTTTCGTTGATTTTGCCAAGCGGCAAAAATGATCATGAACCTTCACAAAATTCACTCTTCAATATTTAAAATAGCCAAAAAGGAAGGATGTCATCAATCTGCTTCCTTTATTTTTAATGTCATTCACATATTTATAAAAGTAAAGCAAACTTATCAATTTTTGAAAAACGAAAGAAGCTGAGATTATTTCTCAACTTCTTCCTCTTCTTCTACTATTTCAGAAACTTCTACTTTGAGCTTTGTCACTCGTCCATTTTTTACCTTATCATTGGTTAAAATGAGCTTTTTGCCCTGACTTTCCACTTCATAACTCAAACGCTCTTTCACGTCGGGTATCGAGCCTACGCCCGTCAAATAATAGCCCGCAATGGTATCAACGTCATCACTTTCCAGTTCAACTTCAAAATACTCGTTAAAGTCATTTAAACTCATAGTTCCAAGGACAAAGTAAGTATGGTCAGAAACCTGATACACCTCTACTTCGGCCTTGTCTGTTTCATCATCTATCTCACCAACAATTTCTTCCAGTAGGTCTTCCAACGTTACCAGACCAGACATACCACCATATTCATCTAACAATATCGCCATTTGATTTTGCGTATTCCGCAACTCTGTCAGCAAATCATCCACGAAAATCGTTTCTGGCACAAAGAGCGGTTCCTGCAAAATTTTTCGTAGTACAATATTATCAAAACCATTGGTAAACGCATCATTTAACAGACGTTTGGTGTGAATAAGCCCAATAACATTATCCTTGTCATCATCATAGACTGGGATTCGTGAGAAATTCTGCCTCAAAATACTTTCGATAATTTCCTTGGTATCATCATTGATGTCCACCATAAACGCATCGGTACGCGGCACCATTACCTCACGCGCCATCATCTCATCTAGTGAAAAAATCCCCTGCAGCATTTCAATTTCATCTGCATCCAATGTTTCTTCACTATTGGTCAGCATATACTCAATCTCATCACGTGTCATTTTCTCATCTGCATCATCAAAAGTCATGGGAGTGATTCGACTGAGCAGATTGGTAGAGGCTGATAAAAGCCAAACAAAGGGACTGACAATTTTTCCCAAGAAGATGATAACTGGCGCTGTACGAACCGCTAAGGAATCTTTGAGGTTCAGAGCGATTCTCTTTGGATACAATTCACCAAAAACAATCGAAATATAAGTCAAAATAGCAACAGATAAAAAGCTTGCAATGGCTCTTGCAGTCTCGGAATTTCCCATCCAAGAAGCAATTTCCTGACCGAGTGCATTGGCCAAACTAGCCCCTGACAAAATCGTAATCAAAGTAATCCCAACTTGAATAGTGGACAGAAAATGATTAGGATTTTCCAAGACTTTTAACAAACGAATGTATTTTGCATCGCCTTCTTCAGCTTTTTGCTCTACACGAGCGCGATTTAAAGATACCATCGCCATCTCTGCTGCTGAAAAAAAGGCATTTAAAAGTGTTAAAACTAGTAATAGTAAAGCTTGCAGTAACAAGGTCTGACTGCTAGGGTCTTCCATGAATGTTCTCTCCTCATATATAAGTAATCTTAATTATAGCATACTTTTTGACTTCTTGCACAAGGAGTGTTAAAAAGAAAAATTTAGAGGGAAATTACAAAGATAATGATTTATTAAGATTCTAGATTTTGCAGAACTGTTTCCAAACGTGAAATTGCGTCAACAGGAAGTGCCGTTTTAGGGTATTTTTGATTAAAGGCAAGCAAGAAGTTCAGCCGTATTTGCATTCTTTCTCTGATTAACTGTTTATAGCGAGCATCAAAATTCGGAATCGGATAGCCTTCACATTCCATGTATTCGAATCCTTCCAACGGTCCAAATGGTTTAAAATCTGCCGCTTCATCAACAATTTTTTCAATAATATTCAAGCTGACCTCTTTTGAAATTCCCTTTCCCATATAAAATCCAGTATTGATGATATAGCAGTCGACACCAGATTCAAAGAGACTACGGAATTTCCGATAATCTTCCACCAAGGGATACACTCTAAATGGATTGGCATAAGGTTCAATGACTAAATCATCGTGCTTGCCAGTGACATTTTCAGCATTGGAACGCTTGGTCATCAAGGTACAGCCCATCGTAGAAGCCATCAGCGAATCGTTGATTTTGATCAAAGGTGGGAGAGAATCATCTTTCATAATCCAGAAAATGGCTTGAATCGGCTCATCAATTCGATCGACCCGATTTGGTGTTGCAAAGCGAGACTTGACTGTCCGACCATTTCCATTTCGAATGTCCTCTGTCACCAATTTTTTTAGACCATTGTCATCCAGTGTCACACCACAATTCTGAACTGTTACAAAAAAGTCCTGCTCCCTATGTCCAATGGAATAGTCATTCGTTTTATCAAAATAGGACGGTTCCAGAGCAATGGAAGAGCCATCTTTGATAGAAATAATAAAGGCATCATCATGCAAAACCTTAATATCATATTTTCCATTGTGTTTGGCATGTGTCAGTGTGGATTTCCCTGAACCAGATAAACCAAAGAAAGAAGCTACATAATCTTGTTTATCCGCTTCTTGTTTAAAAATTTTCAAGCCGCCGTGACAAGCTACATATCCATTTCTAGCAGCGGTTGCCCAAGCTAAGGTTAAAGTCGCTTTTTTCAACTCACCAAAGTAATTTAAGCCCAAAATAATGACACAATTGTGCTGAGTATCAAAATAAACCAACCCTTCAGGATAATCTGGATGCTTCCATTTGGGGTCAAAAAAGACAAATATATCATTTTCATCGTACTTTTTAGAAACTCTCAAACGATTTTTAAACTCTTCATCCAAAATTTGAAAGTTTAAAAGCCAAGAATACAGGTTGTTAATTTCATCTTCAGGAACCATAAGATGAGCACAAGCCATGAAGGCTTCATCAAGCCCTACAACTGCATCTGCCTTATAAAATTTTCGATGATGAGCTTGATAAATTGCACTGCGTACTATTGAAAGCAGCTTTTCATCTTCCTCACTGTCCCTACCAAAAATCCGTCGAGCTTTAGCCGTTCGACCAACGACTGCTCCAGAATTCGTTAATAAAACGCGGGCATAAGAAGGCAAGCCCAATTCCTTTGTATGAATGACAGGCATATCTAAGACAACTGTCCCAGCAGCTGCGGAAGCCAATTGATAAGCTTCTTCCACTGTTTTTATTGCAACAACTTGATTTTCATAAAAAGCTGTTTCAATTATTGCCTTCAAAGGAGAGAAATAAGAAGAATTTTTTCTTATTTCCTGCGGAGAATATTTACGACGTGTTACCATAAGTGTACCTCCTCTATCTTATTAGTTCTATTTTAGCATAAAAATACACTTATGGTTTTAATAAAACGTATTAGAAAAAAAGGAGTGGAATTCCAAACTAAATTCTTGTTGCATTTAGTTTGCTTCCACTTCCCTATATTCATCATTCTAAAACATTAAGACATAGTCCTTCTGAATGTCTATTCATCTTTCAGACTTTGAAATTATTCAGCGTCCTGCTCTTATTTATTAATAATTCCGTACTCCTCATTTTTCTTTTGCTCCTGTGCAGCTCGATGATTATCATATAAATTCGCTAGGAATTTTGCAATTTCTTTCAAAATAGAATAAATCGGAATCGCTACAATCATCCCAACAATCCCATAAATATTACTTGACAAAAGCAAGAGAACCATAATGGTAATTGGATGCACCTTCATCACGCCACCTACAATCCGTGGATAGAGAATATTTCCGTCAATTTGCTGCACAATTAACATATATATAACTGCAATCACCATTTTTTTCGGATCAGCAATCAGATAAGTGATAACCATCGGAATCAACCCAATGCTTGGACCCACATAAGGAATAAGATTAGCAATCATAGAAAAAATAGCAAATATCAAAGCATATTTCAGACCAATAACACTATAGCCAATGAAAGCCAACGTTCCAATAATAAACGCATCAATCGAAATCCCACTAATATACCGAGCAATCGTTGCATTAAGATTGGTCAATAATTTCGTGATGTTGAGCTTATCCCGCTTCAAAACAGTTCTTTCCAACATGGGCAGTAATTTATCCCCGTCAATTAAGAAATAGACCAAAAAGATCGGCGTCATGATGAGAATCAAAAATGTATTCACTACTGCTGAAACGACACTCCCCAGACTATTGGTGACACTATTTAAAATATTTTGCAAAATATCCACATAAGACAAATTTAACTGCTTAATAATAGACTGGATATTCAGATTTTTAAAGAGAGAGTGCTGCGATAGCTGGTTAATCCAATTTTGCAATTCTCCATAAACATTTTGACTAGAAGAAATCAAACTTGTCAACTGCGTAATCAAAATAGGTAGCAGATAAATAATGCCCAGAGCAATAATTCCAAACAAGAGAACCAAGGTAATCAAAATTCCAAAAATCCTCTTAATTTTCAGCTCTTTCTCCAAAAATTTCACTAATGGGTTCGTCACATAGTACAAAAATCCCGCAATTAGAAAAGGAATTAAAACCGTATTTAAAACGCTCACAAAAGGGGAAATCAAGCCGTCCATTTGCCGCCAGATAAAAAAGATAATGGTTAGTAGTAAGACTTCTGTTGTCCAAAAAAATAACTTACTTTTATGAAACATACTGTTCCTCCTATCAGCTATTCTATCATATTTTCCACTAAAATAGAGTACTTTTTGTAAACGACTTAAATTATTTTAGGAACAGATTCTTTCGTTTCCCATTATCAAAACTTATTTTTCCATTTATTCTCGTTTGTAAACCATTTTCACATGTACACGTGATTCTAAGATGAAGGGTTCACTAACAGCTTCAAATCCAAATTTCTCATACAAGCTCACCACCTGCTCTTGCGCCTCTATGTGGATCTCTTTTTCAGGCCATTTTTCAGCACAAGTCTCCATAATAGCTTGGACCAACTTACGACCAAGCCCTTGACCGCGAGTAGAAGCCGCTGTTACGACACGTCCAAAATGAATAGTAGTGCCCGTTTCAAATACTCTCGCATAAGCATCTACCTCGCCGACTTCATTTTCATGAAAAATATGGATAGCTTCTAAATCGTGCTCGTCCAAATCATTATAAACACTATTTTGCTCTACGACAAACGTTTCCAAACGCAATTTTAAACATTTATAAAATTCTAAGGTGGTTAATTCCTCAAATGTCCTTTTATACCACATACTTGTTTTCCCTTCTTCTTTATTATATAATAATTGTAAATGCAACTATAAAAGGAGCCTTTTATGGATTATCGTCATCTCTTTCGTCAAATGGGCATAATTTCTCGCCAAGCCATGATGAATATGAATCATGAAGCCAGCCAATATAACCTAGATAATAATCTCTTTCTTATCCTTATCCGCATTGTTGAGCATGAAGGACTGAATCAATCTCAACTTTCTCATATGGTGAAAATTGATAAAACAACACTTAGTCGTTCCCTTAGAAAACTAGAGGAAAAAGGATTTATCACAAAAAAAGTCAACTCTCAAAATAAGAAATTTAAAGAGCTTTTCCCTACGACGAAGGCTTTGCAAATCTACGACCGATTGATTGGATTTGAAACGACCTATATCCAGACTGTCATGAAAGATTTGACTTCCTCTGAACTCTTTCAATTAGAAGCCATCCTCAATAAAATAGAAAATTCTCAATGAAATCAGCATAACATACATTAGTTGCATTTGCAACTTTAAAATTAAAATCTGACGAGGCTGGGACAAAAGTCCTTAACCTCGTCAGATTTTTATGAGTTTCTTGCAAGTCGCAGTGATTGAGTGGGTTCTATGTGGTTGATAAATCAACCTTTACAGCCCTACTCAACTGTGCGGGGGGTGGGACGACAAAATCAACTTTCTTCGAAATTACCGATTTTTGTCCCACTCCCTTTTGATTATTTTGTTTCAAATCCTTCTACAACTGCTTGCGCAAAATGTTCTTCAACGATTTCTGCACAGTGGTCACAAACAATTGCATGATAGCTGCGTTCTTTGACTGTTTCATCTACCCGACGGCAACGCTCACAAACTTGTCCCTCTGCATGCTCAACTGTAAAGGCTACATCCTCGAAAGCAATAGCATTTTCAGGAGCTTCCCCGTCTGCGATTGTTAATTTAGAAACAATGAGAAGTTGCGCAACGTCGCTATTAACCGCTTCAAGTAGCGTTCTCACAACTTCATTTGGATAAACAGTTAAGTGAGCTTCCAAAGATTTTCCAATTACTTTTTCGTTACGTGCTTCTTCCAAAGCTTTCTGAGCTTGACTGCGGAAGTTCATAAAGTTTGTCCAAGTATCCAATAGTTCTTCCTCATTAGGGAAAGTCAGCGCATCTGGCAATTCTGCTAATTGAACAAATTCTTCTGGCTCATGATCTAAGTAAGACCAGATTTCCTCTGCTGTATGTGGAAGAATTGGGGTCAACAATTTTGTAATTTTTACTAAAATATCATAAAAGACGGTCTGCATTTGGCGACGTTCCAATGATTTAGCTGCTTCAATATAGACAACATCTTTTGCAAAATCAAGATAGAAAGCTGATAAATCAACTGTCACAAAGTTTACAATCGCTTTGTAAATATCCAAAAACTCAAAATCTGCATATGCTTCACGAATCGTCTTGACAAGTTGATTAAAGCGAACAGTCATGTACTTATCAACAGTGCGAAGGTCATCATAGGCAACAGCGTCTTCTTTTGGATTAAAATCAGAAGTATTAGCAATCAAGAAGCGCAAGGTGTTACGGATTTTTCGGTAGGTTTCAGACACTTGACCAAGAATATCCATAGAGATACGCACATCGTTGCTAGAATCCACACTCGTCACCCAAAGGCGCAAGATTTCAGCTCCAAATTGTCTTTCAACATCACTTGGAGCAATGGTGTTGCCAAGAGATTTCGACATCTTTTCACCTTTGCCGTCCAAAGCAAAGCCTTGTGAAAGGATTTGTTTATAAGGAGCCACTCCATGATTTGCAACAGATGTAATGAGAGAGGAGTTAAACCAACCACGATATTGGTCAGAACCTTCAAGATACAGGTCGGCAGGATAAGTCAATTCAGGACGATTGACCACTACACCATTCCAAGAAGAACCTGAATCAAACCACACGTCCATGATGTCTGTTTCTTTAGTGAACGTACCATTTGGTGACCCTGGATGAGTAAATCCTTCTGGCAGCAAGTCTTTCGCTTCTCGTTGCCACCAAATGATAGAGCCATGTTCCGCAAAGAGCTCAGCCACATGCTCAATTGTTTGCTCTGTCATAATCGGTGTTCCGTCCTCCGCATAGAAGATTGGAAGTGGCACTCCCCAAGCCCGCTGACGCGAAATGACCCAATCTCCACGGTCACGAATCATATTGTAAAGACGAACTTTACCCCATTCAGAGTGGAACTGTACTTTTTCAATCTCATCAAGAATTTCCTGACGGAATTTTGAAACTGAAGCAAACCATTGCGGTACTGCACGCCAAATAATTGGCTTTTTCGTCCGCCAGTCAAATGGATAAGAGTGAGAGATTTCTTCTTGCGCAAGGAGAAGTTGACCTAACTTTTCAATTACTGTAGGAACTACCTTGTCATAAAATTGCCCTGCAAAATCTGGACCAGCATTTTCCATCATGATACCACGTTCATTGACTGTAACGGCTACTTCTAAGCCATTTGCAATCCCAACATTGTAGTCGTCCTCACCAAAACCAGGAGCAGTATGGACAATTCCTGTACCGGAATCTAGTGTAACGTGGTCACCAAGAATCACCAATTCATCTACTTCCTCATCCCACGGGTGCTCTGTCACGATATGATTCAGTTCAGCACCGCGATGAGTTGCCAAGACCTCTACATCTTCCCAGCCGAATTTTTCAGACAAGCTATTGAGCAAGTCAGCAGCAACGACAAATTTACGACTTTCCCCAGCTGGTTTTACCACAACATAATCAAAGTCAGCACCTACTGTCAAACCGCGAGAAGCCGTAATAGTAAATGGTGTTGTTGTCCAAACCACAATATAGGTATCTGTGTCTAGCACATTTTTGCCGTCTTTTACCTTATTTGCATAGTAAAGAGAGGTTGAAACCAAATCATGATACTCAATTTCTGCCTCTGCAAGAGCTGATTCAGATGACCATGACCAATAAACCGGCTTCGCACCGCGGTAGATATAGCCTTTTTTCGCCATTTCTCCAAATACACGAATTTGAGCAGCTTCATAATCCGGAGTCAACGTCACATACGGATGCTCCCAATCACCAGAAACACCTAAGCGTTTGAAATCTTCCCGTTGCTTGTCTACTTGGCTGAGTGCGTAATCTCGACAAAGTTTTAAATACTCTGCCAAATCCATTTCTTTTCGCTTCACACCTTGCTTTGCCAGAACTTGCTCAATCGGAAGACCATGAGTATCCCAGCCTGGAATGTAAGGCGCATAATAGCCAGACATCGATTTTGAACGAACGATAATATCTTTAGAAATCTTGTTCATGGCATGCCCAACGTGAATATTTCCATTAGCATAAGGAGGGCCATCGTGAAGTGTAAAGTGTGGTTTACCTTCGTTCAATTCTTGACGGCGTTGATACAATTTTGCATCTTCCCATTCTTTTTGCCAAAGAGGTTCTTTATTCGGCAAACCAGCACGCATTGGAAAAGCTGTTTTTCCAAGATTAAGTGTTTCTTTTAATTTCATAAGTTCTCCTTTTTCATATTAGTAACAAATTAAAATAAAAAAACCACAAATTCATCCAAAGGACGAAAATTCGTGGTACCACCTTCATTTAGATAAGAATAAGATTCCTATCCCTCTTACTCGTAACGTGAGTTAAGCGTTAAATCTTACTATTTTCAGATCTAAGTTTGCAAAATGATAATCCTAACAAAAGGGATTACAGGTCTCTCACCGTCACCTGCTCGCTGCGAATATTTTGTTAGCATCTTGTTTTTACATTCTCTTATAAAATATCTACAGATTCTGTTGAAGTAGCTTCTGAGTTATCTGTTGAAGTCTCAGCATTTGTCAGATTTAATCCTAAGACAGACTCATCTAATGTTTCAAACGCTTGTGTTTCGGCTAATTCACGATTTGCTTCTTCAATGCGTCTTTGTAATTCTTCCATTTCTTCTGGAGAGAACTGACGCGTCACATCCACTTCATCTTCTTCTGGAGTCGTTACGACTTCACCCAAAGCAGACTGAACAACTTCTTTAAAGGCTTCATCACTAGTCTGCAAGTAAGTAGCTGTTGGGCGAAGAATATCTTCCCATTCTGAAGAATTCACAATGCTTAATTGACTTTCAATGGTTGATTTTAAACGTTGGTGGAAAACACGCGTTTTATTTTTCAACTCTTCTGTTTCAACAGCCACTTTCTTAGCATTATCAGTCGCTTGACGAAGAATTTCATTAGCCTTGTATTTTGCCTCATCCAACAAATGTTGGGCTTCTTGCTCAGCCTTATGAACAATGTTTTCAGAACGGTCATTTGCCGCTTGTTTTACACGTTCTGCCGTATCTTGTGCAATCAATACAGATTGGCTAAGGGAATCCTTCATCTCGTCAAAATAGGTCAAACGTTCTTCCAGATTTTTAATTTTTGACTCTTGCTCATGATTGACACGAACTAAATCTTCGTAATCTTGGACAATGATATCAAGAAATTCATCTACTTCATCAACATCATATCCTCTAAATTTGTGAGCAAAAGCTTTATCTTTAATTTCTAACGATGTAATAGCCATATTTTCTCCTTACTTACTAGACAATAATTCAACAGTTAACTTATACTTCCCATTTTTTGAAAAGCCATTTTCTCTTAAAACTTTTACTCTCCCATATCCTCGTACACTAATTAAGTCATTTAATAACAAATGATGACTGGGATTATCCAGCATGGAATAGTTTACCTTAACTTGCTTTGTTGCTATCAGCCGAGCGGCAATGCTTCGTGACAAATGAAATGAGGCAGCTACCACTTTATCCAAACGCATACTAGAGACAAGCACATCTCTTAGTTTTGAATCAGTTTGAGCGATAATTTGTTGTGAAAAATCTACTTGCTTTAATTTTACAGGTATCTTTGCTATCCTTGAGATATGATCGATGAAAAATTGAGTAAATTTCTTATCTACCATAATTTGTGCTCTACCTGAAGCTACAAGAATATCACCAAAAACTTTACGTTCAATCCCTAATTGATTCAATAACGTTCCCATTATTTGCGAATGGGTTAAATGGTGAAATTTATTCGCATAGCTAATTTCTAACAACTCCATTTCAAAATCACTTAATTGCAACTCATAGTAGAGAGGAGCAATAATGACTTTAGCAAATTCACTCGTATAATAATCCGAACTTGAAAATATTTGCAATTGCAAATGATTCCCAAGATTTCGCAAAACTTCAACTTGATGTGGATTTACAAACGAAGTCACTTCAAAAGAATAAGAATCTTCAACTCGCTGCATCTGTTCTAAACCTTTATCAACAAATTCACGATCTTCTTCTGTAAAATGTTGGTATAAATGTTTAATATTCTTCATGAATTTAAGCTAAAAGCAAAAGAGCATTCAAAATGATGCCAGAAACCAAATTCAAAAGAAAGATAACGATAAGAATCGTCCAATCAAGACCAGCAAATTGTAAATTGAAACGTTGAAATGGTTTCAAAACAGGCTCTACTATCCGTAAAATCAACTGACCAAGTGATGTTTGATAGGCACCCGGAAACCAAGATAAGAGAGCATACACCACTAAAATAAATGAATACACTCTTACCAAATTATAAAGTATGTTTACAATCCAAACCATGTTTTTATCTACGTTTCATATCAAAATCAAATTCGCCACTTTGCAAATCATCAGGCAATTTTAAATCCTCAATATTTACAATAACATTGATTGGTGTTAAAAGGTACATTGTACTCGCAACTTTTTTTATGTTCCCAGCAAGCACATAACGCGCACCATCCAAATAATCCAAACAACGACGAGCTTGCACTTCTGTCATATATTGAAAATCAATCAAAATGCTTTCATTAACAATTAACAAATCAACAATTTCAGTTGTTTCTTCATATTTTCTTGGATAACGAACATTGATTGTCACTTTGTCATCTGAAATTGTCCGATGTTGTGCCAATTCTTGCTGGCGCGCATGAAGACGAGTGATATTCTCATTTGCTCCTGACCTTGTAGAAGATTGTACAGAACTACTTGCTGTATGTACTGTTCTTTCTTTAGTAGGTGTTACAGATTGACTACTCGCACGTGGTGGTAGCTCAGGCGTTTGAACGCCAGCATCTTCACCATCTTCCGTAAAGTAATCAATGAATTTATCAAATCTATCTTTAAGAGACATAATACTTTCCTATTTAAAAAATGCGGTACCAATTCTGACAAAAGTCGAACCATTTGCAATAGCTATTGTATAATCACGGCTCATTCCCATACTTAAATCAGTAAAAGGCATATTAGATAACTGTTTACGTTGTAATCTTTGCTGTAATTGATAGGCTTGTTGGAAAATGACATTTAATTCCACTTCATCTGCTTCAATTGGTGCCATTGTCATCAAACCTACAATCTGAATGTTTTCAAGTTTTTCTAGCTCAGGTAAAATCGTATCTATTTCCTCTACAGCAAAACCATGTTTACTAGCTTCTTTGGAAATATTTACTTGTAAAAAGCATTTAATGATATGTTCAGCTCTTTTGTTGATTTCTTGAGCTAATTTTACTGAATCTAAGGCATGGAAATAATCAACATAATTGATGACGTCTTTCACTTTCCGCCTTTGAAGTGTACCAATTAAGTGCCAAATTACACGTTCATCTTTCAGAGCCTGATATTTCTCTAGAAATTTATCAACTCGATTTTCACCGATATGATGAATTCCTGCTTTAACCAGCTCTTTAGCAGTAGAGCTGTCAACATATTTGGTGACAGCTATTACTTCTACTGAATTTTTTGAGCGATTAGCTTTTTGAGTAGCTTGTGCTACATTTTCTAAAACTTGATATGTATTCTTTGCTAAATCCATTTTATCGGTTTTTAAAGAATGGTGGTGTTTCTAATTCATCGTCATCAGAACTGGTGTCTTCATAACGTTCCACAGCTGGTGCGGCACTCGCATCTGTTGAGCGAACAATATTCTCACGACGCAAATCCCAATCACCAAATGCTGAAGCCTGTGGCGCTTCTGTCCGTTGACGACTTGGCTTTGGAACTTCAAGATTTTCAGTCAAATCAAAGTTACGGTCATAACCTTGGCTTCCTCTAGAATTACGATTTTCACGAGTTCCAGCTGCATAAGAATTTTGTTGAGCAACTGGACGAACACCACTTACTCGATCAATTTTTTCTTGACGAACACCCGTTGCAACAACTGTCACACGAATTTCATCTTTCATGCTATCATCAATAGAAGTACCTAACCAGATATTAACACCATGACCAGCTGCTTGATTGACAATTTCTGATGCTTCTTCTGCTTCAATCAAGGTCATATCAAGACCACCTGTAACGTTGATGATGACATCTTCAGCTCCATCAATCGTTGTTTCAAGAAGCGGCGAATAGATAGCCTTACGTGCAGCTTCAATAACACGTTCTTCACCACTACCAATACCGATCCCCATAAGAGCATCACCTTTATTTGCCATAACGGTTTTTACATCGGCAAAGTCAAGGTTAATAAGTCCTGGGCTTGTAATCAAGTCCGTAATTCCTTGTACACCTTGACGAAGGACATTGTCTGCTTCGCTCAAAGCTTCAAGAAGAGGAGTTTTCTTATCAACAATTTCAAGTAAATTATTGTTTGAAATGATAAGAAGTGTATCTACATGCTCACGAAGTTCATTGATTCCTTCAATCGCAAAGTTACCACGCTTACTTCCTTCAAAGCCAAACGGGCGAGTAACAACTGCAACAGTTAAGGCACCAAGACCCTTTGCAATACGAGCAATAACTGGTGCAGCACCTGTACCAGATCCACCGCCCATACCAGCAGTAATGAACACCATATCAGCTCCTGTAAGAGCTTCCGTCAACACTTCTTCGCTTTCTTCAGCCGCTTTACGACCGATTTCAGGCTGTCCTCCAGCACCTAGACCGCGAGTCAACTTTGGTCCAAGCTGAATAACGGTTTCTGCTTTTGAGCCACTCAGAGCTTGCACATCTGTATTGGCAGCGATAAATTCAACGCCTGATACTCCTTCATCAATCATGCGGTTAATGGCATTACCACCACCACCACCGATACCAATAACTTTAATTACTGCTCCTTGTGCCGCAGCTGTATCAAATGAAAATGTCATAATGTATTACCTTCTCCTTTAATCAAACATATTGCCAAGTAGATTTCGAACACGATCTGTCAATTTTTCTTTTGGTTGTTGAGATTGTGTCGGAAGTGGTTCGGGACGTTCAACTTCTTCTGCTGGTTCAGCAATCGGAGTCACAGTTGTCTGTTGCGGCTGAGTAAAGCGCTGCAACGGATTGAACGACTGACTTTGTTGAGTCGGACGAGAAAATTCAACCGGTTGATGACGCAAAAGTTCATCACCGTGAACAGCAGCTTGTGCTAAAACATCCACTTCAGATAGATTTCCAGCATATTCTGATAAGCTAATGACATGAGCAAAAGCTGGATTACGAATACCGATTTGATTTGGTACGTATAGTTTAACAGGAACACCGAAAACTTCTTGCGCCAATTCCACCACACCTGGTAAAATTGCACCACCACCAATAATAACAATTCCACCTGGAAGTTCTAATAAGTGTCTTCTTTCTAAATCTTGCTTGATTTGTTCAAAGATATGTTTAACACGTGCTGAAATAATTTCTGCTAAATAGCGCTCTGTTACTTCAACTGGCTCCACTTCTCCAATCACTTCCACTTGGAAGGACTCATTGCTAGCAGCAGGTACGTATGCTTCGCCATAGTTAAACTTCAAGCTTTCTGCAAGTTTTTTAGAAGTTTTTAAAACTTTTGAGATATCTTTTGTGACGTATTCGCCACCTTCTTGATAGATATTGGTAAATTGCAGTTCTTGGTTGCGAACAGAAGCTACTGTTGTTTGACCACCACCCATATCAATGACAGTTGCACCAAATTCACGTTCTCCTTCATTTAGAACAGATTTGGTCATAGCAAGCGGAGAAATGATAATATTTTCTACTTGAACTCCTGCTCGCTCAACTGTTTTTCGTAAATTATGAAGAATAGTGCGTGGTCCTGTGTAGAGAAGCCCACGCATTTCTAAACGAATGCCCATCATTCCACGAGGATCACGGATACCTTGGAAGCCATCTACAATGAACTCTTCAGGAATAAAGGTAATAACTTCACGGTCTGGAGTCATACTTTTTGTCAAAGCAGATCTCACCACATTTTCAACATCTGCATCTGTAATTTCTTTCGTTTCGCTTGTTACAGGAATCATACCTTGCGTTGGCTCAATCTGCAACAAGTTAGCAGGCAAACCAACATTCACCAACTTAATGGAAATCCCTGCTTTTTCCTCTGCTTGTGAAATTGCAGATTTTATAGCACTTGCTGCTGCTTCGATATCTACAATGATACCATCTTTTACGCCAGCACTTTTGGCATTACTAACTCCAATTACGTTTAATTCATTGTTTACGTGTTCTGCTACCAAGACCTTAATGGAGCTTGTTCCGATATCTAATCCTGTAAAAAAGCCATCTCTAGCCATTAGACCATTCCTCTCTATCTACCAAGTTTCTCACTTATCAATTTAACTATCAAAAAAGTATAGTTATTCAAAGCATATTATAACATAAAAAAATAAAAATTGGGTAGATTTTCTGCATTATTTTAGCTATTTCTATAACTAAATATTCCTGCTTCCATATCCACAACGCTTGTTTCCGTCAATTGTGGTTTAATTTTTTCATAATAAGGCAATTTTTTAGCTACTTCTGACAAAGGAACTAGAATTTTATTTCCATCTGTCATAGTGATTGTCAGCAAATCTTCAGTCGCTTTACTCGGTGTATGCTGAACCGTTTGAATTTCTGATTTGATTGTATCAGAAATACTTGATAATTGTTGCACAAATTTCTTAAGCATTGCTTTATCTGAAAAATCAAGCATTATATAACTTTTTGGCAACTGTGATTTTTTAACCGGAGTAGCAATTTCTTCTCCACTAGATAATACTGGGAAATACTGCTCCCCAGAATAATCATACGCAACCACTGTGTATTCTGTTATTTTTATTTTAAATGTAATCGGAAATTGGTAACTTATCTCTGCTTTTTTCACCCATAGATTTGATAATTTAATATTTCTAGCATGTGCCTTTTGACTCAAATACGTCGTCAAGGTGTAATCCTCTTTTTGAATACTAGAAGCATCCAGCACCTCTGTTTTTGAAAGCTGTTTATTGCCCGTCACCTCTATGTTCTTTAATTTTGAATAGGGACTTATAAAATAAACAGCTAAAATTAACAAAATAGAACTTAGAATCAATACTGGCAAAGCACGGTAAACATGACGAGGAGCGATTTTTTCTCTTGTCTCTTTTGCTTCCTGCTTAGCTTGTTTGCGTTCTGCTTTCTTCTTTTTTCGCAAGGACGCTTTATCAAGAGACGCATCTTGTTCTTCCTCGGAGAACTCTGTTACAGTGGATTCTTCTAAGTCCTCTGATTCTGCTTCTTGAGTATCAGATGTTACTTCTGTTTTTTCATCTTCCTCGCCTACATCTGATTTTTCAGGATTTGGCAAATGCTGCTTTTTTTGCTCTGCCAATTCTTTCTCTTTTTCAGCTTCTTCTTGAGCCTTTTTTTCAAGGTATTCCTTGTTTCTTTTTTGCCACTCAGAAAGTTTTTCTGTTTCTTGCTCTTTCTGATCCTCTTGCTTCTTTTTTGTCATTTTCTTCCTTTGTTCATGTCATTTTTTAAAAGGTTATAAAATTCATCTAACGATTTTATTTCGTGGGACTGTTTCATGTTTTCTTCATAAAATTCTTTCTGTTCAAGCAACTCTGTTATCATTTTTTGAAGATTCTCCAAATTCAATTGAGGCTCGTCTAATTTTTTGGCATAGCCTTTTTTTACAAAATAATCTGCATTTTCAATCTGGTCACCGCGACTTGCTTCGCGTCCCAAAGGGACAATTACATGAAGCTTTACCATAGCCAACAATTCAAAAATAGTATTAGATCCGCCACGTGTAACAACGACATCCGCTAAGTCCATCAACGGTTGATAGAGGTCAGTCACATAGGCAATTCGGTACAGATGATTTGATAATTCGTCTAAGCTAGCATCGCCTGATAAATTGATAATATTGTAATGCTGAGTTAGCTCTGCTTTATTTGCCGTTACAAAATCATTAAAAACCTTTGCTCCCGCTGACCCACCAACAAACAGAAGTGTCGGAAGGTTTTCATCAAAATGCTGCTGAATGGCTTGAATCTGCTCATTTGGAGCAGTTATTTTTTCTCCTACCTTTGTTACAGCTCCCACATGCTCAATTTTTGTCAACGCATGGGCTTGTTCAAAAGTAGAATACATTTTTGTCGCACATTTGTAAGCAATTTTATTTGCTAGACCAATAGAGAGGTCTGATTCATGTACATAAACTGGAATCCTAGCTAAGCGAGCTGCAATGACAGGAGGAACTGATACAAAACCACCTTTAGAAAAGAGAGCTTGCGGACGAACCTTTAACATAATTCCTAAAGATTGCAAAATGCCCCAAGCCACTTTGAATACATCTAACATATTTTGCCAAGAAAAGTAACGGCGTAATTTCCCCGTTGCTATAGAATGAAAAGTGATATCCAAACCTGACTTCTGGATTTCTTGGTATTCAATCCCATGCTTGTCCCCAATATAGTGGACTTGCCAACCTGCTTCAAGGAATTTTGGAATGAGTATAAGGTTTAGAGTCACATGACCAACCGTTCCTCCACCTGTAAATACAATCTTTTTCATCTTAACCCTTTAATTCTTCAAATGTTGCAATAAATTCATCGCCACGAACTTCAAAATTTGGATACATATCCCAGCTTGCATTTGCAGGACTGAGAAGAACAATGTCACCTGCTTGAGCTTCAGCAAAAGCTTTTTGCGTCGCATCTTTCACATCAGCAGCATCCATATAACTAACACCTGCTTTATCTGCTGCTCTCTTGACACGTGCTTCAGATTCTCCAAGAATAACCATTTTCTTCACCCCTTGAATATCTGGCACCATTTCGTCAAATTCATTGCCACGATCCAGTCCACCAGCAATCAAGATAACCTTGCTATTGTCAAAACCAGACAAGGCCTTTTGCGTTGCAAGAATATTTGTGGATTTACTATCGTTATAAAATTTAACATGGTTGATTTCACCGACATATTGAAGGCGGTGCTTAACGCCACCGAAACCTGCCAATGTTTCTTTGATGACTTGATTTTCAATGCCACGCAGTTTCGCAACTGCAATAGTTGCAAGGGCATTTTCAACATTATGGCTACCCGGAACGCCAAGCTCATCTGCTGCCATAACAGGCTCTCCACGGAAAATCAGCATGTTTCCCTCTAAGTAAGCGCCGTCTACCTTTTCCGTCGTTGAAAATGGTACAACGGTCGCTTGCGTCTTTGCAGCCAGCTCTTTCGCTAATGTTTGGTTGAAATTCAATACGAGGAAGTCAGATTTATTCATATTTTTTTGAATGTTCCATTTAGCCGCCACATAATTTTCAAAAGAGCCATGATAATCAATATGAGTTGGCATCAAGTTAGTAATCACTGCAATCTCTGGGTGAAAGGTTTCA
This sequence comes from Streptococcus milleri, assembly GCF_900636525.1. Classification (NCBI taxonomy): domain Bacteria; kingdom Bacillati; phylum Bacillota; class Bacilli; order Lactobacillales; family Streptococcaceae; genus Streptococcus; species Streptococcus milleri. The sequence goes on along the minus strand of NZ_LR134288.1, from coordinate 401,923 downwards.
ATGCCCATGAGTTGGAAAGAAGACAACTCCATGACCAATGTATCATTTTGGGTTGCGGTTGTTGCAACTTGACTGGCTGGAAAGCCAATATTCCCAGAAAGCAGACCATTTTGACCACCTGCAGTCAAGACTTCCGCAATCATCGTTGTCGTTGTTGTTTTTCCATTAGAGCCCGTAATCCCAATAATTGGAGCATCTGAAATCAAATAGGCTAACTCCACTTCAGTGATGACTGGGATTTTCTTTTCCAAAGCTCTCGCTACCATAGGATTGTCGTAACGAATACCGGGATTTTTGACCATCAGTTCAAACTCTTCGTCCAAGAGTTCCAAAGGATGACCACCTGTTACCACTTTGATGCCTTCCTCAAGAAGAGACTGAGCAGCAGGATTTTCCTCAAATGGCTTTCCGTCATTCACTGTAACAATCGCTCCCAACTTATCTAGTAAACGAGCAGCGGCTTCACCAGATTTGGCCAAGCCTAAAACTAACACTTTTTTATTTGCAAAATTTGTAATGTGCTTCATAACACGCCTCTTTTTTTATTCTTCCTATCTATTTTACCTTTTTTTCAGAAAATAAAAAAGCCTTTACGGCTTTTTATTCTTGTCTGTTACGAAGTTTTGAGCAAAACGATACTTTTTTATCTTTTTGTGATAATTTTGAAATATCACGTAGGGAAAAATATGCTACGCCTATCATCAAAATTCCTACGAAAAACTCAGACGGTAATTGAAAAATCTGAAATACTGCCAATCCTAGTAAAATGATAAAAGCGACTAGGGCAATCACTAAAACTACTACATTTAAAGTTCCTTTAATGCTCTGCGGAGCAGCAAAAATGTAAAATAACAAAATGAGAATTCCAAAAATCAAATAAAACATTTCTGCTCCTTTCTAGCCCATCCGCTTCTTTAATATATTAGCAACGAAGCAAACCGTTCTTTCATTATTCAGCTGATTTTTTCTTTTTAGCAGCTTTGGCACGTTGGTTTTTATCAAGAATTTGTTTCCGCAGGCGGATTGATTCAGGCGTCACTTCCATGTATTCGTCATCGTTCAAGAATTCAAGTGATTCTTCCAATGTCAAAATACGAGGCGTTTTAATAACCGCTGTTTGGTCTTTCGTTGCAGAACGAACATTGGTCATTTGTTTGGCTTTTGTAATGTTGACCGTCAAGTCATTTTCACGTGAATTTTCACCAATAATCATTCCTTCGTATACTTCTGTACCTGGATTGACAAAAATCGTTCCACGTTCCTCAATAGACATGATAGAGTATGTCGTTGCCTTTCCTGTATCAATTGACACGAGAGCTCCACGACGGCGTCCACCAATCTCACCTGGAATCAATGGTAGATATTGGTCAAAGGTATGGTTCATAATCCCGTAACCACGCGTCATAGAAAGGAATTCAGTTGAGTATCCAATCAAGCCACGCGCAGGCACAAGGAAAATCAAACGTGTTTGTCCGTTTCCGGTAGCCACCATGTCTAACATTTCACCCTTGCGCTCAGAAAGACTTTGAATAACCGAACCTTGGTATTCTTCTGGGGTGTCAATTTGCACACGTTCAAATGGCTCACATTGCACACCGTCAATTTCTTTGACGATAACTTCTGGGCGCGATACTTGTAACTCATAGCCTTCACGGCGCATGGTTTCAATTAAGATTGATAAGTGCAATTCTCCACGACCTGACACAATCCATTTATCTGGTGAGTCAGTCGGATCCACACGAAGCGAAACGTCCGTTTGCAATTCTGCTTGCAGGCGTTCCTCAACCTTACGAGATGTCACCCATTTTCCTTCACGACCAGCAAATGGTGAATTGTTCACCAAGAAAGTCATTTGCAGCGTTGGTTCGTCAATGTGAAGAATTGGCAATGGTTCTACTGCATCTGTCGGAGTAATCGTTTCACCAACAAAGATATCTTCCATACCAGACACGGCAATCAAATCACCTGCTTTGGCTTCGTCAATTTCACGGCGTTCTAATCCAAAGAAACCAAATAGCTTGGTGACACGGAAGTTTTTCGTTGTGCCGTCTAGTTTAGAAAGCGTCACTTGGTCTCCAACTTTCACCGTTCCGCGGAAAACACGACCAATCCCAATACGACCTACAAAGTCATTGTAGTCCAAAAGAGAAACTTGGAATTGAAGCGGCTCGTCTGAATTATCCACTGGTGCTGGAATATGATCAATAATAGTATCAAAAAGCGGTGCCATAGTGTGCTCTTGGTCAGCAGGATCGTCTGACATAGAAGACGTTCCGTTGATAGCAGAAGCATACACGACAGGGAAATCCAATTGGTCATCATCTGCACCCAGCTCAATGAAAAGTTCCAAGACTTCATCCACCACTTCTGCAGGGCGTGCAGATGGTTTGTCAATTTTATTGACCACAACAATCGGCACTAAATCTTGCTCAAGAGCTTTTTTTAATACAAAACGAGTTTGTGGCATGGTTCCTTCATAAGCATCAACAACCAGAACAACCCCGTCCACCATTTTCATGATCCGCTCAACTTCTCCACCGAAGTCCGCGTGTCCTGGAGTGTCCATGATATTGATACGAACACCGTTGTAAGCAACAGCTGTATTCTTAGCAAGAATGGTAATTCCGCGTTCTTTTTCAAGATCGTTGGAGTCCATTGCGCGTTCTTGCAACTCTTTTCGATCGTCCAAAGTATGTGATTGCTTCAATAATTCGTCCACCAGCGTTGTTTTCCCGTGGTCAACGTGAGCGATAATAGCGATATTGCGAATATCTTCTCTTAATTTTGTCATTTTATCCTCTAAATCTTAAGTTTTATTTCTAACTGAACAATTATACCACAGATTACAGTAAAAAACACGGTTAAACCGGGTGTAAATGTTTTCATTAGAAAATCAATGCCCGACAAATTTATTTACATTCTTTATTGCAAAATTATGATATGATAAGAAAAAAACAAAGGAAACTGTATGCGTTTAGATGTTTTACTAGCTCAAGCTCACATTAGTCGTAAAAAGATGAAGCAAGCTCTCCTAAAAAAGAAAATCTTGGTAGATGACTGTCCTGCTCGAAAACTCAGTCAAAATGTTGATACAGGTTTGCAGACGATTACGCTAGAAGAACAACCTGTTCTGGGCAAGCCTCATCAGTATTTTATGATGAATAAACCCCTTGGTGTCGTGACAGCTAACTCCGATGCCAAATCCCAAACGGTTCTAGATCTCATCAAACCAGAAGATTTCAATGATAAGTTATATTCTGTCGGGCGACTAGATCGAGATACTTCTGGACTGCTGTTAATCACTGACAACGGTCCGCTCGGTTTTCAATTGCTTCATCCTCAATATCACGTCACAAAAACATATGAGGTTGAAGTTAATGGTCTCCTAGATGACCGAGCAGTGCAATCCTTTCAAAAGGGCATCGTTTTTCTTGACGGAACAAGTTGTAAACCAGCCATTCTTACAATTCATTCTTCTAGCTCAAACAAAAGCTGTGCTACTGTCACTATTTCTGAAGGAAAATTTCACCAAATCAAAAAGATGTTTTTAACTGTCGGTGTCAAAGTTACTTCTCTTAAACGGACGCATTTTGGAGATTTTGAATTAGAACCAAACTTAGCCGCAGGAGAATACCGAGCATTGAACCAAGCAGAACTCGAAATAGTGAGGCACTATCTAGAAAAAAGCTATTAAAAGTGAGCAACCCTTTGGATTACTCACTTTTGATTTTTCCTTTCCATCCATCTAGTCCTGTAGAGAGGATGTAAATATTTTGATAACCTTGTTTTTTCAATAGAATAGCTGCATTCATAACACGTTGTCCACGGCTATTTTCGTACAGTAAAACAGCCTTGTCCTTACGAATAGCTCCCAAACTCGTTTTTAACTGCTGTGACGGGATATTTCGCGCTCCTAAAATATGTTTCCGGCGAAAATCAGCTGGATCGCGCAAATCAATCAACTGACCTTGCCGAATCATATCACCAAATTCTGCATTGTCTACTACCTTAGCCGCACGACGAACACGAATATAGTTAAAGCCCATCCAGCCTAACATCCCAACAATAATTGCCAATAAAATCCAGTTTAACATGTTTTCTCCTCATTCTTCTTCAAATATTGTAACTCCAACTGATGTTCCTTTCGCAAGACCCGCTCAGCTTCTAGATAGTCCATTCTTTCTATCAAGCCCGCATCATAAATCCTCTCTAACTCAATTTTCATCATTTCAATATCATACAAGCGCTTACCCATATAGATAATAATGCCAAAACTTTTGAGGTATTGCTGCACATCATAAAGTGTTTTCATGAGGCTTATTTTACCAGAATTTTAGGAATATTTCAAGGTTGAAAAGAACTCATTTTGTAAGTAAAACATTCTTCAAGTGCTCAAAAACAACAAAAAAGCCGCCGATTGGGCGACTCTTATAGGGAGATTATTATGAAAAAGAAAAGTTTAGGATTTTTATCAAATAAAGTTAGGAGGTCTTCATCTGATGATGTTAGTATAACGCCACCTCCTTAAACTTATCTTAAATTCTAAAAGATTTTAAAAATTTATTTTCTACTCTCAAAAATTTACTTACAAACCCGGAGTTTGACCGGTTTCTGCTGTTAACATCCAGATATTCTTTTCAAGTTCTGCTTTTGCACCGACAAAAATATCGTTGGTCACATCATCCCCTTCTTCATCTGTTACATCCAGAGCTTCTTGGTAGAGGCCTACCAAGTAACGGAAGATTTCGATGACACGTTCCAAACTTTCTGCAACATTCTTACTGAATTTTCCTTCTTTTTCTTCAATATTGCTGTGTTGGATAAATTCACTCAAAGTTGAATACGGCGTTCCACCTAAAGTAATCAAACGTTCACTTACTTCATCCAAAGTCGTATCCAAGGTTTCCATGTACTCGTCCATCTTAGGATGCCAAACCATAAAACCAGCTCCACGCATGTACCAATGTACTTGGTGAAGAGCAATACGAGCAGTGTATAAATCTGCTACTGCTTGGTTCAATACCACTTTTGTTTTGGGAAGAGACTTACTGAAAGACTCAACACTTGAGAAAGTTGCAACATCTTTTGCTGCTTCATTTTTTAGATTAACCATTATCCTACCTCGCTTTTATTTAGAATGATTCTAATCTTTTTGATTATAATTTAATTATAATGTTTCTAAATAAGAAAGTCAAATGATTGAACTCAGAAATTTCTTTTATTAGAAAAGTTGCAATTTTTTAGAATTATTTGCGAATAAAAAAGTATGATTCATTTTTATTTTTTCTTGGTTGGAAGCATTGTGGCTTCCTTTTTAGGGCTGGTCGTTGATCGTTTCCCTGAACAGTCTATTCTCGTTCCTTCCAGTCATTGTAATGCTTGTGGACAGAAATTAGCACCTCGCGATTTAGTCCCTGTCCTTTCTCAGCTTATCAATCGACTGCGTTGTCGGTTTTGTCAGTCAAAAATTCCCATCCGCTATTTGGTATTAGAAATCGCTATCGGATCTCTCTTTCTTGCAACTTCTATGGGCTATCTAAATATCGGTCAGCTTGTCCTACTTGTAATGGGCATAACCTTATCCCTTTACGATCAAAGAGAACAAGAATATCCTCTGCTTATTTGGCTGTTTTTCCATTTCCTTCTTCTCTTTTTAACAGGTTTCAATCTTCTAATGATTAGTTTTTTAACCCTTGGAATAGTAGCTTTTTTCTTTGACTTACGAATTGGCGCAGGAGACTTTCTTTTTCTAGCTTCTTGTTCAACTGTTTTCAAGTTGACAGAGATTCTTTGGCTGATTCAAATTGCCAGCTTAGTGGGCTTATGTCTCTTTTGCTTAAAAAAGAGAAAAGACAGGATAGCTTTCGTTCCCTGTCTTTTGATTGGAGTGATTGTTCTGCTTTTATGCGAACTGTTGCTTCAATAAAATTAGAATAACGTCCTATCATGAGTCTGGGATGAATGTCTCCAGATTCAGCGGAACCTCGAAACAAGAAAGCGATGATTACAATTTTCAAATTTTAGTTTTTTTACGTCATCTTCCCAGATTTCATATTTCTGTAGGTATTTGTACTCATGGGCGTCTATTCACTCTTGATTTTTCGTGTTTCTTTTTTCCAAGTAATCAGCAATAGCGGCTACATCTTTATCACCACGCCCAGATACATTGACGATAATAATATTGTCCTTACTTAGCTGTGACGCGCGTTTAACTGCTTCTGCAATAGCATGGGAACTTTCAATGGCAGGACAGCCGCAAGCTTAGCCATAAGCGTTTTTACAGACCAGCCTTCCGCGCTCATTTAACCAATCAAGAGATTCTCCATCAGCTACTCAGCTATTCGGACCAACTCCGACAGCACTATGAGCTTTACCAGCTTCTGCTCTTTCACTTTCAGGAAAAGCAAGCTGATTATTTCTTTGACCTGATGGAGGAGGTTATTTCGGATGTTCACCCGATTTTTCAAACCGTCTTTCGGACTTTCCTGAAGGACAGAGACAAGATTACCAACGCCTTGGAACTACCCTACTCCAACGCCAAGCTGGAAGCAACTAACAATCTCATCAAGGTCATTAAGCGAAACGCTTTTGGATTCAGGAACTTTGACAACTTTAAGAAACGCATTCTCATCGCTTTGAACATCAAAAGAGAGAGAACGAATCTCGTCCTCTCTAAAGCTTAGCTGACATCAACCCACTACAGTTGACAAAGAGCCGAATGTAAACAACAAAATACCCCCACACAAAAACTGTGTGAGGGCGTATGAGCATGGTGCCACCTCAGTTATGGGAAAAGTAGACCTTATCCGCATATCTCTATCTTGTCTATCAACAAGTTACACTGTAAGGTGTGCACACCGAATTTTTATTGTTTCAAATTCATATCATTTACATCAGCCCATTTCATAAATATCTACTGCTTGTTTACACCTAACACAAGCTCTCTGGAAGCATCAATTTACTACTTTTCTGATGTTTGAGCATTATTATAGAGTTTTTCTACCATTCTATCCATAAAATAGTGAAAAAACCATGGAAAAGCATCCTAAATCCGAACAATGACTCTTATTTTTATTTAGAAGTCAGAAACTTATCTTTCCAATGGCTGACACAAGTTTTATACAACAGAAAAGCCAGATATCCGCCTAATGTATTTGTCCATAAATCATCTATTTCAAAAACACGATTGGCATCAATTAAAATATCTAACAAAATCTGCGTGCATTCGATAAAAAGGCTTATCACAAAGCTGACAGAGAGTACACGTTTGGTATTTCGCAAGTTCGGAAACAACCAGAGAAGCTGAAAAATTAGTGGGCTAAGCAGAAAAATATTCATTATATTTTGCACAAAAACCTTAATTAATTGAAAGAAAGAAGTAATTTGCCCAAGATTGACCAAAGAATTAAAAGGAATGAGAAGCACTACAATACGACCAAACTGCTGAATTCCTGGTGTTTCCATCCCTTCTTCTGTCACCTGAGGGAGAAAACACATTAGACATAATAATAAAATGTAGAAAATGCTTCCCCAAGTCAGAATTTTACGTCCTTTAACTGTTAATTCTCCATTGGATTGCAGCCACACTTTTAACCTAGGCATGTTTCGCAAGTGCCTTCTCCTTGTCTTTCTTCATCGTATTGGAGCGCAATTGACCGCAAGCTGCATCAATATCTGTACCATGCTCTTGACGAACAACACAGTTAATGCCATTCTTTTTCAGAGTATCGTAGAAAGCCATTACACGTTCTTTGGGACTGCGACTATATTGATCATGTTCGCTAACTGGATTGTAAGGAATCAAATTGACATACGATAGCTTTTTGATGTTTTTGAGCAATTCAGCTAATTCCAATGCCTGCTCTACTCCGTCATTGACTTCATTTAGCATGATATACTCAAAAGTAACCCTGCGGTTGGTTGTTTCAATATAATATTCAATCGCCGCAAACAGCTTTTCAATTGGAAAGGCACGATTGATTTTCATAATGCTAGAACGCAATTCATTATTGGGTGCATGAAGAGAAACAGCTAAATTAACCTGCACTCCTTCATTTGCAAAATCACGAATTTTATGTGCTAGACCGGAAGTGGAAACCGTAATGTGACGAGCTCCGATAGCCAGCCCTTTGTCATCATTGACAGTTCGCACAAACTTGAGAACATTGTCATAGTTATCAAAAGGCTCGCCAATCCCCATAACCACAATATGGCTGACGCGCTCACCTTGTCCACGCTCATCAAAATATTTTTGCACCAGCATAATCTGAGACATAATTTCCCCATTATTCAAGTCACGCTGCTTTTTAATCAGCCCGCTAGCACAAAAGGTACAGCCAATATTGCAACCCACCTGAGTGGTTACACAGACCGACAGACCATAGTGCTGACGCATGAGAACTGTTTCAATCAACATACCGTCTGGCAGTTCAAAAAGATACTTTACTGTGCCGTCAGCCGATTCCTGCACCACTCTTTGCTTTAGCGGATTGACAACAAATTCATCTTCTAACTTTGCTAATAAACCCTTTGAAATGTTTGTCATTTCTGTAAAAGACTGAACCCGTTTGCGATAAAGCCACTCCCAAATCTGAGTAGCTCGAAATTTCTTTTCTCCTTGACTTTCTACCCAGTCTATCAAATCCTGACGGGTCAAACTATAAATTGATGGTTTCATTTTCTTCCTCTCTGTTCCCATTCTCAATTTCCACTATTTTTGACGAATGACAAAATGGCGCTGGCTGCTTGTTTGTTGTTGCTTCGTTGAATTTTGCTTTCTTGCTCTTTGCTTTTGATTTTGTCGCTTACTGCGCTGGCGATTTTCTCGCTTGGGTTGCTCTTCTTTATAGGAGTGAGCTTGTTTAGAACGACGTGGCTTGTTATCACTTTCTTTCTTGTGATGTGATTTTTTATCAAACGATGCGCGACGCGGCTGTAAATTTTCCAAGACAAAATAAGCACAACCATAATTGCAGTATTCTAACAAATAATCTTCTAAGCGACTGATTTTTTCCTCGCTTTCATTTGCCTTGTCATCTTTATAAAATCCACGCAAACGTAGCTGCTCGTTCCCCCAGTCACCAACAATATAATCAAATTTTGTTAAAATATCGGAAAAACGCTGATTAAAAGCCGTTATATCAAAACCTTCCTTGAAATTATCTACCAAGTCAAATTCAATTGTCTCAGTCAAAATTTTGGTTCCTATTTGCCGAAACTCCGGTCCAGGAAATTTATTGTAATTGTATAATTCAGGTGCAATTTCTTTTCGCATAGTCATCCTTTATCATCTTATTTCTTGTATTAAACTTATTTTACCATAAAAAGAAGTGTTTTTGATAGTTGAAATAGAGAAAGAAAAAAGGAGCAAAGTCAAACTTCTATCATTAACTTGCTCTTTTATTGAACTATTTTTATGACTTCTTTGTGTTCTTGAGGTAATCAATGGCATCTTGTAAAGTTTTCACGGGTACAATTTTCATATTGGTCTTAATTTTTTTAGCAGTTTCCAAAGCAGTCTCATAGTTAGTTTTCGCTTTAGGATTAGCTTTTTTAGCTTCCTTAGTAACTGGATTATTTGGTGCAAAGAAAATTTCTGCACCATTTTTTGCTGCTGAAACAACTTTTTTGTCAATCCCACCAATGTCGCCAACTTTTCCTTCGCGGTCAATTGAGCCCGTCCCAGCAATATTTCTGCCGTTTCTCAATGTTGGATCTGCAATTTGCGTATAAATTGCCAAACTAAACATCAAGCCCGCACTTGGTCCACCAATACCGGCAGTTGAAAATTCAATTGGTGTGTTGCTTGTGACTTCTGTTCGGTCAATCAAACTAATGCCAATCCCGTTTTTCCCATTTTCAAGTTTAATAATTTTACCTGTAGCAGACTTCTTCTGACCGTCTTCTACATAGTTCACCTTGACCTTGCTGCCAATCTTTTGCGCTCCGACATAGTCTATCAATTCTTTTGAACTATTGAAAGTCTTATCATTCACACCTGTCACGGTATCTGCAATATTTAAAATACCTTTAAAAGTAGAATTCTTTGTGACTTGCAAGACGTAAACCCCTAGATATTTCAGAGTAATGTCTTTGCCAGCTTTTTTCAACCCTTGGTATTTAGCTAGGTTTTGCGACGTTTCCATATAAAACTGATTGATCCGCATGTATTCTTTATCAGAAGTTCCACCAGTCAAATCCTTCGCCGAATAAATATCCGTAAAAGGTGTCAGCCAAGCATAAACCAAATGAGCGAAGGTCGCATGCTGAATTCCAACCGTTACAAAATTATAAGAACCTTTTTCCTTATCTTCTTTGTTGTCCACGCGCAATACCTGACGGACATCCGCTGCACCACCTGGCACCTCAATATAATAAGGCAAGGGAACTACAAAAGATAAGAAAAGCAAAATCAACCCTACTACTGCAATTATCGGCCATTTTTTAAATTTATTTCTTGGTTTTTCCATATTGTTTCTTTAACTCCTTTATGACACTTTCGGGCACATACTTTGAAATATCCTGCTCAAAGGAAATCAATTCACGAATTCTTGATGAGCTGAGATGCTGATAAGCTGGTTTGCTTATCAAAAAAATGGTTTCTATCTCAGGTGCTAATTCATGATTGAAAAAGTTGAGATTCCCCTCATAATCCAAATCCTGACTATTACGTAATCCCCGTACAAAAGTTGTCACTCCTAGCTTTCTAGCTACTTCCACTGCCAATTCATCATGAGAAGTAACAATTTTTACATTCTCCAAATGAACTAGAGCAGCTGCTATCATTTTTTCTTTCGCTTCAATACTAAAAAAACTCGTTTTCTCAAGATTATAAAAAATACCAACATAAAGGCAATCAAAGAGCTTACTAGCTCGCTTAATCAAGTCAATATGCCCCTTTGTAATCGGGTCAAAAGAGCCCGCAAATAATCCAATTTTATCTGACATAAACCGTCACCTTTGAAATTCCATATATTTTTTGCTTCCAGATACCTAGCCCTGCGATTTCTTCTGGTAAATCCACCGACTTGTCTGTCTCACAAACAACCAGTACATCATCGCTCAGAAGCTCTCGTTCAATCATTTTTATAATATCTGAAACAATCTGTTCTTTTGCATAGGGTGGATCTAACAAAACCAAGTCAAACTGTCCTGTGACCAATTCAAGTGCTCGATTGGACTCCATTTTCAGAAGTTCAAATCGTTCTTTTTCCTTAGTCATACTGATATTTTGGCTGATAATCGCTTGCGCCCTGCGGTCTTTTTCAACCAAAACAGCCGAAACCATGCCTCGCGAAATAGCTTCAATCGCTAAACTGCCGCTTCCAGCATACAAGTCCAGAACCTGTCCTCCATCAAAATAAGGACCAATCATATTAAAGATAGCTCCCTTAACCTTGTCTGTCGTCGGTCTGGTTGTTTTGCCTTCCAATGTTTTAAGAGGACGCCCCCCATATTTCCCTGCAACAACTCTCATAAAGAATATTATAACAAAATCTCGAAAGAATGTATCAGTTTTTCTTCTGTGATAACTGTAAGTCAATTGGTTTTTCTGTCTAACTTTTGAAATGCCGTTCAAACATGATGATTTTTAATACAGTTTTTTTGCAATTATCTTGAGCTGATTGCAGAGCAAATAAAAATCCCCTGATATAAATCAGAGGACCGATTGATTATCTCACTTCAAGCAAGCCAACGTCACCATCTTCACGACGATAGAGAACATTGGTTGTGTTGTCTTCTACATCAGTATAGATGAAGAAATCATGTCCCAATAAATCCATTTGAAGAAGAGCTTCTTCTAAATCCATTGGTTTTAAGTCGATTTGTTTTGAACGCACCACTTTTGCAGGTGCAGCTTCTACTTCTTCAATAACAGCGTCTGTAAATAACTGACTAGTTGATTTTTTATTACGGTTTTTACGTTCAATTTTTGTTTTATTTTTACGAATTTGACGTTCAATTTTATCTGTCACCAAATCAATGGAACCATACATATCTTGGGAAACATCTTCTGCACGAAGAGTGATAGAGCCAAGTGGGATGGTTACTTCAACCTTAGCTGTCTTTTCACGATAGACTTTCAAGTTTACACGAGCATCCAATTCTTGATCAGCTTGGAAATATTTCTCGATTTTTTCAAGTTTAGAAACTACGTAATCACGAAGCGCTTCTGTTACTTCTAGATTTTCACCACGGATACTATATTTAATCATATAAGTACCTTCTTTCTAAGCATTTTGTTTTTCTTTACTTTATTATAACGCTTTCATTTTTTTTTTGCAAATTTTTTGTTATCTTGCCAATGAAAATGTCACAATTTCTTTCACACCCGCTTCCACCAAAATATCTTTGGCAAGTTGTAAGGTTGCTCCTGTGGTATAAATGTCATCTATCAAAAGGATTTTGGGTGGAAGTTGAATATTGTCTTTCACTTTAAAACACTGCTGACTTTGCAATCGCTCCTTTCTCGTCTTGCTTGATTGAGCAATTGTATCATACTTTTCTAAAACTTCCTTAAATGGCAACTTTGCGCCCTCAAGGAGAGCTGTTACTTGATTAAACCCTCTTGTCTGATACTTTTCGGCACTTACAGGAATGGGAACAAGCGCATAATCACGGTAAACTTTTAATTCCTTTTGCAAAACTTCAGCAAATACAGAATAAAGAGCATAATCTCCTTGAAATTTATATTGGCTGAAAAAGTCTTTCATGGCTTCGTTATATACAAAACAACTTTTATGACAAACTTCTTTTCCTTTTTCTATCCACACTTGGCAATCTATGCAGACTTCACTTGCCCCGTCACGATAACACTTCGGGCAATGCTGCCCTGAAATGCGTTGAAATTTTTCAAAACAAGTATCACAGGCTCTTGCTTTTGGCTTCGTCAAAGTCAATAAATCACAAAATGTTAGTTTTTCATCCAGTAGACTATCACATAAAACACATGAATTCATAAACCGGCCTCCTGATTCATCTCCTGAATTTCTTTAATCGCTTTTTCTATCGCCATAGTCGCACCGTCATGAAAAAAGATTAACTCGCCTGTCGGTCGATCCATACTGCGACCGACGCGTCCAGCGATTTGCACCAGAGCGCTGCGACTAAACAAACGGTGGTTAGCCTCCACCACAAAAACATCTACACAAGGAAAAGTTACACCACGTTCTAGAATTGTCGTTGTTACCAAAATCGTGATTTCTTTTTGACGAAATTTCTCTACAATTTCCAGTCGATTTTCAGTCGTCGAGGCTACAAAGCCAACTTTTTCATTAGGAAAAGTGCTTTGAAGAATCTCTGCTAATTCCTGCCCCTTTTTAATCTCAGAAGCAAAAATAAGAAGTGGAAAGCTGGTTTTTCTCTGCTTTTGAATAAACTGTCTTAACTTAGGAACTAGCTTCTTTTGACCAAGATATTTTTGAAAATCTGCCAACCAAATTTTTTGAGGAACAATCAAAGGATTCCCATGAAAACGTCTAGGTAGACTCAAACGAGTTAATTCTCCTTTAGCCACTTTTTTATCCAACTCATCTGTGGAAGTTGCTGTTAAGAAAATCTTCGTTCCCTCTACTTTAACTGCCTGATGAACCGCATGATAAAGCATCGGATTGTCCACGTAAGGAAAGGCATCTACTTCATCAACGATAAGAAGATCAAAGGCTTGATAAAATTTGAGAAGCTGATGCGTTGTAGCAATCACGAGAGGACTACGGGAATATGCTTCTGATTCACCGTGCAGGAGTGAAATATCGCAAGTAAAATCTACTTTCAGTCTGCGATAAAGTTCTAAGCAGACATCAATTCTGGGGCTAGCCAAGCAGACGGCTCCACCTTGATTGATGACTTGTGCCACCACCTGATAGATCATTTCCGTCTTTCCGGCTCCTGTGACTGCGTGAACCAAGCTATCTTTGCGTTTGGTAACCGCCTCTACAAGTCCTTGAGAAACCTTGGCTTGAAATTCTGTCAACTTTCCTTGCCATTTCAAAACATTCGCTTTGGGAAATTCTTCCTGTGGAAAATAGTATAGTTCTTCATCACTCCTAACCCTTCCTAAGATCAAGCAAGACCTACAATAATAAGCACCAATTGGTAGTTGCTGTTTTTCTTTGTCAATGGCTTGTCCGCAGCGATTACAGCTTAACTTTCCTTTCTCTTCTACCATTCCAGCTAAGCTTTGTGCTTGCAATTGCAATTCTGGTGACAATTGACTTTTTGTAAAAATACGACCTAAGCAATCTTGTAATTCCGTCATATCTATTTATTCGGAAAAACTTTGGCAAAATAAAAGTTTTTTTGTAAAATGAAGATATGGAATTTAGAACAATCAAAGAGGACGGTCAAGTCCAAGAAGAAATCAAAAAATCGCGCTTTATCTGTCATATCAAGCGTGTGACAACAGAGGACGAAGCACGAGAGTTTATCAATACTATTAAAAAAGAACATTACAAAGCTACTCATAACTGCTCTGCCTTTATTTTAGGAGAGCGGAGCGAAATGAAGCGAAGCAGCGATGATGGCGAACCCAGCGGAACTGCTGGCGTGCCTATGCTAGGCGTCTTAGAAAATCATCAACTAACTAACGTCTGTGCTGTCGTGACGCGCTATTTTGGGGGCATCAAGCTAGGAGCAGGTGGGCTCATTCGGGCTTATGCTGGCAGCGTTGCCCTAGCTATCAAAGAAATCGGAAGTGTCCACATAAAAGAACAACTTGGACTAAGGCTTACTCTTTCCTACAGTCAATATCAAGAATTGCCAAATTTTCTTAAAGCCAAACAGTTGCAAGAGCAGGATACAGCTTTTACAGATCAAGTACAAACGACTATTTTTGTTGACAAAGACGATAAAGACAGCGTTATAGAAAGTTTGATTGAACTGTTTAATGGAAAAATTGACATTGTTGAGCAGGGATTGCGGAAAGTTGAGGTTCCCATTTCTTCATCCTAAATATTAAAAAAGGCTATCGACTTGATAGTTTTTTTATATTTTACAAAGGCTCTTTTTCGTTTTATACTGATTGTATCAATAGAATTGAGGTATTATTTTATGGCACAAATTTATCATAACATTACAGAACTCATTGGAAATACTCCTATTGTGAAATTGAATAAGCTGGTTCCAGAAGGCGCTGCTGATGTCTATGTCAAGCTAGAAGCTTTCAATCCGGGGTCGTCTGTCAAAGACCGCATTGCTCTCAGCATGATTGAGACCGCTGAGCAAGAGGGCTTGATTCAGCCGGGTGCAACCATTGTCGAAGCAACCAGCGGAAATACTGGAATCGGTTTGTCTTGGGTCGGTGCTGCTAAAGGTTATAAGGTCGTTATTGTTATGCCAGAAACCATGAGTGTGGAGCGCCGCAAAATTATCCAAGCTTATGGTGCCGAATTGGTGCTCACTCCCGGAAGTGAGGGAATGAAAGGTGCGATTGCCAAAGCTGAAGAAATCGCCAAAGAACGTAACGGATGGCTACCACTACAGTTCAACAATCCAGCTAATCCTGAAGTACACGAAAGAACAACAGGAGCAGAAATTATCTCTGCTTTCGGTGAAAAAGGATTGGACGCCTTTGTCGGTGGAGTTGGCACAGGTGGTACAATTTCTGGCGTTTCTCACGCTCTCAAAAAAGTCAATCCAAATATACAAGTTTACGCAGTTGAAGCCGATGAGTCCGCTATCCTGTCCGGTGAAAATCCTGGACCCCACAAGATTCAAGGAATTTCAGCTGGTTTTATCCCAGAAACACTGGACACTCAAGCTTATGACGGTATTGTCCGTGTTACCTCTGATCAAGCACTTGACCTTGGACGCCGTGTCGGTGGACAAGAAGGCTTTCTTGTAGGGATTTCTTCTGCCGCAGCTATCTATGCTGCACTTGAAGTAGCCAAAAAACTAGGAACAGGTAAAAAAGTCCTAGCTCTTGCTCCAGATAACGGCGAGCGCTACCTCTCAACCGCTCTCTATAATTTTGAGGTTTAGAAATCAAGGCATATACACGTACAAACTTTAAATTTGGATTTGCCAACAGTTTAAAAAGAACAGCTCAATAATAGAGCTGTTCTTTTTTGATAGGTGGGGATGTTAGAAGATGTTGGTAACTTTCTTGTTTCAGGACTTCTCTTGCTGAAAATCATCGTCTAAGGTCGTCTGAATCATAGAGACACCAAGTCCGCTTCCCTGATACTCGCATCAATATTCTTATGATAGTCACTTCCTGATAGACTTGCTCATTAGTGTACTCCCCACAAGACTGCTTCTCCACCAGCTTCACCATAGTAGGTAGAAGGTTTCAAGCTATCAACCTATTCAAGCCAAAAACACTCTGCCACAGGTCACGTTTTTCTTTATAGATGATATTGGATTATCAATGGTGTAGGTTGGTTACATGGGTGAAGCCTTTTTGAAATGTATCTTTATGATAAACATATCTAGAATCTCAAATAATTATTATGGAATCTTAGAATAATTTTTCGGAACTTTAATAACATTCCCAAATAGATTAATCTTCTTATATTTAATTTTGGGATATATATTGATCCCCTTGAATTTATCCTGAAAGGTTGATTCCATTCTATTTGAGCAACCTGATCTTTTTAACAATTCAATATAGTGATCAACCAATAAAACGTGATTAGACGATGAATAATCTATAGAATAATTTATTAAAGAAAAGAAAATAATTTTTTTAGGAGTGATATCCTTATACTTCCCATCAAAATATTTTTGAAAAACATTTTGAATGTTCAATTCTCTCTCTGCAGTCCTATTTTGCTTGGTAGCCTTTGATAATAATTTCTTCAAATTTTTAATTTCTTTAACTGTATGGACAGGAAGTTTATATTTTAATTCAATTATTTGAACAATATTTTCTCTTTTGTCATAAACAATTAAATCTTCACCCGGACTTCCATCCTTGTCTACATCAAAATCATACCATGTAGAAGCATTTGCCTTGATTTGTTCAATTTGATGTTTCTCTAATTTCTTCTGTTCATTCTGATACAAACTTAGATTTTTCTCTTTTAATAATCGTAGTAAATTTTTATCCAATCTCTGACATAAGAAAAGATTAAAAGATAACAATAACTTACCGTTCATTGGTATAAAGTAAGAAATATTAGGATCACTTTCACTATTAGAAAAATCATATTTTAAATAGTTAATTATGGTTGCTATTTTATTATGAGATAAAGAAGACATATATGGGGATAATTTATGAATCCATTCATCTTCAGTAAGTACTAAGAAACCTACTTCATTTACAATTTTAATTGGATTAGACAATTTTTGAAATATTAAGGAGTCAAGTCCCTTACAAAAAACTTTATATTCTTCTAGAGTAAAAGATCCAAAATTTATATCCACTATCAAATCAAACATATTATTAGTGATATCCTGTAATTGATCAACCCCTATTAAAGCATTACTTTGTTCTAAACTATGCCAAAAGCCATTATAAATATCATTAATCCTGAATAAGTCTTTCTCATATTCAAACTGAATATAGTTACCGGTCATAATTACTCTAACAATCTTATTTTTATAAAGTTCAATGAATCGACTAAATTCTAAATAATCACTAATTATGTTTAATAGTTTCATCAATTCTAATGGATCAATATCAATCGTTTCATCATTTTTAGATTGATTACTCAAATGGCTTAAAATAAAAGGGACAGCATCTTGGATAACATTAACTAACAAATTAAAAGATTTAAATAAATCTTCTGATTGAAACAATGTAAATATTTCTCCCTTGGAAATAAGTATAGATGTCTCCAAACGAGAAAATAAATAATATATAGCTGTATCTCTATTCAGTTTAAAAAAAGAGTGATTCAGTATTTCTTTTTCTATCTCAGAATGCTTTTTAAATAAATAATCTAAATTATAACTCACTTAATTGACACTCCACTGAAATAATATTCTCATTATGCCAAAAACACAACATTTCTGCTGTGTTTTTTAGGTCTATGCGTACTACCCCTCCAACTTCTCCATCTCTTCAATCCGCTCTTGCGTGGCATCATATTTGGCTTGGTAGTCGGTTTGCTTTTGTCGCTCTTTCGCGACGATTTCTGGTTTGGCATTGGCGACAAATTTTTCGTTGCTGAGTTTCTTGGCAACTATATCCAATTCTTTTTGCCATTTAGTAAGTTCTTTGTCAAGGCGGGCTAGTTCTTCTTCAACATTGAGCAAGTCAGCGAGAGGCAGATAGATTTCAGCTCCTGTGATGATGCTGGACATAGCTAATTCTGGCGCCTCAATGTCAGAAGCAATTTCCAAATGCTCTGGATTGGTAAAACGCTTGATGTAGTTGACATTGGCATTGAAGAAACTTTCCAATTCTTTATCACTTGTTTTCACGAGAAGTGTAATTGGTTTACTTGGAGCAACATTCACTTCGCTACGTGCGTTACGGACAGCACGGATAAGGTCTTTAAGGCTTTCAACACCTTTATGCGCAGCTTCATTTTCAAACGTTGGGTTAACTGTTGGGTATTCAGCTGTTACGATTGAACCTTCAGAAATTTGTTCAAAGATTTCTTCAGTAACAAATGGCATGATTGGGTGAAGCAAACGAAGAATCTTATCAAGGGTGTAAAGAAGAACTGAACGAGTGATAACTTTTTCATCTTCATTGTCACTGTAAAGCACTTCTTTTGTCAATTCAACGTACCAGTCAGCAAATTCATCCCAGATGAAGTTGTAAAGGATATGACCAGCCACACCAAATTCAAATTTATCAAAGTTTTCAGTAACTTTGGCAATTGTTTCATTCAAGTTGTGAAGAATCCAGCGGTCAGTTACGTTACCAGCCGTACCAGCCGCAACTTTTGCAACATTTTCGCTCGCTTGGTCAAGGATAAGGTCTTCATTATTCATGAGGATGTAACGAGAGATATTCCAAATCTTGTTAATGAAGTTCCAAGCAGCGTCCATCTTTTCATAGCTAAAACGCACGTCTTGACCCGGTGCAGAGCCGTTTGAGAGGAACCAGCGCAGAGCATCAGCACCATATTTTTCGATAACATCCATTGGGTCAATACCGTTACCGAGAGATTTAGACATCTTGCGGCCTTGTTCGTCGCGAATGAGACCGTGGATAAGGACATTCTTAAATGGACGGTGACCAGTGAATTCCAAGGATTGGAAAATCATACGAGATACCCAGAAGAAGATGATATCGTAACCTGTCACAAGGGTTGACGTTGGGAAGTAACGTTTGAAGTCTTCTGAGTCTGTGTCAGGCCAGCCCATAGTTGAGAATGGCCAAAGGGCAGAGCTAAACCAAGTGTCAAGAACATCTTCATCTTGAGTCCATCCGTCACCTTCTGGAGCTTCTTCACCAACGTACATGTCACCTTCAGCATTGTACCATGCTGGGATTTGATGCCCCCACCAGAGCTGACGAGAGATAACCCAGTCGTGAACATTTTCCATCCATTGAAGGAAAGTATCGTTGAAACGTGGTGGGTAGAATTTCACTTCATCATCAGTATCTTGGTTGGCAATCGCATTTTTAGCCAATTGATCCATTTTAACGAACCATTGTGTTGACAAACGTGGCTCAACCATAACACCCGTACGTTCTGAATGACCAACAGAGTGTGTCATTTTTTCAATATTAACAAGCGCACCAATTTCTTCCAATTTTTTAACAACGGCTTTGCGAGCTTCAAAGCGATCCATGCCAGCAAATTCACCAGCAAGTTCGTTCATCGTACCGTCATCATTCATGACATTAACTTGAGGAAGATTGTGACGTTGACCAACAAGGAAGTCGTTAGGGTCATGGGCTGGAGTGATTTTAACCACACCAGTACCAAATTCTGGGTCAGCGTGTTCATCACCAACGATTGGAATAGCTTTGTTAACGATTGGCAAGATAACATTTTGTCCAATCAGATCTTTGTAACGATCATCATTTGGGTTAACCGCAACGGCAACGTCACCGAACATTGTTTCAGGACGAGTTGTGGCAACTTCAAGGCTACGTGAACCATCTTCCAACATGTAGTTCATGTGGTAGAAAGCACCTTCGACATCTCTGTGGATAACTTCGATATCAGAAAGGGCTGTACGAGCTTTTGGATCCCAGTTGATGATAAATTCACCGCGATAAATCCAGCCTTTTTTATAGAGTTCTACGAAAACCTTGCGGACCGCTTTAGACAAGCCTTCATCAAGAGTGAAACGTTCCCGCGAATAATCAACAGAAATTCCCATCTTGCCCCACTGTTCTTTGATGGTTGCCGCATACTCGTCCTTCCATTCCCAGACTTTATCAAGGAATTTTTCACGACCAAGGTCGTAGCGTGAGATACCATCTTCAGCAAGACGTGCTTCAACTTTTGCCTGTGTTGCAATCCCCGCATGGTCCATACCAGGAAGCCATAAAGTATCAAAACCTTGCATACGTTTTTGACGGATAATAATATCTTGCAAAGTAGTATCCCAAGCGTGACCAAGGTGAAGTTTACCAGTTACGTTTGGTGGTGGAATAACGATAGAATACGGATGAGCTTTCTTATCGCCAGATGGCTTGAAAACATCCTCATCCAACCATTTTTGATAACGCCCAGCCTCAACCTCGGCTGGATTGTATTTAGGTGAAAGTTCTTTAGACATGTGTGTGTCCTTTCTCTATTTACGATATATGATTATAATTGTTTAAAAATTAACAACCAAATTTTTTTGAACGGTCATATAAATTGATAACTTTAGATTTAAAGTAATCTTAAGTAGTAAAAAACTTTTTGAAAATAGTATGAAATCTCTTCTAAAACTATATTTACAAAAATTACTTTTTATCTTTTAAGTATTTCTCTAAATAAGTAATCTCCTTTTTATACAAGCTCTTTTTCCATAAGTTTTCCTTTTGTATATCACTTATAACTTCTTCCCATTTCTCTTCGACTATCATTTCCTCCAGTTTTCTTGAATCTTTTTTAGCTAAAAACTTTTGAAAGCAACGAATATAGTCATTGTTCATAATACTAGATGAATCATCTTCATTATCAATTGCATTATTAATTTTCAACAGATTCTCAAAAATATCAGCGTTTTCCACAGCTCGAATTTCCTCTATATATTGGCTTTTTTCATCGTCTATACTCAATAACAAGAATAATATTTCTAAAATAAATAACGCTCCACGAATAATAAAGATAAACTTATCCTTATTAATATTTTCTAGAAAAGATATATGAGAGAGTGCTTCGATGGCATTCTCATTATAGCGTTGAATAATTCCAAAAAGTGGTAGTAAATAAAAGATTATAAATAAAATCATAAGAAATGAATTTCCATTTCTAAAAGACAATCTCACATGATCTCTTAAAAAATAGAATATTAAAAATGAAGTTAAACACAAGCCTATACATATTAACGGTATCAAATCTGAAACAATATTTCCATTCACATCACGCCAATTGGGTTTAATAAACCAAATTACTGATAGCACAGTACCCAACACTATAGATATAAAAACAAACGTCTCAAAGACTTTATATCTTACTTTTTTTCTACTGGAACTCAATTCATAATCTAATAGTAATTCCGAATAAGAAATTAATTTATCAATTAACTCCTTAGGTACTTTGCCATTATTCTTTAATTCACTCTCAATCTTATTGATCAGTATCCAAATATGACCATCCTTTAAATAAGTTGAATAACCACCAACCTTTCTTACTCGCTTTCCTTTTGCATCCAATAACAACTTTAATTCATTCAATGGTTTTTGAAGATCATTAAACGAATACAAATCTTTTATAATTGTCCTTAAGTTGTTTCGATAATAAAGATGTTCCTCGCTCATATAGTCTAAACTTCGTGACTTATTATTAGAGACAAAAACTAAAATTGCACTCAAAATAGCGCCTAATCCCGCACCACTAAGCAGGGTAATAATATGACCCACTTCCACTATTTATCACCTACTCTCAAATACTAGTAAATCCCAACTGTTTGAAATTTTCGAACAGTTTAACTAATAGTTTTGTTCCTCCCACTCACTCCTCAGCAAGCCATATATCAAACTGTCACAGCGGTTTCCTTGAACATTCTTTCTATCTCGGATGCGAGCTTCGAGGGTAAAGCCAAGTTTCTCAGCGACTCGTTGACTTTGAATATTATGGCTGTAACAAGATAGTTCAATCTTGTGAAGATCCATTTCTTTAAAAGCTAGGTCAATCAAGGCACGCGCTGCTTCTGGTACATAACCGCGACCCCAATAGTCTGGGTGCAAGGTATAGCCGAGTTCAAGCACATCATCTTCGTGGCGATGATTGAAGTCAACAGAACCAATGACTTTATCGGTTCCTTTGACTACAATGCCGTAACCTGCTGGGAGATTTTCCTTTTGATTGCGCTCAGGAAGGATATGCTCCAGATAGTAAATCTCATCTTCCAAGGTCTTGACGGGTGGAAAGCCTGCTGGGTAAGAGACTTCTGGTTGACTGGCATATTCAAAAATATCTACTGCATCAGCTACTGTGCGGACTCGCAAGACAAGCCGATCAGTCTCGATTCGTTCTGGTAACTCTGCTCTTGTCATCCTTCCCCTCGCTTTCCATAAAAAATCGCCCCTGTCATCAGTCTGACAGGGACGAATGTGTTTATCCGCGGTACCACCCAATTTCGGGCAGAGCCCGCAACTCTCGTCTTTAAAATAAAAAGACACTTTTATTTCATTTTCATCCATCAGCAACCAGTTTTGACATTTGTGCGGATTTCTCAGCAACACCGCTTTCTGTGACAAATGGGATTCAAAACACCTCTAATGCATTTAGTTTAACATGTTTTCTAGAGAAAATCAATAATTTCTCTGTCCAAAAAGTCCGTCTGGTAGGTCATGAAATCCCTTACCCTCTTGATAATTGGCAAATTTCCCCAATAGAAACTGATAGGCATCTAGGCGGCTCTCATAACGAATCGCAGCTTCTTTAGCGCGTTCATCTTTATCTTCCTCATAAACTTTCTGACTTTCTTCAAGAGCCATTTCGTTGATAGTCACCTGAGTTTTGACCCAAGCTTCAAAATCCTTTAAAAATTCCTGTTCGTACGTCATCATATACCTTCTAATCTACTCCTCGGTAGAAATCTTCTTCAATATCACGGAAAGGTTGAATATCTTGGACATATTCCAGCACCCCTTGAAACTCTCCTGCTTTATCTCGTACTGCTGCATACGTCACATGGACAAATTTGCCTCGCGACTCCGACTTAAACCACATAACAAACTTGTCTCGCTTGCCTTCGCGCAATTCCTTAAAAATAAAGCGAACTTTCTCCAAAAACTTAGGCGGGTGGCACAGCTCGACATTGCGCCCCACTTGACTCGGCGTCCGTTTAAAAATCATCTCATCAGCTGGCACACTGTCATTGTAGTACTGGAAAATATCCTCCTTATTGACAAAGGTAATCTCCATCGGCAGATGATTCAAGATTAGATTTGCCTCTTCCACTGACAAATAGCCATGTCCAAAAGACTGTTGGGCCTGTCGATCAAAATTGTTTTCTGCCTTTTTCTTTTTTGGCTTAAAAGAAAGGGTGACCTGCCCATCAGGTGTCTCAATGACCTGCTGAATAGTACCGTCTGACACAAGCTCATCACTAGCTGCCGCTTCGCTTCCAGTCTTCTCAGCAGCCTCTTTTTCTGCCTCCGTGAATGATTGACGAGCTGGCATCCATTTCTCAGCCGGCTTGATAATCGCATAGCCGTAAGCATCACTTTCTTCTGCAATTTTCAGCCAATCGTCCTGTGTGAAAGATTCCAGCAAAATCATAAGCAAGATGGATTCTTCCTTGAAAATCATCGCTTCAAACTCAGCCGCAAAATTTTCAAATGTTGCTCGAGCTTGCTCGATACCTAGGTTAGACAAATCTTCAGCAGCGGTCTTTGTTTCCTGAAAAAGCTCTCGAATCTGGTCGTCCACACCCCACATGACTTTGGGCGGTGAGTCATGACCGTATTTCTCCATAATCGGAAACATCAGCTCTTCCTTGCGCTGATAATGAATGTCAAATTGACCGACCAAGTCCAGCTGGCGCATCAGTCCCTTTTCCAACTCTGTCTTCATTTCTGCATCATCTGTTTGAGCATAGGTATCAAGGAGGCGCCGAATCCGCAACAGAGCAGCTCTAAGAGCTAGATTTTCCTGCTTAAAAATTCGAACTGGATGCCCTGGATGATCTGTATCTGCAACTTCTACATTTTTCACTGCTCCTTTAAAAAGATTCGCATGAACATTGCAAAGCGACATAACATCCTCAAAGGTTACACCCGTATCCGAGTTCATCAGTTCGTGCTCCATAAGACTGATCTCAATAGCTGAAACGCCTGTAAAATGCTTGTTAAACTGCTCTTGAACCTCTTCTGCTGTTGCACCATGATGCAAATCCAGCAAAATAGATTTCAAAATTTCAATTCGTTCATCTGCCATTAGTCTAGCCCCACAACTTCATAGCCATTTGCTTCCAATGTCATGACAATTTTATTCATAGGGGTTCCCTCTAACTTAGAGCCTTGCTTTAATGACACCTTGCGACCAACCGTATTGCGCATGATTGGATTGGCAAGCGGTTTAAAACCAAGCTCCACCAAAATTTCTAATACTTCTGGGTGCTTGTCAACTACTTCTGCCACAGGAATGGAGACATCAATGATATTGTCCATTTCTCACCTCATGATTCATTTTCTATCATTATAACATAAAAAATTAGTTACTCTCTAAGTAAAAGCAAAACTCTCTTTATCTTTAGTTGATTCCATTTTTCTGAATTAAGTATCTATAACTATTTTTAATATAGTATAAGTAATTATTATAATAAAACGATTCTTTATTTTTCACAATTAAAATAATTGATAAATCCTCTCTTCAAAGCAAAATATTTCACAAACAAAAGAAAAGTTATTAAATCACAGATTTGAAAACGCTTTTATAATCGTGATATAATAATTTTAAAAATAGGACTGAGGAGATAGTATGTCTATTACAACTTTATTAAACATTAAATATCCAATTTTTCAGGGTGCTATGGCGCAAATTTCTCACTATCAGTTGGCTGCTGCTGTTTCAGAAGCGGGTGGCTTGGGGATTATTGCTTCAGGTGGTATGACTGGCGACCAATTGCGCGAAGAAATTCGTGAATTGCGTAAACTCACAGACAAACCATTCGCTGTTAATGTGATGCTGATGCTGAAAAATGTCGAAGAGCTTGTGAATGTTATCATCGAAGAAAAAGTTCCTATTGTGACAACTGGTGCTGGCACCCCTAAATTTATTCTGCCTGCTCTCAAAGAAGCAGGTATCAAGGTTATTCCGGTCATTGCCAGCGTGAAACATGCTAAAAAAATGCAAGAATTAGGTGTTGACGCTGTTATCGCTGAAGGATCTGAAGCGGGTGGTCATATCGGTAGCACCAATACCATGGCTTTGCTGCCACAAATTACTGATGCAGTTGATATTCCCGTGATTGGTGCAGGAGGTATTGCAGACGGTCGCGGGCTTGCTGCTGCTTTCGTTTTAGGCGCACAAGGAGTTCAACTCGGTACGGTATTTCTCGCATCAGAAGAATGCCCAATCGCTGAAAGTTATAAAGAAGCAGTTCTCAAGGCAAATGATACAGATACAGCTGTCACAGGCAGGAGGGCGGGTGCCCCCGTTCGTTGTATCCAAAACGAAATGACAGACCATTATATAGAACTTGAAAATAAAGGTACCAGCCGTGAGGAACTGGAAGAGATTACTATTGGAGCTCTCTCAAAAGCTGTATATGACGGAGATACCAAAAACGGCTCCATGATGTGCGGTCAAATTGCTGGTATGATAAAAGAAATCCGACCATGCAAAGAAATCATTGAAACAATCGTATCAGATGCACAAAAAGTATTGGAAAATACAGATATTTCCTTGTAAAATAAAAAAACTTGTAGAGATTGTTTTCTACAAGTTTTTCTATTGCTGAAGTAGTTGAAAATATTTGCGTTTCATTTTATTACTCAACTTCTGTCGCCTATTTATCATCTGCTTCAAACTAGACTCACTCATGAACAAGTCATTCTATCCCATTTACCAAACGCTATAAAATATCAATAGTATTGCTAAAGGATACCTTCTTTGCAATTTTTACATCCTGATCCTTTGAACTTTCGTTGTTAGGAGGCGCCTTGCATATTATTCTAACATACAGTAAAAGTGCTTCATATCATTTTCCGTCATTTTCAGCACGTTCTTGTCCCCACCAGTAAGGCATGAGTTCTCCCAAAGTAATCGTTTCTCGTTTTTCAAAATCCAACATAAACTCTAAATGACGATTCTCAAGATTCAACTCCATTAAAAATTCTCTACATGCCCCACAAGGCATACCAGAACCTCCACCATAAGACGGTTTATCACGAAAAGCCAATACTCGTTTCATTTTTGTCTGCCCAGAATACTGATACATATTAAAAGCTGCTGCCCTTTCAGCACAGAGATGAAAGACACTACATTTATTATACCAACTTCGTTGATTTTATCTGCAACCTCCAACAGTCCTCAAGTTGTTGGAGCAAAGCAAAAGCCGATATAAATCTTTCCGTCCTCTGCTTCAATAGCTGCTACAACATGATTAGCGTACACAAAGGGCGATACCTCATGCGGATTATAGAGCTCCTTGGCTTTTTTATGCATTTTTCCCAAATATTCATTCTAATCCTCTTTCCTTATCAATTTCACTACAGCCTCGGTCCTGGCTGTGTGTGGAAACATATCCACAGATTGAATATAATGAACATCGTAGACCTTGCTCAATTGCACCAAATCTCTAGCTAGAGTAGAGACATTACAGGAGACATAAACCATTTTCTTCGGTGCATAGCGAACAATCGTTTCAAGCAGTTTTTCATCCAAACCAGTCCGTGGTGGATCCACAATCAAGGCATCTGCTCGATAGCCTTCCTTGTACCAGCGAGGAATAATACTTTCAGCAGTCCCAGCCTCATAATAAGCATTGTCAAACCCCATCTTCTCGGCATTTCGCTTAGCATCTTCAATGGCTTCCGGAATAATGTCCATACCTCGCAGAGACTTGACTCTTTTAGCAAAGGCAAAGCCAATCGTTCCCACGCCACAATAAGCATCAATCAAATGCTCTTCAGATGTCACATCAAGCGCCTTGACTGCTTCACTGTAAAGCACCTCTGTTTGCTCTGGATTGAGCTGGTAAAAAGCTCTAGGCGATAAGGAAAACTCGTAATCCAAAACACCTTCCTGAATGGTTTCTTTCCCCCAGATAATCTCCGTCCTATCTCCATAGATTTCACTTGATTTTGTCGTATGGTAATTGACCGCCACTGTTTCCAACTCTGGAAATTCTGCTGACAAATCACGAATGACTGGAGAAAAGTCCGACTTCTTTCCCGTAACAAAAATCATCTGCACCTGTCCCGTTTTTCGAGCCCTGCGAATCATGACTGTCCGAACGCCGGCTCTCCTGCGCTCATCATAGATAGGAAGATTGTACTTTCCCAAAAGGAGAGCCACTTTATTGATGACTTTCTGCGTTACTTTATCTTGAACCAGACAGTTTTTCAAAGAAATCAGATAATGAGAATTCTGTGCATAAAGACCCGCTTTTACATCTCCCTTAAATTTCCGTGTTTGAAACTGCAACTTCGCTCGATAATATTGAGGTTCTTGCATACCAATCGTTGGACGAATCTCGTAGTTTTTATAACCTTGAGGTGCAAATTTTTTCAAAGCCTGTCGCAGCAAATCAGCCTTAAATTCTAACTGTTTGTCATAATGCAAGTGCATAATCTGGCAGCCCCCGCATTTTTCATAAATCTCACAAGGAGGCTCTACTCGATACTTGGAGCGTTTGTTAATCGTCAACAGTTTTGCTTCAACAAAATTACGCTTAACCGTCGTGATTTGACAAAAAATATCCTCACCTTTTAAAGCACCTGGCACAAAGACCAATGTCTTTTTATAAAATCCAATCCCTTCCCCGTTGATTCCCATTTTTTTGATTTTCAAGGGGATTTTTTGTTTTACTTTCAGATTCATAAGCCTATCTTACCATATTTTGAGGTATAATAGAATCATGAAAATTACAAAAATTGAAAAGAAAAAGCGGCTTTATCTCTTAGAGCTGGACGAAACGGAAAAACTGTATGTCACCGAAGATACCATTGTTCATTTTATGTTGTCAAAAGGTATGAACATTACTGAGCAAGATCTGAAAGAAATCCAAGAATATGCTCAATTTTCTTATGGAAAAAATCTGGCACTGTATCATCTTTCTTTCAAGCAGCGTACTGTAAAGGAAGTCAATGATTATTTGCGCAAGCACGACATGGAAGAGGAAACGATTGTTCACGTTATTGACAACTTAAAAAAAGACAACTGGCTAGATGATGCCAAATATACTCATTCATTTATCCATTCCAATCTTCTCTCAGGAGACAAAGGTGCGTATGCGCTCAAGCAAAAGTTAATGCAAAAAGGAATTGCTGCTTCTATCATTGATGATGAGTTGCATCAACATGATTTTACAAACCTAGCAGAAACAGTTGCTCAAAAATTACTCAAAAAATATCAAGGGAAGCTCCCGACAAAAGCACTTCACGATAAAATCTTACAACAGCTTATCAATAAAGGCTTTTCCTATGAAGAAGCAAAAATAGCTTATCAAAGCCTTACCATAGAAAACGATGACGAAAAACAACAAGAATTGCTTTACAAAGAATTAGACAAACAATACCGCAAGTATTCTAAAAAATACGACGGCTATGATTTAAAGCAACGCCTTACTAAAGCACTCGCACGCAAAGGCTTTGATTTTTCTGATATCGCGAGCGCTCTCAAAGAATATCTATAAAAAATGTAAGGTTTATTTATGTTTTTTCATGAAAATATGTTACAATAAAAGCGATAACCTGATAAATTGTAGAAAGTTGGTAGATTATGAAGCTTCCAAAAGAAGGCGACTTTATTACAATTCAAAGTTATAAGCATAATGGAAGTCTGCACCGCACTTGGCGCGACACCATGGTACTAAAAACAACTGAAAACGCCATTATTGGTGTCAACGACCATACCTTGGTCACAGAAAGTGACGGGCGGCGTTGGGTGACACGTGAGCCAGCTATTGTCTATTTTCATAAAAAATATTGGTTTAACATTATCGCTATGATCCGCGAAAATGGGATTTCCTACTATTGCAATCTAGCCAGCCCCTATTATCTTGATGCAGAAGCATTAAAATACATAGATTATGATTTAGACGTCAAAGTCTTCACCAATGGTGAAAAGCGATTGCTGGATGTAGATGAATACGAGCGCCACAAACGGCAGATGAGCTACTCCAATGATTTAGATTACATTCTCAAAGAAAATGTAAAAATCTTAGTAGACTGGATTAATAATGAGCGTGGACCTTTTTCACAGGCCTATGTCAATATTTGGTACAAACGTTATGTAGAGCTAAAGAATCGCTAAAGTTGTCAAGGGACCTCTGGTCCTTTTTGATTTTCAAAGAACAATTTCTTGCAATTCAAGCTTATTTTATGTATCATATAGAAAATACTTTGATGAATGAGCACAGAAAGGAAGAAACAATGGCTTTTACAAATACACGTGGACGTTATGCCAGCTTTGGCGTTGTAACAAGTTTGCCAGATGACATTATTGATTCTTTCTGGTACATCATTGATAATTTTTTAAAAGATGTGTTTGAATTAGATGAACTTCTTCGATTCGAACTCATCAACCATCAAGGAAAATTAACATTTCGATTTTCCGAGGCAAGTCTGTCAACTACTGTCTCTTTTGATTTTAATGACGCTTTCGATCCATTTTTTCCACGAGAAATCTTTGTGACTGACAATAATGGCAAAGAAACCATCATGCTGCCAGATGAATATGCTTTAATGTGATAGTGGTTTGAACAAAGAATACAGAATTGATATCCACCTGAAAATGTATGAGAATAAATAACCCCCTCAATAAGATACAATGCTCTCTTATTGAGGGGGTCTTTTATATGAAAATATCACAATTCTTGTCATTTGGTTTCTTCTTTTGATTGATTCAGAAAATCCATTGCTTCCTTGGTCCAAGTCGGCAAATTTTTAGTGAGCGGTGCAAAACCAATCTTGTAACGGTCATTTGAAAAGCGATGGCGTTTAGGTAAATGATGCTTCTCTTCTTCCAGAGTTCTCATTGACAAACTAGCCTTGCCTGAAAATTCATCATAGTCCATCACTTGCACCAAGACCTGATCGTCAACATGCAGAATTTCATGGATATTTTCGATATAGCCTGTCCGAATTTCTGAGATATGAATCAATCCCATGGCACCCGTTTCTAGTTCCACAAAAGCACCATAAGGCTGAATACCAGTAATTCGGCCTTTTAGTTTTTCACCAATTTTCATCTCAATCCTCAATTTCAATAGTTCCAATCACGACATCCTCAAGCGGTTTATCCATTGCACCAGTTTCAACTGCCGCAATCTTATCTAACACTTGATAAGAAGCCTCGTCTAGCAATTGACCAAACACAGTATGCCGGCGATCCAAATGAGGCGTTCCACCTTTGCTTGCATAGATTTCAGCAATTGGTGTCGGCCAACCACCACGTTCCAATTCCTTTTGTGCATAAGGAATCTTGCTGTTTTGCACAATAAAAAATTGACTGCCATTTGTGTTCGGACCAGCATTGGCCATTGAAAGTGCTCCACGGATATTGTACAATTCTGGAGAAAACTCATCCTCAAACTTTTCACCATAAATAGATTCGCCACCCATACCCGTACCAGTTGGATCACCACCTTGAATCATGAAATCCTTGATAATCCGGTGAAAAATGATTCCATCATAGTAGCCATTCTTTGACAAAGCGATAAAATTAGCCACTGTCTTCGGTGCCTGTTCTGGAAATAATTGAAATTTCAAATCACCGTGGTTGGTTTTAATAGTCGCTTTCGGTCCTTCTGTTGTTTCCATCGTTACTTGTGGAAAATGCAATTCTTTTTCTACCATTCCTAACTCCTCTAAGGCATAAAAAATGCCGTCTTCTTCTACTGTTTTTGTCACAAAATCAGCCTTTGCTTTGATCTTTACATGGGAAATGCCCATAGCAATACTGATACCTGCATAATCAAACAACTCTAAATCATTGAGTTCATCTCCAAAAACCATCACATTCTCAGGCTTCAACCCTAGATGCTCCACAACTGTCGCAACTCCAGATGCTTTTGAACCATTTGTTAGAACTACATCTGATGAATGCGGATGCCAGCGAACCAATCGTAGATGTTCTTCTAACTCTTTGGGCAATTGCAAGCTATCTCCAATATCTTCAAATGTCCACATTTGATAAACGTTGTGATCTTGATAAAAATCCGGCTGAATAGGTAAATTAGGATAAACAATATCAATGGCTTCATCAATAAGCGGTGTTCGCGTCGAAAGCGCTGCCTCATGACTACCAACGAGGCCAAAGTCAATCCCAACTTCCTTCGTCCACGCAATGTATGCCTCCACCATTTCCTTGGGAATGGCATGCTGGACAACTACATTTCCTCTTTTATCCTCTACATAGGAACCATTCAAAGTGACAAAGAAATCCGGCTGCAATGCTTTCAGCTCTGGCACTACACCAAAAATCCCTCTCCCTGAAGCAATTCCTGTCAAAATTCTTTTTTCTTTTAGCTGTTTAAACACCGTTTTGATAGAGTCCGGAATATAGCCAGTATCTTTCACTCGCAACGTATCATCAATATCGAAAAAGACGATTTTGATTTTCTTGGCTTTATACTTTAATTTTGCGTCCATAATCTCCCTCTAGCAATTATTCTGTTTTCTATTATACCACTAAATGTCATCTTGTGGGACAAGGTGATGTTGGAAAGCATAAACAACAGCTTGTGTACGGTCACTCACCTCTAGCTTTGATAAGATATTGGACACATGTGTTTTCACTGTCTTTAAAGAAATAAATAATTCATCTGCTATGCGTTGATTTTCATAACCTTTTGCCAGTAGTCCTAAAATATCTCGCTCACGCGCAGTCAAATCTTCGTGCAATTCAATATGATTTCGATGATATTCTACTTTTTGGCTGACCTCTGTTTCAATAGCAAGTTCACCCTTGGCTACTTTTCGGACCGCTCGTAAAATATCATCAGCACTAGAAGTTTTTAGCATATATCCTTTAGCACCCGCATCTAAAACTGGATAAATTTTTTCATTATCCAAATAAGAAGTCAAAATGAGAATTTTAGCTTCAGGCCATTCTTTTAAAATGGCAAGCGTCGCTTCAATCCCATTCATTTCAGGCATGACAATGTCCATCATAATCACATCTGGGTGCAACTCCAAAGCTTTTTCAACTCCTTCGCGACCATTTGAAGCTTCTGCCACTACATCCACATCGTCTTGTAAATCCAAATAACCTTTCAAGCCAAGTCTTACCATTTCATGGTCATCTACTAATAAAATCTGCATCCTAAGCTCCTTTCAATAATGGCACACGAATGTCAATTGCCACTCCCTGCTTCAGAGCGGTTAAAATCTGCATTGTTCCTGCCATGTCATTTACTCTTTCTTCCATATTTTTCAAACCATAGCTCAATTCATCAGATGAGGTATGCTCAAAGCCAATCCCATCATCTGTCATTTTCAACTGCAATTCATTCCGAGTTTGATACAAATAAACATCTAAATGATTCGCATTGGCGTGACGGAGCGTATTACTGATAATTTCCTGAGCAATTCTAAAAATATGCTCCTCAATCTGTTTCGGTAATTTTTGAACATCATGGTGAAAACTCACCTCAATATCGCTTTTATCTGATAGCTCTTTCAAGATGAGGTTCAGCCCTTCAACTAAGCTCTTCCCCTCCAACTCTGTCGGTCTCAAATGTAGAAGCAAGATACGCAAATCCCTTTGGGCAGTATTTAAAATTCCTGATACGCCTGTCAATTGTTTTGATAAGCTATCCGTATCTAAGTTCTCCACTTGACCTGTCACACCTGACAAAATCATATTAGCAGCAAAAAGCTCTTGACTGACCGTATCATGTAAGTCACGCGCAATTCGCTTGCGTTCTTTCTCAATAATCGTCTCCTCATTTTGCAGGGCACGGTTCTCTGACTTTTGCAGATTTTCTGTCAAATGAGTCAATTTCTCTGAAACCTGCCGAAAAGAGGCATCAATTTCAGGCTGATGAATCTCTTGTAATTCTCGACCTTCTAAAACATTTTTTAGGTTTGTTTGAATGGCCGACAAAGTGACCATTTGAATCACTTTAACACCTAAAATCATCAGCATCGTCAGAGATAAAGTCAGTACAATCACAAAGAAACTGAACTTTTCCAACCGCTCTACATTACTAAAAATCAGTTGCCAATCAAAATTAAATAGGCTAAAAATATAATGAATAATGATTCCTAAAATGAGTAGGGAATAAAAGCTAATCAAGAGATAGTAGACTTTTTTCATTTGCGAACCACCTCAACATTTCCTAAAAACGTTGACAGGACAATTTTGACGCTTTTATGTGCTCGCTTGAAGTCTGGTGTCGTTAGGCTGATACTTTCATTTCGCAATTCATAAACAGGTTGATCTAAAAACTGCAATTCACCATATAAATTATTCACTTTCAGGCTGACTGCCACATCAACTGGCACGATGATTTTTGTATTTCCGAAAAATTTTCGCAAAATAATCACATTGTCATGGTTTGTGATAATGACTTGTTCCAAATGAATCGTATCTTTACCCATAAGACGGAAAAGATTGATGTCATCAAATCTACAGGTATCCGATGAGCCAAAATGATGAAGATTTCCCAACCATTGATTTTTTTCACGTTTTTGTTCTACTGCATCATCAAAGATGAGATTCGTCACTCCATTTTCCTTATAAATGTAAGGATAAGCCACAATCATGCCATAAATGACCGCAAAGAGCAAAGCAGCAATAACATAAGGATTGAGCATAATAATGAAAAAGAGCAGTATGGTAGAGGTTACTAGCAGAAAATTTCCTCTTTGTTTTCCAAAATAATAATAGAGCAATAACAAGAAGAGCACCAAAAAAAGAATAACACGTGAAAAATGACCAGACAAAATGGTCACTAATGCAAATGTTAATAGAATAGATTCAACAAAGATAAAAAATTGGATCTTTCTCATAGCCTCGATACCTTTCTTACTCTATTGTATCAAAAACTTACAAAAATTCCTCCGGCTAAGGTATGAAAAGAAGGGAGTGAACTGGAAGAAAATATTTTCAAGTTCTAGTTTGTAGTCCTAGAAGCTAACATTTTTATTTACAATATACTGGATAAACTTGATTGAGCAAAAACAATGCTTATCAATGATGTAAAACGAGTGCAAAAAAAGAGTGAGGGAAAATCGGTTTAACAAAACTACGATTTTATCCTCTCTCTTTTTTAATTACTTGCACTAGCACTTGTGTCTGGTGTTTTTGAGCTGCTTCCATCATTACCACTAGCTGACGAACTGCTAGAGGATGGGCTAGTTTTATCTGAGCTGCTATCAGATTGTGAACTACTTCCAGATGTTGAAGAATCTTCGGTTTTTGGCTCATATACATATAAGACAATGCGATCACTCTTCAAATTCAAAGACTGACCAGCTTCTGGGGTTTGTCTGATAATCGTATTTGCCTGTGTACCCGCTGGAGCTGTTGTAACCGTACGTTTTTCAATATTCGCACCTTGAATACCAATCACTTCTGTCAAATTATTATAAGCAAATTCATAAGTTGAGCCGATATAGCTTGGCATCGTGACACTTGAAACGGACTTCGCTACTTTTAACGTAATACGTGTCTTTGAAGTCAAATCATAAGTGCTGCCTGCTGCTGGTGTTTGATCAACAACTGTTCCTGCCGCATACTCACTACTTTCAACTTCTTCTGTTTTAATTAAGCCTTTTGAAACCTTGTATTTTTGTACCAGATTGTTGATAGCATCTGCTCTTTTCTGACCTTTATAATCTTCCATAATAAAAGTTTTAGTCCCTTTTGAGACAATCAGATCCACCGTACTGCCCTCACGACGTTGCGTTCCCGCTTCTGGATTGGTGCGAATAACTGAATCTTTTTTAACAGAATCACTGTATTCGTCTTTTTCCTTGCCAACTTTCAAACCTGCAGTTTCGATTGCAGAACGTGCTTGGGCAATAGTTTTTCCAGTAACATCTGGGATTTTTACATTTGACGGACTCAAATAGACTAAAGCCACCAGAGCTACGATGACTAAAACCACCGCTGATAACAAAACTTTATAGCGCGTTCTTAAACGGCGCTTCTTTTTTGCTTTTGGCGTAGGCGTAGGCGTACTACTGACTACTTCTTTTGTAGGAGCAGGTGTTGACTTCGTCGCAGAAGTCAAGGTATTTTGTGATACTTTCGGCAGTGTCTTTGTGTCTGCTTTAGCAGTGTCATCAAAAACTAGTTTTTTCTCATTTCGACGGTCAGCAGATAAGCAGCTTGATAAATCCACATACATTTCTGCAACTGACTGATAACGATCCGTCAATTTTTTTGCCGTTGCCTTGATGACTACATTTTCCAATGCTTGTGGAACGTTTGGATTTTCAGCAATCACAGAAGGAAGAGGCTTTTGGAAATGCTGTAGGGCAATCGTAACAGCACTATCTCCATCATAAGGGATATGTCCTGTCAGCATTTCATAGAAAATAATCCCCATGGCATAAATATCGCTCTGAACGGTCGCTTTTGAACCACGCGCCTGTTCTGGTGACAAATAATGTACAGACCCCAGCATAGAGTTGGTTTGCGTTAAGCTCGTTTCTGCAAAAGCTACCGCAATTCCAAAGTCAGTGACTTTTGCATCGCCATCTGGAGTTAAAAGGACATTTTGAGGTTTCAAATCACGGTGAACAATCCCGTGCGTGTGTGCCAAACGCATCGCCAAAAGGATTTGTCCCATGATTCGAACCGCTTCTTCATTGGACAAAGGAGCATGCTCTTTGATATAGCGCTTTAAGTCGAGTCCAGCCACATATTCCATTGCTAGATATTGCTGACCTTCTTCTTCTCCAATGTCGGTAATCCGAACAATATGAGGATGATCCAAGTCTGCCATAGCTCGCGCCTCTCTTTGAAAACGCGCCACAGCAATCGGATCTGTCTGGTAATTGGTTCTTAGAACCTTAACTGCGACTTCTTCCCCGTCTAAAATCAAGTCTTTCGCCAAGTAGACATCTGCCATGCCACCTCGACCAATTTGTTTGATGATTTTATATCGTCCGGCAAATATCTTGCCGACTTGAATCATTCTGCGTCCTCCTTATGATAATGAACCAGGGCAACTGTAATATTGTCCAGACCGCCTGCATTATTTGCAAAGCGAATCAAGGTTTCCGCCTTTTCTGAAAGAGCAATATCGCTTGTCATAATGTCATAAATTTCACTTTCTGAAATCATATTGGACAAACCATCACTATTCAAAATAATGTAATCATCATCTTCTAAGCTAATCATGCCAACATCAGGCTGCACTTCGCCTCTTTGACCGATTGATTGCGTGATGATGTTGCGTTGTGGGTGACGTTCTGCTTCCTCAGGCGTAATTTGTCCTGCTTTGAGTAATTCATTCACCAAAGAATGATCGCTCGTCAACTGTCTGTAGCTGTCCCCACGCACCAAACCA
The DNA here is from genome assembly GCF_900636525.1 of Streptococcus milleri. Lineage (NCBI taxonomy): Bacteria > Bacillati > Bacillota > Bacilli > Lactobacillales > Streptococcaceae > Streptococcus > Streptococcus milleri. Next base: position 365,218 of record NZ_LR134288.1, on the reverse strand, counting down.
ATACGAGAATCCCCTACATGAGCATAAATTGCTTGATTGCCAATAATTGCTAAGGCTTCAAGCGTCGTTCCCATGCCTTTATATTCTTCATCTTGACCAAATTGGTGAACTTTTTGATTTTCTGTTTCGAGATGTTCTGCGAACCACTCACGGACACCGTTAATAGAATCAATTTGAGTATCCACCCAAGCGGCACCGAGGTCTGTTACTGCCATTTCACTAGCAATATTACCGGCACGGTGACCTCCCATACCATCTGCTAAAAGAACCATTGTCATACCGGCACGATTAACAAATTGATTGGCATAATCTTGATTATTTGTACGCTTCTGACCAACATCTGTTAATAATGAAATTTCCATACTGTCAGTTTCCTCCTGTTAGGATATTCGTTTGAATTGACTGATGAAAAATCCGTCACTTCCATACAATTCTGGCGTAATTAAAATACAGCCATCTTTTAGAATATCCTGTCTATTATGTTCTAGTTTTACCTGTTTAAAATTTGGATGAGCTGCCAAAAACTGCTCAACAACTTGAAAATTTTCTTGCGAAACAATCGTACAGGTACTGTAAGTTATTATACCACCTTTTCGCAAGCTTTGACAAACACTATCCAGTATCTCAAGCTGAATTTTTTGCAACGAGGCAAAATCTGCATTTTCTTTATTGTATTTAATGTCTGGTTTCCTTCGGATCAGGCCAATTCCTGAACACGGCGCATCTACTAAAATTTTATCAAAGGCATCTGCGCCAAAAGTTTCAAAAACCTTTCTGGCATCAAGCTTTTTCGTAATCACTTTATCTGCCACACCTAAGCGCTGTGCATTTTCTTTTATCAGAGCCAACTTATGCTCATAGAGATCTAATGCCGTGACCTGTCCTGTCGTTAAGTAAGAAGCAATGTGCATGGTTTTGCCACCCGGCGCACTGCATGCATCTAGCACTTTTTCATCGCCGCGCAATTCAAGAGTTGGCGCGACCAATTGACTAGACTCGTCTTGAATAGCAATAGCACCTTCCTCAAACAAGGCATGCCCCGCAAAATGACCGTGGCTTTTCACCAACGCACTCGGAGCTAATAGCGAATCTTCTGCTTGCAACACTTGTTTTAATTCTTCTTTACGGCTTAAATCCACCACTCGAACACTGGCTTTGTTCCGAAGAAATAAACTCTCAAAAATGGCTAGAGCTCGTTTTTCACCGTACTCTTCAATCAGCACTTTAACCAGCCAAACTGGCAAAGAATATTGAATAGAATAGCGTTTATTTTTACGTTTAATACTGCCTATATCTGCCACACCGTCCCGCAATAGTCTTCGCAGCACTGCATTGACGAACTTTTCGCTTCCTTTTTTTCGCGCCTTTGCCAGCTCCACCGCTTCATTGACAATTGCATGCGCCGGAATTTTATCAAGATACTGTATTTGATACAAACTCATCAACAAAAGAATATAAAGCCAGGAATCCAACTTATCTCGATCTTCAATAACATGAGACAAATACCATTCTAAAGTGATTTTACGTGCAACGGTACCATATACGATTTCTGTTACAAGTCCTTTGTCTGCAGAACTTAAAGGCACTTCTAGCAAAGTCTGGTTGAGAGCAATATTGGAATAAGCTCCTTCTGAAAAAACTGCTTCTAAAACTGCAAGAGCCGTTTGCCGCGCTGTTTTTATTTTATTGACCAAAGAAATCACCTACTGATAATTGCCGTCCCAGACCATTCAGAAAATCAACGATAGTCATTTTGGACTTTCCAGCTGGCTGTACTGTTTTCAGAGAAAGTGCGCTCTCACCAGCTGCTACAATCAATTCCTTTTTCCCGATAGCAAGAATTTCTCCCGGTTGACCAGCTCCTTCTACTGGAGTAGCTTCGTAAATTTTAAAACGTTCTCCATTTAAAAGCGTATGCGCTACAGGCCACGGATACATGCCTCGAATCTGATTAAAAAGTTGTCGATTGGTCTTGGTCCAATCAATTCTCTCCTCTTCTGGTGAAATATTTGGTGAAAAGGTAACTTGATTTTTGTCTTGCGGAACTGGTTTTAAATCTCCAGCTAGATAACTAGGCAAGCTCTCAAGTAGCAAATCACGTCCGACCAACGCTAACTTTTCAAACATCGTCCCAACATTGTCTGTTTCCTCAATAGGAATCGCTCGACGCGCAATCATATCACCCGCATCCATCTCTTTGACCATTTCCATAATAGTCACACCGGCTTCTTTGTCACCATTGATAATGGCGTAGTGAATGGGAGCTCCTCCGCGATATTTGGGTAACAATGACGCATGCACATTGACAGCAAAATTGACCGAATCTAGCAATTTGCTTGGTAAAAATTGACCGAAAGCTGCTGTGACGATACCATCAGCGTTTAAATTCATCAAACTATCTAATTCAGCACTTTTAGACAATTTCTCTGGCTGATAGATTGGTAAGCCATAGTCTAAAGCCAGTTCTTTAACAGGCGTCATGCGGATTTCTTTTTTACGTCCTACTGCGCGATCTGGCTGTGTAACTACTGCCAAAATCTCGTACTGTTTGCTTTCCAGCAATCCTTTAAGCACCGTTGCAGAAAAATTCGGCGTTCCCATAAAAATAATGTTTGTCATGGTTTCCTCACATTCTTTTTTACTATTATATCAGAAGAAGTCGTGTATTTCTTTAAAAAAGGCTAAAAATAAGGCTACATAAAACTTTGTGGCTCATGATCAATACTCAAGCGTAAGTCTTTATTGATCTTTTCTTGCGTCCAATCCAAAATCTGATTCAACACATCTTGCAAGTGTTCTTCAAAACGGTATTTAATAATCAATTGATAGTGATAGAGGTTGTGAGTGCGGGCAATCGGCTTAGGAGTTGGTCCCAATATCTGAACCTTATCTGACAAGCCAGAACGTATCATATTCAAGACTTCGTATGACTTTTTGACGACCTCTGCTTCTATTTTATGAGACAAGGTAAGTCCCACCGTAAAATAATAAGGTGGATAGGCCAACTGCTTTCTGATACTCATTTCATAAGCATAAAAGCCCTCATAATCCTGATTTTTCGCAAAAGTAATCGCATAATGCTTCGGATTGTAACTTTGAATAATCACATGACCTTCCTTTTCAGCTCGTCCTGCACGCCCAGCAACCTGAGTTAAGAGTTGAAAGGTGCGCTCAGATGAACGAAAATCTGGCAAATTCAAAGCCGTGTCTGCATTGAGCACTCCAACGAGAGTGACATTCGGGAAATCCAGCCCCTTTGCAATCATCTGCGTTCCCAGTAAAATATCTGCACGCCCTTCACCAAATTCTTTTAAGATTTGTTCGTGACTGCCCTTTTTACGAGTGGTATCAACATCCATTCTCAAAATTCGAGCTTGCGGAAAGGCTTCTGCTAATTCACCGTAGGCTTTTTGTGTCCCAGTTCCATAGTATCGAATGCTCCGACTGGAGCAATTCGGACAAGTATGAGGAATCCCTTTTGAGAAACCACAATAGTGACAATTCATACTTTTCGTATCCATATGCAAGGTCAAGGAAATATCGCAGTTTGGACAGGTATCAACCGTTCCGCATTCACGACACATGACAAAACTAGAATAGCCACGTCGGTTCAACATCAAAACAACCTGTTCTTTCTTATCTAGTCGATCTTGGATTGCCTCTAACAGAACCGGAGTGAAATTACTAGCCTCATTTTGCCCAATATAATCACGAAAATCCACAATTTCTACTTCAGGAATCTGAGCTTGTGGCTTGGCTCGCTTGGTCAATTGCAAAAAGTGATACACACCTTTGCCAGCCCGCGCTCTGCTTTCTAAACTCGGCGTCGCCGACCCCAACACCAGAACGGCTTGATTGTACTTTGCACGTAGTAAAGCGACATCTCGTGCATGATAGCGTGGATTGGAGTCTTGCTTGTAACTCGCTTCATGCTCTTCATCAATGATAATTGCACCAATATTTTTTAACGGAGCAAAAATGGCAGAACGGGCGCCAACAACAACTTGCGCTTCTCCTCGCTCAACTTTGCGCCATTCATCATACTTTTCTCCATTTGAAAGGCCTGAGTGAAGAATGGCTACTTTCTTTCCAAAACGCGCAATAAAACGATTGGTAACTTGTGGTGTCAAGGAAATTTCAGGCACTAACATAATGGCTGTCTTGCCACGGCTGAGCGCCTCTTGAATGACCTGCAAATAAACCTCTGTCTTACCGCTACCTGTCACTCCTTCTAGTAGAAATGGCTTCCCACCATGCCCGATTTGCTGCGTGATAGCTTGAACCGCGGCTCCTTGCTCTTCATTTAGCACCAGTGCAGAATCCGTTGCAACATTTTCAAAATAAGCCTCAGAACGACTAACTTCTTTTTCGATGATTTGTACAGCCTCTTGCTCCACAAAATAATGAATGACCTCTCTTGAAAAATGCTCTTTCAAATCCGTCAAACGGTACATGTCAGTCTGACCTTGCAAAACGTCTCGCAAGGCTTGCTTTTTTTTCGCCCGTTGGGGAATGACTAGCTGCTCCAAAATTCCTTGATTAACTTGATACCATTTTTCTGTTTTAATATGCTTTTGATCTATCGCTTGGTATTCTACCTGAATTGCCCCTTGCCGTGTCAAACGCATTACCTTAGCTTGCAGCTCTTTATCAAGCGATGAGAAATGTTGCTGCTCTGCATTGCCAAAAATAAGCAGTCTATCTTGTTCATTCAAAGAAGGTTGCGCATGGAGAATCTTATCATAGCTAGAATTCAAAAATCCCGGCAACATAGTTTTTAAAATTGAAATTTTGTAAGAAAAGACAGATTTTCTCAATTCTTCTGCCAACCACAGTTGCTCCTCATTTAAAACTGGCGTAAAGTCCAAAACCTCTACAATCTCTTTCAATTCTGGTGTCGTTTCTTCTGTCAGCTCTACGACAATCCCTTGAATCAAGCGATTGGCTTTCCCAAAAGGCACATGCACACGCATACCAACTTCTAGCATAGTTGAAAATTCTTTCGGAACCGCATAACTGTAAGGTTTATCGGTCTGCATTAAAGGGACATCCACAATGACTTTTGCAAGTTGCACATTCTCACCACCTCTCATTTATCAGTAAAAGAAAAAATAAGATTGAGCTGACCCAACCTTAAATCTTTTCTCCCTCTTCTTTTTCCTTCGCAATTTGTTCTTTGATTTTACGTTCTTCTTCTTCTCTGCGCAGGCGTTCTTCCTCAGCACGTCGACGAACTGCTTCTCGCTTGCCTTCAGGATCTGGGTGAATCCCGACATTGCCAGATTCGATTTCTTCTAAAGCACGAAGTGTCGATTTGACGGACTTAAATTCTTGAGTCGGAGCTGCTCCCTCTTCCAATTCATGAGCACGTTTTGCTTCAAGAATTACCAAGGAGTATTTTGAAGGCACCTTATCAAGCAAGGTGTCAATTGAAGGTTTTAACATCATAATCTTGTACCTAATTTCTAAATTCTTATCTTACTGAAAGTTGTTCTGACAGCATATCTTGATAGTGACCTATGACACGTTCCACGCGGAAATGCTCTGCTTCAATGACGCGCTTGACACGCTCAGCCGCTAACGGAACTTCATCATTGACAATCGCATAGTCGTATTCGCGCATGAGAGCAATTTCTTCTCTTGCTTTGGCAATGCGTTTGGCAATCACCTCTGCGCTATCTGTTCCACGTCCCACTAAGCGATCTTGCAATTCCACCAAATCAGGTGGCGTCAAAAAGATAAAGACAGCATCCGGCACTTTTTTCTTCACCTGAAGCGCTCCTTGAACTTCAATCTCAAGGAAAACATCAATCCCTTTATCTAAAGTTTCATTCACATAGGTCAAAGGAGTCCCATAGTAGTTGCCAACATACTCTGCATACTCTAACATCTGACCTTGCCGAATCAACTCCTCAAACTCTTCTCGCGTACGGAAAAAATAGTCAACCCCATCCACTTCACCGGGACGTTGAGCACGAGTTGTCATGGACACAGAGTATTGAAACTGATTGTCTGAGCTTTCAAAAATCTCACGTCGAACCGTTCCCTTCCCCACACCTGAGGGACCAGAAAAAACGATTAACAAGCCACGATCCGCCATCATATCTCCTTCATTGTCTTTCTATCTAGTGTAACAAAAAAGCAGTATTTTTTCAACTGCTTTTTAGCATAGGTAGATGCTTGTTTTTTGAGAAAACAATGCAAGTCACTCTTACTTGCCTAAAATTATACATTAGCTAGATAAACATTCATTCTTAGTAATGTCTATTTGGCATAATCCACAGCACGCATTTCCCGAATGACCGTCACTTTGATATTACCTGGATATTCGAGGTTATTCTCAATCTTTTCACGCACATCATGAGCCAAAATAGTAATCTTATCGTCTTTGATTTGGCCAGGATTAACCATAATCCGAATCTCACGACCCGCTTGTAAAGCAAAACTATTTTTCACACCTTCAAAACTATTGGCAATTTCTTCCAAATCTTGCAGGCGCTTGATATAGCTTTCAAGGGATTCGCTACGAGCACCTGGACGAGCTGCACTAAGTGCATCGGCAGCCGCCACGATAACTGCAATCACACTTTCAGGTTCTACATCACCATGATGACTGGCAATTGTATTGACCACAATTGGATGTTCCTTATACTTACGAGCCAATTCTGTTCCAATTTCCACATGGCTGCCTTCCACTTCACGGTCAATGGCTTTGCCAATATCGTGAAGAAAACCAGCGCGGCGAGCTAAATTAGCATTTTCTCCAAGCTCACTTGCAATGACTCCAGATAACTTAGCAACTTCAACAGAATGACGCAATACATTTTGTCCATAAGATGTACGGAACTGCAAGCGTCCCATAATCTTCATCAAATCCGGATGTAAGTTTGGTGCACCGATTTCATAAGCCGCTGCTTCACCATATTCACGAATCTTATGGTCAATTTCCAGACGATTTTTCTCTACTAATTCTTCAATGCGAGCTGGGTGGATACGACCGTCTTTTAACAGAGCTTCCATTGTCATGCGTGCAATTTCACGTCGAATAGGGTCAAAACCAGATAAAGTCACCACTTCTGGTGTATCGTCAATAATGACATCAATACCCGTTAAACTTTCAAAGGTTCGAATATTCCGACCTTCACGTCCAATAATGCGACCCTTCATCGTATCATCCGGCAGATGAACTGTTGAATTGGTTTGCTCCGCAACATAGTCACCTGCAATCCGTTGCATGGCTTGGACTAAAATATCCTTTGCCATTTTATCAGAACGTTCTTTGACTTCTTGCTCTGCTTCACGAATACGCGTCGCAATTTCCTTTGATAGCTTATCTTCAGTCTGAGTGAGAATGATATCTCTGGCTTCAGTTTGTGAGAGTGCAGCAACACGTTCTAATTCTGCTTCTTTGTGTTGCTCCAACTCTGTCAGTTTGTTTTCACGCGCCTCAAGGTTTTTGTTTCTATCAGAAATACTTTGTTCTTTCTGTTCGAGTGTTTTTTCTTTGCTGGTCAAATTGTCATCTTTACGATCAAGACTTGTCGCACGTTCTGTCAAACGACTTTCCAATTGCTTCAACTCTTGACGATCAGATTTAAATTCTGCCTCAACTTCTTCTCGATATTTTCTGGCTTCTTCTTTTGCCTCTAACAGTGCTTCTTTTTTAAGGGATTTACTTTCGCGCTTCACTTCTTTTAATAACAAATCCGCTTCGCGCTCAGCTTGTCCACGTAAATTAGTTGCTTCTTGTTCAGCATTTAAAAGAGTAAGTTCCGCAGCTTCTTTCGCAGATTTCATGCGAACTGTGATACTTACATATCCAATGACTAAACCAATGATGACGGCAAAAACACCTGCAAAAATCATTTCCATGTTTTTACCTCAAATTATTGATATTGAATTGTAAAATTCTTAATTATTTTATCATAAAAATCGATTTTTCACAAACTAAATTCTTATAAATACGTGACTGTTTTCACATTCTTTTTCGCGAATCCTTTTTCCTGTCTGGCTTTGGTAAGCAGAATTTTTTTCTTTGCTAGAGCAAAATATGGTATAATTTATTAAAAGTAAAGGGAGTTCTATTTATGGTCAAAGAAGTCATTGTTGAAAGTTTTGAGTTGGATCACACGATTGTCAAAGCCCCCTATGTACGCTTGATTGGCGAAGAGGTGGGACCTAAAGGGGACATCATTTCCAACTTTGATGTTCGTCTGGTACAGCCTAATGAAGATGCCATTCCGACCGCTGGACTTCATACGATTGAACATCTGCTAGCTAAGCTCATTCGTACTCACATTGATGGTATGATTGATTGCTCACCTTTTGGTTGTCGGACAGGATTTCACATGATTATGTGGGGTCAGCATAGCTCAACTGAAATTGCCAAAGTCATTAAGGCAGCTTTAGAGGAAATTGTTGAAATCACCACTTGGGAAGATGTCCCTGGTACGACTATTGAATCTTGTGGCAATTACAAAGATCACAGCCTCTTTTCTGCCAAAGAATGGTGCAAACTGATCTTAGAGAAAGGCATTTCCGACGATGCTTTTGAGCGGCATCTTGTGTAAAATTAAAAAATGAGGCTGGGACAAAAGTTCCCAGCCTCATGCATTTTATAGTTTAGCTTGCAAGACGCAGTGGTTGGTTGGATATCCTTATTCCTAATCATACCGGTGATAGCGGCTATCCTAACCAACTGTGCGGAAAGTGGGACGACGAAATCACATTTTTCGAATGATTGATTTCTGTCCCACTCTCGTTTTTTTTATTGACGAATTAAGTAATCAAACGCTCCCAGAGCTGCTGTCGCTCCTGAACCCATTGAAATAATAATTTGTTTATAAGCGCTATCTGTGCAATCACCAGCCGCAAAAATTCCTGGAACATTTGTTGCACCATGTTTGTCAACAATAATTTCACCACGTTCATTAAGAGCAACTGAACTATCTTTGAGCCAGTCTGTATTTGGTAAAAGACCAATTTGAACAAAGACACCGCTGAGTTCGATTTTATGTTCTTCATTGTTCGCACGATTGAGATAAGTAATGGCTTCCACTTGATCAGAACCTTGAATTTCTTTTGTTGCTACATTGGTTAGAACCGTCACGTTTTCAAGTTGGTGTACCCGATCTTGCAATACTTGATCGGCTTTCAAAGTTGGTAGAAATTCTAACACATAAACATGCTCTGCCAGACCAGCCAAGTCAATCGCTGCTTCAATACCGGAATTTCCTCCACCGATAACAGCTACTTTTTTACCTGTAAAAATAGGACCGTCACAATGTGGACAATTGGTTACACCTTTTGTTCGGAATTCTTCTTCACCAGGAACATTAACATTTCGCCAGCGAGCACCAACAGAAAGAACTGCCGTTTTCGCTTTCAGAACAGCTCCATTTTCAAGTTCCACTTCAATCAATTCCTTTTTCTCAATGTTCTTCACGCGTTGATTCTTCATGATATCAATTGGATATTTCTTGGCATGTTCTTCTACTTGCGCCATCAGCTTAGGTCCTTCTGTATAAGGCGTACCAATCATATTTTCGATACCGACAGTCTCCATAACTTGTCCACCGAAAGTTTCAACGACCATACCTGTACGAATTCCCTTACGAGCAGCATAAATAGCTGCGCTATTTCCTGCAGGTCCGCCCCCAACGACCAACACATCAAATGGTTCTTTTTTGTCAAATTCCTCACTTGAAGTAGGTCCAGAAATCTTGTCAAGCAGTTGCTCAATGGTCATACGACCATTCGCAAATTCTTCACCATTTAGAAAAACCGTTGGGACAGCCATGATCTTTTTGTCTTCAACTTCTTGTCTAAACATGCCTCCTTCGACCATTGTGTGACTGATAGTTGGATTCAGCACAGCCATTGTATTCAGTGCTTGCACAACGTCTGGGCAATTATGACAAGTCAAGCTGACATAGGTTTCAAAATGAAGCGGCTGCTTAATAGCTTGAATTCGGTTTACAACAGCATCTTCTACTTTTGGTGCGCGACCAGAGACTTGTAGCAAAGCAAGCACAAAAGATGTAAATTCATGCCCCAAGGGAAGACCTGCAAATTGAACACGACCTGCTTGACCAACTTGTGTCACGGTAAAACTTGGTTTACGGTTAGTTTCTGTATTTTCCAGTGATAAGCGAGGAGACATTGCTACAATTTCATCTAGAAAAGCCCGCACCTGCTCAGAACGATCATCTTGACCTAAAGACGCTTGAAATACAACATCAGATTCTAAAAGTTCCAAGTATTGCTTCAGTTGTGCTTTAATTGTTTCATCTAAAGCCATATAAGCCTCCTTAAATTTTACCAACTAAATCAAGACTTGGAGTCAGCGTTTCAATTCCTTCTTTCCACTTAGCTGGACACACTTCACCTGGGTGGCTACGTACATATTGTGCAGCATGGATTTTGTCAATCAAGACAGACGCATCACGACCAATACCATCTGCATTGATTTCAAGCGCTTGAACAACACCATCTGGATCGATGATAAAGGTACCACGTTGAGACAGCCCGCTTTCATCTAACACGTCAAAACCAAGTGAAATAGTGTGAGATGGATCTCCAATCATAATGTACTCAAGTTTTCCAATGGCATCTGAATAATCATGCCAAGCTTTATGTGTAAAATGCGTATCTGTTGAAACAGAATAAACTTCCACACCTAGTTCTTTAAGAGCTGCATACTGCTCTTGCAAATCCTCCAACTCAGTCGGACAAACAAATGAAAAATCAGCAGGATAGAAGCAAACGACGCTCCAATGACCTTTTAAATCTTCACTAGAAACTGTGATAAATTTCCCGTTTCCAGCGTGATAAGCATCTGCTGTAAACTCGACAATTTCCTTACCAATAAGTGACATAAGATTACCTCCAAAATTAGTTTTATAATAAAATAAAAATCTTATAAGCCCATTATAGCCTATAAGATTTTTAGTGTCTAATATCTTGCTTGAAAACGTTTCCTAATAATCCAAAGCATCTGCGTAACCCGCGCCATTTCCTACAAAATAACCCGTTTTACAGTTAATACTAAAGAGGTAGGTTCCGTCCGTTCTAAATAAATTGTAATAACCATTTCCGTTGATAATATTCACACGTTCAAGAATATAATTATCTCCTGTGAAATAGCCACGTTCCCGTGAGGTTGCTAAGATTTTTTCTAACACACCAGGATTGAAATTCCAAGCTGGATTATTACTGTCGTTAATTTTAGTTTGGTCGTACGGCACTCGGCTCAACTGACGCTGTAAATTCGTGCCTGACGCTGATGCTGCTGGAGCAGTTGCTTGCGCTGGTACAGAAGCTGGTTGTTCTGCTACAGGTGCTTGAGCGGAGCTTTGTGACGGTGCAGCTGCAACCTCAGATTGAGGAGCAGAGGTTTGTTGACTCTTTCCTAAGCTAATAGCAGATTTCAACACCTTATCCAAGTCGGTATTTCCAGTTGTAACATCTGTAAATTTAGCATCAGCCTTAATCTTTGCTTTAGTATCTAAAACACCATCTGTAATAGCTGATGAAGTGAATTGTGCATTCACATTTTGAACAGCCTCAACTTGTTTGACCAAGCTATCGTATTTTGCTTTGGCAACATTGTACTCGTTAGTGTTTTTTAATTTTTCCAATGCTGCTTTTAGTTTGTTTAAGTTTCCGAAACTGCTGTTTTTCAAAACCAATTTATTGGCATCTGTAAAGAATGAATCATAAAGGCTATTGAAAGCTTTCAAATCCTTATTTTCAGAGCTAGAAGCGGTAGAAGATTTACTTGTTTGGCTCGTTGAAGTTGTAGTTGTTTTCGCTTGCTTTTTGTTCAAAGACAGATAAGCTGTTCCGCCGATTAAAGCCAGTACAATAACACTTACTGCTGAATACACGACTTTTTTATTTTTATAAAATGGAACTTTCTCCGTTTCCATTTCTTCATCCAACGCTGTAAAAGTCGGATAGCTTTCCATTGACTCAGTTGAACTCACAGGAATATCATCCATTTCAGGCTGAATTGGTTCCATTATTTTTGTCTCAGCCCCTAGCTCCTCTGAAGTTTGTGTACTGTTTTCTTCCGAAGTTTCTTGTGGTTCCGCTTCGCTGGCTGCAAGTGCAGCTACTGTTTCATCAAAGGCAGACTCCTCAGACGCCACCTCTGCAGATTCTAGAATTTTTTCCTCTTGAACCTCCTCGTGCATCTCTTGGATAAATTCTGCCAAGTCTAATTGGCTCAGTTGTTTTTGATCTTCTGCTTCAGGCATTTCTTCTGCAGATTGAGCCGAAAATTTTCCAGCTTCAATTTCTTGACGGTGCTGTTTGATGTATTTATCCAGTACATTGTCCTCTTCCGTCACTCCTGCTTCAAGTTCTTCACTTTTTCGCGCAGCCTGACCAATCGTCATTTCTTTAGCTGTTTCAAAATCAAGAATTGATTCTTTTTCTTCTTGTTCTGGCAAATATTTTTCGTCTTTACTCACGGCAAATCCTTTCTAATCTATTTGGCGTTTGACTCTCTGACCAAAATATTGGTACAAATCAACTTTTAAAGTCCCGTTATAGAGTTTGCGTTTTTTATCGGCTTGACTACCAAATTTTGCTTCAAATGCTTCATCACTCGTCAAGATAAACTTACTCCACGTCTTTAGTGACGCAAAAGTCTGCCCCATTTCTTGATAAAGCTTGGTTACAGCATCATCATCCAGCAATCTCTCTCCATAAGGGGGATTGGAAACAATGACACCATTTATCTTATCTGTATGCAAATCTTGCAAGCGCATTTGCTTGAAAACAATCTGCTCAGAAACACCTGCTTCTTCGGCATTTCGCTTGGCAATCTCCACCATCCGTGCATCAATATCAGTCCCTAAAATATCAAGCTGAATGTCTTGCTTAATCTGTCCTAAAGCTCTAGCGCGAACACGCCCAACCAAATCTGAGTCAACCCAATTCCATTCTTCAAACGCAAAATGGCGATGAAGCCCCGGCGCTATATTCATGCCAATCATAGCTGCTTCAATACAGAAAGTTCCTGAACCACAGGTTGGATCAATCAAAGGCTTATCTGGATACCAATTGGACAAGAGCAAAATCGCAGCCGCCATATTTTCTTTAATCGGTGCACCACCTTTTTCAGTCCGATAACCACGTTTAAAGAGACTAGAACCTGTCGTATCGATTAAGACAGTTGCCACGTCTTTCAAAATAGAAACTTCAATCTTGAACTCTGCCCCATTTTCTATCAAGGGAACGCCTTCTGGGCGTGCATAATGCTTTTGCAGCTTCTTGACTACTGCTTTTTTAGAAATAGCCTGCACACTTGGTTCATTGTGAAGTTTTGATTTGACACATTTTGCCTTGGCAATAGGAAATTTAGCTCCCAGCAGTAGATAATTCTCCCAATCCAGCGCAAAAACTCCCTGAAATAATTCCTCAAAGGTCTTAGCCGGAAAGCTACCAACAACAATCTTAATGCGGTCTGCCGCGCGCAACCAGAGATTCGTTTCAATAATGGTTTCAACAGTTCCGTTAAACCGCACGCGCCCATTCTCTACTAGACATTCTATGCCAAGATTTCTGATTTCACGACCAACCACAGCCTCTAAACCAGCCGCAGCAGTCGCAATCAACTTAAATTTTGTTTTCATTCGTCCTCTCAAAATAAAAGCTAGCATAATACGCTAGCTAAACCTATATGCAACTTTCTATAAGCCATGTTTTGTTCCAGAAATAACTAGGTATCATTTCCTTCGATAATCATCTGTCTACTGTTTCCAGTCAGAATGCTGCGTTCGTTTCCACGCATTCCGTGCCCCGACCAAAGTTTGGGTTGCTAGCTTGAGGGGTTTACCGCGTTCCACTTCCTGCGTTTCCGCAAAAACTACGTCACTGTGGCACTTTCAGACCTATTTTGACTTATCAAAGACTTAGCCATTTCAGTCGCCGTAACGGATACTTCCGTCCCTAGGCTTATTGTTTCACCTAGCACAAACACTACGGGCATCACAGCCCGTGCTAGCATGGACTTTCCTCATGAAAAGACGAACTCTTCACGCGATTATCCAAAAATTGCACATTACTGATTAAATTTCGTTATTTAAGATTTGCTTGCCGAATACTTCTTTTTCCAAACGATTTAAGCGTTTTAAAATATCAAAATTTGTCAGCGTAGCAGATGCCGCTTGATGAGGGGTTTCCATGATAGATTGCGTCAAAGGTGAAGTCGCCGCCTCATTTGACTTTTTAGCGAGTTCTGCTTTCAAACGAGCATTTTCTTCACGCAGTTCCTTTACCAAAGCAGCATATGTCTCGTAATCTTTAATGACATCATCTAAAAATTCGTCCACTTCAACCTTGCTATAACCACGGACACCAACTTTAAAATCTTGATCAAAAATATCTTTCGGTGTGTAAATAATACTAGCCATTTCTCTCTCCATTCTCGTTCATTACTTTAATTATATAAAAAATGAACCGCAAAAATCAAGGTTAAACATCTAATTTTCGGAAAAATTTTCTGCGACCTCATTCAAGTCATCAAATGTTAACTGTTTGATAAAGTATTGTTCTTGTTTCTTCATCATTTGGTAAAGATATTTTAAATTTGTTTCATTTTCTTCATCGTAAAAAATATAAGCCCCGTCTGTATTACTGAGTAGAAAGTGATTGTAATCACGAAATTGGCTGGGATTTTCATAATGAGGATAGGCGTATTTAACAAAATCCACCTGTTTAAAACGACTTAATTTTTCTTGATTGGCTTCATTCCAGTTTTCACCTTGATTCTCAAAAGTAAAAATCGTCGCAATTTGAAAATCGTAATCTTGCTGCAATTTTTTTGCAACCTCTAGTGCCCAAACTTCAAAACCTAAGTTCCCAGTGAAAATCAGCCACTCTACTCCTTCTTCCAATAAACGCGTCAAATCACGCTGAATGGCTTTTTTAATAATCTTGATTCGAGGGTCTTTGTCATTAAAAATTCCCAAATCAAAATTCCGATAACCTACTATTAATACGCTAACCACTTAAATTATCCCTTTATTTCCTTTTTTATGTTATAATAGAGTGATGTTATTGTACCAATAAGGAGATATATGGTCAACTATCCACATAAAGTTTCCTCTCGAAATCCATTAAGACTTCCCAAAAAGAAGTCCGTTGACTTTGCGAATCGGGGAATGTCGTTTGAAAAAATGATCAATGAAACGAATGATTATTATCTTAGTCACGATTTAGCGGTCATTCACAAGAAACCAACCCCTATTCAGATTGTAAAAGTGGATTATCCCAGACGTAGTCGGGCAAAAATTGTTGAAGCCTACTTTCGACAAGCCTCTACAACAGACTATTCTGGTGTCTATCAAGGACATTATATAGATTTTGAAGCAAAAGAAACACATCAAAAGGCTTCTATGCCGATGAAAAATTTTCATGCTCATCAAATCAAGCACATGGAACAAGTCGTCAAACAAGGAGGAATTTGTTTCGTTTTATTGCACTTTTCAGCCTTAAAATCGACATATCTGCTTCCTGCTCCTTATTTAATTAACTTCTTCAAGATTGACAAGGGGAAAAAGTCCATGCCGCTTGACTACATTCAAAAGCATGGATATTCTATCTCACAGAATGGTCTTCCTAGCATTCCCTATCTTGAAATCATTCAACAAAATTTACTAGGTGGTAAAATAAATGAATAAGCAATCTTTACTGACAGCTGCAAAATATGTAGCTATCGGTCTCATTACATTATTTATGCTTGGAGTTGTAGCTGGTGGAGGAATTCTTCTCTATCAAGTTCACAAGGCACCTGCCTTGTCAGAAAAGAAACTAGTCGCCACAACTTCCAGTAAAATCTATGATAGTGAAAACAATCTTATTGCTGACTTAGGTTCTGAAAAAAGGGTCAATGCGGCAACAAGTGATATTCCAACTGACTTAGTACGAGCTATCGTTGCAATTGAAGACCACCGTTTCTTCAATCATCGCGGCGTGGACTCTGTTCGTATTTTTGGTGCTTTCTTGAATAATCTGCGCAGAGGAAATCGACAAGGAGGGTCAACGTTGACGCAACAGTTGATTAAACTGACCTACTTCTCCACTTCAAGTGCTGACCAAACACTATCACGGAAAATTCAAGAAGCCTGGTTAGCAGTTCAATTAGAGCGGAAAGCCACTAAGCAAGAAATTATTACGTATTATGTAAACAAGGTCTACATGTCAAATGGTAACTACGGTATGCAAACAGCTGCTAAAAGTTATTACGGCAAAGATTTGAAAGATTTGAGCTTAGCTCAAACTGCTTTATTGGCGGGGATGCCTCAGGCACCAAACCAATACGACCCTTATACAAAACCAGAAGCTGCTAAAAATCGTCGCAATCTTGTATTGTCAGAAATGTATAAACTCAAATACATCTCTGCTGAGCAATATGAAAAAGCAGTCAATACACCCGTCACAGATGGTCTGCAAAGCTTAAAAAATTCAGCTTCTTATCCTGCTTACATGGATAACTACTTAAAGCAAGTTATTGAGCAAGTCCAAGAAGAAACGGGTTATAACTTGCTGACGACGGGAATGGAAGTCTATACAAACGTAAACAGAGCAGCTCAAGAGCGCCTTTGGAATATTTATAATAGCAATGAATATGTTGCTTATCCAGATGATGAACTACAAGTAGCTTCTACCATTATAGATGCTACAACTGGTAAGGTAATTGCTCAACTAGGAGCCCGAAATCAAGCTTCAAATGTTTCTTTTGGTACTAACCAAGCAGTTGAAACCAATCGCGACTGGGGATCAACCATGAAACCGATCACGGATTACGCTCCAGCCATTGAAAATGGCATTTACACTTCTACGGCTGCTTATATTAGTGATGCTCCTTATAATTATCCTGGAACAACTACTCCAGTCTACAACTGGGATATGCGCTATTTTGGAAACATCACCATTCAGTATGCACTTCAAGAGTCTCGGAACGTTCCAGCTGTCAAGACGTTAGAAGCTGTCGGACTCAGCAAGTCTAAGAAATTCCTAAGCGGACTAGGCATTAATTATCCAGATATGGTATATGCAAATGCCATTTCAAGTAACACGACAAAATCCGATCGAAAATATGGTGCTAGCAGTGAAAAAATGGCTGCTGCCTATGCTGCTTTTGCAAATGGTGGAACTTATTACAAACCACAATATGTCAGCCGTGTTGTCTTTAGCGATGGAACCTCAAAAGATTTCTCTAATCAAGGTACAACCGCAATGAAAGAAACAACAGCTTACATGATGACAAATATGCTGAAAACAGTTCTTACATCTGGTACTGGGACCAATGCAGCTATATCTGGTGTCTATCAAGCTGGTAAAACAGGAACTTCCAACTATTCCGATGATGAATTGGCGAAACTAACGAAGCCTTATGGTGGCTCTAGTGTTGTGACTCCTGATGAACTCTTTGTTGGTTATACGCAGAAATATTCAATGGCGGTATGGACAGGTTACACTAATCGTCTTACTCCTGTTCTGGATGACGGTGTGAAAGTTGCAACAGATGTTTACCGTGCGATGATGTCTTACTTGTCTGAAAGTGGGACAGAAGACTGGGAAATGCCTAGCGGCCTTTATCGTAGCGGAAATTATGTCTTTTTAGCCAATGCAACTAATAGATATCAACAAAATTATTATAATTCTACTTCAAGTTCTAGCTTAGAAGAATCGTCTACATCTTCAAATAGTCAAGAAAGCTCTACTCAAGAGTCATCAAGTAGTTCTTCATCAAGCAGTTCTTCATCAAGTACGGAACCCAGTGCTTCCACATCTACAAATTCTCCTAATAACAGTAGAAATTCGGAAACTCCTCCCGCACGAAATCGATAATGAAGAAGTTTCTGAAAGCCAAGCCGTTTAAAAGTTAACACCTTCAAATCAGAGTTTTGTAAAAATTAAAAAACACGAACAATCTTATAGCCAGTTATTTACTGGGCTTGATTGCTCGTGTTTTTAATATTTCATTCTCTTGCAGAGTCTTTTGAAGCAAGATTAAAAGTTTTATCCCGCTTCTTTTTAATTCTTATTATTTGCTAGCCAAAGCTCCCATTGGATCCCACGGAGCAAGTACTTTTGGTTCTGCTTCATAAGCAGCTAATTCTTCAGCCGTTAAAAATTCTTTGCGGACAACGATTTGATAAGTGTATTCGTCCATCCAGTCATCACTGGCAACAAAATAACCTTTGTCTCCAACTTTATCTCCCCAAGAATTTTCCACTTTCCATTTTGTTGATTTTCCATTTTCATCCAAATCAACACCCGTCAAGACCATAGCATGGGTCATGAGACTTTCGCTGTAATCCAAACGTCCCGCTTTATCTTGTGTCAATTCAATATCCATGCTTGATGTGAAATCATACATATCGTTAACCATAACGCCCGCTTTGCGGTTACTAGATTGACCGACATCAGAACCAAACCAAACAGTTTCTCCAGCCTGCATTTGAGCAATAGCCAGCTCTTTCAAACGCTCCATATTAACATTCAAATAACGAACGTCGCGTGCTCCTACGACATTTCCTAACATCTCAACAGTGTAAGATTTACCGTACGGTTTGTCAGTTGTAGGAGCATTGATGATTGAAACGTAATCATCTAATTGAAGATCCACGTATTTTTTGTAAAATGCTTGTGGTGTTAATCCATTTTCACTGTGGAAATTGTTGTCTTTATCACGATAAGAAAAATCAAAAGTACGAGGTGGGAGTCCAAGTGACATTGCTAAGAAATTAAAGATTTCTTGTAAAAGCTCTTCTTTCTTAGCTTGGATAGCTGCTGTGTCTGCTCCACTAGTAACCAAGTCACGCAAGATTTGTGCATCTTGACGGAGTAATTTATTGAGATATTGGTTGAGCTCACGGCTATTGCTAGATGAAATGGATTCTGGGTAAACTGATTTTGGAACAACTCCATATTTTTCAAAAAGTGCCACAACCATATCCCATTGTCCGCCGTCTTGTTGAGGCGTATCTAAGAGGAATTTCACTTTGCGGCTGGTTAAGTCTTGGTCAGCTGTTGCTAAGACTTGCTCTAAGAACCAGTTGGATTTTTCATATTTATCCCAAAAGAATGTATGTGCTTGCGACAATTCAAATTCTTCCAATTGAAAGCCTGCAATCATTTTATGACGGAAAGTATTGAGTGCTGCAAACATCCAGCAACGTCCAGATGCTTTTTGATTGCTGACTTTATCTTTGGTTAAGTCAATAGAAAACACAGGATTGTTTTCAATCGCACTGCTGCGCTTTTCAAGCGATGTTAATAAACCATTGTGGCTAACTGCATTTTCAATTGCAGCATACTTAGCAGTTGCTTCATAATTTGCATATAATTTATCTGTAAATTGTTGATCTATAGAATTCATAGATACCTCCTTCTAATTCTAAACACTATTATAGCTTATTTTCAAAATTCTTCAAACAAAAAGTTAGGCGCACCTAACTTTTTGTTATACAACTAATTTTAGTAGTCTTCGTATTCTAAAAAACGTGAGTCAGAACAATTCTCCTGCTTATTTCCAAAAATCATCGAAGATTGTAATCGGCAAATGGCGTTTATGCTCCCCTTTATGCCACCAAGATTCAATCCTTGCTTTCGTTTGGTCAGAAATGGTCTTACCTTCCAAATAGTCATCAATTTCGTTATAAGTGACACCGAGAGCGACTTCATCTGCAATGCCTGGCTTTTCTTCTTCCAGATCCGCAGTCGGTACTTTCTCATAGAGGGCAGGATCAGCGCCCAAGGCAGCCAACAGTTGCTTACCTTGCCGTTTATTGAGACGATAAAGGGGCAGAATGTCTGCACCACCATCACCAAATTTCGTAAAGAATCCCGTGACGTTTTCTGCGGCATGATCCGTTCCAACCACTGCTCCTTTATAAGAGCCTGCTAAAGCGTATTGCGCAATCATGCGACTACGAGCTTTAATATTGCCTTTATTGAAGTCTGAGACAATTGCTCCTGTAGCCTCAACCGCTTTTGTCATAGCGTCTGCACTTTCTTTGATGTTAACTACAAGGCTGACATCTGGTTGGATAAAAGCGAGCGCTCTTTGGGCATCAGCTTCGTCAGCCTGCACTCCATATGGTAAACGTACTGCGATAAATTGATAGCTAGCATCGCCAGTCTCAGCTCGCATTTCCTCTATTGCTAATTGCGCCAAACGTCCTGCTAAAGTGGAATCTTGTCCGCCCGAAATTCCCAAAACATAGGTTTTCAAAAAGGAATGTTTTTTTAAATAATCCTTTAAAAAATCAATGGATTTACGGATTTCTTCTTGTGGATCAATGACAGGTTTCACACCTAATTGCTGGACAATCGTTTCCTGTAAGGTCATTTTGTTTCTCCCATTTGGCTTGCTTTTTTGCGCATTTGATCAATCAAATCCACCTTATCTTGCCATACATCACGTGCCAAATCCACAGGATAATCTTGTGGATTGAGAACCCGTTTGTATTCATCCCACAACTTATCAAACTCTTTGCGAGCATATGTTTGGATTTCTGTTAAGGTTGGCAATTGGTATACGAGTTGGCCTTGTTTAAAAACATCTACCAAAAGAGGCACTGCATCAAAATTTGTCACTGTTTTATTGATGTAGGTGTAAGTTGGGTGGAACATTTCTAACTCGGCAATAGCATTCACATCTACGCCATCATAAGTGATATAGTCTCCTTCTGACTTGCCTTTTGCACGGCTAGTAATCCGCCAAACTTGTTTTTTACCCGGCGTTGATACTTTTTCCACATTATTAGAGAGCTTAATCGTATTACGCAAATTACCATGTTCATCTTCAATAGCCACAATCTTATAAACGGCTCCCAGTGCTGGTTGGTCATAAGCCGTGATGAGCTTGGTTCCAACGCCCCACACATCAATCTTGGCCTTTTGCATTTTTAAGTTGAGGATTGTATTTTCATCCAAGTCGTTAGAAGCATAGATTTTAGCATTTGGAAAACCAGCTTCATTCAACTGCTGGCGGACTTTTTTAGAAATATAAGCCAAATCCCCTGAGTCAATCCGCACTCCAAGGAAATTGATTTTATCCCCCATTTCACGCGCTACTTGAATCGCTGCAGGCACACCGAGACGGAATGTATCATAGGTATCCACCAAGAAAACACAGTCATGGTGCGTTTCAGCATATGCCTTAAAAGCTTCATAGTCATTTCCATAAACTTGAACGAGAGCATGAGCATGCGTTCCTAAGACTGGAATATCAAAGAGTTTTCCAGCCCGAACATTACTGGTTCCATTTGCTCCACCAATCACTGCCGCACGAGTTCCCCAGATAGCCGCATCCATTTCCTGTGCTCGACGTGTACCAAATTCCATTAAAGGCTCATCTTCGATAACTGAGCGAATCCGAGCTGCTTTTGTCGCTACCAAGGTTTGATAGTTGACAATGTTTAATAAGGCGGTTTCCACTAATTGACATTGAGCAAGGGGACCTTCTACTTGAACAATGGGTTCATTCGCAAAGACCAAATCTCCCTCTTGTGCAGACCGCACTGTTAATTCCAATTTTAAATTTGCTAAATAGTCTAAAAATTCTTCATCATAGCCAAGAGAACGAAGATAGGCAATATCACTATCTGAAAATGTCAAATGATTTAAATAATGAACCATCCGCTCCAAGCCAGCAAAAACCGCATAGCCACTATGAAAAGGCTCTTTCCGAAAATAAACTTCAAAAACAGCACGTTTATTATGAATATTTCTTCTAAAATAAACTTGCATCATGTTAATTTGATACAAATCCGTATGCAAGGTTAAACTATCATCTGGATACATAACGACTCCTTATAAGATGTATTTTCACTTATTATACCACAAATCAAACAAGCAAGAGGAAATCTTGTTCAACTTTAGGTGTTTAAATAACTATTCTCAAGTTTTCTGTTGTATTGCGGTGTTTAAATTTTCAGTTTTAAAACATCTTAAAAACCAAGGTGCATTGGGTACAACTTTAAAAAGTCGCAAATTTATCCTTGGTTTTATTATATTATTATTTATCTTTAAATTTCAATTGGCTATAGATACCAAATATAAGTATCCAAATAGCTGAACCGATTGCTCCTACAACGGTTGATTTTTGTAAAAAGAGGGTTATAAATACAAAGGCAAAGAAGAGCAAAGTAAGAGGATTGAGAAACTTATAGGCTGGCATTAGATAGCCATCTGCCATAAATTCTTTTGATTTTCTGTATTTCAGGTGAGCAATCATAGTGAGTGCATAGATAGCAATATAAACTCCTGATGAAGAAGCAGTAATCAAAGCAAAGGAGTCTGATACTCCTGGTAACACCTGAATAAAAGCAGCTAATGCAATCACTACCGCTGAGGTCAAAATAGCGTTTTGCGGAACATTTTGTCTAGATAATTTCCCAGCACCGATCCCATTCAAAAAGCGATTAGGTGAATCATGTGCAATTTGATACAAATGACGCCCAGTTGAATACAAGGTAGAGTTTAAAGCTGAAGCAGCTGAAGTCAATACGACAAAGTTAATCAAAGCTGCAGCCCATTTGAGACCTGCCAACTTGAAAACAATCACAAAGGGGGAATCTGTGGTTGCCAAATCCCGCCAAGGGATAATCGCCATAATTGCAAGCAAAGAGCCACCGTAGAAAAGAACGATCCGCAAGGGGATTTCTTTAATAGCCTTTGGCAATACCTGCCGAGGATTTGCCGTTTCAGATGTTGTGATTCCAATAAATTCAATAGCTTGATAAGCAAAGAAGACCATTTGAAAGCCCATGACAAAACTCATAAAACCATTAGGAAATAATTGGAGATTTTGACTGATATTGCTGATGCTGGCTACACCATTGGGCGTTTTAAAGCCTGTCAACACCATAAAAATCGCTGTCACAATCAAAGCAATAATCGCTACAATCTTAACCATGGCAAACCAAAATTCAACTTCACCAAAAACTCGGACTGCAATCAGATTGACCATGCTCAAAACGGCAAGGAAGACGATTTGAATCAGCCATGCTGGCCAAGTCGGAAACCAAAATTGGACGTACTGTGCAACTGCCGTGATTTCTGCCATACCAATAAAAATGAGAGAAATCCAATAGGACCAACCGGAAAAATAGCCCCAGCCATTCCCAAGATACTTGGTAATAAAGTTGATAAATGTGTGCTGGTCTGGATCATAATACAACATCTCTCCAATCGCCCGCATCATCAAATACATAAAGATGCCTGTAAGCATGTAAATGAGAATAATTGACGGCCCTGTCAGACTAATCGAACGTCCTGCTCCTAAAAAGAGACCCGTTCCAATTGTCCCAGCAATAGCAATGATTTGGACATGACGATTTTTTAAGCCACGTTCCATTTTATTTTTATTATTTTCAGAATTCTTTTTACTCATACGAAGCCTCCTTTTCACATGAACTTTTCCATTGTACCACAATTCTGACAATTTCACTAGTCATTTATGAGGACACGAGAATTGAACAAATCAAAAGAAGCCCTTTCATTTCTAATCCTCCAATGCATCACTGTCTTTTTATTAATCAAAAAGAAGCTGGGACAAGTGCTCAACTTCCTTTGTTTATATCGTGCGTTTGGAGAAACTCTATTACCCTTAGGCAATTTAGAGTACAATTGAGGCTGATACGAAAGTCTAAAGGCGATTCGCTTTGCTGTTTCAAATGAGTACCTTTGTCCAGCACTTCGTTTTTTATCCACCACCTAAACTGCCGAGCAGCCTTGCGGGGATGAGACTACGAACTAAAAATTTTCAAGATGATTTTGGCCTTTCTCTCTAAAAATTCTCTGTGATATACTTGTAGACTTCTTGTCCTGCGACTGCTCCGTCACCAACAGCTGTCGTTACTTGACGAAGATCTTTTTCGCGAACATCTCCAATAGCATAGATGCCAGAAATAGCCGTTTTCATATGATTATTGGTTACAATCCAGCCTGCTTCATTGGTAATGCCCAAATCTTTGGCAAACTCACTAACTGGATCTAAACCAACATAGATAAAGACACCGCCAAATTCATGTTCAGATATTTCACCCGTTTTGACATTCTCTACCATAACGCTGCTAACGCGCTTGTCACCTTTGATTTCCTTCACAACTGAATCCCATATAAAATGAATTTTTTCATTGGCAAATGCACGTTCTTGCAGTAACTTTTGGGCTCGCAATTCATCGCGCCGATGAATAATCGTCACCGTTTTTGCAAAACGAGTCAAAAATACAGCCTCTTCCACCGCAGAGTCGCCTCCACCGACCACAAGCAAATCTTCATCTCGGAAAAAGGCTCCGTCACAGACTGCACAGTAAGACACCCCGCGGCTGTTTAATTCTTCTTCACCCGGAACTCCTAGATGACGATGAACAGCTCCAGTCGCAATAATAAGCGTCTTGGTTTCAAAAATCTCATCTTCTGTAAAGACTTTTTTTATTGCTCCTTGGTGTTCGATTTTTTCAACAGAGCCAAACAAATGCTCCACTCCCAAATTTTCGAGCGGTTCAAACATTTTTTCGGCTAGTTCTGGACCACTGATATTAGCATATCCAGGATAATTTTCAATATCTGAGGTATTGTTCATTTGTCCGCCTGGAATGCCACGTTCCAAAAGAGCCACTTTAAGATTACTTCTAGCAGCATAAAGCGCAGCTGTCATGCCTGCTGGTCCAGCCCCAATAATAATTGTGTCGTACATAAATTTACTTCCTTTATTGTAATCACTGTTATTCTAACGTTATTAAGCTCTTTTTTCAAACATTATGCTCTGAAGATAAGCAGAATCCCCATCATTGCAAAGGATAAAATCGGAATCGTCATCACTGCAATCAATAGCATATCATACAGATGAGCTTGTCGATCTTTGATTGTTTTATCAACACGCCGAACAGCACGCAACCCAATCCATAATCCTAGAAAACTCCCTACCAATAGTGCCGTAATCAACAAACTCTCTAAATAGAGTAAAAAAACTCGAGACAGCATAGTCACTCCTCTATTCCCTAATTTTTGTTAAAGGCATTCAAAACAAATGCCGCAAACTTGAAAATAAACCCAGCTAGCAAGGCCAACTGGGCTTCTTTTTCTATTATATCAAATATATGTCCGTTTGTAACTGGCAAAAAATTCTTTTGTGCGTTCTTCTTTAGGGTGGTTCATTATTTCATCTGGAATTCCCATTTCAATGATGTGCCCCTTATCTAAAAAGAGTACCTTGTCTGCCACTTGAGACACAAAAGACATGTCATGGCTGACTAAAATCATGGTCTGACCAGCCTTGGCTGCATCTGCAATGGATTTTTCAACTTCCCCTACCAATTCAGGATCAAGTGCTGATGTTGGCTCGTCTAAAAGCAGAACATCTGGCTTCATCGCAAGCGCACGCGCCAAAGCAACACGCTGTTTTTGTCCACCTGACAAATGACGCGGATAGTGATTTTCACGGTCTGACAGACCAACTTTTGCCAATTCTTCTTTGGCAAGACTCGTTGCTTCTTGGTCTGAGAATTTTTTTACAATCAATAAACCTTCTTTGACATTGTCCAAAGCCGTTCGGCGCTCAAAAAGATTAAACTGCTGAAACACCATAGCTAACTTTCGTCGCAAGGTTAGGATTTCTTCCTTGCTAATCTTAGAAAAATCGACAGTAAAATCATCAATGGCAATCGTGCCGCTGTCTGGCTGTTCCAGATAATTCAAGCTGCGTAAGAAAGTAGATTTCCCCGCACCAGATGAGCCAATTAAAGCAACTACTTCTCCTTTTTGAATCTCTAAACTAAGATTGTTTAAAACCATTTGTCCAGAAAAGGATTTGCTGAGATTTGAAATACGAATCATTATCGAACATCTCCTTTCGCCTGTATTTGTGGATTGAGATTATCAGGCGCTTCAATCGCCATTTTCTTTTCGATAAACCGCCCAAATGCTTCAATCACAATATTCACGCCCCAATAGACAAGAGCAACCGAGATAAAGCGCTCGAAGTAACGGTAATCTGCACCACCCAAAATCTGCGCTTGAGCAAAAATCTCAACAACTCCTGCACTAAAAGCCAGAGAAGTTCCCTTGGTCAAGCCAATCAAAGAGTTAATCAAGGTCGGTGTGGCAACCACTGCGGCATTGGGAATAATAACACGACAGTAGACCTGCCCATTTGTCATTCCCAAACTACGAGCCGCTTCAATTTCTCCAGCATCAACAGACAAAATCGCCGCTCGAATGGTTTCACTAGCGTAAGCCGCTTCATTAAAAGCAAAAGCTACAATGGCAAATAGATAGGCTGGAATAGCATTGATATTCAGGCCCGTTCCAAATCGCAAGTTGATGGCCTTCAGAAACAAAGGAATCCCATAATAAGTCAGCATGAGCTGAACAAGCACTGGTGTCCCTCGCAAAAAACTAACGAAAAAAGCCTGCAAAGGATACAAAACTTTCACACGGTTGATTTTGACAATAGCAAAAATGAGAGCCAAAATCAAGCCCAAAAAAGCTCCTCCCAAAGTCAATAGTAGTGTTGTTGGTAATTTTTCGATAATTCTTGGTAGTCCGTCAAACACAGATCGCCAGCTAAAAAGCTGTCCGTCTGGAATCTTCTGAACCAATTCTTGATACCAATTAGAGGCTAAAATCACTGTTGTAACAATCATAGTAACTTCCCTTTCTCGATAATGTCTAATTCTATCACAATTTTTTTATTTCACCAATTATTTACTACGATAAAAATAGACTAGCAAGACTAGTCTATCACATTCGTTCTATAAAGAATAATTGTTTTTATTTATGAGAGTGATAAAGAAATTTTAAGACTAAAAACTTTGACGTTTCGCTTTTCTTTCTGCACGACCGCGTGCGCGATTTTCAGCTCTTTTTGTCTTACGGCGTTTTTCATTGACAGCCCACTGGATTTTTTTCTTATAGCCCGGTTTGATTTTCTTCTTTTTCTTTTTAACCAGACCAATCATTTCCGTGTCCAATTTTTCCTGCGTTTTTTCACGATTGGCACGGCGATCGCGGTCATAGGTATCTTGAAATTCTCCGTTTTTAATCATCTTGGGATTGAAGTGAATACCCATTTTCTCCAGCTCACGAATATCTGAATCATCGCTCGGTTGATAAAGTGTAATGGCTGTTCCCGATAGACCATTTCTGCCAGTTCGTCCCACTCGGTGAACGAAGAAGGACAAATCTTGCGGAATCGCATCATTGATGACATGACTAACGCCTTCAATATCAATTCCCCGCGCAGCTAAATCTGTCGCAACAATGTATTCAAAATCTAGGTTCTTCACCTGATTCATAATCCGTTTTCGCTCCCGCGGTGCAATATCCCCATGAATCTTTGCCACCTTGAGACCTTGCGCCGTCAGATAGCTATGCAATTCATCCGCTCGTGTCTTAGTATTGACAAAAATCATAGCTAGATACGGCTGTAACAGCTGTGTGATTTCATAAATCTGCGCATTCTTATCACGTCCTTTTGTCGAAATCAGCCAATTTTCAATGGTATCTGAAATAACTGTTTTGGTCTTGATTTGCTCAATGACAGGGTTTGATAGATATTTTTTTAAAAATGGCTGCAATTTTTGCGGAATAGTCGCAGAAAAGACCAGAAATTGCAAATCCTTTGGCAAACTGGACGCAATCTTATCCACCGTCATTAAAAATCCCATATCAAGCGTCATATCTGCTTCATCAACGACAAAAGTATGTGCCTTATGAATGGCTAAGTCACCTGATTCGACCAAATCATAAATGCGGCCCGGCGTGCCAATGACGATGTGCGGTTGACTAGAACTCAATTTCCCAATCTGACGATTTTTATCAGTTCCACCAACGTAATGAGCCACTCGGATTTCCTTGTCAGAGAAAGCAGCAATTTGACGTGCAGCCTGATAAATCTGCCTAGCCAGCTCACGACTAGGAGCGGTAATGACGACCTGAACACTATCTGCGTCTTCATTTAGCTTTTGAAAAATCGGCAGCAAAAAAGTGTGGGTTTTCCCTGAGCCTGTTTTGGACTCACCTACCAAGTCACGACCAGCAAGCACAACCGGAATGAGTTTTTCCTGGACTTCTGTCGCCTCAACAAAGTTCAAATCTTTGAGTGCCTCTTGAATGTAATCTTTAAACTTAAATTCTGTAAATTCCATGTTTTCCTCTATTCGTCTCTTATCCTATCTATTATACCAGAACTTGCTTTAAAAATAAAAATGAATCATGTTTTTCTCTTCTTATTTCCTCCCTTTTCTATGAAGCTCTCCTTATTTTATGATACAATAATAATAAGTTTACAAAAAAGGGATGACCATGAAAAAATTTATTATTACTCTTGTAACGACTCTCTTGATCTTCCTAGCTCCTACAGTTTTAGCGGACAACTTTGAAGTAGGTGCTAAGCATGCTATCGCAGTTGATGCTGCAACTGGAAAAATCTTGTATGAAAAAGATGCTAATCAGCCAGTTGAAATTGCTTCTATTACTAAACTACTAACAGCCTATTTAGTCTATGAAGCAATTCATCAAGGAAAATTCACTTTACAAACTTCCGTAGATATTTCTGACTACCCTTATCAACTAACCGTTAATCCAGACACCAGTAACGTTCCTTTGGAAGCTAGAAAATATACTGTCGAAGAATTGTTAGAAACTTCTTTAATAGCAAGTGCCAACAGCCCAGCAATTGCCTTAGCTGAAAAAGTCGCTGGCAGTGAGAAAAAATTTGTTGACTTGATGAAAGCTAAATTGCAACAATGGGGAATCAAAGATGCTACTATCGTCAATGCTTCTGGGCTGAATAATTCTGTTTTAGGAGAAGAACATATTTATCCTGGTTCCGGAAAAGAAGACGAAAATAAAATGAGTGCCCATGATGTTGCCATTATTGCTCGGCGTTTAATCCTTGATTACCCAGAAGTTCTAGAAATCACCCAAAAAGCTACGTCTAACTTTGCAGGCATGACGCTTACATCGTCCAACCACATGCTCGAAAACATGCCCGCCTTTCGAGCTGGAGTAGATGGTCTCAAGACTGGATCTTCTGATAAAGGAGGCTCTTCCTTTGTCGGAACAATCCAGCAAAGAGGGATGCGTTTGATTACGGTTCTCCTCAATGTTGATCATGCAGATGAGGATGAGAATGCCCGCTTTACGGCTACCTCTAGATTTATGACCTATATTTATCAACAATTCACAGTCCAAACTCTTGTGAAAAAAGGTGAAGCCTACAATAAAAGCTCTGCCCGCGTCATTAACGGGCAAAAAGATGAAGTCACTGCTGTTGCTAGTGAAAAACTCACCATTGTGCGGAGATACAATCATAAAAAACCGACTGTTCATTTTACAACTGATAAAAACGGTTATCCCACTCCTTTAAAAAAGGGTGTCATTGTTGGGAAATTGACCTATACTGATAATGATTTGATTGGAAAAGGCTATCTTGACAAGAAGCCACCAACTATTTCCATGCTTTCAGCGGAGAAAATTGGTCGTCCTTTCTTCCTCAAATCATGGTGGAATGAATTCGTACAATATGTCAATGAAAAATTATAAACGAGCGAAATAGAAATCAGTATTTCGTAGAAGCTTGATTTCATCGTTCATCTCCGCATAGTTCGAAAGACTTGAAAAACCTTTTGAGGTTGGAAATAAGCAAATGTAACTTAATGACAAATGGGCTGTAAAAGTTGATATAGAACATATTATAGCTCATTCAATAGTAATTGGGAATGTGACAAAACTCAAAATCAAAAATTTTTAGTTTGTAGTCTCATTCCCACAAGGCTGCTCAACAGCCTGAGAGACTGTCGAGGTGGCAGATAAAGAAAACAAAGTTTTCGTCAAAAGTACTCTTCCAAGCTTGAAAAGCGAATCGCCTTGAGACTTGCTTTTCAAGCTCTATCCGTAACCTCAACGCAGTGCTTTGAGTAATTAGCTACTGCGTCTGTAATGCTAACGATATAAACAAAGAAAGCTGAGCACTTTTGTCTCAGCTTATTTATTTTAGCTTCATTTACTCAACTTTTCAGAATTTCCAGCTTCCTCAATCGCCTTTTTAAGAGCGTTCCAACCTAAGGTTGAGCATTTGATGCGTTGAGGGAACTTAGCAACACCAGCTAAAAAAGCTGCGTCTCCTAGTTCCTTTTGCTGCTCATCGTCCTTACCTTGCACCATTTGAGAAAAAATTTCTGCCAAAGCTAGCGCTTCATCCTTCGTCTTCCCTAGGACTACATCCGTCATCATACTGGCTGAAGCTGTAGAAATACTGCAGCCAGAATTAACAAAGGCAATATCTTCAATCATGCCCTGCTCATCAAATTGAACCGACAGGCTGATGACATCACCGCACGTAGGATTGTTGAGACTAACTTGTTCTACGCCCTCCAATCGACCTTGATGATGAGGGTGAGCTGAATGGTCCGTCACAACTGCTTTATAAAGACTATTTAATTTAGAAAGTGCCATCGAAAAACTCCTTTGTTTTCTGTAAAGCTTCAACGAGCTTATCGCAATCGGCTTTGGTATTATACAGATAAAAGCTAGCCCGAACAGTTGCTGCCACTCCTAGGTAACTCAACAAAGGTTGAGCACAGTGATGTCCAGCCCGTACAGCCACGCCTTCATAATCCAGAGCTGTGGCTACATCATGGGGGTGAAGGCCAGCTAGATTAAAAGAAATAACACCTGACCGCTGATCCACGTTTTCTGAACCATAAATAGTAAGACCCTTAACAGCTTGTAATTTTGGAAATACGTAAGCTATCAATTCCTGCTCATACTGATGAACTGTTTCCATTCCAATCTTGTCCAGATAGTCAATGGCTGCAGCCAGGCCAATAGCACCAGCTATATTAGGTGTACCTGCCTCAAATTTCCAAGGGAGCTCTTTCCATGTCGCATCCTGTTCATAGACAAAATCAATCATTTCCCCACCAAATTCGACAGGCGACATTCGCTCAAGTAGCCCTTCTTTGCCATAGAGAACACCGATACCAGTCGGACCTAGCATCTTGTGACCTGAAAATGCAAAGAAATCAACGTCCAAGTCTTGTACATCAATCTTCATGTGAGGAACTGATTGAGCTCCGTCCACCACTAAAAGAGCATTTGCCTGGTGCACTAACTCTGCTATTTCTTTTATGGGATTCACCACACCTAGTACATTAGAAACATGCGCCAAAGCAACAAATCGCGTCTTTTCAGTCAATTTCGACCGAAAGTCAGCGAGATCTAACATACCGTCTTTCAGATAAGCATAAATCAATCTAGCACCTGTTTTCTTACAGGCTTCCTGCCAAGGAATGGTATTGGAATGGTGCTCCATAACGGAAATAAGTACTTCGTCGCCTGGCTGCAAGACACTTTCAGCATAACGCGCTACCCAATTGAGTCCCGTTGTCGTTCCTCTCGTAAAGAGAACTTCTTTCGTTGAAGCGGCATGGATAAAGGAGCGCATTCGTTCCCGCGCAGCTTCATAAGCTGCCGTTGCCCGTTCTGCTAGTGTGTGAACACCACGATGAACATTGGCATTGTCTTTTGCGTAATAAGCTGCAATCGCCTCTAACACCTGCGTAGGCTTTTGGGTTGTAGCCGCATTGTCCAAATAAACCAAGGGCTCATCATTGACGATTTGATCCAAAATTGAAAAATCTTTCCGAAGGACTTCTACATCAAGTTTAGACATTTCTTTTCCTATCTCTTATTTCTTAGCCAAAATTTCATCAATATTTTCAATCATCTCAGCACGCACTTCTTTGACTGGAATTTCAACGATAACAGAGCCTAAGAAGCCACGCACAACTAAACGTTCCGCAGTCGCCTTATCCAGTCCCCGACTCATGAGATAGTACATATCTTCTGGATCCACCTGACCAATAGAAGCCGCATGCCCTGCTGTGACATCATTTTCATCAATCAAAAGAATAGGATTAGCATCTGAACGTGCTTTATCAGACAACATGAGCACTCGACTTTCCTGTTGAGCATCTGCTCCCTTGGCTCCCTTGATAATGTGACCGATTCCGTTAAAAGTCAACGTTCCCTTTTCCAAAATCACTCCATGTTGGAGGATATTACCAATCGAATTGCAACCGTAGTTGGTGATGCGACTGTCAATCCCCTGAATCTGCTTACCACGAGAGAGAGCCACCACTTTCATATCTGCATGACTTCCGCGCCCAAATAAATCACTGTCAAAATCAGCAATCACATTGCCTTCATTCATGACCCCAATTGCCCAGTCAATCATTGAATCATCGTCCAACTTACCCCGACGACTGATATAAGCTGTGACATTTTCACCCAATCGATCAATAGCTGAAAACTTAATCTGAGCACCAGCCTGTGCAATCACTTCCACCGTGATATTTGCTGTTGCAGAAAGACTGCCAGAACCATAGGTCTCCAGACGCTCTAAATAGGTGAACTTGGAGTGTTTCCCTGCGATAATCAGAATATGCTTGTTAAATGGCACATCACTTTCACTATCTTGGTAAAAAATGCCTTCAATGGGCTGATTGATTTCAACATTATCCGGAATATAGAGTACCGCTCCACTATTGAAATAAGCTGTATGGTAAGCTGCCAGCTTATCTTCATCATATTTAACTGAAGACATAAAATACTTTTCCATGATTTCTGGAATTTCCTCAAGAGCAGTGTAAAAGTCTGTAAAGATAACTCCTTGTTCCGCTAGTTCAGTCGGCAATTGCTCTAAAACAGTCTGTGTTCCAACCTGAACCAATGTCAAATGGTCATTCAGTGCTGTAAAATCAGGCACATTTGCAAGAACCTCACTTTCTGACAGCGTGCCGTCTCCCAAATTCCAGCGGTGAAATTTCACCCGCTCAATAACAGGCAGTTCCAACTTATCTATTTTATCAAAGGCAGCTTGACGGAGATTTACCAACCACTCAGGCTCCGCATGCATTTGTGAAAAATGTTTAATGGTTTCTTTTGTCATTTCATTCTCCTATCTTTTCTAAGTAAAAAGAAAGGTTGACTAGACTTCTTCTTGGTAATCAAAACCAAGTTCTTCAGCCAATTTGGCATAACCTTCCTGCTCCAAACGAACAGCTAATTCCGGACCACCAGAAGCAACTACACGCCCATCCATCATGATATGGACCACATCAGGCGTAATATAATTCAACAGACGTTGATAGTGCGTAATAATCATAGCACCAAAATGTTCACCACGCATGGCATTGACACCCTTAGACACCACTTTCAGTGCATCAATATCTAGTCCAGAGTCGATTTCGTCCAGTAACGCAAAGGTTGGTTCCAACATCAACAACTGCAAGATTTCATTACGTTTCTTTTCACCGCCAGAAAAACCTTCGTTTAGATAACGTTCTGCCATTTCTTCTTTCATATTGAGTAGTTCCATTTTTTCGTCCAATTTCATGATGAAATCACGAACAGAAATTTTTTCGTCGTCTTCTTTACCTGCATTCATAGCTGCACGCAGAAATTCCGCATTAGTAATACCTGGAATTTCACTTGGATACTGCATAGCCAGAAAAAGCCCCATGCGAGCTCGTTCGTCCACATCCAATTCTAAGATATTGACACCGTCAAAGAGAACTTCTCCCTCGGTTACCTCGTAATTCGGATTTCCCATAATCGCTGCTGATAAGGTGGATTTCCCCGTACCGTTTGGTCCCATAATGGCTGCAATTTCTCCTGTTTTAAGAGTCAGATTGACTCCTTTTAAGATTTTCTTTCCTTCAATTTCTACATGGAGGTCTTTGATTTCTAACACAGACATGGCAAACTTTCCTTTCTTTGTAACCATTCATTTCCCTTATAAGTATAGCAAAAAAAAGCCAAAAAGGCTTTGATTTTGTTTAAGTGCGAGTCTACTTCTTTTTTCTATTTCTGAACTTTGTTCGGATTTCTTCCCGATAAGCCGAATTTCCGATAAAACGAAGGATATTGAGTAGCGGTGTTCGATTTGGACCCAGAACACCAATTAGTTCTACCAAAAGTTCCACTCCAAAAAGTAGTCCAATAATTAACAGCGTCCCACCGATACGGCTCGAAACATTTAGCAAAAGAGAAATCATGGCAAAAATCATAGAAATGCCATAAATAACCAAAACTGTCCCACGGTGGGTCAAGCCTAAAGAGAGCAGCCGATGATGAAGATGACGTTTATCGGGGGTATAAAATTTTTGTCCAGATAAAGTTCTACGCACAATCGCTAAAAATGTATCTGTAATCGGCACTCCCAGAATAATCATCGGAGTAATCACAGCGACAGCTGTCGCATTTTTCAAGCCTTGCAATGACAAAACCGCAATCATAAAACCGATAAACAGTGCTCCTGTATCTCCTAGATAAATAATAGCTGGATGATAATTATAAGGGAAAAATCCTGCAATAGACATGACCAAGACGAAAATAGTTAAGGTTAGAAAAACATTGTGATCTGGCAAGAAAAAGTAGGAAACAATCCCCATTGTCACCAGCGAAATAATGGATACACCACTCACTAATCCGTCCAACCCGTCAATCAAATTAACAGCATTGGTAATCGAAATAATCCAGATAACGGTTAAGATGAAAGACAACCAAGGAGCAAAGTGCAGCAGCGGCCCACCAAAAGGAATTTTAAAATGATTCAAACGGAAATCCGTCAATAGCCAAATCAAACTGGCAGCTAACACAATTCCTGACATCTTGGCTAAGGGCTTCAACTCTTTTACATCGTCAATCAATCCTGTCAGAGCAATGATTCCGCCTCCTAAAACAACAGGCCAAATATAATCAAAATAACTTTTTCCATGAAAGGTCGCCTGTACAATCATCGGCATAAAAACAAGCGTAGCAACCGAAAAAGCAATGACAATAGCTAAACCGCCGCTGCTTGGCATCGGCTTTTTGTTGATTCTTCGTGCATTTGGATAATCAACCGCACCTATCTTAAATGCTAATAGACGCACCAAAGGTGTGAGAATCACACCAATGAAAAAGGTTCCAAGCAACACCAAAATGAATTTTAAAGGGAAGGGAATCATAAGCATTTAACCTTTTTAAGACTGGCAACTGCCTCGTTGACAAGCAATAAATAACCATGCTCTTGTAAAACAGCTCTTGTCACATCTGTGTCTTCTGCATGTTCACGCATAGAAGCCAGAAGCCAAGCTGGATAACGCTTAGGATGTCCTTCAATATCAACCAAGATTGTTAAATAATAGTAACCATCCATTTTGTACAACTCCGAAGTGTTAACAGCATAGTCTACTGTTTTAGAAAAGACAATCGCTTCTTTCAGGCTGGAAAATTTCAAAATGTAATAGATATATTTTTGCGTTAGCTCGTCACTATTTTCCTCTTGTTCTTCCATATCAGAAGTGCTTGTGTTATCGTCTGCTTCCGCCGTTTCCAAAGAACGAACAGCCTCCATATCGTCTTTACTTTTCTCAAAAATATTTTTTTCTAATGTCTTTAGAAATTCATCAGGAGACATTTGAGACAGCTCTTCTACATCTGGTAAATCTGCCAAATCATCAAAATTCAGATTCTTATCAATCTTAGACTTGGTGACAAACACATCCAGTCGGTCTGGTTTAGGAGTTACACGAAAACTGAGCATACCGCTATCCAAAAAACTCTCTGGCATTTCCAACTCATCTAAAATTGCATAGAAAAACTCTTCTGTCTTTTCTTGCGGAACAAGAAAATCTGCCATCTCCATTCCACGTTCTTCTAAATCTTCTAATTTTATTGTGATCTTAATCGTTGTATCACTAATTTGCTTCATTTCCATCGCATTACCTCATACTTCTAGTCTTTTCATTATACTAAAATTTCGGGTTTTTTACAAAAAATAGACAACCTCATTTTCTTTTACCAATAAAAAACTCAACAAAAACTGTTGAGTTTTGAATACTTAAAAAATAGCTTTAAAGATTCCGTACACGATAAGCAAAACACCGAGCCCGATACGATATTTCCCAAAGATCGTAAAGTCGTGCTTTTTCACATAATCCGTCAAGAAACGAATCACATAGAGACTGACCCCGAACGCAACGCCCATTGCTACAAGCAGCAAGAAGAATTGCCCAAATCCAAGTGTGTTTCCTTTGATAATAAATTTCAAAATCTTCCAACCACTGGCACCAAACATGACAGGAATTCCCAAAAAGAAAGTGAACTCTGTCACCACAGAACGACTGGTCCCATTCAAAAGCCCACCCACAATGGTTGCTCCTGAACGACTGGTACCTGGGAAAAGCGACAATACTTGAAATAGCCCAATGTAAAGCGCTGTTTTATAAGGCAAGCGATCCAAATTGGTAATCGCAGGTTCCACAGTTTTATTGCGTTTTTCTAACAAAATAAAGGCAACACCATAAATTATTAACATACAAGCGACAGAAATGAAGTTATAAAAATGAGCATCAAACCAATCATCCAAAGGTAAGCCAATAATGGCAGCCGGCGCAGCCGCAATCACTACTTTTGCCCACAATTGCCATGTTTTCTGCACTTCACGCGCTGTCTTTCCCGGTTTAAATGGATTTAATTTATCAAAATAAATCACTACAACCGCCAAAATCGCTCCTAATTGGATAACGACATTGAACATTTCCATAAAGGCAGCATTCTGATTTTTATACTTGATAAACTCCTGTATCAAAATCAAGTGACCTGTGCTAGAAATAGGCAACCACTCTGTAATTCCTTCCACAATCCCAAAGATGATGGATTTTAAAATTTCAATGATAAACATTTTCTTCTCCTAAGGTTGATTTGTTTCATTATAGCATAATTTCAAGTGAGAGAATAGAGGCACTTTTTAAAAAGCACCTCCTCCTCCGCCTCCGCCACCACCAGAGAAGCCGCCACCGCTACTTCCACCTGATGAAACAGAGAAACTGCTAGCCGAATTAGCTGCTGCCCCATAGCCAACAAAAGCATGTGAGCTCGCATGGAAATCATACACCATATCCTGATAAATAAAAGCATTCATTGATGGATTATCAATTGTGATTTTGCGTAGTTTCATCGTCTTAGTCACCTTATCTGCACAATTAAACATAGCAGCATAAACCAATAATCTGTTCCACAAAATCACTCCCTCTACTTCTGTATCCTTTAAATGAGCAATCTCATGCAGCATATTAGCAAAACTCTTCCAGTAATAATAGTTTTCTGCCCCTTCTTCATTTAAGACGCCATCACGCTTCACCATTTTGCATTTTCTCAAAAGGTAATACAGCATTCCGCCGGCAATGAAGAAGCTAACTACAAATTGATAAAATACGAGTCCATACTCCAAGAAAATCCAAGCTAAGATGCCAAGAGAAGCAAACACAATAAGATTCATAAGGAGCATTGAAAGATATAAACACAAGAGCTCCTTTTTAGCAACAGGGCGATAATTATTTGGCAATTGCTCACGCTCAATAATTTTATGTATATTTTCTGTAATAAGTTTTAAATAGCGTTTTAATAGTTTTCTCACTCTATTGCCCGCGCTACGAACAGCTTTCTCGCCACTATTATATATCTTATCGTCAATTTTAAAATCTGAAAACAAATTTTTTACAAGCAACTGCTTATTGTTTCCCATAGCCATTTTTAAAAATTCTTTTTCAAAATCAGCTAAACCCTTATCTGTCACTCTTTGTAATTTTGGTTGTTTCATATCATCTGTAAAAATAAGATTCCCTCTGTCAATCAAATCTAGCAAAGTGGCTTGTACAAGATTTTCAAATTTCAAAGACGTTGCTTGCTTCTCCGTTGGATCCAGCTCTGTCAAATCTACCGAATAAACATTGGAAGCGATGACCATTGGTGGCAAATCTTGCGGTATTTCGTATAGACGAGCACGCTTAGGAAACGTTACACGGGGTTTTATAGCGAACTGAAAGAGGCCATAAAAAGTTAGATTAATCAGACCAACTAGCACAAAAGCAAGTGGTAAGTCCCAGTCTACTAATCTCTGATATTTTTTTGTACTGGTAGCAACTTCCTTTTCAACTTGACGAAACTCTTGCAACTGATTGCGTTTTGTAACAGCTAAACTATTTTCAGTAACAGTTACTAGCGATCGATCCCAATATGCATGAAATTCTAAATTTCTATTTTTAGCAATACTAGCGATACGGATCAGATAGCTATCTCCCTCTCGTGTCACTTGGGCCGGCTTCATAAAATAACCCGTGTGAGCATACAATTCAGTCTGTTGTGAAGTAGCTGGAGGAGTAATCCGAAATTCTACATTATTTAATTTTTTATCCCAATCACTGATTGGAACCCAGTGTAATTCTACAATATCATTGTAGACAAACAACATATTCTTCAACTTCCAAGTAACCGTAATGGTTACACGGTCTCCTTTATGACCAGCATTATAAATTTTATATTTATAACCACCCGCAATGTATTCCTGAACAGCAGTAATATCCGTTTTTGGTTGTCCATTTCTTAAAGCTAGAATCGTCGGCTTTCCTTCCACATCAAAGCCCAGAGGAACTTTACCGGATGTCCCCAAAGTAATTATTTGTCCTCTGTAGCCGCTTGAGAAATGGTAATTGACTGTTTCAACAAATGTCGCTGTATTATCAGAATGAATCTGTAAATTGCCTTTATAGGATTCAATATCATAACTCACTGCTAAAACTCGCTGGCTAATGAACAAACACGAGAAAAAAATCACCATACTCCAAAAGAACTTTTTCATCTAGCAATCTCCTTATACTGATTATATTTATTATACCATTTTTTCAAGTAAGGGTTTCCCCAATATTGAAAAGCATTGCTTTTTTCGATATAATACAAGGAACCTATTTTAAAATTAGGAGAATAATATGAAGAAAATTTGCTTATCTCTATTTACACTTTTTCTGTTCAGTCTAGGATTTGTAAATACCGTTCATGCCGATGAATACTTGCGAATCGGAATGGAGGCAGCTTACGCTCCGTTCAACTGGACACAAGATGACGATAAAAATGGTGCCGTCAAAATCGAAGGCACCAACCAATATGCCAATGGTTATGATGTCCAAATCGCAAAACAAGTCGCAAAAGAATTAGGTAAAAAACCGTTAGTGGTCAAAACGTCTTGGAATGGTTTGATTCCTGCTTTAACATCAGGAAAATTGGACATGATTATAGCAGGTATGAGCCCAACTGCCGAGCGGAAAAAAGAAATTGCATTTTCCAATAGTTATTATACCAGTGAGCCTGTAGTACTGGTCAACAAAGACGGGACTTATGCTAATGCAAAAACGTTGAAGGACTTCAAAGGAGCAAAA
The DNA here is from genome assembly GCF_900636525.1 of Streptococcus milleri. NCBI lineage: Bacteria > Bacillati > Bacillota > Bacilli > Lactobacillales > Streptococcaceae > Streptococcus > Streptococcus milleri. Next base: position 325,922 of record NZ_LR134288.1, on the reverse strand, counting down.
ATCACCTCTCAACAAGGTGTCTACCTCTATAATCTGATTTCCCAATTGACTGGTGCTAAGCAAGAAACCGCAATGGGCGACTTTGCTCAGATGCGCCAAGCACTTGAGTCAGGAGTGATAGACGGCTACATTTCTGAACGTCCCGAAGCCCTCACAGCAGAATCCGCCAACTCGAAATTTAAAATGATTCAGTTCAAAAAAGGTTTTGAAGTTAATGAAGAGGATGCTACGATTGCAATCGGAATGCGCAAAAACGACAATCGTCTAGAACAAGTCAATGCTGCTATCGCTAAAATCAGTGCCAAAGACCAAGTCGCTTTAATGGACAAGATGATTCAAAACCAACCTGTTGACACTGACGCCAGCAAAGACAAAACTACTTTCTTTGGACAAGTGACAAAGATTCTGAAAGACAACTGGCCCCAGTTTCTGCGTGGAGCTGGTTTAACTCTTCTCATCTCCATTACTGGCACAATTGCAGGACTCATCATTGGACTCTTAATCGGTGTCTATCGCACCGCTCCTATTGCCAAAAATAAAGCTCTAGCGATGTTACAAACCTTATTCGGCTGGTTCTTGAATGTCTACATCGAAATTTTCCGTGGAACACCTATGATTGTTCAATCTATGGTTATTTACTACGGAACAGCACAGGCATTTGGAGTTTCCATTGATCGTACAATCGCAGCCATCTTTATCGTTTCCATTAACACAGGTGCTTATATGAGTGAAATTGTCCGCGGAGGAATCTTTGCTGTTGATAAGGGGCAATTTGAAGCTGCAACTGCTCTGGGAATGACACATAACCAAACCATGCGCAAAGTTGTCCTTCCTCAAGTCGTGCGCAATATTCTACCTGCTACAGGGAATGAATTTGTCATCAATATCAAAGATACTTCCGTACTGAATGTTATCTCCGTTGTTGAACTTTATTTCTCAGGAAATACTATTGCCACCCAAACTTACCAATATTTCCAAACCTTTACGATTATTGCCGTGATCTACTTTGTCCTAACATTTACGGTAACACGCATTCTCCGCTATGTAGAACGGCGTTTTGACACAGATGATTACACAACGGGCGCTAATCAAATGCAAACGAAAGGAGTAAAGGCATGAGCGATACCATTTTAGAAATCAATCATCTTAAAAAATCCTACGGACAAAATGAAGTCTTAAAAGACATTTCTCTCACTGTCCACTCCGGCGAAGTCATTTCTATCATCGGAAGCTCTGGTAGTGGAAAATCTACTTTCTTACGCTCTATCAATCTCCTTGAAGAGCCAAGTGGAGGAGAAATCCTTTATCGTGGTGAAAATGTACTAGAAGAAAACTATAACCTCACTCATTACCGTGAAAAACTCGGTATGGTGTTCCAAAGCTTTAACCTTTTTGAAAACCTTAATGTTCTTGAAAATACCATTGTCGCACAAACAACTGTTCTCAAGCGAGAACGAGCAGAGGCCGAAAAAATCGCCAAAGAAAATCTTGAAAAAGTTGGCATGGGGCAACCTTACTGGCAAGCCAAACCAAAACAACTCTCTGGAGGACAAAAGCAACGGGTTGCTATTGCACGCGCCTTATCCATGAACCCAGATGCCATTTTATTTGACGAGCCAACCTCAGCGCTTGACCCTGAAATGGTCGGCGAAGTGCTGAGAATAATGAAAGACCTTGCTCAAGAGGGCTTAACCATGATTGTTGTCACGCACGAGATGGAGTTTGCGCGTGATGTCTCCAATCGTGTCATTTTCATGGACAAAGGCATCATTGCTGAAGAAGGCAAGCCTGAAGACATTTTTACTCACCCTAAGAAAGAACGCACAAAAGAATTTTTACAACGTTACTTACGATAATCCACAACCGACGGGAGTGGGACAAAAATCGGTAATTTCGAAGAAATTTGATTTTGTCGTCCCACCCCCGCACAGTTGAGTAGGGCTGTAAAGGTTGATTTATCAACCGCATAGAACCCACTCACCACTGAGACTTGCAAGAAACTCATAAAAATCTGACGAGGTTAAGGACTTTTGTCCCAGTCTCGTCTTTATTTTCTCTTCAAAATCTTTAAGAAGTCAATTGAAAAACTAATTTTTATTCAAACAAAACAGAATGTTTGAATACACATTCATTAGAACATTTTCTTGTTAAAAATAAAACTCTAATTTTTAAGAATATTTTTTAAAATAGATTGTATTGTAGAAAGCGGTTTATCATTTTTCTGTAAAAATATTCATCTTTAAAAATTAGATAGGTAACGAATAAATAAACTTTCTGCTTTATAATTATTTGTTATTTCCATATAAAATCATACTATTTTACAATTGTAAAAAAAAGCAGGCTGATAGCCTGTTAAAAATACAACGATTAGTTTTCAAACTTTTCGTGGTTTTTATCGTAAAAATCAATCAATCCAAGAGCGGTTTCAAATGAAATATTTTTCACTTTAGCACGGCCTTGAGCAAGGGCAATGATAGACATTTCACGAGCGTTCGTTTCTTTACTGATGCGATAACCCGTGATTTTTTTATCACGAACCCAGCTAACAACTGATTCTACTTTTTCAAAGTTAGATTTAGCCATTTCCTTCTCCTATTTTATTATTTCTAACTAAATATTGTAAAGGTTTTTGTTTGTTTTGTCAATGGAAAAGGCTGTCTATTTTGATGAATAAAACAATTCAGAATATTCTTTATTTAGCTTTGAGTGCAGATAATATTTGTGTTCGAATACTTTCCACTCCGTCAGGATTTGCTGGTAAGAAAATTGTATTATTTCCCTTATTGTCTGCAAAATTATTCAACGTGTCAAGATATTGGTTGGTTAAAAGAATGGACATGATTTGTTCTTCCTTCAATTCAACATTCGCACCTTTTAATTCCTTAATTGAGTCTGCCAATCCATCTACAATTGCTTTCCGTTGTTCTGCAATCCCAACCCCATGAAGGCGATCTTTTTCAGCTTCTGCTTCTGCGGCTGTTACAATTTTAATCTTGTCAGCTTCAGCTAATTCTTGCGCAGCAACACGTTTCCGTTGGGCAGCGTTGATTTCATTCATTGATTGCTTGACTTCTGCATCTGGCTCAACTTTAGTAATCAAGGTTTTTACGATGATATAACCGTAAGTAGACATTTCTTCTGCCACTTGCTTTTGGACTTCAAGCGCAATTTCATCTTTCTTTTCAAACAATTCATCCAAGGTCAATTTAGGAACAGATGAACGCAATGCATCTTCAATATAAGACTTGATTTGAGCTTCTGGGCGAATCAATTTATAGTAAGCATCTGTTACGTTATTTTCATTGACACGGTATTGTGTCGCAACGTTCATCATGACAAATACATTGTCTTGTGTCTTAGTTTCAACCACAATCTCACTTTGCAAGAGGCGCAATTGTACACGCGCTGCGATATGGTCAATACCAAATGGCAAACGCAAATGAATCCCGCTATTACTGAGTTTTTGATATTTCCCAAAACGTTCTATAATCGCGACAGACTGTTGACGAACAACATATAAGGAACTAAAAAGAATGAGAATAAGTACGACAACAACAATTGGTACTACTAAAAATAACATGATATGAAACTCCTATCTTCTTTTTCCAAGATTATAGCACACTTATAAAAGTTTATCAAACAAAAGCGATAAAAACTAGTTAAATCACTATGTTAAATTTCTCTTCAATATCTCACAATATCTAGTTTAGATCCAACCATTTTCTTGCGCAATTCGAACCGCTTCCAATCGATTTTCCGCTGCTAATTTCGTTAGAATGCTTGACATATAATTACGAACGGTACCATTTGACAGATAAAGCTTTTGAGCGATTTCTTTGCTAGACAGACCTCTTGCTGCCGCTTGCAAAACCAAAATTTCTTGATTGGACAAGGGATTTTTACTTGTCATCATGACTTCCATCAACTCAGGAGAATATTCTTTTTTTCCGCCTAACACAGTATGAATCGTTTTCATAAGGTCGGCTATACTGCGTTCTTTTAAGACATAAGCATCTACATCTGCTTTAATCGCTCGCTCAAAGTAACCAGGTCGTTTAAATGTGGTGACAATAACAACTTTGACAGTTGGCTGCTTCTCCTTAACCCATTCCAACACATCTAAACCTGTCTGCTTAGGCATTTCCACATCTAAAATAGCCACGTCTATCTTTTGAGATTGCAGCAGATTCATTGCTTCCTGCCCATTAGAAGCCTGATGAACCGTTTCCACGTCTGATTGCAGTTCTAGCAATTGACACAAAGCATCCCGTAGCATGCTTTGATCTTCGGCAACTAACAATTTCATTTGTATCCCTCCATTGGTAAGTTTATTCGAATCTTAGTTGGCTGTTTACAGCTTAAAATCTCTACTTGTCCAAGCAAAACTTCCACACGCTCCCGAATAGAATGCAACTCTTTTCCTGTGGCAATTTTGAAACCTTTCCCATTATCCTCAACATCTGCTATTAACCTATTTTTTTCAGAATACAGATGAATTTGGCAACTGCTTGCTTGAGCATGCTTGATGATATTTGTTGCTAATTCTAGTAGAACCATACTTAAGCTTGATTGAATATTCGGTGCGATGCTAGCAATATTGAGTTGATGCTGTACTTGTACCCGAATTCCACTCATTTCCAGCATAGCCTGAATAGTCACTAACTCCTCATCCAAGGTTCGTGTTTTTAGATTATCAATAATCCGTCGCACATCTGCCATAGACTGCTTGCTAATTTCATGTACTTCCTGCAATTCTTTACCAGCTTTCTCATAGGATTTCATTTGAAGAAACTGTTGTGCTAATTCTGTCTTGACACTGAGCATAGCAAATGTATGTCCTAGACTATCATGTAGGTCTCGTCCAATACGATTGCGCTCATTTTCAGCTAGAAACAGATTGAGTTGAGCATTCTGCTTTCTTTTTTCCTCCTGAAGCAATTCAGCCACCTGCATGCGATACAATCCGAAGGTCAATAAATCAGCAAATAAAAAGGTCGCAATTAAAAATATCAGATAAGATAAATCACTCGGATTTCTAAGAAAAATAGAAAACAGAATGATTGGCTGTAAGGTAAAAAAGGACCAAAAACGCCAAGATTTAAATGGAATTTCATTAAAGTGATAGATTAGTAGATTTGATAGATAAAAGATGTACCAAACAAAACTTGGATTTAACCAAATAGAACTATAAAAAATGTAGGCAATCATTATCCACCAAGACAACCACTGGTGAAACGGATGATTATCGAGTAGAAGATTGTAATAAGCTCCGATAAAAAATGCTGTCCACAACAAGAGCAAAAGCGAGTAGTCCCCACCGATGACCCCCGCTATTGGAAAGACAATAAAAACTAAAGCAATATGAAACAGATAGTGAATATTTTTTAGTTTTTTCCACATGAATTTATTTTACCTCAATCCGTTTTTTGAGTTGAAGAACCACTAGGCTGACACCAACTGTGTAAATCAGAACAACCAGTGCTGCAATGGCATTAAACTCGCGATGTTCCAAATAAGAAGATACAATCTGCATGAGTTGATAACTAGGAGTCAACTTACCGATTGGTTGGAGCCATTTTGGAAACATGGTCAAAGGAAACCAAAGACCACCCAGGACTGCCAAAGCCATATAGGCAATATTCCCCACAACAGACATAAGCTGAGCGCTGGGAAGTAAACTCACTAGTACTCCCATAGCAATGAAAACCAAACTTCCAAATAAAATAATTAGGGCGATGATTAACCAATCCATTGCAGGAAGATTGACTCCACGAACGAAATGTCCAATAGAAAATACAACGACTATGGAAAGAAGGAAAGTCAGTAAAGCACTGAAAAGTTTGGATATATAATATTCTATCATAGAAACAGGTGAGTGTTGAAGCATTTTTTGCCAATTATTAGTTTTATCAGACTGCAAGGTGCTTGGAATACTAAAGAAAGCACTGGACATAATACTAAAAACTGTCATAGAAAAGAGATAGGTTTGGAGTACAAGTGTAGGGGTGGCACTCCCAGACATCATACCTGAGAAAATCAGATAAAAGACACTAGGCAATCCAATAGACAATAGATAATAAGCCGCTTGGCGCTTCATTAAAATCAATTCAACCTTCATTAAACTTCTCATATTTTTCATGATAGATCTCCTTTTACTCTTGCGTTGTCTCAAAAATACTATCCAATAGTGTCCGGTTGCGCACTTCTACTTCCTCAATCGTACAACCATTCTCTACCAAGACTTGCCATACTTTACTGGCCTCTTTAGTTGCAAAGGACAGAGCACTTTGCTTGATTTCGATTTCGGTTGCTTCAGGTAACATTTCCAAAATAGCTTGGTAAGAAAGCGGAATAGTAAAGTGTTTTTCTTGTTCTTCGCTGCGCATAGCGTAAGGCGTCGTATCACGAATCAATTCACCCTTATGCAAAACCAAAATCCGATCTGCTGTATGCTCCACCTCCTCAATATAGTGAGAAGAGTAAATAATGGTCACACCCTTTTGCTTCAATTCATCCACAATTTCCCAAAAATGCTGCCGAGTGGAAGTATCCATAGCAGAAGTCGGCTCATCTAAAAAGAGAATTTTAGGTCGGCCAATAAGAGCTAAAATAAAAGAAAACAACCGTTTTTGCCCACCAGATAATTTGCTGGCTAGCTGATCTTTTTGCTTATCCGTAAATGTCAAAAGGGCATCAACTTCTTGATTAGTTAAACTACGTGGGTAAATACTTTGAAAAAAGTTCAGTAGTTCTTTTACCTTCAAATCTGCCACAACTGTATTTTCTTGTGGTAAAATAGCAACAATCTGCTTTAATCGCTCATCTGTTGGCTTTAATCCTCGAACACTAGTCTGCCCACTTGTAAGAAACTTATCACCTAGCAAACAATCCATGAGCGTGGTTTTCCCAGCGCCATTTGGACCAATCAACGCCACACATTCTCCCTCGTTAATAGTAAAAGAGATATCTTTCAAAATTTCTTTCCCACGAATCTTTTTAGATAAACGGTTCACCTCAATCAGCTTCATCTTTTTCTCCTCATTATTTTTATTGGTGGAAATGCAACACATACAGAAGTCCTAGCAATTGGCTCAGGAAGTTTCTGGTCAACGATTAGATTACCACAAAGTTACTTGCAGCAAGAAGAATAAAACAGGTTGTAGACTTGGTTTCTAACTCTACATTTCCTCTTGTTACTTTCATTATATCTCAACTCTTTTATCGCCACTAGATGATTTTGTCATCGCTCAACATGACAAATGTCATAAAAAAGACGACTCCATCGAGTCGCCCTTCGCAATAATTCTTCTGTTTTATTCAACACTAAAAAGGTATGGATAAACTGGCTGTCCGCCATTATGTATTTCTACTTCTACATCTTCAAATTTTTCAGTAATATCTTGCGCTAGTTCATTAGCCAAGTCTTCACTACCGTCTTCACCGATATAAATCGTTACAATCTCACTATCTACATCTAGCATTTTGCTAAAAGTTTCATTCAATGTCGTCAACATGTCTGGATTGGAAACAACAATTTTTCCATCCACCATACCAAGGTTATCGTTTTCATGAATTTCAAGACCATCAATCGTTGTATCACGAACAGCTGTCGTCACACTACCACTGACAACATCAGCAAGAACAGCAGTCATACGATCATGGTTGTCTTCAATGGATTTGCTTGGATCAAAAGCTAGCAAGCTAGTCAAACCTTGCGGAATCGTTCTTGTTTCAATCACTGCAGCAGGTTGTTCAATCACTTCCGCCGCTGATTGCGCCGCCATGAAAATATTTTTGTTGTTTGGCAGAATAATGATATGACGAGCATTCACATGTTCAACAGCCTTGATGAAATCTTCTGTTGAAGGATTCATCGTTTGCCCACCAGAAATGATATAATCTACACCTTGTGCTTTAAAGATGTCTGACAAGCCTTCTCCTGCAACAACTGCAATGATAGCATATTCTTTTTCTTCTATTGGTTGGCTACTTTCGCGCTCTTCTTTTTCAACCTGCGCTTCGTGTTGATTACGCATATTGTCTACTTTGACTTTGACAAGGCTTCCATATTTCAAACCTTCTTGCATGACCAAACCTGGGTCTTCCGTGTGAACATGAACTTTTACGATTTCATCATCGTTTACGACAAGAAGTGAGTCGCCCAGTTCATTCAAATAGTTGCGGAATTCATCATAGTCAAATTCTTTTACATACGTTGGACCTTTTTTCAAAGCGACCATGATTTCCGTACAATAGCCATATTTGATGTCTTCTGTTGCCACATGACTAGCTACCGACTTATGGTGTTCTGCATTGATCATTTCTGTCATAGTTGCAGGCGTTGCTTGAAATTCTTCAGATGCAATGTATTCGCCTGTCAATGCTGACAAAAAGCCTTCATAAATGAAAACAAGACCTTGACCACCAGAGTCTACAACACCAACTTCTTTTAAGACCGGAAGCATGTCTGGTGTTTTAGCAAGAGCCACCTTAGCACTATCAAGAGCTGCTTTCATGACCTCAACAGCATCATCTGTCTCTTCTGCTTTTTTCTTAGCACCGATCGCAGCTCCACGAGAAACTGTTAAAATCGTTCCCTCAACTGGCTTCATCACAGCTTTGTAGGCTACTTCCACTCCAGATTGAAAAGCAAGGGCTAAATCTTGTCCTGTTAATTCTTCCTTTTCTTTCACACTTTGAGAGAAACCACGGAACAGCTGAGAAGTGATAACACCAGAATTTCCACGCGCTCCCATCAATAGACCTTTTGCAAAAATCCCAGCTACTTCACCGACAGTAGAAGCAGATTTATCTGCAACTTCCTTTGCCCCATTTTCAATGGTCATTCCCATATTGGTACCTGTATCACCGTCTGGCACAGGAAAAACATTTAAAGAATTGACATATTCAGCCTGTTTATTCAAACGAGTAGATGCAGACTGCACCATTTCTTGAAATAAACTAGTAGTAATATTTGACACGATTATTCTCCTACAACTTTAATATTTTGGATATAGACATTTACTGTTTCGGCAGTAATTCCAAGCTGATTTTCAAGACTGAATTTCACACGTTCTTGAATATTTTTAGACACTTCACTGATCTTGGTACCATAGCTCAAAACTGTATACACATCAACAGCAATGCTACCTTCGTCCGTGGTCTTTACTACAACGCCTTTCGCATAATTTTCTTTGCCTAATAAAGCTTGGAAATTATCTTTAATGGCATTTTTACTGGCCATTCCGACAACACCAAAAATTTCAGTTGCTGCCCCACCAACAATTGTCGCAATGACATCATCTGTCAGTTCGATTTGACCATCTTTTGTATTGATTTTTACAGTCATAGTTTCTACCTCAAAAGTATTTTATAGTTTATTTTACCATATTTTACGCGGACTGTAAAAGAGAGAGTACATAATTAGAAAGGATTCAGTCAATGTTGGGGATTTTCCTTGTCGTAAAAAATCTATTTTCTTGTGCAAAAAGAAAAAGGACCCCAGAGGTCCGATTCTTCATAAATTAAACGCGTTCAACTTTGCCTGATTTAAGGGCACGTGCTGAAGCCCAAACTTTCTTAGGTTTACCATCAACTAAGATTGTCACCTTTTGAAGATTTGGTTTCACAGTACGTTTTGTTTGGTTCATTGCGTGAGAGCGGTTGTTTCCTGATACAGTTTTACGACCTGTAAAGTAACATACTTTTGCCATTTATACTTGTCCTCCTGATTAGTTTCACGGGCTTTATACCACATACCGTAAAATTTTATCACAATTTTTAAGATTTTGCAAGACTATTTTCTCTATATTTCAAAATTTAGCCAAGGCAGCCCAATCCATCAGTCTTAAATATAGATAATTCCCAAACGACCGAAAGATACATCTCCCTTTACATAGAGGGTCTTGTCTTTCTCATTGATGTTACGGGGATTGGTAACTGTGCCGAAAGCATTGTCTACATCCAACTCCACACGCCAATTACTAGGCACATATAACGTTGCATTCCCAAAAGATATATCAACATCAAAGGTAGCGGAATCGCCTTTTATCGTGGCATTGTCAAAATAAACTGTGGCATTACCAAAGGTACAATCTAGCGTTTCATAGGTAAAATCTTCCGAATTGATGTAGCGCGTACCACTTCCAAAATTAATATCCCCATTTATAATGCGATGAGCATTTGAACCACGATAAACACCCCAAATTCGTTTTGGTTTGAAAATCAAGCCAATACCAATAGAAGCCAGAATCCCTGCTAAGAAAATCGTTCCAGATGAGATTGGCAAAAAGTGATAGCTACTATTTGCAACGATTAAGGAAATAATGGCTAAAATAACCCCACCAGATAAATTTCCTCTCCAAAAATTTTCAATCGCAAAGTAAGCAAATCCAAGCACAACGAGCATCGGCCAAAAATTGAAATCAATAAGTGGAATACCAAAATTTCCTTGTAGTAGCACCCAGCCTGCCAATACCAAAAGCCCCATTCCAAACAATGTTTTTCTCATAATATTTACCTCATTTCACTTAATTTTTCTTTTAAAAATTGAAAATAATGCCGAGACACATGCACTTGTTTATGAGTATCATAAAAGCGAATGCTACTGGTCCCTGAAAAAGACTTTTCCAACGAATAAATTGCTTTAATATTCGTAATCGTTGACTTAGAAATACGGCAGAAATAGCGTGGCAAGCATTCTTCCAGCTCATACAATTTCAGCTTTACTTCATAAGCATTATTTCGAGCATGTGCAAAAATCTTATTTCCCTCTGTCTCAAAAAAGAGAATATCCGCTAAATCAACATAGTATTCGCTCGTATCTTTGTAAAAAAGAATAGACGGCTTAGCAACTTCTTCCAGAGAACGCTGAACGCGCTCTATCTGCTCATCAAAGCGAGGTGCCTTAATGACAATTTCTGCTTCTTCTAGATTAGAATCTAGCTCTACTCGAATCTTCATAAACGCTCCCTCGTTTTTCTTTATTTTATTATAACAATTGGTTCGTGAAATTCAAGTGATTTTCAGTAAGTGGTTCCTTTCGAGACGCAAGTGGTTGTAAAATTTGGATATCCTACTTGTTTTTCATAAGCTGGTCAGATGCGATTAGCTTTTTTTACACAACAATACTTAACAATAAACAAAAAGCCTTCAATCAATGAAGACCTTCAATAATGCCGATTATAGGGCTTGAACCTACGACCTACGCGTTACGAGTGCGTTGCTCTACCAACTGAGCTAAATCGGCATTCAACACATTCTTATTCTAACACGTCAAATTTTTTTGTCAAGAAGTTTTTAGGAAATTTTCTTGATTAAAACCATGCAGGGATTGTGTGAATCCCACAGTTGAGGGAAGATTTCTAATTTTTTAAAACCTTGAGCCTGATAGAAAGCATTAGTTCTATCGTAGATTGGATAATGACCCGGTGCCACTGTTTTGACTTGTAAATAGTCAACTTGTTGTCTTGCTGCCATTTCCAAAACATTCACTAGCTTTGACCCAATCCCTTGTCTATGATATTCTTTCTTGATAGCTAGGCAGTCAATCTCTGCACAGTCTTCGCTAGAATAGGACAAACTAATAAAACCAAGTGGATCATCCCCCTCATAAGCTCCCCAGACACGAAGTTTCCCAGCCGCCTCAATATAGGCTTGAGTACTATCTGGAATACCAAACCACTCTGGTAAATCAGCCAAAATCTCAGCTGCAATCGCTAACTTCTGCTCCTCTTTCTTGATTTCTTTAATCTGAGTCATTCCTCTCTCCCACTCCTGCCAACAAATTTTTATCTTTTATGTATTCAACAATCAACAAAAATCCCGCACAAGGCGAGATTTTCTTGTTTATTTGGTAAGCCTAATTAAGCTTTACCTTCTGAACCAAATACATCGATACGTTCTTCAACAGCTTCTGTAATGGCTTCAAAACCTGGTTTCAAGAATTTACGTGGGTCAAAAAGTTTCTTCTTATCGTATTCTGCTTCGTTTGCTTCGTATTCAGCAACGAATTTACGAGTAGCTTTTGCAAAAGCAATTTGACATTCAGTGTTTACATTTACTTTAGCAACACCCAATTTGATAGCTGCTTGGATTTGGTCATCAGGAATACCTGAACCACCGTGAAGTACGATTGGGAATCCAGGGACAGCTTCTGTCAATTTTTGCAAGTGGTCAAGGTGAAGACCTTTCCAGTTAGCTGGGTATGGTCCATGAATGTTACCAATACCTGCTGCAAGGAAGTCAATTCCAGTTTCAACCATTGCTTTTGCATCTTCGATTGGAGCTAATTCACCGTCACCGATGATACCGTCTTCTTCACCACCGATTGTACCAACTTCAGCTTCTACTGACACGCCATTTGCATGCGCAAATTCAACAACTTTGCGAGCTTTTTCAAGGTTTTCTTCAACTGGAAGATGAGAACCATCAAACATAACTGAAGTGTAACCAACTTTGATACATTCAAGTGCATCTTCATAATGACCATGGTCAAGGTGAATAGCAACTGGTACAGTAATTCCCATTGATTCTACAAGGTTTTCGATGAGAAGTTTACATACTTTGTAACCACCCATATATTTAGCAGCACCCATAGAAGTTTGGATAAGAACTGGAGCTTTTTTAGCTTCTGCTGCACGCAAGATAGCTTGAGTCCACTCAAGGTTGTTTGTATTAAATCCACCAACTGCATAACCATTGTCACGAGCTGCTTGGACAAATTTTTCTGCTGAAACGATTGCCATTAGTACTAGGCCTCCTATTTATTTTTATGGGTTTTCCCATTTACATTGTTTATTTTATCACTTTTTAGGAAAAAATACCAGCATTTCCTAATCTTTTAAGCGTTTTCTCTTATAAAACTGTTTTTCCTGCTTCATATTTCAAAAATGATAAAACAAAATACAACTATAGTAACAAAAAAACCGGCCGAAGCCAGGTTATCTGATGCGGAGAGAGGGACTTGAACCCTCACGACCTAAAGCGGTCACAGGATCCTTAGTCCTGCGCGTCTGCCAATTCCGCCATCCCCGCGATTGGGTACCTTATTAGTATAACAGGATAGAAACTCCTTGTCAAGAAATTTTTTTGAAAAAATGTATCTGTCAGCACTTAAAATCACTCCCTAAAGCCAACTCTTATTTGAGACTTCTTCGATATAGGTTCTTTAGATAGGAACAACAAAAAGAAACTCCTACGAAGCTTGTCGTTCATAGAAGTTTCTTACATTTGTTTTATTTCACATGATTTTCGTAGTCATCTTGTGCTTTTTTATTAGAGGTTTCTTTTTCTTTTAGCCATTTCTTTTTGGCACTTTCGTATTCTTTTGTTGTTACAATCTTGTCTTGCAGTTTGACATATTTAAAATAACTGCTTGATCCACCTTTAATGCCGACTAGAGAATAAGAACGACTAAATGGAACTGTTTTCGTTACAGACGGTGTTCCCCCAAGAGACAGGTTTGGCATTGTCAAGCCACTATCAATTAACCACGCTTGTGCTTCGGCATATTTTTCATAGCGCTTCGTTTCATTGGTTTCAGCATTTGCTTCTGCTAGCATCTCTGTATATGTGTCCAGTCCAACTGCCTTAATCTTATCATTTTCTTGACCTGGTTCCAGACCAAAGTTTTGTAAACTACCACCATTTTTTGTATTCAAAGTATCTAAATAAGTAGATGGGTCTTGATAGTCACCAGACCAGCCACCATTATACAGATCATAGTCCTTTTGAGCAGCTGTATTAGCAAAATAACTGATATTATGTAATTCATCTGAACTCATTTGTTGAATATCAATGACAACATTTTCTGTGCCCAAGACAGACTCAACAGATTGCTTCATGGAACTTTCCCATTGAACACCAATTTTGCTTGTCTGATCAGCCGGTACATCTAAGTGAATAGGGAACTGAACACCTTTTGCTTGCAATTCTGCTTTAGCTTGAGCAAACTTCGCCTTGGCTTTTTCTGGATTGTAATAAGCATCTTGTGCATCGACCAAATTCATATTTGACCATTCTGAACCATAGTTTACCAATTTAGAAGACACAACATCACCAAACGTTTTATCACCGATAGAAACAAATGTTGGTGGCACGAGTGTGTTCCGCAATACCTTTGTCGCTCCGTCTTTCCCATTACTTTGTGCACCATAAGAAGTACGATTATAGGCAAAGTTGATAGCTTGGCGGAAAGCTTTATTTAGCACCGCTTCTTGGGTCGCAGCCTTTTGAGCATCTGTTTTCTTAGATGTATGGTTGTAAGACTGACGATTTAAATTAAAGTTATAATAGTAGCTGGTCGCATCTTGCAAACTATAGATGATATTGTTAGCATATTGTTTCTTAACAGAAGCAAAACTAGAGCTATTTGGATAAAGACGAGCTGCACTATAGGCACCATCTGTGAAGTTACGGATAAGGGCTTCTTGGTCAGAACCATCATAATATGTCAATTTGATATTGTCCAAATGAACATTCTTTTTATCATAGTAATGAGGATTTTTAGCAAATTCCATAGAAGACTTGGCTGTCAGAGACTTCAACAGATAAGGACCATTGTATAGAATGCTGGTTGGTTTTACAGAACCAAAATTTTTTCCTTGTGATTTCAAGAAATCTGCATTAACTGGGAAGAGGATATTATTGGTCGTTTTTGAATTCCAATAAGTCTCTGCACGGCTGAGTGTATACTGTACTGTATAGTCATCTAGAGCTTTTACTCCAACCGTTGAAAAATCTTTCGTTTCACCCTTGATGTAAGCATCTAAACCTTTGACAGAATCTTGAACGAGGTAAAGAGCTTCTGATTTATTATCTGCGGCGTATTTCAAGCCAGTTACAAAGTCTTGCGCTTTTACACTTGCGTACTCTTCACCTTCTGATGTGTACCATTTAGCATCTTTACGTAATTTATACGTATATGTCAAGCCATCTTTGGAGACTGTCCATGACTTAGCAAGCGCCGGAACTAAATTTCCGTACTGGTCATTTTCCAATAATCCATCAACTAAGTTAGTCACAACATCTGAAGTTGTCGCACGGTTCGCCATCAGATAATTTAGCGTGTCTGGATCTTGTGTATACACGTATGAATAAGTTGATGTGCTAGAAGCTGACTTGCCACAACCTGATAATAGGATTCCAGCGCTTAGCACAACTCCTGTTGCAATAATCCATTTTGATGATTTCATAGATAAACCTCCTCTAATGTCACATCTTGTTACATTGAATATTATACCGAAATAGTTTCAAAAAGTAAAGAGCTGTTTTTGACAGAAAATATTATTTATTCAAAATACTAGTTATTCGTTGCATAATATGATTAAAATAAGCCACAAAATACATAAAGAAGCAAAAATAATAAATTCTATCTTTTGATTCAAATTGAATAAACATTCTTTTAAAGTTAAAAAATAAGCCATTCTACTTTATGAAGATAGCAACTACTCCCCTCCTTCAACTAAATATTGAACCTATTATACACTTTTTTCGTATAAGTACAAGAAAAATCATGATTTTTTAATATATTTTTCGGATTTTCTGCTATTTAAAAACACAAAAAGAGGCATCCAGAGATAAAATTTACATTTTTTAGTTTCTAACCCCATCTCTCAGAGGGGTGGTTATTCAGCAATCTAGAAGACTAGTGAGGTAGGGACGAAGTTTTCGTCACAAAAAAGCGAGGCAGAAATAATATTGTCCCCGCCTCGTTTCTCTTATAAATATAAAATTGCAAGTGTTAGTAAGCTAGCTACAAGACTAATGCCCCAGAAAAAGAAATCGACCTTCCATTCGCTCCAAGCTTTACCATGCCCTGATAGACCTCCCAGTTCAAAATGGTGATGAACTGGTGTCATCCGAAAAATACGTTTGCCGCCGGTCAATTTGAAATAAGAAACCTGCATCATAACCGAAGTTGTTTCAAAGACATAGACAATTCCAATGATGAGCAGCGTCCATTCTTGATGAAGCGCCATCGAAACGGCTGCTAACATACCGCCAAGCGCTAAGCTCCCTACATCACCCATAAAAATTTTAGCTGGTTTATGATTGAAAATGAAGAAGGCAAGCAGACCGCCAATCATACTCAAAATGACAATTAAAATATCAAAACGATGCTGAACAGTCGCAATAACTGCATAAGCTGCTAAGCTGATTGTAACAGAAATGCTAGCTAACCCATCAATACCATCTGTTAAATTGACTGCGTTGGAAAAACCGACCAGCCAAAAGAGGGCAAAAGCGATATAAAGATAACCTAAATGAACTGGGAAACCAAAAACATTGAGTAAGTCACCGCCACCATGAGTATCAAAGAAAAAGTAAAAAACAATACCACCAATAATTTGAAGAACCAATTTTTGTTTGGGATTTAAGCCTTCATTTATTTTGCGAAAAATCTTTAAAAAGTCATCCAAGAAACCAACAATACCGTACAAAACAAGAATAAACAATATCATCAAAGCAGCGCTTGAGAGTTCTCTTGATATAAGTGCAATCACAAAACTGGACAAAACGGAAGCTACCAAGAAAACAGTCCCACCCATGGTTGGAGTTCCCGCTTTTGCTTGGTGCTGCTTCACATCCTCGTGCATTTGTTGCCCAGAAATATGAGCTTTATGATAAAAACGAATAAAAGCAGGTATTCCAACCAGAGTTAGAATAAAGGTCACAACACCTGCGACGATAGCTTGTAACATGCTAATCTCCTAATGTAATTGTTATTTCTTTTATTTTCTTGAGTGATGCGTTGGTTTTGACACTTTGGGCAACGACCTTAGAGCCTTTACCCTTAACATGCACTTTTATGCCCAACCATTCACCGAATGTTTCAGCATTTTTCTTGGTCCAACCGTACATATCCGGCATTTCAGTAAAGTGATCTGTTAAGACAAGGATTTGCTGATTGGATTTCAGTGCTTCACCTGTTCTTACAGAAACTTTCTTAATATTTTTACCAGTACCTAGGATAATAGGTTGTACAAGATTGCGTCGTAACTCATCTGCTAAATCACCAGGGCTGGTATTTTTAGTAGATGGCATTTTATAAGTTATTTCTTTTGAAACTGACTTTAAAACAGGTGATTGCGTCGTCAAGTTCAACGTATCCTTCATCGCTGCAGCTTCTTCTAACACCGGATTGACCACCTCTTTCCAGAAGATTGGTTGGAAAGATTCTGAGGGCTGTTTCAGAGTTACATACATGATAAAATCAGGATTTTCTGCTGGTGTCATTGCCACAACAGAATAGATGTAATCATTTGCCCCTGTCAGATAACCACTGCCATTTTCTCCTGCAATCTGCGCTGTACCGGATTTAACCGCCACATTTTGATTAGGTACTTTGATAATTGGACCGCCCTCTGCCTTGCTATATAATGTTCCGTAAATAGGATCTGTACCGACAGTCACCATATGGTCTCTCGTTGACTTAGCAGCCTCTTTGGAAACGGGGTGCCCGACAATCTCTGTAGAAGCCTTACGCGCACTCCCGCTTTTGGAATCATAAATGGCACTGATGAATTTTGGTTCAACCATTACACCATCATTGGCGATAGAAGAAAAAGCACGTAACATTTGTATTTGAGTAACCGAAATTCCTTGACCAAAAGCACTCATTGCATATGTAACGATATTATCTGCCGGAAGACCGCCGTAATCTTCATAATTCATTCCAAAGCGTGTAGGTAGTCCAAATTTAAACTTGCTAAGATAGTCTAGCCATTTTTCGTCACCCATTTTTTTCTCAAGAGAAGCCATTCCCACATTACTAGAAAGAGCAAAACCTTGAGCATAGGTTAATGTCTGTCCCTCAGAAAGTCCCATGTTGACATTCCAGTCTCGAATCGTTACATCCGCAATTTGTAAGCCACTATTATTATACGTTTCATTTTCTGGGAAAGTGTTATTGTCTATAGCTGCAGCTAGTGTCATAACCTTCATCGTTGAGCCAGGTTCATACTGATTTT
This sequence comes from Streptococcus milleri, assembly GCF_900636525.1. Classification (NCBI taxonomy): domain Bacteria; kingdom Bacillati; phylum Bacillota; class Bacilli; order Lactobacillales; family Streptococcaceae; genus Streptococcus; species Streptococcus milleri. The sequence continues at coordinate 307,950 of NZ_LR134288.1, read as the reverse complement.
GATAGAGAGCACTAGACCAAGCAAAGTCTTTTGTCAGATCTTGCTTTGTATCAGCATCAAAACTTGGACGCTGCGTCGTTGCAAGAATTTCTCCAGTTTGTGCACTGACTAATGTGGCACTGGCATAAGTTCCCTTAGCTTTTTCCACAAAAGCATTCATCCGCGTTTCAAGGAAAGACTGTAAGTCTGAGGATAAGGTTGTATAAACATCTTTTCCATCTTGTGTTTGCCTTGAAACCTTGTCTGATCCCGGTACTATATTTCCGTTTTTATCTTTTTCATAGGTGATGACACCATTTGTTCCGGCTAACGTCTTGTTTAAAGCAGCTTCTAAACCTGTTGTTCCAACAAGTGTTTTACTACCATCTTTATTTTCTTGTAACTGAGCCAATCCAACAAAAACAGAAGCAAAATTCCCATTTTTATAGCTTCTATTTGGACTAGTTGTGAAATCAACTCCCTTTACTTTTGCTTTTTTCAATTCCTCACGAATGGTATTCATATTACTATAACTGATACCATTCCCTTGAGCACCAAACGAAACTTGTTGTAATTTTTTTCGAGATAGTTGTTTTTTGACGTAGTCCTTATCCATACCAAGATACTTGTTAAATACATCAGCTACCTTATCGTATTGAGATTCTTCTACATAGAGAATTTCTCCTGTTGCTGACTTATAACTTTTATCAATAACAGCATAAACATTATAGGAAGTTGCATCTTCAGCTATTGGCAAACCATTACGGTCATAAATAGTTCCACGTTTAGCTGGGACGATCTTTGTGATTTGATGCACTTGACTTGCCTGTTCAGCTAAATTCACGCCAAATTTCTTTCCCGTTCCAATGATAATTGCAAAATTGATTAGGAAAACAAAAAAGACAAAAACCGTCAAAACGCTTAGATTTTTCCCTACTCGTCTACGGTTGTAACTAGGATTCCTACGATTTTTCAAAGCATGGTTTAAAATTCGTCTTCTGAGTCCATTCATGCTCTACTCCGCCGTTCTGATATTTTCATTATTCTGAGTCATTTCTTGCGAACTCGCTAATTTTGACAAACGTTCACTACGGATCAATTCATTAACCTCTTGCTTGGCATCATCTAACTCTGTTCGCTTCGCCTCGATTTTTGAATTGACAGTTGTTAAATCACGCTGCACTTGCAATAATTTTGTCTGCATAAATACGACACTTGTCGCTAAGATAACTGCCGTCAAGACTATAGCGCCATAAAATGCCTTTTCAACACGAGAAAATCTTTGAATACGCGCCTGAAGTATCTGACTAGTCGTTCTTGGTCTATTATTTGCCATCTCAATCCTCACTTATGTACTTTTTGCGCTACACGCAGTTTGGCTGAATGCGCGCGATTATTTTTATCCAGTTCTTCTTTACTTGGTAAAATAGGTTTCCGAGTAATCAATTTCATTTTAGGTTGTAAATCCTCTGGAATAAATGGTAAACCTTTCGGGACTTCCACTGTTGAAGCCTCTTTAAAAAGTTGCTTGGTCAAGCGGTCTTCTAACGAATGAAAAGTAATCACAGAAATCCGCCCATCAACTGCTAACAAATCCATCGCCTGTTGAATGGACTCATCTGCTGCGCCCAATTCATCATTGACCTCAATACGAATAGCTTGAAAAATCTGTTTAGCTGGATGACCTTTTTTCTTTAATTCCTTGGCAGGCTTAGCAGATTTAATAATCTCCGCCAACTCCGTAGTGGTTTCAATCGGTTTCTTTTCACGCATTTGCTCAATTTTACGAGCAATTTGTTTTGAAAATTTATCTTCTCCATATTTAAAAAAAATCCGCACTAAATCATGATAGCTATATTGATTAACTACTTCATAAGCTGTTAGCTTTGCCTCACGATTCATTCGCATATCAAGCGGAGCATCTTGTTTATAGGAAAAGCCACGCTCACGCTCATCAAGTTGCGGACTCGAAACTCCTAAATCATAACAAATACCATCAATTTCTTCAACACCTAGTTCATTCAAGCGAGCTTTTAAATGACGAAAATTGTCATTGATAAAAGTCACCATTCCTTGTTCAACATACGACGCTAAGCGTTTTTGAGCATGCTCAATAGCAGTCTGATCTTGATCAAAAGCATATAGATGACCGTTTTTCCCTAATTTACTCAATAAATATTCACTGTGTCCTGCTCCACCCAGAGTGGCATCAACATAGACTCCATTTGGTTTTATATCAAGTTGATCAATGGTTTCGTGCAGAAGAACTGTCACATGATGAAATTCATTTGTCATATCTTTACTATTATACCACAAAGATTTAAAAAAAGAATTTTAGAATCATGTAAAGTTTTTTGTCAATTATACTTGACATATCAACCAAGGATTTTTATAATAAAATCACAAACGTCAGTTATATTTGACATCAAAATAAGGGGGAATGCATGAATCATGTGAGAGAATTCCGAAATAGTCTTGGACTATCACAATTAGAACTTGCTAAAAAAATTGGCGTTTCACGACAAACGATTAACATGATTGAAAACAACAAATATAATCCCACACTAGAACTTTGCATTAACCTAGCACTAGCTTTGAAGACAGACCTAAACACACTTTTTTGGAACAAGTAAAAAATAGAAAGACTAAATTCAAATGAATCTTCAACAATACAAAAAAATTATCTTACCTCTTCTAGCTATTCTCCTTATCATTTCCTTCTACTTTTTCTTCACCTTGACAGATCCAATCTTGTTCTGGGTAGATGTGGCAGTGATTGCTGGTTGCATATTTTTCGGTCGAAAACTTTTAAAGAAGGACTAGACTTCTTGCCCTTCCTTCTCGTCTTTTAAGCTGCTTTGTGGTAAAATAAAGTCATTATTCTATGAAGGAAATTACAAATGTCACGTTTCTTATCCAGATTATCTCCTGCTAGGCGCATTTTATTGAGCTTTGCTCTTGTAATTGTGGTGGGCTCTCTTCTTTTAAATCTGCCTTTTATGCAGACAGCGACTTCTAAAGCTAATTATTTTGATCACCTCTTTACGTCAGTTTCAATGGTTTGTGTGACGGGACTTTTTACGCAGTCTGTTGCAGATACTTACAATGTTTGGGGACAGATTATCTGTATGCTCCTCATTCAGATTGGCGGATTGGGGTTGATTAGCTTTATTGGGTTGATTTATGTCCGCTCCAATCAGAAACTCAGTTTTTCCAATCGTACTACTTTACAAGAAAGTCTTAGTCGAGATGAGACAAATTCTATTCGCGACTTTCTTCGCTCCATTTTTCTTATTACTTTCAGCATTGAAGCTCTTGGAGCATTTATCCTCAGTTTTCGCTTTGTCCCCCTTTTAGGATGGGGAAAAGGACTTCTAACCTCCATTTTCCTTGCTATCTCTGCATTTTGTAATGCTGGATTTGACAACTTAGGAAGCACTAGCTTATTGGCATACAAAACAGATGCCTTGGTCAATTTGACCATTGCTGCTTTGATTATCATGGGAGGCTTGGGTTTTTCAGTTTGGTTTGACTTAAAAACAAATATCCAGACAAAAGGACATAAGCGAAAATTGCGCTTTCACACAAAATTGGTTCTTGCTTTAACAGCTCTCATCTTAATCAGTGGAACCTGCTTGACATTTCTAACAGAATACCAAAATACAGCTACTATTGGTCAACTTCCCTTTGAAAAGAAACTTTTAGTCAGCTTCTTTCAAACCGTCACCATGCGGACAGCTGGATTTGCAACAATTGACTATACACAAGCTCGCCCAGTAACCCTTCTCCTTTACATCATTCAGATGTTTCTAGGAGGTGCTCCCGGAGGAACGGCAGGGGGCTTGAAAATCACTACTTTTTTGGTCGTATTAGCCTTCGCCCGAACGGAAATCCTTGGCTTACCTCATACTAATTTTGGCCACCATACGTTTTCTCCCTCTACCATTCAAAAAGCCTTTAGTGTCTTGATTGTCTTTACAACAACCTTTATCATTGGCTTGACTTTTTTGACTATGGTCGCTGATAATGGACATCGTTTTATTTACTTAATGTTTGAAGCCATGTCTGCTCTTGGAACGGTGGGCGTAACGGCAAATCTAACACCTACTTTAAATCATGCCGCCTTAACCGTGATTATGTTTTTGATGTTTATCGGACGTATCGGACCATTGACCTTAATTGTCAGTCTTTCCAATCGAAAACCGAAGAAAAAAGACACAATTAAATTTGCCAATGCAAATATTATTATTGGATAGGAAGGAATTTTATGGATAAACGAACAATCGGTATACTGGGTCTGGGAGTTTTCGGTCGCAGTATCATTAACACACTTCGCAAATACAACTGCGATATTATAGCTGTCGATGACCATGAAGATGTCATCAATCATTTTGAACCCATTTTAGCGCGAGGTGTGGTCGGCGATATTACAGACCATGATTTGCTTCAGGCGGCAGGGATTGATACCTGTGATACGGTAGTGGTCGCTACTGGAGACAATCTAGAATCGAGTGTCCTTGCTGTTATGCACTGCAAATCGTTAGGCGTTGAAAAGGTGATTGCCAAGGTGAAAAGTAAGACAACCAGAAAAGTCTTGCTAAAGGTCGGAGCTGATCGCTGCATCTCCCCTGAGCGTGAAACAGGGATTTCGCTTGCTAAAAATATTTTGCACCAAGCCACGACGGATGTCATTGAATTAGATAAAAATGTCTCTATTATTGAATTTTATCCACCTCAGTCTTGGATTGGTAAAAATTTAGCCCAATTAAAACTTCGTCAAAACCACAACCTCAATATCATTGGTTTTCGAGAAGCACCCGACGGTGTTCTCAACATTGATACATCACCTGACTATACCTTTAAAAAAGACGAACTGTTGATGGCGGTTATTGACAGTCAAACATTTGACCACTTTGAAGATATTACAAAATAGATGAAAACATCGCTGAGAATTTTTCTCAGCGATGTTTTGTTACCTTTATTACGAATTTGGATCATCCAAACTTCGACCGTGCAAGCCTTTTTCACGTTGGACTTGGCGAAGTTTTTCTGGCGTGACATCATTGCCCTCTTCATCCACAATTTTAATCCCTTCAATGTGGTGGCGAACGCTACGACGATAGCCTTCAATGTATTCTTCACGCAATTTAGCTTGCTCTACTTTTTCTTCTGGCGTTAGGCCAACTGTTTTTTTCTTTTTGGCAAGTTCATTGATGCGTTCGATTTTCTTTGGTTCCATTTTTCCCTCCTTGGATCATTTTGTATTGATTTGGTTAAATTGTGCCACTTTTTTGGCTTTCGTCATTAAGGTAGCTAAGAGTGCCAAACGATTTGCTCGGATTGCTTCATCTTCAGCCATAACCATAGTATTGTCAAAGAAAGCGTCAATCACTGGACTTAAAGCAAAGAGTTGCTCAATATTATCTGTTAAGTCATCAGATAACGTTAAGTTTTCTACTGCTGCATGAAGGGCTTTTTCTTCGGCATTTTCAAAGAGGCTCTCGTCCACAACACCAGCCGTTTCTGCTTTTTCTGCCAAGTTAAAGACACGTGCTAAACTTTCGACCGATGATTTGAAAGAATCTTCTTGTGCTTTTTCTGCTAGAAGTGTGGCTACTTCGACTAGATCACGTACAACAAACGTTGAACTATTTAAAACAGAAGACACGATATCTTTTGGAACATCGCTGTCCATCATTTTTTCAATACGTGCACGGAAGAAATCAAGCACTTGTTCTTTATTGCTATATGTGAGACTGTCAAATTGCAGCGCATAGAGCTGTTCTATCAATTCATCTAAAGCAATGTGCCAACCAAATTTATCAAGAATGCGCACGACACCTTGCGTTGCTCTACGAAGAGCATAAGGGTCATTTGAACCGCTTGGAATGAGTCCGACCGAGAAGAAAGAAAGAATCGTATCCATCTTGTCTGCAATAGCTAAAATTGCACCAACTTTCGTGTCTGGCAATTCACCGTCACTAGCAGTTGGCAAATAATGCTCCCGAATGGCTTTAGCTACTGCTGTGTTTTCTCCTGCAAGCAGGGCATATTTTTCACCCATGATACCTTGCAGCTCATCAAACTCACCAACCATACCAGTCAACAAATCAAACTTGTAAATAGCTGCAGCTCGCGCTACATCTTTCATTTCTTGCTTAGATAACTGAGCTTTTTCTGCTAAAAGAGCTGCAATCTTTGCTGTTCGTTCCATGTGCTCTGCTAGAGAACCTATTTTTTCATGGAAGGTCACATTTTTCAACTTTTCAACCAAATCAGAAATAACCAATCGTTGGTCTTCGCGCCAGAAAAATTCTGCATCTTCCAAACGAGCTACCAAAACTTTCTGATTTCCTTTGACCACATTTTCAAGATGTTCTGTATTTCCGTTGCGTACCGATACAAAATATGGAAGAAGTTTGCCATTCTCGTTACGAACAACAAAGTAGCGTTGATTGACTTTCATAGAAGTCACAAGAACTTCCTCAGGTACATCTAGGTAACGCTCGTCAAAACGTCCGATAAAAGCGGTTGGGTATTCAATCAAATTCAGCACTTCGTCCAGCAAATCTTCGTCAATCTCCACATGAACATTGTGCATTCTCTCAATTTCTTTGATTTGATCCAAAATCATGTTTTCCCGTTCCATTGGGCTGGCAATGACAAAAACTTTGCGCAAGTCCTCTTCATAAGAATCTGCTGACTGAATCTTCACTTCATGGCCGAGAAAACGATGCCCCCGACTTGTCCGTCCACTTTCAATATCGAACAAATTCATCAAAAAGGACTCATCGTCCAACAACACAGTTAGGGTATGAACGGGGCGAATATATTCAAATGTATTGGTACCCCAGTGCATATTGACCGGAAAGCTCAGAGAGGTCAGCACATCGGCAACTCCGTCAATCAATTCCTCAACAGGTTTTCCGATTTCTTGCTTGGTCACATAGACATATTCTTCGCCTTTGACTTCACGGAATGTGATATCTTCAACAGTCAAGCCTTTTCCACGAACAAAACCTTGCGCAGCTTTCGTAAAATGACCATCTGCATCCAAAGCAATCTTCTTGCTTGGTCCTTTAAAATCTTCTGTTAAATCTGTTTGCTTTTCACTTAGATTGGACACGCGCACAGCCAAGCGACGAGGAGTTGAAAACATTTCAATCTTATCAAAAGTCAAACGATTGTCTGTTAAAAAGGCTGCCATTTTGTCGCGCAATTGTTTCATGCTTGGTGTCACAACATAAGCCGGCATTTCTTCTAACCCTAACTCAACCAATAAATTTTTCGTCATTTTTTTACTCCCCCTCAGCCAATAATTTCTCACGTGTTGCTTCATCCAATAATGGATAACCTAGTCGTCTGCGCTCTGCCACAAAAGTTTTAGCAACAATACGTGCTAAATTGCGAATGCGAGCAATGTAGCCTGCACGTTCTGTCACAGAAACAGCTCCGCGAGCGTCCAATAAATTAAAAGTATGAGAACATTTCAGCACATAATCATAAGCAGGATGGACGAGATTGTATTCTAAACAGCGTTTCGCTTCTGCTTCAAAATGATCAAAATTGGCTAAAAGCAAGGCTTGATCGCTCACTTCAAAACTGTATTTTGAATGCTCAAATTCTGGTTGGCGGAAAATTTCTCCGTATTTCACGCCATCAGCCCATTCAATATCATAAACAGAATCCACCTCTTGAATATAAGATGCCAGACGCTCCAAACCATAGGTAACCTCAGATGTCACTGGGTTGGTAGGCAAACCACCGACCTGTTGGAAATAAGTAAACTGCGTGATTTCCATACCGTCAAGCCATACTTCCCAGCCTAGACCTGCAGAACCTGTTGAAGGATTTTCCCAATTATCCTCTACAAAGCGAATATCATGTTCCAACGGATCAATTCCCAATAACTCCAAAGACTGCAAATACAACTCTTGAATATTACTTGGACTTGGTTTCATCACAACTTGAAACTGGTGGTGTTGGTAAAGGCGATTAGGATTTTCACCGTAACGTCCATCTGCTGGACGACGTGAAGGCTCTACATAAGCCGCATTCCACGGCTCAGGACCAATGGCACGCAAGAAAGTATAAGGACTCATGGTACCAGCGCCTTTTTCATTGTCGTAAGCCTGCATGAGCATACAGCCCTGATCATTCCAGAACTGTTGCAACGTTAAAATAATTTCTTGGAAGGTTAACTTCTTCGACATAATGTACTCCATTCTTTTTATAATAATATTCTTGCGGCCTGAGTTTGTCAGTTTAGCTGATAAACAAAAAGCAGAACTGCACTTGACACGATACCTATACAGATTTGCATAGGGGCGTCAAAACGCGGTTCCACCCTAGTTTATTACTTCATTGTTAATATAGTCTTAATTAAAAATTTATCGACTAAAAATTACTGAAAGCTCCTCCTCATCTTTCACTTACCTGGCTTTCACCACCCCAGACTCGCTAGAAAGTATCCTGACAAGACCTCTTTCATAAAAACTATTATAGCAGGAAAATAAGATTTTGTAAAATAGAAATACTGATGAAATTTCTCGCAGATAAAAAAGAGAGTGTAGGACAGAAATCAATCATTCGAAGAATTTGATTTCGTCGTCCCACCTCCGCTTTCAATTAAGAAACTAATTCATTAGAAGCAACTTGCACTTTTGTTTTTTTCAAAACAGTTAGTGTTTGAACCTTTTTGGGTCTTTTCCCATTTAATTTTCGTTTTGCTTTTCTTAAATTTGCAGTAGCTGCTTTCACTTCTTCCCGACTTGCTCCTGGATTTTCCAACACAGCCTGAGCATGCTCAAAAGCTGTTAAGTAAGCTGCTTTGACATCATCAGAAGCATAAATGAAGCGATAGTTACTTGCTTGAAATTCCACTTCTCTATCCACTAGCTTTTGCAAGCTGCTAAAGTTCGTGGCTTTGCCATTCAGTCGCTGTTCTGCTGCTTTTAATTTGGCTAGAACTGTATCAATTTGTTCTTGAGTTACACGCTCCTGTGCTAACAGCAAAGCAACTGCTTGGAAAGCTTGGTCATAATTGCGACGGTATTTCTCTGTAGCGTTGGCATAACGTCCTGTTTTTGTCATAGCACCATAGGCAGCAATAGCTTGCTTCACAGAAGCAATATCAGAATCTTTACCGTCCAAATCGTTAGAAGCCGTATTTAAAGCTGCTAAAACTTTATCCACTTCAGCTTGAGTCAATTTGCCAGCCACAGCAGCTTGAGCCACTGCGTAAGCCTGATCATAAGCTGTGCGTTTTTCTGCAGCTGCATTATAATACTGAGCAGATGCGACAAGACTAGCTTGTTTATTGACAGCCGCTAGTAGCTGCGTTTTGATAATAACCGCTAACTTAAGAAGATTATTTTGACCTTCAAAGACCTCAACCGTTGGATTTTCATCCCACAATTCATAACCCGCAGGAAGTTTCACAAGAACTGTATAACGACCTACTGCAACCGTTTTTCCAAAAGCATTTTGACCATATTTTTGCACTGGTAATACCAATAAATCTCCATCTGCATTTTTTAAGACAACGGATGTATTTTTAGGAACTGCTTGATCGAAAGCTACACTTAACGGAGCATAGACGATTTCTTTTGCTAAAAATTCAATTGTTTTGAAGCTGTCCTCAGCTGTCAAATCGAATTCTTGCGTTTGAGAGCTGTACAGTTTTAAACCGCCTTTATCATAAGTGAACAATTCAGCTACATAGTGTCCAAATCCTAAGAAGTTGATGTCATTTCCTTTATCAAGATTGACATAGTTACCGTTTGCATCTTTGATACGATATACAAAGCTCGTATCCAAATCTTTATGACTTTCAGCATCTACCAAAGCTACACGAATCCGTCCACTATTTTCATCTCCTACTAATTTTGCTAAAGAGATAACATCTTTATTTCCAGCAAAATCTTCTACCAAATAGAAAATATTGGTCTTTTCTACACCTTTTGGCAAAGTGTAACTGCCGTCTTGATTTGCTGCAATATAAACACGACGTTCATAAATGCGTACATTCCCCAAAGCATCTCTAGCTTGATAGAGGACGCTATTGTTTTTATCTGGCTGAAGATAGAAGAGGCTTTTTCTTAGAATCCCACCCTCCCCTTCATCTTTTACCTGACGAGCAACAAATGTTTCTACTCCATTTGTGTTGGTGATATAACCTGATGTGATGACTGGCTTTTGTGTATCGATTTGAAGTTGGAAAGTTACCGCTTGTTCATTTGCCCCAGGGACATCTGGCGTGTAGCGGATTACATAGGTATATAGGCCGTCTTTCACAGCATTTCCACTACTATCACGACCATCCCATACGGTATTTTCAACCACATAAGATTTCGGCCCTTTACTATCAAAGTAATTTTTACGACCATCTAAAGCTTTGCTGCTCTGCCAAATTGGTGAACGATAATCTGTATCCGTACTTGCATAAACGCTAGCGGTTAGATTGGTGAAATTCCGATAAAATACTGAGCGGTACTGAATCAAGTCTTTGTTGCCGTCATTATTTGGAGAAAAGGCGAGGCGAACATTTCCATTGGCATCCAACTGCAAGACATTTGTGCCTTGTTCATTTTCCACCGTGCCAAGCACAATCGGACTACGAGCTGTTGTTTGACCAGTTGAATAAAGGGTCTCATTAGCTGTCGTTAAAATAGCACTCACATTGTCACCGGCTGAAACACTCTTATCTTGCGGAACATCGTAATAAAATCCAGACCTGCCTTCTCTGGCTAAATTATAAATTGGTTTTTCAGCTGCTGGTAAATTTTGAAATTCGCCACGGAAGCCCATAAATGGCAGGCTAACTACATCTCCATCATCCGCTGGATCAACAAAACGAACAAAACCTTCTAAGAAGTAGCCGTTTGGCATGAGCTTGGTCAATTCTTCTGCAAATTTAGATGTATTGACTTTGATCGTGACACGTTCACTACTGTGTGCCTTAACAGTAATCTCAGGCCAGACAGTTTCTGTTAATTTTCTAGGAGTGAGTGTAAAACGCCCGTCCTTAACATTGTCTGTATTCGTATTGACAATCATTTTCAATGTCCGATCTTTATCAGAAAAATTGTGAACGGTCACATCAAATGTAAATTCATCCTTAACATTTCCAAGCGATACACTAGGATAATTATTTTCGCTCGTTACATACAAATCTGTAGATACGGCTGCTGCTGTGTCTACAATACCAGCACCTTGTTGACGGGGGGAAGTGTACGTTCCAGTTTCCTTATTGACATGCGGTTTCGCTGTAGACATAATCAAGGCTTTGACTAATTCTGAAATTTCTGCAGGAGATTTGTCTGGGTATTTCTTCAGTAAATACTGTTTGACAAGAGCGGCTACACCAGCTACGTGAGGAGCTGCCATACTGGTTCCGCTCATATTGCCATAGGTATTATCATTGAGCGATGAAAAGATAGAGCCACCAGGAGCAGTTACATCTGGTTTCAATTGACCATCTGTTGTTACACCCCAACTTGAAAAATCAGACATTTCTTTTGCTTCTGGATTGGGCTGATTAGCCATCGCACCATTAAATACTAACTTATACTGACCAGCTTTCAGCGCTTCACCATATTCTTTGGAAATAAAGACTGCAGGATTTTTCTTCCCTTCTCCGTCCAAAGCCATTGTAACATTCGCACCTGCGACATTATTATAGACTACTATTCCAGTCGCACCGTGTTTTAGTGCATTGTTTGCTTTTTCTGCAAATGTAATACTGCCACGTTGCACAAGAGCTAGTTTTCCTTTGACATCCACTCCGCTAAAGTCTTCTTCACGACCAAGCCCAGCGTCTACATATTTATACTCTTTTCCTTTTTTAAACTGTCCTTCTGTTTCAGCTGCTGCATAAGTGAATTTCCCATGATTTAATTCGGCATTGTTTTCCAATCCAAGAACATTAAAGACTTCTTCTGTGACTACTGTGTTATTGACGGAAGCAACAGAGATTGAGTCTTCTACCGTAGAGGGGTTTCCGACTAATCCATAATCAGGATTTTCTGCTAGTGGTTTATCATACCCATATCCAAAAGTATTGCTGTTCCCTGCAGATATGAGGACTGAAACTCCTTTTGCACGGGCACGTTTAATCGCATCTACAATGCTTGGATCAGCATTGATAGTGGAACCAGTAGAAGAACCCAGACTCATATTGATAGAATCCGCTCCCAGGGCAACCGCATCATCAATGGCTTTCGCATAAATAGCTGAACTAGTAGTTCCGCTCCGATCAGAAAAGACCCGCATAAACATAACCTGCGCTTCAGGTGCTACTCCGTAAACATATTCACCATTAGCACTTTTCTTATCTGGATTTCCTGTAGCAATCCCTGTTACATGCATCCCGTGCGATGACGTATCTTTTTCTTTGATATTGTCATCACCGTCCATATAATCATAAGCATAGACTACTTTGTCATTATACCATTTCCCATAGTCAATGCCAGCTGCACGCTTAACAGCCTCCATTTCGGCTTCAGTTTTGTATTTTCCTTTTGAAGGATCTGTAATCCGCAATACTTCATGGTGAACATCCAAACCAGAGTCAATAATCGCTACAACAGTGCCCTCCCCTTTATAACCTTGATGCCAGGTTTGAGGAACTTTGATGATTTCATTACTGCTAACACTTGCAGGTCTTGCTTCATCTGACACAGGTGTCTTAGCCGGCTCAGCTTTTGTAGCAGGTGCAGCCGATGAATTCGTCACAGAAGTCGACTCTGCCTCTGTCGATGCTGCTTTCGGTTGCGAAGCTGGTGCACTTTCCTTCTTTGTAGCACTTGTATCTTCTGGAGCTGGTTGCTCTTCAGTGTTGGAAGACACTTCAGTCGGAGAGCTTGATGTCACTTCGGCAACTTGAGCAGTCGCTGTCTGTTGCGGTGTTTCAACAGGAGTGGCTACTGGAGAATCTGTTTTCTCTGCCTCAGATTCTGTATTTTCAGACGCAGTTGCTGATTGAGTAGTCGCTTCTGTTGTCGTAGCAACGTTCGTCTCCTGTGTAACTACGGGCTTAGCTGCCACTTGCTCCTCAGCTTGAACTTGAGCTGCTCCAATCACTAAAAATGTACCTAAAACGACCGAAGCCAAACCAAACTTATACTTTCTCAATGAAAAACGCTGTTTTTGCATATAAATCTCCTCATTTTTATTTTTTAAAAGTTATTATATCGTAAATTTTTCTGAATATTCACACAAAATAGCATTTGTAATGAAAACGTAACATTCCTTTATGAACATATACAAAAAATAGAAAATATAAAGTTTTAACTATAAAATTATTTTGTTTATAGAATCATCGTTCGGAATACACATATACTGATTATAAAAAAGCTGCAAAAAAGAACCTAGGGTGTTATCCTAGATTCTAAAAAAACTATATGAATACTTCAATGTTCCATCTTTACGCTTCGTATCGTTTTTCACCATCCAGATAAGTTGCAACGAGTTCTAAATCTTTGTCCAAAACGATAAAGTCCGCATCGTGACCTTCTTTGATTTGACCACAAACATCATCAATGTGGACTGATTTTGCTGGATTGAGCGTTGCCATCATAACTGCTTCATGTGGGTTGGCAATGCCCCATTTAACCACATTTTTCAGTCCATCTTTCAATTTTAAGATAGAGCCCGCGAGGTTGCCTGTTGATTTGAGACGAGCAGTTCCGTTGGCGACCACTACCGGAAATTCACCCAGCATATAATCGCCATCTTCTAGTCCACCAGCTGTCATACAGTCGGTAATGAGGGCAATATGTTCATGACCTTTTTGCTTCATCAAAATGTCACAAGCCTTTGGATCCACATGGTGCCCATCACAGATCAGCTCAGCATAAGTGTGTGGCAGCTCGTACATAGCGCCGACCATGCCCAGCTCACGGTGAGTCAGACCACGCATGCCATTATAGGCATGAACCCAGACACTAGCACCTGCGTCCACAGCTGCTTTAGCTTCTTCAAAAGTTGCATTTGAGTGTCCCAGCGCAACCGTTACGCCTTCATCTGTAATAGTGCGAACAAAGTCTTCAACACTTTCTCGTTCTGGAGCTAGAGCGATTTTATTAAGCAAACCATTTGAAGCTTTTTGCCAAGCACGAAATTCATCCATTCGAGGATCTTTCATGTAAATTGGATTTTGAGCTCCTTTGTATTTTTCTGTGAAATACGGACCTTCAAAATATAGCCCACGAATCTTAGCACCTGTTGCTTCTTGGTAATGATCACCAATATTTTCGGTCACAGCTAGCAGTAATTCAAAACTTGAGGTCAAGGTTGTCGGTAAAAAACTGGTGACTCCTGTTGACAATAAGCCTTCACTCATAATGTGAAGTGTTCCTTCGATATTATTATCCATCACATCAACACCACCAAAGCCATGAATATGGGTATCTACCAATCCCGGTGCAATAGAATAACCTGTGTAATCTATCACATCTGAATCTGCTGGAATTTTCTTGGACCATTTTCCAAATTTGCCATCGACCAATTCCAGATAGCCACCTTGACAAATACCATGGGGATAGAAAAATTGATCAGCTTGAATGTATTTAGGCATAATAAAACCTCCTTCATTCGATGAGAGTTTATATTAAGTTACAATTTCTAGCAACTGTAATTGATATTTTGAGGCACTCTCACATTTATTCATTATGTCCCTTTTATTATACCGCTTTCTTCTTTTTTTGTAAATGGTATAGACCTATTTTGCTAAATTTTAAGCGGTCCTATAGGGACTAAACTTAATTCTTACACTACTGTTTATACTATTCAGCATATAGTAGTTTAATGAACTTATGATACATGTCATTTAGCTAATAAGCTAAATAGTTAACTGACCTCATATTGGAGAAATCTGCATTTGATACTGTTTATTCTAAAAAAGATAATAATGCAGATATTCTAATTTAAATTTTTGTTTGCTAGATATTTTTTCAACACTTAATTCATACCATTTTTATAGTTGTCTCGAATTTTTTCCCACTGTTTGTAGATGATAATTGATATCTAATTCTGCAAGCCATATTTATTTGTATAATTGATGTCATTTTTCCTAGTGCGAAATAGATGGCTCATACAAAATAGGTTAATTAAACTATTAAACTCCATCAATCCAATACATTACTTTCTAGTTATTTACACTTTTATGTTTTGTCTTTTATTTGAATAATTGTCTGTATTATGTTATAATAAAAATGGAAAAAGTATTTTGTGTTGATTGTTGTCGCAAGGAGCTGATTCCAAATTTAAAAGAGACAAATCGGCTTTAAACGACTTTAGTCTGCACCTAGCACACTTATCTTTGGAGGTGTACCATGAAAAAGAAAGTCTTTACAGTCACTGTCTCCTTGCTTACCATTCTGCTTTTAGTTGCTTGCGGTAATAATAAGAAATCAACAGACACATCATCTTCTAAAACACCCGATACTAGTTCTAGTCAAAAGGCAGAACAAAAATCAAAAACTGTTGAATTTTCTACCACAGCTACTGATACCGTTATTTATGAAGGTAAAGATATCACGGTCACCTATAAAGGGTTAGAAAAAGATAATTACGAATATACCCTTAAGCTAGCTTATAAAAACACTTCCAATAAGGAATATGAAGTACAAACTCGTAATGGTAAAGTCAATAATATTTCCAATAGTGATGACCACAAAATTATCGTTTGTTCTGATACCTTAAAAGCTTCTGCTACTTCAGAAGGTAGTATTAAACTACCAATAACTGCTTTGGAAGCGGCTAGTATTACCAAACCAAAAGTCTTAGAATGCAATTTAGAAGTCATTTATGATATCACAGAAACTGTTGCCAAAATACCAATTAAGGTGACTTTTGAATAATGCAGTAAAGCTAATTTCTAAATTTTCTTATATTATTTATGTATACCATTCAGCACATAGTGGTTAAACTAACTTTTGGTACATATTGTTCTAATCATGAACTAAACAACTAGCCAGTCCTCTCTTAATGAGGGCTGGTTTTTATATGACTAGTTTCAGAATAAATTTAATTATCACTAGTTATGACAGGCCCTCATCACAGTGATATTCTCATCAAAAAACATAAGTCTATCTTACAAAACATATCGGAAACTTTTCTAAATCACTATCCACAATCTACTGATAGCCAGCAATAAGATGTTCTGAGAATTTAGTCAACTCCATTCCACGAAAAAAATTTAGATGAAAGTAAAAAGTATGTTTCGAAATTTGTAGTTATTCTTCTTAATGGATTGTTTTAGAGTTTGGAAACTTTGATAAAGATAAACCCTGACATCTTTCAGTTTCAGCCCAACCTCTGTTTAGATTGCAGTTTTTTTCATATTGCATTGAGGACTTTATCTAGCATACAATATGTAGCCCACATTTCTTCTTTTGTTATCAACCCGATCTCATATATGTATGGTTTATGAGCTATCTGTTTGTTCATACAAAGCAAGTTGTCTATTAAAAAACAAACTACCTCTCAGCAGTTTGTTTCTCAATCTTAAATTTGTTCCGCTTGCACTTTTTCCGCCAAATTCATGGCGTGATCTGCTACTCTCGTATAGTGAGAGATGATATCAATAAAGTTTACGCCTGCTTGCGTAGAGCATTCTCCTCTGTTCAGGCGATGGATATGCGTCTTCCGCAATCTGCGTTCCATTTTATCAATCGCTTCATGCTTAGCCACCAGACTATTTGCCAACTCAATGTTATTATTTTCTACAGAAGCTAAAGATTCTTCAATGAAACTAAGAGTCATATTGTAAATCAACTCCAACTCTTGCAAGGCTGCTGGAGAAAATTCTACTTTTTTTCGACGGATATAGTCTGTCAAGTTGATAAGCGCTTCACCGTGATCTCCGATTCTTTCCAAATCGCGTGAAGAGTCCAGAATATTAGTCAGTACTTCACTTTCTTTTTGACTAAGAGGTTCACTAGATAAATCAATCAGATAGCGTGTCAGATCTTCATCAATCTTGTTGATTGCTTCTTCCGTTTTATGCCCTTTGTCTGCTGACTTTTCAGTATTGTTCACAATATAATCATAAGCTAACTCAAATGAACGCATCGCATAACGTCCTAAATGAAGCAATTCTTTTTTGGCATTTCCAAGCGCCAAAGACGGCGCTTGTTTGATTAAAATTACATCCAAATAAAGCGGCTCGTATTTTACAACTTCATCTTCACCTGGAATCAGCTTCGTCACTAAGGTAGCTAATAAACCAATAAATGGAAATTGAATAATCGTATTAGTCAAATTAAAAGTTCCGTGGGCAAAGGCGATGGTCATTTCTGGGCTTAAATGAAGAGTTGTTTGAAACCACTGAATCAAGCTCGTAAATGGACCTAAAACGATCAAGCATAAAACGGTACCGACCACATTGAAAGTGACATGGGCACCTGCTACACGTTTAGCAGCAATATTGGCTCCTAATGATGCAATAATCGCTGTAATCGTTGTCCCGATATTATCCCCAAAAAGGACTGGTAAGGCTCCTTTTAGCTCAATCAAACCACTCGCATATAGATTTTGCAAAATACCTATAGTTGCGGATGAGGCTTGAATCAGTAATGTAATCCCTGTTCCTACAAACACTCCAAGGACTGGATTTCCACTTAACTTTATCATATACTCACGAAAAGCATCTAAATCTTTCAATGGCTCCATAGCGCCACTCATCAGATTTAAAGCAAAGAAGATACCACCAACCCCAAATAGAACGCGACCGATATTATTGACGGAGCGTTTTTTGGTAAAGAAGAGACAGACTGCCCCTAAAAAGAGAATTGGCAAGGCATAATCACCTAGCTTAAAACCAATGATAAAAGAAGTTACGGTTGTTCCGATATTGGCTCCCATAACAATTCCAATTGCCTGCCTAAGCGTTAAAAGTCCCGCACTCACCAATCCAACTGTAATAACTGTCACACCTGAACTGGACTGAATGAGAGCTGTTAGACCAATCCCAACTAGAACACCAAAAAATGGATTGCTTGTATATTTGTCAATAAAATAACGAAGCCGATCACCTGCAGCCTGCTGCAAGCCATCCCCCATCATCCTAATACTATATAGGAAAAGTCCTAAACCGCCTAAAAAGCTAAATATAATTTGCTGCCAATTGATGGACATCTTTTTCCCTCCGAAAAATATGTAGCGGATTATCTCCTTTTCTATTTTAATGGATAAGTGTAAAAGTAACAAGCCTTTTTTAGCATTTTTATCAAAAAAAGAAAGAAAAATAGAATTTCCTTTCTTTTTAAATATATTGATATAGCTAAAATCACATTTTATTTTTGTTCTAAATCGCGGAGCATTTGGTCAATTTTATTCCCGTATTCAATGGATTCATCTTTGATAAATGTCAAATCAGGAATTTTGTACATCTTCAAGTTGTGACCCAATTCACGTTTGATCGTTCCTTTGGCTTTTTCTAAACCAATTTGAGCTTTTTCTTGCTCAGAAGCAAGCTTGCTCATCAGCGTGTAGTACACTTTTGCCATTGACAAGTCACCCAACATTTGCACATCTGTAATGGTAATTCCTTGAACACGCGGATCACGAACTTTTTTTTGCAAAATTTCATTGACTTCACGTTTGATTTCCATGCCCACACGATCCACACGAAATTGATTTGCCATGATATCTCCTTTCACTTACTTTAGAAAAAGGTTGAGGCAGACTTTAATGAACCATAGCCTGTCTCTTTTCCATTCATATTTTATTTTGTGATTTCTTCCATGATGTAGGCTTCAATCATGTCGTCTACCTTGATGTCATTGTAGTTCTCAACCATGAGACCACCTTCTTGCCCATTGCCAACTTCTTTCACATCATCCTTATAATGTTTGAGGCTAGCAAGCGCACCATCAAAGATGACAACACCATCACGAATCACACGAACCTTAGAATCACGAGTTACTTTACCGCTAACCACCATAAAGCCACCAATGGTACCGACTTTAGAAACCTTGAAGGTTTCACGGATAACAGCTTCACCGATAATTTTTTCTTCGTATTCTGGATCCAACATCCCTTTCATGGCATCTTCTACTTCTTCGATGACTTTATAAATAATGCTGTGAAGACGAATTTCGACATCATCGGCTTCTGCTTGTTGACGAGCTTGTGGGGTAGGACGAACGTTAAAACCAATGATAAAGGCATTTGAAGCTTCGGCAAGAGTCACGTCAGACTCGTTAATAGCACCAACTGCTGAGTGAACAATCGTGACTTTAACGCCTTCTACTTCAATCTTTTGAAGGGAAGCTGTCAAGGCTTCGGCAGAACCTTGCACATCTGCTTTGATAATAACATTGACAGACTTGACTTCACCGGCTTTAAGGGTATCAAAAAGATTTTCAAGACTAACACGGTGAGTTGCTTGACGTTGCTTCATGAGAGCACGTTTTGCACGTTCTTCACCAGCTGCACGCGCTGCTTTTTCATCTTCATACACTGCAAAATGATCACCAGCCATTGGTGTTTCATTTAGACCCGTGATAGATACTGGTGTAGACGGTCCAGCAACTTTCACTCGGCGTCCACGGTCATTGGTCATCGCACGTACACGTCCAAAGGTATTTCCGACAACAATTGGATCCTGCACATTCAAAGTACCTTGTTGAACGAGCAAGGTTGCAACTGCACCTTTTCCTTTATCCAAGCGCGCTTCGATTACTGTACCAATTGCGCGAACCTTTGGATCAGCTTTTAGCTCTTGAATTTCAGCTACAAGGAGAACGGTTTCGAGCAGTTCATCAATATTTTGGTTGAACTTAGCTGAGATTTCAACAAATTCAGAATCACCGCCCCAAGCAGTTGACATAACGCCATATTCAGCTAATTCACCGATAACCCGTTCAGGATTAGCACCTGGCTTATCAATCTTGTTAATCGCTACAATAATTGGCACATTAGCTGCTTTTGAATGGTTAATCGCTTCAATTGTTTGAGGCATGACTCCGTCATCTGCTGCTACGACAAGAATCGTGATATCTGTGACAGAAGCACCACGTGCCCGCATACTTGTAAAGGCCGCATGCCCTGGTGTATCAAGGAAGGTAATTTTCTTACCATTTTCTTCAATCTGGTAAGCACCAATATGTTGTGTAATCCCACCTGCTTCACCTGTAGCAACACGAGAATTACGCAAGGTATCCAAAAGTGTTGTTTTCCCATGGTCAACGTGTCCCATGATGGTCACAACTGGCGGACGCTCTACCAAGGCATCTGGATCAAGATAATCATCATCCACAAAGAAACGTTCGATATCTGCATTATCGACTTCAACTTTAGCATGTGCTTCAATGCCATAATCTACCATCAGAAGTTCAATAGTATCGCCGTCCAACGATTGATTCTGCGTTGCCATAACCCCCATCATAAAGAGTTTCTTGACAATTTCGGCTGGTTCACGTTTAATCCGTTTTGCAATTTCTGCAACGGTCATACCTTCCGTGTATTCAAATTCTTTAGGCAATTCATGGAACTTGCGTTCTGTAACTGGTTTTGGAGTTGGAGTGTTATTCCGATTGTTCTTGCCTTTTTTATTTTTTTTGTTATGATTCCAATTACTATTCTTTTGATTTCTCACTTGATTTTGACTGCTTCGATTCTTTTGTTGTTTTCTTGGACCATCTTCTTCACGATCAAAGTCATCGCGCTTCTTGTCTGGTCGGGCTTGTTTTTTACGACGAGTGTCAACTGCGGGAGTTTGACTCGCTTCAGGAGCAACTTGGGGCTGTGGAGCTGGCTTTGTTGCTTCCACGATAGTAGCTGCTGCTTGAAATAATTCTTCTACAGGTTCTTTCCGTTTATTCTGCTCGCGTTGAGCTGCTTTCGCAGCCTGAGCTTGTTTGAAACGTTCTTCACTACCGCGAGCATATTCGGCATTCTGTTCTGCTTTCAGAGCCGCTGCACGCGCTTTAAAATCAATGCGTGGTCCTTGATTCGTTTGAGGGCGATTTTGATTTGTAGCATGTGAACGATTTTGCCCTTGACGACGATTATCTTGGTTCCGATGATTGCGATTGTCGCGTTGTTCGTTGCGATTTCCTCGGTCATTGCGATTTTGATTGCTTCGATCATTACGCTGATTGCGCTCATCTCGATTTCGTTTGTCCCCATTTTGTTGTTTTTGCGGACGATTGTCTCGCTGTTTATTCCGTCGTTCTGCTTGCTCTTTTGCTCTTGCCTCTCGTTCAGCCTTAAAATTACGACTTTTTGGTTTTGCAGGCGCCGACTTCATTTCCACTTCCGACTTTTGCGTCGGAGCTACTTCCTTCGGCTCTGCTTTCTTCTCAGCCTCGGTCGTTTCTTTCACTGCCGTTGAAGCTGACGGTTGCTCTTTAGGCAACGATTGAGTCGGCTTTTGAGTCTTTTCTTTTTTAGGAGCTGCTGCTTGAGAAAAGCTAGCTGTGATACGTGTTGCTATTTCGCTTTCCACGCTGCTGGCATGACTTTTTACCTCAATACCAAGCTCTTTTGCACGCGCCACAATTTCCTTGCTTTCTTTCCCCAGTTCTTTCGCGATTTCGTACAATCTTACTTTAGACAAATCTTGTCCTCCTCTTCTATTCCATAAGAGACCTCATTTTCTTTGTAAATCCAGCATCAGTGATGGCAAGCACTTTTCTTGCCTTGCCTACTGCGGTGCTTAATTCCAGTGTTGAAAACACGGTTGATACTTCTACTTTGTAATAATGACTTTTATCAGTAATTTTCTTGGTCAAATTTGGAGCAGCATCATTGGCTAAAAAGACTAACTTTGCTTTCTTATCTTGTATTACCTTAACAACCAGTTCTTCACCTGATATGATGCGACCTGCTCGTTGTGCCAATCCAAGTAAACTGGCTAATTTTTGTTTATTCAAGACCTAGCTCTCTTCTTTTAACTTTATGATCCACGTAAACAATCAGCTCATCGTAAAAATCGTCTTCCACTTCCATATTAAAACTGCGATTAAAGACTCGTTTTTGCTTAGCTTGAAGCGCTTCTTCATTATCAAGTTTGATATAAGCTCCACGTCCGTTCGCCTTGCCTGTTGGATCAATGAAAATTTGACCTTCTTTGTTTTTGACAATGCGGAGTAAATCACGCTTGTCAATGACTTCGTTAGAAACTACTGATTTTCGTAAAGGGATTTTTCTTGTTTTTGCCATTCTTTCCCTCCTTTAGTCTGCTGCTTCAACTTCACTTTCTACAAATTCTGCTTCTACAGGACTTTCAACTGCTGTAAATTCTTCTGTTTCTTCAGCAAATCCGCCAAGCTCACCAGCTTCTTCCATAGCTTCAAATTCACTTGCAGATTTGATGTCAATTCTGTAACCTGTCAAATGAGCTGCCAAGCGTACGTTTTGTCCGCGACGACCGATTGCAAGAGACAATTTGTTATCTGGCACAACGACAAGAGCATGCTTGCTATCTTGACTGTCAAAGATGACTTGATCCACTTCTGCCGGAGCAATCGCATTGTAGATAAACTCTGCAGGATCTGCTACCCACTCAATCACATCGATGTTTTCTTCAATAGGAATCATACGGTCTGATTTTGCATCATACTTAGCAGGATGAAACTTGCTAGTGATTTTCTTGATGTTTGCGCCACCACGTCCAACGATTGTACCAATTGCATCTACATTTGGGTTGTGACTACGTACCGCAACCTTGGTTCGATCACCTGCTTCACGAGAAACGCTCATAATTTCAACCGTTCCATCATAAACTTCAGGAATTTCTTGCTCCATCAAGCGTTTGATCATCTCTGGATGACTACGGCTAACAAAAACATTTACACCACGAGGATTGTCCTCAACCTTATAAACAAAAACTTCAATGCGGTCGTGTGAAGCAAAGACTTCTCCAGGGATTTGGTCTTGTTTAGACAACTGCGCTTCAATGCTGCCAAGATTGACATAGATGAAACGATTGTCAAAACGTTCGACTGTTCCTGACATGATTTCATTTTCATGCTCTTTATACTTATTGTAGGTAATCGCCCGCGTTTGCTTGCGCATCTTTTCCATAATTGTTTGCTTAGCAGATTGAGCTGCTACCCGACCAAATTCAGCCGGCGCTTCTTCAAATTTGATTTTATCACCAAGCTCATAAGCGGAGCTAATGGCAAGAGCATCTTTTAAGCTGATTTCCAAACGGCTATCAAAAACTTCGTCCACCACTTCACGAACTGTATAGACACGAAAATCACCTGTTTTTTCATTAAATTCAATGGCTGCACTATCTGACTGACCATAACGGCGACGATAAGCGGAGCGTAAGGATTCTGTCACTGCTTCGATAATGTCTTCTTTTTTGATTCCTTTATCTTCTTCCAAAATGCGGAAGGCCTCTAGCATTTCTTTACTCATGTTTTTTTCGCTTTTGTAAAAACAAAAGCAATCCTTTCTTTTTTCTTACTAAAATTTTACTGCTAATCTTGCTTTGGATACTAGCTGGTAAGGAATTTGAACAACTTTCTTACGCGTCTTATCCATATATTCCATTGTTAAACTATCTTCCTCAAAAGAAAGCAATGTTCCTTCAAAGGTTTTACTTTTATCAACTGCTTGATACAGACTAACATGGATATATTGCCCAACTGCATCTGCTAATTGTTCTTTCGTTTTCAGCGGACGTTCCAACCCTGGACTCGTCACCTCAAGGAAATACTGCTCAGGAAAAGGATCCGGCTTAATCGTGTCCAAAAGCGGACTGATGATGTCCGTCAAATCTGCCGTATCATTTACGGTAATCCCTCCCGGCTTATCTACAAAAATACTGAGAACATGGTCGCTCCCCATCTTACCATACTCAATATCCACTAATTCATACGGTTCTTGGATGACTGGCTCGACAACCTCTTTTACCAATTCTACAATCGTTGCGATAAGACTACACCTCCTCACAGATAAGAGGCGAAGATACTTCCTCGCCTCTCTTTCATATTCGTTACTTGTATTATAGCATAAGAAAAAATAAAATGCAAGAAAATATATTCCTGTATTTTATTTGATGCTATACTTATCAATCGTAAGAAAATTGATTGATTTCAGCATTGTGGTTGACAGATAATTCTAAAAAGAATTGACTATAAAGTCAAATAGAATAACCTACAATCAAAATCACTCCTCATAAAGGTTTTTTATTTCGAAATTAGATAGCAAATAATTGACCTACAAGATAAGTTACTGTCATAGTCAAAAGTCCAATGACTAAGTTTCGAATCATGGCATTTTTTATCGGGGCTTTTCCTAACTTGGCACTGGTGTATCCCGTTCCCAATAGCGATAAAGCAACAATGACTACTGTCGCCGGAATTCTATAACTAGCAGAAAAGAAGACAATACTCAGCATGGGAAAGATAGCTCCTGCTACAAAAGCGATAAAGCTGGAGATTGCTGCATGCCAAGGATTAGTAAATTCTTCCACTTCAATACCATACTTTTCCGCTACCAAAGCTTTGAGAGGATCCTTTAAAAAAGCTCGATTGGTTAAAAGCTGGGCAGAAGTCTCACACTCGCCATTCTGGATATAAGCTGCATAGAGCGACTGCCTAGCAATATCTGGATTTTTCATTAAAAGATCTCGCTCTCTGACAACTGCGGCCTCCTCCGTATCCTTTTGAGTGGAAACAGATACATATTCACCACCTGCCATGGAAAAAGCTCCCGCAAAGACTGCTGCTAACCCAGAAAGAAAGATAATCCAAATACTTTCTGTCGCACTTGCTACCCCTATTACCACACCCGCGATAGAAATAATACCATCATTGGCCCCCAATACTCCAGCTCGCAAAATATTAAGCCGACCACTAAAATTCTTATCAATCTCTTGTTCTCTCGTCATCGTCAACCTTCTCTTTTCTCTTTATTTAGAATTATTATAAATAAAAACTTAATCGAGTACAAGAGAAAAGAACAAAATGAGAAAAGTTCTACTATTTTAATAAAATTTCTTGAACATCTACTTGGACAGCAACGTTTTACTTTTTAGTAAACTCAAAACAAGACCATTCTACCAAATCGCACACATATATATTTATGATAAAAGGTCATCCGATTGATACCACAATCTTCTACACTGTCCTGAATTGTAAATTTTGTTAATAGCTTTTATAACAAAATGTTTAAATGAAGCTTCTAAAGTTCATTTTGTCGCTTGAGACATTCTTTTGCTCCTCTTGTTTTTTAGCAATCTTTTCTCCTGAAAATCAGAAATGGGAGTGGAGGCTGGGACAAAAGTCCGACCTCAAATATAAAAAGCGAACAAAACTAGTTTTCTGGTAATCAGAATTCTACTTTACTCGCTTTTCGCATTTAATTATAGATTAGAAGGGCTTAATAATTAAGATTTTTAAAAATTGAAATCTTTTTGTCCCAAACTCACCCCCGCAAGGGTGCTTAAACAGTTATCAAGCTGTTTAAGGTTGCAGATGAAGAAAACGAAGTTTTCGGCAAAGGTGCTCTTCCGAGCTTAAACAGCGAATGAAGAGCCCAATCACCTACTGCGTTATTCGTTTATTACTAAATCTGATAGAAGCTGGGACACTTTTTGCCCAGCCTCTTTCAATTATCTATTTCACCTTAAAACTCTGCCTCAACCCGATAGATGACTTGACCTTTGTTGGCAAATTTTTGCTCATATTCCGTCATCACATTATTCTCAAAGTCGCTCGCGTGCAAATCCAACCAAACGTCATTTAGTTTCATGCCGTATTGAGAAAAGCTCACCAAGCTATATTCAAAGAGGCCACGATTATCTGTTTTGAAATGAATCTCTCCATGTTCTGGTAAAATTTGCTTAAAGGTATCGAGAAAAGATTTGTAGGTCAAGCGCCGTTTTTCATGGCGTTTCTTGGGCCAAGGATCAGAAAAATTCAGATACAAACGATCAATCTCTCCATTTTCAAAGTAGTTGGTCAAATCAGAACCATCTACCCAAAGGAGCTTGATATTGGGAACATCAGCTGCTAAAACCTTATCCAAGGCGTAACTTAAAACAGATTTTTGAATATCAATTCCGATATAGTTAATTTCTGGATGAGCTTTTGCCATTTCTGAAACAAACGCACCTTTCCCACTTCCCACTTCAATATGAATAGGGTGCTTATTCCCAAAAATCTCATGCCACTTGCCCTTTGCTTCAGCAGGATTTAAAATCACATATTGCGGGTTTGCTTCTAGTAATTCCGTTGCGCCTTTGCGATTTCTAACTCTCATGACACCTTTCTTCCGTATTTTGAGCGGAAGTTACGCAAGGCATAAATCTCCCGATTCACATTTTCCAAGTCTGCATTTTCATAATACTTCGCAATCTGACATAGGTAAGCATACTGACCATACCAGTATAATTTCTTCAATACCGTTTCATTATAGCGATAGCCATAGTAGGTCAACCATTCTTTCCAACGCACCTCTGGAATATAATGGCTTAATATATGAGCCACATCAAACATACGATCTGTCAATCGAACAGAATCCCAATCTACTAAATATACCAATCCACTATCTGTCTCAATCCAGTTACTATGACGCACATCGCCATGCACAATCGTTGCATGATCCTCGCGAAATTGTGGTAAATGACTACGCATATCATTTAAAACCGACCGTAAGTAATGATTATTTCCAATTGCCAATGGTGCGTGTTCTAACCAAGATTCCAATAAATCTGCTGGCGTCTCCAAGGAATAACCCAACCGACGCAACTGTGTCATCAAAGGACGTGAACGATGCAGCCGTGTCAAAATATTTACAATTTGTTTTTTGTCCATTTCAGTCGGCGTCAAAATTTTTCCTGATAGCCATTCCTGTGCACTCATGACATTGCCGTCTGCCATGCGACGACTCCACAATAATTGCGGTGCGATTTGTTCTCTAGCCAGACCTACTAAGATTGGGGTCGTGTTCATCTTGACGAAAACGCGCGCCCCATCTGGATAGGTGCCCATGTAGGCTTTCCCACTTTTACCTGCAATTGGTGTCAGAGTTAGCTCATTATCAACCAAGTCCATTGTTCCCCTCCGTAAAAAGTTTCCTATCTATTTTACTAATTTTACTTCCTTTAGTCAACCAAACTTCTTAATTTGAATGGTAAATAAATGACATAGAGTAGCAATGTGATTCCTATCATAAAAAGCAAAGCTACTCTATCTTGGAAAAACAGCAAAGCCATCATTGTTTCCACAAAAAGCACGCTGTAGCCAATAAGAGCAATCACTGGTTTCACTCCTTTTAACTTTGAGTTGATTTCTAAAGGGAATAAGAACGTCAAATATTGGTAATCAAAGGCATGGTACAAGGCTGTCAACTGAAATAGCAGGAGATAATTTAACAATGCCACAAATATGGCAGCAATCCACGATTGACTGATAAAACCAATTCCCAAAAGAGACAGAAACAGCAACCGTATAGTCAAGGCAAGAAAATCACCATTGCGCAAATAAGAACGCAAATACATATTTTGCCAAGTAGTTGACTGTCTTTTTGGTAGAATATTCGTCAAACCATCAAGATATGCTCGGCGTTTTACGCTATTGGAAATTCCCTTAACATTGGTAAAGAGAGCAAAGAAACGCAGAATCATCTGTTTTCGTCTTTCTTCGTAAGCAATGAGATAGCCCCAATTCACCCTTGCACCTTGGTAAAATTTCTGGCTTTTTTGCAAAAAGATAAACCATTTTGCTAGCAACATAAGAAAAACAAGAATAAACCAGCCCCAAAGCGGCATGCCTAAAGCAAGAAGCAGCGGTGCTAATAGTAACAACGCAACGGTTTGAAGCAAGGCCCATAATCGATAAGATGAACGCATTTGTTCTTGTAAGTAGCTGTTTAGTTCCTCTTCTTTGACCAATAAAAATAGACTATCTGGTTTTTCCATATATGTCGCGATTCGTCCCAGAGGCAACAATAAAATCAAAAGAACTGCTAAAGCAAGAATGATTGGCAGGTGATTTGAAGGTAAATTTCGCAACAACTGACTGTATTGAACCGCTAAAAAGCCAGTAAAAACTAATAAAAAGAGGACAAAATGGTCGTTAAAAACATAGCGCGAATACTTCAAACATTGATTGCGAAATACTTGTTTGCGCTTTTGAAACAGTTCTCTCATAGGCTCGCCTCTTCTGTCAAAGCTAGATAAATGTCATTGAGACTAGCTTCTGGCATGGCAAATTCTGCTCGTAATTCTGCTAAATTGCCTTTAGCTCGGATTTCTCCCTTATGCAATATCACGAATGAATCACACATCTTTTCTGCCGAATCCAGCACGTGCGTGCTCATGAGAATTGACTTGCCTTTTGCCTTTTCATCCTCCAAAAGCTCTATCAAGTCAGCAATGGCAACTGGATCAAGTCCCAAAAATGGTTCATCAACGATAAAAAGGCTGGGGTCAACCACAAATGCACAGATAATCATGACTTTTTGCTTCATTCCTTTAGAAAAATGCACCGGAAACCAATCCAATTTTTCTTTCAAGCGAAACATCGTCAATAATTTCTCCACGCGCGCAAAAGCCACCTTTTGCTCCACATCATAAGCCATAGCAACCGTTTCAATATGCTCGCGCAGCGTTAATTCCTCATACAAACTAGGTGTTTCCGGAATAAAACCAATTTTTTTACGATAAGCCGTAGGACTATCTTGCAGTTTGGCACCGTCAATTAAAATTTCACCTTTATAAGGAGTTAAAAGTCCGATAATTTCATTGATTGTAGTGGATTTACCCGCACCATTCAAACCAATCAACCCCACCAGTTCCCCATTTCCTACTGTGAAACTGATGTCTTTTAAAACAGGGATATTCACATAACCCCCTGTAAGCCCTTTTATTTCTAACATATTTTCTCCAAATTCTGGTATAATGTTCTTATATTATAACAAAATCTAGCAAAGTAGAGGTAAATTTGATGGCAGATTGCATTTTTTGTAAGATTATTGCAGGAGAAATTCCAGCTTCTAAAGTATATGAAGACGATGAAATTCTAGCATTTTTAGACATCTCACAAGTAACGCTCGGACATACCTTGGTTGTCCCTAAAAAACATTTCCGCAACATGCTTGAAATGGACGGTGAAGCTGCCAGTCAACTTTTTGCACGCATTCCAGATATTGCTCGTAAAGTGATGAAGGCGACTGGTGCAAAGGGAATGAATATCATCAATAACAACGAAGAAATTGCCGGTCAATCTGTCTTCCATACACATGTCCATTTAGCACCACGCTATACAGAAAATGATGATTTAAAACTGACTTTCGTGGCGCACGAACCAAACTTCCCTGCTCTTGCAGAATTAGCCGAAAAAATTTCAAAAGCATAAGGAGAAACCATGAAACTTAGTAATCTATTGTTATTCACCGGTGCAGCTGCAGCCAGCTTTTGCCTTGTTAAAAATAGAGAAAAACTCATGAACGAGGCTGTTGAAAGTTATGAGCTAATGGACAGAATTCAAGACAATCTACAAAATATTCAACGAAATCTCCAAGTCGTTCAAGAGCAAAAAGACAATCTCCAAACAATTTCACAGGATTTAACTTACCAATTCAAACTTTTTGAGCAAGACGCTACTGCTCGACTTCAACAAATTCAAGACATCTGGAACACTCGCATCAACTAAGAAATAAAAAAGAATTTAGGCACACGCTAAATTCTTTTTTATCATGTCATTGTCCGTATTGACCGTAATACTGTCCATTTTGATCTGTTCCATAAGGATTGCTGGAATACGCAGAAGAATCAGCAGCACCAGTTGTTGTGCCATTTCCTGACTGACTGGAACTAGGAGCAGCACTGCCATACAATTCTTCATATAAAACTGCATTGGTTTCCAATTCAGTCACTTCGTCTAAGCCAAGCGATTTTCTCAGAACATTTTGCATTTCCAACATATGCTCCGAAGTGACGATTTGGTAAGAACCCCCATCTGCTAAGGTGGCATCTTCACCTTTTAATTGCTTGCTTTCAATCTTTTTGAAAGCATCTTGGTAACCTAATAATTGCGGAATACTGCCAGAAGACAACTCTACATTGGTCTGCATATTGTTGCTAACAGCTTTTAAAATAGCCTGATAATGGCTGACACTATTTAAACTCAGCACTTTTTGGACTACTTTTTGAATGACTTCTCGTTGACGCTTTTGACGGCCATAATCCCCTTCTGGATCTTGATAACGCATGCGAGAATAAACCAACGCCTGATCTCCGTTGATGTGTTGCTTACCTGATTCAACAACTGCTTTGTATTCTGGTTCATTTTCTTCAATCGAAATAGGGAAACCAAGTGTGTTATTGACCGTGATACCGCCAACAGCATCAACCAATTGTACCAGACCTTTCATATTGATAAGCACATAGCGGTCAATGTGAATATTCATCATCTTTTGCACTGTGGAAATAGCTAGCTCAGCTCCACCATTTGCATAAGCCGCATTGAGCTTTGCTTGCGTTGTCCCATCAGCGGTTTTAATTTTGGTGAGAATATCCCGCTCCAAACTCATCATCGTAGTCTTTTTCGTCTTAGGATTGACCGTCATGAGAATCATGGAGTCACTATTTCCAGCCCACCGATCTGAGCGTGAACCACTACCCGTATCCACCCCCATTAAGAGCAAGGTAAGCGGTTTGGTAGCTGCAATAACATCTGTATCTTTCCCAAAGCTCTTGTAAGTCTTAGACAATACATCCGTTGATTGGTTATAAATCGTAAATCCATAAACGCCTAGTCCTGCAACCGTTACAAGACACAAGCTTAAAAACATTAAGATAATTTTTTTTAACATATTATTCTAATCTATCAGTTTTCCCATTAGGTAAACATCAAGAAATTTCCCTTCTGCAAGATAGGCCCCTCTTTTTTGAACGCCCTCAATCTCAAATCCAAATGCCTGATACAAATGAACAGCACGTTCATTTCTTGCTTGTACAGTCAATTCTAATCGCCGAATCACTCTAGAATTCTCTACCCAATTTATCGCCTCTTCTAAAAGAAACTTTCCTAAGCCTTGATTCCAAAATACTCTTTTAACCACGATAAAGACCTGTCCAATATGTCGAATCCGCTCATGAAAATCAGCTGTAATGCTTACAAGACCAGCAATTTCATTATCTAATAGTGCAATTAGATAAATCTGGTTATCTGACGCAGCTTGATGTTGAATGAAAGAGCTCATCTGCTCTTCTGTCATCAAAATCCCTGCAGCATCTAATGTCATGTAATCTGATTCTTTTCCAACTTGATTAAGAAAATCAATTAAAGATTTGGCGTCTTGAGGTTCTGCTTCTCTTATAACTAGCTCTAACTCAGTCATTGACAAATTCCTCAAGCAGTTTCTCAGCTCGATGTCCTTTTGCATCAAAGACCAATTCTCGACCATCACTTTTTCTTAAAATTGTCAATTTGAGATAGTCACTTGGCAAACTATCTCCCAACAATTCGCCCCATTCAATAACCGTCACTCCATCTCCAAAGAGAAAATCGTCTAAATCAATAGAATCTGGATCTTCTCCAATGCGATAAACATCCAAATGATAAAGCGGTAGGCGTCCGTCATATTCTCGTACAATAGTATAGGTCGGACTTTTGATCATTTGTTTGATACCCAGTCCACGTGCTAACCCTTTGGTGAACGTTGTTTTCCCAGCACCCAAGTCACCCGTTAAAATCAACACATCTTGTTTTCGGAGTAAAGCGCCTAATTTCTCGCCCCACGCCATCAACTCATCTTCATTATGGCTAAACATTCTTTTATTATACCAGAAGTTTTCATTTTCTGCTGAAATTTAACAAAAGAAAAGCTAGCTCCAAAGAACTAGCAATTTTTCAATCATTAAGCTAAAGCTAGACTGATAAAGTTTAAGATAAACAAAGCATCCAATACCCAGATAATTGGGTGAACTTCCTTGGCTTCACCTTTGATGATTTTCACAAATGCATACATGATGAATCCTGCAGCAATACCATGAGTAATACTGTAAGTAAAGCCCATGAAAACGGATGTAAAGAAGGCTGGTACTGCTTCTGATAAATCGTCCCATTCGATATCTTTCATACTGGAAAGCATCATAATTCCGACAATGATAAGAATAGGAGCTACTGCTACTGTTGGGACAATAGCAAGAAGTGGACTAAAGAAACTTGAAATAGCAAACAAAGCCGCAACGACAAGTGCTGTTAAACCTGTACGACCACCGGCTTCAATCCCAGCTGCACTTTCTACATAAGTCGTGACATTTGAAGTTCCTGCAATCGCACCAATCGTTGTCCCAACCATGTCTGAAAACAGCGCCTTGTCCATTTTAGTCTGAAGCCCAGACGAATCTTTAGCAGCTTCTTCATCTGCAATATTAAAGATACCTGCTTTACGACCAGTACTAATCAAAGTTCCAATATTATCAAAAATATCTGTTAATGAAAAGGCCAAAATGGCTAGAAGCACTTCTGGAATGCGAGAAGGTTTTGCAAATAAAGCTAACAAACCATCTTTACCTAAAGCTGCACCAAAAATCTTTCCTAAATCCTGAACAGCAGCACCGATATTATTGGAAGCAAAATTGATTTTTGAAAGATCTACAACTCCCACCAAAATGGCTACGATTGTGGTTGCCGCAATAGATAACACAATACCTCCGCGCACACGTTTCAAGACAAAGAAAATGGTGATGAAAATTCCAAACAAAGCGACAAGAACAGCTGGATTGTTAAAATCTACCAAGCCCGGTGTTGCCATTCCATTAGCCATAATAGCTGCTTGTGCCTTATCAGCACCTTTTCCTGCAACAGTATAGGTTCCTGGATCAATTGAAAATTTCAAAAGTCCCGCTTTTTTCACTCCGATATAAGCTAGGAAAATCCCAATTCCACCAGAAATAGCGTATTTCAAACTCTCTGGAATTGCATGAATAATAATTGTACGAACCTTGGTCAACGTGACAATAATACTAATAATCCCGCAGAGGAAAACCATTGCCAGCGCTTCTTGCCATGTATAACCAAGTGCAAAGACAACGGTATAAGTAAAGAAAGCATTCAGTCCCATACCAGGCGCCTGAGCGTAAGGAATGTTGGCATATAAAGCCATCATCAGCGTCCCTGCAACAGTCCCAATGATAGTCGCTAAGAAAACACCTTGTGCTGGCATGCCTGTTTGACTGAGCATTTCAGGGTTGACAAAGAGGATATAACTCATTGCAAAGAAAGTGGTTAAACCAGCAAGAACTTCTGTACGAACAGTTGTACCGTTCTCTTTTAGTTTAAAAAACTTGTCCATTTTTAAAAATCTCCTTAAAATTTACGAACGATAATAGATATAATACCACAAAATATTCATGATTTCAACAGAAGTTTTAAAAACAAACAAATTAATTCAATATTTTATACAGAAAATCTTTATTTAGACTGACTTTTACTCAAAAAGACCAAGGACATGATTTGAATAAAGGTAAACCCTAAAATGAATAACAGGCGCTCCCTCTGCAAAGCAGCTGCCAACCGCTCAAAGACTAACGTAGGATGGCTGACTAAATCCCAAGAATTGAGCCGATCATAGCGACCAATGTAAATTGCGAGACTCGATAAAAATGAGACAGTTCCAATAGCCAAATATTCCAGCCACCATTTGAGCTTCAAATAGCCCGAAATCAAATTCCAGCTCTCTATTCCGCATAGAACCCCAAAGAAAATACTTGGAACAAAGGCCATAAAAAGATGCAGACTTTCTCGGTTCCACAAGGTGTCACTCACCCAGTGCATGTGTACCAAGTCCGTAATCATATAGAACGTATTGGGATAAAACACTAGCCAAAGAATTGCTACAGGTAAGAAAAACCATTTTTTCTTAAATTGAATGGCTATAAAAGCCACATCATAGGCAACCAAAGCTAGAAACATATTCCAAATCAAATCTGGACCTTTTGTCAAAATTCCTTCAGCATAAACGATAGCAGAAATAATCGCAAAGAAAATATGAATGATAATTGTTTTACACATACTCGATTTCCTCCTTCATTATATAAGAAAACATTATATCACAAATTCTGCACTTTCATCTTAAAATCTGCTATAATAGAAAACAGCACAAATGAAAGAGTAGACTATGACAAAAAAAGTAATTGCAGTAGATTTAGACGGAACCTTGCTCAATTCTGACAGCAAACTATCTGAATTTACAAAAGAAACCATTAAAAAAATTTCTAAAAAAGGACATCATGTTGTCATCACAACCGGACGCCCTTATCGAATGGCACGGGAATTTTATAAAGAATTGGAACTACACACTCCAATGATCAACTTTAATGGCTCTTTGACCCATATTCCGGAGAAAAAGTGGCAACAGGAAAGATGTATCACCTTAGATAAAGAATATCTATTAGACATTGTCAAAAGGAAGGAAGAGATTGAAGCAGACTTCATTGCTGGGGAATATCGGAAGAAATTTTATATCACAGCCCCCAATGAAACGATTGCCGACCCGAAATTATTTGGTGTAGAATCTTTTCAACCTGAAAATCAATTTAATCCAGAATTGGTTACCAAAAATCCCAACTGTATCCTTTTGCAAACGCATGCCAATGATAAATATGCTTTGGCGGATGAATTGAATCAATTTTATCAACAACAATTATCTATCAATACTTGGGGCGGCCCGCTCAATATCCTCGAATGCACTCCAAAAGGCGTCAATAAAGCTTTTGCTTTGAAATATTTATTAGAGGTTCTGAACGTGGATCGGAAAGATTTGATTGCTTTTGGTGACGAGCACAATGATACAGAGATGTTAGCTTTTGCCGGTACTGGCTATGCCATGAAAAACGCTAGCCAAGCACTTCTTCCTTACGCAGATGAACAACTGCCACTGACCAATGACCAAGACGGAGTCGCTCATCAATTATTGAAACTATTTTTATAATGATACTTAGAGTTGGATAGGTTTTCTGTCCGACTTTTTAATATTTACACGTCATCTTCCCAGATTTCATTTTTCTGCGACTGATTGTGCACTAGCAATCATGGGGCGATCTCATCAGCTATTGATTTTCAATTATTTTCTATCAGTTTATTTATGCTATAAATTGAATATTATAAATTTTGTTTTTTAAATTTAAAATGTTCCTAGATTTTTTATTGATTTTCCTCTTTCTTATTTAATAATTCGTGTAGATAGAATTATTTTTTCAAAATTTTCATTATTTTTCCAATCGATTTTCAAGGTTAATATATTGTTTAAATGGCTAGTTTTGTCCGTTTACAATCTGTCAAAAATATGAAAGATTTTGATTTTTTTAGCTCAAACTATTGCATTTTTCATGAAAACGTTTTATACTTAAGTAGTCTTAAATTTTTCTTAAACTTAAGTCAAACATTTTATAAGGAGGAAAGACAATAATGAGTATCGGAATCATTATTGCAAGCCATGGTGAATTTGCTGCTGGTATTCATC
This sequence comes from Streptococcus milleri, assembly GCF_900636525.1. Taxonomy (NCBI): domain Bacteria; kingdom Bacillati; phylum Bacillota; class Bacilli; order Lactobacillales; family Streptococcaceae; genus Streptococcus; species Streptococcus milleri. The sequence goes on along the minus strand of NZ_LR134288.1, from coordinate 272,529 downwards.
AATCAGGTTCTATGATTTTTGGTGAGCAAGACAAAGTTCAAGTTGTAACTTTTATGCCAAATGAAGGTCCTGATGATTTGTATGCTAAGTTCAATGACGCTGTGGCTGCTTTTGACGCGAACGATGAAGTTCTAGTTTTGGCTGACCTGTGGAGTGGTTCTCCATTTAACCAAGCTAGCCGCGTAATGGGTGAAAATCCTGACCGTAAGTTCGCGATCATTACAGGTTTGAATCTGCCAATGTTGATTCAAGCTTATACTGAACGAATGATGGATGCCAATGCTGGCGTTGACGCTGTTGTCGCAAACATCATCAAAGAAGCAAAGGATGGAGTGAAAGCTCTTCCTGAAGAACTAAATCCTGTAGCTGAGGTAACAAGTGCACCAGCTGCACCAACTGCTCAAGCTGCTATTCCAGAAGGAACCGTTATCGGCGATGGCAAGTTGAAAATCAATCTTGCTCGTATTGATACACGTCTTCTCCACGGTCAAGTTGCAACTGCTTGGACACCAGATTCTAAAGCAGACCGTATCATCGTTGCTTCTGACTCCGTATCAGCTGATAAACTTCGTAAAGAGTTGATCAAACAAGCTGCTCCTGGTAATGTCAAAGCAAATGTTGTCCCAATTGACAAATTGATTGCGGTAGCAAAAGACCCTCGTTTTGGTAACACACATGCACTGATTCTTTTTGAAACTCCTCAAGATGCACTTCGTGCTGTTGAAGGCGGTGTCGAAATCAAAACACTCAATGTTGGCTCAATGGCTCACTCAACTGGTAAAACAATGGTCAATAACGTTTTGTCAATGGACAAAGATGATGTTGCAACCTTTGAAAAATTGCGTGACCTCGGAGTGGAATTTGACGTACGTAAAGTGCCAAATGACTCCAAAAAAGATTTGTTTGACTTAATTAAAAAAGCCAACGTTCAATAATGGAAAGGATTTAGAATATGTCAATTATTTCTATGATTTTAGTGGTCTTCGTTGCCTTTCTTGCTGGACTTGAAGGAATCTTGGACCAATTTCAATTCCACCAACCACTTGTTGCTTGTACCCTTATCGGTCTAGTAACAGGACACTTGGAAGCAGGTGTCATCCTTGGTGGTACACTTCAAATGATTGCTCTTGGTTGGGCAAACATTGGTGCTGCCGTTGCTCCTGATGCTGCACTTGCTTCTGTAGCATCTGCAATCATCATGGTACAAGGTGGCGACTTCACTGATAAAGGTATCAGTTTCGCTTATACAACTGCTATCCCTCTTGCAGTTGCAGGTCTCTTCCTTACAATGATTGTTCGTACAATTTCAGTAGGTCTTGTTCACGGTGCTGATGCTGCTGCTAAAGAAGGTAACATCGGTGCTGTAGAACGTACTCACTTAGTTGCACTTCTTCTTCAAGGTCTTCGTATTGCTATTCCTGCTGCTCTTCTTCTTGCAGTTCCAACATCAGTCGTTCAAGGTGTCTTGAATGCTATGCCTGCTTGGTTGTCAGGTGGTATGGCTGTCGGTGGTGGTATGGTCGTTGCCGTTGGTTACGCGATGGTTATCAACATGATGGCAACTCGCGAAGTATGGCCATTCTTTGCTATCGGTTTTGCACTTGCAGCTTTATCAAACCTTACTCTTATTGCTATGGGTACTATTGGTGTCGCAATTGCCTTGATTTACATCAACCTTTCTAAAAAAGGCGGAAATGGTGGCGGCGGTTCTGCTACATCAAATGACCCAATTGGTGATATTTTAGAAGACTACTAAGAAAGGAGCTACTAATACCATGACAGAAAAAATTCAATTATCAAAATCAGATCGTCAAAAAGTTTGGTGGCGTTCAACTTTCTTGCAAGGTTCTTGGAACTATGAACGGATGCAAAACTTAGGTTGGGCGTACGCACTTATCCCAGCTATCAAAAAACTTTACACTTCTAAAGAAGACCGTGCTGCGGCCCTTGAACGTCACTTGGAATTCTTTAATACTCACCCATACGTAGCTGCTCCTATCATTGGTGTGACACTCGCCCTTGAAGAAGAAAAGGCTAACGGGGCTGAAATTGACAACACTGCTATCCAAGGGGTTAAAATCGGTATGATGGGACCTCTTGCTGGTATCGGTGACCCAGTCTTCTGGTTTACCGTTCGTCCTATCCTCGGTGCTCTTGGTGCCTCACTTGCTATGGCAGGTAACGTGATGGGTCCAATCCTCTTCTTCGTACTTTGGAATCTTATCCGTATGGCCTTCTTATGGTACACTCAAGAACTTGGCTACAAAGCTGGTTCTGAAATTACAAAAGACATGTCAGGTGGTATCCTTCAAGACATCACCAAAGGAGCTTCAATCCTTGGTATGTTCATCATCGCCGTTCTTGTTGAACGTTGGGTAAATATTGCCTTTACGGTAGGACTTCCTTCTAAGACTTTGTCTAAAGGTGCTTACATTGAATTCCCTAAAGGAAATGTTACTGGTCAACAATTACATGATATCCTTGGTCAAGTAAATAGTGGTCTTGGACTTGATAAAATACAAGCTCAAACACTTCAAGGACAACTGGATGCTTTAATTCCTGGCTTGATGGGGCTTCTTCTTACATTCCTATGCATGTGGTTACTTAAGAAAAAAGTTTCACCAATCACAATTATCATCGGTCTCTTCATCGTTGGTATTGTAGCACGCTTCTTCGGAATTATGTAAACAACAAAAAGAAGGTTTTGGCCTTCTTTTTTATTGACAATAAATGTGCTATAATAGAAAGGATAATAGATAAACGAGGATTGAACATGGCACAATCACAAAATACAAAAATTGATTTTCAAACAACAGGAACTTCTTATCTGGGAATTGGAGGGAAAGTTGGAAAATTCTTAGTCGGAGATAAAGCGCTCGAATTTTATGCAGATGCCAATGTCGAAGACTATATTCAAATCCCTTGGGATACTATCCATCAAATCGGTGCCAATGTGTCTGGCAAACGAATTAGTCGTCATTTTGAAGTTTTTACCAATAAAGGAAAATTCCTTTTCGCTTCAAAAGATGCTGGAACTATTTTGAAACATGCTCGAAATCATATCGGCAATGAAAAGGTCATTAAATTACCGACACTGATTCAAACAATTGGTCAATTTTTTAAAAATCTATTTGCAAAAAAATAAGAATTCTTGTATAATCATAGGAAACGGATAAGTAAATCTAGTATCTCTTTCAGAAAGTCTGCGGCAGCTGTGAGCAGATAGGGAGCTAGCTTGAAATTCTACCGTGATATTAATTTCATAAACAATCAAGTGCACTTATGTGAAGTTGGATGGGACCGTGGCTCTGCCACTCCAACACTTTCATAGGTGTATTTTTATTTCAGGAGGTTCTGATGTTAGATATTAAACGCATTCGCACAGATTTTGATATCATCGCAAAAAAATTAGCTACTCGTGGCGTTGACGCTGCAACACTTGATAAAATGAAAGAGTTTGATAGCAAACGCCGTGAACTCTTGGTTAAAGTCGAAAATTTAAAAGCAGAACGAAATACGGTGTCAGCAGAAATTGCCCAAGCGAAACGTAATAAAGACAATGCTGATGATAAAATTGCTGCCATGCAAACATTATCTGCTGAAGTTAAAGCATTAGACGCAGAGTTAGCAGAAATTGACGCTACATTAACCGAGTTTACAACGACTTTGCCAAATATTCCTCACGATAGTGTGCCGGTAGGTGCTGACGAAGACGATAATGTAGAAGTTCGCCGTTGGGGGACGCCACGTGTGTTTGACTTTGATGTAAAAGCTCACTGGGATCTTGGTGAAAATCTTGATATTCTCGACTGGGAACGCGGGGCAAAAGTAACTGGCGCTCGCTTCCTCTTTTACAAAGGATTAGGAGCTCGTCTAGAACGCGCTATTTATAATTTCATGTTAGACGAGCATCAAAAAGAGGGCTACACAGAAGTCATTCCTCCTTACATGGTTAATCACGATTCTATGTTTGGGACTGGTCAATATCCAAAATTCAAAGAAGATACGTTTGAATTGAGCGATACAAATTACGTTCTCATTCCAACTGCTGAAGTTCCTTTGACAAACTACTACCGTGGGGAAATTTTAGACGGAAAAGACTTGCCAATCTACTTCACAGCCATGAGTCCGTCTTTCCGTTCTGAAGCTGGTTCTGCCGGTCGTGACACCCGTGGTTTGATTCGTTTGCATCAATTCCACAAAGTGGAAATGGTCAAATTTGCCAAACCAGAGCATTCTTATGAAGAATTAGAAAAAATGACCGATAACGCCGAAAATATCCTTCAGAAATTAAATCTTCCTTACCGTGTTGTTGCACTTTCTACAGGGGATATGGGCTTCTCTGCAGCGAAGACCTACGACTTGGAAGTCTGGATTCCAGCACAGAATACCTACCGTGAAATTTCTAGCTGTTCCAATACCGAAGATTTCCAAGCTCGTCGTGCTCAAATCCGTTACCGTGACGAAGCAGATGGCAAGGTCAAACTCCTACACACTTTGAATGGATCTGGTCTTGCAGTTGGTCGTACCGTTGCAGCTATTCTTGAAAATTATCAAAATGAAGACGGCTCCGTCACTATTCCAGAAGTACTTCGTCCATACATGGGCGGTGTGAAAGTGATTGCTCCAAAATAACATAAAAACTCTGAGATTTTCAAATCATCTCAGAGTTTTCTTATCTCTTCATTTGATTGTTTCGCTTTTTAATCATTGCACTTCGAACCACACTTATCACAGTTGGGAGTAAGGTGACAATGACAATTCCCAAAATAATCGCTGAAAAATGAGTTTTCACAAAGGGAATATTCCCAAAAAGATAGCCTGCCCCTGTCGCAATCAAAGACCAAGACAAAGCTGCGATAAAAGCTCGTTTCAGAAAAGATTGAACTGGGAATTGGCTAATGCCTGCTACAAATGGTACAAAGGTACGAATAATGGGAATATAGCGTCCTAAAATAATAGAAGTAGAACCATGTTTTTCAAAATACACTTCTGCTTCTTTGATATTTTCTTCTTTTATCAATTTACTGAAAAATTTATAATGTACAAAACGATAACCCAAGGTTCTGCCAATGAAGAAATTACAGGTATCGCCAACAAAAGCTCCCACAAAAAATAGAAGCATAAAAAGTAGAACATTAAAATGCATTGCTGGATTAGCTGATAGAGCGCCTGCAGCAAAAAGTAAGCTGTCTCCCGGCAGGAATGGAAATACTACCGCAGCTGTCTCAATAAAAATTACCAAAAACAAAATCAAATACGTCCAGCCACCTACAGCATGAGCAATATTATAAATGTGTGCATCAATATGCAAGATAAAATCAATAATAAACATCTCTTCTCCTTTTGTCCATTCTCTATTATAGCAGAAAATATTACAGAAAAGCGTATTTTAAAAATAAAAAAACAGAAGTGAACGGTACAAGCCAATCCACTTCTGATTTTTATTAGTATTTTCGAAATCGTTGGTAACGTGCTTCTAAAAGTTGTTCAAGTGGTAGTTGAGACAAATTTGCTAATTCAGCGACTATTTCTTGTTTCACAGCATACAATAAATCCTGATTGCTAAGCCCTGCTTCTGGAATCACCTTGTCCACCACTCCCATATCAAGAAGCTCATGAGAAGTGATTTTCATGAGTTCTGCAGCTTCCATAGCACGACTGCCGTCTTTCCACAAGATAGAAGCAAAACCTTCGGGACTAAGCACTGCGTAAATTGAATTTTCTAGCATCCAGACCTTGTCTGCAACAGCTAAAGCTAGCGCTCCTCCAGATCCGCCTTCACCGATAATAATAGCAATAACCGGGACTTTCAAATCGCTCATCTCGAGCAAATTACGCGCAATAGCTTCTCCTTGACCGCGCTCTTCAGCACCGACTCCTGGATAAGCACCGGCTGTGTTGATAAACGTAACGACAGGACGACCAAATTTCTCTGCCTGCTTCATCAAGCGAAGTGCCTTTCGATAACCTTCTGGATGAGGTTGCCCAAAATTCCGTTGCAAATTATCCTGTAGATTGCGCCCTTTTTGAATCCCAACAACGGTGATGGGCTGACCATCTAAAGTTCCGATTCCACCGATAACCGCTCCGTCATCTCGAAAAGAACGATCGCCATGTAATTCAATAAAATTCTCGCAAATTCCTTGTGCAAAATCCAGAGCTGTCAATCGTGCCTGATCTCGTGCTTCTTTAATAATTCGGGTAATCTTTGTCATTGTTCACCTCCATGGAAAGCCAAGAGCATTGCAATGGTGGAGCGCAATTCCAAGCGTTTGACAATGGCATCTACAAATCCATGCTCTAGCAAAAATTCCGCTTTTTGAAAATCATCAGGCAATTTTTCACGAACAGTCGTTTCAATTACTCGGCGGCCTGCAAAACCAACGAGCGCTTGTGTCTCAGCCAAAATGATGTCTCCTTCCATGGCAAAAGAAGCCGTCACCCCACCCGTGGTCGGATCTGTCAAAATCGTCAAATAAAACAAGCCAGCATTAGAATGGCGTTTCACCGCTGCGGATACTTTAGCCATTTGCATCAAACTCATAATGCCTTCTTGCATGCGAGCGCCACCAGAAGCTGTGAACAAAGTAACTGGCAACTGATGTTCTGTAGCATATTCAAAAAGACGAGTAATTTTTTCTCCAACGACTGTTCCCATAGAAGCCATGATAAAATTGGAATCCATGATCCCCAGTGCAGTTTTTTGACCACCGATTGTCGCAATTCCTGTTAGTATCGCTTCATCCAAACCTGTTTTTTCACGGACAGTTCTTAATTTTTCACGATATTTAGGAAACTTCAAGGGGTCTGATGTTTCAACTCCTGTAAATAATTCCTCAAAACTATTGGCATCTACCGTTAAATTAAGGCGTTCAAAAGCTGAAATACGAAACGTATAGCCACATTGCGGGCAAATCCGCTCACTTCCCAAATCTTTTTGGTAAATGATATGCTTACATCCTGGACATTTTGAAAACAGTTCATCCGGAAACTCTGGTTTCACTTGAGGTTTCTCACGACTGGAACGGTTTGGATTGATCCGAATATACTTATCCTTTTTGGAAAACAAAGCCATGACTTATATCCTTTACTCCTCTACTTTTTCTTTTGATAAGCTGGTAAAAATTTCTCCATCAGAAAAGCTGTATCATAATCGCCAGCAATGACATGTGGGTCTGAAATCAAATCTAACTGAAAACCGCTATTTGTCACAACGCCGTCGATTTCTAATTCATAGAGCGCACGCTGCATTTTCATTAATGCATCAAAGCGATTTTCACCATGAACAATAATCTTGGCAATCATGCTGTCATAATACGGCGGAATCGTGTATCCAGGATAAACTGCAGAATCCACACGCAACCCCACTCCACCACTCGGTAGATAGAGATTGGAAATCTTTCCCGGACTTGGTGCAAAGTTAAATGCAGGATTTTCCGCATTGATTCGACACTCAATCGCGTGACCTGTTATATGAATATCTTCTTGGTTAAAAGGCAGCTCTTGCCCCGCAGCAATTTTGATTTGCTCCTTAACAATATCCACCCCCGTTACAAATTCCGTTATCGGATGCTCCACTTGTACACGAGTATTCATTTCCATGAAATAAAATTCTCTTTTGCCTTCATCAAATAAGAATTCAATCGTTCCAGCGTTTTCATATCCGACAGATTGGGCAGCTCGTACAGCAGCTTCCCCAATTTTACGACGAAGGGTCTTGCCAATCGCAACCGACGGACTTTCTTCCAGCACTTTTTGATTATTTCTTTGAAGTGAACAATCGCGCTCGCCTAAGTGGACTACATGCCCGTGTTGGTCAGCCAAAATTTGAACTTCAATATGCCGAGCTGGATAAATGACCCGCTCCATGTACATGGCGCCATTTCCGAAAGCCGCCTTGGCTTCACTAGAAGCTGACTCAAAAGCAGCTACTAAATCCTCTGCTTTTTCAACCTTCCGAATACCTTTGCCACCACCGCCAGCGGAAGCTTTTAGCATGACTGGATAGCCGATTTTTTCTGCAACCGCAAGTGCTTCGTCTGACGTATGAACTTCGCCATCAGAACCTGGGATTACAGGCACATTAGCCTTAATCATCTGAGCACGCGCATTGATTTTATCACCCATTAAATCCATTACCGCTCCCGAAGGACCGATAAATTTAATACCAACTTCCTCGCACATCGTCGCAAACTTAGAATTCTCACTCAAAAAACCAAAGCCTGGATGAATTGCCTCTGCTCCAGTCAAAACTGCGGCAGAAAGAACCGCATTCATATTGAGGTAGGATTCTGTCGACTTTGCTGGACCAATGCAAACTGCTTCATCTGCCAGTAAAGTATGGAGAGCTTCTTTGTCAGCAGTAGAATAGACTGCGACTGTCGCAATCCCTAATTCTCTAGCTGCACGAATAATTCTGACCGCAATTTCCCCACGGTTGGCAATTAAAATCTTACGAAACATGGTGAAATCTCCTTTTTTATTGTCCGAGGGCAAAAGTTAAAGTACCACTCGCTGCCAACTTCCCGTCAACTTCTGCTTTCGCTTCCACCACCGCAATGGTGCCACGACGCTTCACAAACTTCGCTGTCATGATGAGCTGATCACCAGGAACAACTTGTTTTTTAAATTTCACCTTGTCCATTCCGGCATAAAAGACCAATTTCCCTTTATTTTCTTCTTTGGATAATTCCAAAACACCGGCTGTTTGAGCCAAAGCCTCCATAATGAGAACTCCCGGCATGACAGGATATTCAGGGAAATGTCCGTTGAAAAAAGGCTCATTGATTGTAACATTTTTAAGCGCTACAATCTCATCTTCTTTCACTTCCAACACACGATCAACCAACAGCATAGGGTAACGATGTGGAAGAGCTTCTTTTATCGCATTGATATCAATCATTTAATCCGCACCAAACCTTTCCCAAATTCGACCATTTCCTCATTTTGGACAAGGATTTCCGTCACAATACCGTCCTTAGGTGACGGAACTTCATTCATCACTTTCATGGCCTCAATAATCATCAAGGTTTGCCCTTTCTTGACTTGGTCGCCAACGGAAACAAAGGAAGGTTTATCAGGTCCAGAAGCAAGATAAGCAACTCCAACCAAGGGACTTTCTACTACATCGCCTTCAGCTGTAGGTGTTTCTGGACTAATCGTTTCCTCCACAATTGGAGGAACAGTTGGCTGGGTAACTTCTACTTGTGAAACAAGATTGGTGTTCACTGTTGAATCCTCTGCAGAAGGAGCAATTGATTCAACTGTTCTTTCATTTTTACTGAAAGTTAATTCATCACTTTGATTTTTATAAGAAAATTCACGCAGACTTGATTGGTCAAATTGAGCCATCAAATCTTTGATTTCATTGATATTCATTTAAGCCTCCCAGCGCTTGAATGCAAGTACAGCATTGTGCCCGCCAAAGCCAAAGGTATTTGAAATCGCATACGGAATATCATGTTCTTGCCCTTGACCATAGATGACATTCGCCTCGATATCATCTGAAAGTTCTTGCGTTCCTGCAGTCATCGGTACAAAGTTATGACGCATTGCTTCAATCGTTGCAATAGCTTCTACTGCACCGGCTGCACCAAGAAGGTGACCTGTGAAAGATTTCGTAGAAGAAACCGGTACTTCTTTCCCAAGAACATTAACAATCGCTTGACTTTCACCCTTTTCATTGGCTTGTGTAGAAGTTCCATGAGCATTCACATAGGCAATGTCTGAAGGTTGTAATCCTGCTTCTTCAATGGCTAGTTTCATAGCTTTAGCAGCCCCTGTACCAGCTGGTGATGGTGTTGTCATGTGATATGCGTCACAAGTATTTCCATACCCCACAATTTCTGCTAAAATCGTTGCCCCACGTTTTTCAGCATGTTCTAGACTTTCAATTACTAAAACACCTGCCCCTTCTCCCATTACAAATCCATTTCGATCTTTATCAAATGGAATAGACGAACGTTTTGGATCTTCATTTGTGGAAAGAGCTGTAAGAGCTGCAAAACCGCCGATGCCAATTTCGTTGATAGAGCATTCAGAACCACCTGCTAAAATAACATCTTGAAAACCAAATTTAATTTCACGGAATGCCTCTCCAATAGCATCATTAGAAGACGCACAAGCAGTTGTAATAGATTTACACACCCCATGAGCTCCCACACGAATAGCGATATTTCCGGCTCCCATATTTGAAAGTGCTTTAGGAATGAAGAGCGGTTGGATACGATTGGCTCCTCTTTCATGCATTCGGATAATTTGATCTTGCAATTCTTTTAAGCCACCAATCCCACTAGATACAATGACACCAAATCGATCATGGTCAACTGTCTCGGTATCTAGATGAGCATTTTCTAACGCTTCTAAAGCTGCATGAATGGCATAAATAGAATACATATCCATACGATTTTTGTCTTTTTTAACAAAATGTTTTTCTAGCGGGAAATCTTTAATTTCTGCTGCATTATGTACACCAATCACACTAGGATCAAAATTCGTAATTGGACCAATACCAATCTTCCCTTCTTTTAGACTATCCCAAAACTCTTCGGGTGTGTTTCCAATAGGTGAAGTTACTCCATATCCTGTTACAACAACTCGATTTAGTTTCATTTCAAACTCCTTTATTAAGAAAATATATCACATGCTTAAAACTCATAAGTTTTAGTCATCTTCTACCTCATGGTTAACCCGCCATCAATAGCAATGACTTGCCCAGTTAAATACTCTTGACGAGCTAGAAAGACTGCCACTTCTGCTACTTCGCTGGTATTTCCAAAACGTTTCATCGGAATTTGTGCTAACGTAGCTTCTTTCACTTTATCAGACAAAACATCGGTCATATCTGACTCAATCATACCTGGTGCAATAGCATTCACTCGTACATTGCGGGCTGCTACTTCACGCGCTACAGACTTAGTAAATCCGATCAGTCCAGCCTTAGAAGCCGCATAGTTTGCTTGACCGACATTGCCAATCAAACCAACCACACTTGATACATTGATAACAGCACCTTGACGAGCTTTCGACATTGGCTTCAAAACCGCTTGAGTCATATTAAAAGCACCAACAAGATTTACTTTCAAGACCTGCTCAAAATCTTCCTCTGTCAATTTTAGCATGAGTTTATCTTTTGTAATCCCTGCATTATTAACCAGAATATCCACGCTTCCAAGTTTTTCGATAGTTTCTTCTACCATCCGCTTGGCATCCGTGCTGTCTGACACATCACCAGAGATAGAAACCACTTGTACACCATAATCTGAAAATTCAGAGACGAGCTCCTCATCAATCTCACGGCGACCGTTTAAAACAATGTTGGCACCTAGACTCGCAAACTTATGTGCCATTGCAAGACCAATTCCACGTGTTGAACCAGTTATAAAAATATTTTTACCTTTAAGTTCCATACCTATTCCTTATTTTCTAGAAGAGTAGATAAACTTCTAACATCTTCAACGTGAGCAACCTTTGCTGATTTATCAATTTTTTTAACAAAACCAGAAAGAACCTTACCTGGACCAATTTCAATAAAATTAGTTACACCAACTTTTTGCATCGTTGCAATACTATCATAAAAACGAACTGGTTCCATAACTTGACGAGTTAAGAGTTCCTTAATTCGTCCTTGTTCCATGACAGTTGCTTCTGTATTTCCTACCAAAGGAAGTTTGAAATCAGCAAATTCAACTGTTTCCAAAACTTTTGCCAATTTATCACTTGCAGGTTTTAGCAAAGCTGTATGAAATGGACCGGAAACATTCAAAGGGATGAGACGCTTAACACCAGCTTCTTTTAACAATTCCACTGCTTTGTCAACCGCTTCAACTTCACCACCAATAACAATCTGACTAGGCGTATTGTAATTTGCTGGTGATACAATTCCCAGCGGGCTTGCCTTTTGACAAGCTACTTCAATTGTAGCTAAATCGGCATTTAAAACCGCAACCATTTTACCAGAGTCAGCAGGAGCTGCTTCTTCCATAAAAGCACCACGCTTTGCCACCAAATCAACCGCCGTTGTAAACTTCAAAGCACCTGCTGCTACCATGGCAGAGTATTCCCCAAGAGAAAGGCCTGCTACCATATCAGCTTGCATTCCTTTTTCTTGCAATAATCGGTAAATAGCAACCGAAGTGGTTAAAATTACTGGCTGAGTATAGCGTGTCTGATTGAGCTTTTCTTCCTCATTATCTATCAGATATCGTAGATCATAGCCCAATACTTGACTTGCTTCATCATAGGTTGCCCTCACTACATCAAACTGATCGTAAAGGTCACGAGCCATTCCCAGATACTGAGCACCCTGACCTGCAAATAGAAAGGCTGTTTTAGTCATTTCTAGTTACTCCTGCCCAACGGCTAGCTTCTTTTTGGATTACCTCTGCTGCACCGTAGTAAATATCTTTTAAAATTTCTTCAACTGTCTCTTCTTTGCTGACAAGCCCCGCAATTTGTCCTGACATGACAGAACCATGTTCAACATCACCGCGAACAACTGCATTTGCAAGAGCGCCAGCTCCTAAATTCTCAAAAACAGTTAAATCAGGATTTTCTTGCTTAAAAGCATCCTTTTCTGCTTGGTCAAATTCTCTAGTTAGTTTATTTTTCAAAGCTCGTACCGCATGACCAAAATGTTGAGCAGAAATAGTGGTATCAATATCCCGAGCTTTCAAAATCATATTTTTATAATTTTGGTGCGCATTTGACTCTTTTGCAACGACGAAACGTGTTCCCACTTGGACAGCCTCTGCACCAAGCATAAAGCCTGCAGCTGCACCGCGACCATCTGCGATTCCACCCGCTGCAATCACAGGAATATCAACTGCTTCAACTACCTGACGAACCAAAGTCATGGTGGTTAATTTTCCAATATGCCCACCTGCTTCCATTCCTTCAGCAATGACTGCATCTGCACCAATTTTTTCCATTCGCTTAGCCAACGCTACACTTGGAACTACTGGAATGACTGTAATACCTGCGTCGTGGAAACGAGTCATATATTTACTTGGATTTCCTGCACCAGTTGTCACAACCTTGACACCTTCTTCAATCACTAAGTCAACAATATCTTCCACAAACGGTGACAACAGCATGATATTCACGCCAAAAGGTTTGTCTGTCAATGACTTAATTTTATCAATATTAGCTTTGACAACTTCTTTCGGTGCATTACCACCACCGATAATGCCAAGACCTCCCGCTTTAGAAACTGCACCAGCCAAGTCACCATCAGCAACCCAGGCCATTCCTCCCTGGAAAATAGGATATTTAATATTTAACAATTCTGTAACACGTGTTTGCATAATACCTTCCTTTATATTGCTTAAGTAATAGCTCAATCATCTCAAGTATACCCTTTGTATAATTTGAAAATCAAACTATTACCTAAACAAGAGGGAGTGGAACCTATCATCTTTAAATTGATTTTATCGTTCCACCCCAGCAAAATTGACTGTCTACCTCAATACCTTTTTTAAAAGAGGGCGAGAATCTTCTCTCAGCCCCGTTTCATTTTTTATTTTGTTTTTTCTTCCACATAAGCGACCAAGTCACCAACTGTGTTCAATCCTTCTTCAGTTTCAATTTGAATATCGAATGCATCTTCGATTTCTGAAATAACTTGGAACAAATCTAACGAATCTGCATCAAGATCATCAAAAGTTGACTCAAGAGTAACTTCTGAAGGTTCCTTACCAAGTTCTTCCACAATAATTTCTTGTACTTTTTCAAATACTGCCATGATAGACTCCTTTAAAAATAAATATTTATATTCATGTGTTTACCACATAATAACTAAATTGTAACAATAAGTGTGCCCCATGTCAAACCTCCACCGAATCCTGACAGCAAAACTGTTTGACTGCCATCAAGGTGAATGAGTCCTTTTTCAACACACTCAGATAAAAGAATTGGAATGCTCGCTGCACTCGTATTCCCATATTCCATCATATTTGCAGGAAGTTTTTCCCTCGCTGCACCAATCTTTTTCGCCATTTTATCTAAAATACGAATATTGGCCTGATGTAATAGTAAATAGTCAATATCCTCTACTTGAATATCACTGGATTCAATCGTATTTTTTATAGATTTTGCCACATCTCGAATAGCAAAATCAAAAATTTTTCGACCATCCATTGTCAAGTAAGGCGCTACTTCTCCCTTTTCAGAATAAGGTGAAGATAAACCAACTTTACCACAAGTCAAGCTTTCCCCACGCGAACCGTCTGTATATTGACTTTCAGCTAAAAAATGCTGCTGCTCTGAGCTCTCTAGCAAAACACCACCAGCACCATCACCGAAAAGAACCGCAGTTGAACGATCAGACCAGTCAAGAACTTTTGATAAGGTTTCACTTCCTATAACAAAGCCCTTCTGGTAACGACCTGAAGAAATTAACTTTTCAGCTGTCGACAGAGCGAAGATAAAGCCACTGCAAGCCGCTGTCAAATCAAAGGCAAAAGCATGATTTGCACCAATATTTGCTTGAACTCGTGCAGCCGTTGAAGGCATCATAGAGTCTGGGGTGATAGTTGCCACAATGATAAAGTCTAGCTCATCTGCATGGATATTCGCCTTTTTCAACAATTGACTTGCCACCTTTGTAGCCAAATCACTCGTTGATTCTGTTTGTGACAGATGACGGCGTTCTATTCCTGTCCGACTTGAAATCCATTCATCGCTCGTATCCATTATTTTTGCCAAATCATCATTTGTAACCACCTGACTTGGAGCATAATGAGCGACTTGACTAATTTTCGCATAGTTCATTATTTCAAATCCTCTAGAAAACGATACAGATTAGTCAGACCTTTTCCCATGACCTTCATCTCTTCAGCATCCATTCCTTCAATAATTCTTTCAACCATTCTCTTGTGAAATCTTCTATGCAAGCGATAAATTAGGCGACCATTTTTTGTCAAATTCAGATGAACAACACGACGATCAACTTCTGAACGTGTCCGTTCAATATAGCCTTTTCTTTCAAGGTTATTTAAACTAGTTGTTACGGTTCCTAATGTCACCATCAATTCCTTTGCTACGCTACTAGGAGTCGCATTAGGATTTTTTCCAACAACATCAATCGTGTGCATTTCTTTGATAGAGATATCTTTGAAGCGACTGCCTCTCAAACTAGATTCTTCAATAACCAATACATTATTGAAAATAGATGTTAAATAATCATTGACCAATTGGTAATCCAAAAATCTATCCTCCTCTAACAAAAAAACTTTCACCATCAAAACATTTGACTAGAAAAGTATATCAAATATCAAATTAAATTGCAACTACTTTTTTACTTCCCAGAAAATTTTGGTCGACGCTTCTCAGCATAAGCTCGCACCCCTTCTTTGAAATCTTCTGTGAAAGCCAATGTCTTCTGCAACTGTAGTTCGAGTTTTGCATACTCATCCCAACCAGTAAACAAACTCTTCCATACCAATTCTTTAATAGCACGATAAGAATTAAGTGAATGACGTTTCAACTTCTTAATCACTTGATTCGTTGTAGTTTCTAACTTTTCAACTTCACAAACTTTATACAAAAGACCGTAATTTAAAGCTTTTTCTGCGTTTAACGGTTCACCTGTCATTGCTAATTGAGTTGCTCTCGTCACACCAATCGCTCTAGCAAGTAAATACAGACCACCCGCATCAGGAGCAAGACCTACCCCCACAAAAGCTTGAATAAAACGAGAACGCTCCGTTGCAATACAGAAATCTGCAGCTACCACCATATTAGCTGCCGCACCAGCAACTGGTCCATCTACACTCATAATGATCGGCTTAGATAGTTGTTTCATTGAGTAAGAAATTTCATTGACTAATTCAGCAATTTTCACCAAAGACTGAATATCATCTGCCTCCACTGCTCGTTGCATTTCTGCCAAATCACCACCAACAGAAAATACTTTTCCATTTGCATTGATGAGCAATATTTGGACAGCTTTATCCTCAGCAGCCAATTCAATGGCTTTTAAAATTTCCTCACACATGGGAACATTAAACCCATTGGAAACCTCCGGGCGATTCAATGTTAAAGTCGCAACACCGTCATTGACACTATATAAAATATTTTCAAATTGCATTAAATTGCCTCCAACAATTCTTTTCTTTGCCAATTAAATTATTTGAATATCAAATAATATGGTTACATTCTAACATAAAATATTTGCTTTAGCAAGTAAGTACAAGCAGATTTGAAAAGATTTCAGAATTTTGCTATAATTTAAACAATCAGCCTATAGGAGAATTTATGAAAGTTGTTAAATTTGGAGGAAGTTCACTTGCCTCCGCTGGTCAATTAGAAAAAGTATTACAGATTATAAAAGCTGATCCTGAACGTCGCTTCGTGATTGTCTCTGCGCCTGGGAAGCGAAGCACTCAGGATACAAAGGTAACAGATGCCCTCATTAAATACTATAGAGACTATGTTGCTGGTAATGACGTAACAAAACACCAACAATGGATTATTCAGCGTTATCGAGATATGGCGTTAGAACTGCAGCTCAAACCAAATATTCTAGAGAGAATTTCAAAAAGTTTCCAAAAGCTCGCAAGCCTTCCTATCGAAAATAATAAGTTCTTGTACGATACTTTTCTTGCTGCAGGTGAAAATAACAATGCGAAACTCATTGCGGCTTATTTTACCCAAAATGGCGTAGATGCTCGTTATGTTCACCCTAGAGAAGCAGGACTCATTGTATCCAGCGAACCAGGAAATGCTCGACTTCTCCCTTCCAGTTATGATAAAATCGAAGAATTAAATGAAGCTGACGAAGTATTGATTATACCAGGATTCTTTGGAGTAACAAAAGACGACCAGATTTGCACCTTTTCACGTGGTGGATCTGATATTACTGGCTCCATTGTTGCTGCCGGTGTAAAAGCTGATCTCTACGAAAATTTTACAGATGTCGATGGTATTTTTGCAGCTCACCCTGGCATTATCCACATGCCACACTCCATTCCAGAATTAACTTATCGCGAAATGCGCGAATTAGCTTATGCAGGTTTTACTGTATTACATGACGAAGCACTCATTCCAGCTTACCGTGGAAAAATTCCACTCGTTATTAAAAATACAAATAACCCCACTCATCCTGGTACAAAAATTGTTTTAAAGCACAGCAACAGGGACTTCCCTGTAGTAGGTATTGCTGCAGATGCTCATTTCACCAGTATTAACATGTCTAAATACCTCATGAACCGTGAAATCGGTTTTGGTAGAAAAGTTCTGCAAATATTGGAAGATCTAAATATCCGCTGGGAGCACATGCCTACCGGTATCGATGACTTATCTATTATTCTTCGGGATCGTGAATTAACCCCCATTAAAGAGGAAGAAATTCTTCGTCAATTAAGACAAAAGTTAGAAGTCGACCACGCAGAAATCGAACATGACCTCTCAATCATTATGATTGTCGGTGAAAAAATGAAAAGTCATATTGGTTTGACCGCTACTGCAACAAAAGCATTATCAGATAATCATATTAATATCCAAATGATTTCGCAAGGATCTAGTGAA
>NZ_LR134288.1:125000-252500 GCF_900636525.1 Streptococcus milleri | reverse complement strand
ACACCTCACTGCTTAGACGTGCTCTTCCATTCGCACGCTTGAGTTAGCCTACTGCGTCCCTCCTTCACTCTATACTCTAGTACAGGAATCTCTACCTGTTGGCCATCGGATACACCTTTCGGTCTCTCCTTAGGTCCCGACTAACCCAGGGCGGACGAGCCTTCCCCTGGAAACCTTAGTCTTACGGTGGACAGGATTCTCACCTGTCTTGCGCTACTCATACCGGCATTCTCACTTCTATGCGCTCCAGCGCTCCTCACGGTACACCTTCACCACACATAGAACGCTCTCCTACCATCCCCTAAAGGATCCACAGCTTCGGTAAATTGTTTTAGCCCCGGTACATTTTCGGCGCAGGGTCACTCGACTAGTGAGCTATTACGCACTCTTTGAATGAATAGCTGCTTCTAAGCTAACATCCTAGTTGTCTGTGCAACCCCACATCCTTTTCCACTTAACAATTATTTTGGGACCTTAGCTGGTGGTCTGGGCTGTTTCCCTTTCGACTACGGATCTTAGCACTCGCAGTCTGACTGCCGACCATAATTCATTGGCATTCGGAGTTTATCTGAGATTGGTAATCCGGGATGGACCCCTCACCCAAACAGTGCTCTACCTCCAAGAATCTTTCTGTCGACGCTAGCCCTAAAGCTATTTCGGAGAGAACCAGCTATCTCCAAGTTCGTTTGGAATTTCTCCGCTACCCACAAGTCATCCAAGCACTTTTCAACGTGCCCTGGTGCGGTCCTCCAGTGAGTTTTACCTCACCTTCAACCTGCTCATGGGTAGGTCACATGGTTTCGGGTCTACATCATGATACTATGGCGCCCTCTTCAGACTCGGTTTCCCTACGGCTCCGTCTCTTCAACTTAACCTCGCATCATAACGTAACTCGCCGGTTCATTCTACAAAAGGCACGCTCTCACCCATTAACGGGCTCGAACTTGTTGTAGGCACACGGTTTCAGGTTCTCTTTCACTCCCCTCCCGGGGTGCTTTTCACCTTTCCCTCACGGTACTGGTTCACTATCGGTCACTAGGGAGTATTTAGGGTTGGGAGATGGTCCTCCCAGATTCCGACGGGATTCCTCGTGTCCCGCCGTACTCAGGATCCTGCTAGGTATAAAGACTATTTAAAATACGAGGCTCTTACTCTCTCTGGCAACCTTTCCCAAGGTTTTCTTCTATAATCTTTAAGTCCACATCGCAGTCCTACAACCCCGAGAAGTAAACTTCTCGGTTTGCCCTCTTGCCCTTTCGCTCGCCGCTACTCAGGCAATCGCTTTTGCTTTCTCTTCCTGCAGCTACTTAGATGTTTCAGTTCACTGCGTCTTCCTCCTCATCTCCTTAACAGAGATGGGTAACAGGTAGTACCTGCTGGGTTCCCCCATTCGGATATCCCTGGATCTACGCTTACTTACAGCTCCCCAAGGCATTTCGTCGTTTGTCACGTCCTTCTTCGGCTCCTAGTGCCAAGGCATCCACCGTGCGCCCTTACTAACTTAACCTTATCTTTGACCTCTCAGTCATATACTCATTAATATTCACAGCGTTTTCGGTTTATTTTCTTGTTACTATTTGATATCGTTATTCAATTTTCAATGTGCTAATCTTAGGATATTAAGAGACGGTTCGCTTGCGAAAACTTCTGTAGAAAAATAGGAAACTGACGCTGTGTTCGTCGAACACAAGGAAGTTTATCTTTTTTCCTAAGAAGTTAGTCTCATATGCAACTTCACTTCTTTATTAAGTTCAGTAGGATTCTATCCTAATGGAGCCTAGCGGGATCGAACCGCTGACCTCCTGCGTGCAAAGCAGGCGCTCTCCCAGCTGAGCTAAGGCCCCACAAGACCTCTCAAAACTAAACAAGACAAACTCAATGGCTTCCGTTTTTTCCTTAGAAAGGAGGTGATCCAGCCGCACCTTCCGATACGGCTACCTTGTTACGACTTCACCCCAATCATCTATCCCACCTTAGGCGGCTGGCTCCTTACGGTTACCTCACCGACTTCGGGTGTTACAAACTCTCGTGGTGTGACGGGCGGTGTGTACAAGGCCCGGGAACGTATTCACCGCGGCGTGCTGATCCGCGATTACTAGCGATTCCGACTTCATGTAGGCGAGTTGCAGCCTACAATCCGAACTGAGACTGGCTTTCAGAGATTAGCTTGCCGTCACCGGCTTGCGACTCGTTGTACCAGCCATTGTAGCACGTGTGTAGCCCAGGTCATAAGGGGCATGATGATTTGACGTCATCCCCACCTTCCTCCGGTTTATTACCGGCAGTCTCGCTAGAGTGCCCAACTCAATGATGGCAACTAACAATAAGGGTTGCGCTCGTTGCGGGACTTAACCCAACATCTCACGACACGAGCTGACGACAACCATGCACCACCTGTCACCGATGTTCCGAAGAAACTTCCTATCTCTAGAAATAGCATCGGGATGTCAAGACCTGGTAAGGTTCTTCGCGTTGCTTCGAATTAAACCACATGCTCCACCGCTTGTGCGGGCCCCCGTCAATTCCTTTGAGTTTCAACCTTGCGGTCGTACTCCCCAGGCGGAGTGCTTAATGCGTTAGCTGCGGCACTAAGTCCCGGAAAGGACCTAACACCTAGCACTCATCGTTTACGGCGTGGACTACCAGGGTATCTAATCCTGTTCGCTCCCCACGCTTTCGAGCCTCAGCGTCAGTTACAGACCAGAGAGCCGCTTTCGCCACCGGTGTTCCTCCATATATCTACGCATTTCACCGCTACACATGGAATTCCACTCTCCCCTTCTGCACTCAAGTTAAACAGTTTCCAAAGCCTACAATGGTTGAGCCACTGCCTTTCACTTCAGACTTTTCTAACCGCCTGCGCTCGCTTTACGCCCAATAAATCCGGACAACGCTCGGGACCTACGTATTACCGCGGCTGCTGGCACGTAGTTAGCCGTCCCTTTCTGGTTAAGTACCGTCACAGTATGAACTTTCCATTCTCACACTCGTTCTTCCTTAACAACAGAGCTTTACGATCCGAAAACCTTCTTCACTCACGCGGCGTTGCTCGGTCAGGGTTCCCCCCATTGCCGAAGATTCCCTACTGCTGCCTCCCGTAGGAGTCTGGGCCGTGTCTCAGTCCCAGTGTGGCCGATCACCCTCTCAGGTCGGCTATGTATCGTCGCCTAGGTAGGCCATTACCCTACCTACTAGCTAATACAACGCAGGTCCATCTACTAGCGATGCAATTGCATCTTTCAAGCATCTAACATGTGTTACATACTGTTATGCGGTATTAGCTATCGTTTCCAATAGTTATCCCCCTCTAATAGGCAGGTTACCTACGCGTTACTCACCCGTTCGCAACTCACAGTCTATGGTGTAGCAAGCTACGGTATAAACTGTGCGTCCTACTTGCATGTATTAGGCACGCCGCCAGCGTTCGTCCTGAGCCAGGATCAAACTCTCATATAAAGTTTGAGCTCTCACTCATTTCTGTCACTGACAGATTTATTGTTTCTTTTTAATGTTTGACGGACTGTTCTTAAACAGTCGCCTGCACATTGGTTCGTCTTGTTCAGTTTTCAAAGGTCTTTGTCGCCCCTCAAGCGACAACTATCTTAGTATATCACCTCCTCCTCTTCTTGTCAATACCTTTTTTTATCTTTTTTTATTTTTCTTGTTTTTAAGTTTAAGCTTTTTTAGTTTAAGGTAGCAAAAAAGGATTCCAAATGTTATCAGAATCCTCATTTTTCTTTTATTTCGCAACAATATTCGCCAATTTAGGTGACTTCAATAGCCTGAGAAGCTATTGAAGGTTGGGGTTACGGCTAACAGAACCTATTACTTAACAACAATATTAACAAGTTTGTTAGGGACTACAATCACCTTGATGATTTCTTTGCCAGCGATTTCTGACTTGATTTTTTCGTTGGCAAGAGCAAGTTTTTCAAGTTCTTCACGGCTGGAATCTTTTGCTACAACGAGTTTCGCACGAACTTTGCCCTTGATTTGGAGAACAATTTCAATCTCGTCTTCAACGAGTTTTGCTTCATCCCAGGTTGGCCAAAGAACGTATGAAATAGACTCGCCTGATTGTGTCAATCCTTGCCAGAGTTCTTCTGCCAAGTGCGGTGCAAATGGAGCTAGGAGTTGGATCAAGCCTTTTGCATATTCCACATAGAGACGGTCTTCCTTGTTGGCGCTATTAACAAAGACCATGAGCTGGGCAATGGCTGTATTGAACTTGAGTTCTTCAATCTGCTCAGTTACAGCTTTGACTGTCTGGTTGTAGACTTTATCAAGCGCACCACTGTTTTCTGCCACAATTTCCTTGCTAGTCAGCAAGCGATAAACGCGGTCGAGGAATTTACGCGAGCCTTCAAGACCCTCTTCAGACCAAGCGATTGACGCATCAAGCGGTCCCATGAACATTTCGTACACGCGCAGCGTATCCGCACCATAACGGTCAACCACATCATCAGGGTTCACAACGTTTTTAAGTGATTTAGACATCTTCGCCGGAGCTTGCTCCAGCTCTTCACCGGTTTCGATGTTAAAGAAGGAGCCATCACGTTTTTCAACTTTATCACTGGCAATCAGAGCTCCTCTGCTGTCACGATAGCTTGTTCCCAAAATCATCCCTTGGTTAAAGAGCTTTTGGAATGGTTCCTTGGTTGGAACGATACCTAAATCATAAAGGAATTTATGCCAGAAACGAGCGTAAAGAAGGTGAAGCACAGCGTGTTCTGCACCACCGATGTAAATATCAACTGGTAACCAAGCCTTGAGCAATTCCTCATCTGCTAATTTTTCATCGTTGTGTGGATCAATATAGCGCAGATAATACCAGCTGGAACCAGCCCATTGAGGCATAGTATTGGTTTCACGGCGGCCCTTCACCCCGTCTTCACGGGTCACTTCCAGCCAATCGGTCAAGTTAGCAAGTGGGGATTCCCCTGTACCGGAAGGTTTGATATCTTTGGTTACTGGCAATACAAGTGGTAATTGCTCTTCTGGAACAGCTGTTGTTGTGCCGTCTTCCCAATGGATGATTGGGATTGGTTCACCCCAATAACGTTGACGTGAGAAGAGCCAGTCACGCAAGCGGTAAGTCACTTTCTTGTTACCAACGCCTTCTGCTTCAAGCCATTCAACCATTTTGTCAATAGCTTGCGCTTTATCAAGACCGTCTAGGAAACCAGAATTGATATGAAGTCCGTCTTCTGTGTAAGCTTCTTCTTCAACATTTCCGCCTTCAAGAACTGGAATGATTTCCAAACCGAATCGTTTTGCGAATTCCCAGTCACGTGTATCGTGAGCAGGAACCGCCATGATAGCACCAGTACCGTAGCTTACAAGAACATAATCAGCAATCCAGATTGGCATTTCTTTACCATTTACTGGGTTAATGGCATAGCTACCAGTCCAAACACCTGTTTTTTCTTTAGCAAGGTCCGTACGAGCAAGGTCAGATTTAAGGCTTGCTTGATGTTTGTAGTCAGCAACTGCTTGCGCTTGTTCTGGTGTTGTAATAGCTTCAACAAGTGGGTGCTCAGGCGCTAAAACAGCGTAAGTCGCACCAAATAATGTATCTGGACGAGTTGTAAATACGGTGAAATCTTTGTCAGTACCCTTAATTTTAAAGGTAACATTGGCACCAGTTGATTTACCAATCCAGTTACGTTGCATGTCCTTGATAGACTCTGGCCAATCAAGGTCTTCTAAATCTTCCAGCAGACGTTCAGCATAAGCTGTGATTTTCAGCATCCATTGGCGCATGGGTTTGCGGACAACTGGGTAGCCACCACGTTCAGATGTCCCGTCAGGAAGGACTTCTTCGTTGGCGATGGCTGTACCTAGTTCTTCAACCCAGTTAACTGGCACTTCGGCTTCGTATGCCAAGCCTTTTTCGTATAATTTTGTGAAAATCCACTGAGTCCATTTGTAGTAGTTAGGATCCGTTGTATTCACTTCACGGTCCCAGTCATAAGAGAAGCCCAGTGCATTGATTTGGCGTTTGAAATTGGCAATATTTTCTGCCGTAAACTCAGCTGGGTCATTTCCTGTGTCCATCGCGTATTGCTCAGCAGGAAGCCCAAAAGCATCCCAGCCCATTGGGTGAAGAACGTTGTAACCTTGAGCACGTTTGAAACGGCTGAGAATATCAGTCGCCGTGTAGCCTTCTGGGTGTCCTACGTGCAGACCTGCTCCAGATGGGTAAGGAAACATATCCAGCGCATAAAAGTTTGGTTTGTCAGCATCTGTTCCTGTCTTGAAGGTATGATTTTCAGCCCAATAATGTTGCCATTTTTTTTCAATTGATTTGTGATTATAAAAAGTCATTGATTCACTCCAATTTTGTGATGTTATTATTATACCATTTTTAGGCGATTTTAAAAGGCATAATTAGGGAAAGAGGAAACATAATCAAAAAAGAATACTTTACTAACTGGATTTGTTTTCTAGCTCATTTTATTGAGAAGTTTTAACTCCATAGCTAAATGGAAAATCCTCAAATATGAAGCCTAGCATTTATTCTACCCTTTTTATTGCAGTCGCTTTAACCGCGATGCGTCCAATTCATAGATTTCACCTGCAAATGCCACTGTTGACGTACGGTGTGAAATCATAAAAATCATTCCTTGGCATTCTTCTTTTACAATAGATAGAAACGCCGCTTCGTTGAGCGAATCAAGATTGCTAGTCGGCTCATCAAAGATATAACAATCCGCCTTTTTCAAGAGTGCCCGCATAAGCTCTAAACGCTGTCTTTCTCCAGCTGAAAAGTCACGTTCACCGTCAATAATTGTATCCAAACCATTCGGCAATCTTTCTAGGCACTCTTTTAGTCGGCATCTTTCTGCCAACTTCCAGATACTTTCATCACTAATGTCGTTTCTCCCCAGTAAGAGATTTTCTCTCAAAGATTGATGAAAAAGCTGAGCTATCTGTGGTACATAAGCAAAGGAAGCCTGCAAATGCTGACGATTAACTTCTCTGGAGTTTACACCAGTAAGAAAGACTGAACCAGCATTGCTGTCATACCAACGCATAATGAGCTTCATCAGGGTTGATTTACCACTACCACTCTTACCAATCAAGCCAATAATCTTCCCTTTTTCAAAATGTGCAGAGAAATTATTAAACAGCTTTTGCTGACGATTGTCGTAAGCAAAATCCATATTCTCAATCAGAATATCGTCTAAAGTGACAGCTATTTCCTGACCAGTTTGGACGGGCTCTACCTCATCTAAGAGAGCAAAAACAGTACGACCAGCATTCATAGCACGTTTAAATCCTAAAGGCAGGCGTCCTAATTCTAAAAAAGGAGCAAAAGAGCTAGAAAAAGCAACTAAAACGAGAACCGCTTCCTGCCAAGATAACTGATGATTTTCCACTTGATAGAATGCCAAAAGAGCAACGCTTGTAAGAGACAGTCCCACCACCAAAAAGGTTACCGTTTGCTGTAGATATTGTTTCTGGGTAACCTGTCTTTCCAACTGGTTCACAGTCTGACTTCTGCCCGTCAATTCTGCAAATCGTTCGTGACTCTTGCCAAATTGAGACAAATCGCCCATCGCTTTCAGACTTTCCAAGAAAAAAGAAACATAATTCGAGCGTTCCTGATTTTGCTTCTGCAAAATATCTTGTAAACCGAGAGCAAACATTCTCGGTAAAATAATAGCTAAAATCCCATAAGTCATTAAAGTCACTAAAGCAAACCAAAACGAGAAATATGCAAAATACATTCCCATCAAAAGAGCTGTCAAGAACCCTGTACAAATGGGAGCTATCGTATGTGCAAAAAAGATTTCCAGCGCTTCAATATCTTCACCAATCATCTTGAGCAATTTGCCGCTGTCCTGATGATCCAACTTCGCTGGTGCCAAACGGCGTAGCTTCGCAAAAATGAGCTTACGTAAATCCGCCAGAGAATGGAAGGCAACAAAATGCCCGAAATAATGCTCGCCATAACGAAAGGCGCCCCGAGCCAGGGCTAGTCCAATCAGTAAAATCAGACTCCACCAAGCAGGCTGCTGACCATTCAAAGCATGAAAACCTAATACAATCACAAGAGTTGGAATTGTCACCGTTGTGACAAAGCCAAGTACCGCAAAGAAAACCGCTAGAGCGATAAAAGGGAGCAAATGGTTCATCACCTGAAAAAGTCTGCTGAGGATAACACGAGTTGTGTAACGTTTTTTAGTTTCCATGCGTTAATTCCTCCAATTCTTGCTGGGTATTTGCCAATTGGCGGTATTCTTCACTCTGTTCATAGACTTCTACTGGCGTTCCCAAAACCGTTTTTTCTTTTCCTATAAAGAGAACTTGACTTGCTTTAACGACTTGTTTCATCTTATGGGTAATCTCAATGACAAGTGCGTTTTGCGCTACCAAATTTAGCAAATCATAGATAGCCACTTCATTGTCTTTATCTACACTAGATGTCACTTCATCAAACAGATAGAGTGAACGCTTGGCCAAGATAGCTCGCACACAAATGATCTGCTGGCGTTGCCCCGGTGATAATTGACTGCCGTTTTCCCCCACAAGAGTATCAAGACCTTGAGGCAGATCTCTTACAAATGCTAAAACACCTTTTTCAGCCATCCAGTCCTCTAATTCAACCCGCGGCCAATCTACTGCCAACTGTAAATTCTCAAGAATGGATGCGTTTAAAAGAACACTATTTGCTGACACATACATGACTTCCTGATAAATAGTTGATTTTGATAAGCTTTCGATTTCTTTTTCTCCTAAGAAAATGAAACCTCTGTCCGCCTGTCGTTTCCCCAACAACAGCTTGGCTAACGTTGTTTTCCCACGGCCGCTTTCTCCTGCAATGGCTAAGATTTGTCCACGTTTCATTTTAAAGCTTAGATTTTCAAATAATTTTCTATCCGCAAAAGCAAAATCCAAACCATTAACTGTCAATTCACTAAAAGGAGGCAATTCCTGCTGTTCCTCTTTTGCTTCTTTTTCAATTGAGTCCAAAAATCCAAAAATTCGATCAGCCATTTTGGTATTCATCATAACTAAATGCATTCCATAACCAGCTTCACGAATCGGCGTGAAAAACTCAGTCGCAATAAAAACAAAGTAAATCATAGCAAATAGTGATAAATTTCCTGCTTGTAACATGGAAGCTGCAACGAAGCCTGACACACCAATCCCCAAGTACATAACGGCATCCATGTAGCCAACCGACTGTAGCTGAAATCCTAGAAGTTCCATAGTTGCATCACGAAAATCCTCTGCCTGCGCTGCAAATTCCTTTTCATATTTTGCATCTGCCTGATAAGAATAAAGAGTGTTCAGCCCCTGAAGATCATCTAAAAAGAGATCGCCAACGTCCATATAAGAAGCCCAGTAACGATTCATAATCCTGCGCGAACGCTTCTGCATGAGAATGATAGACATAGGAATCAAAGGCAGCGAAAGAATAAAAATCAAACCGCCAGTAGGGAACAGAAAAAACACAATCACCAACACTGTCAAGCAATTCAAATACGTTCGTAGATTTAAGGGGAGATAATAAGAATAATACGTATCCAAACTGTCAATTCCTTGTGACGCTACCGTCAAAATATCTGCAGCCGTCTTACTATCCTGAAATTCTCCGTCTTTATCTACGAAAGCCTGAAAAAATGCTGCTTTTAGTTTGTTGCGAGCAAACTGCGAAGCTACTCCTTGGAAATTTTTCGCCAGAAGCGAAAGCGCAAAACCTAAACAAGAAAAGAAAAACAGCCAAAAAAGAACCGACAAAAAATTCAATGGTGTTCCCTCATATAAATCCGACAAAACTTTTGCTATCAATGCAAAGCTCAAAATCCGCATGATGAATTGAAGCCAAGCTAAAAAAGCCGATAGATAAATCAGTTTCATTTTAGGCTGGATCAGTTCTTTCAAACGAGCAATCAGCACTTTCTTTCTGCCTCGTGATATTTTTTCTTGCTCTTCTGTCATCACTTTCTCCTCATGTTCTTCATTTTATTCTATCTTTATTCATTATAACACCCCCAAGCAGAGAAATAAATTAAATTTTCAGTTTTTTTAATTTTTGCAGTCCATGAAAACTTTCCTTCCTTGTGAAATTTATTCATAAGACAAAGCAATTAGCTAGCCTCTCTACGCTAAACACACAAAAAACCAGCTGACCATTCCAACTGGTTTTGAATAAAGTGATGCCATTACCAAATAATCACGCGTTCTTCTGGTTTGCGCCACATGCCGTCGCCTTCTTTAACATCAAAAGTCGTAAAGAAATCATCAAAGTTTGGCAATTGAATATTTGTCCGGAGTTTTCCGGGAGCATGCACGTCCACGCTGGCTAGCATTTGCATGTATTCTGGACGAGCCTTCATGCGCCAGATACGAGCAAAGTTCGTAAAGAACTCTTCTGCAGAGAAGTCTGCTTCTTTCTTAGCGGCTTCCAGTGCTGCCGCAATACCACCAAGGTCTGCAATATTTTCTGAAACAGTTAGTTTCCCATTGACTTTAGCACCGTAAGAATCCTGTCCGTCAAATTGCTCAATCACCTTTTGAGTACGTGCTTGGAAGGCCTCGTAATCTTCTGGCTTCCACCAGTTATTTAGACTTCCGTGTTCGTCAAATGAAGCTCCATTTGAATCAAAGGCATGAGAAATTTCATGAGCAATCACCGCACCGATACCGCCATAGTTGGCTGATGAAGATTGATGTAAATCATAAAATGGCGCTTGGAGAATGGCTGCTGGGAACACAATTTGATTTTGCTGTGGGTCATAATACGCGTTGACCATATGGGCTGGCATGTGCCATTCACTGCGATCCACTTCCTTGTTCCACTTGCTCCATGTATGCGCAATAGAAATTTTTGCTAAATTTTGAGCATTCCCCACCAAACTCAAATTCTCATCAATCACTTTTTTCGCATAGGTTTCTGGCAATTTCTCTGGATAGCCGATATGCGGTGTGATGACATTGAGTTTGACAATCGCTTTGTCACGTGTTTCCTTAGCGAGCCAATCCGCCGTTTCCAGACGCGACTTATAAACATCAATCATAGCAGCAACTTTGTGCTCTACATCTGCTTTTGCTTCAGGTGAGAATTTTTCTCCCGCATACCACAAACCAAGTGCTTGGTTATACGGACCTTGCGCTAGCTGGTAAGCTGCCTTTTCTTTTGGACGTGGTTCTGGGACACCTGAGATAGCGCGTGCATAGGTACCTGAAAGGACACGAATTTCTTCAGTGAGCAAAGAAGTCCATGCTCCAGCCGCAAACAATTTCAATCCTGCATGGATAGCAGCCCAATTCTTTTCTGAATAATATTCCGCCGCAAACTCTTTCCAGAAGCGCTCTTGCGGAACAATCACCTTGTCCGGGATTTGTCCCAAAATCTCTGTAAAAATCGCATCAAGTGGCAATTCTGGAGCTAGCTTCGTGAAATCTGCCCAATCATAAGGATGATATAATTTCACATATTCTGAGCTTTCTTCATTTGACAGGACATACTTGGCTAATTTAGCATCCAATTCCAGATATTTATCTAAAATATCTTTTGTTTCTTCTTTCGAAAAGCCAAATTTAGGCAGCAGTTCTTCCTGCATTTTCCGCCAGATTGCCAGCAATTCCTTACCTTTTTCATTTCCTTCTTCATAGTAGGTTGTATCTGGCAAAATGATTCCAGGTGCATCAGCCCAGAGAACATTCATTTGCGCATTCATAAAGTCTGGCGCGACGTCAAAAGTAAAGAAATTTGGCTTTCCAGCCATTTCATATTCAGCAATCTTTCCAGTAAATTCTTTGAAAGATCCGAGCGCTTTATATTCTTCCACCAGCGGCATTGCAGGGGTAACTCCTGCTTGTTCCCGTCCGTCAAAATCTGCCACCAAACGATGGTATTTCACAAAATTTTGCAAGATTGGATCATCCGGCACATCTTGACCTGCTAACCATTTATCAGTTGTAGCCAGCATCAATTTTTCAATATCTTGATCCAGATCCATAAATCCACCTGTCATAGGCTTATCATCAGGAATAACTGCTGTTTTTTCCCATTCACCATTAACATAGTCAAAAAAATCATCTTGTAAACGTGTCATCTTGTTCTCGCTTTCATTGTTTTACCTTAATCCTATCAAAAAAGTTCTGAATAATCAAACTTTTATCAAAAGGGAGTTTTCTGGCAAACCTTGCTTCTGATTTTCTTAAAAAATCTAAAAATTAACTTGACTTAATTTTTATTTTAAGGTATATTAATAGTAGGGGTGTATAAAAATGATACGTATCGAAAATTTAAGTGTCTCTTATCAGGAAACGCTTGCTCTCAATCAGATTTCTTTGGAAATCCAAGGCCCAACTATCATGGGAGTTATTGGTCCCAACGGAGCTGGTAAATCAACCCTTTTAAAAGGAATGTTGGGCATCATTGATCATGTTGGACAAACTTATCTTGATGATAAAGAATTCTCAAAGGTACTTAGCCATGTAGCTTATGTGGAACAAAAAGTTCACATTGACTACAACTTCCCTATCAAAGTGAAAGAGTGTGTGTCTCTTGGACTGTATCCAAAAGTGAAACTCTTCCACAGACTAACAAGCACAGACTGGGACAAGGTGACAAATGCGTTACGCATTGTCGGCTTAGAGGATTATGCTGAACGCCAAATCAGCCAATTGTCAGGAGGGCAATTTCAACGGATCTTGATTGCGCGCTGTCTAGTACAAGAAGCTGACTGTATCTTTCTGGATGAACCATTCGTTGGGATTGATTCAATCAGTGAAGAAATCATCATGACAACGCTACGCAGTCTAAAAGAACAAGGAAAAACGATTCTCATTGTTCACCATGACTTAGGAAAAGTCCCACATTACTTTGATCAAGTTTTAATTTTGAATAAAGAACTCATTGCCATTGGAGAAACTTCATCAACTTTCACAGAAGAAAACTTGAAAAAAGCCTATGGCTCTCAGCTTTTTGTGAATGGAGGTCTCTAATATGTTTTCAGAATTTATTGATGGACTACAAAATTTCCATTTTCTACAAAATGCGCTGATTACAGCCATTGTCATCGGGATTGTTGCTGGAGCAGTTGGTTGCTTCATTATCCTAAGAGGCATGTCTTTGATGGGCGATGCCATTTCACATGCGGTCTTGCCGGGAGTTGCACTCTCCTTTATTTTAGGAATCAACTTCTTTATCGGAGCCATTGTTTTTGGGCTTTTAGCTTCGGTCATTATTACTTATATTAAAGGAAATTCAATTATCAAAAGTGATACTGCCATTGGAATAACTTTTAGTTCCTTTTTAGCTCTTGGAGTCATTTTGATTGGAGTTGCTAATAGTTCAACCGACCTTTTCCATATTCTTTTTGGAAATATCTTAGCTGTGCAAGACATTGATATGTGGATTACAATCGGTGTCGGAATCGCTGTTCTAATTATTATTGGACTATTCTTCAAAGAATTATTGATTACATCTTTCGATCCACTTCTGGCAAAAGCGATGGGGATGCCAGTCAACTTTTATCATTATCTCTTAATGATTCTCTTGACGCTGGTTGCAGTTACAGCTATGCAAAGCGTGGGAACAATTTTGATTGTTGCTATGCTGATTACACCTGCTGCTACTGCTTATCTTTACGCTAACAGTCTTAAAACGATGATTATCTTGTCTTCTAGCTTGGGGGCAATTGCATCTGTCTTAGGACTTTTCATTGGCTATACCTTTAATGTTGCGGCTGGCTCAAGCATTGTACTGACATCCGCCATTATCTTTGCCATTAGTTTCTTTATCGCTCCAAAACAACGATTTAACAAACTTAAAAACAAACCCAAGCTAAAATAAAGTTAGTATTAAATTTATCAAAGGAGAACCTTATATGAAAAAATTAGGTTTTGTCGCCGTTCTGTTTTTGGCTGTCGTAGGACTCTTTGCCTGCGCTGGTCAGAAAGGAACATCTACTAAGAATTCAAAATTGAATGTTGTTGCTACCAACTCGATCATTGCTGATATTACAAAAAATATCGCTGGTGATAAAATCAATCTGCACAGCATTGTTCCAGTCGGAAAAGACCCACACGAATATGAACCATTACCAGAAGATGTGAAAAAAACATCAAAAGCTGATTTGATTTTCTACAATGGCATCAATTTGGAAACCGGCGGAAATGCTTGGTTTACAAAATTAGTTAAAAATGCGAAAAAGACTGAAAACAAAGATTACTATGCTGTAAGTGACGGTGTTGAGGTCATTTATCTTGAAGGTCAAAGCGAAAAAGGAAAAGAAGACCCACACGCTTGGCTCAATCTTGAAAACGGAGTTATCTATGCAAAAAATATTGCAAAACGTTTGATTGAAAAAGACCCTAAAAATAAAGAAACTTACGAAAAGAACTTGAAAGCCTATACTGCAAAATTAGAAAAATTAGACAAGGAAGCAAAGGAAAAATTCAACAACATTCCTGCTGACAAGAAAATGATTGTTACCAGCGAAGGTTGCTTCAAATACTTCTCTAAAGCCTACGGCGTGCCTTCTGCTTACATTTGGGAAATCAACACCGAAGAAGAAGGAACTCCAGACCAAATCAAAACACTAGTTGAAAAACTTCGTAAAACAAAAGTCCCTTCACTCTTTGTCGAAAGTAGTGTCGATGAACGTCCAATGAAGACCGTTTCAAAAGATACGAAAATTCCAATTTATGCTAAAATTTTCACTGACTCAGTCGCTGAAAAAGGAGAAAAAGGCGATAGCTACTATGACATGATGAAATGGAACTTAGATAAGATTTCAGAAGGTCTTAGCAAATAAGAAATGGAAAAAGGAGCCGGAATTGATTGCCAGTTCCTTTTTACTTAAAATTCTTCTTGAATAATAAGCCTTACATTCTCTGAAACAAGCGGTTATCGGCTGTATTCTTAAGTTATTTTTGATATACTAGTAAGATAAGGAGTAAAAGGACAACATGACCCCAAACAAAGAAGATTACCTCAAATGTATTTATGAGATTGGTACGCATAGTCAAAAAATTACAAATAAAGAAATCGCGGTCCAAATGCAGGTGTCTCCCCCTGCTGTCACAGAAATGATTAAAAAGATGATTGCTGAAAAATTAATTATAAAAGATAAGATTAAGGGCTATTTATTGACCAGGCTTGGTCTCCACCTTGTCTCTGAACTATATCGCAAACATCGCTTAATTGAATATTTTCTGGTACACAATCTACAATACACCACAACAGATCAAATCCACGAGGAAGCGGAAGTTTTAGAACACACCGTTTCAGAATTATTTGTCGAGCGTTTAGAAAAAATGCTAGGTTACCCAGAAACCTGCCCCCACGGCGGAACCATTCCTGCAAAAGGTGAATTACTAGTTGAAAAGTATCAACTAACATTGGATCAAGTTGAAAATGCTGGGACCTATCGCTTAGCACGAGTTCACGATGAATTTGAATTATTAAAATATTTGGAAAAACACGATTTACATCTGGGAGATACGCTGATTCTGGAGCAATACGATCCTTACGCTCAACTGTATGCGCTCAAGGTCAATGGAAAAGAGCTGCAAGTCAACTCTGTTATCGCTCAACAGCTTTATGTGGAAAAAATATAAAAGGAAGTCGAAGCTGATAACATCAACACATTAGAGACTGCTCAATGCGTATTGAGTTTTATCCTAGAAAGCAAACAAGTAAAGCAAACAAGTCTGGAACAGTTTTGTCCAGACTCGTTTTTATTTATCATTTTCTCAACGATTCTTCGTATCTAACACAATCGTCACCGGTCCGTCATTGACTAACTCAACCTGCATATCAGCTGCGAAAACACCTGTTTTAACAGCTATTTCTCGACCTAGCAATTCGTTAAAATCATCATATAATTGACTAGCCAAGTCTGGTTGCGCAGCGCCTGTAAAAGCTGGGCGATTGCCTTTTTTTGTATCTGCGTAAAGGGTAAATTGAGAAATAGAAAGAATTTCTCCATTTACGTCTTTGACGGACAAGTTCATCTTGCCTTCATCATCTGAAAAAATCCGCATATTGGCAATTTTTCTCGCTGCATATGCCACATCTTCTTGAGCATCATCTGAAGCAACACCGACTAGCAACAGCAGCCCTTGCTGAATTTGATTATAAAGTTCGCTATCAATCGATACCGAAGCCCGCTTCACACGCTGAATCACTATTTTCATTGTTGAACTTCCTAATTTCCGTTACATTTTGTGAATGAATTCGCAAAAACGCAATTCTAGCAAAACATTTCCGCTCTGCTGTCCTCACCTAGCCATTTGTCCTTTTGACAGAATAAACTTCTGGCACGCTCTTAATCTTATCTACAACTGTTGTGAGCATAGATAAATTAGCGATTCCGAAAGAAACATGGATGTTTGCAAATTTCATATCCTTCGTTGGCTGTGCATTGACAGTAGAAATATTTTTGGTTGTATTGGACAAGACTTGTAGCACATCGTTCAAAAGACCTGCTCGATTCAAACCATAAATATCAATGTGTGCTGTATATTCTTTCGTAGAGGTATTTTCTTCCCATTCGACATCAATCAAACGCTGCTCATAATTTTCCTGCGCCCGCAGATTCATACAGTCCTTACGGTGAATTGCTACCCCACGACCTTTGGTAATGTACCCGACAATCTCGTCACCAGGAACTGGATTACAGCATTTGGCAATCCGTATCAAAAGCCCCGACGCACCTTGGATAATAACGCCGCCCTCATGCTTGACTTTCAGCGTTTCTTTATTCTCCCGTTTCACTTCGCCGCCCTTGACAAGCTCTTCTGCTTCAGCTCTCGCTTTAGCGCGTTCTTCCTCACGGCGTTCTTTTTCTGTCAAACGGTTAAAAATAGAAATCGCACCAATCTCACCAAAACCAATTGCCGCAAAAAGAGCTTCTTCTGTTTTGTAGCTCGTTTTTTGCAGGACTTCTTCCATGTGCTTTTTGTCCATGTATTTATTGGCTACATAGCCATGTTCTTGGAATTGTGCCTGTAAAAGTTCGCGCCCTTTAGAAATGGACAATTCCTTGTCTTGGTTTTTGAAAAATTGACGAATCTTATTCCGTGCCTTGCTTGTTTTTACAACATTTATCCAGTCACGGCTTGGTCCAAAGGAATTGGAACTGGTGATAATCTCGACCTGATCCCCTGTTTTTAACTTCGTAGTCAGTGGCACCATGCGACCATTTACCTTGGCACCGACCGCTTTTTCACCAACTTTGGTATGGATTTCATATGCAAAATCAATCGGTCCAGAGTCTTTTGGCAACGAGCGGACAGCTCCGTCCGGTGTAAAGACATAGATTTCCTCAGCAAGGTAATTTTCTTTGACAGAATCCACAAAATCTTGCGCATCGTTTGATTGGTCTTGGAGTTCCATCATCTCCTTGATCCAGTTCATTCCAATCGCAGATTCTTTGCTATCAACTTGACCTTTAATGCCTTTTTTATAAGCCCAGTGAGCGGCAACCCCATACTCAGCCACTTCGTGCATCTCTTTCGTCCGAATTTGAAACTCAATCGGACCTTTAGGCCCATAAACGGTGGTGTGGATAGACTGATAACCGTTCGCTTTACGATTGGCAATATAATCTTTAAAACGTCCGGGCATTGGTCGCCAAAGTTCATGAATGTAACCCAGCATGGCATACACATCACTTTGCGTATCTAAAATGCAGCGAATAGCAATCAAGTCATAAATTTCATCAAAACGCTTTTTCTTGTCCTGCATTTTCCGATAAATGGAATAAATATGTTTTGGACGACCGTAAATTTCCCCATGAAGATTACGCTCAGACGCATAGGTTTCAATCTTATGAACCACTTCGTCCACTAATTCCTCACGTTCCCGACGCTTTTCCTTCATCAGGTGGGAAATCTTATAAAACTCTGTCGGATTCAAATATCGAAAAGCTAAATCTTCCAATTCCCATTTAACGCTCGAAATCCCCAAACGATGAGCTAATGGAGCATAAATTTCCATGGTTTCGCGTGAGATGCGTTCCTGTTTATCTTTGCGCAGGTGCTTAAGTGTTCGCATATTGTGCAAACGGTCTGCTAGTTTTACCAAAATGACACGGATATCCTTGGACATCGCCATTAGCATTTTGCGGTGGTTTTCAGCCAACTGTTCCTCGTGAGACATATACTTGACTTTACCAAGTTTGGTCACACCATCGACAATCACGCGCACATCATGTCCAAATTCGCCTTCCAAATCGTCCAAAGTTGCAGCTGTGTCTTCTACAACATCATGTAAAAAACCGCAAGCGACACTGACCGCATCCAACTTTAGCTTAGCTAAAATCCCTGCCACTTGAATCGGATGGATGATATATGGCTCACCTGATTGGCGAAATTGCCCCCGATGCCGATCTACCGCATAGAATAGAGCTTTTTGCACCAAGGTGACATCTTCTGATGATAAATACTTTCTAGTAAGAGCGACCACTTGATCGCCTGTTAAATTCACTTCTTTTGGCATGTTCTCTCTCCAGTTCTTCCTACCATTTTATCACTTTTAAGGCAATATGAAAACAAGGAAACACAGAAGAATGCAAAGCTTCTGTGAGAAATGGCCGATTTTTTTCAAACTGCGATTACATATAAGCCATACCCAGTAAATAGTAATTACTCTAAGTTTAGAAAAAGCCCGCCTTTATATAGGCGGGTTGTGATGGAAGAGGTGATGCTTTTCTGCATGTAGCATATCTCCGATAAATTCAACATAAGCATAAATGAGATAGCAAGCTGATACAACACCTAAAATAGCAATAAACAGCTCAAATAAGGTAGATAAAGACATGATGAACCTCCTCTCCTTACCAAGCAAAAGCAGTTTTCGCAATCTAGCCAGCAGATTTGTTTCCGTGCTTCCATCCTTTCTAGCTAAACTAGATATTTCACTTATATTATACCAAAGTTAGAAGTTAAGAACAATAGAAATGAGAGCTATTAAAGCTACTTTTTCCTACTGTATCAATTCTGTCAAAACACTAACTGCACTTAATGCGTAAAGTGGAGCTGTCTCTGTCCGCAAGATACGTGGGCCTAGCCCTGCAAGTATAGCTCCTGCTTCTTCCAATGTAGTAATTTCTGCTGGAGACAGACCGCCTTCTGGCCCAAAGACAAATAAAATCCGACTTCCTATTTCGAGTCCTGTCACAGCCTTGACCAAAGCAGCAGACTCCCCCTCTTTGGCAGATTCCTCATAAGCTACAATAACACGGTCAAACTGGCTCAAACAATCTAAAAAATCAATTTTCTTCTCAAAAAGTCGGACTTCTGGTACCCGATTGCGTTTGCTCTGCTCGGCTGCTCCCAAAACAATCTTTTCAAGTTTTTCTGCCTTTTTGGCTAATTTCTTACCGTCCCACTTGGCTACAGACCAGTCTGCTGGAAAAGCCCAGATAGCAGCTGCTCCCAGTTCTGTCGTTTTCTGAGCCACCCATTCCAGCTTGTCTCCCTTGGGAAAGCCAGAAGCAACCGTCACATGAAGCGGCAGCTCCGCGTTATCTGGAAATGCTTCTACCAGATTCAACACGTGGCGCTCCCTATCCGCAACTCTTGCTAGACGTTTAATGCCATCTTCAAAAACCAGCACCACTTCATCATCTTCTACCAAACGCATGACAGAAAACATATGCTTAAGGGTATCTTTATCTCTGATAATGACAGGATTTTCAACCTGTCCCTTCACAAAATACTGCTGCATCTAGCCTCCTATCACTCCTGAAATCTCCTTGGTTTTCTTAAAAACACAGGCATTCCACTCGCCCTGAATCATGTGGGTCTCAAGGAAAAATCCAGCAGTTTCTGCCGACTCCCGCACCAGATTCCATTTCTCAGAGATAATCCCGCTCATAATCAGATAGCCCTCATCCTTAAGCAAACGGTAAGCATCGTCCGTCAGATTTACCAAAATATCCGCCAGAATATTAGCTACAATGACATCCGCCTCGATGTCAACGCCTTTGATAAGGTCGCCAGCTGCCACATGAATATTTTCAGTCCCAGCATTCAAGGCAATATTTTCCTGAGCAACACGGACAGCCACATCGTCCAAGTCATAGGCATAGAGATCCTTAGCGCCCAAGAGAGAGCTAGCAATGGAGAGGACACCACTTCCTGTGCCTACATCCAGCACCGTTTCTCCGCCCCGCAAGACCTGCTCCAGAGCAAAGAGGCTCATCTTGGTCGTCGGGTGAGTGCCTGTACCAAAGGCCATGCCAGGATCCAGCTTGATGACTTTCTCACTCGGACCAGCCTCATAGTCCGTCCATGACGGCACGATGGTCAAGTCATGGGTAATGCGAGCTGGCTCAAAGTATTTCTTCCAGTTGTCCGCCCAATCTTCCTCCGCCAGCTGCTGAGTGGTTAGCTGAGTTTTTCCAATCTCCAAACCAAAATCCCTCAGCTGAGCCAACCGCTCTTTCACTTCCTGACGAATCATTTCAAGATTCTCTGTTTCTGGATAATAAGCCGTAATGCCAACCGTATTCAGCTGCTCTACCTGAGGCAACACCTCCCCAAAAGGACCAGCTTCCCCCAGATAATCCGCACTGTCATCAATCGCCACACCTTGACTGCCTAAATCAATCAGAATATTGCTGACTGCTTCTTCCGCCTCACGGCTGACCGTAATGGTTAGTTCTTGCCAAGTGTTCATATAACTAATACTCCTTGCTATATTCTAAACCAATTTCTTTAAAAATATAAAACCGTAATACCTCTTGACAAAGCTGAAGTAAATCGTACATCTCATGGTAGTCAGTTATTAAATTTTTATAATTAGAACGTTCTTCTCCGTGGGTATAATAGTTCCTCGTATCGTACAATCTATTAACAACCTCTGATATCTCTTGATTTGAAAAATATTGTTGCTTTAATTCTACCGATATATTTTCAAAAAGATAAGTCAATTTTTTCCTTAAGTCACTATCTTTTCGTTTATACTTCAAGCGATTTCTTAGTCGGTTTTTAAACTCTTTATCTACATTTTTATTTATATAGTTGATTACTCGATTTATATTCTCGCTTTCTTCGTTTGAAATTATATTTTTAGGTTGTACAATAAAATTTCTAGCATACACTTCTAGATTTCTTATTGAGTCCATAAATTGATCTTCTAAGTACGGCTTTGCATGTAAATTAGCTGTGAACTTACTAACAATAAATTCTAATTTTTCTTTCTTATTAAACCAATCGTTTAAAATAATTGCAAATTTTTTACCCATTTTCATTAAGGAAATATTATGTAATCTAAATTTATCCCATCTGGTAAGGCTCCTTGAATGTTGAATAAAATACTTCCCCTTAATAATAGGATAATTATTATCTTTACGTTTCTCACATAAAAATTCTATCCCCACAAAAGATAATGGTTTATCAGATAAAATCTCAACTAAGTCCTTAACCTTCATAGAGACTTCATAGCACTTATCGAATGAGACTTTTCCCTTCCCATGCGGGGATAATATAAGTTTATAATGTGGACTTAATGTCAAATTATCATAAGTAAATGTATACTCCACAGTATCTTTAAATTCTAAATTTTCAGACTCTATGACAACTTGATTCACAGGGTAATTTGAAAGATTTACATTGATATTAAAATCTTGCTGTTCAAAATCTCGTTCGGTATTAACAATAGACTTACCAATCCAATCCTCTATATGATCGAAAGAAAATTCATAGTTTTGAATCTGAGTATCTTCTAACTGATCAATCAATTGTGACAGTAACTGCTCAAAGTTCCCATCATTTTCTAAAGAATTATAATCAATAGTGAAAATTTTAAAATTTTTAATACGATATTTCCTCATCGGAAAGCCTGGAATATTATAAGTTCCAAACGGACTACCATAAGATTCCAAAATCAAGAGTTTGCCAGTGGAATCAAATCCATAAATTTTATCCACTGGATTCCCAAAATTAACTTTAATAACATCGTCATCAGGAAACTCTTCAAAAATTTCTAACACAATCTCTTCAGGCGAGTAAGTCAAAATACCGCTATTTCCCTCATCACTAATAATTTTTGTTTTGTCAGTTGAAAAATTACCTTTGATTTCAAACTCTTTATCCCATGAGTACGTTTTGTATGTTAATTTTCCCATATCTCTATATTTTTAATATCCTCCAAACTCCACATCAACTACTCCTCATTTACCAGTCTCTACTCAATTTCCTTCGTCATATAAACCATATCCATGCCCTCTTGCTCTGGTTCAGTATGCGTTTGATGATAGCCGCATTTTTCATAAAATTTGACCATAGGCTCATCTTGGAAAACCGTACATAAATCCCACTGAGTAATCGTCGGAAATTTTTTCTCAAGCAGGTGAATCCCTTCATAGCCATAGCCTTTTCGCTGATACTGAGGTAAAATCGCAGCTGTCCCAAGCCAACCTTCTATTCGCGCATCGTTGGTCTGCAAGCGAAGAAAGCCAACAATTTCCTCTTCGTCTTTGACAAAATAGTAAAAACTATTAGAACGTTCCACCAACTTCCACTTAATCCGCTCCCTATCTTCCAGATACGGGTCATACTGGTCATGATATTTTTCGTAGACAGCTTTAAAACTAGCACGTTGAATACTGATAATGGTTTCTAAATCTGTAGCTTCTGCTTGTTCTATATGAATCATATCTGCACCTCCAAATAATCTCCCAATCTACTTTTCAACTGCTGGATGACCTTTTCATCCGCTAATAATTCTTCT
This sequence comes from Streptococcus milleri, assembly GCF_900636525.1. Taxonomy (NCBI): domain Bacteria; kingdom Bacillati; phylum Bacillota; class Bacilli; order Lactobacillales; family Streptococcaceae; genus Streptococcus; species Streptococcus milleri. The sequence continues at coordinate 229,792 of NZ_LR134288.1, read as the reverse complement.
ATATTTACCAATTTGTAGCCCTGTCCTTCGTCACCAAAGACAATCTGATCTATCAGTTCTTGACAAATAGAAGCCACCATGAAAATAGAAACTTTCTCAGGATGAACAAATCCCTGATAACATTTGACCCATGTAATAGATTCCTCTTTGAGTTCAATACCGAGCTCCTCAAAAACTTCTCTTTTAATACACTCAAAAGGCGTCTCGTCCTTTTCTCTCCCACCGCCGGGAAAATCCCACATATTCGGGTAAGGAATTGTCGGAATATCGTCTCTTAAAATGGTCAAAATTGTATCGCCATACAGCAAAGCAATTTTACAGCCTGAGAAATCAAACGTTTGATGCAAAACAGTCATATCGCTCATTCTTACCTTCCTCCGTACAATTAGTCGTCTTCTTGGACACCCTTGTGTTTTAGTACCTCGGATATGGATAAAATTCCGTCTCCGTCAGCCCTGCTCCGCCTTTTTCAAAAGCTTCATTATTCCAGACAATTTCAAATTCTTCTGCCACTGGATCTGCTAGAAAGTCCATGAGAGCATCTAACCCTTCTTCGGCCGTCTGCTTCAAAAAGTCCACAAAGTAGGTCAGGAATTCACGAGACAAACCTTTCTTTGGCTCATAAGGGACAACTGTTAGATAATCCTCTATTTCAAAGTGAGACTTAGCAGGATTATAAAAGAGAACGCTTTCTTCAAAGAAAATATCTTCTGCACTACTTTCCCCATCTATATCTAAAAGTTCTATGCTATTTGCATTTTGCACTTCTAAGAGAAATGACAGCTCTACTGCATGGTTTTTCTTGTCCCAATTGATTTCATAGTCAAATGGAAAGCTTTTCTCCATTTCTTTATCTAATATATCCAAAAATCCATACTTCGCCATAGCCAGCCTCTCTCTAATCCTTTAAAATGTGTTAAAATAGATACAACTATAGTAACATAAATCAGAACAGTTGAAAAGAATACCAGTAAGGAGGAAAATGTATGCCAGAAAATTTAGCGATTCGCATGCGACCTAAAAATATCGATCAGGTCATCGGTCAAAAACATCTGGTCGGTGAAGGAAAAATCATTCGTCGCATGGTGGAAGCCAATCGCCTGTCTTCTATGATTCTCTATGGTCCGCCAGGAATTGGCAAGACTTCAATTGCCTCGGCCATTGCAGGAACTACCAAATTTGCTTTTCGGACCTTTAATGCTACCGTTGATAGTAAGAAGCGCCTGCAAGAGATTGCAGAAGAAGCCAAGTTCTCTGGTGGTTTGGTGCTGCTTTTAGATGAGATTCACCGCTTGGATAAGACAAAGCAGGACTTCCTCCTCCCTCTGTTAGAAAACGGTCTGGTCATCATGATTGGTGCCACGACAGAAAATCCTTTTTTCTCCGTCACTCCCGCTATTCGCAGCCGGGTACAGATTTTCGAGCTGGAGCCTCTGACAAATGACGATATTAAACAAGCTATTCAAACAGCCCTGATGGACACCGAACGAGGTTTTGATTTTCCTGTCCAACTAGATGATGATGCTCTGGATTTCATTGCCACTTCCACGAACGGTGACCTGCGTTCAGCCTTTAATTCTCTAGATTTAGCAGTCCTCTCTACCAAAGAGGATACTGAAGGGGCTCGCCATATCACTCTGGATATTATGGAAAACAGCCTGCAAAAGAGCTACATCACTATGGACAAGGACGGAGACGGTCACTATGATGTCCTGTCCGCCTTACAGAAGTCTATCCGCGGGTCTGATGTCAATGCCAGTCTCCATTATGCAGCTTGCTTGATTGAAGCTGGAGACCTTCCCAGTCTCGCACGACGTCTGACGGTCATTGCTTATGAGGACATTGGTCTGGCAAATCCCGATGCTCAGATTCATACAGTGACCGCACTTGAAGCTGCTCAGAAAATCGGCTTCCCCGAAGCTCGCATCCTCATTGCCAATATCGTCATTGACCTAGCGCTTTCTCCTAAGTCTAATTCTGCCATAGTAGCTATAGATAAAGCTCTTTCTGATTTGCGACAAAATGGGAACTTGCCTATCCCTCGCCATCTACGAGACGGTCATTACGCTGGCAGCAAGGAGCTGGGAAATGCTCAGGATTACAAATATCCGCATAACTACTCTGGTAATTGGGTTCAGCAAGACTATCTTCCTGAAAAAATAAAAAATGCCGATTATTTCACTCCGAATGAAAATGGAAAGTACGAACGAGCCCTTGGCATGACTAAAAATAAGATTGAGCAATTAAAAAATAACTAAAAAATCATGGTATCGTTTGCAAAAAAACAATTTTTCCTCTTGAATTTTTCAAAAATTGTGGTATCATAATTATAGAAACGCTGTGGTGTACGACTTCACACTTAAGTGTTGACCGACTATTTTTTGTATTATTAGGGAAACAAAAGACTTCTAACAGCTTGCAGGCCGTTTCACGCGGAAGCAGCTTCAGTTAGAGCGAGTTGCCCACCTGCTTAATTGTGCGGGTTCAATACAAATCGTGAAGGTCCGGCACCAATACAGCTTTTTCTGTTGCCTCCTTAGCTCAGTTGGTAGAGCAGTGGACTCTTAATCCATGGGTCACAGGTTCGAGCCCTGTAGGGGGCATAATAAAATTTAAGTAAAAAGCCTATATGATAGGCTTTTTTGTTGTTCTCACTTATAATCTTCTAACCTTGTTATAGTTACAAAAAATAATAAAACATCCTTTTTTGTTCCACAAAAAGCCATACTAAAATTCTCAAACTATCTATTTCCTTTCTTGACATCTCCCATCAAAAAAGTTAAAACGCTTTCATCCTCAAACTATACTATATAGGGGGGTATTGAAATGAAATTTTCTAATCATTTACTGCTATTCCTTGCAGGAGTTGTTTTTGTCCTTTTAGCACTTTTCCTATTTACAAACCCAGCAGCTAATCTTGTTGCTTACAGCTGGTGGATTGCATTTGGTTTACCGTTTGCTTCTATAGCAGCTATTTTAGGCTATTTCTCTGTGCCAAAAGAGCTTCGCTCACCTGTTTATCTTTTCCAATGGTTTGTTAATCTTCTCTTAGCTCTTTACCTCGTTGCTTATGGCTTTGTGACCCTGCCGGTCGTCATTCCGACCATTTTAGGAATTTGGTTAATTGTAGAAGCCATTATTGCTTTCTTTAAAGGCAATCGTCTGGGATTGATTTTCCCTATTATTGGTAGCCATATCATGTGGATAGCCTTGCTTGCATTTTTACTAGGTCTAGTGATTCTGTTCAATCCAGTAGCTACAAGTGTCTTTATCGTTTATGTCGTTGCCTTTGCATTTTTAGTTGCTGGCTTCACCTACATTATTGATGCCTTTCGTAAATAATCTAGTTGCTATTTCTATCGCATTCAAAAAAGCTAGGAAATCATATTCTCAGCTTTTTCGTCTCTTTAATTATCACTTTTTCGCATCCCATTCTGCGTAGAATTGCTCTAGGTATTCTTCCAAAAAGTGATGGCGACCTATTGCTAATTGCTTAGCATAGTCTGTATTCATCAAATCTTTTAACTTCAACAACTTTTCATAAAAATGTAGAATTGCTGTTCCTTGATTACTTCGATATTCTTCTACCGTCATATCTTCTCGTGGTCGCAAGGCAGGGTCATGAATGGGTCTGCCCGTATATCCAGAATAAGCCATAGCTCGAGCTATTCCAATTGCTCCAATCGCATCTAAACGGTCGGCGTCTTGAACAATTTTCCCCTCCAAAGTGCTGACATTTTTCTGCTGATGTCCACCTTTAAATGACATCGTTGCAATAATCTCCAGTACATGAGCTGTTTCCTCATCTGAAGCCTGATGATTCTGTAGCCATTGCTTGACCTTTTGCAAGCCCACCCCTTCATTCTCATTTAATTTCCCGTCAGCTATATCATGCAGCAAGGCAGCTAGCTCACAAATAAAAACATCTGCTTGTTCTTGTTTAGCGATTTCTACAGCATTGTTTGTGACACGCACAATATGCCACCAGTCATGCCCACTCATCTCGTCTTTCAATTCAGCATAAACAAAATCTCTTGCTTCTTGAAGAATTTTCGCTTGTCTATCCGTTATCATCTATCTCCCTTTTTATTTATATATACAAAAATCTCGAAGTGATTTCGAGACTTTCTTGATTGAATTTATTTCTCAAGCCCAATTGTTCTCATTTTTTCTTGAATTTGTTGGTAGACTTGATTCCAATCATTTGGATCTGCAATATCCAAATTATCTGTTGCAATTCTCATTTTAGGACTGTAATTGTAATCCTCATACCAATTTTGATAATGCTTGTAAAGCAGTTGATAGTAGTCAGCGAGTCCATTTTCTTCATTTGGTTGCTCATAATCGCGACCACGTTTTTTGATATTATCCATAATGTGGTCAAAACTACCGTCTAAATAGATCAACAAATCTGGCGCTTTCTTAGGCAGACCTTGGATTTCTTCCATCATATTGTCCAAAAGTTCCAAGTAGATATCATACTCTTGCTCACTGATACTTCCCTTGAGTGTATTGATATAAGTAAACAAAGCGTCTTCATAAATAGAACGATCTAGAATATTATTGTCGTCATGATAAGCCGCTTTGATCATTTTAAAGCGTTTATTTAGAAAATAAATCTGCAAAGCAAAGCCATATTTATCTGGGTCTTCATAATATTTATCCAAAATAGGATTTTCTTCTACCGGTTCAAAAAATGGCTGCGTTCCTAATTCCTCGGCTAATCGATAAGTGTAAGTCGTCTTACCTACCCCAATCATGCCCGCTAAAATAATCACTATCTTCCTGCACCTCCAAAATCTATCTAATATCAGGTCATCAGCTTCAATAAAAACACCATATATTGTGCTAAAAAAAATAATAACACAATATATTGATGACGTCAAGATATAAAACTTCTAAATGTACAAACAAAAACAACCTTGTAAGAAGAAACACGATCAACTCTAGTACAAGTGTTATTTTTAGCATTCTCCATTTGTGACAGTAAATTTAATATGCGAATAATCTTTTTCTAAATCTTTCCCCTTCAAAAAAGCTACTGCATCTTTTTTTATCTGAATGAGGTCAATTCCTTGTGCCTGCGCCGCAAAAACACAACCACAATAGCATTGTCGATAAATGTCGTACTCTTCACACATTTCAACCGAGCGTTTATAACCCTGATTTTTCTTGAAATCACTAGGAAGATACTGCGTTGCATAAACTTTCTGTACTTCTATTCCAACACTATTGATCGTCTGCGAATTTTTATGAGGACTGATGGTCAGGGCGCTTCCAAAATAGTCAAATCCCAAATCAACAGCCACTTGTGCTGTCTTATCTAAGCGATAATCATAGCAAACTTTACAACGATCGCCACCTTCCGGCTCTTCTTCCAAGCCATGTACTGTCCGGAAAAATTCCTGTGGCTCATAGGGAGCTTCTAAGTATCGAACATGATTACCAGTATTTTCATTGAAATCATGAACAAATTTTTGTGCAACATAGGCACGGCGCTGATATTCTGCCTTAGGGTGAATATTTGAATTAGCAAAATAAACCGTCACATCCGCATACTGGGTCAAATACTCCAGAGTATAGGTCGAACAGGGTGCACAACAGGTATGCATCAAAATCGTAGGACGCTTCTGATCTGATTCCCAAACTTTGACCATTTGCTGCATGACACGATCATAGTTTATTTTTTGGTTGGGATTCATTTTATTCAGAATTTCTTCAACATCAATCATCGTTTTCTCCTTAGAAATGTATCACTATTTTACCACAGAAAAGGAGTAGTGACAAATAGACAGAATAGAATATCATTCACAGGCAACACGAATTTATTCAGCAAGAGAGAATAAATCTCTAATATTCAATGAACAATCATTCTGTTTCGTTTGTCTTCTCTGTACCTATCTTATGTGCCCAAACTAAAAAATAATAAAAAGGGAAGCGAGCTTGGATTTATTGAATCCATCACCACTTCTCTTTTTAATATCCTTGAGGATACGCTTACACTTTAATATAAAAGTAATCTTGTACAAAATTGAACATGATTAAGAACTGTATTTCTTAAACTACATCATTCCACCCATCATACTTGGATCCATTGCTGGAGCGGGGCTAGCTGGTTCTGGTTGGTTAGCAACAACTGCTTCAGTTGTTAAGATGAGGCTCGCTACTGAAGCTGCATTTTGAAGAGCAGAACGAGTAACCTTGACTGGGTCAATAATTCCTGCATCAATCATATTCACCCATTCACCGGTAGCAGCATTGAAACCAGTCCCTGCTTCCGAATTTTTCAAGCGGTCAATGACGATAGAACCTTCAAATCCTGCATTTAGAGCGATTTGACGAACAGGTTCCTCCAATGCTCGAAGAACGATGTTGCGACCAGTTGCTTCGTCACCTGACAAGTCTAGTGCTTCAACGGCACTTAAAACATTGACAAAGGCTGTTCCACCACCTGAAACAATTCCTTCTTCAACAGCTGCACGAGTTGCATTGAGGGCATCTTCAATACGGAGTTTCATTTCTTTGAGTTCTGTTTCTGTTGCAGCACCAACTTTGATGACAGCCACACCACCTGACAATTTCGCTAAGCGTTCTTGGAGCTTTTCACGGTCGAAGTCAGATGTAGAACTTTCGATTTGGGATTTGATAACAGCCACACGGTTGGCAATCGCTTCGGCATCACCAGAGCCTTCAACGATAACAGTGCTATCTTTGTCCACAGTTACTTTTGAGGCTTGTCCAAGTGCTTCAATCGTTGCATCTTTCAATTCCAAACCAAGGTCTTCTGTAATCACTGTACCGCCAGTCAAGATAGCAATATCTTCTAGCATCGCTTTACGACGATCCCCAAATCCTGGTGCCTTCACAGCGACTACATTGAAAGTACCGCGGATTTTATTCAGTACAAGAGTTGGAAGAGCTTCACCATCTACATCATCTGCGATAATCAAAAGCGGACGGCTTGTTTTCAAAATATTTTCCAACAAAGGAAGAATTTCTTGGATATTAGAAATCTTCTTATCTGTAATCAAGATATATGGATTATCTAAATCAGCAACCATTTTTTCATTATCTGTTACCATGTATTGAGAAAGATAGCCACGGTCAAACTGCATACCTTCAACAACATCTAGCTCTGTTTCCATTCCTTTTGATTCTTCAATAGTGATGACACCATCGTTGCCAACTTTTTCCATGGCTTCAGAAATGTATTCTCCGACTTTTTCAGAACGTGATGAGACAGCTGCAACTTGCGCAATCGCTTCTTTATTAGAAACCGGAACAGAATTTGCTTTTAAGGCTTCAACAGCTGTTGCAACAGCTGTTTCAATACCACGACGAATGCCAATTGGGTTTGCACCAGCCGTTACATTTTTAATCCCTTCGCGGACAATTGCTTGGGTCAACACAGTCGCAGTAGTTGTTCCGTCACCAGCGATATCATTGGTTTTTGATGCAACTTCTGACACCAACTTAGCTCCCATATTTTCAAAATGATCTTCGAGTTCGATTTCTTTTGCAATGGTGACACCGTCATTTGTGATGAGTGGTGAGCCAAATGATTTTTCAAGAACGACATTGCGCCCTTTAGGGCCTAAGGTTACTTTAACGGTATCTGCCAAAATATCAACACCACGCACCATGGCGCTTCTTGCATCCGCTGAAAATTTAATATCTTTTGCCATTTTTACAATTCCTCTTTCTATAAATTTTTATTTATTCAACAATCGCTAAAATATTTGCTTCATTGACAACGAGGTACTTTTCTTCGCCGTCTTTAACATCAATTCCCGCGTGGCTTTCAACGAGAACGGTGTCACCAGCTTTTACGCTTGGCGCAACGAGTTCACCGTTGAGTGTACGAATCCCTTCCCCGACAGCCACAACTTTTGCCGTCTTTGTGGCGTCTTGTCCTGCACCTGCAATGACAAAACCACCAACTTTCTGTTCTTTTTCTTCTATTTTTAAGACCACACGGTCACCTAATGGTTTAAGCATTTGTTTACCTCCAATATCTTGTTTTAGCACTCCGTTAGTGCGAGTGCTAATATTTACATTTTCTATTGTATCACTTGGTCAGAAATAGTCAAGAAAAAAACTCTGTCAAACGACAAAGTTTTTAGGGGGAAAGCAAATAAATTTTTATCGAACCAATCTTAATTTTTCTTCAAAATCATCAATGACTTTTTTGAGATTCAATCGTCCTTTATAAATACCATAGCCAAAAACGAGCATGGCTAATATTCCCAACACTGCTAGGATCATTCCAAGAACAAAGGCAATGAGATTGATTTGACGGAAAAAATAGACCAGAACAAGACCGATACTAGCAATGGTAAAGAAGAGACTAAACCAACGTCCGAGATTTTCAATCATGTGTTTTTGATATTGAATTTCCGTTTCATATCCTTGAATCAATTCTTGTTCTGTCATAATTTTCTCCTATTTTTAGTATTTCAATCCTGGGTTGAAGAATCCAACCAATACACCAAGGAAGGCTACTACAACGAGAAGCAACATTACTTTAATTGGTGAAAGGTTTTTCTTCGCCATCAACCACCAGCAAAAGACAATAAACAAAGCTGTCAATAGACCTGGATAAACACCATCTAATTGATCTTGCAGTACCAAGAAAGCTTTTCCTGAAGAGTCTTTCAACTTGAAAGCTGTCTTCACAGGTACCCATGTTGCTGCAACAGCACCGATGACCATACCACCGATGATAGAAACAGACTTACGGATAGCTTGTCCTTGAGGTCCGACAAGAAATTCAACCGCTTTGTCTCCAAGTTCATAGCCTTTAAAGTAGGCAAATTTCATACCAAAGTAAGCGAGCAAGTTCCAAACAACGATATAGAAAATGGCACCAAGTGGCGAACCACCATTTGACAAGCCAAGAGCAATACCTAGTATAATCGGAATCAAGGTACCAACAATCAATGAGTCACCAATCCCTGCAACAGGTCCCATCAGACCAGCACGAAGACCGTTAATCGTTTCATCATCTACTCCATCAGCCCCATTCGCACGCGCTTCTTCTAAACCCGCTGTAATCCCTACAATCAATGCACCTAATTGAGGTTCTGTGTTGAAGAATGCAGTGTAAGTGTGCATTGCTTTGGCTTGGTCTTCTTTTTTAGGATATAATTCTTCCACGATTGGCAGCATTGAAGCTAGGTAACCAAATGTTTGCATATGTTCTTGTGAGAAGCAAGTTAAGTTCCCATAATACCAATGATGAAAAGATTTTCCTAATGTTTTTTTCGTTAATTTAACCATTTTAAATATCCTCCTCATCGTCATCATCAAAACTTGCACTTGCGGCTGCTTGTGCTCTTACATTTTTAGCCATTTGAATTTCATAGAATAATACTGCAAAAATCAATGAAATGACTGCACAAGATACAAGGTTAAGTCCTAATGAAGCTGCTAATGTAAATCCAACAAAGAATGGAATGAAATCAACAGCTTTTTCAACAATTTGTTTCAAGAGAATTGCAATTCCGACACATGGAAGAAGAGAACCAACTGTGAAGAGGGTTTTCATTGGAATACCGTCCAATGGAAGTGTCGTTTTCAAGGCCGTAACTGCATCTGCACCTAATTTACACATAATGAGGGTTGGCAAGAATGAGAATATCAAGTGTGAAATCCAAGGGAAGCCCCAGTCTACCATATACAGGCGTTTAAATTCACCTTTTTCAACAGCTTTCCAGCCAATATGTTGCCAAAGCAAGTTCATAGTAGCTGTACCATAGAAAAGAACTGTACCAACTGTACCAACGAGTGTTCCCATTGATTTAGCCAAGTTAGCAGCATCTGCAGAGTCAAGTGACAGTCCTTGTGATTGAATAGCAACCATTGCCAGAGGAATCCCAATATAAGAAACCGCACGAACGTCAGCTGAAACAGTACCGCCAGGTGTTACCAAAGCGATGTAAACAAGTTGCATTGCAACCCCACAGATGATACCTAATTTCACATCTCCTAGAATCAGTCCTGAAACTAAGCCACCTACAAGTGGGCGTCCAAGAGTATAGTTACCAATGGAAGTACCACCTAAACCAGGCATAGATGATAGACAGGCAAATAACCCTAGTAAAGCGGCTTGAAACCACGAAATTGTCATAATAAAGCCTCCTCCTTAATGCTTATTATATTTTTTTAAAAACCAAATTTAGATTTGAAATCATCCCAATAACCGATAGACACATCTGGTAAGAGTTGGAATTTCACTTTATAGCCAGCTTTTTGAATCGCTTCAAGCGCTTCCGCTTCCTCTTGTGTAATGGATTGGTTATTTCCTAATTTAATAGCTCCTGGACGGTCATTGGCTGGACCAACAATAATTTCTTTGATATCGCCAGGCACAAAACCTTGATCAACTAGTATTTCTTTCATGTCAATTGGATTTTTAGTAATCAAGAAATAGCGACTATCGGAATCCAATACCTTTTGTGATTTTTCTTTCCATGCTTCTTTTGTCCAAACGAATGTTTTTTTATCAGAAGCTGCTTTGTAGGCTTGTTTCAAAACTGCATTTCCTGCTGCAGCATTATTGACAGCAACCAAGCCGTCACAAGGATATTCTTTTGCCCAACGAGTTACTGTTTGACCGTGAATCATACGGTCATCAATACGTACAAATGAAATTGTCATGATAAATCTCCTTTTATTTCTTCTTAAATGTCATCTTCGTCATCTTCATCACTAGCAATCACATCAAATTCTTGCAGAGCTGCGGATGCTTCTGAGAGAATGGCTTGTGCCAAGCCTTTTCCTTCCAACATATCTTTCATTACTAAGCCTGTGAGTGCCATTGTCAAATTGAGACCACCAAGTACGACTGCCGTGTTTAACTTGCCAAGTTCTGACAAAACGTTGCAAGCTGTCGTCAAAGGGCTTCCTCCGACAATGTCTGCCAACACCAAAACCGTATCTTCTGTTCCCAGATTTGCTAACGCTTGACGAAAATCAAGAGCGAAATCATCAACAGACTTGCCTTCTTTTAGACCTACTGCAATGACTTGGTCGGTCTTATCACCAGCAAACATCTTCAATGAGCTTTGCACACCTTCTGCTAGTCCACCATGACTGACTAGTACTAGATATTTCATGTTCTTTCCTCCTTCATTTCTGTCTTTATTTTACTAAATATGGAACCGGTTTCACATTGTCAAATGTCACTTTGTAAAGATGACATTTGTTAGTTAAAATATGACAAATGTCATATAGTTTTTCAAAAAGAAAAATAGCCAGCTTTGAGCTAAATCTCTCATCTGACTATTTTGATATTTATTCTTCGTTAAATCTCTATTTGCCTGTTTCTTCCATTTCCCTTTGAATACTTGGTAAGATACTGTCTATTTCATTGTTTTTGAGAGCATTTCCCAGTAAATAATCCAGTCGTTCCAAAGAATGATAATCTAAGTCTCTGCTAATATCTAACACCGAATGCTTCATCATATGATCCAGTCGTTGCGATGTCAATGAATCCAACCCAAAATCATCTGCCTGTAAAATCTTTTTCGTCTGACTGCTTTTGACAACTGATGTCAAGACAGAGGTCCCTTGTGATTTTGCAAATAGTTCTTGCTGATTTTTTTGATTTTGACACAGCAATTTCATAAACTCCCAAGCTAATTTATCCTGTTTTGTCTTTGAAGACATAGCAAAAAGAGACGTTTTCACTTGGGTCGCAGGAATGCCCGCTTTAGCGGCTGGCATAGGAATGCAGGTCCAAGAAAATCTAGAATATTTTGCCACATGGTAGGGATAGGGTTTATAGGTTCGATATTGAGCCAAACTCATGGGATAAAAGGCTACCTTACCTTCATCAAAATCATTTGACGTTACCTTGTACCGTTGATTTAATGAATCCAATTTACTGATAAAAGAGAGTGCTTGATGCATTTCTACACTATCAACATTGACACCACTTTGATTTCTCAAATGCCCATTATAAGCTACCAGAGCCTGTTTCCAAGTATAATCCGTAATGCCATACTGGTCAATCAAACCGTCACCATTTGTATCCTTTGTGACTTTTTGACAAATTGCATATAAGTCTTCTAAAGTCCAATTGGAATCAGGAATCGAAATGCCTTCTTTTTCCAGCAAATCCTTATTGACACACATCATGATAGGATTGCTTTCAATCGGTAAAGCATAACTGTGTTCCTGATATAGCCCAGCTTGATAAGCAACTGGATAGTAAGCCGCAGCCTCCTCTTTACTAATCAAAGAATCCAAGGATTTAAAAGCCCCAGAAGCCGCTAACATAGAAAAATCATTTTCAGGCACCATAAATACATCTGCCTGCTCACCTTTTAGAATCTTTTCTGCTAGCCAATTGTCATAGTCCTTTTTAGGAATGCCGCTCTCATAGACGACTTTGACATTGGGATGTGACTTTTCAAATTGGCGGATAATATTGTCTAATACTCTATTCTCACGACTATTCGGAACGTCCCAGCTGCTGCCTGCATACACTCCAATTCGCAAAATCTTTTTTTGATTGGAAGTCCATAAAACAAAGCTAAGGGTCACTAAAAGGAGAGCCGAGACGAACATCGTCAAATACCTCATCCGCCACTTCATTTGTCATTGTCCTTACTAAAATCACGTTGGGTAACACCTGTCTGCACAGCCCAAATAGCTAATTGCGTGCGATCTCGCAAATTTAATTTCGCCAGAATGCCTGACAAGTAATTCCGCACTGTCCCTTCAGACAAGAACAACTTCGCTGCAATTTCCTTGTTTGAAACTCCAAAACCAATTTGTTGGATAATCTTCCACTCAGTCTGACTCATGTCTTCCACATTTTCTTCGGCAACAGAAATAGCAAAATTTGACTGTGCCATTTGTGAAAAGATTTTAAACACTTTGGTAGCAATGTTGGGGTTAATCATAGCACCACCTTTGTAAACCGTTTGAATGGCTTGGTGCAATTCTTCAGTAGAAACTCCTTTTAAAATGTAACCAGAAGCGCCATATTTCAATGCTGAAAAAATGAAATCATCATCATCGAAAGTTGTTAGAATGATAATTTTGATATCTGGATATTGTTCTTTGACCGCCTTTGTACAGAGAACGCCATCCATAACAGGCATTCGAATGTCCATCAAAATCACATCTGGATGTATATGGTGAAGTTTTTCGAGCACTTCCTTGCCGTCACCGACTGTTCCCACCACTTCAATATCTGAATGAGCCGATAAAATAATTTGTAAAGACTCACGAATCAAGGCTTGATCATCTGCAATTAAAACTTTAATCATTCTTTCCTCCTATTTTCGGAATTTCAATATAGGTATAGAAACCGTTGCGATTTTCAAAATGAACATTCCCACCAATAATCGCCAAACGCTCCTGCATTTGTTTGAGACCGAAACCATAGTGAAGCTCATCAAAGCCGACCCCATCGTCTTGTATGGTCATGATATAATTCTCTTTTTCTAACAATTCAATCCAAATCGTCTTAGCATGTCCATGCCGCACCGAATTTGTAATGGACTCCTGAATCACCCGAAAGACAATATCCTCTTTTGCAACATCCAAATCAATCGTGTCCCATTCATAGAGAAAATGAATTTCTAAATTAGAAATGGCTTCATATTCTCGAATAATTTTGAGCAACGCTTCTTTTAAACTATTGTTTTCTAGAGCGCCGGGACGCATTTTATTGAGCGAGCCTCGCACATCACGGATACCGTCTCGCACAACCACAGAAACATTTTCTAACTGCTCCTTAGCACGATTTTTGTCAATATCCACCAATACTTTAACCGCATCAATCCCAGCTGAAATTCCTGTCAAAGCATGCCCTAATGTATCATGGATTTCTCTGGCAATCCGCTTTCTTTCACGGTCTTCCGCAATTTTTTCAGATAAGGCTAAATAACTATTTAACTCACGATTGGCTTGCGCTGCCATCCGCAGCTCTTCTTCAATATGGTGCTTTTCGGTCATTGCAGATAAAATATAGAATAGCAAAGAAATCATAAAGACAACCAGATTTAGTGAAAAGAGAAAATTCTTTCCAAAAAGGAGTGCCATGCGAATAGATTCTGGACAAAAACGAATATAAGTATCTAACGAAGGCAATTTAACAAAAAGCGACATCAAGTCATAGTTGGACAAGAGCAACATACTAAAGCTCAAAACGATAAAAGAAAACCAATATTTCCGATCTTTGGAGGTGTTAAATTCCTTAGAACCGTAAAAAATATCTGCAAAAACCAATAGAATCAGACCATTATAAGAAGAATGCAAGACAGCAAAAATAACCAACATCAGCAAAATCTCAATAATAGTTACTTTATCATAAACAGATAGCTGATTTGGATGCTTCTCACGGTAATAAAAAACCAACAATAAGCAAACATAAAAGGCAATCGACATCCAAAAACTAAAGCTCGGCGAGCCTGGGATAGCATCCAAACGTCCTAGCAGTGAATGAGCATAGCCTTTTGCCACTACATAATTCGTTGCAAAAAGATAAATAGAAGCATTATAAACAATGGCAATAAAATTGATGACCATTAAAGCAATTTTGCTATAAAAAATACTTTTATTTCGTCTCATTATTGCCACCCTGTAATTGTATATTGCCCGATATTATCTTTATTCACCAAATGAACAGGAATGAGATATTCCTCTTTGTAGGCTTGATACTTCATCATGCGCTCAATCACTTCTGTCACCTTTCTGCCCATTTGAATTGGAGACTGGGCAACCGTTCCTTGAATATCATTGGTGTTGGCAAGGAAATTCTTAATATCAGGCGAGCCATCTACGCCATAAATTGCAATCTTATCTGTCACACCTTGATCTTTTATGGCCGCGAGAGCTCCGATAGCAGCACGATCATTTAAAGACATGACCACATTAAATTGCATTCCTTCGTTCAATGCTTTTTTTACTTGAGGCATACTTTCTTCCGTTTGCCCCAATGTTTCCCGCTCAGAAACCACCTGATAAGCAGGATGCCCTTTAATCGTATCTAAAAATCCTTGAATCCGATCCATCGCAGACACAGCGTTATGATGTTCCAATAGTAAAATCTTCGCACTTGACAATCGTTTCATCATATCGTTTGCTATCAACACACCGGCTTGATAATTGTCTGACACAATAGTAGTATCAACTTTTGCATCTTTGCTAACAGGTGCATCCACAACAATAATCTTGATTCCCGCTTTTCTGGCTTTATTTAAAGAAGTCAGAATCTTTGGACTGTCACTCTTAACTGGGTTTATAACAATCACATTTACTCTTTCTTGAACAAAATAATCAATCTGCTGACTTTGCTTGTCTTCGTCTAATTCTGGGTCCCGCACATAAAGTCGACTTCCTTGTTGATTGGTTTTTTTCTCAATTTCAGCATTTAAGGTTTTATAAAAATCATTGTTCATCGTCATATAGGTCGCTCCTATCTTGACCTGCTTGCTATCTGATGAATTCCCTTTTACATAGAGGAAAACTAAGCCAGCCAATACAAGGACAAACAGAAAAAATAATAGATATTTACGATAATAGCGATATTGCTTTTGTCCTTTACCTGCTCCCATTTTTTCTCCTTATCAACATCAGTCTTAAACAGAAGACTCTGTTTTATCTAGGTTTATTATATTATATTTATACAAAAAAGCAAAACCTCGCCAAGAAAAAGAAGTGTAAAAAATTTGAAAAATCCCCCTAACTTCCTTGTTTTTAAACTCAAGTTAAAACTAAATGCAATTCTCAGACTGTTGACTTCTATCTTGCCCATATTATTCATACATCATTGAAAGCATAAAATGCTAATTTTTTCGCTGACTAGAGACAAATAGACTGGATGTTGTCCAGCCTAGCTTATCTTTATTAAAATGGCAATTCCTCTTCTTCCAGAAGCAAATCTGCCAAGTCTGCACCTGCATTATTCTCACGAAGAGCTCGCTGTGCACGGCTTTCTAATAGCTGGAAACCATTGCAAAGCACTTCTGTGACATAATGCGTCACTCCGTCCTTCTCATAGCGGCGAGTGCGAAGTTCGCCGTCTAGTGAAATCAAGCTGCCTTTACTTGCATAACTTGCCAATGTTTCGGCTAACTTGCCCCAAACAACGACATTGACGAAGTCTGCTTCTCGTTCACCATTTTGTCCTTTGTAGCGACGATTGACCGCAAGTGTTGCACGCGCCACAGATTTATCATTAGCTGTTTTGTTTAACTCTGGTGTATTCACCAAGCGACCGATTAAAATTACTTTATTATACATTTTGTTTTCCTCCTAACTATTTATTCGTAAGAGAAAAGAAAAAAATCGTGAAAATTCACGATTAAAACTTAATTTCTATTTTACTCTTGCCAATGCTTAGTTGGATCAAAGGCTGTTCCTACTACTTCCGAACTTGCTAATTCAATAATCCCACGTTTTTGCGGAGCGTTTGGCAGCTGCAATTCGCGAGGACTACACATCATACCAAAACTCTTTTCTCCACGCAGCTCACTAGGAAAAATCAAGTTTCCCTTTGGCATCATAGCACCCGGAAGCGCCACAATCGTCTTGAGACCTACTTTAGCATTAGGCGCACCTGCTACGATTTGAACCACTTTATCTGCTGCTACTTTTACTTGACAAATATTAAGATGGTCACTATCTGGATGAGCTACCATTTCCACAATTTCACCAACCACAAATTTCGGCTCAAGGTCATTGACCAATTCTGGCTCAAAACCTGCTTGGCTCAATTCTTGATTCAGAATTGAAATTTCTTCATCTGTCAAAAAGACTTGACCGCGTTCGGTAATATTAACAAGATTAGAAATCTGAAAAATATTCCAAGCAACCGTTTCTCCATTGTCCAAACGATAAACACGCGCTACGTTGCCCTTGCGCTCAGCAGCTAACTTAGCAGCTTGACCGTCTTCAACAACCACCATTAGCACGTCACCCACATGCTCTTTATTATATGCAAAAATCATTATTTCTCCTATATCTTCAGTTTAACTGGGCTAAAAATTCATTGATTTGCGTCTGCGTTTTTCGCTCGCGATTAACAAAACGGCCAATTTCTTGTCCATTTTCTAGGACTACTAGGCTAGGAATCCCATACACATCCCACTTTTTGGCAACTTCCATATAATCGTCACGATTGACCTCAACAAAGGTAAAATCAGGATTTTCTGCTTCAATCTCAGGCAAAAAAGGTTTAATAAAACGACAATCTCCACACCAGTCAGCTGTGAAAAGGAAAACAGTTTTTCCTTCACGGTTTACTAATGTTGCTAATTCTTCGATAGTTGCTGGAATCATCATTGCTCTTCCTCATAGCTCAATTCGCCATTTTCATACACAAATGTAAGGTGCCGACCATCTTCATACACCACACCACCAACCAATCGATGCTCATCTGACTTGTATAATTGCACATATAGTGTGGCAATGTCGCCTAGCTCAGACAAACTTTTCCGAATTTCAACAACTAATTGCTCACGCTGCTCAGCTTCTTTTCGTTCGTCCAACGTTTTTTTAGTCGCATAAGCTGCAATCCCTACTCCTACAAGTACAGCCGTTGTTAATAGAATCTTTTTAGCTTTCATGACAATATTTTAACACAAAAGATAAATTGGGACAAATCGAAACACTATTGTTTTTTATCTTTGAACGCTACCCAACTATGATAGAAAATGATAAAATAAGAACAGAAAGAAGGTTAATGATGTCAGAATTATTTTCAAAAATCAAAGAAGTAACAGAAATTGCTGCCGTTTCAGGGCATGAAGCGCCTATTCGCAATTATTTACGTAAAAAAATGACTCCTCATGTGGACGAAGTCGTAACCGACGGTTTAGGAGGCATTTTTGGAGTGAAACATTCAGAAACTGTTGATGCACCGCGTGTCTTAGTAGCTGCCCACATGGATGAAGTTGGCTTCATGGTGAGTGAAATCAAACCCGACGGAACTTTTCGTGTGGTGCAAATTGGTGGCTGGAATCCACTCGTCGTTAGCAGCCAACGATTTAAATTGTTTACTTGTACAGGAGTTGAAATTCCTGTCATTTCAGGATCCGTTCCTCCACATTTGACTCGTGGAACAGGTGGACCAAGTCTACCAAGGATTGAAGATATTGTTTTTGACGGTGGATTTACTGATAAAGCAGAAGCTGAAAGCTACGGCATTCGTCCAGGCGATACGATTGTACCAGACAGCTCTGCTATTCTCACAGCTAATGGGAAAAACGTTATCTCAAAAGCTTGGGACAATCGTTACGGTGTCCTCATGGTGAGTGAACTGGTTCAAGCTCTAGCTGGACAAAAACTTGGCAATGAACTCTATGTTGGAGCCAATGTCCAAGAAGAAGTCGGCTTGCGTGGAGCCCATGTTTCAACGACTAAGTTTGACCCAGAAGTTTTCTTTGCAGTAGACTGTTCGCCTGCTGGCGACATTTACGGAGATCAAGGAGCTATCGGAGAAGGGACTCTGATTCGTTTCTTTGACCCAGGTCACCTCATGTTGCCAAATATGAAAGATTTCCTTTTGACAACCGCAGAAGAAGCAGGTATCAAATACCAATACTACTGTGGTAAAGGCGGAACCGATGCTGGTGCTGCTCATCTCAAAAACGGTGGTGTGCCTTCTACAACTATTGGTGTTTGTGCACGTTACATTCATTCTCATCAAACACTCTACGCAATGGACGACTTTTTGCAAGCACAAGCTTTCTTACAAGCTCTTGTTAGGAAGTTAGATCGCTCAACTGTTGATTTGATTAAAAACTATTAAAAAGTGCATATTTGAAAAGGCTGTGGACAGTGATGTCTCAGCCTTTTTCTGCTCTCATTTTTTACTTATTGTTTAATCCCATTAACTTACGTAATTCGGGGATTCGTTGCAACTGTGGAACAATGAGCATCGTCACAACTACTCGTAAAGGAATTTCAAAAACAGACCATGCCCGAGTAGCGTATAGTGCAACAAAGGGTACTCCATATTGTAAATGGAGAGCTAAGGGCGTTAAAGTAAAGGTCCCCACTCCCATAACAGCGATAGTTGCTAGCGTCACCCAAAGCCAGTCTTTCTTCCGTTCAAATCGTAATTCTTTGCCATAAAAGAAATAACCATAGAGAATACCTTGCAAGGCTTCAATCAATGTAAACCAGATAATGAATGGTTGTCCCTGACTCAAAAAGAAAAAGGAAAGCATATCATATACGGCAGAAACCAGACCAGATAAAACCGGACCAGCGACACTTCCCATAAGGGTATAACCGATAAAAGCTGGACTCAGCTTCAGCAAACGAGGGATGACAAAGATTGAAAACTTCTCTAAGACAAAACAAAGAGCCACAATCATTGCGAGGGCAACCAATAGTTGCACCGATAACTTTGGCGAGTTTTTTTTCATATTCGCTCCTTTTCTTTCGGGAGCCGTCAAAATGACAGCGGATGCAATGGCCTACCGCACAAATGTTTCGTTGTATGGCAACATCCCATCCATACACACTTAACGCAGACCACTTACTCTGTGCAAATGAATTGCTCTTTTATTCTATCATATTTTATTTAGTTAGAAAATTATTTTTTATCTATCATTCAGTAGATATTTTCTGACTTCTGCAAGGAAATAGAGGGAGCCTGTGATAAGCAGCAGCTCTTTCTCTCCATGCTTGGCTTTTTTGTATTGCTCCAAATAAGGCAACCACTCTACATATGCTAACTTTTCTTGCTTTGCCAAACATTGCATTTCTCCTGTTGAAAAACTCCGTGAATCCTCAAAAGTTGTCAAAAGTACGCGAGATGTGGGAACCATTTTTAGTAAAGCAAGCATTTCATCCAACGCCTTAGTTTGAATACATGTAAATAAAATCGTTTTTTGATAATCTGGAAAATGGCTTTCTAGGGAAGCAAGCAGAGCTTTCAGTGCATGAGGATTGTGCGCCCCGTCCAGCAAGATCAAGGGTGCTTTTGAAATTTTCTCCAAGCGAGCAGGCCAATACGTTCGTTTCAATGCCTGTCGCACCTCATTTTCACTCAACAATGGTAAACCTTTCAAGCTGCAATATTGATCACACAGTTCAATTGCCAGTCCCGCATTCTCAACCTGATGAACGCCCAAAAGAACAGTTTGATAGTCCTCTTCTCGTCGAAAGGCATTTGAAAAACGAAATTTTTCTCCCTCTTCTAAGCCTTGCACAGACTCCACCTGATAATCTTTCTTATATCGTATGTGGAGTGCCTGACATTGCTGAGCAATAGTGTGAATAACTGCCAGTGCTTCTGAAGAAATCTTCCCTGTCACTACCGGCACACCTTGCTTGATAATTCCCGCTTTTTGCTTGGCAATGTCTTCTAATGTCGTACCTAAAATAGCTGTGTGATCTAGTCCGATTGTCGTAATAGCTGTCAAAACCGGTTGACACACATTGGTACTGTCCAATAAACCACCCAGACCTACTTCCATTATGACCACATCTACCTCTTGCTGGCAGAAATAATCATAAGCCAATGCCGTAATAATCTCAAACTCTGTTATTTCCTGCAATATCGTATCATCTGCCTGCTTTTTTAATAACTCTTGATAAGATTGCAACAAAGAATAAAAGTCTTCGCCTGAAATAGGCAAACCATTGATTGCAATTTGCTCATTATAGTTAAGAAGATAAGGCGATGTAAACGTTCCTACACGCAGTTTCTTTGCTTGCAATAGCTGACGTAAATGTGCAATCGTTGAGCCTTTTCCATTGGTACCTGCCACATGAATGACTGATATTTGTAAATGAGGATTGCCTCGCAGCGATAATAGTCGTCGCACTCTTTCTAAGCCCAAATGTGGCTCTTTTGTTTGGTGCTGCTGCAACCATTCTAACTGTTTTTCTTTTTGTATCATTGCTCTTCTCATCCAATCTATAATGCTCTCATTTTATCATAGAAGTGGGATTTCTACAAAATAATTTACCAAAAAATAATCAAGAAAAGAAGAGAAAAGCTATTGCGCACCAAATGACTGAAAATGGAAAATTCCAAACGAAGAGTTGGCTTGGAAATCAAGAAAGAAAGTAAACTCCCTAAACCTGTATAAACAATAAAACAAGTTAAATCAGCTGGATTTCGTAAAAGGATAAACAACAAACTCCCTATCACAAAACTCGTTCGTGCTTGACCTTTTGACACAAAAAAATGAATAATGGATGACCGTACCTCAGGCACGAGAGCTACTATATCAACACCTAATAAGAAAAGAGACGAGTGGACAAACAGGCTCAGGAGCAGTTGTTGACCTTCTGACGCTGCTGTCATCCCCTCCAATATCATCAGATAAGCTCCTATAGCATTGATAAATACCATCATGAGATAGGATAATCGCAGGAGGGGCCAGTAACGAGCCGTTAAGATCTCTGACTTAAAATCTATTAATTCTCTGGAAAAATAGCGAAAATAAAGCAAGCCAGCAAAAAATAAAATGAACAAAAACACAAAACTGGACTGCTGAAAAGTTAATGATTTGGACAAGGGTGTCGTCAGCAAGACCAAAGTAATCTGTGTCAAAACGATTAGCAAACTCATTTGAAGAATATTTTTTATCTTTCTCATTTCAACTCCTTTTTCTACCTTTTTAGTATAAAATATTTCAAAGGTTTCCTCAGAAAACGCCCTAAAGAGTTATTTTTTATCTTCAAATAGTAAAAAATGAAAGCAAAATAAAATACATTTCCCTCAACAGTCATTCTTTGTCCCACACCAACAAGTCGACGTAAAGTGACAACTCAAAAAAACAGACAAAATCTCTTTTGGATTATCTCCAATTAAGATTTTGTCTGTTTTTGAATGATAATTTAGTTCTTATTTCAGACCTATTTATTTGTCTTTCTTCGTTAAGATTGCAAGTGTTTCAAGAAGATTGTCAACATGCACTTCAATGGTATCACCTGTCGCTTTAATTTTGACTTCAACGATGCGGTCAGCAGCTTTTTTCCCGATCGTCACACGGATTGGTAGGCCAATCAAGTCACTGTCACTGAATTTCACACCAGCACGTTCGTTACGGTCATCTGTCAAAACTTCGTAGCCAGCTTTGACCAGCTCTGCTTCTAGTTGTTCTGTCAAGGCAAGAGTTTCCTCGTCTTTGACATTTACAGGGATTAGATGCACATCAAACGGCGCCAATTCTTTTGGAAAATTGATTCCCCAAGCATAGCGATAGTCTCCTTTTGGCGTTTTATTGACAAAGAGACGTGCATGTTGCTCCATAACAGCTGATAAGAGGCGACTAACACCAATACCATAGCAGCCCATTACGACAGGAACTGCACGACCATTTTCATCTAAAACAGTCGCATTCATGCTTTCTGAATAACGAGTTCCTAATTTAAAGATATGTCCAATTTCAATGCCGCGTGCAAATTTCAAAACGCCTTGTCCGTCTGGTGAAACTTCTCCTTCACGCACCTCGCGAATATCTACATATTCTGCTGTGAAGTCTCGCCCTGGATTGACACCTGTCAAATGATAACCGTCTTCATTCGCACCAGCGACTGCATTGCGGATGTCTTCTACCTTGCGGTCTGCGATGATTTGAACATCTTCTGAAAGATGAACGGGTCCAAGAGATCCAAAGTTTGCTCCAAACAGTTCACGAACTTCTTCTTCGCTTGCCGGTTCAAAGAAATCAGCACCTAGATAATTTTTCAACTTCACTTCATTCAGTTGATCATTTCCAACAAGCAGAGCCACAATCGGTTTTTCATCAGCAATATAAACCAACGTTTTGATTGTCTGGCTTTCATCCATATGAAGAAAGGCAGCAACTTCATCAATCGACTTGCAATCCGGAGTCTCTACACGAGTTAATTCCTCTTCGGCCACAACACGATTGCTTGGTTTGTATTCATTTGTTGCCATTTCAAGGTTTGCAGCATATCCTGACTCACTCGAATAAACAACAGTATCCTCACCAGACACTAACCAGCCTGTCAATTCTTCCTTGATAGCTTCTTGTACGTCTGCTGGAATTTCATCAAAGCTAGAGACTGACTTGTCCAAGACAACCCAGCGAGTAAGGTCGGTACGGTCAGGTGTAATGGCCATAAATTCTTGGCTATCCTTTCCACCCATAGCACCACCGTCACCGATAATCCCTTTGAAATCAACCTCACTTCGTGTAAAAATATTCTCGTAGGCCGTCTTATACTCATCGTAAGTCACATCTAGGCTATCATAATTAGCATGGAAGCTATAACCGTCTTTCATGATAAACTCACGTGTCCGCAATAAGCCATTTCGAGGACGCTTTTCATCACGGTATTTAGCCTGAATCTGATAAAGATTGAGCGGTAATTGCTTATAAGATTTTACAGAATCCCGTACAATTGCGGTGAATGTTTCTTCATGAGTGGGCCCCAAGATAAAATCTGAACCTTCGCGATTTTTTAACTTATAGAGATCTTCACCGTAGGTATCGTAACGACCTGATTCACGCCAAAGATCAGCACTAAGGAGGGCTGGAGCTAACATTTCGACCGCACCGATTTTTTCAAATTCTTCTCGCATGATTTTCTTTGCTTTTTCAATCACACGATTAGCCAATGGTAAGTAAGAGTAAACACCTGCTGAAATTTGGCGGACATAACCCGCACGCAGCATAAGTGCATGACTGACGACTTGTGCATCACTAGGCATTTCACGTAGTGTTGGGATTAACATTTTACTTTGTTTCATAAATTCTTCCTTTTATTTATTATTTAGAATTCACCTTTTAAAAGAAGGTTCTCATAATATCATTCCAGGTCACCGCAATCAGCAACACCAGCATAATGGCAACACCTGCTAAAGTAACATAGGTTTCTGTTTCCTGCTTTAATGGCTTGCGACGAATGGCTTCAAGAAGATTGAGCACAATCTTTCCACCGTCAAGCGCTGGGATAGGAATGAGATTAAAAATACCAATATTCAGAGAAAGCATAGCTAAGAGAGCGATAACACTTTCAATTCCGCCTTTAGCAGCATCACTACTAGCTTTGTAAATCGCCACAGGTCCGCCTAGTTTATTGATGTCTGGGTGGAAAATTAAATTTTTTAAAGCGCCAAAGATGCGGAAACTAGCGTTCCAAGCCATGCTAAATCCGCCCGCAATCATAGACAGAAAATCTGATTTCAAGCCCGGCATCACTCCTAATAAATATCTGCCTTGCTCTTTTTTAGGCTTAACTGTCAGCTCTTGAACTTTAGTTCCACTTTTAACCGTCACATTTAGTTCTGATTGCCCTTTACTGTTTTTTGTTTCAGACTGAACAGCCTGGGTCAAATCCGACCAATTCTTAATTTCAGCTTGACCAACTTTTAAAATCTGGTCATTATTTTTTACACCGGCCTGAGCCAAGGCACCGCCCTGTAAAACGCGAATGTGATTTGTATTGGGATTGGCAACGCCACCCTGCATAAAAATCAACAGCAGAAAAGCTACAATCCCTAAAATGAAATTATTCATTGGTCCTGCAAAGTTGGTAATGAGGCGCCCGCCTAAACTAGCATTTTGATACTGCACATCAAGCGGAGCAATCCGAACCTCTGTACCGTCTTCTTCTACGATTGTTGCATCATGGTCAACCGCATAGGTCTTTTGTTCATCTAGTACCAAACCAGTGATTTCAAGCTTGTCTTCTAAATCAAAGCCCGTCACATTCATCGGCAGAGCAGTTTGATCAATTTTCTTGCCCGAAAGATTGATTCGGACGACCTTACCTGCTTCATTTAAAGTCAAACTAGCAGGTGTTCCGGTTTTAATCTTGGTCGAATCTTCGCCCCAACCAGCCATACGAACATAGCCACCCAGCGGTAACATTCGAATGGTATAAGCCGTACCGTCTTTTCCGATATGAGCAAAAATTTTCGGGCCCATTCCGATAGCAAACTCCCGCACCAAAATACCCGATTTTTTCGCAAAATAGAAATGTCCAAACTCATGAACGACCACAATAATTCCAAAAACAATGATAAAGGTGATAATTCCTATAATACCTGACTGCATTACACCAACCTTTCTACTTTCTCATAGTAATGATTTTACTTAATTTTATTTTATAGCAAAGCAAGGATACTTCATTTTGCTTAAGTTTTGCTTATACATAAATTTCGCAAAAGAAGAGAACAGAACAGGACAAATCTTAAAAAATTTAGTCCGTCGCCTCACCCTTGTGAACCTCGACATTAGGAACTCTTCCGAGGTTAAATAGTGAACAAAAAAGCAACTTACTTTGCAAATTTCATCTCCAATCTCAAAGTTGTAATGTAACTAGGCAGCTACTGCGTCGTTAATTGATTACACCATGAACTTTAAAATTGGAGATTTTTATCCTTCTCATTAGAACAATCCAAAGAAATGCATCAAGGGAAAGACAAACAGCATGCTGTCAAAACGATCTAACACACCACCATGTCCGGGTATAAATTTACCAGAATCTTTGACTCCAAAATGGCGCTTAATCGCACTTTCTACCAAGTCCCCAAACTGTCCTGCAATACTAAAGAATACTGTGAAAAGAAGCATGACAAACATATGATGAGGTGCGGCAACGTTTCTATCAAACAACATGAAAACAAATGTTACAAGGACTGCTGAAGCAATGCCCCCTAGACTGCCCTCAATAGTTTTATTTGGAGAAACATGAGGAGCTAAGCGACGTACGCCATATCTCCGTCCGATCAAGTAAGCTCCGCTATCCGTTGCCCAGACAATAAACAAGGCTAAGAGCACTTTGTCAAAACCAGCCACCCGTGCATCTAGCAAAGCATTGAAGCCAATCCCCACGTAAAAACTCGCAGCGATTGGATAAGCCGCATCTTCAAAACTGTAATTTTTCCCTAGAACAGTTGAGCCTAATAGAAGAAAAACAACTAAACTATAGGCCACAACATTTCCGTCTACCGGCAAAAATTTCAAATAGTTTTCGAGTGGAATCGTCAACACAAAACCTGCCAACATGGCTAAGACACCTTCTAGCGTGGTACTTCTCAGCCCTTTCATTTGCAGCAATTCATGAACACCCAGCATGGCTAGAAGCCCCATTCCAATTTGCAGAAGCGCCCCTCCTATCATCAAAACTGGAATGAAGATAGCAAGTGCCACTCCGCCAAAAATAACACGTCTTTGTAAATCCTTATCCATAAATTCTCCTACACACCGCCAAAGCGACGATTTCGTTTACTATATTCTTCAATAGCTGCTTTCAAAGCTTTCTCATCAAAATCCGGCCATAAAATATCTGTAAAATACAGCTCACTATATGCACTTTGCCAAGGTAAGAAATTACTCAAACGCAATTCTCCGCTCGTTCGAATGACCAAATCCGGATCGCGCAATAATCGAGGTAGATTGCTGGTTTGTAGATAATTGGCAATCATCTCTTCATCAATCTCACCCGGACTAAACTTGGCATCTAACACATCTTGAGCAATCATTTTAACCGCCTGAACAATCTCAGCACGGCCACCATAATTCAAGGCAAAATTCAGAATCAAGCCTGTGTTGAGCCGCGTTAATTCTTCTGCTTTGTAAAGCGCCTCATAAGTTGCCTTAGGTAGCCGCTCTGTATCTCCAATCATTTGAATTTTTACGTTATTTCTATGCAACTCAGGCACATAACGGTCGTAAAATTCAACCGGCAAGTTCATGATAAAGCTGACTTCTTTTTCAGGACGCGACCAATTTTCTGTGGAGAACGCATAGACTGTCAATACTTGAACCCCCAGCTCTTTAGCTGCAATGGTAACGTTTTGTAAAGTTTCCATTCCAGACTTATGCCCGAAAACGCGCGGCTGCATTCTCTTTTTAGCCCAACGACCATTCCCGTCCATAATAATACCGATATGTTTTGGTATTTGTAACGGAACTTCAATTTTTTCTTTTTTCTTAAAACTAAACATCTGCTTGTTTTCCTAATAAAGTTTTACATTTCATTATATCATAAATCCTCTAAAAATGGGATTTATGCTAAATTTCAGATAAAAAAGAAGCCGAAACATAGAAATTTTTGGCTCCAACTTCTTTTTCACATTATTTTACGATAAAAATTAAATACTTTATCTTTTTTAAATTCCTATTCTGCTAGGGGAATATTTGTTACTTAGTTAGCTTTGGCATCAAAATAGCTAATTGACAACGTCAAAGCAGTAAAAGAATTATTCTTATAAGTTGTAAAAGAAACCTTCAAACAAAAATAAAAAGAACTGGAGAAACTCCAATCCCTTTTTCTAGCTTAAAACACTACTATTCTTCTTCAATAGCTGTATCTTCTGACATATCAACACTTCCGTCTGCACCAGCAACTGCTGTGATTCCCTCTGTGAGAGGTAATACAGTCTTGATAGCTGTTAATTCAAATGTCAAGTAAACACCGTCTACATCAAGAACAACTGTTTTCTTTTCAGTATCAACTTCATCAACCGTACCATACAAGCCACCAATCGTAATGACTTCATATCCTTTTTGTAGTTTGTTCAAGCTTTCCATCCGTTTGTCTGCTTGTTTCTTTTGAGAACGTTGCATGAAGAACATCAAGCCCATCATCACAACCAACATAATTAAAATTGAAAAACCGTTACCCATTTTAGTCTCCTTTAGATTTCATATATTATCTACTATAGCAGATTCCTAGAGAATTTACAAGGAAGGGCTGAAATTTCTAAAAGGATTCCTCCTTAAGCCTGACTAGCAGCGAATTCTTTTGACAGTATGCTCTGCTTTTTCCAAAAAGCGTAAAAAGTCCGCATAAGCGATATTGAGCGTTGTTGTATTGACAAAAGGATGAAAACCCACGGTCAAGTTCGGATCAACCTCCTCATCCACAATCAGCTGGACTTTCTTTTCCTTATCAAAAAGCAACCCAAAAGGTGTAACCGCACCTGGCTCTACCTGTAAAAGCTCCTCCAGCTCCTTATCATTGGCAAATGATAATCGTTTTTCATCAAGGATTTCTGCCAAATGCTTGATATCTGCCGTTTTTTCGTCCCGCAAAATGACCAAATAAAATTGACGTCCCTTTTTATTTTTCAAAAAGAGATTTTTGACTTGTTGACCCGGTAAGACGACTCCCTTTTCAGCCGCCTCAATAACGGAAGAAATTGGTTCATGATCCAGACGAACATAAGAAATTTTCAATTCATCTAATAACTGATAAATCATACTTTCCTTTGTCATCTTCACACCTCCGAGATAGAATTTTCTATTTTCATTATAGCACTTCTAGTTAGAAAAACCGAAGCAAGCCTCGGTTCTTTTTCTTGATAATTACTATTTCAAATTTTTCACAACTTCTACGACATGAGCAACGGTGAAGCCATATTCTTCCATCACCTTAGCAGCTGGGGCAGAAGCACCGAATTTATCAATACCGATAACAGCTCCGTCAAGTCCGACATATTTGTACCAAGACTGGGTTGCAGCCATTTCGATTGCAACACGGCGACGAACTGCATTTGGTAAAATTTCTTCTTTGTAAGCAGCATCTTGTGCATCAAAGATGTCTGTTGACGGTACGCTGACAACGCGAACCTTTTCTCCTTGTGCTTCCAACTCTTTTGCAGCTGCAACAGCTAAGTTGACTTCAGAACCAGATGCTAGAAGGATTGTATCAAAACCACCTGCTGTCTCATACACGACATAAGCTCCTTTTGCTACCTTGTCAAAGTCAGTTCCAGCTTCAACTGTCAAGTTTTGACGGGTGAGAACCAAAGCTGTTGGAGTTGATTGACTCTTCAGTGCCAAGTACCAAGCAGCCTGTGTTTCACGCGCATCTGCTGGACGCAAGATATTGAGGTTTGGAATGGCACGAAGACCTGCTAAGTGCTCAATTGGTTCATGAGTTGGACCATCCTCACCAACTGCGATTGAGTCATGCGTAAAGACATAGGTCACAGGTAAGCCTTGAAGAGCTGACAAGCGAACAGCTGCTTTAACATAGTCTGAAAAGACAAAGAATGTACCACCATAAACACGAAGTCCCCCGTGAAGTGCCATACCATTCAAAATAGTTCCCATAGCAAATTCACGCACACCGAATTGAATATTGCGGTTAAGGCGGTGAGCATCGTCTTGCAAGCCGTCTTCTTTGATGTAAGTCATATTAGAATGAGCGAGGTCAGCAGAGCCGCCAAGGAAAGTTGGGAGAACTTTTGCTGCTGCATTCAAAGCATCTTGGCTAGAATTACGAGTAGCTTGTGAGAGACCTGTTTCTACTACTGGGAAATCTTCTGGTTTGATCTCAACTGGATCTTTTCCAGCAATAATGGCAACAACTTCATCAGCTAAGTCAGGATAGGCTTGTTTGTATTCTTCAACGAGTTTTTCCCAAGTATCATAGGCAGCTTTGCCGCGTTCTGCAACATTAACTCGATAATCTTCGTAGACTTCTTCTGGAATTTCAAATGGTGCGTAATCCCAAGCAAGAGCTTTACGAGTAGCCACTGCTTCTTCTGCACCAAGAGGCGCTCCATGAACAGCATTTGTCCCTTGTTTATTTGGAGAGCCATAACCAATCACCGTTTTGACTTCAATCAATGACGGTTTGCCAGAAACTTTTGCAGCTTCAATCGCCACATTGATTGCTTCTAAGTCTGTTCCATCTTTAACCAAAGCTGTGTGCCAACCGTAAGCATTGTAACGGTCACGAACACTTTCTGTAAAGGAATCTTTCGTTTCTCCGTCCAAATTGATGTCGTTTGAATCATAGAGAACGATGAGCTTATCTAGCTTTTGCAGTCCAGCATAAGAAGCTGCTTCAGCAGACACACCTTCCATTAAGTCCCCGTCACCACAGATGACATAGGTATAGTGGTCAAAGATATTATAGCCTTCACGGTTGTACTTAGCAGCTAGGAAACGTTCTGCTTGCGCAAAACCAGTTGCCATCGAAATTCCTTGACCGAGGGGTCCAGTTGTCGCATCTACGCCAGCTGTATGTCCAAATTCTGGATGACCAGGCGTTTTAGAACCCCATTGACGGAAGTTCTTGATTTCGTCCATAGTGACATCTTGAAAACCAGACAAGTGAAGAAGTGCATAGAGCAACATAGACCCATGACCTGCTGACAAGATAAAACGGTCACGATTGACCCAATTTGGTACTTCTGGATTCACACGCATTTGCTTGGTAAACAAGTCATAAGCCATCGGTGCTGCGCCCATGACAACACCTGGATGCCCAGATTTTGATTTTTCAATGGCATCAATTCCTAAGAAACGAATGGCATTGACAGATAAATTTGACATTGAATTCTCCTTTTATAATACTACTACCCTTTCAGTAGCTATTTTCTCTACACTATCATTATATGAAAATTATCCGCATATCGCAATGTATACGGATAATTCCCACTTAATTTTTTATAGTAAAGCCTTAAATTGAATATTCGAATCGTGCTCGAAGCAATCATCAAAGCCACGTGGATGGTGGTATTCAATTCTGTCTTTGTCTTGCGGATAGGTATATTTACCACCAACTTCCCAGATGAATGGGTGGAATTGATATTGGAGGCGCTCTTTACGCATTTTCCAGAGGGCTAAAATCTCATCTGTCGAAGCCATAAAGTTAGACCAGATATCATAGTGAACTGGAATAATGACTTTGGCACATAGGTTTTCAGCCATACGAAGCAAATCAATCGAAGTCATCTTATCTTGAATACCGATTGGATTGTCACCGTAGTTGTTAATCGCTACATCAATATTGAAATCTTTTCCGTGTTTGGCAAAATAGTTTGAGAAGTGAGAATCCGCACCATGATAAATCATACCGCCCGGTGTTTCAAAGACGTAGTTGACTGCTTTACGCGCCATTTCTTCGTCAGTTACAGCAAGCCCCTTCAGCTCACCGTCTTGAGCATCCGCACCATCAACTGGAAGTGTGACCAAGCAAGTTCGGTCAAAGGATTCCACAGCTGTTCTACAATCATAGGAAACTGCCCACTTCTCTGGAGAATTATGCTTTTGTAGCTGAATCATCTGTTGCTTCCTCAATGACTAATTCACCATCTTTCAGGTCAGCTAAGAGATGTTTCACATCCAAATGATCCAGATGATAATCTGTTACTTTGTCACGAATTTGTTGTTCAATCACACGGCGAAGCGGACGAACACCCATGACTTCATCATAACCGTATTCTGCTAGATAAGCTTTTGCGGCATCCGTTACCGTCAGAGTGATGCTTTTTTTATCAAGCGTTTGGTTGACTTCAGCCAGCATCAATTCAACAATTTCAGCCAAGTCTTCCTTACCAAGGTGTGAGAATTCAATAACTGCATTGAACCGATTCAAGAATTCTGGACGGAAGTATGGTTTCAATCGATCCATAATTTTCATATCTTTTTCTTCGTCACCTGTAAAGCTTTCATAGCCAAATCCTGCGTTAGAAGTAGCAATAATAACCGTATTCTTAAAATTGACAGTATTTCCTTGTCCATCTGTCAAACGACCATCATCTAATACTTGCAGTAACAACGTGATGACTTGTGGGTCTGCTTTCTCAATTTCATCTAGCAGAATGATTGAGTAAGGATTGCGACGAACACGTTCTGTCAATGTATTGCTATTGTCGTCATAGCCCACATAGCCAGCTGTTGTACCAATCAACTTCGATACAGCTGTACGGTCAGAGTATTCAGACATGTCCAAACGGATAATCGCGTCTTTTGTACCAAACATATCTAGCGCTAATTGCTTTGCTAGCTCTGTTTTTCCGACCCCAGTTGGTCCGACAAAGAGGAAGCTACCAATCGGACGGTTACCTTCATCAAAGCCTGCACGATTCCGACGAATAGCACGCGCCACCGCTTCAACCGCTTCATTTTGTCCAATGACTTTTGTCTTCAAACGCGCATTCATCTCTTTCAAGCGCTCAATATCACTGCTACCCATTTTGGAAACAGGAATACCCGTCATGCGCTCTACAGACTCTGCCGCATCATTGACAGTCGCTGTCACTTTCATGTCTTCCGTATGATTTTCAATTTTCTTTTCCAACTCTTCAATGCGTGTCTTGGCATTCAAAGCTGTTTCAAAATCTTCTTTTTCAACCGCAGCTTCTTGTTTTGCCTTTTGTTCTGCAATTTCACGTTCCACTGCATGCACATCTGTAACGGGGTGTTGAGCTGCTAAGTGAGCCGCTGTCACGTCCACTAGGTCAATCGCTTTATCTGGCAAACTGCGTTGCGGAATGTATTGAATCGAATAATCCACAGCCGCTTTTAACACTTCATCTGGCAAGATAACATTGTGGTGTTTTTCGTATAAGTCACGAATTCCTTGTAAAATCTTATAAGTATCTTCTGCAGAAGGAGCATTTACCTTTACTTCATTGAAACGACGAGCCAGAGCTGCATTTTTCAAAATGGTGTTGCGGTATTCATCTTGCGTCGTCGCACCAATTACCGTTAAATCCCCGCGAGAAAGGGCTGGTTTCAAAATATCCGCCAAACCTTTAGAGCCACTATCTCCACCTGTACTGCCGGCACCGAGGATTTGATGAATTTCATCAAAGAAGAGAATAACATTGCCCGCTTCTTTTACTTCAGAAACCAAATTTTGAATATTTTCTTCAAAGCTACCACGATACTGTGTACCTGCTTCTAATCCCGAAATATCTACAGAAATAATTTCTTTATTCTTAATAGCAGCAGGAACATCACCATTAACAATCGCCTGCGCCAAACCTTCAACAACTGCAGTCTTACCAACTCCAGCATCTCCGACTAGCACTGGATTGTTTTTCGTCCGACGAGACAGAATTTCTGCTGTTTCTTGAATTTCCTTGTTACGCCCAATGACGGGATCTAGCATATCTTGACGCGCTTCCTCTGTCAAATTACGACCCAACTTCGCTAAAATGCCATCTTGTTTTGGAGCAGTCGCTTGCCCTTGCATTTGTGGATTTTGAGCCTCCATTGCCTGTTTCGGAAGTTTCCCCGTTGCACGGTATTGTGCAAATTCCTCTGGTGTTACTTCACGTCCATTGATGAGATAACGCCGATTTTCACTATTAAAACCGCCCATTCTTCCCATCAATTGATTGAAAAGATCATCCATGTTATCAAAGTTGTTGTTCATATCTGTACCTCACTTATTATTTTACATAATTTTCGAAACTGCTTAAAATATAAGACAAAGTGAGTAACTCTATCTTTTGGATTTATATAAAAGGCAGTTAATAGTTTACATAATTTTAATCCTCTCTCAAAATAGAGATGAAATCTCTTTAACTGAACACAGCTAATAATTTCATCTTGTTTGAGCGAGTGTAACGGACTTTCTTTCCGTTTACAAATGTAATTATATACTATAACAACAAAAAAGTCAATAGATTTTTAGAAAAAATTTACATAATTTTTGTTTTTCTTTTCTGACTGACTTTACTTTAATATTAGTCTTTCTAGTTTAAAATTCTATGTTTTACATAATTTTTTAAATCAGACTTCCACTTTATCTCAATGGGAAAAAAATCACCAAGCCAACACTTGATGATTCTTCATAGGTATTATTCAACTGTTACAGATTTAGCCAAGTTCCGTGGCTTATCCACATCAAGTCCACGATGTAGGGTTGCGAAGTAAGCAATCAACTGCGTAGGCACGACCATAGAAATTGGTGATAGATATGGATGAACAGACATCAAAACAATATCGTCTCCTTCTTTTGCCACGTTTTCTTCCACAATAGTCAAGACATTTGCACCACGCGCTACAACCTCTGACACATTTCCACGAGTATGGCTAGCCAATTGCTCGTCAGAAGAAATCAAGGCTAATACTGGCGTACCGTCTTCAATCAAGGAAATAGTTCCATGTTTTAATTCTCCTGCTGCAAATCCTTCACACTGAATATAAGAAATTTCCTTTAGCTTTAGACTAGCTTCCATAGCAACATAATAATCTTGACCACGACCGATATAGAAAGCATTGCGTGTTGTAGCGAGTAAATCACGCACTTTTTCGTCAATACCGTCTTTTTCAGATAGTGTAGCTTCAATTGCTTGCGCTACAATGGATAATTCATGCACTAAATCAAACGTTTTCGCTTTTTCATTGCCATTAGCATCTCCAACTGCTTTCGCAAGGAATGCAAGAGTCGCGATTTGTGCTGTGTAGGCTTTTGTAGAAGCAACCGCAATCTCTGGTCCTGCATGAAGTAGCATCGTGTGAGTCGCTTCACGAGACAACGTTGAACCCGGTACATTGGTTACAGTCAAGCTTGGAATTCCCATAGCATTGGCTTTGACCAAAACCTGACGGCTGTCGGCTGTTTCACCAGATTGGCTAATCAAGATAAACATTGGTTTCTTGCTAAGCAATGGCCATCTGTAGCCCCACTCAGAAGAAATTCCCAATTCGACCGGTGTATCCGTTAATTCTTCTAGCATGCGCTTGGTCGCAAAACCAGCATGGTAAGATGTCCCAGCCGCAAGAATGTACAAACGGTCCGCTTCTTGAACAGCTTTGATAATGGCTGGATCTACTGAAACTTGATCATTTTCATCGGTGTAAGCTTGAATGAGTTTGCGCATCACAGTTGGCTGCTCATCAATCTCCTTCAACATGTAGTAAGGATAAGTGCCTTTACCAATGTCAGACAAATCAAGCTCTGCCGTGTAGCTTTCACGCTCAATAGGATTACCGTCATAGTCTTGCACTTGGACATTGTCTTTTGTCACAATGACCAATTCTTTGTCGTGAATTTCCATAAATTCACTTGTTTCACGGATCATTGCCATAGCATCCGAGCAGACCATATTGTAGCCTTCTCCTAAGCCAACCAAAAGAGGGGATTTATTTTTGGCAACATAAACTGTATCTGCATCTTTTGCATCCATCAAAGCAAAGGCATAAGAACCTTCGATAATATGAAGAGCCTTTTTAAATGCTTCAAGAACTGATAAATCCTCTTCCTCAACGAATTTTCCAATCAAGTGAACCGCAATTTCTGTATCCGTTTGACCTTTTAAATCATGTCCAGCGAGATAAGTGTTCTTGATGTCAAGGTAATTTTCAATCACACCATTATGCACTAAAACAAAGCGTCCAGTTTGAGAAGTATGTGGATGCGCATTGCTTTCGCTTGGTTTTCCATGCGTTGCCCAGCGTGTATGCCCAATACCAGCAGTTCCAGCCACGTCAATCCCGATTTTCGCACGAAGATCAGCTATGCGACCAACTGATTTCACCAAACTAGATGTTTTCCCATTGGTCACAAAAATCCCAGCCGAATCATAACCCCGGTATTCTAATTTTTCTAGACCTTGCATTAAAATATCTGTTGCATTTCGATTTCCAACAATTCCAACGATTCCACACATACTATTATTTATAGCAAACAACTTTCAGAAGTCTGCTATTTCCTCCTTCGTTTTATAAATTGGTATAGTCTAATAACAACTATCCAAAACAAGCGAAATCAGTATATAATTTTATTGTGAATTTGTCAACAAGAAAATTGGTATAGTTCAAAAAGAAAGTATAGAGGAAATCAAAAGACTTTTAAATAGCTCATTCTCCCACCTGCACGGTTGATTCAGATATCTTTATCCACATTTTATGTTTCAGGAGTATTAGGTAATCACTTCAACAATCTTTTTTTCAAACAAAAATGAAAGAGAGTGAGACAGACATTCATTAGGATGGCGCTCATGAATGTCTGTCTCAGCTTCTCTTCTTAAATATTATGACTTGTAAATTAAACGTTTTATTTTTGGTTTTTGAAGCGCTCAACATCACGTGCAATAACTAATTCTTCATCTGTAGGAATAACAAGTACTTTCACCTTAGCAGCATCACTTGAGATGATACCTTCAGCTCCACGTATATTTTTTTCCGGTAAAATATCACAACCAAACCACGATAGACCTGAAATAACAGCTTCGCGCACCTCATCAGAATTTTCTCCGATGCCAGCTGTGAAAATAATCGCATCCGCACCATTTAAAACAGCAAAATATTGACCGATATGTTTTTGAATGCGATCAACAAAAATGTCAAAAGCCAGTTTACAATTATGATTGCCTTCATGCATTCCTGCAATAATGTCGCGCATATCACTTGATGTTTCAGATACTCCTAGAAGCCCAGACTGTTTGTTTAAAATATAATTGATGTCTTCTGGTGTATTAAAATCTTCTGTATGCTCTATCAAATAAGGAATAATCGCCGGATCAATATCCCCTGTGCGAGTTCCCATCATCACGCCACCTAGCGGAGTAAAGCCCATTGAAGTATCTACAGAAATTCCTTGATCAACCGCTGTAATGGAAGCACCATTCCCAATATGGCAAGTAATTAGCTTCAACTCTTCAAGTGGCTTTCCAAGTGCCTTTGCTGCTTCCTTGGCAACATACTGATGACTTGTACCATGAGCGCCATATTTCCGGACTTTGTTTTCTATATAATATTTGGTTGGCAATGGATAGCGGTAGGCTTTTTCTGGCATTGTTGTATGGAAAGATGTGTCAAATACAACAACACTTGTAATATCCGGCAACAATTCTTTAAAGGCACGAATTCCTGCTGCATTCGCTTTGTTATGAAGTGGTGCAAGAAGTGCTAATTCTTCTACTTTTTGAATCACCTCTTCGCTATCAACAAGTGCAGATTCTTTGAAGTATTCACCACCTGCCACGACACGATGACCAACACCCGTGATTTCATCATAGGATTTGATAATACCAAAGCGCATCAAGTCATCTAACAAAATTTTTACAGCTTGTGTGTGGTCATCAATATCCAAAATTTGCTTTTCTGCACGACTGCCAAATTTCACTGTTGAAATGGAGTCTTTGAGACCAATCCGTTCAATCAGTCCTTTGGCAATGACCTTTTCAGCTGGCATTTCGTATAATTGCCATTTTAAACTAGAACTTCCGGCATTGATTGAAATTGTTTTTGACATAAATTACCTCTTTTAAGCGTTTTCATTTATTATATCAAAAACTTGTTTAAATTTCACTTTCTCTGCTCCAATTTTGAAACTTTTCGCTAAATTCCAATAAATCGTTCTGATCTTGCAAATCGGACAAAGCATAAACAAACGGCTGAACAACTTGTTCTTCTTGCTTTTTCAGCACAAAAATTGTTTTAGCATACGCTGCATTTCCAAAAAGTGCTTCTGGCAACGCAATCATCGCAACTATCTGGGCATGCTTTTGTAGCCATTTCTTCAATAAATCACTTTGTGAGCTGCTCAATAAATCATTGGGGGCAAGGAAAATAGCATAGCCATCTGGTTTGAGATACTTGAGCGATTGCTCCATTAACAGATGATGAGCATAAGTATGCTCCTCTGTACTAGCCACTTCATAGCGCGCCGCAATGCTATCATCAGGATAAAAGCCAACTGGTAAATCGCTAATAATCACATCGCTTTCTTTCAATACTTGCGGACGCACTGCGTCGCCTTGTACAAAACTGACCTTTGCGTCCATCACATCTGCGATACTGGCTGATATATCAATTAACAGATCGTCCAATTCTAGCCCTAGATAATCCACGTTTTTTTGTGTATTATTGAGAATTGTCTCGACTAAATTCCCCATACCGCTCCCAATTTCTAAAATATCAATGTGTTCTTTTTTACTCAATTGATCAATGAGAAAAGTTAAGATAAATCCAATAGAATCTGGAGTGAATTGATGATTTGCTTGCAAAGGCTCTGTTTGAGCTGCTTTCATCAGCAAAAATTGGTAGGCTCGACGCCATTCTTCTTTGTTTAATTTCAACGCTTTCAGTTTTTCATTGTTCTGTCGAACACTATCTAGTTCGATATTCCCGTCCAGATAACTGCCATTTTGCTCTACCAAAGCATCATAAAAGCTCGTTAAAAGCTCATTTTGGATTTCTTGGACATTTTCTAACAAGAGCGCATAGGCCTGTTCAATTTTTTCAAAATTCATAGCATCCTCCGCTCCCTATCATACCAAAATTTAGCTTTTTTTGCGAGCGTACTCTGTTGCACGCACATCATTTATTTATTCAATTCTTTACCCGTCTGCTTTACTTTTTCGGTCGGAAAGGAAAATTGATAACGGCGACCAGCCTTCATTGTTACTGTCAGGATGAGCTCTTTCTCACTCTTTTGGTCTTGGACATGCCCTTTATCAAATTCCCTTTGCTCAGAATTTTCATTTGCTAGAAGAGCCATTGCATAAGCCTGTATTCGTTCTCGGTTTAGGGTGAAATTCCTGTGATTAGCAGTTTGACGATGAAGGTAAAATTGCAAAAGCAAGCTAAAAACTGCCGCCATAAAGAGGGCATAGAGCATAATGCCCGCTTTAACTTTCTGTTTCCACACGATAGACAAACTCCCTTTCCAATCCTCGCCTAAACGTCAGTCTGACATGAATCAGCTCATTTTTCTGTGAGATTTCTGCTTTTTTCACATCATAAACCATCGGCTGGTAACCTTTCCCATTCGCATTGGTTTTTCTAAAATCCTGTCCACTTGACTTTCCAAATGCAATCACCTTGCCGTCCTGTTTCATATATAAACGATTATTCTCCACCTTTTCAAATGAAGAACGAGCCAACTCTGCTTCTAGTTGATCAGCAAACAAAAGCCATTCTCGTTGTTCACTATGTTGCCGGGCTTGAACTTCAAAAGCCAGAAGACGCGTCATTGACTGAAAAAGCAGCACACTTCCGCTGAGTACAAATAAGGCAATCAGAGCCTCTAAAAGGGTAAAAGCTTTCACTTTATTTGCCTTGAACACCGAGAATCAGCTCCTTCCCATGATAAATTTGAATACCTTGTTGACTTGTTTCAACACGCACTTCAATACCGTTCATTGTCAAATGGCTTTGCTTTATCTGCAAAGCCATTTTAGCTACCCTTAAAACTTCTTCTTCTCTAAGCAAGTCATTTTCTGCTTTTCGAGACTGGTGAATTTGTCCCAACAACAGGGTCACAATTGTCGCAAAAACAGCCAAAGCCAGCAGCGCCTCTAATAAAATTGTTCCTCTAACGCGTTGTTTTCTTAAATTTTCCATTTCCTAGATATAATTGATACGTAACTGTCTGCTTTTTTGTCTGAAAGACAATCTTTCCGAGCGATGAATTACCACCTGCCTTATCAAAATGAAGCGTCAAATCTTCTGGCGCTTGAATCGAACGAGGAACCGCCAAACGGTTGTAACCATTGGAAATCCTCTCGCGAGAAAAATTCATGTCCAATTGACTTTGAGCTGAACTGCTCAACTTCTGACTTTCCCGATAAAAATGCTCAAACTCCAGAAAGAAAATCTGCTCTTCCACCTGTTCAAAAGAAGAACGAACAGAGCCCGACACAGCAAGCAATAAGAAACTCGTTATAAATAAAGTCAGCAAACTTTCCAAAAGCGTAAATCCCTTAATCTGCAACGGAACGAGCTTCTTTTGTATGTTTCGCATAGTAAGCCTTATAAGATGCCGCTTGCTTGTCTGTAATCGTGCCTTCGTTGACTAATTTTGAGAGTGTCGCTTTTTCATTAGTGTGATTGACCTCAAACAGCTCCGCTTGGCTTTCCACAACTTTTACCACCGCTGCATTTCCTTTTTCCGTCACCGCTTCTTTTTGCTTGGTCAAATTCGGTACAAATAAGAGCATCAAAACACTGATGATAAGAAGCACGACTAACATCTCTACTAAAGTAAAACCTTTAACCTTCAAACTTTTTAATTTTTTCATAATTGAACCTCCATATTTTGATAAATGGGCAGCAACATGGCTGCATACAACAATACAATCATTAAAGCCACAAAGACAAACACTAGTGGTTGGATGACATTCATCGCTTGGTGAACACGTTTAAAAAATGTCTCCCATGTTTTTTGAGCATAAACTTCTAATTCACGCCCCAATCTAGACTTCACTTCGCCGTATTCGATCATCAAACCCAATTCCTTTTTAAAAAATGGGTATGTTTTAACCCTTTGTGAAAATTCCTGACCATTTTGCAGCGCAACTTCTAAATCTTTCCCAATTTCTTGAAATATAGCAGAGCGTTGTCCTTGCATCATCTGAAAAATCTGACTAAGTTCTAAACCTTGACCAATCATATTTCCCCATTCTCTCGCATAATAAGCTGTCAAATACGTTTGAATAAAAGCGCCAAAAAAGGGAAGGCGAGCTAACAAGCCAAATGTTGTTATTTTTGAGTTTTTTTGGAACCAATAAAAACCTATCGCTAACAAAACAAAGACTACTCCTAATGAACCCAGAAAAAGTTGCGGCAAATTACTGATAATCTGCGTTGCTACATTTTGACGATCGAGTTGCGGGAGTAAATAATTACGTAATCCCAGCATAATGAATATCAAAAAAACAAACAAAATAAAGGGATAAGTCGCCACTTCAACCAACTTTTTCTTAATTTTTGAGACATTTTCCAAGTATTCCTCAATCTTACTCAGGCTGAGTGAGAGATTTCCGTGTAATTCTGCCAGCGAAAGCTGTGTCACCACGTTATCTGAAAAACCTAAGCTTGCCATGATGTCCGAAAAAGGCTTTCCTGTTGACAAACCCTCTTTCATCCTGTCCACATAGACTTCTTCTAACAAGGCACTTCGCTTCAAAAAGTCGATAATTTCTGCCAAATGAAAGCCACTAGAAAAAAGATTATTCAGTAACTCTACGACCTTTTTTTGCTTAACTGTGGATAATTTTTTCCGCTTCTGCTTGTTCAAGATTGATATGTCCTGCTGCATAAAGCTGATCAATCTGTCGATTCCAGTCGCTTGGCTCGTGTTCTTGATACTTTTCACTGACAAAATCCACTATTCCTCCTTTTGCAATTAAACGTTGGTAACAAATCCCTTGCAAGACAATTTTCAGCTCGGCTTCTGTCACTCCCAATTCCAACAACCGTTCATAGACACCTCGCACGCTTTTAGCATGAATGGTTGAAAAGACCGTCGCTCCTGTCAAGCTAGCTCGGACAACAGCCCGTGCTGTCTCCCCATCTCGAATTTCTCCGATGATTAGCAAATCCGGTCGGTGCCGTAGAGAAAGTTTAATCAAATTTTCATAAGTCAAACCAATCGCTTCATTCAATTGCAACTGTAACATGCTAGGCTGCTTGATTTCAACAGGGTCTTCAATGGACATGATTTGTTGACCAGCAAAGCGCTCTTGGGCAAGTTGGTACATGAGAGTCGTTTTTCCACTCCCTACTGGTCCCGAAAAAAGATAAAGCCCTCGTTGTTTGAAGCATTCTTTTAACTCTGGGATTTGAGCAAACCAAAACTTCAACTCTGTCTCTTCATCATGCAATAAACGAATCACCAGACTTTCATATCCACGATAATCCCCTACTGTTGACAGTCGTAATGACGTTTTCTTATCACCATATTGATAATCACAAGATCCTAGCTGGCTTCTACGTTTTTCGCCGACATTCATCCCAGCGGTAAACTTGAAAT
The DNA here is from genome assembly GCF_900636525.1 of Streptococcus milleri. NCBI lineage: Bacteria > Bacillati > Bacillota > Bacilli > Lactobacillales > Streptococcaceae > Streptococcus > Streptococcus milleri. Next base: position 188,380 of record NZ_LR134288.1, on the reverse strand, counting down.
GACTAATTACTGCTGCCATCTCTTCAAATGCATACTGTTGGATAAAACGCCTTTCATCGCCAATTCGCATGTATAGCTCATACATATTCTCCTTTGGAACAACGTAAATATCCTGTGCCTGCTCTTTTTTAGCTTGGCAAATAATAGCCTGTGCAATGTTTTGAACCATATCTCCTCCTCACTTTATATTATTCGCAGAAAAAAATAAAAAATGGTGAAAAAATCACCATTTTGCAAATTATTTTAATGTTAGAGAGCAGGCACGATGTTCCTCTTCACTATTTTGTTTATTGTAGCCCGGCTGCATTTTTTCTTTAGGAATAACAGTATCATTTTCTAACAGAGCAAGAGAATGATACTGCTGAACAGAGTCGCCACATTCCTCGCACCAACGCAAATCTCCTGCATCCCAAAAAATAGACATCAAATCACTTCGACTTTTATAGAAAGGAAAAGCATCTGCCAACTTCAGCCATTGGCGTTTATAATATTTTAAAGCAGCATAATAGTTATCAAAATGCTGTACTGATACGATATTAGCTTCCCAGCCGTCGAAAAACCACCACGGTTCATCTTTGCCATACATTTCAATAACACGATACACCTGCTTCACCTCCCTTTGTTCTGTTTATTATACCGAAAATGTCATAATTTTCAATAAATATGCTCCATTATACAAGTTTTTTCGCCATTTGCTCAAAACTGTAGAAAAAAGTGGCATTATTCTGATTAGTCGTTTTTCATTCATCAAGAAAACGAGACTTTTTCTAAGCCTCGTTTCCAATTTATTAATACAAATCAAGGTAGTTATCTACTTCCCATTGGGAAACGAAAGTGGCATAGCTTGCCCATTCGATGCGTTTTGCTTCTACAAAACTTGTATAAATATGGTTCCCAAGTGCAGCTTTTACAACTTCATCTTCTGTCAGTGCTTTCACTGCATTATGTAGAGTAGAAGGAAGGTCTGTAATACCCGCTTCTTTGCGCTCTTCTGCTGTCATGACATAGATATTTTCTTCAATCGGAGCAGGAGCTTCAATTTTATTTTCAATCCCATGAAGTCCAACTTCAAGAAGAACCGCCATAGCAATATAAGGGTTAGCCATTGGGTCAACAGAGCGCAATTCCAAACGAGTTCCCATACCGCGTGAAGCTGGCACACGAACAAGCGGAGAACGGTTACGTCCTGCCCAAGCAATATACACAGGAGCTTCATACCCCGGAACCAAGCGTTTGTAAGAATTTACAGTTGGGTTCATGATAGCTGTATAATTGTAAGCATGCTTAATCAGACCACCAAGGAAATAATAGGCAGTTTTTGATAATTGCATGCCCTTTGGATCTTCTGGATCAAAGAAAGCATTCTGACCGTCTTGATTAAAGAGCGACATGTTACAGTGCATACCTGAACCAGCAATACCAAATTTTGGTTTTGCCATAAAAGTAGCGTACAAACCATGCTTGCGGGCAATTGTCTTAACAACCAGCTTAAACAACTGAATCTTATCACAGGCACGGAGAACTTCATCGTATTTAAAGTCAATTTCGTGCTGACCGATAGCTACCTCATGGTGACTGGCTTCTACTTCAAATCCCATTGTTGTAAGGACATTAACGATTTCACGGCGAGTATTGTCAGCCAGGTCAGTCGGAGCAAGGTCAAAATAGCCACCCTTATCATTTACCTCAAGAGTTGGATCACCATTCTCATCAAGTTTAAATAAGAAAAATTCTGGCTCAGGACCTAAATTAAAGGATTTGAATCCTAATTCTTCCATGTGACGTAAAGCGCGTTTCAAATTTCCACGCGGATCCCCTTTAAAAGGCGTTCCTTCCGTCGTATAGACATCACAAATCAATCCTGCGACACTTCCATTTTCGTCTCCCCAAGGGAAAACAGTCCATGTATCCAAGTCGGGATACAGGTACATATCTGACTCATTGATACGCACAAAACCTTCGATAGAAGAACCATCGAACATCACTTTGTTGGATAAAACTTTATTCAGCTGTTCATCTGTCGCTGGAATTTCAACGTTTTTCATCGTTCCCAGAACGTCTGAAAACATCAAACGGATAAAGGTAACATTTTTTTCTTTCACTTCGCGACGAATGTCAGCTACTGTAATTGGCATGAGTATCTCCTTATGAAATTTAAAAAATTGATATTGGTCAATGCATACGACCAAATGGTGGAAGGGAAGAAGCAAAGCGACCTTGTTGTAAAATGTCTTTATGAAGGGCTCGACGAACGTCTTTCTCACTCACCGGCTTCTTGTATTTCGCTTCGCGCTCGGCATATTTTCGCTTAATCGCAGCAATATTGTAACCTTCTGAAATGTAATCTTTAATCTCCAACAAGCGATCCATATCATTTAATGAATACATGCGGCGATTTCCTTCATTTCGATCAGGCTTGATCAATTCTTGATCTTCATAATAACGAATCTGACGTGCTGTCAAATCCGTCAATTTCATAACGCTACCAATGGGAAAAACAGCCATATTGCGACGAAATTCTTTTTCCTTCATTGCAAATTCCTTTCTTATGCTCTATTATAATCTGAAAAAATTTCTATGTCAAGAACTCATGTTATATTTTCTGACATTATTCTTCGCTTTTTAATTTCAATACCTTCCGCAAGCGATCCACATCAGAATTGACCAGCATGGCAACAAAAACCCCCATGAAAGTCTCAAAGACACGTGCAAATACATACAAAACCGTCTCTCCTGTTGGAATAGATAAAGTAATAATCAGCATGGCAGAAACACCACCAATCACTCCCGCTTTGTTGTTCATAGCAACATTTGTCATAATCGTTAACATCGTACAAATAGGAACGACCAGTAAGGTCACCCAAAACTGCTCATGAAACAGGTTATTGATGAGAAAGAAGAGCAAGGCATACAAACCACCAATGCTATTTCCTAAAATACGAGAGGTTCCAAAATGGACACTCTTATCAAAATCTTCACGCAAACTGAAAACAGCTGTCAGAGCACCAATCTGCAATCCTTTCCAACCAAAAAGCCCAAAGATAAGAAGAACAAGAAAAACCGCGACCCCCGTTTTAAAGGTTCGCATTCCTAATTTAAATTTCGACTTATCAAACTTATACTTCTTAAAATAACCCATTCACGCATTTCCTTTTATCTTTATTCTAACATATTTTAGAGAAAAGATAATGATGATTACAAGAAATGAAAACAATTTCTTTTCATTCTAAAAGGTTGAAGCTTGTACCACAAATCCTAACTGCAACCTTCAAGTACTGCTGTGAGCAATCAGCTACTGCAGTCATCATTTATGATTACATAAATTTGAGACTGGAAATTTTTTGTTCCAGTCTCCTTTAGAATTATTGTTCCGTAAGTGCTGCAAGAGCTGGCAGTACTTTATCTTTACCTCCACTGATTTTCTTAGCTCACTTCGTTTCGCAGAAAATCTAGCGTGTGCACTAGAAAAGAGCTGACATCCAGCTCTTTTCATCTACTTATAGCGCAATAGCTGAATGGCAGTTCACTTCGCTAAGCTCGTGACCAACCTATTCAGCCTTGCAGGGTTCGACTCTTCCAGTGGATGAGTTGAAGTTGTCCCCTAAAAATCAGAAATGACAATCAACGAAATCATAGATTTCTGACTGACCGCCTTATTTTTCTGTAAGAGCAGCCAATCCTGGCAATACTTTACCTTCAAGAAGCTCCATACTTGCGCCTCCGCCTGTAGAAATCCATGAGAATTTGTCTGCACGACCAAGGTTGATAGCTGCCGCTGCTGAGTCACCACCACCGATAATAGATTTCACGCCTGGTTGTTTCACGATAGCGTCCATGACACCGATTGTACCAGCTTGGAAGTCAGGATTTTCAAAGACACCCATTGGACCATTCCAAACAACTGTTTTCGCACCAGTCAATTCTTGGTCAAATTTAGCGATTGATTTAGGACCGATATCAAGTCCAAGGAAACCAGGGTCTACTGCTTCACCTTCAGTATCTTTTACTTCAGTGTAGTCCGCAAAAGCATTAGCTTCTTTCGAGTCAACTGGCAAAATCAATTTACCGTTTGCTTTTTCAAGCAGAGCTTTCGCAACCTCCAACTTATCTTCTTCTACAAGTGAGTTACCGATTTCGATACCTTGTGCTTTGTAGAAAGTATAAGTCATACCACCACCGATAAGGACTTTATCAGCTTTTTCAAGAAGATTTTCGATAACACCAATCTTATCTGATACTTTAGAACCACCAAGGATGGCTACGAATGGACGAACTGGATTTTCAACAGCTTCTTTGATATAAGCAATTTCGTTTTCAAGAAGGAAACCTGCAACTGCTTTGTCCACATTAGCAGAAATACCAACATTTGAAGCGTGAGCACGGTGAGCTGTACCAAATGCATCATTTACAAAGATACCGTCTCCAAGGCTTGCCCAATATTTACCAAGTTCTGGATCGTTTTTAGATTCTTTCTTGCCGTCAACATCTTCAAAACGAGTGTTTTCAACAAGAAGAACTTCACCGTCTTTAAGGGCATTAATCGCTGCTTCAAGCTCTGCTCCACGAGTTACTCCTGGAAGGAAAGCAACATCTTGACCTAATTTTTTAGCTAAATCAGCCGCAACTGGTGCAAGAGATTTTCCTTCTTTATCAGCTTCTTCTTTCACACGTCCAAGGTGAGAAAAAAGAATAGCACGTCCACCATGTTCAAGGATATACTTGATTGTTGGAAGAGCAGCTGAGATACGGTTGTCATTTGTGATAGCTCCGTCTTTAAGCGGCACATTGAAATCAACGCGAACAAGGACTTTTTTGCCTTTCAATTCAACGTCTTTAACAGTAAGTTTTGCCATGTTACAAAAACTCCTTTTTCTATTTTATACGAAACTATTATATCATATTTTCTAAAAGTTTTCTTGATATAAGGAAAATTTTCACAAAATAATTTTGAACATGAAAAGAGCCGAGAAGGCTCGACTCTTTATTATTCTACTGTAGTGGTTTCTTCCACAGGTTCTGTTACAGTTGTATCTTCGATAATTTCGACTTCATTGACAGCTTGTGGTTCAAGGTTACGGTAACGAGCCATACCTGTACCAGCTGGGATGATTTTACCAATGATAACATTTTCTTTGAGACCAAGCAAGTGGTCTTTCTTACCACGGATAGCCGCGTCTGTGAGGACACGAGTGGTTTCTTGGAAGGAAGCAGCTGACAAGAAACTATTTGTTTCAAGGGATGCTTTAGTAATTCCCATGAGGACTGGGCGAGCAGTTGCCGGAACTCCTCCAGAGATGACCACATCACGGTTAGCATCGGTAAAGTCTGTGATATCCATGAGTGTACCCATGAGAAGGTCTGTATCTCCTGGATCCATGACACGCACTTTGCGAATCATCTGACGAACCATTACCTCGATGTGCTTGTCACCGATTTCTACCCCTTGGCTGCGGTAAACTTTTTGTACTTCAGCAAGCAAGTAAGTTTCAACAGACAAGACATCACGAACAGCCAGCAAGTGCTTAGGTTGGATAGAACCTTCTGTCAGAGCAGCGCCACGAGAGATTTTATCCCCTACTGCTACTTTCATACGAGCTGTAAATGGTACTACATATTCCCCCTCACCAGTTGCCCCTTTAACAAAGACTTTCTTAGTCCGAGTAGAAGCGTCTTCTTCAATCGCAGTCACCTCGCCTTTGACTTCAGTAATAACTGCTTCCCCTTTCGGATTGCGGGCTTCAAAGATTTCTTGGACACGAGGAAGACCTTGTGTGATATCGGTATTAGACGCAACACCACCCGTGTGGAAAGTACGCATTGTAAGCTGTGTACCAGGTTCACCGATAGATTGAGCAGCAATCGTTCCGACTGCCTCACCGACTTCAACCGCATCGCCCGTTGCCAAGTTGATACCGTAACAACGACGACAAACCCCATGACGTGTATTACATGTAAAGACAGAGCGAATAGTGACTTCTTCGACACCAGCGCTAACAATCTCATGCGCCATATCTTCTGTAATCAATACATCTGGACCAACGATGATTTCGCCTGTTTCAGGATGTTTAACCGATTTCTTCGTATAACGACCAATCAAACGTTCTTCTAATGGCTCAATCATTTCCTTACCATCAGTAATTGAGCGGATAACAAGACCACGATCGGTTCCACAGTCGTCTTCACGGATAATCACATCTTGCGCCACATCAACCAAACGGCGAGTCAGATAACCTGAGTCAGCTGTTTTAAGGGCTGTATCAGTCATCCCTTTACGAGCACCGTGAGTAGAGAAGAACATTTCCAAAACAGACAAACCTTCACGGAAGTTAGATAGAATAGGCAATTCCATGATGCGGCCATTAGGAGCGGCCATCAAACCACGCATACCAGCAAGTTGTGAGAAGTTAGAAATGTTACCACGGGCTCCAGAATCCATCATCATAACGATTGGATTCTTAGGATCTTGGTTGGCAACCAAACGTTTTTCCAATTTTTCACGAGCTGCACGCCATTCAGCAGTAACTGCATTGTAGCGTTCATCGTCTGTAATCATACCACGACGGAATTGTTTGGTGATTTGTTCTACACGTTTGTGGGACTCTTCGATAATTTCTGCCTTATCTTCAACGACCGGAATATCAGCAATTCCTACTGTCAAGCCTGCTAACGTTGAATGATGATAGCCGAGATCTTTCAAACGGTCAAGGAAAGCAGATGTTTCAGTTGTACGGAAGCGTTTGAAGATTTCAGCGATGATATTTCCAAGATTTTTCTTCTTGAATGGCACATTTAATTCCAGCTTACTGATAGCTGCTTTGACATCTTGACCAGGTTCTAAGAAATACTTAGCTGGCACACCTTCTGCCATGTTTGAGGCATTTGGCTCTTGCAAATATGGTAATTCATCTGGCATGATATCATTGAAAAGAATCTTACCCACTGTTGTCAAGAGGATCTTGTGTTTTTGATTTTCTGTCCATGGTTTGTTTAAACTATCCGTCGCAATCCCAACACGCGTATGTAAGTGAACATAGCCATTACGGAGAGCCATTACAGCTTCATCACGGTCTTTAAAGACCATTCCTTCTCCTTCACGACCAGCTTCTTCCATAGTTAGGTAGTAGTTCCCCAAGACCATATCCTGTGAAGGGGTTACTACTGGCTTCCCGTCTTTTGGATTGAGGATGTGCTCAGCTGCCAGCATGAGAATCCGTGCTTCTGCTTGGGCTTCTTCTGACAAGGGCACGTGGATCGCCATTTGGTCTCCATCAAAGTCGGCATTATAAGCCTCACACACAAGTGGGTGCAAACGAAGAGCTTTTCCGTCAATCAAAACTGGCTCAAACGCTTGAATTCCTAATCTGTGAAGCGTCGGTGCGCGGTTAAGGAGCACTGGGTGTTCTTTAATCACATCTTCTAAAATATCCCAGATGCGTTCATCATTCCGTTCTACCAAGCGCTTAGCAGCTTTGACATTTTGCACAATATCACGCGCGACAATTTCACGCATGACAAATGGCTTGAAAAGCTCAATAGCCATTTCACGTGGCACACCACATTGGTACATCTTGAGTGTCGGACCAACTGCAATAACCGAACGTCCTGAGAAATCAACCCGTTTACCCAGCAAGTTTTGACGGAAACGACCTTGTTTCCCTTTGAGCATGTGACTCAATGATTTGAGCGGGCGGCTACCTGGTCCAGTAATAGGACGACCACGACGACCATTGTCAATCAAAGCATCAACCGCTTCTTGCAACATCCGCTTTTCATTTTGCACGATGATTCCAGGAGCATTTAGTTCCAAAAGACGTGCCAAACGATTATTCCGATTGATAACACGACGGTAAAGGTCATTCAAGTCAGAAGAAGCGAAGCGCCCACCATCCAACTGAAGCATTGGACGTAAGTCTGGCGGAATAACTGGCAAGATGTTTAAGACCATCCATTCTGGTTTGTTACCAGATTTTTGGAAGGCATCTAAAACATCCAAACGACGAATAGCCTTGACACGTTTTTGTCCAGTTGCCGTTTTTAATTCATCTTTGAGCTCTGCAATTTCTTTTTCCAAATCTACTTGTTTCAAGAGATCTTGAATTGCTTCAGCACCCATTTTTGCAACAAAGGAGCCTTGACCATATTCCCGTAAGCGTTCACGATATTCCCGCTCCGTCATAATGGATTTGTGCTCAAGTGGTGTATCTTTAGGATCAATCACCACATAAGCTGCAAAATAGATGACTTCCTCAAGGGCACGAGGGCTCATGTCCAAGGTCAAGCCCATTCGGCTTGGGATTCCTTTAAAATACCAAATATGAGAGACAGGTGCTTTCAACTCAATATGTCCCATACGTTCACGACGAACTTTAGTACGAGTTACTTCAACACCACAACGGTCACAAATGATTCCTTTATAACGAATCCGTTTATATTTTCCACACGCACATTCCCAGTCTTTCGTAGGACCAAAGATGACTTCATCAAAAAGCCCTTCGCGTTCTGGTTTTAGTGTGCGGTAGTTAATTGTTTCAGGTTTCTTCACTTCCCCATAAGACCAAGAGCGGACTTTACTAGGAGAAGCTAGGGTGATTTGCATACTTTGAAAACGATTTACATCAACCACTATTTCTTACCTTTCTTTATTATCTATTGAATCAGTTCTTATTCTTTCCCTTCAGCATCAAAAGCGGCTTTTGCTTCTTGCGCTGCTTTTTCACGTGCTTTTTCAAGATCGTCTACATGAATCACATCATCATCCATACCTTCATCCAAGTCACGAAGTTCGACTTCATTGTCGTCTTCATCAAGGACACGCATGTCAAGACCAAGTGATTGCAATTCTTTCACAAGGACACGGAAGGATTCTGGAACACCTGGTTTTGGAATTGGCTTACCTTTGGTAATGGCTTCATAAGCTCTCAAACGACCATTGATATCATCTGACTTGTAAGTCAAGATTTCTTGAAGGACGTTAGAAGCACCGTAGGCTTCAAGAGCCCAAACTTCCATTTCTCCAAAACGTTGTCCACCGAACTGCGCTTTACCACCAAGAGGTTGTTGCGTAACGGTTGAATAAGGACCAACTGAACGGGCATGGAGCTTGTCATCAACCATGTGGTGAAGTTTAATCATATACATGACACCAACGGATACACGGTTATCAAATGGCTCACCAGTACGTCCATCATAAAGAATCGTCTTGGCGTCACTATCCATGCCAGCTTCACGAACGGTTTCCCAAAGATCATCTGAGCTAGCCCCGTCAAAGACTGGCGTTGCAATGTGAATACCAAGGTTGAGAGCAGCCATACCAAGGTGCAGTTCCATAACTTGTCCGATATTCATACGGGATGGCACCCCAAGTGGGTTCAACATGATGTCAACTGGTGTTCCGTCTGGAAGATAAGGCATGTCTTCAACTGGAACGATACGAGAAACAACCCCTTTATTTCCGTGGCGTCCGGCCATCTTATCTCCAACTCGGATTTTCCGTTTTTGAGCGATGTAAACACGCACCAACATGTTGACACCGGATTGCAATTCATCGCCGTTCGCACGAGTAAAGATCTTCACATCACGGACAACACCTGCACCACCATGTGGTACACGAAGGGAGGTATCACGTACTTCACGAGATTTATCACCGAAGATTGCATGAAGCAGGCGTTCTTCAGCAGATAAGTCTTTTTCACCTTTCGGTGTTACTTTACCGACAAGAATGTCGCCTTCTTTTACCTCAGCACCAATGCGGATAATTCCCATTTCGTCAAGGTCTCTCAAAGCATCTTCCCCAACATTTGGAATTTCGCGCGTAATTTCTTCAGGTCCAAGCTTTGTATCACGTGTTTCTGATTCAAATTCTTCCAAGTGAACAGAGGTATAAACGTCATCTTTTACTAGACGTTCGCTCATGATAACGGCATCTTCAAAGTTGTAACCTTCCCATGTCATATAAGCAACGATTGGATTTTGGCCAAGTGCCATTTCACCTTTTTCCATAGAAGGTCCGTCTGCGATAAAGTCACCTTTTTCAACTGTATCGCCAACTTTTACCAGCGTGCGTTGGTTGTAAGAAGTACCTGAGTTAGAACGGCGGAATTTCGTAATATGATAGACATCAAGTGAACCGTCTTCACGGCGAACTTCAACTTTGGCTGCATCAGAATACACAACTTTACCGTCGTGTTGGGCAATAATCGCAGCACCAGAGTCATGAGCTGCTTGGTATTCCATTCCCGTACCAACGTATGGTGCATGCGGATCAATCAACGGTACCGCCTGACGTTGCATGTTGGCACCCATGAGAGCACGGTTTGAGTCGTCGTTTTCAAGGAAAGGAATACAAGCCGTCGCAACCGCAACTACCTGCTTAGGCGATACATCCATGAAGTCTACTTGATCTGAAGGAAATTCTTGGTTGTTCCCTTGGTGACGTCCCATGACAATCGCTTCTGCAAAACGACCATCTTCTGTTAATTTAGAATTTGCTTGCGCTACGATAAATTCATCTTCTTCATCCGCTGTCAACCAAACGATTTCATTAGTGACCAGACCTGTTTCACGATTCACTTTACGGTAAGGCGTTTGGATAAAACCATATTTATTCAAATGACCATAAGAAGACAAGTTATTGATCAAACCAATGTTTGGTCCTTCAGGTGTTTCAATCGGACACATACGTCCATAGTGGGTGTAGTGCACGTCACGCACTTCATATCCAGCACGGTCACGAGTCAAACCACCAGGTCCCAAGGCTGACAAACGACGTTTGTGAGACAATTCAGACAGTGGGTTATGTTGATCCATAAATTGAGACAATTGAGAGGAACCAAAGAATTCTTTAATCGCCGCTGTGACTGGGCGGATGTTAATGATTTGTTGCGGTGTCAACACTTCATTATCTTGCACACTCATGCGCTCGCGAACATTACGCTCCATACGAGACAATCCAAGACGTACTTGGTTAGCAAGCAATTCACCAACGGCACGAATCCGACGATTTCCCAAGTGGTCAATATCATCCACACGACCCAGCCCTTCAGCGAGGTTCAAGAAGTAATTCATCTCAGCCAAAATATCTGCTGGCGTAATCGTATGAACTCGATCACCTGGGTTAGCATTACCAATAATAGTTACCACACGATCTGGATCAGTTGGCGCCACCACTTTGAATTTTTGAAGAACGACTGGATCCGTCAATACAGCTGCATCATTTGGAATATAAGTAATTTTATTCAAATCACCGTCCAAGTATTCTGCAATGCTATCAATGACACTACGTGTCATAACAGTTCCAGCTTCAACCAAGATTTCACCTGTTTCTGGATCTACCAAAGGCTCTGCAATTGTTTGATTTAACAAACGTGTTTTAATGTTTAATTTTTTATTGATTTTATAACGACCAACTGCCGCCAAGTCGTAACGATGTGGATCAAAGAAACGAGCGACCAATAGACTACGTGAGCTATCAGCTGTTTTAGGCTCACCTGGACGAAGACGTTCATAGATTTCTTTAAGCGCTTCATCCGTACGTGAATCCATTGGATTTTTATGAATATCCTTTTCAATCGTGTTGCGAACGAGATCGCTATCACCGAAAATATCAAAGATTTCATCATCACCAGAGAAACCAAGTGCACGAACAAGCGTTGTAAATGGAATCTTACGAGTACGGTCAATCCGAGTATAAGCAATATCTTTTGAGTCTGTTTCCAGCTCTAACCAAGCTCCACGGTTAGGAATGACAGTTGAACCATAACCAACTTTACCATTTTTGTCTACTTTATCGTTGAAGTAAACACCCGGAGAACGAACGAGCTGTGATACGATAATCCGCTCACCACCATTGATAATGAAGGTCCCCATTTCGGTCATGATTGGGAAATCGCCAAAGAACACTTCTTGGGTCTTGATTTCACCAGTTTCTTTGTTAATCAAACGGAAAGTCACAAAAATAGGTGCTGAATAGCTGGCATCATGGATACGTGCTTCCTCTAAGGTATATTTGGATTCTTTGATTTCATAACCAACAAACTCTAGCTCCATTGTATCTGTAAAGTTTGAGATAGGAAGTACATCTTCAAATACTTCTTTCAAACCATGGTCAAGAAAATCTTTGAACGAATCCGTTTGGATTTCAATCAAATTTGGTAAATCAAGAACTTCCTTGATTCTTGAAAAACTACGACGAGTACGGTGTTTCCCGTATTGAACTTCATGTCCTGCCAAGTTTTTTACTCCTTCTTCTTTCTACATTCTCTATTACATGATAGAGTAGCAATTTTCATTTGTCCTTTTTGAGTAATTTTCAGAATCTTTAAGTTTTAATGACAAACAATAAAAATCCCAAAAATAGGCACAAAAAGAGCAGCTAAATCTGACTCTGAAAGTATGATTTAACTGCTGTAAGCTTTATATGGACAATATTTCAAATAAAGCAGACGACAAATTATTAGCAATATTATACCTTATTTAACTCTGCTTTTCAAGTTTTTTACTTATGAAAATGTTTTTATTTACCTTTATTTAGCGTCCGCCTAAAAGTGCTGCCCAAGCTTTTTGATAATCACTGTCTGTTCCGCCGATTCCAAATTTATAGGTGGTCATCGGAGCACCGTTTTTCGCCCAATAGCTAGTAACTGTCTGTCCGGCCAGGTTCATACTGCGACCATTGACTGTTACTGTGCCAGCTCGTTCACCTGTTGCTTTAAGAACATTGGACTTAATGACACTAGAATCTAGATTGAACTTGTCACCAACTCCCCAGAGACTTGGGTCGGCTTGATAAATTGCATTTACTAGTTGAGCCATATACTGAGCATTGTTGTTGTAACCCGTCAAAGGTGCCATTGAAGCATTATTGTCATGACCAATCCAGCCACCCAACGTTAATTTAGGAGTGGATACCATGAGCCACATGTCACCATTGCTGTTAGTCGTACCCGTTTTCCCAATCCAATCAGCACTAGCTAAACCGCTATTGATCTGCGTTAAACGAGATTTGAAGGTCGTCGTAGCACCCGAACTCAATACCCCACGCATAAGACTTTGCATAATCGTCGCTGTTGCCTTAGAGTAAACCTGAACAGGTTTTGCTTTGTGTTCATAGACAACTTTCCCGTTTTTTGTCGTAATCTTTTCAATCATATAGCGCTCTTGGTATGCCCCATTATTGGCTAAAGTTTGGAAACCATTGGTGTGTTGGGCGACAGATACTTCAACACCTCCTCCCATTGGCAGACTTTCAATATCGTAATTTTCAATTTGATAGCCCATTTTCTCCATGTACCCTTGGACATTAACTCCTTTGTCACGAAGCAATTTATAAGTCCAATAAGCTGGAATGTTCCAAGAAGTATTTAAAGCCTCCTGCAAATCCATCATGGCTGTACCACGGCTATCTACGTGCATAATGGGTTCGCCGCTAGAGAAATTTGCAGGGTAGTTAGACAACATGCTGGCACTTCCCATAAGCCCTTGGTCTATGGCAATACCATAGGCTAAAATCGGCTTAATGGTTGAACCTGGTGAGCGCTCTGTATCAAATGCATGGTTGTTCTGGTTAGAAGCATAATCACGTCCTCCCACAAACCCCAAAATAGCTCCTGTACGATTATCCATGAGGACATTTCCAGCTTCGACTGCACCTGTTCCATCATCTAAGACACTACCAAAATTAGCTATTGCATTTTGCATTGCATTATGCACATTCTTATTAATGGTTGTGGTGACAGTATAGCCACCTTCGCTCAACTCTTTCGTAGCTAGTTCTCTGTAGGCTTTCACCGTTGCATCATTTTTCAACTCTTGCTGTGAAACATTGTCACGTTTGATTAAGTAATCATACATTGCTTTTTGAGCTTCTTTCATAGCAACGTAATATAGATAATCATGTGTTCTTGTCGAAGTCGTATCACTTGGTAAAAAGTCTCGTTTTAAATCATAATCTTTATACAATTGGTACTCGTCTTTACTAATCGCACCTGTCCGGTACATATTGTAAATAACATTTTTCGCACGATTGAGACCAAAAGTCATATCTTTAGCACTTTTCAGGCTACCGTCAGCTGCATAAGGAGAGTAAACAATTGGACTTTGTGGTAAACCAGCAATAAAAGCTGCTTGAGGAATTGTCAATTTGCTGGCAGAAACTCCAAAAATTCCTTGTGCCGCTTCTTCCACACCAGCGATATTTTGCCCTTTGTTATTTCTCCCAAACGGTGCCACATTCAAATAAGTCGTTAAAATATCGTCTTTGCTCATGTAGCGTTCTAAAGCCAGCGCATCAATGATTTCTGTCGCTTTACGCTTGAAAGTTGGTGCATCACCAACAACTTGTTGCTTGATTAACTGTTGAGTTAAGGTAGAACCTCCACTTGAGGAACCAATCCCTGCAACAGAGCCTAGCGTCGCCCGCAAAACAGCTTTTGTGACAACCCCATTGTGCTTCCTAAAATTCTCATCTTCTGTCGCAATGACCGCTTTTTTCACATTGTCAGAAATATCTTTACTCTTAATTGGCACTCGCAATAAATCACTATCAATGGCTGAAATGGAGCTGCCGTCAGCATATTTTAATTCAGAAATAGTTGAAATATCTTGAATTTTTTTAATGAGCTCTTCTTTTTTAGGAGTTTCAACGTTGTTAAAGATTCTAGCACCATAACCTAATGCAATACCTCCACCAAACAAGCAACCTAAAAAAACAAGCACAAAAAAGATATTTGACAATAACTTTAGAGTACGAAGGACAGTCCCACCAATACTCCAAATTGTCCAGCTTTCTTTTTCATTTTTGCTAGGACGATTCGTTTGAAAAAGTTTTTCAAACAATCGTTTGATCTTTTCAAAAACTTGTTTACTCATTCTTTCTCCTTGAACTTTCTCTGCCTATTATAGCAAATTTATGAAACTTCTGACAACAGGAAAGGCAATCCTTGGCTGGAATCATTGTTTTTTTAAATTATTTTTGCAATTTCACTACATTCTAATGGCTGTTTGTGATACAATGTTACAATAACTAGAAATTTTATAAAGGAGAGACAGATATGCACATTTTTGATGAGTTAAAAGAACGTGGTTTGGTTTTTCAAACAACTGACGAAGAAGCGTTGCGCAAAGCCCTAGCGGAAGGAAATGTTAGTTTTTATTCTGGCTACGATCCAACAGCTGACAGCCTGCACCTCGGTCATCTTGTACCAATCCTTGTCATGAAACATTTACAGTTGGCAGGTCACAAACCCTACGCTCTCGTCGGCGGTGCAACTGGCTTAATTGGCGATCCATCATTTAAAGATACAGAGCGGAGTTTACAAACAAAAGACACCGTTGAGGGCTGGGTACGAAGCATTCAAGCGCAAGTATCTCGTTTTCTTGATTTTGAAAATGGCGACAACAAGGCTGAAATGGTCAACAACTACGACTGGTTCTCCGATATTAGCTTTATTGATTTTCTACGCGATGTTGGAAAATATTTCACCGTCAACTACATGATGAGTAAAGAGTCCGTAAAAAAACGAATTGAAACAGGGATTTCTTATACTGAGTTCGCTTACCAAATCATGCAAGGCTATGACTTTTTTGAGCTAAATCGACAATACGGTGTCACTTTGCAAATCGGCGGTTCTGATCAATGGGGCAATATGACTGCTGGTACAGAATTACTTCGCCGCAAAGCAGATAAAACAGGTCATGTTATTACAGTGCCTCTTATCACAGACGCAACTGGTAAGAAATTTGGTAAGTCAGAAGGCAATGCTGTATGGCTCAATGCCGATAAAACCAGCCCTTACGAAATGTATCAATTCTGGATGAATGTCATGGACGCTGATGCCGTACGTTTCCTAAAAATCTTTACACTTCTTCCACTTGATGAAATCGAAGAAATCAGAAAACAATTTGAAGCAGCTCCACATGAACGTTTGGCACAAAAAATCTTAGCACGAGAAGTCATTACACTCGTGCACGGTGAAAAAGCCTACAAAGAAGCACTCAATATCACCGAGCAGCTTTTTGCCGGAAATATCAAAAATCTTTCTGTCAAAGAGCTGAAACAAGGTCTCCGTGGTGTGCCAAATTATCAAGTGAACGCAGATGACAATCTCAATATCGTAGAACTTTTGGTAACGGCTGGCGTTGTCAATTCTAAACGCCAAGCGCGTGAAGATGTCCAAAACGGTGCTATTTATGTCAATGGCGATCGCATTCAAGACCTTGACTATACATTAACTGACGCTGACAAATTGGAAAACGAACTCACCGTTATTCGTCGTGGTAAGAAAAAATATTTTGTTTTGACTTACTAAAATAGGAAAGAGAGCAATCAACTACTACATCGTTGGTTTATTGCGCTATATACTTTGAAGCTAGAGACTTTTCGCTCCAGCTTCTTTTCATTCTCACTTAGCAAAAAGCATATTACCATAGTGCTTGTTTTAGCTCCAACCGCTTTAAAAGTGTGGTTCATTTTAAATGTCCCTTTCTTTATCTGCTTGCCAAAGCATTTCTCACATGTTACACTAGACACAGAAATTGATGAAAGAGAAAACGCATGAATCCCAAACTTAAACGCTTTGAAACAGCTACTTTCTTTGCTTGCCCTTTTTGCCAGCAAGCCTTGTTTTTATCAGAAAATAGTCTCAAATGCAAAAATAAGCATTCCTTTGATCTGGCAAAACTCGGCTATGTCAACTTGGCTCCACAAGTAAAGCAATCAAAAGACTACGATAAATCCAACTTTCAAAATCGAAAATTGATTCTCGAAGCAGGATTTTACCAACCAATTTTGAAGAAATTACTAGAAATTTTATCATCTTTACCACAACACGACAATCTGCTGGACATTGGCTGCGGAGAGGGTTATTATGCTCGAAATTTGCAAGCACAATTGCCAGATAAACATATCTATGCATTCGATTTATCAAAAGAGTCTATTCAACTAGCAGCCAAAAGTGACCACAGTCTGGCGGTAAATTGGTTTGTTGGAGATCTGGCGCACATCCCTATTCAAGATACTAGCATGGATGTGATTTTAGACATCTTCTCTCCCGCCAATTACCAAGAATTTCAGCGTGTCTTGCAGAAAAACGGCTTGCTCATTAAGGTTATTCCTAGCAGCCAACACTTGCAAGAAATTCGTAGTATCGTTGCCGAGCAATTAACAAACACAAATTATTCCAATCACAAAATCATTGAGCATTTTGAAGAAGCCTTTACCATTACGAATTCTTATGACGTTGCAGCCACTTTCAGCTTGAGAGAAAATGAGAAAGCGGCACTTCTTCACATGACACCGCTTCTTTTTAATATTGACATTGATAAAATAGATTGGTCACCATTAACTGACATCACGATTGCTGCAAAGATTTTAGTTGGTCAACAAATATAAAGCAAAAAGAGGTGAAAACAGATTGCTGCGAGATACAGCAGTCTATCTAACCTATTTTTATATGCTTCGATTAAAAGCTAACCAAATCATTCCCAAAGCTAAAACAACATAAGCAATCAACGCCAATAACCGTTGTCCCACTTGATAAGCTCTTCTTTCCCCTCGAACTGGAAAAATAACCGCACACAAAGCGCCCCCGACTGCACCACCTAAGTGACCTGCCAGACTAATTCCCGGTGTCAAGCTCAACACCAAGTTCATAACTAGAAGAACTAGGTATGACTGACCGAGTTGCTGAATATAGGGATTGCGAACTGCATAGCGCAAAGTAATAATAGCGCCAAAAATCCCAAACAAAGATGTAGAGGCACCTGCCGCCACAACATTTGGAGTGAAAAAGAAGACAAATACATTTCCTAAAATGCCAGACATCAAGTAAAGAAACAGAAAATTCCACGAGCCAAAAATGTCCTCGGCTTGTCGTCCGATAAAATACAGCGTAATCATATTCATCACAAAATGCTCCAAGCCGATATGAACAAAAATCGCCGATACTAAGCGCCAAATCTGGCTTGGGAAATATTGAATCGTTCGACCATTCATCGCTCCAAATTCGTAAATCGTTTGGGTACTAGCATAAGCAAAACCACGCAACAGAAACATTGCTAGGAAAACTCCTGTCGTGATAAGCAATAATAAGCTCGTCACTGGATAACGTTTATCATAAATTTTATTCACAAATCAATACCTCCTGAACGGGAATATCACAATCATCTGGTTGAAAATCAACTAACTGGTAAGGATAAATTGTACTGACTGTCATCCCTTTAAAATCAGCCAAATAGCGGTCATAATAGCCGCCTCCATAGCCAATACGATAGCCTTTTTTGTTAAAAGCAATACCCGGAACATGAATCAAATCAATATGAAATTTTTCCACCGCTCGTTCACTTCTTGGTTCCCAGATACCAAAAGCAGTCAATTCCAAGTCATTTGGATTATAATCCACAAAAATCATGCGCCCTTGGGGATAAGTCTTAGGGACCAAAAACCGCTTGCCATCTGCTTGAGCCTGCCTGATGAAAAGCCTTGTGTCAAACTCGTGTGGCAAAGATAAATAAGTCGCAACTGTTCTAGCTTGTTGATAAGCAGAAGATTCCAGCAAGTACTGAGTGAGCAAAGCATCTCTCTGCTGTTTTACTATCAATTCCTGCTCTTTCATTTTCCTGACTATAGTTTTGCGCAAATCTGCCTTCATTTATCTTCTCCTCGATCAGAAATATTATCAACATTCCCAGCCCGTTATTCATTAACTTTTGCACTTAAAAACTTCCCAAATTTTTCAATGGCAAAAGGCAAGGCTGCTTCATCTGGCGCCATTTTAGGATGATGAAGCGCGTAAGGACTATCAATTCCCAACCAGAACATCACACCCTTGACTTTACTGAGCAGATAACCAAAGTCCTCACCGGTCATTGCGGGTGAAATATCAATCATGTGCACGTCACTTTCTTTTTGGAAAAAGTTCATACATTGAGCAGCTAATTCAGGATGATTTTCCACAGGAAGATAACCACCTTGTTTCAGCTCCAACTCAAGCTCTACACCAAAAGACTGCACTACTCCTTCAGCGATTTCCCGCAAGCGTTTTTGAGTGAGCAAATTCATCTCCTGCGTCAATGTTCGAATGGTTCCGTGCAGAAAGGCAGTTTCAGAAATCACATTATTCGTTGTTCCAGCATGGAATTCACCAAAGGTGACGACAGCTCCTTCAATCGGATCTACATTGCGACTCACAATGGTCTGAACCTGAGTGATAAAATAGCTAGCTGCTACCAAAGCATCATTAGCATTATGTGGAAATGCAGCATGACCACCCTTGCCCTTAAAAGTTAATTTAACTTCACAAGTCCCTGCAAAGAGTGTACTAGTATTCGTAGCAATATCTCCTACCTTGAGGTCAGGTCGCACATGAAGCCCATAAAATTCAT
Source organism: Streptococcus milleri (assembly GCF_900636525.1). Taxonomy (NCBI): domain Bacteria; kingdom Bacillati; phylum Bacillota; class Bacilli; order Lactobacillales; family Streptococcaceae; genus Streptococcus; species Streptococcus milleri. The sequence continues at coordinate 169,003 of NZ_LR134288.1, read as the reverse complement.
CTGGCAACCAATCGCCAAAGGCTCCATCTTCATACATCAGCATACCTCCAGCTTCATTTTCCTCAGCTGGCTGGAAAAGAAAAAGTAGATTATTCTTAGGCTGCTCAGTAGTTAGTTGCTCCAACAAACCCAGAGCGATTGTCATGTGCATATCATGCCCACAGGCATGCATACGTCCCTCATGTTGACTAGCAAAGGCAAACCCTGTCTCCTCAACAATCGGCAAACCGTCAATATCTGTCCGCCAGCCAATCGTCTTAGCAGGTGTACTGCCTTTGACAAAGACCAAAATTCCCGTACGCCAGGTCCGAATCTCAACAAAATCCAAGCCAGCAGTCAACTCATCAATTATTCTCATCAGATAGGCATGAGTCTTATACTCTTCCAGCCCAATTTCCGGAATTTGATGCAAGTCTCGGCGAATTTTTTGATAATCAATCATACATTTCCCTCTTTAAAGTGTCCGAAGAGCGTCTTCCAATGCTGTTTTCTGCTGGGTTTGTTCATCAATTTTCTTAATCACACGCGCTGGCACACCAGCTACAACAACATTTTCTGGCACATCTGTCGTCACAATAGCCCCTGCAGCGACGACAGAACCATTGCCAATCTGCACTCCTTCAATAACGACAGCATTGGCTCCAATCAAAACATTATCTCCCACGCGAACTGGCTCAGCACTGGCTGGCTCAATAACACCGGCAAGAACAGCCCCAGCACCCACATGACTGTTTTTTCCAACAATAGCTCGACCACCTAAAACGGCTCCCATATCAATCATCGTTCCAGCACCAATTTCAGCTCCGATATTGATAACAGCTCCCATCATAATCACAGCATTATCACCGATTTCCACCTGATCACGGATAATAGCTCCTGGCTCAATCCGAGCATTGACCTCGCGCTTGTCTAACAGCGGCACGGCAGAATTTCGAGCATCCTGCTCCACCACATAGGTTTTATTCTCTTCTAGGTTAACCAAAAGAGGTTTAATTTCCTCCCAGTCACCAAAGAGAACATTGCCCAATTTGACAACAGAATCCGGCACTTCGCCCGCTAATTTTCCTTCAAAAGTCACTTTTACATTTGTCTTTTTCTTAGCATCCGCTATAAACTGAATAATTTCCTGTGCGGTCATTTTAGTAGCTGGCATAAGCATTCCTCACTTCGATTTAGTATTAAGAGTTATTATAACATAAAATCAAGCATTTCATCATATAAAGCAAAAACACCACAAGCTTAACACATGTGATGTTTTCGTTAAATTTATTGGATGTTTTTCAACATATTTTCGATGTGCTCAATAGATTTTTCACGTCCAAGCAGGTAAATGGTGTCTGGTAATTCTGGACCGTGCATTTCGCCTGAAACAGCAATACGAATTGGCATAAAGAGATTTTTGCCTTTGATACCCGTTTCTTTTTGCACTGCCTTGATTTGTGGGAAGATATTTTCTGACTTGAAGTCTTCATCACTCATAGCTTCCAATTTTTCTTTGAATGCTTTCAAAACAGTTGGTACTGTTTCGCCTGCCATAAACTCTTTTTCTTCTGCCGTTAGCTCTGGAAAATCTTCAAAGAAAAGGTCTGTGAGCGGTACGATTTCATCTACAGACTTCATTTGTGGTTTGTAAAGTTCAACCAATTTTTCAGCTTTGTTAGTCAAACGACCAGCCGCTTCCAAGTAAGGTTTCGCCATATCAAAAATGGTTTCAAAATCCGCATTTTTAATGTATTCATTACTCATCCAGTCTAATTTCTTTTGGTCAAAAGCTGCTGGTGACTTGCTGAGACGATGTTCATCAAAGAGTTGGATCAATTCTTCGCGAGAGAAGATTTCATTTTCACCGCCAGGATTCCAGCCAAGCAGAGCGATAAAGTTAAAAACAGCTTCAGGCAAGTAGCCTTTCTTACGGTAATCCTCGATAAATTGAAGGGTGTTTGTATCACGTTTGGACAATTTCTTACCCGTTTCAGAGTTGATAATCAAGGTCATGTGACCAAATTGTGGCGCTTCCCAACCAAGTGCTTCATATACCATGAGCTGCTTAGGTGTATTAGCAATGTGGTCATCTCCACGGATAACGTGAGAAATTTTCATCAGGTGGTCATCCACCACAACCGCAAAATTATAAGTTGGATAACCGTCTTTTTTCTGGATAACCCAGTCACCACCGATGTTACCACCTTCAAATTCAATCTCACCTTTGACAAGATCGTTCCACTTGTAAATACCAGATTCATTGACTGCAAGACGGACTGTTGGAACGATTCCTTTAGCTTCACGTTCTGCGATATAAGCCGCTTTTTCATCTTCAGACATTCCCAGATATTCATTGATGTAACGAGGTGTTTCTCCAGCAGCTTCCTGACGTTCACGCTCTGTTGCCAACTCTTCCTCCGTCACGTATGACTTGTAAGCCAAGCCTTTTTCAAGTAACTCATTGATATAACCTTGGTAAATGTCCAAGCGTTCAGATTGGCGATATTTTTCATGCGTTTCTGGACTCTCATCCCAATCAATTCCTAACCAACGCAGATTTTCCAACTGCGAACGCTCCCCGTCTTCCACATGACGTTTACGGTCAGTATCTTCAATCCGAATGATAAAAGTTCCGCCGTAGTGACGAGCGTAAAGATAATTAAAGAGCGCAGTCCGCGCATTTCCGATGTGTAACAGTCCCGTTGGACTTGGTGCATAACGCACACGAATTTGATTCGCCAATTGTATGTCTCCTAATTTTTATCTTATATTTTCAACAGGAAAAACCTGTTTTTATTTCAAACGTTACTATTATACCACATAGTTGTCGAAAAGAAATAACAGAAACGATGAAACTTTATTATTCTTCCAATCATTTACAGAAGGTGGGCGAAAGGAAAACTTTCGATACAGAATTCCTTAGCAATGTAGAGTCCGTTGTCTGGCTCACCTATCAATTCAATGCTCAGTTACACTAATTTACCCAAACACCTTCTTCAATACTTCACCAATCGTTGTTACACCAATAACTTCAATAGTTTCGGGAATGTTCAATCCGTTCAGAGAGTTTTTAGGAGCGTAAACTTTGGTGAAGCCCAGCTTAGCAGCTTCATTGATGCGCTGCTCAATGCGATTGACACGGCGGATTTCACCCGTCAGACCGATTTCACCAATAAAACATTCTTGTGGATTCGTTGGCAAATCTTTATAACTCGAAGCAATTGCAACGGCAACAGCTAAGTCAATAGCTGGCTCATCTAATTTGACACCGCCTGCTGACTTGAGGTAGGCATCTTGATTTTGCAATAATAACCCTGCTCGCTTTTCCAAAACAGCCATAATCAGACTAGCACGATTGAAATCCAATCCTGTCGTTGTCCGCTTGGCATTGCCAAACATGGTCGGCGTCACCAAAGCCTGCACTTCCGCAAGGATTGGACGCGTCCCCTCCATAGTCACCACGATAGAAGAGCCTGTCGCCCCATCTAAACGCTCCTCTAAGAAAACCTGGCTAGGATTGAGTACTTCAACCAGACCACCTGACTGCATTTCAAAAATACCGATTTCATTCGTGGAGCCGAAGCGGTTTTTGACCGCCCGCAAAATACGAAAAGTATGCTGCCGCTCACCCTCAAAATAAAGTACCGCATCCACCATATGTTCCAAAGTTCTAGGTCCAGCCAAGGTACCTTCCTTGGTCATATGTCCGACAATAAAGGTGGCAATATTGTTGGTTTTTGCCAGCTGCATCAGCTCCGCTGTCACTTCTCGCACTTGCGAAACCGACCCTTGCACGCTGGAAATTTCTGGCGATAGAATCGTCTGAATGGAATCTATAATCAAAAAATCTGGTTTGATTTTTTCAATCTCAGCACGAATACTCTGCATATTGGTCTCCGCATAGAGATAAAATTCACTGTCAATATCGCCTAAACGTTCCGCGCGCAGCTTAATCTGCTCGGCTGACTCTTCCCCACTGACATACAATGCTGTTCCCTTGTGAGAGAGTTGGGTCGAAACCTGCAATAAAAGGGTAGATTTCCCAATGCCGGGATCTCCTCCGATTAGAACTAAACTTCCTGGCACCACACCGCCGCCCAAGACGCGATTAAATTCATCCATATCTGTCTTGGTACGGTTGACATTGATAGAAGTCACCTCCGCTAACTTCATCGGTCGACTTTTTTCACCTGTCAGAGAAACACGCGCATTCTTAACCTCTGCAACTTCGATCTCTTCCACAAAAGAAGACCAAGCCCCACAGTTAGGGCAGCGCCCTAGATATTTGGGGGAATGATATTCACAATTTTGACAAACAAATGTCGCTTTTTTATTGGCTATGATAGATTCCTCTTTCTTAATGCCCAGTACTTCCAAAACCACCTGTCCGTACACCGTCTGCTTCATCATTATCAGTAAGCAAAAATGGTGCAAAGACAGCTTGAACGATACGATCTTCTTCTTCTAAAACCACTTCTTGATCTGTAATGTTCTGCATTTGCGCAAAAATGTGCCCTTCATTTCCCGGATTGCCATAGTAATCCCCGTCAATAACGCCCACAGAGTTAATCAACACCAATCCTTTTTTACGTGGATTAGATGAACGATCATAAAGATAAAGCACCTCACCAGCCTGCATATAGGCCTTGACACCTGTTGGCACCAATTTAATCTCTTTGGGCGCAATTACTGTGCGTTCTGCCACTTTTAAGTCATAACCAGCCGCATGAGTCGTCTCACGCTTTGGCAGTAAATTTTCATTTGTAAAGCTTGAAACAAGCTCAAAACCACGAATTCGCATCTTTTTCTCTTTTCTACTTTTGCTTCCCCTATTATACTAAATTCGTAAAAAACACGCAAAATGCAGGTCATCCTTCAACCTGCACTTTTTAAGTTATTTCAATTCATTCAAAAATCGAATGACTTGCTCGTTGGCATCCACCTCAGCTTTCATCCCAAAAGGAACAATTGCTCTTGGGGTAGCATGTCCAACATTTAAATTATACAAAATAGGAATATCCGTATCAATGACATCCAGCAGAATTTGCTTGTACTCATCATAGTAAGTTTCATCCATTGGCTTTCCAACAAGTACACCATTTAAAACAGAAAAAATCCCTGTCGCCTTTAAGGCTTCTAGCATTTTTCGATATAAAATTGGTTCTGGTTTTTCCTCACTGGTTTCTAACAAAAGAATTTTTCCTTTCCACTCTGAAAGACTGGGAAAGAGCTGATAGTGAGCACACAGTTCAATCGTATCCTCATGTCTTGTATTATCAAATATCTGATAGAGCGACTCTAAACAGCCTCCTAAAATTTCCCCTTCAAATGTTGCTTTTCCTTTCAGCAATTCAAATCTCTGATTTTCATGGCGAGTCCGCTTCGTTCCTAAGGCTTTTTCACTAAAATCCATCCTCTCATCATACCAGACATTGCTCGGTCTGATTTCAGAGATAGTCCCTGTTCCAATCAGTTCTTTAAAATATGAAAGCGTATAAGGCAGCATTTCTTCCTCTAACTCACAAACATCAGCAAGAAAAGATTGTCCATAAAAAGTCTTCACTCCCAACTTATGGAGCATGAGGTGATTCATAGTAGTGTCTGAAAAGCCTAAAAATACTTTCTGATTCACAACCTTTTTTAATTGGTTATCTTCAAACAAATAGGGTAGCAATCGATACGTATCATCTCCACCAATAGCACATAAAATCATATCAATTGAAGGATCTTCAAAAGCTTGAATCAAATCTTGCGCTCTCGATTCAGGATGGTCTTTCAGATAATCCATTCCTCTTTGTGCGTGCTCTAAAAACGTCACTTCAAGTCCCAAGTCTTTCAAGCGCTTCAATCCCAGCTCAACCTCATGTCTAACGAAATTTTCTCCTATAATCCCACTTGATAGACTAACGATTCCAACCGTCTTTATCATCTAATCTCCTCCCTTACTGATAATTTGAATCATTATATCACAAAATACAATCAACTAAAATGCTAAATGGCCAATATTCACAAAACAAAACATACTAAGATTAGTAGTGAAGAAATCTCCGACGGGAGAGAGTACTCACTGCTTTTTCTTTATGTTAAAGTAGAGGTGTCTTGTTAAGTCGAGGGTCTTTTTGACGCTTGATGTCGTACACAAAACTGGCAAGACACCTGTTTTAGGAAGAATGTTATCAAAGTATGTGGGACGCTTGACGTCGTGTATTGAAAATGACATCACTAAAACAAGGTATCATTCAAGACAAAGAGGGATTTATCATGCGGACTGTGTTTGGAATTGATGTGAGTAAGGCAAGTTCAGAGGTGGCTATTTTAGTGAATGGTGAGAAAGTTCATGGCTACACCATGCCCAACGATACCATCGGATTTGCACGTCTCTTGAGCGATTTAAAAACCGTCCAACACCCTGAAATCATCTTTGAGGCGACTGGGGTCTATTCTCGGCGCCTTCAGGCATTTCTGGAGGAGAATAACTACGCTTATACACGGCTCAATCCTTTGGAAGCTAAGAAGTAGCTAGACAGCTTGCGTGTCCGTAAAACGGATAAAATCGATGCAGAGAAGTTGGCACAGTCACAATTCGTCTTAAACCGTAAGCCAAGCTATGTGCAAGAGGAGGTTTATCAAGACTTGCGGGATTTGAGTCGTTTCTATCAGAATCTGACAGAGGATACCGTTCGTACTAAGAACCGCCTTCACAAAGTACTGCAAGTGACCTTCCCCGAACTGGAGTCCATCTTGTCAACACCAACAGGTGAACAATACTGGCAGCTGGTGAGGGCATTCCCATGCAAAGCTTTCGTCCCGAAGGGATCTGAGATGGAACTGACTACCATCATTCGGCAGTCTACAGCCAAACGCATCTCTGACAAGCGTGTCGCTTATCTGGTGAGGAAACTCATTGAACTAGCCAAACAGTCTTATTGTGCTACCAAGAAAACCTCTACCAGAATACGAGATTCTTCTCTCCATCCCTGGTATCGCTGAAACAACCGCCACCTCTATCATAGGCGAATTAGGAGATATCCGTCGTTTTCAGTCTCCCAATCAAATCAACGACTTTATCGAGATTGATCTGAGACACTATGAATCAGGGAACTATTTAGCCCAAGAACATATCATCAAGCGGGGCAATCCTTATGCCAGAAAGATTCTCTTCAAGACCATTCACAACATTGCTTCGGCCAGTCATACCAATCCTTGCCACATTGCGGACTTTTATGAGAAACGAAAAAGACAATCGCAGACGACTTCAACTAAGCCTCATACGATTGCCTCAATGCATCGCCTCATAAGGACAATGTATTACCTCATTACGCATAACAAACTTTACGATTACACTTTAACCCAAAATCATTAAAGCCGTCTATGCTCTATCATTGTAACACCTTATGAAAAAAATAGCTAGATAAGGTGTTGATTTTGTGTACTCTTTTTCCAATCAAAAGAGCCGAAAAGGGATAGGATAAACTATTAAAATCAAATCAATCATCAATTCTTTGACTGAAAAACATTGAATTGCTTGACAAATGGTAGAAAAATGGCTCCATAATCTCTGCAGTGGTGTTACCCACTACAGAAATTATAGAGCCAAAAAAGTTTGGAACTCCCCATTCCAAACTTTTTTACATCCCAAATCCTGTCACTGTCACTCCTAAAAGACGCACACCCTTTGTCTGCTCGTCCAAGCTATCATAAATCTCATGCGCAATGCGCTCAATCTGCTCTGCGTCTTGCGTCCTAGTCATCAAACTACGCCTTTTTGTCAATGTTGAAAAATCCGCATAGCGAATCTTTAGAACAATCGTCCTACCAGACTTTCCATGCTTTTTTAAACTACGAGCTACCTTTTGTGATAAAAGGGTCAGCTCCTTTTTTATGTCATCTTCGTTATGGAGCAATTTCCCATAAGTTCTTTCCTTGCCGATAGACTTACGAATACGGTTGACTTTTACTGGTGAATTGCTGATTCCTCTTGCCTTGCGGTAAAGGTCAAATCCAAACCGACCGAACAAATCAATCAAGGTCATCTCAGGAATTTCTAACAAATCTGCTCCTGTGTAAACGCCCATATCATGCAATTTTTCCACCGTCTTTTTTCCAACACCGTAAAACTTTGCCACATCCATTTGAGAGAGAAAAGATTCTGCTTCTTCTGGCAAAACAACTGTCAAGCCGTGAGGCTTTTCATAGTCACTAGCCATTTTTGCCAAAAATTTATTGTAGGACACACCAGCTGAACTGGTCAAATGAAGCTCTGTCCATATCTCGTGCTGGATTAGCTTGGCTATCTTGACAGCAGATTTCATACCCAGCTTATTTTTGGTCACGTCCAGATAGGCTTCATCAATACTGATTGGCTCAATCATATCTGTATATCGTTTAAAAATGGCTCGAATTTGCTGGCTGACTGCCTGATATTTTTCATAATTTCCCGAAATGAAAACCGCCTGTGGACAACGCTCATAAGCTTCTTTGGAGCTCATAGCTGAGTGAACACCAAAAGCTCGTGCCTCATAGCTACAGGTAGAAACGACTCCCCGCCCACCTGTTTGTCTGGGGTCATTCCCAATGATGACAGGTTTACCCTTTAACTTAGGATTATCTCTGATTTCCACCGAAGCAAAAAAGGCATCCATATCGATATGGATGATTTTTCGCGATGTGTCATTGATAAGCGGAAAAATTAACATACCGTCTCCTAGAATCTTTTAAAGCATAAATAAGCAAGTCACAATGACGAGAGTCTTCTTGTAATCTTTATTCACTAGGAGATAAACACTGCCGAATAGAAAACCAGCCAAACAAGTTAATATTCCTGTCAAGACACCTCCCTTTGACAAGATATGCATCAAGCCCCATGTCAAACCTAAGAGAATACCGCCATAGGGAATTTTATCATTTTTAAACCAAGTCTCAAAAGCTTTTTGTCCGAAAACCAGTACCAGAGAAATCAGGAAACTTTCAGCAGCATAGTAGATATATTGAAATAGAAACTTCAACCAACCTAAATGCTGAAATTCAATCGAAATTTTGAAACCCTTCCAATCCCAGTATTGGACAAGTGTAATAAGGATAAAACTCAAGACAATTGCCAACCATTGCCAAACAGATACAGTTTTTTTCTCCGTTTTCAAAAGGTCAAAGCCAGTTTGTTTTTTAGCCAGAGCAATAATACCGAAACCGAAACCAAACCAGCCCAAACTAGTCACTATCCAGTGAGCAATCATCTGAAACTTTGTTGCGTGATAAATTGAAATCCCCCAAAATCCTTCCACTGTCACCAGTAATAATTCAAATAAAAAGGCAGCAGTAGTATACAAAGCTAACCACAGAAAATCAAAGCCTGTAATATTTTTACTTTTGTTCATGATAAGTCCCCCTTAACTTTGTAAACTATCTAAGTTTATTAGATTCTTTTCCTGTTTTCATTTGACTTTTCAAAATTATAACACAGTTAACTCTAGTTGTCAAACTGTATTATAAAAGAAAGCGCTAAAAAGCCTGTTTTCTCCTTGTTGAAATCGGTTACTGTGTGGTATACTTGGTTTATAAATGTAACAGATTTGTGTTACTAGAAAGATACAAGAGGAAAAAAACATGGTTGTTAAAACTGTTGTCGAAGCACAGGATATTTTTGACAAAGCCTGGGAAGGCTTCAAAGGGGAAGATTGGCGCGAAAAAGCTAGCGTATCTCGTTTTGTACAAGCAAACTACACTCCTTATGACGGAGATGAAAGTTTCTTAGCTGGTCCAACTGAACGCTCTCTTCACATTAAAAAAATTATCGAAGATACAAAAGCACATTATGAAGAAACACGTTTCCCAATGGATACACGTGCTACTTCAATCGCTGATATTCCAGCTGGATATATTGACAAAGATAATGAATTGATTTATGGTATCCAAAATGATGAATTGTTCAAATTAAACTTCATGCCAAAAGGTGGTATCCGTATGGCGGAAACTGCTTTGAAGGAACATGGCTATGAACCAGATCCTAAAATGCATGAAATCTTCACAAAATACGTAACAACTGTAAATGACGGTATTTTCCGTGCCTACACAACAAATATCCGTCGTGCACGTCACGCACACACTGTAACAGGTTTACCAGATGCTTATTCACGTGGACGTATCATTGGTGTTTACGCACGTCTTGCTCTTTACGGTGCAGATTACTTGATGGCAGAAAAAGTCGAAGATTGGAATGCTTTAACTGAAATTGACGAAGAAACAATCCGTCTCCGCGAAGAAGTCAACCTTCAATACCAATCATTGAAAGAAGTTGTCCGCCTGGGTGACCTTTACGGACTTGATGTTCGTAGACCTGCAATGAATGTAAAAGAAGCTATCCAATGGGTGAATATCGCTTTCATGGCTGTCTGCCGTGTCGTAAATGGTGCTGCTACTTCTCTTGGACGTGTGCCAATCGTTCTTGACATTTATGCAGAACGCGACCTTGCTCGTGGTACTTTCACAGAATCAGAAATCCAAGAATTTGTTGATGACTTCGTCTTGAAACTTCGTACTGTAAAATTTGCTCGTACAAAAGCATACGATCAACTCTACTCAGGTGACCCAACCTTCATCACAACGTCTATGGCGGGTATGGGAAATGATGGTCGTCACCGTGTGACAAAAATGGACTACCGTTTCTTGAATACACTTGACAATATCGGTAACTCACCAGAGCCAAACTTGACAGTTCTTTGGACAGATAAATTACCATATGCATTCCGTCATTACTGCATGCACATGAGTCACAAACACTCTTCTATCCAATACGAAGGTGTAACAACAATGGCGAAAGATGGCTATGGTGAAATGAGCTGTATCTCTTGCTGTGTGTCACCACTTGACCCAGAAAATGAAGAACAACGCCATAACATCCAATACTTCGGTGCTCGTGTAAACGTATTAAAAGCTCTTCTTACAGGTCTTAACGGTGGTTACGATGATGTTCACAAAGATTACAAAGTATTTGATATTGACCCTATCCGCGACGAAGTACTTGAATTTGAATCTGTTAAGGCAAACTTTGAAAAATCACTTGATTGGTTGACAGACACTTATGTAGATGCTTTGAACATCATTCACTACATGACAGACAAGTACAACTACGAAGCTGTTCAAATGGCCTTTTTGCCTACACATCAACGTGCTAACATGGGATTTGGTATCTGTGGATTTGCCAATACTGTTGATACATTAGCTGCTATCAAATATGCTACTGTCAAACCAATCCGTGACGAAAATGGTTATATCTACGACTACGAAACTACTGGCGAATATCCACGTTGGGGTGAAGACGATCCTCGCTCAAACGAATTGGCCGAATGGCTGATTGAAGCCTACACAACTCGTCTTCGTAGCCACAGACTTTACAAGAACGCTGAAGCAACTGTATCACTCTTGACGATCACTTCCAACGTTGCTTACTCTAAACAAACTGGTAACTCACCGGTCCACAAAGGGGTATACCTCAACGAAGATAGTTCAGTGAACTTATCTAAATTGGAATTCTTCTCACCAGGTGCGAACCCATCTAACAAAGCTCGTGGTGGTTGGTTGCAAAATCTCAACTCACTAGCCAGCCTTGACTTTGGCTATGCAGCAGATGGTATCTCTCTCACTACACAAGTTTCACCTCGTGCTCTTGGTAAGACTCGTGAAGAACAAGTGGATAACTTGGTCACAATTCTTGACGGTTACTTTGAAAATGGAGGACAACACGTCAACTTGAACGTTATGGATCTTAAAGATGTCTATGATAAGATTATGAATGGTGAAGATGTTATCGTTCGTATCTCAGGTTACTGTGTCAATACCAAATACCTTACTAAAGAACAAAAAACTGAATTGACTCAACGTGTCTTCCACGAAGTGCTTTCAATGGATGATGCCCTTAGCTAATTCAATTCTATTCTCAAAAACCAGTTGGAAATTCCAGCTGGTTTTCTTCTTTTTTATGCTATAATAGAGGTATTGTTAGTTAAAAGAAAAGGGTGTAAAAATGGTGGAGAAAAGAGATGTAGAAAGGGAAGACAAATTTAATCTAACTGTTGATGTCCTGATGTTAGCAGGTACGCTTCTGCTTCAAAGTGGTTCTGAAATTTATCGGGTTGAAGATACCATGATTCGGATTGCTCATTCTCAAGGAATTATGGATTGTAATGCACTCGCAATGCCAGTTGCCATTTTCTTTTCAATTGAAAACACCAATATTTCGCGTATGAAACGCATTACTCATTCAAATTACAATATCGAAAAAGTGTGCGATGTCAATCAAGTATCGCGTGAACTGGTTAGCGGGGACATCAGTCTTGAAGATGCTTTTGAGAAATTAACTCAGCTAAAAAAGAAAAAGACACCTTACACAAACAGGCAACTGACATTTGCTGCTACTATTAGTGCCCCTTTTTTCTCTATAATGTTTGGTGGCAATCTCTATGATGCACTCGGCGCTGCTCTTGCGACCTTCTTTGGCTTTACCTTTTCTCTTTCGGTCAATAAATACGTGCGCATTCCTTTTATCACAGCTTTTGCAGGAGCTTTTATTTTTGGTCTGCTGGCACAGATCTGGGCGCGCTATTCTGGCTTTCCTTCCAGTGCGGACTTAATCATCGCTGGTGCTGTCATGCCTTTTGTTCCCGGTATTGCTCTGACCAATGCCGTGCGTGATTTGATGACCAATCATCTCAACTCCGGAATGAGCAAAATCTTTGAAACGCTGTTGATCACTTTGGCACTCGGAGCTGGCACTTCCGTAGCTCTCGTCTTAATGAAATAAAAGGTGAATCCATTGACTGTCTTACTACAAGCTGCAGCAAGTTTTCTTGCAATTGTAATGTTCTTAATCGTTTTAAATGTTCAAAAAAGAATGCTCATTCCAGGAGGAATCCTTGGAATGTTCATCTGGCTTTTGTATTATGTATTAAAAGGTCCAACAAATGTGATTATTGCTACGTTTATCGCAGCTATTATCGGATCTTGCATTAGTCAAGTTTTGAGCATTCTTTATAAAACCCCTGCTGTCGTCTTTATCTTAGCCATTTTAGCTCCATTGGTTCCGGGCTATCTTTCTTATCGTACAACGGCCTATTTTGTCACTGGAGATTATAGTCATGCTATGGTTAATGCTACCTTGGTGGTGATTTTAGCCTTGGTCATTTCAATTGGAATGGCAAGTGGTACGGTGGTGCTCAGACTCTACCATTATCTGCAAAAGCATCGCTCCTCATAATTCGACATAACTCCTGAAAATGTCCCAAGTCTTTCTTTTCGCAAGAAGGCTTTTTTCTCAGTTTCCACTTTAATTATGATAAAATGGAATAGAATAAGTTTGGTATCAAACCGAAAAATATATAGAGGTAATGATGAACATTGGAATTGATAAAATTGGCTTTGCGACAGCCAATTACGTATTAAAATTAGAAAATTTGGCAGAAGCGCGTAACATTGACCCGGAAAAACTAAGCAAGGGACTTTTACTAAAAGAAATTAGTATTGCCCCTGTCACAGAGGATATTGTAACCATGGGAGCGAGTGCAGCAGCATCTATTTTGACCGAAGAAGATAAACAGGCTATTGACATGGTCATCATAGCCAGCGAATCTGGGATTGACCAAAGTAAGGCTTCTGCTGTTTTTGTTCATGGTTTGCTTGGAATTCAGCCATTTGCACGCAGTTTTGAAATGAAAGAGGCTTGCTACAGCGCTACTGCCGCACTGGATTATGCGAAGTTGCACGTCGAAAAACACCCTAACTCAAAGGTGTTGGTCATTGCAAGCGATATTGCCAAATACGGTATTGAGACACCAGGGGAGCCAACACAAGGAGCTGGAGCAGTGGCTATGCTCATCACAAGTAATCCACGGATTCTCAGTTTTAATGAAGACAATGTTGCTCAAACACGAGATATTATGGACTTTTGGCGGCCAAATTATTCGACAACGCCGTTTGTCAATGGCATGTATTCTACGCAACAGTATTTAGACAGTCTAAAAACAACTTGGGCAGAGTACCAAAAGCACAATCAAGTGTCCTTAAAAGATTTTGCAGCAGTTTGCTTCCATTTGCCTTATCCTAAATTAGCTTTAAAGGGTATGAAAAAGATTATGGATAAGAGTTTGCCAATTGAGCAGCAAGAGCAACTACAAGCGAATTTTGAGCAATCCATTCTTTACAGCCAAAAGGTAGGGAATATCTACACGGGCTCCCTCTTTTTAGGTCTCCTTTCCCTACTTGAAAATAGTACGACACTCAAAGCAGGTGACCGCATTGCGCTCTTTAGCTACGGAAGTGGAGCTGTATCAGAAATCTTTAGTGGGCAGCTCGTAGCAGGCTTTGAGCAACAGCTTGAAACCAATCGTATGGAAAAACTTGACAGCCGAACGCCTCTGAGCATTCCAGATTATGAGAAGGTATTTTTTGAAGAAGCAAAACTAGATGAAAATGGCTCTGCTAGCTTCACAGGCTATGAAAATCAAGACTTTGCCTTAGCAAAAATCGTAGAACACCAACGTACATACATCAAGGTGGAAAAATAATATGAAGATAAGTTGGACGGGCTTTTCCAAAAAATCATTGCAAGAACGTTTGCAAATTTTAAAAGACTATCACTTACTAAACGAGGATAATCAAACAAACCTTGAGCATAATCACATGCTCCCTCTATCAACAGCCGACCAAATGAGCGAAAATGTTTTGGCGACATTTGCTCTGCCCTACTCTTTCGTTCCTGATGTTGTGGTAGACGAGCAAGTTTATCAGGTACCTTTCGTAACAGAAGAGCCCTCTGTCGTTGCGGCTGCTAGCTTTGCAGCAAAAATTATTAAGCGCTCTGGAGGCTTCAAAACGACTATTCACAATCGTCAAATGATTGGACAGGTTGCTCTTTATCAAGTAGAAAATATTGAAGTGGCTATAAAAAATATCCAAAATCACAAGCAAGAATTGCTAGAGCTGGCCAATCAAGCACACCCGTCGATTGTCAACCGCGGAGGTGGTGCGCGTGATTTACGTGTAGAATGGCTAAATGGCGAAGCTGAATTTTTAGTCGTTTATCTAACAGTTGACACCCAAGAAGCTATGGGCGCCAATATCCTCAATACCATGCTAGAAGCGTTGAAAACACCATTAGAAGAGTTGACTGGCGGTGAAAGCTTGATGGCAATTCTATCAAATTATGCGACAGAAGCCTTGGTAACTGCCACTTGTGAAATTGATCTTCGTTTTCTTAGTCGAAATAAATCAGAAGCCATTGACATTGCTAAAAAAATCGTGCTGGCAAGCCAATTTGCCAAACAAGATCCTTACCGTGCCAGTACCCACAACAAAGGCATTTTCAACGGGATTGATGCTGTCGTATTAGCAACAGGAAATGATTGGCGGGCGATTGAAGCAGGCGCGCATACCTATGCTAGTAGAAATGGTTCCTATCAAGGATTGACTACTTGGTCAATCAAGGAAGCCACTCAAACGCTCTGCGGAGAGATTACGCTTCCTCTTCCCATTGCTACCAAAGGGGGCTCCATTGGGCTCAACCCTACGGTGGAAGTTAGCTTCGATTTGCTAAAACAACCAACCGCCAAAGAGTTAGCCAGTATTATTGCGTCTATCGGCTTAGCGCAAAATTTTGCAGCTCTAAAAGCGCTGGTCAGCACCGGTATTCAGCACGGTCACATGAAGCTACAAGCCAAATCTCTCGCTCTTTTAGCAGGAGCTAAGGATACAGAAATCGCTCCTCTGGTTTCTCAGCTCATTTCTGAGAAACATTTTAGTCTCAAAAGAGCACAAGAAATTTTAGAAAATATTCGTCAAAAATCATAGACAAAAAGAATCCGATAAGTGAAAAAACTCATCGGATTTCGTTATTTAGTTGACCTTGTGCTTCTCGCAAACGTCCATACAAAAGATACGGTACTTGTCTTAATTCCGGCAAATTTTGGCAACCAAGTGCACACATAATCAAGCGCAAATCTTCTTTCCAACCGTTTACAATCGTGATGACTTCATCCACTGAATATGTCTCAATCAATTCTAACATGGTGCGTGAAAGTCCTACAGCCTTAGCTCCTAACACAAAAGCCTTCACCATATCAAGCGGCTGCCGTACGCCACCACTCACCAAAATATCCATTTTATCCATCATCGGCTGAGCATTTAGTAAGGCTTGGAGTGTCGATTGCCCCCAATCATTGAGATAGTCTCGATTGCCACCGCGCCTGTTTTCAATATAGGCGAAGCTCGTTCCGCCACGACCAGAAAGATCAACCGTTCGAATACCGAGGTCATAAGCAGTTTCGATCGTTGCCAAATCCATACCAAAGCCAACCTCTTTCAATACTACTGGAACTGAACTTTGCTCTGCATAGTCTTTTAAATGTGCTCGCCAAGTTTTAAAAGAACGTTCTCCTTCTGGCATGAGCAATTCTTGCATGAGATTGACATGCACTTGCAAAAAAAGAGGATGAAGGTCTGTGATTGCCTGCTGCCCTGAGGAATACGGCTTATCCAGTCCAATATTCGTTGCAAGGAGCAGGTTTGGCTTATCTTGCTTGACAGTATATGAGTCATCTGTTGGATTATTCAAGGCAGCACTGTAAGAGCCTGTGACAAAAAGAATACCGCAAGCTTCTGCAACTTGTGCCAAGCACTGATTGATGCCCTTCCCTTTCTCACTTCCACCTGTCATAGCATTGATGTAAAACGGAAATTCCCAATCTCTGCCTGCAAACTGCGTCGTCAAATCAATCTCGTCCAAATCATACTTAGGAAGCGAGCAATGAATAAGCTCCATGTCATCAAAACTATTATAAGGCGAATCGTACTCAAGCGCATATCTTATGTGTTCGTCTTTGCGATTTTTATTCATCCATTCCCCACCTTTCCTTATATAAAAGGTCAATTCCTGCCCCCCGCCAACGTTCCACTAAGATTTGACTATCTGTCTCGCTAAATGACAATGCTATGCCGCAGTCACCACCGCCAGCACCGCTACTCTTTGCCACACAGTCCAATCCTTGACTGGCTCTTTTTAAAGCTCTCAGTTTTTCATTGTAAATAGCGGGGCTAAGTTCCGCCAATAGGTAGCTAACCTTTTCTAGGCTTTCTTTCATAATTTCCTTCTCACCAGCAAGCAGCGCCTTCTCCAGTCGAAGAACTTCTTCTTGTGTTTGTGTTAGAAAACTGGATGAAATTGCTGATTTGACCTGATTGATCAGATCTCTAGAAATAGCTGGTTCTTTTGTCCAGCCTACAAGAAAGTCAAACGTAAGTTGTGGTTGAATCCTCCGAATGACGTATCCCCAATCTTGGGATATTACCTGTTTTAAGGGCGACTCATTGATCTGCTCCGCTATTCTTTTGCGGTCAAAAGATTGGTAATAAATCAAATCTTCATAAGCGATACAAGCCACATCTCCCATTGAGCCATTGTCACCACGTTTAAGAAGAACATAGGCTGCTAGCTTAAAAGTTTCATCAGCAGATAAAGCTAGGTCATACAAGACTGCTATCGCGCGTATGGTTAAAACTACGACACTCCCACTAGAACCAAGACCAATTTTTTTCCCACCTCGCTCCATTTTTCCAGTAATGGTTAAGGAAAAGGGACGCAGTGAAATGGATCGACTTTGCAAAAACTCGTCCATGACGGCAACCGTGTCTTGAATCAGACAATAGTCATTATCAGGTGTCAAATCCACAGCATGGTCAAACATATCTGAAAACAACTGATAACGTTCAGAAAAATGAATTTTTCCCGTCATATAAATCGGAATATTTTTCAGAATCGCGCCTTGTCCCGCTGTCAATACAGAGTATTCCCCTGCCAAATACAATTTCCCACATGTTCTTACTGTTTTAGTCATCTGGCAATTCCTTCGTTTTAGAGACAATGAGGCGGTATTTTGTTGCAAATATCGGCACCAAATGCTCCAAATCTTCTTCCAAACACAGCACTTTTACATTTGGTCCTGCATCCATAGTGAAATAACAACGCTCTCCTTGACTGCGTAATTGTTTGATGAAGTCCATTGCTTCATAGCTTTTTTCGGTCAGGTAAGAAAAAGCTGGCGTTGCTGTCTTAGTGGTAGTATGCATGGCAAGCGCATTTTTTTCTGTTAATTCTCCCACCTTAGCAAAATCATTGTTAGACAAATAAGTCAGCATAGCTTTATAATCTTCTTCTGACTGTCTCACCCAATCCTCAAATGTCGTGGAGGTTTCTGCACAGCGTTTCATTCCCTCACGACTTGAAATCAGCTTTTTCTGATCGTACAAAACCAGCATTATCATCGCTAATTTCAAATCTGTCTTTACTGAATAAATCTCTCCGCTATCCTTGTCCCAAGCTGCAATCGGTCCATAAAAACTCCGTGAAGAAGATCCAGAAGCTAATTTTGCTTTTTGTGCTAGTTCTTTTGTGGACAAGTGCAATTCAAAAAAATCATTACAAGCCTTAACGAGCGCAGACAAACCACTCGAACTAGATGAAAGTCCTGCTGCTGTCGGCATATTATTGTTGGTATCAATTCGTACAAAACCAGCTCCTTGAGGACGAAAACGATCTACAATATTACTCATTTTTTTATGTTCGGCTTGATCTTGCAGAACACCATTGATGTAAAATTCATCTGACTGGGCACTCGCTGGTAAGCTAGACAGAGTTGTTTCTGTGTACATATTTTCCAAGGTCAAAGAAATACTGCTCGTCGCAGGAATTATCTTGACAGTATCTTTCTTACCCCAATATTTGATAATGGCAATATTGGCATAAGACCGCACCTTTACAGGCTTTCGATCCATGTGTTCACCGCTCCTTTCTCCCTCAATAAATCGGCTAAACTGACAGCCTTTTCTTTGCTCGCCACTAGAGCGATAATGCAGCCACCTAGACCACCACCACTCATTTTCGCACCAAGCGCTCCATTTTCTTGCGCTGTGGCAACAAGTCGATCGGCTTCAGGGCAACTCACGCCTAGATTTTTTAAGCTGAGGTGAGCTTCTGACATAGCTATCCCGATTCTCTCTAAATCTTTTACTTTCAAAGCTTCTTCAACTTCAGTGGTTAATTTTCCAAGCTGATGAAGGTAAGGCAAAGCGGTCATTCCTAGCTGCTCAACTTTTTGAATGGCCTCGCGCGTATTCCCATAAATCCCTGTGTCTGCAATCAAAAGATAAGCTCCAAGATTCGTCTCAAACTCTGAAAAACCAACATTTTTAATAAATTTAATAGCATGATCGCTCAAGCAAGTCTTAGCATCCAAACCACTCGGATTCATGTGGGCAATCATCTCTGCCCGATTGGCTAAAATCTCCAGAGTTTCCCTATCCAACTCCTGTTTATAATAGTCAAAAACAGCTCGAATCGCAGCAATACTCACTGCCGCAGAAGAACCCATTCCGCGCTTTTCAGGCACCATGGACTCAATCTCACAGCGAATATAAGCCTCTTGCACCCCTAGAAATTCCAAAGAAGCAAAAACCGCCATAGAAAGGGTATCTTCCTCATACAAAATCCACGCATGATCTGACGGCAAAATGCGACAAGTCACTTCAATATTAGTTAAAGGTAGAGACAAAGCAGGGTAGCCATAGACAACGGCATGCTCCCCTATCAAAATAATCTTACTATGTGCCCGACCGGCACCTACTTTTTTTGTCATATTCTCTCTCTACATCACAATACTTCATCTATTATTTTAATATAATTCATAGAAAAAAGCGATCGTTAGTAGTCAATTCCTTTTATATTCCAAACTAATTTATTTCAACTTTTAAAACAGCGAAAAAGAGCAGGAAATCCAGCTCTTATCCTAACTGTCTTCATTTTACAGATTTTGTTTAATCAAATCCATGAGCTCATTGCGGTCTAAAATCCATTGTGCACGTTCGTCTTTCTCATACGTTCGGTTGGAAAGGAAGATGACCGCTTTCTGCTGCAAACGATTAAACATAATAAATGTTCCTGTGTAGCCTGTGTGTTGCAACCACTCTTTGTCTAAATCCCAAGCAAGACTGCGTGTTTTTCCAATCTCCTTTGAGAAATTTTTTGTCAAAGTTGCTGCAAAGTCATCCTGTAAATAATGCTCCAAAAAGAGCTTCAAATCCCGAACTGTCGAAAACAAGCCTGCACTACCAGCGTGTCTGCCCAACACACGCGCTTTGGGGTCATGTACAATCCCTGCTTTCACACCGCGAACCGTTGGCACCGCTTGTGCGACAGGACCAAACGCTGTTTCTTTCATACCCCAAGGCTGAAAAATTTTCTGTTCAAAAATGTCACTCAAAGCAGAATGAAAAATTTCTTCTACCATAAAACCCAGCAATAAAAAATTCACATCAGTATAACGAAAACGCTTGCTATCAAGCACTTTCAAATGATTTAGCGCCTCTTTCAATTCAGCCGCATTGAGTGCATCTCGATTGGGGATAAAGGGATCTAGCCCTGATGTGTGAGTAGCCAGCTGACCTACCGTGACAGAATTGTCATGAAAAGCGGGATAATATTGTGTCAGAGGCGCATCTAAATCGAGTTTTTTCTCATGGAATAGAAAAGCCAAAATCGTTCCGACACCTACAACCTTACTGACACTTGCTAAGTCATAGACCAGTCCTGCTCGGCTTTTCTCACTGCGCTCAGGATTGCTCTCACCAAGATAATATTCTTGCCACTCTCCACGAGTATACAAAGCTAAGCTAGCTCCAGGATAGATTTGTTGTGCTATCTGTTCTTCGACTTTTGAGAGAATCTTGCTTGAACTCATACCGCTTCAATCCAAACTTCAATTTGGCTCTCATCTTTGGTCAGGAAAAATTTGCCCGATTTAGGAACAAAAATTTCTCTTCCTTGAGATAAATCGCGCAACGCTTCCACATCAAATTGCTCAACTGTAAATTTAATCATTGCCAAATCCCAAGTTTGAGTACTCTCCGTCAATAAATCTGCTCCGCTTGCTTGTGAGAATGTTAGAACAGGCTGATTTCCTAACCATTCCTGATAAAAAGTGACTGCTTTTTTCTCATCTGGAACATTGATGTGAATCTGCTCTATAGTAAATTGGCTGAGCCCTACAAAACCCTCTAGCGGTGCGAATGCTGGTGCGATCATTATTCTCTGTAAGGTTGTCCAATCTTCCTCGCTATGCAGTAAAAACGTATCTCCTTCCGGCGAAGTTGCTTCAAAAGCATAGCCATTGTCACCTTGGTAAAGATAATCGACTTTGCTACCACGCGCCAAAAGTGCTTCAATTTCTCGTGGATTAGCTACTTTGATGACAATTTTCGCTAATTTCTTAGTTCCAACAACTTTACGAGTGCGCATACTAGGCGACTCTTCTAGCTGCAATTTTTCAACTTTTGTCTGATCTCCAAGACTGACAAAAGCTCCTTCCTCTAGCAAATTTTTCATTCCCAAAGTTTGACAATAAAATGCGAGATTGTTTTTTCGATTATTGATTTTTAATACTGGTATCGTATTTACAATTTTATTTGTTGAACACATAAATTCCTCCAAGCCTTTCTATTTTAAATAATTTTTGTGTATTTTACAAATATTTATGTAAAAATAGAAAAAATTATGCTATTACTGATAAATATTTTGTGCCACTACCAGCTCATTTGCTGACTCAAATTCATATTGAAGGTAAGACTGATAAGTTCCCGGCGCAATAATCCCACGCATATCTAAAATGGCTGTTCCAGCCTGTCCGATAATGCTATCGGCTAGCAGACAGCAATTGGTAGACAGGATAAAATAAGTCTTAAAACGACTTGTTTTAAACTTATATAAACGAGCATTCAACTCATGTTTCAATTTATAAGCATACGTGCGCTTACCATCTTTCAAATCCGCCGGTGGATCCCACACTTCCAACAACTCATCAATCTCAGCCAACCGTTTCTCCACAGCTAGCTTTTGCTCATCTGTCAAAGATAACCCATAACCAAACAAGGTTTTTTTGCTTTCTTCTTTGCACAAGTCAATATAAGCGTCTTTATCTACTTTAAACAAGACACCATCTCCAATCGTGCCGAATAAACGCTCTGAAAAAACATCATAACTACCATAGGAAATAACTTTTCCTTTATAGCAAATATCAACGTGTCCAATCATCCCAAAAAGATTCTGGTCTGACGTATGGATTAGCACCTCTAAGTCAATGGGCTTTTCTTCGTCTCGGATACTACTATAAACCTTTTGTGGTTTCTTTTTTTCACCTTGTAAAAAACGATTAAAGCGATTCAGTTGCTCTGCTGGGAAAAAGGCAGCGATAATGATAGGCAGGTTAATCCGAATACGGCGTCGAAGTTGTTTTTTCTCCACATCGGTGTTGAACATAAGACCATCTCGAACATTAGAAAAGCCTAGTAATATCAGATAAATACCAACAATCAAAAATTGCATCCTACCATCCGTGCTAGGAGAAAAGACAGTTGTCAGTCCAATCCCACTATAGAGCAAGGTATCAAAAAGATAACGAAAACCACCTTTTAACTTATTCTGTCGATAAAGAAGATATGTAATACCATAGATTGCCGCTGTACACAGCTGATAACAGCCCAATATAATAATGACAATATTGACTGGCAGATTGCTGGCACGGTTAAGAAAGCCAACAACCAGTCCCACCAAAACATGGAGGAGGGCAGAACCAAGACTGATACGATTTTTCTTCACTAAGAAACGGAAAAAAAGATTGATAACTCCGACAAATAAAAAGTAAATGACCAATAAATCTAGGGCAAATTTTGTAAAATCAACACCGTTTGCAATAATAATAGCGCCAAAAAGAATCGCCAAAATACCGAACAATAGAGTCCGTCTCCCACTTAGTTTATCTAATTCCATTTCATCTCTCCCAAACAAAAGGTAGGAATGAGACAAAAATTGCTACTTTGCAAAAAATCAGTTTTGCTGTCTCACTCCCATTATTGTTGTTATCCTTACTCTTTAGTATAGCATTTTATATTGGCAAGCGTCTAGTCACTTATCTATTTTTTCGCTCAATCTTATCTCTTCGTTATCAAAAAACGGCTCGTAATGAACCGTTTCTTTTTTGACAACTTATCCATAAATCATCTTGTAAAGTGCTACTGCAGCAATACCGGCAAGGATTGGAGATACAACTGGTACCCAAGCATACCACCATTTTGAATCTCCTTTGTGCTCACCAAGAACTGATTTTGGAAGAAGGAAATGAAGAATACGTGGGCCTAAGTCACGTGCAGGGTTCAGACCTGGACCTGTAGGACCACCAAGTGACGTTACCAATGCCATGACAAGGAAACCAAGTGCTAAGTGGGCAACAGCAAGTCCGGCATTGATGTGAGAACCAATTGCAACTTTTCCTTGGATTTGAGTAGCATCCACTCCACGAGTAGCAGCATATTTAACAACTTCTGCACCGAAATAGTTTTTGGTCATGGCCATTGCTGCAAAGAACAAGATAAATGAACCAATAAATTCATTGACAAAACCATTTATCATAGAAGCACCATGTGATTTCTTGCTTCCATCATCCGTATTTACAATAGTTGAGAATGATCCCAAAATCGAATTAGGATTTGTTGTTTGTAAATAGTAAGGGCGGTGACTCGCTACTACTAATGCTTGTCCAAATATCGCCCCCAATAATTGTGCAATAATGTAAGGCACAACTTGTGCCCAAGGGAAGTATCCGCTAATTGCAAGTCCTAGTGTGAATGCAGGATTGATATGGTTTCCTGATACATTCCCAAACATAAGAGCAGGAATCATAACCCCCATACCATAACCAACTGCAATGACTAACCAGCCACTTTGATGACCTTTCGTTCCCTTTAATTCAACATTGGCAACAGCCCCGTTCCCCAAAATAATGAGAATTGCCGTTCCAAGAAATTCTGTGATATATTTCACAGTCCATGTGACATCCATTTTTATTCTCCTCTTTAATTAAAAAAATTTTAGACAAATCCTATTTTATCAGTTACAATGGATAATGTAAAGGTTATTTTTTGACAAAGTGTAAAAAAGGAGTAAAAATATGCGCTATAATCAGTATAGTTATACACCAGAAACAAACAAAAAAATGCTGGCTGAAATGGAAAGCATTGGATTTTCTTTCCACCCAGAGTATTCTGATAAAGAAAATTTAGAGACTTTTGTACGTAGAACTCTTTTTAATTATAAACATACAGACTATGCTTTAAAGTCTTTGGTTGCCAATTCAAATACAGACTTACTCAGCTTTTTTACGTCCAATCAGGAATTGACAGCAGAGATTTTTTATACCATTATTTTTCAATTGCTGGGATTTGTGCCCTTTGTTGATTTTGACGATGTAGAAACATTCCGCAAGGACGTAAACTTTCCCATTACCTATGGAAATTTGCTCGAAAACCTCTATCAATTGCTCAACACACGCACCAAAAACGGCAATCTCTTGATTGATAAACTAGTGAGCGACGGCTTGATCCCTGAAGACAATACCTACCACTATTTCAATGGTAAAAGTCTTGCAACCTTTACTAGCCATAATGCTATCCGCGAAGTGGTCTATGTGGAATCGCGCGTGGATACCGACGAAGATGGGCTGCCTGATTTGATTAAGGTCAGCATCATTCGTCCTCATTTTGACGGACAAATTCCTGCTGTCATGACTGCTAGCCCTTATCACCAAGGAACCAACGACAAAGCCAGCGACAAAGCGCTCTATAACATGAATGTGGATTTGGCTAAAAAAGAAGCTGGAAAAATCACTGTTCGTGACCCAGAAATTCACTTGATTGAAACGCAAAAGGAAGCTGTATTAGCGGAGCAAGCAGAAGAAACACTCGGTCATATCGGAACTTATACACTCAATGACTACCTTCTTACTCGTGGTTTTGCTAATTTATATGTATCAGGTGTGGGAACAAAGGACTCTGACGGTCTCATGACGAGCGGAGATTATTATCAAATCGAAGCCTATAAAAACGTTATTGATTGGCTCAATGGCCGCTGCCGTGCGTTCACAGACCATACCAGACAACGAGAAATCAAAGCCACTTGGTCCAATGGAAAGGTTGCTACAACAGGAATCTCTTACCTCGGAACTCTGTCAAATGGGCTAGCTACAACTGGCGTAGATGGTCTTGAGGTCATTATTGCTGAAGCTGGCATTTCTTCTTGGTACAATTATTATCGTGAAAATGGTTTGGTGACAAGTCCTGGGGGCTATCCTGGTGAAGATTTTGACTCTTTGACAGAATTAACTTACTCACGCAATCTTCTAGCCGGCGAACGCCTTCGCCACAACACCGAGTATCAATCAAGTCTGAAAACATTAAAAGAAAATCTCGACCGCAAAACGGGTGATTATAATCAATTTTGGCATGACAGAAACTATCTGCTTCACGCGCACAAGGTCAAAGCCGAAGTCGTCTTCACTCATGGCTCCCAAGACTGGAATGTCAAGCCGCTCAATGTGTACAACATGTTCCACGCCCTGCCACAAAACATCAAAAAGCATTTGTTTTTCCACAACGGCGCTCACGTTTACATGAACAATTGGCAATCCATTGACTTTCGTGAATCCATGAATGCACTTCTCAGCAAGAAACTGCTAGGCTACAATTCTCACTTTGAATTGCCAACCGTAATCTGGCAAGACAATAGTCAAGCACAAAGCTGGTTGTCACTAGAGACTTTCGGCAATCCAGAACACTACACTCATTTCAATCTAGGTAGTACTACTCAAGATATTCAAAATGCTTACTCTGAGACGGACTACAAGCGTTTCAGCAAGACCTATCAAACCTTCAAAAATGAACTCTTTGACGGAAAAGTCAATCAAGTGACCGTTGACTTCACCTTAGAAAAAGACCTTTTCCTTAACGGCCCCGTCAAGCTCAATCTGCACCTTAAATCCAGCACCGATAAAGGCTTGATTTCCGCACAGCTGTTAGATCTTGGACAAGCTAAACGTCTCACCCCAATTCCTGGCGTCCTTGCACCAAAAGTCATGGACAATGGTCGCTTTTATATGCTGGATCATTTAATGGAATTGCCTTTCAAAGAGACACCGCATCGCGTTGTGACAAAAGGATTTCTCAATCTGCAAAACCGCAATAATCTGCTAACCGTCGAAGAAGTCACACCAGACCAATGGTTGGAATTTTCTTTTGAATTGCAGCCAACCATTTACAAAATGAAAATAGGCGATACACTTCGCCTCGCCCTTTACACAACCGACTTTGAGCACACCGTCCGCGATAATACCGACTATCATTTGACCATTGACCTAGCAAACTCTAGCTTAGATGTGCCAGATATGGTAAAATAAGATGTTAATGTTTGAAAATTAAGGAGAACCAAAACAATGATGAATATGCAATCAATGATGAAACAAGCACAAAAATTACAAAAACAAATGGAAAAAGGGCAAGCCGAGCTTGCTGCGACAGAATTTGTTGGCAAATCTGCCCAAAGCCTCGTGGTCGCAACTCTTACAGGTGATAAAAAAGTCGTCAAAATCGACTTCCAAGAAGCTGTTGTCGACCCAGAAGACTTAGAAACTTTATCTGACATGACAACCCAAGCTATCAACGCTGCCCTCGCAGAAATTGATGCTGCAACTAAGAAAAAATTAGGTGCCTTTGCAGGCAAAATGCCGTTTTAAAACAAATCTCAAAAAACTCACCCCCTCCTAGTCAATTCCACTAAGAGGGGGCTATTTTATGTAAAATTAAAGAAATCAAAGGCTTTATTGAGGAGTAAGTCTGTATATTTTGGATTGTCTCTCAGCTCTTTAATGGAACTTTGCACCAGTTGAACATCATCCGTTATGATACCGTCAACATTCAAGCGGAAAGATTTTGCAATGCTGTTTACATCGTTGACCGTCCAATCATAGAGCAATTTATCGGCTTGCCACAACTTAGAAACAAAGTTTTCATCCAGTGTGGAATATTCCATAGTATAACCGCTAGCTTTGGTTCGTGGGAAGATTGTATTATAAGGCAAGATAAAAAAGCTTTTAATGCTGGCATCGTATTTCACAACCTTTTCAATCACGCGATAGTCCAATGAATGCATTTGATGCCCGTACTTTTTAATCGTTGGACCATATTTTTTCAAAAAGCGCTCCATCATATCCGAAGAATCTTTTTTGCTGGTTTTGATTTCAATGAGCAGCCGCTGTCCCAATTCGTTGGCACGTTTGAGATACGCATCAAAACTGGAAATTTTTGTCCGATAGCCATTTCCTGAAACATCTAAAGCAGTTAATTCTGCCAAGGTCAAATCCTGTGGACTCGCATTAACACCTGCCAAATTTAAAAGATTAGCATCGTGCATCATGACAAATTGACCATCTTTTGTTTCTTGTACATCCATTTCTATGTAATCTGGTTTCAGCAAAGCTGTCTTTTCCAATGACTGAATCGTATTTTGTACACCATTTTCCTGCGACACTCCTCGGTGAGAAATCGTAACAGGAACCGTTTCCAATGGAAAAATGAGATACATATAACCTTCCACAGCAAAGAATACAGAAGCAATGGAAATCACAAGCCAGCGCAAAACGCGATCGAACTTCCGCCGCGGACAATCCACCAAACCTTGCTCAGTCAGAAAAGAAACAAATTTAATCAAGAAATAGCTCAACATCAGATAGTGAGCATTTTTCAGCAACACATAATTCATCACACCAGCAATCGTTGCCACTTGATTGGAATGACCGTCTGCAACATGCTGTAAAAGAAAGAGAGGCAGAGCCATTCCAAAAAAGAAGAGAAAAGTCTTTGTCACAATCCAAAACAACTGCCAAGAATAAAAGAAAGTTCGTTTCTTAGTTTTTTCTAAGCTGAACTGCACCGCTTCTCTTACGGAAGAATTTTCAAAAAAGATTTTTGGCAAGGCAAACATCAGCTTGACCGCAATCAATAACATCAGCCATACAAGCAGGGTCAGGACGACAGCACCCCAAAAATACGTCTCTTTCAAATAAGTTAAGATAAAATTTGGAACTAAAATTTTGTTTAGATAGTAAATTTTGAGGATTTTTCGGAGAAAAGGAAAGAGCAGAGCGATGTAGAGCAAGACAAACAAGATTTTACTAGGACGTGCCTGCTTTAAGGTGAGCAAACTGTCTGCTATGGTTTTCTTGGTAAATTTCAAGAGTGTTCGCTTTTCTTGAGTCAATAGATTGTGCGCTCCTAAAAAAAGAAGTGTGATTTGAACATAAGCGACCAACAGATTGGCTAAAAACAAGAGGATAAAAGCCAGAGTAACTAGAGGATGACTAGATAACACTCCAACTACATTGTTATACGATAGAAATTGATAGCCCGTCTGACGAAGCAAAGTACCTGCCGCCCACGAATTAAAAGGCAACCAAGCATATTCTGTCAGCATAAAAATAATAAAAAACAAAAATAGAATTTTATCAAGATTTTGATAGAGTTTTTGAAAACCTAAACGCTGTTGTTTCATCATTCTCCTTTAACTTATTTTTCATCAACTAAAGCATAGAGAGGATTTGCTAGACGGATTAAGTCAGCATAATCTTGTTTTAATGCTTCAAAAACTATTCTGACCTCTGTCGGAATCTCCACCCGCTAGAATACTCCCACCAAACAGCACCATAACATCAGCCTGTTTTAGGCTATATTTATCTCCTAAAGCTTTCTGTGTTAATTCTGGCAAATCGCGCTTCCCACAAAAAGAAGCAAGAATATTGATATCTTTTGCGACTTTTTCTTTCATCATACCTTTCATTCTATAAAAAAATCTCAGTTTCTTCAACCGAGATTCTCTCTATCGTCCAAACAATCTTGCAAAGAAGCCTTTCTGCTCTTGTGCTTGAACTTTTTCTTTAGCTTCGTCCAATTCTAATAGCAAAGTTTCACGCTCATTCATGGCCTTTGCAGTCAGTTGTTGCTGTTGATCTAATTGCTTATCTTTTTCAGCAATTTGCACATCTTTCACGCGCAATTGCTCATCTTTTTTAGCTAATTGAGCATCTTTTGCTTTTAACTGGTCATACAAACGCACAATTTCTGCATTTTTCTCATCTACCAAAATTTCCATGAGCTCACGTTGCTTGACATCTTCACTGACCGGTTCATCTTCAAAAATCGTCTTTTTGTAGATTTCTTCCAGCTTTATCAAACCGCTGCGTGTCACAACGGTGACCCCTTTTTCATTCTTGTCGGTATCTTCGGGCGCAAGAGTTTTAACCCGATTGTTCATCGCCTGACGGCTAATCCCTAAAATCTCGGCTAGCTCGCTGACTGTCTTTTCAATTGCCATAATTTCCTCTGAAACTTTTTCTAGATATATACCTAAATCTTATCATATCAAGGCTTAACTGTCAAATTTGCTCTGGATTTCAAGGAATTTCGTCACATTTATGATACAATAAATTTGACCTATTCATTTAAAGAAAGAAGTACAATGAACCATTTTGATACAATCGTTATAGGCGGAGGACCTGCTGGTATGATGGCTGCTATTTCCAGCTCCTTTCATGGACAAAAAACTCTCCTCTTAGAAAAAAATAAACGCTTAGGTAAGAAACTTGCCGGAACAGGTGGCGGACGCTGCAATGTGACGAATAATGGCACTTTAGAGGATTTATTAGCTGGCATACCAGGCAACGGTCGCTTCCTCTACAGCGTTTTTTCCCAGTTTGACAATCATGACATTATGAATTTTTTCACTGAGAATGGCGTGAAACTTAAAGTGGAAGACCACGGGCGCGTTTTCCCAACAACAGATAAATCTTCTACAATTATTGAAGCCTTGGAACAAAAAATAAAAGAGCTGGGTGCTACAATCAAGACACAGACAGAAGTGGTTTCTGTAAAGAAAAACGCGGATTGCTTTATCATCAAGTCAAGTGAGCACATTTGGAGCAGCGACCAATTGATTGTCACCACAGGTGGTAAATCCTATCCTTCGACTGGCTCTACTGGCTTTGGCTATGAGATTGCCCGCCATTTCAACCATACAATAACAGAGTTAGAAGCTGCAGAAAGCCCACTTTTGACAGATTTTCCACACAAGGCTTTACAGGGGATTGCATTAGCCAACGTCACCCTTCGTTATAATAAACACATCATTACCCACGACCTGCTCTTTACTCATTTTGGTTTATCTGGTCCAGCTGCTCTACGGATGTCCAGTTTCCTCAAAGGTGGTGAAACCATTTATTTAGATGTCTTACCACAGTTTTCTGCGGAAGATTTGGCAGCATTTTTAGAAAATAACCGAGAAAAATCGCTCAAAAATAGCCTCAAACAATTACTTCCTGAACGTCTTGCAGACTTTTTCGCGCAGCCATTCCCTGAAAAAGGCAAACAATTGACTGGAAAAGAAAAAGAAGAGCTCATTCAACAGCTCAAAGCTCTACCGATTCCTATTACCGGCAAAATGTCTCTAGCCAAATCTTTTGTGACCAAGGGCGGTGTCAGTCTTAAGGAAATCAATCCCAAGACTTTAGAAAGCAAACTAGTTTCTGGGCTTTATTTTGCTGGCGAAGTGCTGGATATCAATGCTCATACCGGTGGATTTAATATTACAGTCGCTCTCTGTACTGGCTGGGTTGCTGGAAGTATGGAATACTAAAAATAGAGCAAATGCTACCATGCAGAACACTAGCATTTGCCCTATTTTTTATTTTACTTGTGAACGTATGCTTGGATAACATCTGCTGCATATTGGGCCGTTCCAACTCCAAATTGGTCAATATTTTTCTTAAATTCAGGATTTGCCACGTAGCCTTTTCCAATAAAAGCGAAAACTTCCAGAGAACAATCAAAGGCATAGGTATTCATTGCTTGAAATAACTGCTCGGCTTCTGATAAATTCTCTTGTGCTTCTACAGCTAGACCTTTTTGCATATTGTTAGCTAGATTGCGAAAAACTTTGTTAAATGCTTCCGTCGTCTCAGTTTCTTTGCCAACTTGTCGTGCACGCGACTCGTCCATTACTTCTTGACCGTATGTTTCAACCGCTTGATGATAATAATTTGCATGCTCATCGTAGGTAAATCCAACAAATTTTTCTTGTGTCGTCATTTTTCTTTCTCCTTTTTGAGCTTGAATTGTCTTTTGCAAGGTGAAAATCAAGGTATCCAAATGTTCCCTTTCCTGCTGCAAAAACTGCAATTGCTTGTTCAAGTGAGGCAATAGTTCCTGCTCTTTCTGACCTAGTAGCTCTGCTATTTTCTTTAAAGAAAATCCAAGATATTTGTAAAATAAAATAATTTGCAGACGCTCTAAATCTGCTTCACTATAAAGGCGATACCCGTTTCCAGACTTTTGCGGTACAAGCAAACCTATTTTATCATAGTGATGCAGTGTTTTGACAGAAACACCTGAAAGCTGCGCAGCTTCTTTGATTTGATACATCATTTCCTCCTTACAAATCTCATTATAAACCCTCCCCTTAGGTTGAAGTCAATACTTTTTTAAAAATATTTTACCCCCAAATAGAGTTATCGCAAAGTACGCCCTTGCTTTGTACAAAAAATCGCTAATGTTGCTTGCAAAGCAAATCTCAACACCATTCGCTTTTCAAGTGCGAAAGAGCACTTTTGACGAAAACTTTGTTTTCTTTATCCACCACCTCAACAGTCTAAGGGACTGTTAAGCACCCTTGCGGGGGTGAGACTACCAGCTCCCATTGTGCCTGGGAAACTCTAAACTGACTAAAAACAGCGAAGTTTTTCCGAACTCCCCCTGTAATGATAACTAACATAAACAGAGGCGGCAAGTTAATAGTTCTTTTGTCCCTATTGTCTCTGTTAGCTATCTCTTCTTTCACTTGTTTCAACTGCATCTCAAAACGAAAGAAAACATAGAAATAATAAGGATTTTCGCTCGTAGAATATATGAATTTTATTGTATTATTTGTGAAATTTTGGTAATATATATATAATAATACAAGAGTACTTGTATGAGGAAAGTTAGTGTCTGGCTATCCTTAAAAATAAACAAAGAATAGAAAGGATTAAAATGTCAAAAAAGAAAAAAGACACACCGTTAGTCTTTCTAGTCTTGCTGAAGTGGTTAGCTGAACTGATCTATTTTGTAGGAATTGTGTTCGTTGCCGGCACAGCTCTCCTACTCTTAACATATAATATTCTCAATATACCGCTAAACTATATCCACATTGCAGCTTTAATTGCTTCTTTCATCTACATATTGGTTGGATTTTTAGTGGCAAATAGTTCCGAAGACATCGTAATCGCTAGCAACTACTTTAAAATCCTATCGGCGCTTGGTTACTTAGCAGTCATTAGCTACTTTGACAATCAACTATTTGATTATTTAAAAAATCCAGTCGTTGATATCTGCTTAGCCATACCATTTTTGATTGCCATTATTTATAAAAAAATTTATAGAAAAATGATTTACCGTGCTGTCTTTAAAAAACATCATTCTGTCTCTTTTTACAGTGAGTATTCAAGTATTGAAGAGATAAAAAACTCGATGTTAGAAGCTGTCCGTGAAGCAGTCAAGGACGGTCACAAAGAAAATGTAGAAGTTGTCGGAAAAAATTTCCGGCAAGATGCAAAAGGAAATATCATCGGTATTTTCAAAATTTCACTAGCTCGTAAATTATTTAAAATCACTCAGCCAAAACTAATGCTGATCACCTTAAACTTTAATATCAATAATAATGAATAGGAGTCTACAATCATGTCAGAAATAGATAAACCCGTTTTAACACTAGAGCAAGATCGCTTCTTAAAAAACAAATCATTTGATACTTACAAAAAGAAACTTGAAGTGCTATCAAGAGCTTATAGCGCTAATGCCATGAAAACAATCAATGGCTTCTCATTAGATTCAGAAGAACAATACAAAGCACTGTTTGAAGCTGTATTTTCAGGTGTTTGGGACGTTGATACTGGCATGCGTTATGTCAACGTTACAGAAATCATTGGCGTATCTAGTTTCTTGGCTGGACAAAAGGATGAAAACGGCTACTATGTCCGTAATTCTAATGGTGAGATTGTCTGGGACGTTGTAGACATTGACGAAGCTGAACTTTTCACAGACGAGCAAATCGCAACCATTGTTCCAAAAGAATATCGTGGAAAAGCATTTGTCATTCGAGAGCTAGATGCACGCAAAGAATGGGGAGAAAAACAACCTTCAGAAGACATTTCTGAAGAGGTACAGCCCGTTGATGAAGAGGCAGTTGTTGATGTAAAGACAGAACCAGAACTTGAGCCTGAACCAATTGTTCAACCAGCACCTACTGTTGAAACAAACAGAATTAACCAACAAAAAAAAGCACCTGTGGTAAAGCCAGACCCAGTAGTAAAGCCACGTCCCATGACAAAATCTGAAAGACAACAACAAAAAAAAGATTACACAAAAGAATCCATTAAAATTATCAATGCAACCATTGATAGTCTTGGATAGTAACAGTGTTCAATAATATTAAAGAGTTTGGGACAAAAAGATTTCAATTTTTAAAAATCTTAATTATTAAGCCCTTCAAATCTATAATTAAATGCGAAAAGCGAACAAAGCAGAATTCTGATTATCAGAAAACTAGTTTTGTTCGCTTTTTATATTTGAGGTCGGACTTTTGTCCCAGCCTCTTTTGTCCTCTTTTCAATCTGAAAAGGATTGACTTAAATTTTAAAATAGAAGTAGAACGAAGCACTTTTGACTTATTTATCATATATTCAAATACACAATCAACAACGACATTACATTATAGCAAAGAGGTTGAGACTCGGTCTCAACCTCTTTTTGTCGCTATTACCTAGCAAGAGTTAGGATAATCGTTAGGACTTATTCCTCCTCTTTACGTTTCTTGAAGCCAAGCATTGACAATGCTGTAGCAGCAAACGCTAATCCTACCAACGCTGCACCATCATTTGTAGCTTCACCTGTTGAAGGCAAGGTTACTTGTGGAGTTACAGGTTGTTTTGGAGTAGTTGGCACTACTGGAGTAGGTGTTGGTGTAGGAGGTGTTTGCGGTTTTTCAGGTGTCTTAGGAGTTTCTGGTGGGGTTTGTGGTTTATCAGGAGTCTTAGGCTTGTCTGGCGTTACCACTGTTACTGTATTAGAATTTCTTTCAACACCATTGATGATTTCAGTAAAGGTATTCTTCACAGTACCATAGTCAAGTTGTTTCACTTGCATGTAACCTGTAGCTTGGAATTCACTATTATCTGAAATACTATTCAAGAAAGCGCTAGAGAATGAGTACACAACCGTTCTTGTCTTGTGATCAACAGTTTGGTTGACAAACTTCGTCAAATCTGTACCCTTGGCAATCTTTTGACCATTCTTAAGAAGAATATCTGTCTTCGCAAACCATTTGTGAACACCGTTGTATTCTACTAATGAAGAGTAAGTGTCCTTCACTTCCATCTTTTCAATCGCTTGACCACGATTAGCTGGCAAGTAAGAAGTTTCTAATTCAAAGTTGTAAACTTGTCCAACCTTAACTGTCTTACCGCTCAATGAATTCTGGTCTTTTTGACCATCTTCAACAGTCGCTACAACATCTTTCTTCGGATTGATCTTCGGAATGTTGTTGGTCACAAGGTTTGTATCATGGATACCAGTAAAGTCAATTTGATAAGCCTTGTTATCGTACTTGCTAGCATCCTTGATGTCTTTCTTAACTGTAGTTGGGAAGATTAGTTTGAGGTTGATACCTTTCAAGACATAATTGTTTGTGTAAGCAACCGGATCGTCTGAAGTGGTTACGGCAAATTCACCATCGATTTGCAATCCTTTTGCCTTGATGTAATCTTGAACTTTTTGTGGAGCTTCTGCTAGAGATTTGTAAATCTTGGTTGTGAAGCCACTTTGAACTTTACCGTCTTCTGTTGTTACACGAACACCTGCCAAGTTAGGAGTGACATACTTACCAGAGTATTTTTCAACCAACATCAAGCCAGCTTGCTTGTCTTTTTCGGTTACGCCTGTAAGACCTTTGTATTGGTCGTTGTCGATGTTGATAGTGTAGATTTCTGTTGAACCAGCCAACATTGTCTTACCATTGACATCTTCACCTTTGGCATTTGTACCTTTCTTAGTCGGCTCTGCTTTCACTTCCTTGTAGACATAAGTAACTTCGGTAACGCCTTTTGTAACTTTACCTTTTTCATTACCTTTTGTCTTTTCAGGAACAAGGTTGTACACTTTATCACCAGACTTAATCGCTGTCGTCTTGTGGTCTGTTGTATCGTAGTTTTCACCAACCTTAGAATGAGAAGTATCCGTTACATCTTCTTTAATTTTCTTACCAGATTCATCTACATAGTGAACCACAACATCACCATAATCTTGAGGTGAGTCTACTGTTACCGTATTAGAATCACGTTCAACATTGTTGATAATTTCAGTAAAGGTGTTCTTCACGGTACCAGTATTCAGTTGTTTCACTTGCATGTAACCTGTAGCTTGGAATTCACTATTATCTGAAATCTTGCTCAAGAAGTCACTAGAGAATGAATACACAACTGTTCTTGACTTGTGATCAATCGTTTGGCTGACATATTGCGTCAAGTCAGTACCTTTAGCTAATCTTGTACCGTCTTTCAAGAGAAGGTCTGTCTTCGCAAACCATTTGTGAACACCGTTGTATTCTACTAATGGAGAGTAAGTGTCCTTCACTTCCATCTTTTCAATCGCTTGACCACGGTTAGCTGGCAAGTAAGAGGTTTCCAATTCAAAGTTGTAAACTTGTCCAACCTTAACTGTCTTACCACTCAATGAATTCTGGTCTTTTTGACCATCTTCAACAGTTGCTACAACATCTTTCTTCGGATTGATCTTCGGAATGTTGTTGGTCACAAGGTTTGTATCATGGATACCAGTAAAGTCAATTTGATAAGCCTTGTTATCGTACTTGCTAGCGTCCTTGATGTCTTTCTTAACTGTAGTTGGGAAGATTAGTTTGAGGTTGATACCTTTCAAGACATAATTGTTTGTGTAAGCAACCGGATCGTCTGAAGTGGTTACGGCAAATTCACCATCGATTTGCAATCCTTTTGCCTTGATGTAATCTTGAACTTTTTGTGGAGCTTCTGCTAGAGATTTGTAAATCTTGGTTGTGAAGCCACTTTGAACTTTACCGTCTTCTGTTGTTACACGAACACCTGCCAAGTTAGGAGTGACATACTTACCAGAGTATTTTTCAACCAACATCAAGCCAGCTTGCTTGTCTTTTTCGGTTACGCCTGTAAGACCTTTGTATTGGTCGTTGTCGATGTTGATAGTGTAGATTTCTGTTGAACCAGCCAACATTGTCTTACCATTGACATCTTCACCTTTGGCATTTGTACCTTTCTTAGTCGGCTCTGCTTTCACTTCCTTGTAGACATAAGTAACTTCGGTAACGCCTTTTGTAACTTTACCTTTTTCATTACCTTTTGTCTTTTCAGGAACAAGATTGTACACTTTATCACCAGACTTAATTGCTGTTGTCTTGTGGTCTGTTGTATCGTAGTTTTCACCAACTTTAGCATGAGAAGTGTCCGTTACATCTTCTTTGATCTTCTTGCCAGATTCGTCTTCATAGTGAACGACTACATCACCGAATACTTGCTTATAAATATAAGTAACATCTGTATTTCCTTCAACAACTCTACCTTGTTCAAGTCCTTGAGTCTTTTCAGGAACAATTTCATAGGTACGACCATCTTTTGTGGTAATTGTCTTATGAGCGTGATCACGAGTGTCATAAACAGTATTGATTGGAGCACCAGTTGTATCTTTTTCAGGTTCTTTGATGACTTTTCCGTCTTCATCTTTATAATGAACGGTTACATCTCCAAGTACTTCGTCATAAACATAGACAACACGAGTAGTGCCTTTAACAATCTTACCACTTTCTTGACCTTGAGTTGCTTTTGGATCAATGCGATAAACCTTACCATCAGCTGTAGTAATTCTAGTTGGTTTGTGATCTGTTGTATCGTAGTTCGTACCAACTTTGCTATCTGGTGTATCAACAACACGTGGTGCGATAGTATTGCCCTTCTTATCTTGGTAATCGACAACTACGTTACCATATTCTTCTGCTGGTTTTTCAACTTTGTCATAAACATAGACAACTTGAGTGGTTCCTTCTACAACCTGACCACTTTCTTTACCTTTGGTCGCGCTTCTGTCAATTCGATACGTTGTTCCGTCTGCTGTTGTGATGGTGGCTGGCTTATGGTCTGTAGTGTCATACGCTGTACCAACTTTTGAAGTCGGAGTATCAACAACACGTTCCGCAATGGTGTTCCCTTGCTTATCTTGGTAATCGACAACTACGTTACCATATTTTTCCACTGGTTTTTCAACTTTGTCATAGACATAGACAACTTGAGTGGTTCCTTCTACAACCTGACCACTTTCTTTACCTTTGGTCGCGCTTCTGTCAATTCGATACGTTGTTCCGTCTGCTGTTGTGATGGTGGCTGGCTTATGGTCTGTAGTGTCATACGCTGTACCAACTTTTGAAGTCGGAGTATCAACAACACGTTCCGCAATGGTGTTCCCTTGCTTATCTTGGTAATCGACAACTACGTTACCATATTTTTCCACTGGTTTTTCAACTTTGTCATAGACATAGACAACTTGAGTGGTTCCTTCTACAACCTGACCACTTTCTTTACCTTTGGTCGCGCTTCTGTCAATTCGATACGTTGTTCCGTCTGCTGTTGTGATGGTGGCTGGCTTATGGTCTGTAGTGTCATACGCTGTACCAACTTTTGAAGTCGGAGTATCAACAACACGTTCCGCAATGGTGTTCCCTTGCTTATCTTGGTAATCGACAACTACGTTACCATATTTTTCCACTGGTTTTTCAACTTTGTCATAAACATAGACAACGCGGGTGGTTCCTTCTACAACCTGACCACTCTCGTGACCTTGTGTAGCATTGGTATCAATACGATAAGTTGTGCCATCATCCGTCGTAATTGTAGTTGGTTTGTGGTCAGTTGTATCATAATAAGTACCAACTCGTGAAGTTGGTGTATCTACGATACGTGGAGAGATGGTGTTCCCTTGCTTGTCTTGGTAATCGACAACCACGTTACCATATTTCTCTACTGGTTTTTCAAGTTTATCATAAACATAGATAACGCGGGTTGTTCCTTCAACAACTCTACCACTTTCTTTACCTTGTGTAGCTGTAGGATCAATTCGGTAACTCACTCCATCGGCTGTTGTAATCGTAGACGGTTTGTGGTCAGTTGTATCGTAGGCCGTTCCTACTGATGTATCCGGTGTATCTACAATACGTGGAGAAATAGTGTTGCCTTGCTTATCTTGGTAGTCAACAACAACATTACCTTTTACTTCTGCATAGTAGTTTGCTACATTTGTTGTACCTAATTTAACTTTACCTGTTGTATTATTAGTTGATGACACATATTTATAGATTTTGCCATCCGCTGTTGTGATTCTGTCTTGGTGTGTTGTTGTGTAGTCTTCACCAACAGGAGTTCCTGTAGGTTTAACTGTTTGAGTATTTGTTAGTTTAGTAGTAGTCCCTTGAATATAGTTATCCAGCAAGACATTCCCTGCAAGATTGTATTCAACCAGATTGTATTCAAGATCTGGTTTTACAAGAGTAAAGCGAGATGGTAATTTGCTTGTAATAGCTAACCAATAACCTCTATCCCATTGTGTAGTCCGCTGCATCACAAAGGAAATTGAATCTCCGCTTTCTGCCACACCCGCAATCCCCATTTTATAGAAATTTG
Source organism: Streptococcus milleri (assembly GCF_900636525.1). Classification (NCBI taxonomy): domain Bacteria; kingdom Bacillati; phylum Bacillota; class Bacilli; order Lactobacillales; family Streptococcaceae; genus Streptococcus; species Streptococcus milleri. The sequence continues at coordinate 130,304 of NZ_LR134288.1, read as the reverse complement.
GATCATCATAGTCGTCTTTAATGCCGTCAGTGACAATATTTGCTGCCAAACGTCCATCGGTTTGTTTTTCAACCAAAGAACCGGTAATCTTTACTGGTCGGAAATTATAATCTGTTATGCTTTCTTCGTGCTTCAGACCAGCCAATTTTCCAGTCTTAGGTTCTGTTTTGGTTAAACTTGTTAGAGCCAAAATTGCAGGGTTATCTTTTTTAAAGTTTATAACATTGCCATCAGCATCATAGAAGCGAGCAACAACTTTATATCTAGAAGGTACATTTATGTCATAAAAAGTGTAAATCCCTCTCGTCGGATCCTTCTCAGCAAAACCAACGATACCTGTTTTAGGGTTTAAATTCGTTACCTCATAAGTAACCTTTGAAATACTTACTCCATTATATTTAGAATTTTGGAGGCCCGTATAAGTAGCCGTAATGGTTTGTCCGCTTTTAATTTTAGGGATGACAAACCGGCTTCCACCAGCTGACAGTTTCGTTGTAAATGCTGGGATTGGATTGTTTGCAAACGTTCCACCAGATTTCACATACTCCTCATATGACATATTATTCATATCTTTTTGACCAAATTCAGTGGTACCAGTGATAGACAATTTAGCATTAGGCTCCCGTTCAAATTTCAAGCCTTGGCTGACAACTTCACTTAGATAGCCTGGAGTGCCGGTGTTTGCTTGCGCTTTTTTTAGGTCGCGTTTATAGGCATCTACCCCCGTCTTGATACGAGTTGCTTGTGTTTCCTCAAGAGTGTTGGCAAGGTCCTTTTTAGCATCTGACTCTACTTGGTTGTTCGCTGTTCCAATGTTGTCATTTTGATTTTGCTTAACATCAATGTTATAACCATTTGCTTCAGAAATCGCATCTTTTAGTTTTTGGTTTTCGACAGTTACTTTTGAACCTTCCGTACGATCTACCGGAGTAGCTACTGGGTCTGAGGTTGATACTGCTCCTGCTGGCGCAGGAGTAGTTGCTTCAGCTTTTGCTGTTGTAGCAGGAGCGGGCGTTGTTTCAGGCGTTGCAGTTGTTGCTGCTGGCGTTGTACTCGCTACTGGTGCTGTGGCTGGTTGCGTAGCTGCACTTTCAGTTGTTGTAGTCGCTGACGCTGTTGTAGTGTCAGCTGTTGAAGTAGCTCCTGCTGGTGCTGTTGTTTCAGCTTTTGCAGTGGTTATTGCTGCTGTAGAGCTGCTAGCTGCTTCAGTTGCTGCTGCTTTTGATTGTGCAGCAAGACTTGTATCAGAAGCTTCCGCCACTGGAGCTGGCGTTGTTGGCTTCGTTGCCTTTACTTCATCAGCAGCTACACCTTGGTGAGCGCTAAGGATTGCAATTGTTCCAAGCGTCAAGATACCAATGGTGCCATAAACTTTGTTTTTCCGGATCGAACCATGACCCTTCGTTTTGCTATTATGAAACATAAAATTCCTCTTTTCTTTTTAATAATTACCCAATTAACCAATTATCTTTCTCAAAAGGCTTGACTTTTTTGAAGCCTAATAGAGCCAAGATAAATAAACCAATCGTTGCAAGAATCGTGGTTGCTTCCCCCGTATCTGGCAACAATGTAAACTTACCATTACTTGATTTGACAGTGACCGTTCCGTCAGAATTTACCCTAGCACCTACTTGCGCAGCTGGTACAGATGTTTTAGAACCATCTGCGTTTTTGATAGTGACTTCTCCTTGATCATTACCAATAATCTCAAAGCCCTTATCCGTCAAAAGCGGATCAGCTGGTGAGATGATTGATTTGATTGGATTGTCAATCGTGTCACCTTTTTTAGTAGTCACAGATGAAGCATTGTCAAGACTGAATGTTTCATCCTTTTTCAAGTCCACATCAGAAGTTGTCGGTTCATCCTTACTTTTTTCAGTCAATATAGACGGATTGATACCCTCCTCTAAACTATTCGTCTGTTCAAGCTGAGTATCCAACATCCCATCACTAGGAATTGTATCCATCGGCGTCACAGTATCTGCTATGGAGCTATCTGGACTAACCGATGAATCCTCCGAAGGATTTGGAATTGGTGGTTTGTCCTGTGGAGTTGCCCCTTTATCGGATGAATCCGATGTACTCGGTTTAGTCTTATCTGGGGTATCTGGCTCCGGCTTCGGTGGCACTACCTTATTAGAGTCTGGCGTTTCTGTGACCAGATCATAGTAGTAAGTAATATTGGTATTGCCCTCAAGAACTTTCCCTTTTTCATAACCCTGAGTAGCTTTCAGATCAAGACGATATTTCTTACCCTCTGAGCTGATAATGGTCTCTCTTCGGTAGTCAGTCGTATCATAATCCGTCCCCACCACAGAAGTCGGCGTGTCTAGCTCTTTTGGAGCAATCAAAGCACCATCTTTACTCTTATACTCAACCGTTACGTCACCGTATTTCTTTTCTGGTTCCGATTGTTTTGGCTTTGAAGACTCAGTTCCTGCTGTTCCAGACTGATCCTTTTCTGGCATAGCTGGAGGTACTGGTTCTATCTTCGGTTTAGTCGGTTCTACCTTACTTGAGGTATCTGGTGAGTCAGTTTTAGTCTTGTCTGGTACAATTGGTGTTGTCGGTGTCGCCCTTGAGGGCTCTACCTTGTCCGACGCACTTGGCATACTCGGATTATCCTTATCAGGAAGAGTCGATGTAGCCTGACCAGAAGTCACAGGAGCAGACGATTTTTGTACATCCGCGGAGACACCTGCATTTCCTTGCTTAGACTCTGGCGTTTCAGTAGAAGCCTTTTTATTGCTGTCAACAGTCGGTGTAACAATCGTTGTGGAGATAGAGCGCTCAACATCCCTAGCCAACACAGGATTTGCACCTAAGGCTGATAACAATACAGCCGTTGACGCTAAAAAGAACCTGCTTTTTTTCATTCTAAATATCCTCTCAATATTTTAACATATTGGATATGTTAAGTCCTAGTTTTAAAAAAAACTATTCACTTTCATGATAGTAATTTTTTTTTTGAATGTCAAGCCAATTACATGGTTTTCACAAATTTATTTAATCCCATTACAGAGGTATTCTACATTTCTTAACATTTTGTAAATAAATGTAGATTGATTACAGATAAATTACAGATGTCTAATAAAAAGTAATCTAAAGCGCTGATAACTTTTAAATTCCAATTGGTCTAGACAATCGAATGAATCAACATTTTGCATATATACGGGGCTTTTGCGCCAAAATCCAACTATTTTTCACTTCAATAATGGTGTATAAAATGATAATGGTATATCTGTAACGAATAGTTATGCAACAGCGGTAAACTATCTTTTTTATTTTCAACTCTTTAAAATAATAGTCTTAGAACTAGTTGATAATACTTGTACAAGTTCCTGTCAAGTGTTCTAATAAGAATAGTCTTAAAGTGAGGTGATATAAAATGGAAGCTGTCGTCTATTCAAATTTTAGAAACAATTTGAAGAATTACATGAAAAAAGTCAACGATGAATATGAACCTCTAATGGTTGTCAATAAAAATCCTGATGAAAACGGCACTAGCCCCATAAAATGAGACACAAGAAAAACCCTCCTGTTGAAATCTAGTAAACTAGAAACAGGAGGGTTTTGTTATGGTCAAAAAAGCGTATTCGGTAGAAACTAAGTTAGCCTGTATCGAAATGAAGAAAGCAGGTAAGCCCAATAAGGTTATCATGGAGACCCTGGACATCAAAAATGTTAGTCAGGTCAAAACCTGGTGGCGATGGTATCAGAATGATGAACTGCACCGTTTCCATCAACCCGTGGGGAAACAATATACCTACGGTAAAGGAATGGAACAGCTATCTGAAGTGGAACAACTACGCCTACAGGTGGAATTGCTAAAAAAGTATCGAATCTGGGCAATAGTTTCGACAGAGCATCTGACAAATTTTTGATAATTGACCTATGTTCCATTCCAAGTAATGAGAATTAGCGGTATTCTGTAAATGACTCATTTGGATGACCTCCTGTTGATTTTGTCACTTACAGTACAGTCCAAATGGGTTTTTATGGTATTTTGAAGTGAACTAGCACCACGGGTAAAATTTATAAAATCAAAACGCTATCGCGAAAGCAGACACATCAAAGATGTGACCATCATTGACCAAGAAATGGATACAGACTAACTACCTATGAAACCAACCACCCTACAAATTGACTTAAAAAATATTACGATACAACTCCCACCCGATAAAATTATCGTTGACCGTTCCGAGTATGAAGAACTCAAAAAATCTCCTCAAAAGGGCGTTATCTGACGCTCTCTGAGGTTTTAGAACTTCTTTCCGTCTCTCGTCCATGGTTACTCGAAAACGTGCTTTATAAGCCTGAAATTCGTAAGCAAATTGACATTGATAAAAATAGCAATGGCTTTGTGAAATACCCAGATAGCCAAGGCGGACGCTATTACTTTCTGGCAAGCAAAACCAAAGAATTTTTCGAGGATCATTTTGCAAAAATTTTTGAATTATGACAAGATAACCAAGATAAAACCTTGGTTATCGATTTCTTAGAAAAGAGGTAACCATGTCACTATACATTACGCAACGCGGAGGGAAAAAAGGGAAGTGGTCTTATCGGATCACTGACAAAAAAGGGAACTATATTACATCAAAATCAGGATTTAAAACCAAAAAAGAAGCTGAAATTGAAGGTTTGACCCAAGAAATTAAATTACATCAAGGAAAGGTCATTGATAAAAACATCAGTCTCTTCCAATTGTGGGAAAAATGGTACCATTTAAAAATCATCCCACTCAATAAAATGGATTCTACACAAAACAAGCATCGCTTGCGTGGAAAGTTTATTCAAAAATACTTTGGAGATTCACCTGCTGTATCCATCACATCCAGCCAATATCAAGCATTTATCAATAAATACGCTGAAACAAATTGTCGTGATAATGTCAGCCGCCTAAATGCAGAGATACGAAGTGTCCTTATTTTTGCTAGACAAGATAAGCTTAGTATAGATTTATTCACAGAAGGGGTTGTACTATCTGGCAGAGAATCACCAAAGTCTAAGAATGAAAGATATATCCATAGCTTAGAAGATTATAAAAAACTTTGTCAGTACCTAGAATATCTCCTTGATTATCAAGAATCCGTCATTCCATACCTCTTATATATCCAACTAAAAACAGGTATGCGGTTTGGAGAAGTTCTTGGCTTAACTTGGGATTGTATCAATATTGAAAATAAGACCATTAAAACATATAGACGCTATGATTGCACAAGAAAACGCTGGACAAAAGCTAAAACAGAAACTTCTATCCGTGACGTCCCGATTGACGATACTACAGTCTCTATTTTACAA
>NZ_LR134288.1:22500-120000 GCF_900636525.1 Streptococcus milleri | reverse complement strand
GCCTAGCGGGATCGAACCGCTGACCTCCTGCGTGCAAAGCAGGCGCTCTCCCAGCTGAGCTAAGGCCCCACAAGACCTCTCAAAACTAAACAAGACAAACTCAATGGCTTCCGTTTTTTCCTTAGAAAGGAGGTGATCCAGCCGCACCTTCCGATACGGCTACCTTGTTACGACTTCACCCCAATCATCTATCCCACCTTAGGCGGCTGGCTCCTTACGGTTACCTCACCGACTTCGGGTGTTACAAACTCTCGTGGTGTGACGGGCGGTGTGTACAAGGCCCGGGAACGTATTCACCGCGGCGTGCTGATCCGCGATTACTAGCGATTCCGACTTCATGTAGGCGAGTTGCAGCCTACAATCCGAACTGAGACTGGCTTTCAGAGATTAGCTTGCCGTCACCGGCTTGCGACTCGTTGTACCAGCCATTGTAGCACGTGTGTAGCCCAGGTCATAAGGGGCATGATGATTTGACGTCATCCCCACCTTCCTCCGGTTTATTACCGGCAGTCTCGCTAGAGTGCCCAACTCAATGATGGCAACTAACAATAAGGGTTGCGCTCGTTGCGGGACTTAACCCAACATCTCACGACACGAGCTGACGACAACCATGCACCACCTGTCACCGATGTTCCGAAGAAACTTCCTATCTCTAGAAATAGCATCGGGATGTCAAGACCTGGTAAGGTTCTTCGCGTTGCTTCGAATTAAACCACATGCTCCACCGCTTGTGCGGGCCCCCGTCAATTCCTTTGAGTTTCAACCTTGCGGTCGTACTCCCCAGGCGGAGTGCTTAATGCGTTAGCTGCGGCACTAAGTCCCGGAAAGGACCTAACACCTAGCACTCATCGTTTACGGCGTGGACTACCAGGGTATCTAATCCTGTTCGCTCCCCACGCTTTCGAGCCTCAGCGTCAGTTACAGACCAGAGAGCCGCTTTCGCCACCGGTGTTCCTCCATATATCTACGCATTTCACCGCTACACATGGAATTCCACTCTCCCCTTCTGCACTCAAGTTAAACAGTTTCCAAAGCCTACAATGGTTGAGCCACTGCCTTTCACTTCAGACTTTTCTAACCGCCTGCGCTCGCTTTACGCCCAATAAATCCGGACAACGCTCGGGACCTACGTATTACCGCGGCTGCTGGCACGTAGTTAGCCGTCCCTTTCTGGTTAAGTACCGTCACAGTATGAACTTTCCATTCTCACACTCGTTCTTCCTTAACAACAGAGCTTTACGATCCGAAAACCTTCTTCACTCACGCGGCGTTGCTCGGTCAGGGTTCCCCCCATTGCCGAAGATTCCCTACTGCTGCCTCCCGTAGGAGTCTGGGCCGTGTCTCAGTCCCAGTGTGGCCGATCACCCTCTCAGGTCGGCTATGTATCGTCGCCTAGGTAGGCCATTACCCTACCTACTAGCTAATACAACGCAGGTCCATCTACTAGCGATGCAATTGCATCTTTCAAGCATCTAACATGTGTTACATACTGTTATGCGGTATTAGCTATCGTTTCCAATAGTTATCCCCCTCTAATAGGCAGGTTACCTACGCGTTACTCACCCGTTCGCAACTCACAGTCTATGGTGTAGCAAGCTACGGTATAAACTGTGCGTCCTACTTGCATGTATTAGGCACGCCGCCAGCGTTCGTCCTGAGCCAGGATCAAACTCTCATATAAAGTTTGAGCTCTCACTCATTTCTGTCACTGACAGATTTATTGTTTCTTTTTAATGTTTGACGGACTGTTCTTAAACAGTCGCCTGCACATTGGTTCGTCTTGTTCAGTTTTCAAAGGTCTTTGTCGCCCCTCAAGCGACAACTATCTTAGTATATCACCTCCTCCTCTTCTTGTCAATACCTTTTTTTATCTTTTTTTATTTTTCTTAAACTTTTTTCTTCCAAATTGATAGCTGAAAACATTTATTTGTTGAAGAAGTTCCCATGGCTAAAAAATATGAACTTCTAATTTTAGAAATGTCATATGAGATGGATACAATTATTAAAAAAGGAAGCAAGTAACGGGAAATCAACTTATGACTTCTTTACTTTTAGGAAGATGGTGGCTGATATTTTTGAAGCTAGTTGATTCAGCTAAACAAGTTTATCTTATTGCTATCTTAACTAAAGCAAGAAAAACTATCAATCCAAACTTTTCTTCGGCTTATCAAAATGATAATTTCACCACTTTAATGATTAAATTTAATCGGAAAACACTAAAATTTTACAAAGAGAAACCAATCTACACTCTTGACGAAAACGATTTTTTAGGATAAAATAATAAACGTTAATAAACGTTGTGGCGGTATAGCCAAGTGGTAAGGCACGGCTCTGCAAAAGCTTGATCGTCGGTTCAAATCCGTCTACCGCCTTCCGTAACCTGATTTAACAGGAATTAACCGAATGAAAAGCCCGTAAAATCGGGCTTTTTTATTTTTTTGTTCGGTTAAATTAGGTCAAATATAATAAAATTGGTGGGTGAATTTGAGACAAACATTTTCAACAAGAGTTCATTTTTCATCAAAATAGCACAAAAAGTGAGCTAAACCAATAAGTATAAAAATTGATTTCTAGCTCACTTTTTATTATAATTCAGCAATTTGGTTCAGATTTACTTCGGCAACTGTATCATTTCCGAATAGCGAAATAATCATCTTCACTTTGTTGTTGTCAATTTCGGTGATTTTACCCGTATAATCTGCAAAAGCTCCGTCAATAATCCGAACTGTATCGCCAACTTTCACATTGATGTCAAATTCTTGAACGGTTTGTCCCATTGAAATCAAGATTTGGCGGATTTCTTCTTCCAATAGTGGTGTTGGTTTGGAGCGGTTTCCGTGCGAGCCAACAAAGCCTGTTACGTTTGGTGTGTTCCGTACGACAAACCACGCTTCATCTGTCATCACCATTTCTACCAAGACGTAACCTGGGAAGCGATTTTCTTCAACTTCTTTGGTTTTTCCATTTTTCTCCACTTGTACCGTTTGCGTTGGGATTTCCACGCGCAAAATATTTTCCAACATATTATAGGTTTGTGCACGTTGTAAAAGATTTTCTTTTACTTTATTTTCATATCCTGAGTATGTCTGCAAGACAAACCAGCCTTTATCAAAACTGTCCATCGTTCTTCCTTTCCTAAATAAAAAAGCCTGAGGGCTTCGGTTTCTTTTCTAGCCCTATTATACCACAAAAATGGCAAATGCAATCTTTTTACTACCATTTTTATAATAAAAGCCTACTTGATAAAACAACAAGCAGGCTAAAAATTAAAAGATATTTAACAATCGTACCAAACCTCTTGTGACAAGTAAGTCGAAAAGATAAATAATGACGACAAAGAAAGCTGTGTATTCCATAACTGAGATAAAATCTACCCAGCTTTGCTTTCTAGTTGGCCAAGTTGTATCTTTTAATACTTGAAATGTATCTTTAATGAATTTCACAACTTTCTCCTATCTAGTTTCTTTATGAATCGTGTATTTACTGCAATGTTTACAATATTTATTTACTTCCAGACGTTTTGGTTTTGGCGTACTACTCACTTTGATTGAATAGTTTCTCGATCCACAAACCGTGCACGCCAGACTCGCTTTTTTTAGTGCCATAACGCCTCCATCTTGTTTATTATATCAGGAAAGCCCGTTTTTGACAAGTCTATTGGAACCAACTCTTAACCGTGTCCCAAAGATTCTGTGCTTTTTCAGGAATCTTAGCATCGTCAATTGCTTTCTTAGCTTGGTCAACCAAATTCTTGGCTTTATCTTGCACATCTTTCAAAATATCTGAATTATTGTTACTTTGATTTGCAGTATCATTTGTACCATTCGTATCAACCGGTGCAATGCCATTTTTTGCATAGGCATTTTCGTCACCAAACTTCGTACCATTTGTGTACGGTAGGATACTATTTGCCACACTTCGGAAAATAGCTGAAGCTTCATTGGCACTAGTGCCTGTCAGATAATGATTTTCATCAGTCTTTGGGAAACCTAGCCACTGACTAATCACCACATCTGGCGTGTAACCAATAACCCATTGATCTCCTGATAAATCTGGGTTAAAGTCAGTCTCTGTCGTTCCTGTCTTCCCAGCCATATCATAGCCGTAAGGAGCCGCATAAACACCCGTACCATTGGTAAATGTTCCCAGCATCATACTCGTCATTTTTTCTGTTGTTGAGCGGTTAAGCACTCGCGTTGAAGTTGATTTATGAGTTTTGACTACTTGTCCACTAGCATTTTCAATTTTGGTAATCAAATGAGCATCATTCATAACACCATTATTGGCAAAAGTCGAGTAGGCTTGTGCCATTTGTAGCGGATTGGTTGTTACGCCACTACCGAGAGCCACCCCAAGAGTCTGATCCACTTTATCCATATTCAAGCCAAATTTTTTACCATATTCAAAAACTTTTTTCAGTCCCAATTCATTAGCAGCAGCAACCGCTGGAATATTTAAGGATTGCGCTAAAGCCTGATACATGGGAACCGTCGGACTGGATTGAATTCCACCATAGTTGTTAACAGTGTAATTTCCGTAAGTCGTTGTGCTATTGTCCAACTCTTTATTGATGGACCAACCTGCTGCAACTGCAGGGCTGTAAACCGCCAAGGGCTTAATAGTCGAGCCAGGGCTTCTTGAAGATTGTGTAGCATAGTTAAAACTTCTGAAATTGGCACTCGTACTATTGATTTGCCCGACAAGCGCGCGAACACCTCCAGTTTTAGGGTCAAGCGCTACACTACCCGATTGGGCTCTTGTCCCATCGGCTGCTTGCGGGAATAAATCTTCGCGATCATAGATGACTTGCATGCTAGCTTGGTAATTCTGATCTAGCTCTGTGTAAATGCGATAGCCGTTATTAACAATATCAGCTTCTGTCAAACCATAATCTCGAACTGCTTCATTGATAACCGCATCAAAGTAAGACGGATAGCGATAATCTGCCGATTTTCCTGTGTAAGCATCTACCAATTGACTGCCCAAACCATTCACTGCTGCCTGATTGGCTGTTGCTTGATTGATATAGCTAGCAGCTACCATATTTTGCAGAACGGTATTGCGCCGATTGGTTGCATTTTTGATAGAAGCAATGGGATTGTATAGCTCCGGTCCTTTAAGCATTCCTGCTAAGGTAGCTGCTTGATCTAGTGTCAGCTGGCTAGCAGATACGCCGAAATATTTTTTAGAAGCATCTTCTACTCCCCACACACCATTCCCGAAATAAGAATTATTGAGGTACATGGTGAGAATCTGATTTTTACTATATTTCTTGGTTAATTCCAAGGCGAGGAAAAATTCCTTTGCTTTCCGCTCAATGGTCTGATCCTGAGATAAGTAAGCATTTTTGGCTAATTGTTGTGTAATGGTAGAACCACCACCAGAACGTCCCGCTGTCAAAATCGCCATGATAAAACGACCGTAGTTAATCCCACTATTTTTATAAAAAGAACGGTCTTCTGTCGCAATGACAGCATGTTGCAAATTCGGGCTAATCTGGGATAATTCTACATAAGTTCCCTTTTGCCCTGACAAACTTCCAGCTTTTTTGCCGTCCTTATCATAAATAGATGTCGTTGCTTTCAAAGCATTCTGCAAATCATTCACATTAGTGGATTTGGCAACATAAAAGAGATAACCTCCTGTCATCAAACCAAAACCAAGTCCCAAAATTAAGACAATCTTCGTCAGGTGATAGCGACGCCAAAATCGACGAAATGGGTGTTGAGAAATCGGCTTTTTCCGACTTTTCCCAGATCGGCTCAAATGCGGCTCAGATTCTTCAACCTCTGTCACCTCTTGATGCTTGCGCTTAGGACTTTCCTTTTTAAAATGATTCACTACGATTTCAAATAACTCACTTAATTTTTTCATATCCTTATTCTATCACCTTCTCCATATCCAGACAAGAAAGGACCTCTTATCAAGCGTTTAGTTTAGAAAACTTTAAGAAATTATTTAATCTCGAGCTGCTTATTTTCAATCATCGGCTATTTTGTTACAATAACTATATGCAATTTACGATTACGATTCCACAAGGTTTACCAGAAATGACAGTCAAAGAGCTGCTGGAAGAACATTTTTTGATTCCACGAAAGATTCGCCATTTTCTACGCATTAAAAAACACGTCTTCGTCAACCATGAATCAATCAATTGGCAGAGTATTGTCCATCCACATGACGAAATTACGTTGATTTTTGACGAAGAAGATTATCCACAGAAATCCATTCTCATGGGAAATGCTAGCCTGGTGGAAGAACTATACCAAGATGAACACATCACCATCGTCAACAAACCCGAAGGTATGAAAACACATGCCAATGAACCAACGGAGCTGGCACTTTTAAATCATGTCTCTGCTTATGTTGGAAATACTTGCTATGTCGTTCATCGCTTAGATAAGGAAACAAGCGGAGCTGTTCTTTTTGCGAAGAATCCTTTTATCTTGCCAATTTTAAATCGATTGCTAGAAAACAAGGAAATTTTGCGCGAATATTGGGCTTTGGTACAAGGAGCATTTCCCAAAAAACGTCAAATCTATACAGATAAAATCGGGCGTGACCGTCACGATCGGCGAAAACGGCTAGTGGATAACAAAAATGGTCAATACGCTGAGACCCATATCTCAAAGCTAAAAGAATTTGAAAACAAGACGCTCGTCAGCTGTCAACTTAAAACTGGGCGAACTCATCAAATCCGTGTACACCTTGCTCATCATGGATACCCCATTATCGGCGATCCATTGTACAATCCGCAAAAAGCAAAGCGCCTCATGCTCCATGCTCATCGCTTAACTTTCACACATCCTTTTACGCTTGAAAAAATTAGTGTTGAAGTCAGCTCTCAAAGCTTTGAGAAAGGATTGATTTAAAAAATAATGGGAGTGGAACAGAACTAAAAATTTTCGATTTTTAGTTCGTGGTCCCACCCCCGCAAGGGTAATTATGTGCTCTTCCGAGCTGGAAAAGCGAACAGCTTTGATACTTGCTTCGCAAGTTTTATCTGCCACCTCAAAGCAGTGCTTTGAGCAATCATAGTGGCTTGCTGTGCAAGGCTGATTTCCCGCCTTCAACAATTCAGTGAATTGTTGAAGCTGCGTTATTCGTTTATTACTAATTCTAATAGAAGCTGGGACACTTTTTGCCCAGCCTCATTTTTTATGCAACATTAACAACTTTATAAATCGTTTTAGCCAGAGCAGCTTGATAATCTTCTGCACTGTATGCATGATTGGTGGTTACAGTCGCAACCTTTGTATCTAAATCAATTTGAACATCCGATACACCTTCCAATTTTAGGAAGTGCTCGGTGACATGCTTCACGCAATTTTGGCAAGATATATTTTCTAAAGTAACAATTTGTTTCATGATGAACTCCTTTTATGATTCTATTTTAAAGCGCCGTAAACGCAGCGCATTGGTGACGACAGAAACCGAGCTAAAGCTCATGGCAAGACCGGCTAGCATAGGATTGAGCAGCGGACCGCCAAATACATATAAAAGACCCATTGCGATTGGTATTCCTAAGGTATTATAGGCAAAAGCCCAGAAAAGATTTTCTTTGATATTTTTAATCGTAGCCTGACTGAGGCGAATGGCTGTCACCACATCTAAAAGGTCGCTGTGCATCAAAACAATGTCGGCTGAGTCAATAGCCACATCCGTTCCAGAACCAATAGCAATCCCGACTTCAGCTTGCACCAGAGCAGGTGCATCATTGATTCCATCACCCACCATGGCAACCTTTCCCCCCTGCACTTGCAAATCCTTGACGACATCTGCTTTGCCGTCTGGAAATACTCCTGCAATCACTTGATCGACACCAGCTTCTCTTGCGATAGCTTGAGCTGTTTCCTCACGGTCCCCTGTCAACATCACAACTTCCAAGCCCATTTTTTGCAATTCAACAATAGCTGCACGGCTATTTTTTTTGATTGGATCAGCAACTGCTACCAGCCCCACCAATTGTCTATCCAAAGCGACAAACATGGCCGTCTTTCCTTGATGAGATAAGGAAATCAAGTCAGAGATATGTTCTCCGAGCTCGACTTGGTATTGTCTCATCAAGCTTTCATTCCCGATTAAAATTTCTTGAGCTTTTACTTGAGCTATAATCCCTTTACCTGAGATTGCTTGGAAATCCGTTACCGGTGCCAAAGATACGACTTCATCTTGAGCAGCCTCCAAAATTGCTACCGCCAATGGATGTTCTGAATGTTGCTCACTACTTGCAAGCAAATGTAGCAATTCCTCCCGTGTGACATCACCAAAAGTCAACACATCCGTCAAACTTGGCTTCCCTTCGGTAATCGTACCTGTCTTATCCAGAACGACAACATCTACCAAATGAGTCGCTTCAAGAGCCTGCCCCGACTTAATCAAGACGCCATTTTCAGCGCCCTTCCCCGTGCCGACCATAATAGCCGTCGGAGTAGCTAGCCCAAGCGCGCAGGGACAAGCAATGACCAACACCGCAATAAAGATAGAAAGCGAGAATTGCAAACTTTCTCCCGCCAGAAAATACCACAACAGAGCTGCTAAAACTGCCAAACTCAAGACAATTGGTACAAAATAGAGCGAGATCTTATCTGCCATAGCCGCAATAGGCGCTTTCGAGCCTTGCGCTTCCTCTACCAAATGAACAATCTGAGCTAAAGTTGTGTCCGAACCGACTTTGGTTGCTTCATAGTCAATAGAACCCGTTTGATTCATAGTGGCACTCGTAATCACATCTCCGACATTTTTTTCAACAGGAACACTTTCACCTGTCATCATAGACTCATCTACATAGGTTTGTCCAGAGATAACCACACCATCTACTGGCATACGTTCTCCCGGTTTAATCCGCACAATATCTCCAACCTTGATGTCTTCTGTATCAATTGTTACGACTTCGCCATAGCGAATAACGGTCGCTTGGTCGGGTACCAAACTCATCAAACTTTGAATCGCTTGTGAGGTTCGACCCTTGGCATTGGCTTCTAGATATTTCCCCAGTAAAACAAGAGTGATAATCACACCAACTGATTCAAAATACAACTGGTGTACAAAAGTATGATGCCCCAGCAAAACTTGAACGACCGAGTACAAACTATACAGAAAGGCTGCACTCGTTCCTACAGCAATCAAACTATCCATGTTCGGATGCCGTTTTGCCAAATTCCGAAAACCACGTACATAAAAACCGCGGCCAACCCAAATCGCTGGCAAAGTAAGGAAAAATTGCGCCAATACAAAGGCAATGGGATGCGTCATGTGATCTAAAAAGGAGGGTAACGGCAAGCCAATCATGCTCCCCATTGAAATATAGAGGAGTGGCACGGTCGTTCCTGCCGCAAACCAAATCTGACACGCCATTTTGCGCACGTTTTCTTGCTTTTCTGCGACTTGCTTCGCATAATCAGACCGCCTTTGTTCTCCCTTTTCTGTCGCTTGGTAGCCTGCTTCTTTCACAGCGTCTAAGACTTGCTCGCTTGCAAATCCTTCTTTGGGAAAAACTGTCAATTTTTCCGTCGCCAAGTTCACCGTGGCTTCTTCTACTGTTGACAAATCGTTGACGACCATTTCAATGGTCATCGCACAAGCTGCACAGGTCATGCCGGATAATTTATACTCTTTTTTGTCTTTTTCCATTTCTTACTCCGCCATTTTCGATTGATTCGTGTCATCTTGACAATGCGCGCCACAAGTACATTGACCTGGTGGACAATTGCACTGAATCGTCTCCGGCGCTTGAACTTGCTTTTCTTTTACAACATCTAGGATTCGAGACAAATCTGTTTGACTGAATTGATTGCTTTCTAGTATTGAAACTACTAAATCGCCATGCTTGGTGTTGCACATATTGTCAAGCAAGGTACGCCAACTATTTTCCAAATGCTCATCTTCTAAAATCAGAGCATCATAGTAAAATTTCCCCTCAATCTTTTCCATTGAAATAAACTCTTTGGTTTTCAGGCGATTCAGCAAGGTTTTAACAGTAGCCGGTTTCCAATCAAAATCAGCTTCTAAACGCTCCACCACCTCAGTACTTCTGCTATGAGGATACGCCCACAAAACACGCATAACCTGCCATTCTGCCTGACTAATATTTTGTTGTTCCATTTTGTTTCATCTCTTTTCTGATTACAATTGTAATTATCAATTCTTTTATAGTTTACATCTGTAATCAGAGTTTGTCAAGCAAAAAAATCGAGAAGATTTACTCAACTCAATTTTTCTCTTTCTGTATAGAAATTGTGTCTTTATCAATGCGCAAGCATTTCTTGGGCGATTTCTTGTCCACTTAATTTCGTTGGGTAGTAAGTTGGCCAATTTTCCAATTCGTTAAAGAGGGCTTCTTGGCTTTCACCACCGTAGAAAATGTGGAAGTGTGCTGCTTTCGTTGGGGCGATATTATGGTCGCTAAACTGAACATATTTATACTTACCTGCGTCAGGGTCTGTCGCTTCAAACATGAAGCGCACGCCACGATTACCTTTCGAATACGTCAAAGTGTGTTTGCCGACATATTTGTAAGTATATTTCTTCTTTTGCCCGTTTACTACAAATTCCATGGTCTTATCTGTGATATTGATATTAGACACATCTGTCTTATAGCCTTTTTCATAATAGGCTTTGTACTCAGCCGCTGTCATCTTACCACTCAATTTTGCCTTGTAATCAAAGACTTGGTCTAAAGTTCCGTCTTGCAAATATGGATAGACAGATTGCCATTGACCAGCGTAGTCAGACAAAGTACGATCTTTAACAGCACTATCTTCAAAGTAACCGTTTTGAACGGTCTTCGTATTTTCTTCTTTTTCAGCAGAAATTTCAGCGCCCTCTTGGTCAGTTGTCTTCTTCAAGGCTTTCAAGTTTGATTGCATGATGGAAATGTAATCTGCTCCATCTTTTGTTTGCTTTTCAGTCAAACTTTCAAGCGGATTAAGGACATCTAACTTCACACCTGTTTCTTTTGCCAATGTAGAAGCCAATGCTTGAGAAGCATTTTCTTCAAAATAGATATACTTAATATTGTTTTTCTTAATATATTTTGTCAATTCAGCTAAACGCGCTGCTGAAGGCTCACTATCTGGTGAAAGCCCTGAAATAGGAACTTGTTTCAAACCATAATCCAATGCAAGATATCGAAAAGCAGCATGTTGCGTCACAAAACTTTTTTGTTTTGCATTTGCTAAACCAGTTGCATATTCTTTATCCAGAGTTTCTAATTTCTTAATGTAAGCTGCTGCGTTCTTTTGGAAAGTCGCTTTCTTATCGGGATAGCGTTTACTTAAGCTGTCGCGAATATTCTCCACCATTTTAATGGCACGTTTTGGTGACAACCACACATGGGGATCGTATTCATGATGGTGTCCTTCGCTCCCATGATCATGGTCTTCTTCCTCTTCTGTACCAGGAAGAAGCAACATTTTTCCACTTGCTTTCACCACATTTACTTTGTCTTTTTTCAAAGTTTTGAGCAATTTTGGTACCCAAGTTTCCATATTTTCATTTTCATATACAAAAGCATCTGCATCTTGAATCGTTGCAACTGCCTTGGCAGAAGGCTCGTATTCGTGCGGTTCTGTTCCTGCACCAATCAAGAGTTTGACATTGGCAGCATCGCCTGCTACTTGCTTGGTAAATTCATAAACTGGGTAAAATGTTGTGACAACATTTAATTTCCCATTTGCACTTTTTTGATTGGAACAAGCCACTAAAAAGATGCTCAGTAAACTTGCTACTAATAGACCAATTTTCTTCATTTCTTACTCCTATTTGATAAATTTTTTCAATAAATTTACTAGTAAAAATACGCCGACAAAAATAATGGTAATACTTGCACTGGCTGGCGTTTCTGCATAATATGAAATATACAATCCAGCAATCATACCTAAGAAGCCGATGACATTTGCCAACAAGATAACGGATTTAAAGTTCTTGCCCAACCGCAAAGCAATACTGGCTGGCAACACCATAATAGTCGATACCAGCAACGCACCTGCCGCTGGAATCATGAGGGCAATGGCAACACCTGTCACAATGTTAAACAGAATGGACATGGTGCGCACAGGTAAACCGTCCACAAAAGCTGTATCCTCATCAAAGGTCAAAATATACATTGGTCGAATGAAGAGGAAGGTTAATGCCAGCACGATTGCCGCAATGATAAAGAGTGAAATCACCTGCTCCGTACTAATCGTGACAATAGAGCCAAATAAATACTGATCCAAACTCATAGAACTGGAACTCTTGCCCCTACTCATAACAATCAGAGCAATGGCAAGTCCTGTTGACATCAGAATTGCTGTTCCGATTTCCATGAAATCCTTGTAGATCGTCCGTAAGTATTCTAAGAAAACTGCCGCAATAATCACAATAATGACAGTTGAAATCGTAGGCGAAATACCTAACACCAAGCCAAAAGCAACCCCCGAAAGCGACACGTGGCTGAGCGTATCACTCATCAAACTCTGACGCCGCAAAATTAAAAAAGTTCCTAACACAGGCGAGAACAGACTCATGGCAATTACGGCCAGAAAAGCCCGCTGCATAAAGTCGTAAGCTAATAAATTAAACATGGCTCACCTCCTCCTTGTCACTTTCGTGAACATTGAAGCACCGCCATGGCGAATCTTGATTTCGCACCAAATGAATATTGCGGTCCGCATATTTTCGGACTTCCTCCGGATCATGCGTAATCATCAGCACAGCCTTGCCATGCCGATGTGCACTATGGTGCATCAAATCATAAAATTCATCCTTGCTGCCAGCATCCATCCCCGTTGTCGGCTCATCCAAGACAAAAATATCCGGATCCGAAGCAAACATGCGCGCAATGACTGCCCGTTGCTTTTGCCCACCCGAAAGCGATCCAATCCGCTTGTCTCGATGTTCCCACATGCCAACGGCGTCCAGACTGACCTTGATATGTTCTTCATCATGCGCATTCAAACGACGAAACCAGCCTTTACGTGGATACCGACCTGATTTAACAAATTCATAAACCGTACTGGGAAAACCTGCATTAAAACTAGCGATTTGCTGTGGCAGATAAGCAATCCGCAGCTTCTTGCCAGCTGTATTCGTCTTAGAAATCGTCACCTTACCAAATCGAGGCTGCAAAATACCAAGACTAGCCTTGATCAAGGTCGTTTTTGCTGCTCCATTTTCACCTGTCAAAGTCACAAACTCACCACTATCCACATAATAGTTAATATGCTCCAGCACAGGCTCCTTATCATAATAGAAGGACAAATCTTCAACTGTGATATATCTCATTTTCCGATTTCCCCCACTAAGGTTTCTAAGAATTGTTGAATAGTTGCTTGCTCATCAGAACTATATTGATTGGCAATTTTTTCGTAAATTTCCAATGTATGCTGATGATGATGATGATGCTCCGCAGCAACTGGCTTCGCTAATTCTGTCAACCGATAAAAAATAACACGTGCATCTTTCACATCTTTAAAAGGTTCCAACATTTCTTGCTTAATCAATGACTTGATGGCCTTTGTTACCGCTGCCTGACTGATATTCAAGCGCTTCGCTAACTCTGAATTTGTCAAAGATTCCTCAGACAACAACATCAAAATATGCTCTTGAGTATTGGTCAATGGCATACCACTCGTGCAAGATCCAATCAAAATCTCATGTTGATTCTCGGATTTTAAAATGATTTCATTTAAAAAACGATCAATTTCATGTGCTAGCTGACCCATTTTTCTCCTTTTCTGATTAACCAGTTAATTCTTTACTAGTTAAGTATATCATAAAGAAAATAAGAGTCAAGTGAAAATTTCAGCGCCTTTTTCATAAGAAAAGCCTGAGAATCACCTCAAGCCTTCATATAATTTCTTTTGTTTTCTATTTTTCACGAAAATGACTTCAATTCTTCCATTGCTTCTCACACCATTTTCTCCCCTAAACATCAAAAAGGAAATCTAAAGAGAGACTCCATTTCTTGAGAGAATTCTCACTAGATTTCCAATTTTAGACTTATCGTTTTTCTGCAACCTTGATTTTATCAAGATTTCTTTTTGATGAGATAAACTGCACCGATTAAGGCGATAATTCCAATGAAAATAGCTAACGTATGAATGACCGTACCTGTCTTAGGTAAGTCCTTCTTCGGTGGAGTATAGCGATTTTCAAATGTCTTCACGTCCTTATCGTAGCTTACTTTAGCGTGCAACTGACCATTGCCATCGTCTGTCACTTCAACTGTAACTTTAATGACTTTCTTATCATAAGTGATTCCTTGAAGTTTTGTATCTTTTTCAGTGATGGTGTAATGATAGGTACCAGCTTTCGTGTACTCAATGGTGTCGAAAGTGACACTGCCATCCTGAGCATTCTTCTTGCTTTGAGCAACTTTATCATCTTGGCCTTTCAATTCAAACTCAAACTCGCCATCTTTCAAAGCACGGCCTGTCAAGGCTTTTTTAACAGAGAGTTGGGCATTTGTTTTGGCAGCGGAATAAGTGTTCTTGAAGGTCTGATCATCTTTTTCATAAGCAACTTTTGTTACTAATCGGCCTTGACCATCGTCTGTAACAGTGACTGTCGCTTTGATCACTTTGGTGTCATATTTCACACCACCGAGTTTCGTATCTTTTTCGGTGATGGTGTAATGATAAGTGCCTACCTTAGTATACTCAAGGGTATCGAAAGTAACGCTACCATCTTGGGCATTTTTCTTCGTCTGACGAACTTGATCGTCTGTACCAGTCAGTTCAAATTCAAATTCCCCTTCTTTGAGGTTACGACCTTCTAATAGCTTCTTAGCAGAAAGAGTTGCAGTGGCTTTATCTGCTGAATAAGTATTCGTGAAGGTGTTTTGGTTGTTTTCATAAGCAACTGTTGTATGTAGTTGACCTTTACCATCATCCGTGACAGTGACTGTTGCTTTGATTACTTTGGTGTCATATTTCACACCACCTAAAGTACCGGCTTGTTCCTTAATGGTATAAGTATAAGTTCCAGCTGTTTTGAATGTCAACTCTTTAAATGAAATCTTACCATCTTTAGCGTTCTTAACGGTTTCCACCACTTTACCGTCTGGGCCAATCAAGTCAAAGGCAAATTCATTCTCTTTCAATTCGCGACCCGTTAGCACTTTGTTCGCTTCCAATGCTGCAGTTGTTTCCTTAGCAAGGTAAGTATTGCGGAAGGTTGGATTAGCTGTATCATAAGATACTTGAGCAACTAGCTGACCTTTGCCATCATCAGTAACTTTGACAGTCGCTTTGATTTCTTTCTTATCATAGGTCACACCACCTAAGCCATTGTCCTTCTCTTTGATAGTGTAACGATAAGTTCCGACTTTTGTATAGTCAATCGCATCAAAAGTAACACGACCGTTTGCTGCATTTTTCTTCATCTGACGAACGTTGTCATCAGTTCCGACTAATTCAAATTCGAACTCTTGATCGTTTAATGCACGACCTGTCAGTTCTTTAGTCACGCCTAATTGTGCACTAACCTTTTGACTAGAGTATGTATTGGTGAAAGTTTGGTCGTTGTTTTCGTAGGTTACTTTTGAAACCAGCTGACCTTTACCGTTATCGGTTACTTCAACTGTTACCTTGATAGTCTTGGTGTCGTAAGTCACACCACCCAATCCTGTGTTTTTCTCAGTAATGGTGTACTTGTGAGTACCAACAGTTTGATACTTGATTGCATCAAATTGAACCTTACCAGCTTTGTCATTCTTCTTGGTTTGAAGAACATCTGCCTTGCCATCTTCTTTGAGTTCGAAGCTAAACTCGCCATCCTTCAAAGCACGTCCGGTTAATTTCTTCGTGACAGAGAAAGTAGCATCGGTACCTTTGGCAGTATATTTATTTGTAAAGCTTTGTTTAGAAATTTTATTCTTACCGCTCTCGTCAAAACCGAGGTAGACGATATTGACAACCAACTGCCCATCCTCTTCTTGTTGGACACGAATGGTAACCTTGATTGGCTGTTTATCGTAGTCAACACCTGGAACCTTACCAGCTTTCTCTTTGATAAGGTAGTTGTAAAGACCAGTCTTGGTGAACTTAAGAGCTGTGAAAGGAATCGTACCATCCGCTTTATTTTTAACTGTTTGAAGTAGCTTGTTTTGTCCATCGTACAATTCAAACTCAAACTCGGCATCTTGTAGATTTCGACCAGTTAAGACTTTTGTCACCTGCAGTGGCACTGTGATTTCTTTTGGTGTGAACGTATTCTTAAAGGTCGTTTTACCACCGTCATAAGTCACAGTAGTACTTAGCTTCCCTTTACCATCATCCGTTACTTTAACTGTGACTTTCACTTGACTAGAGTCGTAAGCAACCCCTGTCAGACCATTATTTTTTTCTGTAATGGTGTAGTGGTACTCACCTGCTTTGTCGTAGTTAATAGCTTGGAACTGAACTTTTCCTTGGGCATCATTTTTAGCCGTTTGAAGAACATCGGACTTACCATCTTCCTTCAACTCAAACTCAAACTCTTGCGCTTTCAGTTTGCGACCCGTTAACTCCTTGGTCACATTGAAAGTTGCAGAAGTAGCTTGAGTGGTGTAGGTGTTGTTGAAGGTAGTGTCGTTTTTTTCATAGACAATTTCAGAATGTAGTTTTCCTTTGCCGTCATCTGTAATTTTGACAGTAGCTTTTACTTCTTTCGTATCATAAGTAATGCCACCTAACTGACCTTTTTTCTCTGTAATGGTGTAGTGGTACTCACCTGCTTTGTCGTAGTTAATAGCTTGGAACCGAACTTTTCCTTGGGCATCATTTTTAGCCGTTTGAAGAACATCGGACTTACCATCTTCCTTCAACTCAAACTCAAACTCGTCTTTTTGTAGCTGACGACCTGTCAGAATTTTATTTACCTCTAATCGGGCAAACGTTTTTCCTGGAGTGTATTGGTTGATAAAAGTTGGATCCTTCGTCTCCTCACCAGCTTTCGAATAAGTGACCTTTGTAACTTCAAGTTTTCCTCCCTTATCTTCGACAGTTACAGTTGCCGAGATAAGATTCGGTTCATATTCAACTCCTGGAACATCACCAGCTTTTTCACTAATGGTATAATGATAGGTTCCTGCTTTAGTATATTTAAGCTCTTTGAATTGAACCTTACCATCAGCCGTATTTTTTACAGTTTCTAAAATCTTTTTATTTCGTTGTAGATCTTTGAGTTCAAATTCAAATTCACCTTCTTGAAGAGGGCGACCTGTTAAAACTTTTTTCACCTCTAACTTAGCAGATGTTTTAACTGGAGTATAGCGATTATTGAAAGTTGGTTTTTTAATTTCTTCTCCATCTGTCATATAAGTCACTTTGCTAACTTCAAGTTTACCGGATTTCTCCTTGACTTCTACTGTTACCGTGATAAATTTTTGGTCATAGGTAACTCCTGGTGCAGAACCTTTGTTCTCTCGGATAAAATACTCATAAGTTCCTGCTTTAGTATATTCCAATGATTTGAAATTGACCTCACCATTGGCGTTATTTTTAACAGTTTGCAAGATTTTACCGACAGTTGGACTAACCTCAGTATTATCAACCAAATCAAATTCAAACTCTTGCGCTTTCAGTTTGCGACCAGTCAATGCTTTCTTAACGGAGAGTTGTACATTTGTTTTAGTAGCTGAGTATGTGTTCTTGAAAGTTTGATCATCATTTTCATAGAAAATTTCAGAATTCAGTTTCCCTTTACCATCATCTGTAACTTTGACAGTAACTTTTATTTCTTTCGAATCATAAGTGATACCACCTAGACCATTGTTTTTTTCTTTAATAGTGTAATGGTATTCACCTGCTTTAGTATATTCAACCGTATCAAACTGGACTTTCCCAGCTGCAGTGTTTTTCTTCGTTTGGTGAATATGATCTTCCTTACCAGTCAACTCAAACTCAAACTCGTCTTTTTGTAGCTGACGACCTGTCAGAACTTTGTTCACTTCTAATCGAGCGAAAGTCTTTCCTGGAGTATAGCGATTCTCAAAAGTTGGTTTTTTAGTCTCCTCACCAGCTTTCGAATAAGTGACCTTTGTAACTTCAAGTTTTCCTCCCTTATCTTTGACAGTTACAGTTGCCGAGATAAGATTCGGTTCATATTCAACTCCTGGAACATCACCAGCTTTTTCACTAATGGTATACTCATAGGTTCCTGCTTTAGTATATTCAATATCTTTGAATTGAACTTTTCCGTCAGCATCATTTTTCACAGTTTGGAGAATTTGCCCATTCTCTTTTAGGTCAAACTCAAATTCACCTGCTTGAAGTTTACGACCGATTAGTTCTTTCTTCACCAAAAGATTTCCCTTTGTTTTATCTGGAATATAATGATTGGTGAATTTCTTTTTATCTTCTAAACCACCTTTGTCATCCTTACCTTTATAAGTGACTTCAGTAGTTAGCTTACCTTCTTGATTCCTTGAGACTTTTACTGTTACTTGAATATCATTTGGATCATAGTAGATTCCCTTTTCAGGATGGTCTTCACGTTTTTCAGAAATAGTATAGTTATATGTTCCTTCTTCGGTAAATTCAAGAGCATCAAATGTTACTTTCCCGTCAGCATCATTTGATTTTGTTTGAATCGGAGTTTGTTCACCCTGTTTCTTCAATTCAAACGTGAATTCTTTATCTCTCAGTTGGCGACCAATCAGTTCTTTCTCAACCTGAAGTTGAGCAGAAACTTTTTCATCTTTCTTATTAGTGATTGTTTTTCTGTAAGCTTTGTCTGTTCCAAAGTCAGTTGGCTTAACACGAATCTTTTCAGTTGATTTTTGGTATCCTTTTGGAGCTTCCACTTCTTCAATCGTATAATCGTCTTTTAACAGATTAGGAATTGTAATATCACCGTTTGGATCTGTTGTATACTCACCAATGACTTTCTTATTACTGTCACGCGTTACTTTAAATTTTGCACCAGCTAAAGCTTGTTTTGTTTTTTCGTCTTCTTTATGCAAGTTCATTGAGTAAACATAACCTTCTGCAAATCCGCCAGCAGCTCGATATACTAAAGAGATATTGACTTCTTCCGAAATTTTATCTTTTGAAGAAAGTTTTGCCTTATTTTTAAAAACTTCTCCACCCACCGGTTCATAGTTAGTTTTAACTTGATATCTGATATAGTAACCTTTAGTCCCAATATTTCCTAAGTGAGTTTGGAAGCCACGTTTATCATCATCCATTTTTATCTGGTGGTTAGTTGTAACATCTTTCTCATTATCGTGTTTCCACTCACCATTTTTCCAGGACCATCTTACTTCATATATACGGATACTGCTCTGATCAATTTGAATCCCCTTAGCATCGTCGTCCAGCCTATCTTGAACATTGACTTCTTTTAAATCAATACCTTTTCTATTGATAGCAAGAGCATACTGAAGAAGAGATTTGTTAGCTCCATCTTGCCAAGCACTTTTTTCTAGTATACTTTCGATTTTCTTTCCAGGGCCTTGATAATGAAGTTTTCCACCAATCTTAGTTTTATGACCCACTTTAAAATCAAGATCTATGTCTTTTTCTATTTTAACTTTATTATGGTCAACAGCTGCATAAAAGAACAGTTCTCCTAAAACATCCGAATGTTCAGAAGGATATTTTGTATAGGTCAACGTAATCGTTTTAGTTGTGGGGTTGATTTTTGCATGCGCAACAACTTTATCTTTTGAATCCTTAACTTCAAAGTCTGTCCATTCTGGAAATCGTAAAGTTTCTGGTAACG
This sequence comes from Streptococcus milleri, assembly GCF_900636525.1. Taxonomy (NCBI): domain Bacteria; kingdom Bacillati; phylum Bacillota; class Bacilli; order Lactobacillales; family Streptococcaceae; genus Streptococcus; species Streptococcus milleri. Next base: position 100,311 of record NZ_LR134288.1, on the reverse strand, counting down.
TAATAGTTGTGGTGTCGCCTTCATTAACTGTGTTATTCGGAAGGCTAAATTTTACATGCACTTGGAAAGTTTCCCACATCTGTACACCTTTTGGGGGGATAGGGTTTCCATCTTTGTTTGTCACATACATTTCTGTGATAACATCATTCCATTCTTTAGCATTTGCAGCGCTAGAAAGATCGTACTTGCTTCCTTCGCTTCTAGGTGTTAAGGCAGGGGGTGCTCCTGGTTTGCTTTCATTTTTTTCCTCCACATTATCAGTTTTCTTTGAAGCAGTATCTTCTTTTACTTGGCTCGAATCAGCACTTGCTTCCGTTTTATTTTCAGAAGCAGGCATTTCAGCCTTTTTCTCTTGGCTAGAACTGTCATTTGTGCCTGTCGAGTCAGTAGAAGGTGTTGTTTGTTTAGCTGTCTCTTCTTCTCTAGACGAATTTTCCAAACCTTTTTTCGTCTCTGACTGAGTTGTCAATGCTGAAGATTGATTCGTCAGCGTTTGAGCAACAGCACTAGCCGGTGATAAGATTGTTGAAGCCAGCAATAATGCTACCCCAACAAGATTCATCATTTTTTTAATCATTACGATTTCCTTTCTATAGTTTTTTAGAATTTTGCATAAAAGTATAAACTTCTAATAAAACCATTATACCAACCCCTTTATAGCACTTTCAATCAAAATGACCTGTATTCTCTCTCTATTTCTTGACAGTCTGTAAAGTTTTTGATAAGTTATTTAAAAAATATTTTACTGGATCTGCAATCTCTGTAGTGAGGTAAATCCTTAGCAGAGATTAAGAAGCCCTGCTTTATTGTGATGCCGATAGTATCTGATTTTAAGTCAGTTTTTTTAAATCTAAGGCAAAATACAGTTTAGTTATGTTGTTTTTATATTTATACACATTTTTTATTGTAAATTTGTTTACAAAACGTAAACTTTTCCCAGATTTTTCGCTAGACTACATATATTTTTTACATTAGAATATGTATAAGGAGAGAGTAAGATGGTACTTAATACAAGAGAGAAGATTTTAGAAGCTTTTTTTGAACTTGCAATGGAAAATCCTCAGAAATCGCATTTTTCTTTAGCAGAAATTGCGCAAAAAGCAGGGATCTCAAGACAAGCGATTTACAAACGCCATTTTAATGGAAATTATGAAATTCTAGATTATATTCATAAAGAGCTTGATGCTGAATTTCAACTGATTTTTCAAGGTTATGATAAGAAAGTTTATCCTGATCCTTTTGTCTTTTTTGCAGAAGTGGTTATTCCTATCTTATACACCCACCGAAGGCAAATCAGTTGTCTCTTTAAGACAGCAGTAGATCCCTATTGGAGAGATTTTTTAAGAAATACGTATGGTCAATGGATTGAGCAGCACATTACGATTGATTATCAAAAATTAAACATTCCAAAAGAAAAGGCATCGCAGGTTCTTGTTGGAGGTATTCTCATCTTTATTGAAATTTGGATTACCCAACCTGAACCCACACCGCCTGAGCAGTTTTCCGAGACTTTTTTAAATTTGATTCATTTCCCTTTAACGGACTATGTTCGTTTCAAGCAAGCTTCCTCTAATGACAAACTAATCGTTACAAATAATTTGGAAGATAAAGAAAAGGAGTGAGACCGAACTAATATTGAAAATTCTTAGTTCACAGTCTCACTCCACAGCTCTTCCGAGCTTGAAAAATGAATGAAGAAGTACTTTGCTTCGCAAGTTGTAGTTGATTTAGTAGACAAAGAGCTTTGAAACCAGAGAACTGTTGGTCAGCCTCAAACAAGATAATTCAACTTTCAAGATGCTAATGTCTAATTTCTAATGTGCTATTTTAAGATTGTAGGAACGAGATAAGTTGTGATTTTCAAAAATTCAACTTGTCGCGCTCTTTTTTGTCTTCTCATCTTGTGGAGCGAATGATGAGATAGAGTAACCACAGCAATACCATTGTCGCTAAGACAAAAAGAAATTTTGCTAAGAATAGCGTATCTGGATTGAGGGTTAAAATTCCACCTGTCAGTAATAAAGCTAGGAAGATAAGGCTTAGTACAAGACGATTGGCTACGGATTCGATACGACGAAAGCGTTGATTGTAGTCAATTAAGTCATGATTGACGACCAAGCGACCATTCACAATCTGCTCCACTAGCTGATGAAGCCGTCTTGGAATACTTTTCCCATGTCGCAGCAAGTAGAGCAGTTCGATTAAGAAAGAATCGTAACTCAAAGTCTGGTGCAAGATGTCTGATTTCATATTTTCGAGGAAATATTGCTTGGCTAAAGTCATCAGATTGATGTTAGGAGCTAACTCGCGAAAAAGTCCCTCAATTTGCAAGGCTGCTTTTTCTAAGATCGTCATCTGGGATGGTACTTGCAAATGATGACGCCTACAAATCGCTACTACGTCCTCAAACATATCTGTAATAGACAAGGAGCCTAACTCTAAATTGCCGTATTTGGTTAGCATGCGTTCAACGTCTTGCTCTAATTGCAATTTATTGATTGGTTCACTAGTAGTCGTAATTGTTAGAATAGCCTGTGTCATCGAATCAATGTCTTGTGTCGTAAAACTAGACAGCATGTCGTTTAGAGACACACGAAAACCCGTTTCCAATTCCCCTGTAATTCCAAAATCAATAAAATAAATCTTTCCTTCATAGATTAAAAGATTACCTGGATGTGGATCACCGTGAAAAAAGCCATCTTTAAATACCTGCTTGATAAAGCTCAACATGAGTTTCTGACCAATATCTGCCAAATCGTAACCCGCTTCTTGTAAAACAGCATATTGATTGATGCGGACGCCAGGAATGTATTCTTCCACAATTAAGTGGGGAGTGGTAAAGTCTGGATAGACTTTTGGCACGCCAACACAAGGAATCTCTTGATTGTAGCGAGCAAATTCGTCCATGTACTTAGCTTCATTGCGAAAGTCAATTTCGTTCAAGAGAGTGGTCTGTAACTGTTGCAGAATCTTTGGCAAATCCACCATAGGCAGTAAATGCTTAGGAAAATGACGAGCTAGTCGAATCAAGAGCGCAATATCTTCTGTAATCTGCTCTTGAATATGCGGACGCTGAATTTTCAGCACAACTTCATCGCCATTTAACAAAACAGCACGGTGAGTTTGTGCGACGGAAGCACTTGCTAAATGTTCCTGCGAGACGTCTAAAAAAAGTTGCTCAATTGGGCGTTTTAACTCGTCTTCAATGGCAGCCATAACGGTCTCTTTATCCAAAGGTTTGACGTCATCTTGCAACTTGCTTAACTCTTTGATATAGATTTCTGGCAATAAGTCACTGCGAGTGGACAAAATTTGACCAATTTTTACAAAACTGGGTCCTAGTTGCTCAAAAGCTTCTCGCAATTGCTTAGGAGCTTTTTTCTCGTCCAGTGGCTTCTTTCGATCTTTCAGATTGGACCAACCAACAGCACTAAAGGCTGTTAGAATCTCTCGTAAGCGTTTGTTTGCCATAAAGTTATCCTCCTTCTATTTATAATTGTCAATTTTTCTTTCAAATCCTGCTTTTAGTTTAGCAAAAAACGCAGTCTTTATAAAGTTGTGACTGCGTTATCATGGAAGACTATTCTTCTGTTTTCGAAAGCCCTTTAAGCAATTGGTCTAGTTTGTCTTCTAATCGTTCAATATCTTGCTTGGTTGCATATACATTATCTATGTGTTCAACTTGACTTTCAGCGGTTTGTTCTTTTGCTTTGCGCTTTAATTCTGACTGAAGTTGCTTGCCTTCATCCACCGTTAAGCGACCTTTGGCAATCAATTCTTTGACAAATTCACTAGCTTTATCATAGGTCATGGAAGTCAATCCAATCCCTGCCAGCAAAACTTTTTTCAATTCGTCCATCTTGACACCTCCATATATGAGAATCTTTCCACTTTCATTATAGCGCTTTTAAGCCATTTATTCTAGAGAAAATTGAACTGATAGACAAATTTTTAAAAAAGATCAACCACAAGTTTTACATTCAAAATAGTTAATAAAATAGAAACGGCATAAGCTAAGTAGGTATTCCATTTGCTGTTGACAAATTCGCCCATGAGCATTTTATTAGAGGTGAAATACACGAGTGGAAAGATTGAAAATGGCAAAGCGACAGAAAGAAAGACTTGGGAATAGACCAAAAGATTGTCTAGCACTTGTTCTTTGTCTCCGTATAAAATAGCAACAATCACAACTGGCAAAAGAGCTAATAAGCGGGTTACCAAGCGGAGAAACCACGGTGGTAACTTCATATTTAAGAAACCTTCCATCACAATTTGTCCCGTTAAAGTTCCTGTAATAGTTGAGTTTTGACCACTTGCTAACAAAGCCACTGCAAAGAGCGTTGAGAGGATAGGACTAGCAATAGCACCAGCAATTTGAGGGTCTTTTAAGGCATTGTACATTGCAGAAAAAGCACCAATTTTATCCGCATGTCCAAAGAATAATGCTGCCCCTAAAATCAACAGCAAAGAATTAACCACAAAAGCCAAACTCAATTGAATATTCGAGTCCCACGTCATAAATCGTACTGCTTCATGCACGGATTGTTTGGCTCTGTAATTAATTTTTCGCGTTTGCGCGATAGAAGAGTGCAAATACAGATTGTGTGGCATGACCGTTGCCCCCACAATGCCTAGTGCTAAGGTCAAAACGGACGTTCCATTTTTACTAGCCGTATGTTGATAAGCTGCCAGATTTGGCAAATATCCTGATAAAATATGATGAAGATCGGGCTTTGCAAGGATCACCAGATATAAGAAAATCAATAAAATAGTTAAAATCAGCGTTCCAACAATAGCTTCAATCTTACGAAAGCCTAATTTCATCAAAAAAAGCAACAGGAAAACGTCAAAGACTGTAATCAAAATCGAAAATAACAAAGACCAGCCAAATAGTAAATGAAGTGCAATCCCTGCACCAATGACTTCTGCCAAGTCCGTTGCCATTAAGGCCAGCTCTGTAATAACCCAAAGGAGATAGCGAACTGGCTTTGACGTATGAGCCGCAATGGCTTGTGCCAAATCCATCCTTGTGACAATTCCTAATTTTCCCGCCATTTGTTGTAACTGCATAGCCATTACAGAAGAAACCAAGACAGCTGATAAGAGCAAATAACGATAGGTGGCACCACCTACAACACTTGTAATCCAATTTCCCGGATCCATATAACCAACGGCAACCAACATTCCCGGCCCTGAAAAAGCTAATAAAGTACGAAAGAAACCAGCGTTTTTAGGCGTTGCAATGCTTTGGTTAACTTCACTTAAGGAAACCTTTTTGTCTGACATTTCTATCATTCTTTCTATTGTAGAATTGTTTCTACTATATATTATAGCACAAACTATTAACGGTGGTTAATTTATATTTTTATAATGGTTAATATTTGGTGCTATTTAAACCATAAAATGCTTAGAATAGCTAAAATCGCAGGGCCCCCTTGGGTCAAGATGATTTTCTTATTAGCCGTTACAGCGCCATAAGCTGCAACTCCAATGACAAATAAAACAAAAATGGTCACCATTTCTAAATTATGTGAAATATACAAGCCATATAGCAGGAAAAGAGCTAAAAAGGCATTGTAAATCCCTTGATTTTTAAACAAAGATGTGACGGACGGGCGAGATAATTCTTCCTTTTTCATATTAAAGACTCGGCTGGTGCTGTCTGACTGGGTAGCGATACTTTCTAGATAAAAAATATAGAGGTGTTCCAGTGCGACAATTGTTGCTAATATCGTAGTAATGAGTGACATACATTTCTTCTTTCTAATGTTTTTCTACAGTAATTTGATCTAAGCCAGATACAAGTTTTTCTAATAAAGTACTCAGCGTCCTTTGCTCATCATCCGAGAGAACTTTTTCCATTTGCTTTTTGACATCTACATGATAGGTCTGTGGCTCGTGCAGAAGCTGCTCTTTTGCAACATTCGTAACATCCACTAGGACTTCTCGTTGATTTTTGGGATTGCGGCTCCGTTGAACATAACCGCGCTCTTCTAAAAGTTTGAAATGCCGAGTCAATGCTGCGGGATCAATTTTTAAGACCTCTTGCACAGCAACTTGACTACATGGAGCATTGTCCAATAAAAAGTTCAAGATCTCGTACCGCGTTAAGCTAATTTCTAATTTTTGCTCAAAGAGTTGCGTGATAGCTTGATCGGTTAAATGTAATTGATATAGCAGATGATGAATGGCAACCATATTTTCTCCTTTCTGGTTTTAATTGACTAGTCAACTATTGATGAGTCAATTATAGACCATCAAAAACAGAAAAGCAAATATTTTGCCTTTCTTTAACGGATTATCTGTTTAATCTCTAGTAAATAGTCGATTTTGTGATTAATGTTTGGTCGATCATCGCAGAAATTGATTGATTGAATACCGCTGTTAAAGGCAACATCTACATCCAACATCCGATCGCCGATATAGTAAGTGCTTGTCTTATCCAGCTGGTATTTCTCTACGAGATAGTTCACCCCTTCTGGGTCGGGCTTTCTTGCAAATCCATTAGCAGTAGTCACGATTTCTGTAAAATAATCCAAAATCTCTAAATCCGCCAAAATTTGGTAAGCATTTTTCCCTTTATGAGTATAGACAAACTGCTGAATATCTGCTTTCTGCGCCCAAGCAAGAATAGCCTTAGCACCATCCATGAGCTGAATGTGAGCATTTTTCTCTTGCAAACTTTGACCTCGAAAACAGTTCATCTCTTCAGCATCTAAACCTTTTTCTGCCGCAACTTTTTCCAGTAGTTTCTGAACAGAATGCTGCAAGATATAAGCATGGATAGCTGGTCTGTCAAAATCTAAGCCATAGTACATATAGGTTTCCTCAAGCCCTGCCAAAATCGCATCATAAGAGTCCAGCAAGGTTCCGTCCAAATCCCAAATAAAAGCTTTTGTCATGTTATTTTCCTCATTTTCCGTTGATAGATGATTTGTAAAAAGATCCAGCGAAAGCCATTGTCCAAAAGAGTGGCGCTCCAAACTCCGGACAAGCCCAATCCCAGAGTTACTCCCAGAAAATAGCCCGCTACAATGCGAATCAGCCACATACCAACAGTCGTGGCACAAAAAGGTAACTTGGCATTTCCCAATCCTTGCCAAACAGCTGTGTAAATGACTGTTCCTGCTGTCATAGGCACACCCAAAAGTGAAAAAAGAATGACCGACAAGCTAGCTGTCACAGCGCTGCTGTCCTTTGTATAAAGATGTGTTAGTGGTTGACCCAGCGCAAAAATAAGTAAAGCCACCGGTAACATGAGCCCTAGAGATAGCCAGTAGGTCTGCTTCGTCAGCTTCCTAACTGTCTGAAAATCCGCCTGTCCCACCGCGTGAGCCACCAACATAACCGTTGCGGTAGCGACTCCAAAGCTCGGCATATAGTTGAACTGTGTCAGAACCTCTCCAATAGCATTTCCCGCAACGGCATCTGTCCCGAACTTAACGATAATGGCAATAATCACCACGTCCCCAGCGCGCATCATCAGCCGCTCTCCAGCAGCTGGCAGAGATAAACGCAACAGTTCCCAGTCCAGCTTCCAACTCCAAGATGCCAGAGGCAGAGACAATTCTTTCCATAAAATCAAAACGCCCACCAGACGAGCTAAAATGGTACCCAGTGCCACTCCAACGATTCCCATGTGAAAAATAAAAATCGCAAGACTGGAAAAAAGGACATTGAGCAGATTGCTCAAAAAACTGACATACATAGGCAGGCGAGGGTTGCTAGTTGCCCGAATCAAGGAGCCTAGCGTAGTCATCAGACCCAAAAGGAGAATCATTCCCCCGATTAAAGCTAGATAAAGACCACCTGCATTGGCGACGGCAGGCTCCGTTCCCAGCCAAGCTAATATCTGGCGTCCAAAAACAAGAGAGAGGAGCCCCAGAAACATACTCACAAGCATGGTGAGCTTAATGGCTTCGCTAGTATGATAAGCTAGATTGTCTCGATCTCCTTCTCCCAAACTTTTAGAAATTAGACTGGATACCGCTGCTCCCAGCGCAATAAAAATGGCCTGGTAAATGCTGATGATATTGCCTGCAACGGAAACCCCTGAAATAGCCACGAGACCGAGACTCGCTACTAAATACGAATCCACCATTCCCATTAACATTTGCAGAAAATTTTCCGCCATAGCTGGTAAAGCGATGTTTAAAATCTTTTTGTAATTGGTCATCTATTAAAAACTCCTAAGATTGATTATACACTTTTCTGCACCAAGCTTACAACATCTTAACCACATAGATACTTTTGCAAAATAAAAACACCCAGTTGGCTGACCAGCTGAGCGTTGATAATACCTTTAATTAAATCCCTAGATAACTCTCTACTGCTGCCTGCATCTGGTCAGCGGCAACAGTCGTTTTATGGCGAACTTGTGCGGTTTCTAGGTTAGCAACTGCAGAAGGCACTGCAACTCCTGAAATCTCGTGGAGTTTTACTAAAGCTTCAAAATCACTAAGACCACTTTGTCCCATTACAGCTTCGACTACCACTACTGGGAATTTATAAGGACTGGCGGTTGAAGCAACAACAGTCGTAGTCTCATCACCTGTAGCTGTCCGGTATTTTTGATAAACAGCTGAGGCGACTGCTGTGTGCGGATCTTCAATGTAATCAGACACTTCATAAACTCGTTTGATTTCAGCTGTTGTCTCGGCTTCCGTGGCATATTCTGCCGCAAAGAGTTCTAAAATAGCTGGGTCAAAATCAGTCAACTCATACTGACCATGCTGATTGAGAGATTTCATCAAATCTGCTGTCTTTTCTGCATTATTTCCTAACAGGTGGAAAATCAAGCGCTCTAAGTTTGAAGAAACTAAAATATCCATAGACGGACTAGACGTTACCTTAAAGCTACGCTTTTTGTCATAAACATGTGTCTTAAAGAAATCCGTTAGGACATTATTTTCATTAGAAGCACAAATCAACTTGCCGACCGGAAGACCAATTTGTTTAGCATAGTAGGCTGCCAAGATATTACCAAAATTACCCGTCGGAACTGTGAAATTAATTTTATCACCAGCTACGATCTGACCAGTCTTAACCAGCTGTGCATAAGCATAGATATAGTAAACAATCTGTGGCACCAAGCGCCCGATATTCATGGAGTTAGCAGAAGAAAATTGCAACTTGTGCGCTGCCAGCCGCTCACGAAGAGCCGCGTCATTAAACATACGTTTAACATTGGTCTGGGCGTCATCAAAATTGCCCTCAATAGCTACCACGTGAGTATTGTTCCCGATCTGAGTGGTCATCTGCAACTCCTGAACCTTGCTGACACCATTTTTAGGATAAAAGACGATAATTTCTGTTCCCGGAACATCCGCAAAGCCTGCCATAGCTGCTTTTCCGGTATCACCAGAAGTCGCCGTCAGAATGACGATTTTATTTTCCAGACCATGCTTTTTCGCTGCTGTTGTCATCAAATGCGGGAGAATAGACAAGGCCATATCCTTAAAAGCAATCGTAGCACCATGGAAAAGTTCCAAATTGTATTGCCCATTCAGTTTCACCAAGGGAGCAATCTCTGGCGTGTCAAACTTGCTGTCATAGGCATTGTTAATGCAGTCATTCAGCTCTTGATCTGTAAAGTCATCTAAAAAAGCAGATAAAATCAATTTTGCAACTTCCTGATAGGAAGCGTCTTTGAGTTTGGCAAAGTCCAGCTCTAGTTGCGGATAAGAAATGGGCGTAAAGAGACCACCGTCCGTTGCTAACCCCTGCAAAATAGCCTGACTGGCTGTTACCGTATTGTTTGCGTCACGCGTTGATTGATAAACTAAAGTCATAAATTTCCGTCCCTTTCGTGTAGTCTGTTCTATTATAACATGATTTATCAGAAAATTCTCGCATTTTTATGGAAAAAGTGAGAGGGAATAGCTATTTATCTTTACTAAATTGAGATAATCTATCCAAATCTCCTTATTCTATATATTTCTCATGAGCATGTGAATCAAAAGTTGTAAATGCAATTTTTAACGCTTTTACTTTTTGCTGAACTGAACAAAAAAAGTCGGGCAAATAAAGATGATTTCACATGTTCATCAAACATTTCATCAACTTTTATCGCTGGACTCTTTTTAATTATTTTGTAGTTTATTTCACCTTCATTACTCTTACTAGACTAGCGCGCTCGGCTTCTTCTAGCTTCATCTCGATATAATGAATGGTCTCTGTGAGATCTGGAATGGTTGCATACTCTAGACCATTGACCCGACGGCGGGTCTTTTCAATCTCATCTGCCATCAGCTGGCAGCTCTTTTCAATCTCTGCTAAGCGCAGGAGGTCGGGCAATAGGTTGCCCATATCCTCAATCGTCTCATCCATTTGGCTGTTAGATGCCACATAGCTATAAACTACATCTCCCTCGTCATCACCATAAGGATTGTCAATATGAGCATGCATTTTTGGCACCTGCACACTCATGATATTTTCCTGTTCGATATGAAGGTTGACTTCTCGCATAGGAACAGCAAAAATCTCTTCTACCATGAGGTCGCTTTCCAAGGCTTTCGCCAATACAAAGTCCTGCATGTGCCCGACCAAAGCTGATTCAACTTTTTGGCGGAGGTGATTGTTCTCGCGAACAGCCTTAATGAAACGACGCATCAGTTCATCCCGTTTATCCTTGAGGAGTTTGTGACCGCGAGTAGCTGTTTTCAGTCGCTCTTTTAGATTGTTCAGCTCCATTCGGGTTGGTTTGACATTCAAACGAGTCATTGGCTCACCTCCTTAAATATGCTGCTTGCTTTCTGGTAAATATTGGTCAATCATGTCGTCCTTGATCCGCTTAAGCTCCGTCCGTGGCAAGATAGACAACAATTCCCAGCCTAAATCCAGACTTTCTTCAATCGTCCGATTGGTATAAAAACCTTGATTGATGTACTCTTTTTCAAATCGTTCGGTAAATTGAACATAGAGCTTATCGGTGTCAGATAAGGCGGATTCTCCCAATACAACCGCTAATTCTTTGGCTTGTTTGCCTTGTGCATAAGCCGCAAAGAGCTGATTCATGGTTGCTGCATGGTCTCCCCGAGTCTTTCCTTCGCCAGAACCCTTGTCTTTGAGGCGCGAAAGAGACGGCAGTACGTTAATCGGTGGACGATACCCACTGTTGTAAAGGTCACGCGACAGGATAATCTGACCCTCAGTAATGTAACCAGTCAAATCAGGAATGGGATGAGTGATATCATCCTCAGGCATGGTGAGGATAGGAATCTGCGTCACCGAGCCTTTCTTTCCCACCAAGCGTCCCGCCCGTTCATAAAGAGTAGAGAGGTTAGTATAGAGATAACCCGGATAACCTCGACGCCCCGGCACTTCTCGGCGAGCAGCGGATACTTCTCGCAAGGCCTCGCAGTAATTGGTCATATCTGTCATGATGACGAGAACGTGCATGTCTTTTTCATAAGCCAAATATTCAGCGGCAGTCAGGGCAATCCGCGGTGTCGCAATCCGCTCAATAGCAGGATCATTGGCTAGGTTGATGAAGAGGATAGAGCGATCAATAGCTCCCGTCTCTCGCAAATCATTCATGAAAAATTCGGCTTCTTCAAAGGTAATCCCCATAGCCGCAAAAACCACCGCAAAATTTTCTTCTGAATTGAGCACCGTAGCTTGACGAGCAATTTGGGCAGCCAATTCCTTGTGAGGCAGACCTGAACCAGAGAAAACTGGCAATTTTTGTCCTCGAACTAAAGTATTGAGGTGATCAATAGCTGAAATCCCCGTCTGGATAAACTCATCGGGATAATCTCGCGCGACTGGATTGATGGCTTGACCGTCAATATCTAGATACTTCTCAGGCAGAATGTCAGGCCCCCCGTCAATAGGCTTGCCCATACCGTTGAAAATTCGTCCTACCATATCTTCTGACACTGGCAATTCAAGCGGTCGACCGGTAAAACGAACCTTGGCTTTTTCTAGATTAATACCACTGGAGCCTTCAAACAGCTGCACCATCGCCTTGTCTTCCTGCACTTCCAAGACCTGTCCCTGACGCTTGGTTCCATCATGGAGCTGGATTTCCACCAGCTCATTAAAATGCACACCTTCAACTTGCTCCACAATCATCAAAGGACCAACAACTTCGCTGACGGTACGGTATTCTTTAATCACGTTCATTGTCTGCTCCTCCTTGGGCAAGAATATCATGTAAGTTTTCTCGAATAGCAGCATCCAAATTACAAATTGCATCCAGCTGCTCTTCCGGGATAAATTTAGAGCGAGCAATTCGATCTCGCAGCTCCACAGTACCGTTCATGATTTCGGTAAAGTAGGCACCTAAATTCAAGGCACGATTGGCTTCCTCATCAAATGTTAAAATATTAGTGAGCAAAGCTACTTGTTTTTTAAAGGAAGTGTAGGTGTCAACCTCATCAAAAGCATTCTGCTGCAGGTAATCCTCACGAATCATTTTAGCTGTATTCATGGTGAGACGATCCCTTTCAGACAGAGAATCCAGACCAACCAGCCGCACGATTTCCTGTAGCTCACTCTCTTTTTGAAGAACATTCATCGCCTTGGTTACTTTTTCCGACCAAGTCAACTGTTCATGCTGATTGATATAGTACCCTACCTCATCTAGATAAAGTGAGTAAGAACTAAGCCAGTTAATCGCAGGGAAATGGCGACGTTGTGCCAACTGAGCGTCCAAGCCCCAGAAAACTTTGACAATCCGCAGAGTGTTTTGCGTGACTGGCTCAGAAATATCTCCACCCGGAGGGGAAACAGCGCCGATTGCGGTAATGCTTCCCTCACGCTCGTCACTCCCTAAGGTTTTAACCCGACCCGCTCGTTCGTAATATTCAGCAATACGGCTGCCCAGATAGGCTGGATAGCCTTCGTCACCCGGCATTTCTTCCAAACGTCCTGACATTTCCCGCAGAGCTTCTGCCCAACGAGATGTTGAATCTGCCATAATAGCGACAGAATACCCCATATCTCGGAAGTATTCAGCAATCGTAATTCCTGTATAGATAGAAGCTTCACGCGCCGCAACTGGCATATTGGACGTGTTGGCAATCAGAACAGTTCGCTGCATGATAGACTGACCAGTTGCTGGATCAATCAGCTCTGGAAATTCATTGAGCACATCGGTCATTTCATTGCCCCGCTCACCGCAACCTACATAAATCACGATATCCACATTGGCAAACTTAGCAACCTGATGCTGAACAACGGTCTTTCCCGCACCGAAAGGGCCTGGAACAGCAGCCGCACCGCCCTTGGTCACAGGGAAAAAGGTATCAATCACTCGTTGACCCGTCACCAAAGGCTCCTCTGGAATTAGCTTTTGAGCAAAGGGGCGACCTCGACGAACCGGCCACTTCTGCATAAGACTGCCAACAAAAACGGCTCCATCTGCCTGTTCAATCTCATAGACAGGCTGATTGACAGTATAACTCCCCGCTTCTATCTTAGTCACACGACCGCTGACACCAATTGGCACTAGAATGCGGTGGACTACCAGCTCGGTTTCTTGAACCGTGCCCAGAATATCTCCGGCTGTTACCTCTACTCCAATCTCCAGACAAGGCGCAAAGTCCCACTTGGTCTCACGATTCAGATGAGGCAACTGCACTCCGCGCACCAAAAAGTCACTATTAGTTACTGTTTGAAAGCGTGCCAAAGGACGCTGAATTCCGTCAAACATTTGCGAAATCAACCCTGGTCCCAATTCGACCGACAACGGACTCCCCGTCGTTTCCACCGGCTCTCCTGGTCCAAGACCAGAGGTTTCTTCATACACCTGAATAGAAGCTTCATCTCGACGCATCTCGATGATTTCCCCAATCAAGCCCAAATTGCCCACACGACAAATATCCTGAATATTCGCTTCCTGCATCCCAGAAGCTACTACCAAAGGACCCGAAACTTTTATAATCTTTCCTTGACTCACAATCTTCCTCCATTCTTTGGGAGATTTTTGCTTATTTTCTATCCTTGCCGTGAGCTTGAAACCCTTCTTAGCTATCTCTACAGCAAAAATTGATACTTCTTATTTTAAAAATCAGATAAGGATTTTATTTGTTGCCCATTTTCATCAAAATTATCTGGGCTTAGCCATTTTTCTAAACGAATTTTGACCGCTGGCCAGTCCTTGTCAATCATGGCTAGCCAATCAGTATCTCGGTTACGCCCTTTATAAACAACTGCCTGACGAAAAGTGCCCTCGTAGATAAAACCAAGCCTTTCTGCTGCGTATCTTGAAGGTTGATTGAGTGCATCGCATTTCCACTCGTAGCGGCGATACTCCAGCTCCTCAAAAACGTAACGTGCCAACAGATATTGGGCTTCTGTCGCCAGTCTGGTTCGTTTCAATTGGGGCGAATAGGTCACAGACCCCACCTCAATGACACGGCTACCCCGATTAATCCTCATTAGAGCAAAAGTACCCAATGCCTTGCCACTCTCCTTGTCTACAATGGCATAGTAAAAACGATCCTGATCTGCCAGCATCTGATCTAGCAAGGTCGACCATTCTTCCTGACTTTGAACAGGATTTTGAAAGAGATACGTCCACATATCAGCAGGAGAATCCGGACCATAGACTTCATACAAATCCGACCCATGTTTGTCCTTGGACAGACATTCAACGATAACATATTGTCCTTCTAGTCGCTCCAGATTGGGCAAATCTCCCGGTTTGAAATTCGGCAGGGCATCTCCAATGGGCTGGCCTAATTCATTCATTTTCATAAAAACCTCACAATATATCCTGTCCAACTGCTTTTTCTACGTTCTCGCGAATACGCTTCTGTCCTAATCCCATTACCCCTTTATGGGTCGGAATTAAGATAATCGCTGGCAGCACTTGCTTATCATAGTAAGCCAGCGTTTCAGGGATTTCAGCAGCCGTATCTTCTGTCAAATAAATAATAGCAAAATCTTCTCGACTCAATCGCCGTAAAGTATTCACCGCTTCGGTCGCTTCGGTGACTGGAAAAGTCTGAAAACCAATCAGGCGAAAAGGCAGAATGGCATCGCGGTTCCCCACCACACCAATTTTATAAGTTTTACTGGCCATAAATCGGTCTTATCCTTTCTTTAATCATCTCTACTGGAAGCTGATTTGTCAAACCAGTCAAAATAAGTCGAAGATTCTTCACTTCCAGCTCTTTTCCCAATAAATAACGAGAGAGCGGAAGCGGACCACTTGTTTCAAATCGCCCTTGTTCTAAGAGCTTAAACTGAACCAAGTCTGCCAAATACTCCAGTTCAATATTTGTCAACTTATCCGAACGCATTTTTTCTTCATAAATGCGTAATTCTGCGTCAAATTCTAATGGATTAACTTTGGAAAACCAGCCAGCAAGATCGCCTTTTTCTGCCAACTCAATCCACTCTGCACTCGTCAAAGAGCCTTCATCTGATAACAACTGTGTCATGAAACTGTGCGGTTTTTGGTGACGAATGGAACGCTGCACCGTTACTGCATTATAAAAATCAATCGTCAACCGCACCAGTTGCTTAAGCCGCTCGTCTTCAAATGCAGACTCCAAGCTTTTTAAGTGTTTGAAATAAGCCAGATCCATCCCAATTTCCAGAACGCGCACATCTTGATAATCTTGATATTCCGCCCAAGTTGCTGCTATTTCATCCGCCATAAAATTAGGACAATGTTCAGCAGAAAAGGTTGCAACCAAATGCTCCAAAATATCTAAAGGATAAGGTCCAACCATAATCAAGAGGGGTTTTAAATTCAAACCTGTTGCCTTGTGCTTAAGCAGCACCTTAAGATTGTGATAGGTATATTTGAGCGTAAAAAACTCCACCAAAGCAGATTCTGGACTGACTTCAAAAGCCCAAGCATACTCTGCAAACAAATGTTTCATGAGAAACTTCTCAATCGCATTTAAGTCTGTTAGTTGCTCATGATCCAGACTATAAACCGTTCCTTCCAAAGCTGCT
This sequence comes from Streptococcus milleri, assembly GCF_900636525.1. Lineage (NCBI taxonomy): Bacteria > Bacillati > Bacillota > Bacilli > Lactobacillales > Streptococcaceae > Streptococcus > Streptococcus milleri. The sequence goes on along the minus strand of NZ_LR134288.1, from coordinate 84,396 downwards.
GACCGACTTTCAGAAGTGAAAGTCCGCAACAACTGCTCGTATTGCGCTAGGCTTAAAAAGCTACTCTCATGAATGCTAATTTCTGTATTCACTTGAGCGAAGGTCTTTTCATTCATAGAACGCCTCCTTAGTCTGCTTCGTCTTGGAAAATCGTCTGAGCAAGCTGATAACTCTCCTCCTGCCACAAAGAATCTACTAAATTGCGATAGAGGTAATTATCGTCAATATTGCCTCGCGAAAGGAGAAAACCTGCTTCTCCACTCACAGACGAGGAAGCCAATTTTACGTGCGGATAGTGCTCTAACAATCGTTCCAATTGTCCAGCCGAATATTTAACCAATGTCCGTGAGCCAACTGTCAAAACAAGTTCTTCTTGCGGATACTTTTTTAAGACCTGCTCCAAGAAATCCTGCTCCTGCTCGACCGACCAAGCCGCCATTTGCTCACAAGCCCCCGCAAATAATTCTTTCAAAATCCCTTGCTTGGTCGCCAAAGTAGACTGACGTTTTTCATTTTCTAGCTGCTGCACTTCACGCTGTACCTGACGATTGATCGCTTTTATTTCTTGCTCACGCTGTTGCAGTTTTTCTTGTTTCAACCGTGCTTCTTGCTCTTTAGCTTCACGCTCAATAGACTCTTTAGCATCGGCTAATAGCTGCCGCCCATTTTCATGCGCCTGCTCCAAAACCGAATCCCTCAAATGAGATTCAAATTCCATATCTGCCTCCTTCTATGCAATCTTGTTTCAAGACATTGAACCTGTCTCATTTTACATTTAAAACCATCAAAAGAGATACAACAAAGGCAAGGATAGCATAGGTTTCTACCATAGCAGCGAGGATAACCCCTTTCATGACATCTTCAGGTCGCTTCGCCAAAATTTGCATACCAGCGGTTGCTACATTTCCTTGATATTTAGCAGAATAATAACCAACAATTCCGATTGGCAGTGCGGCAAAAAAGAGGGCTAGACCTGTCTGAAGAGCCATTTCAGGCTGGATTTTAAAGAAAATCAAAATCCCGATAACAAAACCGTACAAGCCTTGCGTACCTGGCAAAAGCTGCAAAATCAAAGCGCTAACGAATTTCTCAGGTTGTTCTTTTAATAGGGCTGCCGCAGCCTGACCGGTTGAACCGACATTGCGCGCAGAACCGATACCGCTGAGAAAAATCGCAAAAACCACACCGAGTGCGGCAAAAAAAGCACCACCGTAAGTTGAAAAATAAGATGAAAAAGCTTGCATGAATAAACTCCATTTCTAATAGTAAACATTATTTATTTGGTAATTTTGTCAATGACATAAAACTTCTAGCTGAGTTGCTAAAATAATTTCGCTGTGCTATTTTTTGTAGCGGACATATTTCTCTGCTGGCTTCAAAGGTTTAAAAGCTTTTCCGCCACCGTCGTAGAATTTCCCAAAAAATTCAACAAAAATCAAACGCGCTCCGTGCACATAGCCTGATAAAAAGGAGAGAAACATATTGATACCGTGGAGGACGAGAAACAGCACAATCCCAATACTAAAGCGAACAAAAGGCGGAAAGAGACTAACAATTAAATTAAAGGCTGAGCCAATGCTTGCACCAGCAAGCCCCAAAGCCATGAGTCGCGTAAAGCTCACCAAGTCTCCCACATAGCTGCTGATATTGTATAGATTAAACAGTGCAGGACCCAAGCCTTTCAAACTCTTAGCGCTGATAATAGAAACCAGTACAATGCCGACAGCATTTACAATAGCCAGCCATTGCCCGATAAAGCCGACCATAGCAAGAGTTGGGAACAGTCGCCCCGCTGCTAGCAAAGCCAGACCAATGAGAATCAGCATCCACGCAAAACCTGAATTATAAGCTGCCGCATAATCCTTCATGCGAATGTTCTTTTTGCCACTGAGAAACAGTCCTGTCATGACTGTTATAAAGCCAATCACGACCGAAATAATCAAAATGGTTATCACATCTGTGCTGGTATCAATGAGCGCAAAAGGCAATTTGAAGCCAAAGAAAGAACCATAAATCACTCCCCAGAGTGCAACGCCAATTCCTAAAATTCTAAAAAAGCGTAAATTCTTTGCTAGACTTGGCTTAACATATAAAGTCTTCAAAGCCCAAGTCGTTCCGCCAAAGAGCAACAGACCATAGCCAATATCAGCTGCCATCATGCCAAAAAAGATAAAGTAGAAGACCGAAACAACAGGCGTTGGATCTTTATCTTCGTATTTCGGCAACGAATACATCTCTGTCACCAGCTCAAAGGGCTCAATCAGAGCATTATTTTTAAGTTTTGTCGGGACTCGCTGTCGATCAGCTGCCTCCATTTCATGGATTTGAAGCAAGACAGTCCCACCAAATTGTTGCGCAAGACCCATTTTCAAATCTTCTATCTGCTCTTGCTCAATCCAGCCTTCTAAAGCAACCAAATTCTGCGTACTGGCAAGATCTCCCTTGCTTTCTTGGCGAGAAGTAAGATTCAAAATATAGTCCAACTGAAGTTTGAGCTGTTGCAGTTCCTTGCTGGAAGCTGCAAGCTGCGTTTGCGTTGAGCTGATAACCGTTTCTTGCTCCCTTATCGTTTCTTTTAACGATGTCAAGCGCTCACTAGGCAATTCTTCAAAGGGATATTCAAAAGGTTTGAAACCAAGCTCTGTCAAGAATGCTTGCATTTCCTTAGCTGTTTCTGCTTTACATAGCACAAGAATTCCACTTTCTGTGGTACTGGTGAAAATCTCTTGGACTTCCAGATTAGGATAGTCCCGTAATCGAGCATTTAGCTGATTGTTCTCACTGCTTGGAATGCTTCCCACAAACGCACGAAGGTGTTTAAAATGCTTAAGTGCTGACGGCGTAACGGCTAAACTTGCCCATTTTTCTAGCTCTGCCACATCTGACTGAGCTCTTTCTTTAACTTCCTGTGCTCTTGCCAACGATTGAAATTGTTGTTGAATGTTAGCAAGAAGCGCTTCTTCATCACGCGCCTGCCCTGCTTCTTCTAGACTTACAAAGGTTGTTTCCAAAGGAGCTTCCTTCAACGACTCCAGTAATTTCTTCTTTGGCACAAACGCTTGCAAACGTTCAATCATATTTGCAAGTTTTTCCTGCCGCCGAGTCAAAGTTTGAAGATGTTCCGAGAAAGACTTATCAGGATTCCACACTAACTCTTGCTCGAAAGCTCCCTGCCAAGTCTCTTTTGTCTGCAAGTTTTGAATTTCAACCGACTGGAGATTTTGCAAATAGGAGAGGACATCATCCAACAAATCTTTTGGCAATAGCAGCGACAACTCCTGCATTTGACTAATGGCCATATTTTTCTACCACCCTGTCCACAATCATTTGTAGCAGCACTTCTTTTTTATTTGACAAAGCCGCTTGGGCTTTTTCTTCGTTCTCTTGTCTCGTTTGCTCTAAATCCTGTGTTAAGACAGCTAACTCTCGTTCAGAGCGCTCCTTTAACTCGGTCACCAATCGCTCTTTCTCTTCGTCGTAAGATTGCCCTAGCTGTTTCAGATTACTAGCCGCTTGCTCTCGCAATTCCTGAATTTGACTTTTATAGCCCGCCAACACTTCATCTGCTGCTTGCTCAATTTCCTGCATTTGCTCAAGAGTAGCATTCGTCATATCTCGCACCTCCTTTTGACACAATAGGTGTAACGCTTTCTTGTGTAAATTATAACACATTTTCAAATCATTCGTCACAGAGTTTTATTTCTTTTCTAGGTAGATGAACATTTTTTATATTGCATTTTCCACTCTATCAGTTTATATTTCCTGCTTATTTACGTGTTTCCTAACTACCTGTCCTGAAAAGCTCCCTCCTACTTAATTCCCCTTAAAAATGTTATAATACAATTATACTCTTAAAACAGTTGTTCTATAACTATCACCAGCAAAGAAAGTGACCTCTTATGGAAAATACGCAGCATATCTTAACGACGATTGAAAGCCACTTTGATAGCATGACCGACTTAGAAAAGCGGATTGCCAACTACTTTTTGAGCCCTTCTAGCATCTATGACGATCTCTCTTCTCAAAAAGTTGCGCAAGCTCTCTACATCTCTCAAGCAGCCTTGACACGCTTTGCAAAGAAATGCGGATTTAAAGGCTACAGAGAGTTTAATTTTCAATACCTTCATCAATTGCAAGAAAACGCGGAACAGGACGAGAAAGTACAAAATGACTTATCTCGTAGAGTGCTACGAAACTATGCTCAAATCCGTCAACAAACTGAGGAATTGGTTGACGAAGACAAACTGCTGCGCGTTGCCAATCTCATCGAAGCAGCTGACCGCGTCTATTTCTTTGGGACGGGAAGCTCTGGTCTTGTCGCACGCGATATGAAACTGCGCTTCATGCGGCTTGGTGTTGTCTGCGAAGCGTTGACAGATCAAGACGGTTTTGCTTGGACAACCAGTATCCTAGATGAAAATTGCTTGGTTATTGGATTTTCTTTGTCCGGAGGAACGCAATCTATCATCAACAGCCTCATCGACGCTCAAGCAATGGGTGCGAAAACGGTGTTAGTAACAGGACACCCCAACAAAGTCAAAGAAACCTTTACTGAAATCATCACTGTTGCCATTCAAAGCAAACCAGAGTATATCTTACGCATCTCAGCACAGTTTCCTATGCTACTTATGATTGACCTCCTTTATGCCTTTTTCCTAGAAATTGACCGGGAAAAGAAGGAAAAAATCTTCAACAGCTTTTGGGAAAATCAAAAATTAAACGGCTATTACAGGCGACACAAATAAGGGACCAAATAAAAATGAGCATCTCCTCACCAAAGGATTTGCTCATTTTCATTATAGAAGGCTTTTCGTTAATGATGTTTATTTTTAAAGTGATAATAAGCTCCAAACATCCCTGCAGCATTTTGATGATGAGCAAAAGCGAGCTTGGTTTTTTCAGCAATACTTGGTACCAGACAAGCTTTCATAGCAGTCTCAATTCGAGGACGAAGAATGGCCTCTTGACCCATAATGCCGCCACCTAAGATCACCACTTCTGGATTGGCCACATAGCAAATATTCGCAATCCCTTGCCCCAAATAGTTGACCATGCGGTCGATTCCTTGGATACAACGTGCATTTCCTTCGGTCGCTTCTTTGAAAATGCGGCGTCCATTCCACATAGTAGGATCTTCTCCGTGAAGCTCTGCTACATAGTTGACCATGGCAGTCGTTGAAGCCACATCTTGGAAAGCACCGTCTGGCAGATACACATAACCGACTTCACAGGCCGAATTACTAAAACCGTGGAAAACCTGACCGTCCACCAGCAAGCAACCACCGATACCCGTTCCAATCGTCAAACAAATCGCAATGCTCGCTCCCTTGCCGCTGCCTGACATAACTTCCGCCAAGCCAGCACAATTGACATCATTTTCAATCTCACAAGGAACGGCAAATGTTTCTTCTACCACTTTCTTGAACTGAGTACCAGCATAATTTGGAATCTGAGGGCCAGCATAAAAGATTTCTCCTTTATCTGGATCGACCATTCCGGCTGAGGAGATACAAACCCCAGCAACTGGAATTTGTTCTAAATAACGTGCTACAATTCCCTTTACCTTGTGTAAAATTTCTGGACCGCCCTTATGAGCCTCTGTTGGGATTTCATGCGCTTCCAGCAAGGTGTCGGTATCATCAATCAGACCATATTTGATATTTGTTCCACCAATATCAATGGCAATATATTTCCCCATAATCCACCTCTTTTTCTATTATAGGAATGCTTCTTTTGCTTCCCGAATCAAACGCGCCGCTTCTTCTACAATCGGACGATCCGCGTCTGTCACTGGTGTTAATGGAGAACGGACAGAACCGATATTCAGATTTTCATTGATTTTCAAGACTTCCTTGATGACAGAATACATATTTCCATGAGCAGCAGTTAATTTCCCGATAATAGCGTTAATGGTAAATTGCAGTTCTTTTGCTTTTTCCAGTTCTTTGTCGGCAATCAATTGATTGAGCTTCAAGAAAAGCTCTGGCATTGCTCCATACGTTCCGCCGATACCTGCTCTTGCTCCCATCAGGCGACCACCTAAGAACTGTTCATCTGGACCATTAAAGACGAGGTGGTCTTCTCCACCAAGTGCTGCAAAGGTTTGAATGTCTTGGACAGGCATGGAAGAGTTCTTCACACCAATCACGCATTCATTTTTGAGCATTTCTGTATAGAGACTCGGCGTCAGAGCTACACCTGCCAACTGCGGAATATTGTAAATCACGAAGTCTATTTGTGGCGCAGCTGCGCTAATATCGTTCCAATATTGGGCAACCGAGTATTCTGGCAAGCGGAAGTAAATCGGCGGAATAGCCGCAATAGCATCTACTCCCAAACTTTTTGCATGGCGTGCCAATTCCACACTATCCTTAGTGTTGTTGCAAGCGACGTGGGCAATAATCGTTAGTTTCCCTTTTGCCACCGCCATGACCTCTTCCAAAATCAATTTCCTATCGGCAACGCTTTGATAGATACACTCCCCCGACGAGCCATTGACATACAAGCCCTGAACTCCTTTTTTGAGGAAATATTCTACCAAAGCCCGCACGCGCTCCGGACTAATCTCACCTTGGTCATCATAGCAGGCATAAAAGGCCGGAATGACCCCTTCGTATTTTTTTAAATCTCTCATATTTTATTCTCCAATTTGATTGATTTTATCGTTTGTACTTATTAAAAATAGTTTCCATGATTGGCAATTGCAAAAATCCTAAGGCTGCAAAACCGACTAATACAAAAAGAGTAAAGCCTAGTAGCAACACAAATCCTGAACTAGAGAGGAAAAAGATGATTGCGGCTAATAAGGCTATCATCAAAAAGAACCACGGGAAATGCAAACTCACCATGATAAGACTCGTTTGCAGCAGATCTTTTATGGTCATTTCAAACTTAGCTGCCAAAGGATAGACACATAAAAACAGCAAACTAGCAAAAATGATGAGACCAATACAAGTAGCTTTTAACATTTGAAATGGTAGCGTCTCTTGTCGCCAAAAGAGCATGAGGTCAAATAGACTGATACCTACAATCAGCAACTCTAGCAAACCGAGTTTGAAACCAATTTTCCAGTTTTTTCTAAAAGCCTGCACATAGGTTGCTGTGACTTTTACGCGTCGCGAATCTTTGATAACAAACAAAGTCTGATACAAGCTCATCTTTGCAATACCAATCGTAACAATTGGCAAGCAGGACAGCAAAAAGAGCAAGTTCACAGTCACCAAATCTAATATTTTCTCACATATTCTCATAAAGAAATTATCTGTATCAAATAGACTTCGTATTAACTGAGAACCTCTCTTTTCCATGGTTCTACCTCCTAATCAATTATTTCAATCGTTGAGCAAAACTTTGACGACACATTTTTTGACCGTATCACCTTTACCAGCAAACCTATTGGGCTGATGAGACTCATTAGGTAAAAATAGAACAAAATTCTGTTTATCCAAATAAAATGGAAGAGATTGCTCACAAGTCACAAAGCCAATGTCCTTCTTTTTATCATACGGTTTTCTCACTTCTTTTACCCTGTTGCCATATCGAATGATTTCATGCCCTGCTAAAAGCAAATGCAAATCCAGATAATCTTGATGAAATTCACATTCATCTGTCGTGTCAGAACACAATTCATTTTCCTGTACAAACAGAAAGGCTTTTTCTCCATCGATCTCGTACCGCCCTAATTCACAATCGTTTAAATCGTGCGTCAGGAGATAATCAATGGCGCAATCTAAATTCTCATGGATACCTTTGTAGTGGGCGAGATTTTCCAATTCATCGAAAATCATTTGGTCATCCTCCTTAGCCTTTCACAGCTCCCATGGTAATACCTTGCGTGAAGGATTTTTGGAATACCAAGAAGACAGCTACAATCGGAACCGCTGCCATAGCAGCACCAGCCATAATCAAACCATAGTTGGTCGCCATTTCAGCTTGCATTGTTGCTACCCCTAGTGAAATAGTTAGATTCTGCCGCGATGTCAGCATGACCAATTGCATAAAGTAGTCATTCCATGTGTTGATAAAGGTAAAAATGGCAAGGGCAGCAAAACCTGGTTTCACAATCGGAAAAGCTACATTCCAAAAAGTACGAATCTCACCACAACCGTCCATCTTAGCAGATTCCAACAATTCTGTTGGGATATTTTCGCTAAATTGCTTCATGAGAAAGACACCAAAAGGCCAGCCGACAAGTGGCAAAATAACCGCAGCCAATGTATCGTGAATTCCCATAAAATTGACAATACGAACCAGAGGAACCAACACAACTTGCTTAGGCAAAGCCATGGCAGCGATAAAGGTCGCAAAAAGAATACGTTGACCATAAAAACGCTTTTTGGCTAGAACATAACCTGCTAAAGAAGAGGTAATGCAGACCAAAAACATGGTTGCTAGTGAGATAAAGACACTATTCCACATCCATTGCAAGGCTGGGTTTTGCACCATTAACTGCTCAAAATTTTCCAGTGTTGGCATTTTAGGCCACCATTGAGGCGGAATGACAATCGTATCTGGTTGAGACTTAAAGGCTCCCGTCAAAATCCAATAGAAAGGGAAAACAAAGAGAACGGTCAATACCAATAGAATAATCGTTGAAATAACCGTAAAGGCACTTATTTTTTTCTGTTTCATCTTGTCTCTCCTTTCTTTAATATTCGACGTCATTTCCAAGAATCTTGAATTGGGCAAAGCTAATCAAAGCAATCATGACAGCTAAAAATACCCCCATGGTATTGGCATAACCATATTCAGATAACTTGAAAGCTTTTTCATAAAGGTAATACATCAAGGTACTGGTTGAATAATTCGGACCTCCAGATGTCAATAGCTGAATCAAGGCAAAACATTGGAAAGAGTTAATCGTAGTAATAATCGCAATATAAAGCGTTGTCGGAAGTAAGCTCGGCCATTTAATCTTCCAGAAAACTTGCAGTTCTGTCGCTCCGTCAACACGCGCAGCTTCCACCAATGAATTGTCAATATTTCCCATAGCAGCAATATAGAGAATAATGGGTTGTCCGACAGAAGTTGTCAGCAAAATCACAATAATCGCCATTAAAGCCCAATGCTTATCTCCTAGCCAGGAAATGTTTTGATTGATGACATGCCCTGACTTTAGTACAAAGTTTAAAATCCCTGACAGCGGGTCGTAAATCCATTTCCATACAACGGTTACCGCTACACTCCCTGTTACCACCGGCAGGAAGAAGACAAAACGGTAGAAAGAGCGTGCAATCGCATTTTGACTATAGGTCTGTGACGCTACAAACAAAGAAAACAGCACAACAATTGGCACTGAGCCAATCACAATAATCACCGTATTGATGAGAGATTTGATAAAGACTGGATCTTTAAACATTCGTGAGTAATTGTCCAATCCAACGAATGAAAAGGATGTCATAGAATAATTAAAGAAACTCGTTACAAATCCCATCACCATCGGCGCTAATACAAAGACAATAAAGAATAATAGAACTGGTGCTAAAAAGGCATAGGATACCAAGGTTTCTCTCATTCTTATTTTATTTACTTTCACATCAAGCACCTCGTTTAGATTAGAGGGAAACCAACTCTTTTAAAGCTTTTTGAGTTCTTTCCCGCTTTTATCCTTTTATAGAAATTCCCCTTTTCCTATTTATACATAACTGACGACAGAAAAAGGGGAGAATTCAATTACTTATTTTTGAGCTTTTTTAATGGTTTCATTTGCTTTTTCTGTAAAGGTCTTCAAAGCAGATTCAACTTTTTCGTCACCATTTGAAACAGATTGCAACATTGGGAACCAGAGCGTTCTCATTTCAGCAAATCCGTCAATAGTGTTGTAGTATGGTGAATAATATTTTGTCCAAGTACTGATTGTTTCCATCCGTTTGTCATTATACAATTTTCCAAATGAGGAACGGACTGGGAAGGCGCCTGTACGAACAACATTTTGTGGTCCCCACTTTTTATCATCAGCGATAAATTTGACCAATTTCTTAGCAGCTTCCACTTTCTTTTTATCTTTATTGTTAAAGATACCAAAACCATTTACAAGGTATTCCAAAGCTGGTTTTCCGTTATCTGATGGGAATGGCACTTCCACAACTTCGACGCCACTGGCTTTCAAGAGTTTAGCTTGGATGCCTTTTTGCGCAGGTGCCCAAAGAACAGTATAAGAAGTTTGCCCATTTGCAAAGTTTTGAATATCTGCTCCACCATCGAATTGAGAGCCGTTTGTCATCAAACCATCTTTAATCCAACTAACTGCTTTATTTAGCCCTTTAACAAAGTTTGGACTGTCTGTTGTATATTTTGTCACTTTATCATCTGTAACAGAACCACTATACAAATTAGCAATAAAGGCACGTGTTCCTTGGTCACCACCTTGACCATTACTGAAGAGCGAGCCAGGAGTATACCCTTTAGCCTTTAAGGCTTTCAACACTTTTTCAAAATCAGCTGTTGTCCAACCTTCTTTTACAAGGTTTTCTACACCAGCTTCTTTCAGCATTTTCTTATTAAATGCCATATAAAACGGAGCAGAACTAATTGGATACATGTAAGCTTTATCACCAGCCTTACTTGCTTGAATGATTTGATCGTTGTTGACATCTTTGACGAAGTCATCAGTAAAGAGATCGTTCAATTCTGCCAATTTACCATTTTTACCATATTGAATAATCCGTCCTGGTGCGTCAAACAACACATCTGGTGCTGTTCCTGCTTCAATAGCTGTTGTAATTTTTTCTGGACCAGATTTGAAGTCAATAGTTTCTAATTTCACTTTAATATCTGGATTGGCTTTTTCAAAGGCTTTGATAATTTCTTTTTCATACGTACCAACACCATCGCTGGCCTTTTTTTGCGTGAAAACTGGGAAAGCCCACCAAGTAATCTCTGTCTTGCCAGAAGAACTTCCTGAATCAGCTGATTTGTTTGAACCACCTGAATTTCCACATGCTGCCAACGATAAAATAGCAGCTCCTGCAAACAACGAACAAAGTATTTTCTTCATTCTCATATTTTTTCTCCTTTTATTGTCATCCTTTTTAAGATAAAATTGTTCCTACTTTTCACTTACTGCTGCAACAAAACGCTCTGTAATTTCTTTTGGACGCGTAATGGCACCACCTACTACAATTCCTCTAACACCTAGGTCATGAATGGTTTTCGCTTCACTTGGGTAGTGAATTTTTCCTTCCGCGATAACATCCAAACCTGCATCACACAATTTTTTTACCAAATCAAAATCTGGTCCCTCGCATTGCAGACTATAAGAGGTGTAACCTGACAAAGTTGTCCCTACAAAGTCCACACCTGCTTCTGCTGCAGCCACACCCTCTTCAAAGGTGCTCACATCTGCCATGAGCAATTGATGAGGATATTTTTCCTTCACTCGCTTGATGAAATCCGCAATCTTTAAACCATCAAAACGTTCCCTCTTTGTACAATCAAAAGCAATTACTTCAATATCCAGAGCTGCTAGTTCATCAATTTCTCGCATCGTTGCGGTAATAAATGGCTCTTGTGGTGGATAATCCCGCTTGATAATGCCGATGATCGGCAACGAAGTAACCTCTTTAATTTCCTTAATATCCCGAACACTATTAGCTCGAATGCCAACAGCTCCTCCTTGTTCAGCCGCTTTCACCAAAAGGGGAATAATCCCACCTGCTTCAGTATATAGCGGTTCGTGTGGCAAGGCTTGACAGGAAACAATGATGCCATTTTTTATTTTGGCAATCAGCTCGTCTTTTGTCATTTGTGCCATAGACAGCCTTCTCCTTTGCTATTGTAGATCGATTTTTAAAGCGCTTTCAATCTCACGATGTTATTATAACTATTTTTTGAAGCGCTTTCAACAATATCTGAGATTTTGGTTCTAATTTCTAATAACAATTACTTTTCTCTTAAATCTTGAAAGTAGTTTCAACCAGAACGATAGCTCTGTTAACATGACGCTATAATCATTGCGGATTGCCTCTGAGGCATACAAAGACTGCATCTCTGCGAATGCTATCTCCCCCAAGAATTGTCTAGAATGGAGACCCTATAATAGAATTAGCAAGGGGGAATGCTTTTTTCAGGAGTATCATCCAGAGTCGCTTTTGAATAAAAGTTTAAAATTTTCTCAGTGCTGGTGTTCTTTTCGGTATTGTCCTGGCGTCCGTCTAAACATCTTCTCCTATCTACACGTATGCCAATTTACGAGGTAGCACAAAGTGTTGGATTTTCAAATAAAACTTACTTTTATGACAAATATCGTACCTATTTGGGACATTCCCCAAAAGACGAACGCAAATAAAAGGCAGAGACAATATTATCCCTGCCTTATTTTATAATAGCAAAACGCTTTTGACGTAGTAGCTAATATCTAAATACTTCTTTAAAGTTACAGCAAAGCAAACCACTCCTTAGTCATTTTTCAAGCTTAGATGAGTATTTTTGACGAAAACTGCGTTTCTCTTCATTCACCACTTTGACAGCCCGAGAGGCTATTGAACAACTTTGCGAAGTTGAAACTACTGACTAAAAATTTTCAAATATTAGTTCTATCTCGCTTTTTTATTTTTACGACAAATCAGCGCTTAAAACAACTCTTTGTAAAGAGCAATCGTTTCTTCTAAGGTTGGCATAAATGGATTTCCTGGTGCACAAGCATCAATGAGTGCATTTTTAGAAAGGTATTCAAAGTCAAATTCCTCTTCTTTAATGTCCAGTTCTGTCAATTTTTTCGGAATGCCCACAGTTGCTGATAATTTTTCAATTTCAGAAATGGCATAATCAGCGCATTCTTTATCACTTTTACCTTCCGTATGGAGACCAAGAGCTTTCGCAACATTTCGGAATGCTTCTGGCACACGTTTCGCATTTTCACGCTCTACAACTGGTAAAAGCATGGCACAGCAAACACCGTGAGGAAGATTGTAAACTGCTCCAAGTTGATGAGCCATAGAGTGTACATAACCTAGCCCAGCATTATTAAAGGCCATCCCACCTAGGAAAATCGCATTAACCATAGCTTCGCGTGCTTCAATGTCATGGCCATTTTCAACAGCACGAGGTAAAAATTCTTTAATTAACTCAATTGCACCAATAGACAATTTTTTCGTCACATTATACGCACCTGGTGTTACCAAAGCCTCAACCGCATGTGTAAGAGCATCCATACCTGTTGCAGCTGTCAAAGCTTTTGGTTTTGAAATCATCAATTCTGGATCATTTACTGACAGGAGTGCAAGGCTATTCTTATCAACCATAACCATTTTCACTTTACGCTCTTCGTCAGTAATAACATAGTTAATCGTGATTTCAGCTGATGTTCCTGCTGTCGTATTGATTGCTACAACCGGCAAGCCTTTTTCCTTTGATTTGTGAACGCCTTCGTAATCTTGCGGACGCCCGCCATTCGTTGCAAGAATTGAAATACTACTTGCAGCATCTTGTGGCGAACCACCACCAAGTGAAATAATAAAATCACAATTATTATCTCGCAAAACAGCTAAACCATCTTCAACATTTTTAACAGTTGGATTCGGCTCAACATCACTAAAAACGACATACTCAATGCCTTCCTTATCAAGTGGTGCAGTTACCTTAGGTAAAATGTCACTGCTTGCAATATAATGGTCTGTCACCAAGAGAGCTTTCTTATACCCCAACTCTTTGATATGACCACCTATTTCATTAATCACACCACAACCAATAAGATTAACTGATGGAACATAAAATACTGACATTATATTTCCTCCTTATTTTTTATAAATATCATCTATTTTAGAAACCGCTTACATAACTATATTATAACACTCATAATGCTTTTTGCAACATCAACTTTTCATTATTTTAGTATCAAATTTACAGATTCAAAACTTATCAGTCTATTATGATATTTTAGGGCAAAGAGAAGTATAAGATTTTCTGTATCCACAATGACATCGTCCATATCAAACACTAACAATTGAAACATGACCGTCCTCCTTTTTTCACAACTAGTTTACAGGAAAACACATACAATACCAAGCAAGAGAAAGAACACTCTCTCCAAATAGAAAAATCTCCCTACAAAAGCAGGGAGATGTGACTGATAAACTTATTTAGGTCTAAAAATCTGAATACATTGTCTGTACAATGACGAACGATTCAAATCAGAACAAACTTTACTGTCTATTTACGACGTCCTGGACGTTCTGCATAGCCATAGTAGGCGTCAGCCATGATTTCTTCCATGTCAGTAACTATTGGCAAGCGTGGATTTGCTGGTGAACATTGGTCTTCATAAGCAAGAACGGCAATATCATGTAAGCTATCTTTCCAAGTTTTTTCATCAATACCTTGATCTTTAAAGTTCATCTTGATACCAACCGCTACACCAAGGTCATAAACAGCTTTAGCATACGCTTCAACCGCTTCTTCTGGTGTTGAGCAAGGAAGACCTAGCATACGAGCAATATCTTGGAATTTTTCATCAGCTTTCCAGTAGTTGTACTTAGGCCATGTTGTAGTTTTAGATGGACGAGTTCCATTGTAACGGATAACATAAGGAAGTAAAATAGCATTTGTACGTCCGTGAATGGTGTGGTGAACAGCACCAATCTTATGCGCCATTGAGTGACTCATCCCAAGAAAAGCATTTGCAAAGGCCATACCAGCCATTGTAGAGGCATTGTGCATCTTTTCACGGGCTTCTGGGTCAGCCGTTTTTACAGATTTTTCCAAGTATTTGAAGACTAACTTGATGGTTTGAAGAGCAATACCATCTGTATAGTCATTGGCAAAGTTAGAAGTATAAGCTTCAGTTGCGTGTGTCAAGACATCCATACCTGTGTCGGCAGCAATAAATGCTGGAACAGATTCTACCAAAGCAGGGTCAACAATTGCAATAGTTGGTGTCAATGCGTAGTCAGTGATAGGGTATTTACGATTATTTGCCTTATCAGAAATAACTGCAAACGGTGTTACTTCTGAACCTGTACCAGATGTTGTTGGAATACCGATATATTGTGCTTTCTTACCAAGTGATGGGAATTTGAAGGCGCGTTTACGGATATCCATGAATTTTTGAACGAGGTCACCGAAGTCAACGTCTGGCTGTTCATAGAACATCCACATACCTTTAGCCGCATCCATTGGTGAACCACCACCAAGGGCAATGATAGTGTCTGGTTCAAACGAGCGCATTACTTCAACACCACGACGAACTGTTGTGATATCTGGATCTGGTTCAACATCTGAGAAGACTTGAATCGTGACTTTGTTTTTACGAAGATTCAATTGGTCAATCACACGTTGTACAAAACCGAGTTTTTCAATTGATTTATCGGTAACAATCATGACACGTTCGATACCTTCGCAAGTTTGAAGATATTGAATTGAGTTACGTTCGAAGTAGATTTTTGAAGGAACTTTAAACCATTGCATATTATTTCTACGTTTCCCTACTTTCTTGATGTTAAGAAGGTTGATAGCTGATACGTTATCACCAACTGAGTTGTGTCCGTATGAACCACATCCAAGTGTTAATGATGGAATGAAGGCGTTGTATACATCACCGATACCACCAAAGGTAGATGGAGAGTTCCAGATAATACGCATTGCCTTTATTTCCGTACCGAAACGTTTTGCAAGAGCTTCGTCTTTTGTATGAATAGCAGCTGAGTGTCCTAGACCATTAAATTCAACCATTTGACGAGCTTTTTTAAGTCCATCTTCAGTATCTTCAGCTTTCAAAACCGCAATAACAGGTGATAATTTTTCACGAGTCAATGGTTCTTTAATTCCAACTTCTGCACATTCAGCAGCCAAGATATTTGTACCTTCTGGTACTTTAAATCCTGCTTGCTCAGCAATCCATGTAGCTGGTTTACCAACAATATTTGGGTTCAATTTTGCACCAGCGCAGTTCTTGCTGTTGGCTTTTGCACCAAAACAGAATTCTTCCAAAAGCGCTTTTTCTTTCTTGTTGACAAAGTAAGTATGGTAAGATTTGAATTCTGTTACAAATTCATCATAGATTTCTTTATCAATGATCACAGCTTGCTCAGATGCACAGACCATACCATTATCAAACGATTTGGACATCACGATATCATGTGCTGCTTGGCGAATATTTGCTGATTTTTCAACGTAAGCTGGAACGTTACCAGCACCAACTCCAAGAGCAGGTTTACCGCATGAATAAGCAGCTTTTACCATGGCGTTCCCACCAGTCGCAAGGATTGTTGCGATACCTTCGTGGTTCATCAAAGCTGTTGTTGCTTCCATAGATGGCTGTGTAATCCATTGAACACAGTTTTCAGGTGCACCTGCTGCAATCGCTGCATCACGTACGATTTGTGCCGCATGAGCAGAAGATTCTTGAGCAGATGGGTGGAAAGCAAAGATAATTGGATTACGCGTTTTCAATGAAATCAATGATTTAAAAATCGCTGTTGAAGTTGGGTTAGTCGTTGGAGTGATTCCGCAGATTACTCCGACCGGTTCAGCAATTTTCGTTAAACCTGTAATAGGATCATCTTCAATCACACCAACAGTTTTAACACCACGCATATTGTTAACAACGTGTTCGCAGGCAAAAAGGTTTTTTGTTGCTTTGTCTTCAAAGACACCGCGACCTGTTTCTTTAACAGCATGCTCAGCTAAGATACCGTGCGCATCAAGAGCAGCAACTGAAGCTTTTGCAACAATGTAGTCCACTTGTTCTTGATTTAATTTTCTCATTTCTTCTAGAGCAACTAACCCTTTTTGAACAAGTTCGTCAACATGCTTTTCAGCAGCTAACTTTTTTTCTTCGGGAGTTAATGTTTTTTTATCAGCCATGTGTTCCTCCAATGGTTCTCAGGACTTTTACAAATCCTTTGTTAATTTTTTCACAAGATTATTATACCTTATTTTCTTTCTCTTGTAAACACTTTCAAGTAAACTTCACAAACTTTTTCTTTTATATTGTGAATTTGTTTCAAAATATAGTTTTCTACTATATTTTAAAACATTGTTTGTGAAGTTTAAAACTTAAAATTATATATTTCACATACTTTTTCAAGATTTCCAAAAACAAAAGTTATGTAAAAAAGAGCATTTTTGCTGTGTATTCCTACACCCTCGTTCTACCCTACTATCTTTTTAAAGCACACAAAAGTCATGAATCGCAAGGCAATCCATGACTTCTAATTATTACTATTATTTCTTCACTGTTCCTTTTTTCACAGCTTCATCAATGGCTTGTTTGACGGTTTGTGCATAGAGTTCACCGCCCTTGGTGATCGTTGTTGTCTCCGAGCCAAAGTGCACATAGTCAGTTCCGTACCAAATTTCTGGGTGTTGGATAGCAGTTTGATACCAATCCGCTACAAATACATAATCGTATTTTTTCGCCAATTCCAATTCATACTGACGGGTTTTGACTGCCAGGCTAGAAGCATTATGTGCTGTGCGACCATCATACGGCGTCACTAAAACCAAACGATGTCCTTTCGGTAGTTTCTCAATAAATTGATTGAGCAAACTTTCGTAGTTATCAACCGTATTGGTTCCCAAGGCTAAGACCACTGTTTCCAGAAGCACCTTGTTTGAAATATCAGTTTGATAGACTTGCAAGCCCGATTCTAAGTTTCGACTGACTGCTGCATCCACTTGAATTTCCGGCATAGCCTGCTTGAGCCATTCACTTGCTCGCAAAGCTACCGAATCTCCAATAACGGTCGTACCCTTTGCTACATTGTATTGACTGGCACTCACATTATCAGCTTGGGTACGAGTGATCTGCATTTTACTGTCAGCTTGATTTAACCCATTGACGAGCAAATTTTCTTCAAAAGCACCAATTTTCGGAGCAGTCACGATCATGACCAAAGCGACCAGTGTTAATGGAATCAAACTATAAAATACAGGCGTTGTGATTTGCTTGATGTCCATCTTCAAGCCAAATACTTTTGGCTCTCTACCTGCTAATGTCGGCTCTAACAGATAGAAAGAGAAAGCCGCCAAGGCAAAGGAAAACACGGTTGTCAATAGAACTGCCCATCCATTGCCCATCAATTGGGAAAAGATGATGTAAAACGGCCAATGGAACAAATACACGCCGTAACTCGTATCTGCAATAAATGTGATAAGAGGCGGCTCATCAACATGCGACGTTTTATCATGAAGCACACGTGTTGCCAAAATCATCACGACTGAAAATACCGTTGCCAAAAGGAAACCAAACAGATAAGTCAATAAATTATCAAATCTTAGGAGGAACGTTAATAATAGCAAAGCTACAAAACTACCACCAAGTAGATAAAAGGTCTTTTTCAAATCAAGCGCTTGCTCCATTTTACGAAAAGGTGCTCCCAAATCACTCACACCCGAAAGTGTCGCTAAGATACTTCCTGCAAAAAACGGGAAGATATGCGTGAAACTTGAAAAGTAAATCACAGAAAAGTTTGAAACGAAGAAGCTTCTGACAAACATAGAAAGAAAACTAATCAAGAAGAAAGCGAACGAAACGAGAAAGATAATCCCTCGAAATTGCCCGACTGTTTTACTTTTCTTAGCTAAATACCATGTCGCCAAGCCCCACAAGATATAGTAGTGCATTTCCAACGCCAAGCTCCATGTGTGCACAAAGAGATGTTGGATAAATTGACTCTCGTAATTTCCACCAGACAAAATTTCATAAAAATTTGTCACAAAGCCGAGCACAGCAGCGATTTGCGTCCCAATACCAGCCACAAAATCCTTCCGAATCAGCAAAGTAAAGGGCATGATAATCAAAATCATAAAGACAAGCGGTGGCACAATCCGATAAAAGCGACGTCTTAAGAATCCTTTAACATCAATTTCCTTGTTTCTGGAAAATTCATCAATTAAAAGAGACGTAATCAAAAAGCCTGAGAAAGTGAAGAAAATATCCACACCAATAAACCCACCAGGAAAAGCTTTCTGGAAGAAATGATAGAGCAGAACTAGGAGTAATCCTGTAATCCTCACTAATGAAAACCATTTAATGCGCATTTTGATAAATCCCCTGTTTAAACTTTCCCTTGTAGACAACATTATTTTCTGTTGTTAATTTGCCTTGCCCTTCAGGCTGTCCATTCACAAAGTTGCCTTCATACTTCCAACCAGCTTTAGCTGTAAAGGTTCCTTTCCCATTAAAAGTACCGTTCTTAAAATTGCCTTTATAAGTATCCCCATTTTTAAAGGTTAAGGTTCCTTGACCATTCATTTTACCACGAACAAGGCTGCCATTATATTTGAGTGCTCCTTTATCCAAGGTCAATGCCCCTTGACTGGGAATACCTGATGTAAAAGCCACCATCGCTGATAGGACAATAACCGTTACTGCTAGCAATTCCAAGTTATGCCTTGTGAGATAAATTTTGTACTTTTCGTAAAATTCTTTTAATGTATCCATTCTCTCCACTAATCTTCGCTCTTCACGCGCTCAATCCATTTCTGACAACCTGCCAAAATAAGCCGATAAGTCTCGTCAAAATCACCTGTGTACCAAGGATCTGGCACACTTCTCTCTTCAAATTGAAATACTTTCTCCAGATATTTTCCCGGTGCAATTTTCCTCAAATCTTGAAAATTGGATTTATCCATTCCGATAATATAATCAAAGTCTACAAAATCCTGCTGTGAAATTTGTTGAGAAGTTTTGCTTTTGTCATAAGGAATGGCATATTTTTTAAAAATCGCCTGCGTTCCAGAGTGGATTGGATTGCCATGCTCCCAGTCTGAAGTCGCTCGACTTTCAACATAAACATCATCTGTCAAATCTTTCATCACAAACTCTGCCATCGGACTGCGACAGATATTTCCCAAGCAAACAAACACAATTTTCTTCATAGCATAGACCTCTTTACTATTATAACAAAATCTAAAAAAATAGGAATTTAAACCCTTGAGATTTTTTCAATTCTTTATAAATCTCAAAAAAGCCGCCGATTGGGCGACTCTTATAGGGAGATTATTATGAAAAAGAAAAGTTTTTAGGAGTTCAAGTTAAGCTTCTCTCAACTTGTAATTATAGTATACCGATGCTGACTTAAATTTTTCTTAAAGATTTTTCTTTTTTCTAAAAAATTTTAAAGAAATTCAATTTGAAGATTGTTCCACTTCTTCTGCCAATTCTTTTTGCTCAGTCGTTGTTCATAAAGAGCTTTTCTCGCTGGAGCTGTTAAGAAATGCGGAGTCGGCTGAACACGAAAATGGAGGATGTCGTCTAAGCCATAAGGCGCAAAGAGTTCCAGCTGTCTATTATCCAACAAACGTAAGCCTACAGCTGTACAACGCTCTGGATATTTACTCATGGCATCTTGTGAGCTAGTATAGGGTTGGGCATTTGGACTGTGGATATGCATATAGACTTGATTCTTGACTTCCAAATGGTAATGTGGAAATTCTCGCTTGAGTCGATTTTCAATATTGAGCGTTTTCTCGTAAGAAATATCTGGGTCAAAGAAAATCACATCCACATCCGTATCTTTATCAAATCCTGGTTGATTTGATAAACGATTCCAAATAAAATTACGCACACTACCAGCACAAAGCCAACTGTCTTTTAACTGCAAGTCATAGATAATCTGCAAGATAGTCATTATATCTTGGTCTGATGAAAACGCATGTAAAATCTCTTTTTCGGACAGCATGTTATTTCTCCAAATATTCATAACCCAAATGCTCGTAAGCCTTACGGGTTGCCACGCGCCCTGTTCGAGTTCGCATAACAAATCCTTTCTGGATCAAATAAGGCTCATACATGTCTTCGACCGTTTCCTGCTCTTCTGCTATATTAACAGACAATGTTCCCAGACCAACTGGCCCGCCGCCATACACTTCAATCATGGTCTTGAGAATCTTCTGATCTACATAATCCAGCCCTTCTTGATCCACGTCCAGCATTGATAAAGCCTGATCAGTGATATGAGCATCAATCAAGCCATCTCCCATGATCTGAGCAAAATCTCGTACGCGCTTGAGAAGCCGATTGGCGATCCGAGGCGTACCCCGACTGCGCAGTGCCAATTCCTCAGCTGCTTCATGCGTAATCTCCATTTCAAAGATGTCTGCCGTCCGCTCCACAATCTCGGTCAAGTCTGCTTCTGCATAATATTCCATGTGACCAGTAATCCCGAAACGTGCGCGTAGAGGATTTGACAGCATACCTGCCCGCGTTGTTGCTCCAATCAAAGTAAACGGTGGCAAGTCCAAGTGAACACTACGGCTCGCCTCACCCGTTCCAATCATAATATCAATGTAAAAATCTTCCATAGCGCTATAGAGCACCTCTTCAACAGACATAGGCAAGCGATGAATCTCATCAATAAAGAGAACATCTCCCGGCTCCAAATCGTTCAAGATTGCTACCAAATCGCCCGCTTTCTCAATAACTGGACCCGAAGTTTGCTTGAGATTAACTCCCAGTTCATTGGCAATGACGAAAGCCATAGTGGTCTTTCCCAACCCTGGAGGTCCAAAAAGCAAGGTGTGATCTAGCGCTTCATCTCGCAGTTTAGCTGCCTCAATGAAAATTTTCAGTTGATTTTTGACCTTGTCTTGACCGATGTATTCTCGTAAATACTGGGGACGCAATGTGCGCTCTACGAGCTCCTCGTCTCCCATCAATTCATTATCCAAAATTCTACTCATAACTACTATTATAACAAAAAATCAGGTTAGTAAGTTAGTTTGAACTTAGGTTTTACAAATAGAAATTGAAGGGAGTGTTATTATGAAAAAGACTAGAAAGTCTTTATTTGATAATGCTGGATATCTCAAATAAAAAACGACAGACAAATAATCTATCGTTTCAATATATCGTGTTATTTAGTTGTTGCATGATAAATCGTTGTGCTGGTAAAAATCTCACTCGCTTTTAAGATAACATCTGCTTTCAAGTCGCTATGAATCGCATCAGGAAGTGCCTGAGTTTCCAGAGCTAAGCCGTTGTGCTGGATCATGGGATGCCCATTTAAAATGACCGTATCATCTACAAAGTTTGCTGAGTACGTCACTAGGCATGGTGCACTGGTTTTAAACGTTAAAAAGCGACCGGATTCAGGATCGTACAAGGAGCCAGCTTCCTTCTCTCCTTTTTTCAATGCAAATGGATGATCCAAACCGGAAACAATCTGAATCTGCTCATCTTGATTGGCAAAAATATCTTTAAAAGCCACACCTTCCGTTAAATCTTTGACAAAATCTCGCTCTGAATCTGGCGTTTTAGCAGGCACACCATCCGGTGCGATTGGAAATACCCCTAAGGTATTTAGCTGCAATACACAATTGTCAATCGGTTGACTGAAATCGCCCGATAAATTGAAATAACTGTGATTGGTTGGATTGACCAAGGTATCCTTGTCCGTCTGGACTTGGTAAGAAACTTCTAATTCGCCTATCTCCGTTAAAGCATAGGAAACCCAGACTTTCAGATTTCCCGGAAAACCACCAGTGCCATCTACACGCTCGGTGTAAAAAGTAATGCCTTCATTCGTGACTTCTTCAACTTGAAAAATAGCACTATCCCAGCCAGTAGAGCCACTATGATTGCAATTTTCTGCATTATTGACTTCTAACTGATAGGTTTCGCCATTCAGCTCAAACTGTGCTTTTGCAATCCGTCCTGCAACTGGTCCGACGCTTGCACCATATTTAGGGCTGTTGCCTACATAGGCATCAAAATGATCAAACCCCACCACGATATTTGCAAATTCAAGATTTTTGTCCGGAGTGACATACTCTAAGACAGTCGCACCATAAGTCATGACTTTCAAACGATAGCCCAAGTCATTTTCAAATGTGTAAGCAACAATATCTTTTCCTTGAAATGTTCCAAAAATAGCTTCTTGATAAGATTTCATACAACTTTCCTTGTTTTTATTACAAATTTATGTTTTCCTCTTTTAAATCTCTAGCTTTTCCGTCCACGAAACGGCTGTTTCACGTAAAACATGATTCAAGTCTTCAATATTTTGACGCCCCGTTTCATCAAGCCAAGCTTTGGCTGCTTCTGCTCCTTGATTAGCAAAGACGGTAACAGCTTCTTTCCAAGTCGCACGACCGCAAAGGACTCCATTGAATTGAGAACCTGCTTCATGCGCCACTTTGAGCGTTTCCTGGAAAAGCTCTGCGCTAACTCCAGCACTCAGGAAAATAAAGGGCAGGTGAGTTGCATCAGACTGCTCTTTGAAAAATGTCTTGGCTTCCGCGAGGCTGTAGACAGGTTCAACCCCACCTTTCGTAAACCTTTCGACAAAATTCATATTGACCGGTACTTCCACTTTCAAGACATCAACATTGTAGCGCGGATTTGAAAAGAGCTTCATGGCTTCATTGACCTTGTGCGGTTTTACTTTCGCATAATCTGCATCTACTACATTATCACGCTTTGCATCATACGTCAAGATTTCAAGGAAATAAGGAATGTTTTCTGCCACACATTCACTTCCCACGCGCTCTACCCAGGCTTGCTTGATGTCATTGATTTCAGGTTTGTCATCTACATCATAGTAAATCAAAACCTTGACTGCATCACCGCCTAGTTCTTTAATGCGTTTGACTGACCAATTTAGTAGCAAGTCTGGCAAGCGACCTTCTGTTGTCGCATCATAACCTGTTTTTTCATAGGCAACGATAAGACCGCATTCTGGCGCACGTATTTGGGTAGCAGGTACACCGAATTCTGGATCCAAAAGGATAGAAGTTGCATACGGAGTCAACTGACTGGAAATCAATTGTTTAAATTCAATGAGCGCTTCATCTCCTGACACAGCTTGTGCTCCACTTGCTAACATTTTTTTCAGCGATCCTCTCTGGTCAATGGCAAGAGCTCCAATAATACCATTTTCATCTGAAAGATTTTTTAAGTGCGCTAATTTTTCGTGACTAATCCTTAATTTTTCCATGGATTCCTTCCTATTCTTTGTCAAATGGGTGAATGATAACACCCTGCACAACACGGTTGACGGTGCCTGTCGGAGACGGTGTGTCTGGACGATTTTTCACTTTGAGAGCTGTCAACAAGGCAAATAATTGACCATAAACAATATAAGGGAATACGCGATAAACATCATCCACAAGATATTGACTAGAAAGAATGACTTGTTCAACATTTTCCAAATTTTCTTTTTGATCTGTCAATAAAATTACCTTGCGGGCAATCTCATCTCCAGCTACTTCTCGTACTAAGTCAAGATCGTATAATTTAGTATAAGTATCTGTCGAGCTAAATACCACAACGACCGTTTCTTCATTCACTAACGATTTTGGACCGTGGCGAAAACCGATGGGACTTTCATACATCGTTGCCACCTGTCCTGCGGTCAATTCCAAAATTTTCAGCTGGGCTTCATGCGCCAAGCCAAAGAAAGGACCTACTCCCAGATAAATGACACGATTATAATCTAAGGAAACCATTTTTTGAATGGCTGCTGCTGAGTCTAACATCTCTTGGCTCAAGGCTATCAAAGCAGAAATTTTCTCTTCTTTTGTAACTAAGTCTGTTTTGTCAAAAACGAGCAAGGCTGTCAACATCATAGACGTAAAGCTCGATGTCATGGCAAAGCCAGCATCATTTGACGGCGCAGGTTGGAGCAATAGCAAATTGCGTTCATCACCATGTGCTTGCTGGGCTAATTTGCCTTCTGCTGCACATGTAATCGTGATTTGGTAAAGTTCCTCAACTATGTCTTTTGCCAAGTCAACTACCGCAACACTCTCTGGTGAATTGCCACTACGGGCAAAAGAAACCAAAACAGTCGGTACTTCCTTGTGTAAATACGCCAAAGGATTGGCTACAATATCCGTTGTTGCAATAGCGTTGAAATTCCACTTGCGTTCATCATACAGCTTTCTAAAATAAGGTACAAGCGTATCTCCGACATAGGCTGATGTTCCAGCCCCTGTCAAAATAACCTTGATATAGTCATGCTTTTCATCAATGCCATTTAGAAACGCTACAATCTCATCAGCTTGCGCTTTATAATTTTCAAAAGCTGTCTGCCAAACTTGCGGCTGTTGATAGATTTCCCGTGTGGTGATTTCCGCACCTAATTCAAGCAAGTCTTCCTTTGTATAATCTAGCATGGTTCTCCTTTCTGCTTTACAATGCTAACTAAAAGAAAGGGAGTGGGAAAATGATGATTTCAAAGAAATCCATTTTCTTGCCCCAGCCCCCTTAGTTATATAGATTGCTCATTGAAGCAATTCAAGCAAGGACGTGTTTTTCAGCGACTATTAGCTAGACACTCCTTTATTCATCTTCGTCATCGTTCATTTCTGCTAATACATCATTGACTTTCACGATGTATTTGTTCGCTTTTTCGATATATTTTGCTTCAACGCCAGCCAGGGCAGAATTGATAAATTCAATCACCATTGGCATATTCATCCCTGCATAAAGTTCAATTTGGAGTCCTTCCAAAATCAGACGGCTAACGACATTGCAAGGCGTTCCACCAAGCAGGTCGGCAAAGACGATGTAATCATCTAAATCTTTTACAGTTGCTGAAAATTTAGCAGTAAAATCGTCTATTCCTTCTTCTGGAAGCAGGGGAACTGTATGAATGAAGTCCAGTGGCCCCATAATCATTTCGGTGCTTTTCTTCAATTCTTCGCAAAAGCGACCGTGACTGACCAATACAAGTTGTTTTGTCATTTATAGAGAAGCTCCTTTTAAACACCTAAGATTGGTGTATGAGTAAAGTGTGAAAATGCAGAAACACCAATTGCAATAATAATCACGATAAAGATTGCTTTTGTTGAATTCATGCCTTTCTTACCAAGCAGCCAATAAACAAAACCTGTAAACAGTGCTGGAACCAAACGTGGGAAGATTTTATCCAATGTTTCTTGAAGATTGAAGGTGACACCACCGAAGCTTTGTGTATAGGTAAACTTAAAGTTAATCATCGTAGCAATCAAAGCAGCCACCATGAAAACACCAAGAACTGTTGCAGCATCTGTGATGGCAGACAATTTGTCCTGCATGGTTGTAACTAATTTCACCCCTTCTTTATGGGCAAACTCCAGTTGTTTCCAACGGAAGACATTGATTGCGATTGTCACAGCTATCCAAAGGAAAATTCCAAGAGGATTGCCTTCAACAGCAAGTCCAGCAGCCAGACCACCCATAATAGCAGGAATAGTAGAACCAAAAATCGCATCGCCAATCGCTGCAAATGGCCCCATTAAACCAGTTTTAATCCCTGTAACGGTATCTTTAGCCACAACTCCTTCATTTTCTTCAAGTGCTAGGTCAATCCCTGTTACTAAAGTATGGAAAAAGTTAGATGTGTTGAAGAATTGCGTATGTGTCCGCATCATTTCCTTTAATTCTGGCGTACCGTCTCCATATATCTTGCGCAATTGCGGCAAAATCATATAAAGATAGCCTGACGCTTGCATACGCTCGTAGTTCCAACCCCATTGGAAAGTAAAGAGACTACGACGGTTGATTTGGTTAAAATCTTCCTTTGTTAATTTATAATTAGAGTTCGTCATCCTCAATTTCCCCACTTTCTGATTGTTCTGCAGCAACAGTCACGACTTGTTTATTAGTTGCATTTTTATAGTTGATTGTTGCCAAGGCAAAGCCAATAATCGCAATTCCAATCATTGGTAGGCCTTCAAATTTTGCACCACCAAGAGCTGTGGCGATTTGTTTGACAGCTCCTGAAGCAGCTGCCAATGTTGAAATATAGTCAAAAACAACTTTCAACATAGCTGTAATAGCAAAACCTAAACCAAGATAATGAAGATTTTTCTTGACTGGAAGGTAACGAAGCAAAATTGCAAAACCGACACCAGGAAGCATTTTACCTGCAAGAATCAATCCATCTGCAATCCATTGTGCATTATTGGCAAGCCAGTCTGAGAAGGCTTTTACAGCGTCTCCACCGAGCCACAAAGCCAGAAATACTGGAAGTGCACGTGAAAGTCCCCACGGAATGGCACCTAGTAAGTAATTGCGTTCAATGCCTTTGTAGTCAAATTTTTCAACCGCTGCATCAATACGATGTGCAAAGTAAGTCGTAGAGAAACGTCCAAGAACGTCTGTATAAACCAGCAAGGCTGCTACCGGAACAGCAATAGCTGAAATAGCGAGTTCTGATTTCATACCTGTTGCCACAGAGAATGCTGTTGCAAGAACCGCACCAGAAGTTGCGTCAATCCGAGAGGCACCACCGAATGTACCAACCCCAAGCACAACGAGTTGGAGACTACCACCAATAAACAAACCAGTCTTCAAATTTCCCATGACCAGACCAGTGATAAAACCTGCAAAAACAGGGGAGCCAGCTGATGAGTTAATCGTCAACTCATCCAGAATTTGATACGCTGAATACAGCGTCAATAAGAGAATTTGCCACCATTGTATCATAACAATGACCTCCTAAATTTATTTCAATAATTTCATAAAGTCTTCAACTGGATCATTTGGAACCATTTGAGCTGTTATTGTCACACCTTTATCATGCAGTTTGTTAAATACTGCCACATCTTCATCTACCACGTTAATTGAGCGTGTGATAGAACGCGTTTCAGGTGTTTGCGACATATTGCCCACATTGAGCGTTTCAATTGGTACACCTGCTTCTACTAATTTCAAAAAGCGGTCCGGTTTTTTCGCAACAATGAGCAGACGTTGGCTATCATATTTGCCTGCTAAGATATTTTCAGCTGCTCTTGCGACTGGCAAAACACTCAATTTCACACCAGCTGGTGTTGCCAGCTTCAAGCCGCTTTTTTCAATAGCATTTTCTGCTACTTCATCATCCACGACCATAATCCGTGAAATATTGAGCTTAGTAGTCCAAAGATTAGCTACCTGCCCATGAATCAAACGTCCATCGATTCGATTACCTACGATTGTCATAAATTTACCCCCTTTATCGCTTTAAATGTAGGTTTGTGAACTAAATGAATAAATTCGCTGTATTTCCCTTCGGTTTCAAAAATAATAATTCGATTTTGTCCTAGTTTTAACAAACTATGCGGAATATAAAGCGATAAGGTCGGTCCGACATCCCAGAAGCGACCGATATTGACACCATTGACAAAAACAATTCCCTTGCCAAAGTGGGTCAAATCCAGATAAGTATCTTTAAGTGCTTTCAATTCAACATCAAAGGCATAGAAAGCTGGCTGTTTTTCATGCCATTCTTTCGTAAAATCAATTTTTTCTGGATTTTTCAACTCTAATACATACTGTTTCCAATGGAGCATAAAGTGCAAATCCTTGCAAACTCCAGTCCGAATACCCTTGTGTTGCGTCTCTGCCAACAGTTTGTGCCCATAATTGACGCGCCCCATATTTTCTATCAAAATATCAATCTGATGCGTGGATTGCTTCTGTCGGGGAACAAAGATGTCTTCGCCAATTTCTGTCTGGTATTGAGTTGTGATACGGTTTCCATCGACAAAAAGTTGCATCCGATCACGCCCATCAATGATACGAATCCGTTCCTCGTCCGCATCCCATTCCGCTTCTGTACGATAGAGCAGATAGCCAACATTTTGCCCCAGTTCCTCCATGTTCATAGGATAAAGACTTTCGATTGGCTGCGCTACATCTTCTAAGGTTTCAAATAAACTAACTTTCTCACTGAGCGGAATATCCTTTAACTCAAACGATTCTTTTACCAAAGGCTCCATTTGTGGATACTCTGGATAATATTTTTTTAACATTCGCTGAATAGCAAAGTATTTAGGTGTTGGATTTCCTTGTTCATCAAGGAGAGCTTCATAATCATAAGATGTCACCTGCGGCAGGTCAATGCTTCCTCGCGCTGAACAGCCATTCATAAAACCAAAATTTGTCCCACCATGAAACATATAAAGATTGATACTGCCTTGTTGTAAGACTTCGTGAACCGCTTCAGCCAACTCTTCTGGATCTCGCGTGACAACTGGCTCCTTCCAACGATTGAACCAGCCGTCCCAAAATTCCATACACATGAGTGGCCACTTCTTGCCATGTTCATCAAAGAAAGCTTGCAGATTTGCAAAATTATAAGCAGCTTTAGAGCCGAAATTTCCCGTGACCAGCACATCATCTTCAATCAACGTCCCTGCCCTTAACGCCGCACGCCAGGGTCCGTCCGATGTAAAGAGCGGACAAATCACACCTCGCTCTAGCATCATATCTCGAACAGCTCTCAAATATTCCTTATCTTCGCCATACGAGCCGTATTCATTTTCGACCTGCATCATGAGAATGTTGCCGCCATTTTCCAAAAGATGCGGGACTAAGCGCGGCATTAATTCATCGTAATAACTAGCAACCGCTGCAAGATAAGCAGGAGCAGAAGAGCGAATCCTCATTTCCTCCTTCAAAAGCCAAGCAGGCAAACCACCGAATTCCCATTCTGCACAAATATAAGGTGACGGACGAAGCAAGGCATACAAGCCTAAATCTTGAGCGATTTGAAGAAATCTTTCTATATCAAGGATACCTTCAAAATCAAATTGCCCTTTTTCCGGCTCATGCATATTCCAAGGAATGTAGGTTTCAACCGTATTAAAGCCCAGAGCTTTCAAATTATAAAGCGAATGATACCAATCATCTGGCTGAATCCGAAAATAATGAATAGCACCGGATAATAGTTTAAAAGGCTGCTGATCAAAATAAAATTCTTCTCTAACCTCAAATCTTGCCAAACCATTTCCTTCTTTCACACAATATTTTTGTAATCGGTTACATAGGTTAATATAATATATTTTGTATGAAATGTCAATAGTTTTTGAAAAATTTAATAAATTTAACCATTTTAAGAAAAATTATGGTAAAATTTTTTATGAGAGGGAAGCGAAAGAGAGGTGAATAACATGGCAATCCCTAAATACCAATACATTAAAGACGAACTCAAAAGCAAGATTATCTCAGGTCAATTTGAGAATGGAGATAAATTTTATACAGAAGCTGAGCTAATCACAATGTACGATGTGAGTTCTATTACTGTTGTCAGAGCTTTAAATGAGCTAGCAAAAGACGGATATATCATTCGCCAGCAAGGAAAAGGAACATTTGTATCACGTGCCCGCAAACACAAACTCGTTGAATTTTCTGACGTTGAGATATTTCCTACCCAAAATGATCAAGTGACCGTTTTATCGATCGAGCGCGGAAACGACTTGAAATTCCTTGATAAGTTAGATTTGAAGGGACACCAATTTTACTATAAAATTGAGCGACTTCGTAAAGCAAAAGATACCCCTTACATCTATCATCAATCCTATATCCCAGAGCAATATATCAATGCAAATTATCCAAATCTTGAATATTACAGCTCTATCTACAACCGCTTCAAACAAGACTATCATATTCACATGAATGATGAGCACTTTGAAGAAACTAATGAAATTATCTTCCCGACACCAGAAGCTGTTGCAACATTACTGGACATTGACACAAACTTCCCGACCGTCTTCCAAGTAAAAACAACACAGTTAGAAAGTACAGGACAAATTTTAGAGTATAGCGAAGCCTACAAACGTGGTGATTTCTTTAAAATCAAGTTCGTGTCACGCAGTGGAAATCATTAATTATTTTTACGTAAAGAACACCTGAATGCCAGTTGTTCTTTTTTTATATCTTGACATCATTATAACCTATCTATACCAATTTTGAAAAGTATTTTGTTATTTTTTATTTATCAATTTTTCTATTCTTGCTATAAGAAAAAAAACAAGATTTACTGTCACCTTGTTTTTCTCCTACTTAATAAAATCCTCAATTTCTTTAGCAGTCATATTTTTCTTGATTTGTAGCACTTTTTCTTCTGTAAAACCACTAAATTTTCCAAAATAAGGAACAAATTTTATCTTATATGCCTCACGAAAAGCAACTAACTCTGGTGTCTTTTTCTCACTATCTAAATAATAAAAAGATTTTGTTTTGATTCGTTCCAGTTGTTTCACAAATCGCCTACAGTGTGGACAAGTTCCTCTCCCGATGTAGAGATAAAATTTTTCACTCTGAGCCTGCTTTTCTTTGAGTTCAGGCACGGTTATCTGATGAAACTTTGCTACAATAGCTTGATACTCTTTTTGTTCATCTATTTGTTCAGTTGGATCTAGCAAAACTGAATGGCAGGCAACTATTCCGAAAATCAAAAACACTCCAAGTAATTTCAGCCAATGCTTCTTTGCCATCTTTATCCTCGCTATTCTATACAGCTATTATAAAAAATTCAGACAAGAAGCACAAGAAAAGACAACAAAAGTAGGCCGAAACCTACTTTTGACTATTTTTAAATGACACCCAAAATGATATTGTAGAGCAAAGCCCCTACGACACCGCCGACAATTGGACCCAGGACTGGAATCCAAGCATAGGACCAGTCAGAATCCCCTTTATTTGCGATTGGTAAAAGAGCATGCATGATACGCGGTCCCAAATCCCGTGCAGGATTGATCGCATAGCCTGTCGTTGGTCCAAGTGAGAAACCGACTGCAAAAATAACTGTTCCTACGATAATTGGACCCAAACCAGCGGCAACTTTATTTGGACCAATTGCCATAATCGTGATGACAAGAATGGCCGTTCCCAGCGCTTCTCCTAAAAAGTTAGAAGCTGTATGGCGAATGGCTGGTCCCGTTGAAAAGCTGGCTAAAATCAAGCCTGAATCTTTCGTTTCAGCCCAATGAGGGTAATAGTGAAGCCATAGAACAAAAGCCGCAGCCATGGCACCCAGCATTTGTGCAAGAATGAACGGAAAAACCTGTCCCCAACTAATCGCTCCAATAGAAGCCATTGCGAATGTGACCGCTGGATTCAAGTGAGCTGGGCTGAAAAATCCAGATACATAAACCGCCACTGTACAAGCAATCCCCCAGCCTAAAACGATAGCAACCCAGCCGGTTCCTTCCTCTTTTGTCTTACTCAAAACATTCCC
This sequence comes from Streptococcus milleri, assembly GCF_900636525.1. Classification (NCBI taxonomy): domain Bacteria; kingdom Bacillati; phylum Bacillota; class Bacilli; order Lactobacillales; family Streptococcaceae; genus Streptococcus; species Streptococcus milleri. Next base: position 52,528 of record NZ_LR134288.1, on the reverse strand, counting down.
GGCAACAACCCCGTCGCCAAGCAATACTAGGATGAAAGTTCCTAAAAATTCACCGAGATACTGAATCATAATCAAACTCCTTTATTTCTTAATTTCTAACTCTTTCAATTGTTCTTGTATGGTCGCCAAATCTGCACCAGCTTGCAAGAGAGCAGCCGTAGTATAAGCTCCTTCAACAATGGGAACATTGTTAATGATGATGTCTTTATCTGAAAAGTCTGCCACCAGCTCCAGATTCATGCGAGCCGATCCAAGATCAAAGAAAGCTAAAATCTTCTCTGCTTCATTGGCTTCTACAATCGTTTGGACTTGTTCAAAACTTGTACCAATGCCGCCATCTTCTGTACCACCTACATAGGTCAGCAAGACATCCTTGGCAACTTCTGAAATTAAATCTACAAGGCCTTGAGCAATCCATTTTGAATGAGAAACGATGACAATCCCAACTTCTGTCATGCTTTTTCCTCTACTTCTAGCAAGGATTCAAAAAGCAAGCCTGACGAATACGAACCGGGGTCAATATGTCCGATAGAACGCTCTCCGACATAAGAAGCCCGACCCTTCGTTGCTTTCATATCTTTCGTCGCTTCAACCAAAGTATGAATGGTTTCTTTGGTCAATTCTCCTTTTTGAAGAGCCATCACCACACCAGACCAGACATCCACCATGGTTTTTTCACCCGAAACAGCTTTTCCTCGCTTTTGAATCATATCAAGCCCTGCTTGAACAGCATCCGCCAAGCTAGTACCCTCTTTTTCAGCCTTCATTATTCCCATAAAGGCTGAGCCATAAAGGGGGCCAGAAGCCCCGCCAACCTTGCTAAGCAATTGCATGGAGACAACTTGAAAGACTTCTGCTGAATTGGCAAAATCCTTTCCTTCCAGATTTTCAACGACAGCTGCCATGCCACGCGCCATATTGCCACCGTGGTCTCCGTCACCAATAGGTGTATCTAACTCTGACAGATAGTCTTTGTCGGCTTGAATTTTTTCATTAAAGAGAAGCATCCATTTCTTTGCTAATCCTGCATCCATATCGTACCTCCTACCAAGCAATCGTTGCAACTGGACTGTTCAAAGCTTCCAGCCAGTCTTCACATTCCAATTTGATAAAGGTCAGAGAAATGCCTGCCATGTCAATAGATGTCATGTAGTTTCCTAATTTCTTGTAAACAACTTCCAAACCTGCTGCTGTGAGAATTCCAGCCACATCGTTGGCAAAGACGTATTGTTCCATGAGCGGTGTTGCACCCATGCCATTGATAAGGATTCCGATTTTATCTCCTGCTTTGAGTTCAAAAGAGCCTTTCAATTTTGCCACTAATTCTTGTGCCAAGTCTTTAGACGGCTGCATTTTTTCTTTGCGATAGCCGGGTTCTCCATGAATGCCGATTCCAAATTCAATTTCATCATCAGCAAGCACAAAGCCAGGTTTCCCAACTTCAGGAACGGTTGCTCCACTGAGAGCCAGCCCAACCGTATGAATCTGAGGAACCAATTCATCAGCCAAGGCCTTGATTTCACTCAGTGATTTTCCAGCACGCGCAGCATTTCCCAAAATCTTATGAACAAAAATGGTACCAGCAACTCCACGGCGACCTTGCGTATAAAGGCTATCTTCAACAGCAATATCGTCATCTACAACAACACTTGCCACCTCGATGCCTTCCATTTCTGCCATATCCTGCGCCATTTCAAAGTTCATGATGTCACCGGAGTAATTCTTGATCACCATGAAGACCCCAGCTCCCTCGTCTGCTTCTTTGATTGCCTGCAAGACTTGGTCAGGAGTTGGGGAAGTAAAGACCGCTCCGCAAATAGCAGCCGACAACATACCATCGCCCACAAAGCCAGCATGAGCAGGCTCATGACCGCTCCCGCCACCTGAGATAATCGCTACCTTGCCAGATTTTTCGCTATTTCGAGCAATGATGTCAAAGCCTTCTACACGATGCACTAAATCACTGTGGATATAAGCCAAACCGTCTAGCATTTCGTCCACAACAGCCGTTGGTTGATTGATAATTTTTTTCATGAGTTTCTCCTTTGCTTTATTTTTCTTATTTTTATTGTAAAATTCTTTGCTCCATTTTGGAATGGACAAAATTAGGAATATGTCCCTCTTTTTAGTTTTCCTATTGCATCATTCATGATAAACTAAGAATAGAACTAAAAAGACTGAGGAGGGAAGATGGCAACATCCTTAATCACGAAAAAAAGGATTGCCAAATCCTTTAAAAAATTACTGACCGAACAAGCTTTTGAAAAAATCTCTGTTCGGCAAATTATGGAAGGCGCCGGTATTCGCAGGCAAACTTTTTACAATCATTTTCTGGATAAGTACGAATTATTAGAATGGATTTTTCAGACGGAGTTACGAGAGCAAGTCACAGATAATCTGGAATATATCTCTGGCTATCAGCTGCTGCAAGAATTGCTGCACTATTTTAGCGTCAATAAGAGTTTTTATGCACAATTATTTGACATCGTTGACCAAAATGACTTTTCTTCTTATTTTCAAACCTACTGTCAACAGCTTGTAGCCAAACTCGTCAGAGAATATCATTCCCGTCCTTTCCATTCTGAAATGGAGTATCATTTTTTCATTCATTATCACAGTCAAGCGCTTGCAAATGCTATCAAACATCTGCTGGATTTATCTGAGCAAGATTACCAGCAACAGGCGCAGCTCTTAACACAACTAATCAAAACAGCTATAGAAAATTAAGGCAAGTATATGGTTCACATTATCAATTCAATTCATTCAAGCATTCAGCAAAACATCAATGCAATCACCCGCATGTATCCTCACCTTTCACAGCTGAAACAACTTCCCGTTATTTATCATAATCAGCACGATTCTTCTGTCGTGCCCATTATTTCGGGTGGTGGAAGCGGTCATGAACCAGCTCATTTTGGCTATGTGGGCGATGGTATGTTAGCCGCTGCTATTAGCGGCCCCATTTTTGTGCCCCCATGTGCGGAGCATATTTTAGAAACCATTCGTTTTCTGCATCAAGGCAAGGGCGTTTTTGTCATTATTAAAAACTTCGACGCCGATATTAAAGAATTTTCCCAAGCCATTTATCAAGCACGCAAAGAAGGAATTCCAGTCAAATACATCATTTCTCATGATGATATTTCTGTGGAAAAAAGCAATTTCCAAATCCGCCACCGCGGGGTTGCAGGAACAATTCTCTTACATAAAATTCTCGGGCAGGCTGCCAAAGAAGGAGCAAACTTGGATGAGTTGGAAAAGCTCGCTCTTTCTCTGTCCACCTCCATTGCAACACTGGGAGTCGCAACAAAATCTGCCACCTTACCAAGCAAGCAGCTACCTATCTTTGATTTGCCCCAAGGTCAAATTTCCTACGGAATAGGAATCCATGGTGAGCCCGGTTATCGGATGGTTCCGTTTGAATCTTCCGAGTTGCTCGCTGTTGAGCTCATCAACAAAATCAAAATGAAATTCAAGTGGCAAGAAGGACAAGAATTTATTCTCCTCATCAATAACTTAGGCGGCACTTCAAAATTGGAAGAACTTGTTTTCACAGATGACATTCTTCAACTGTTGGATATAGAAGGCTTGAAACTGCCCTTTGTCAAAACAGGTCACCTCATCACGAGCCTCGATATGGCAGGACTTTCTGTTACCCTCTGTCGTGTTTCCGACAGTTTCTGGCTGAGAGCCTTAGAAACCCCAACCAATGCTTTTGCTTGGTGAGAGAGCAAAAATCCAGTAAAATCAGGCTTGATTTCACTGGATTTTTTAGTTTGTTTTAATCCAAACCTATACGGTGGAAAATATCGTCCACACGCTTAGTGTAGTAAACTGGATTAAAAATGTCGTCAATTTCCTCTGGTGTTAAACGAGAAGTCACAGCTTCATCAGCTTCTAGTAGCGGACGAAAATCTGTTTGATTGTCCCAAGAATAAGCCGTCTTTGGCTGTACTAAATCATAAGCCTCTTCACGTGTCATGCCTTTTTCAATCAAGCTCAGCATGACGCGCTGGCTGTAAATAAGACCAAAAGTTGAGTTCATATTGCGGCGCATATTTTCAGGGAAAACAGTCAGATTCTTAACGATATTGCCAAAGCGATTAAGCATGTAGTCAATCAGAATGGTCGTATCGGGTGTGATAATACGCTCCGCTGAAGAATGCGAAATATCACGTTCATGCCAGAGCGACACGTTTTCATAAGCCGTCACCATGTGACCGCGAATCACACGGGCAAGCCCTGTCATATTTTCAGAACCAATTGGATTGCGTTTATGGGGCATAGCAGAGCTGCCTTTTTGCCCCTTGGCAAAGAACTCTTCCACTTCACGCTGTTCAGATTTTTGCAGACCGCGAATTTCAGTCGCCATGCGCTCGATAGACGTAGCAATGCTAGCAAGTACCGCAAAATACTCAGCATGCAGGTCACGCGGTAAGACTTGAGTTGAAATTTCTTGAGCACGAATACCTAATTTCTCACAGACATATTTTTCCACAAATGGCGGAATGTTGGCAAAGTTTCCAACCGCACCAGAAATCTTACCAGCTTCCACACCAGCAGCCGCATGCTCGAAACGCTCGATGTTCCGTTTCATTTCGCTGTACCAAGTTGCCAATTTAAGACCAAAGGTTGTAGGCTCAGCGTGCACACCGTGGGTACGCCCCATCATGATGGTAAACTTGTGCTCACGCGCCTTGTCCGCTACAATATTGAGGAAATGATCTAAATCTTTGCGAATGATGTCGTTTGCTTGCTTGTAGAGATAACCATAGGCTGTGTCCACCACATCAGTAGACGTCAAGCCATAGTGAACCCACTTGCGCTCCTCACCCAACGTCTCAGAAACCGCACGAGTAAAGGCCACCACATCGTGACGTGTTTGCTGCTCAATCTCCAGAATGCGATCAATATCAAAATCCGCCTTCTCGCGAATCTTGACCACATCTTCCTTAGGAATCTCACCCAACTCAGCCCAAGCCTCATCAGCTAAAATTTCTACTTCAAGCCAAGCACGGTACTTATTTTCCTCACTCCAAATGTTCGCCATCTCAGGGCGTGAATAACGGTTGATCATTGTTTGTTTTTCCTTTCTTTTGATGTTTCACATCAGCTAAGCAACCGAGGGAAATCTTATTCAAATTCTTCTTTCCCAATCCATACAGACGGATAGTGATCTAGTGTATTCAAATCCATATCCAGTGGTAGATCATAGATGACTAAATAGTTGTCTGGATACCGGGCAACTATTTCATCATATTTAGCTTGCACCTTATCATGGTCAGCACTAGCAAACAAGACTTCGACGACTGCTCCAGCCTTCTCTTTCTCAACAAAAGCATTGACTATTATTTGAATCATAAAAATTGATCAAGTCCGTAGCCCGTCTTCAGTTTAGAGGATACGGAACCCTTGTTCCTTTCTATAAATTTAAAAGTTTAGGTTCACTTACATCTCAAGGAGAAGCAGTAGCATTCTTCCAAGAGTTTCGTCCGAAGTCGATTGTATGAGCACAATTTCCTTCCTATGTTCACTTTCATAAACCTTCAATTCTACTGCTAATCATTCAAAATTTTGAACGCTTCACAAAATCGTTTAACAACAATATACTAATCACTTAATGCTAGAGACATTTTTTCTTTAATTAACTTTCTGCAAATTGACAAACATTCTTCCAATTGATTATATATTTCTCTGGGAGGTTCAATATAACCATCTGCTTGAGATTGTAGATATTTATCAAATTCTTCAGCTTCATCCCAGACAGCAACCCCTGCAGGATTAGGCAAACCAGCCAATGAACGCACTTGATATTGAAACTTTTGAAGTATTTTTCTATCAGCTTCATCCGTCAATAATATGTAAAATTTATAGTAAACCTCATCAAAGTTTAAAAGTGGATTCAAGTCTTGTTTCTTCTTCGTTGAATGTCCAATTTTAGATTCGACGATAGTTACTATGTTTCCAGCCACATATGCAAAATCTTGGATCGTTTTTATATACATATCTCTATCTGAATTGATACGCGACTGTTGTTTTTCTTCTTGAATCAATTTTTGTTGATTTTCTTGCTCATTTTTCTTTTGGAAAAAACCGATTATAGCTATACCGATTGTAACCATATTTGTTAAGATTAGTGTCACCAGTGTAATCTTGGTTTCATTACTCATACCTTCAAAAAACTTATCCATATATCACTACTCCCCAAATTCCTTAACCTCATCTGGCTCTTCACTAAACAGAGTCACATGTCCCATCTTGCGGTTGTGCTTCGCTTCTATTTTACCATACATGTGGAGGTGGGCGCTTGGATTTTCTGTGACATATTTTTCCGCAGCCTCGACATGCTGACCGAGTACGTTGAGCATGACGGCTGGTCCATGCAGTTTAATAGCTGGCAATGGTGCTCCGAGAACACCCAGAATATGCGTGTCAAACTGCGAGAAGTCGCAGGCTTCAATTGAATAATGCCCAGAGTTGTGTGGGCGTGGCGCAATCTCATTGACGATGATGTCATCAGCCGTCGCAAACATTTCCACGCAAAGAGTTCCAGACAGGTTAAGTTGTTCTGCGATTCGCACTGCCATGGTTTTTGCTTTTGCTGCTAAACTATCAGAAATGCGAGCAGGCACAATGGTTTTTGAAAGAATGTTGTTACGGTGGATATTTTCCTGAACTGGGAAAACCGTCACATCCTTACCATTACCAGACACAATGACTGATATTTCCATGGTGAAGGGGACAAAATCCTCCAGCACACAAAGAGTCTCGTCTGCCAAATCATGCGCAGTCGCTAAGCTCTCCTCATCTCTAATGACGACTTGACCGTGACCATCGTAGCCGCCCGTTGCTGTCTTTAGTACACGCTTGACAGAGAAATCATAATTTTCCAAGTCTGCAGACGAGCGAATAACGCGATAAGGAGCCAAATCTACGCCAGTGCTTGAGAGAAATTCTTTCTCGTGTACTCGGTTTTGCGAAATACGTAGCAGCCTCGTTCCTTGTGGCAAATCTGCCAAATCAGCCACCGCATCTAAGCTGTCTGCGTCCACATTTTCAAATTCATAAGTCAGGACATCACAGCGCTCAGCCAATTGACGAAGAGCCGACACGTCATCATAAGGAGCAACAATAACCTCACTGACACGAGCAGCTGGACAATTAGCAGCTGGATCTAGCGTAATGACCTTGTGACCTCGATAAATTGCAGCAATCGCCATCATTTGTCCTAATTGACCGCCACCGATAATTCCAATCGTTTTAGTTGAGTTCATTGCTAGACTCCTCAGCAATCTTTCCTTGTTTTTCTACAAAATCAGCTAGTGCTTGGGCAATTTTGGCATCTTCAACAGACAGCAAGCGCAAAGCAAAGAGCGCTGCATTGGTCGCACCCGCTTCGCCGATAGCCATCGTTGCCACAGGAACACCGCCAGGCATCTGCACGATAGAATAGAGCGAGTCCACTCCGCTCAAAGCACGAGATTTGACAGGCACACCGATAACAGGCAACGTTGTTTTAGCTGCCACCATTCCCGGCAAGTGCGCTGCACCGCCAGCACCTGCAATAATAACCTTGATCCCACGTGCGCGTACTTCCTCAGCATATCGAAACATAAGGTCTGGTGTTCGGTGGGCAGAGACCACCTTTTTTTCATAAACAACACCGAAGTCCTCAAGAACTTGGGCTGCTTTTTTCATCGTTTCCCAGTCGGATTTAGAACCCATGATAATAGAAATAATTGGTTGCATAATTTCTCCTTTTTCAAGCCTGCCTTAGGCTGTAGAGGCGTCGTGAACTTTCTTGCGTGTGATGCTACGCTTTTCTTCTCATCTTTTCTTAAAAGCCGAGGAAAAGCTAACATCCCATCTAAAAAAATCTTCTTAACTAGGTTTGTAGACCTTTGAGCTACAAACTTTCCCAAAATGCCACAGCGATGGCAGGCATGGTTTCATAGCGGCCTTTGGTCGCTTGAGCTAGCGCTATACTTTATTTAATTATATCTTCAGCATCAACAACTCTGTAGCCTCGTTTCTTTAATGCTTGCGCAAAAAGACCACTGCCCTCTATTTTTCGACCAGAAAAATGACCATCGTAAATCTGGTTGACACCACAAGAGGGACTTCGGGACTGAAGAATAGCCAAGTCAATGTTTTTTTCAGCTAAACTCGACAATGTGTGATCAATTCCTACTTGAAATTCTTTATCATAAAAATTCCCATTAACATCGCATGGCCGTCCTTTTAAAATCTCTACTGGCTCTCTTGGAACTGGTAAGCCGCCCGCAACTTCCGGGCACACTGCTAAGACATCTTTATCCGCAACAAAGTCAATAACAGCTTGATTATAATTATTGCCTCCATTGTACTTGCAATTTTCTCCAAGTAAACAAGCACTAACTAGTATACACCTTTTATTTTTCAAGAGCCTTACTCCCGATGTCAGTTCTGTAGAAAAGTCCAGTCGTGTCTTGTTTATCGAATTGGGCATAAATTTTTTCCTGCGCAGCCTGAACACTGTCGGCTGTGGTGACCAGCATGTAGACACGACCGCCATTGGACAGCAGCGCTTTGCCATTTTCATCAAACTTGGCGCCCGCATAGTAGGTGATGATATCACCGTCAGTCTTTTCTGGCAAGATTACACCTTTTTCGTAGGCAAGTGGATAACCTTCAGAAGCCACGACAACGCCCAAGGTCACACCGCTGTCCGTCCAGGTCATATCTGGCTCCTTGCCCTCCAAAATGTCCGTGATGTTCTGCACCAAGTCCGAAGTCAGGCGTGGCAGAATAACCTGCGTCTCAGGATCACCAAAGCGAGCATTAAACTCAATGACCTTAGGGCCTTCCTCGGTCAGGATCAGGCCTGCATAGAGGACACCGACATAAGGTCGCCCTTCTTTAATCATCCCCTCCAGCACTGGCTTGACAATGGTGTCAACCGCAGTTTCAACCACGCTTGCTGACAGATGTGGCACGGGCGCATAAGCACCCATACCGCCTGTATTAGGACCCTTGTCACCGTCATAAGCACGTTTGTGGTCCTGAGCCGTTGGCATGATGTAAAACTTGTCACCATTAACAAAGGCAAAAAGAGAAAATTCCTCTCCAGTCAAAAATTCCTCAATCACCACACGCGCACCAGAATCGCCGAATTTATTGTCTAAAAGCATTTCATGCGCTGCTTCGACCGCTTCTTCCACCGTTTCAGCGACTACCACACCTTTCCCCAAGGCCAAGCCGTCCGCTTTCACCACGATTGGAGCGCCCTCTTTTTCGATATAGGTTTTAGCTTTTTCAAAGTCTGAAAAAGTTTCGTAGCGTGCTGTCGGCACACCGTATTTTTTCATGATTGACTTAGCAAAATCCTTGGACCACTCCAGCTCCGCAGCTAGCCGAGTCGGACCAAAAGCCTTAAGTCCAGCCTGATTAAAATCATCAACGATACCTGCCGCTAGCGCATCATCAGGACCAATGAAAGTCCAAGCAACATCATTTGCTTTAGCAAAGTCAATCAGCGCTGCATGCTCAGAAATCCCAATCGAAACCAACTTAAGACCGTCGAAGGTCATCCCGTCATTTCCCGGAGCCACAAAGACCTGCTCCACCTGCGGTGACTCCAACAACTTCTTAGCAATCGCATGCTCGCGACCACCTGAACCAACAACTAAAAGTTTCATGATTGCCCTCTTTGCGAATTATTTATATCAATTATACCATAAATGTTCGTTTATACCTTTATTTATCGTAAAATATTTTGATAACAATGAAATTTCGCTATCATTTTCTAATTTTTCAATTCAGTTTTCAATTTTTTCATCTTTTCCCGAATAATCTAAATGGAACTATCCAAATTATTTATTCAAAGGAGATTTATGAAGAAATACAGTCAATTATTTTTACTATCTAGCACTATTTTGGGCGTTTTTTCTGCTCAACTAACTGCTCAAGCCTCGGAAGCAGATAATGCTCAAAAAAGCTCAAATCCAGCAACTCTTGCTAGCAACATTACCGTCAATGTTTCTGGAAATACAGCTTCTATTAACTACACACGCTCACAGACACAAGTTCCTTACACCATTTACCATGCTGTTTGGTCTGATGAAAATGGGCAAGATGACATTAAGTGGTATTCCGCGCCCCAGACACCAACTACAGCTATTGATTTGCGTCAGCACACTGGTTATGGAACCTTTCACGTCCACACCTATATCAATATCAATGGAAAAATGGTCGGTTTAAACGGAACGACTTTCAAAGTAGAAAAACCAGCTAGCGGCACGGTTTCTACAACCGTTTTAGGAAAGACTGCTCAAATATCCTTTACTCGAAACAAAGATCAAACAAATGCCAATATTTTACACGCTGTTTGGTCTGACGAAAAAGGACAAGATGACATCAAGTGGTATACGGCAGGGCAAGACACAACAGAAATTGACTTATCCAATCATAAAGGATACGGTGTTTACCATGTTCATACTTATGAAAGTAAAAACGGAAAGATGATTGGATTAAATGGTACCACTTTTAACCTTGAAAAACCAAATCCTACTATTCAGACTAGCTTTCCTGAGCCTGGCATCATGGATATTCGGATAAAAAATGTCCCTGAAACAATCTATAAACTTACTGTTCCAACTTGGTCTGATAAAAACGGACAAGATGATCTTCAATGGTATGCAGCTACTAAAAATCCTGATGGAAGCTACAATGTTAGAGTTGAGCTAAAAAAACACAACTATGACACAGGAACTTATCACATTCATCTTTACGGAGAAAGCTATGTCAAACCAGAGTTTACTGGCTTAGCTGGAATCACTGCCCAAGTTGATGCTGATAAATTGCCTTCTGAAGAAGAGCAAAAACCTTTCTTCTCTGTTGAAAATATCAATCAAGAACAAGGGACTTATACCGTCAAAGTTAGTGAAACTTCAAAGTCCAAACCGATTCAATCCGTTCAAGTCCCTATTTGGAGCACAAGCAATCAAAGCAATATCAAGTGGTATGCAGCCACTAATCACGGTGACGGAACATTTACGGCAGCATTTGATATTCGCAATCATCAAGTTTTGTCTGGAACATACACCAATCATATTTATGTAAAATATAAAGACGGTAGCGAGCATAGTTACGCAACGGATTCGATTGCTATGTCCGCAGAAAAAATTAAAACCAAAGTATCTGTCAATAAGCGCTCAACTTATCTTTATGAGGTGACGGTGACAGATGCCTACGGTGACGGAACAATTACCCTACCGACTTGGTCTGAAGTCAATGGACAAGACGATATTCAATGGTACATTGCTACTAAAGCTGGAAATGGAATTTACAAATTCACAATTGATACGCAAAAACACACTGGCAGCGGGCTTTTCCATACACATGTCTACCGCAATCTCAACGGTCAAATGATTGGACTAACTGGTACGAGCTATCAAGTAGAGAAACCTGCTGTTTCTTTCCAACCAAATTATGCCGCAGCAACGACTTATCCAAAAGGGCAATGCACTTGGGGCGCCAAAGCTCTTGCGCCTTGGGCTGGCAATTACTGGGGCAATGGTGGTGATTGGGCTGCTAGCGCCAGACGAGCTGGTTTTAAAACCGGTACAACTCCACAAGTAGGGGCTATTATTTGTTGGACAGACGGTGGTTACGGTCATGTTGGAGTTGTTACTCACGTAGCCTCAAACACACGCATTCAGATTCAAGAGGCCAACTACGCTGGGAAACAGTATATTGGCAACTTCCGTGGCTGGTTCAATCCTCATGCAGCTGGACAAGGAGCAGTTAGTTACATTTATCCAAAATAAGTTCCTCTGAATAACTTTAAAAACCTTGGAAAACAAATCCAAGGTTTTTATACTATTTTCAATGTCTAAAATGCCGTACGCCTGTAAACACCATGGCAATGCCGTATTTATCAGCCATGTCGATAGACTCTTGGTCACGGACGGAGCCACCTGGCTGGATGATTGCTTTCACACCTGCAGCAGCAATTTCTTCAACATTGTCCGCAAATGGGAAGAAAGCATCACTAGCAAGGACCGCACCATCAAGACGGTCTTTCGCTTGGTCAAGAGCGATACGAACAGAAGCCACACGATTGGTTTGACCAGGACCGACACCCAGTGTCATGTGGTCATTTGTCACGATGATACCATTCGATTTCACATATTTGATCGCTTTCCAAGCAAATTCAAGCGCTGTTTTTTCTTGGTCGTTTGGTTGTCGTTTGGTTACAACCTTCCAATCCGCTGGATTTTCTTCAATAACATCTTGGTTTTGAACCAAAAGCCCACCGACAACACCCGTGTATTCTTTTTCAATTTGGCTAGCTTCTTGAGCTTCAAATGGCAATTGAAGAATCCGCAAGTTTTTCTTCTTCGTTGTCAAGATTTCAAGGGCTTTTTCTGAATAACTTGGTGCAATGATGATTTCAAGGAAAATAGCGTGCATTTTCTTAGCAGTTGCTGCGTCAACTTGGCGATTCAACACAACAATTCCACCAAAGATTGAAACTGGGTCAGCTTCATAAGCGTAATCCCAAGCTGTTTCAATTTCGTCAGCTTGTCCGATACCACATGGATTCATGTGTTTAAGAGCAACAACAGTCGGGCGGTCTTTGAAATCACGGATAATACGGATTGCAGCGTCAGCGTCACGGATATTGTTAAATGACAATTCTTTACCGTTTAATTGTTTTGCAGAAGCAATTGAGTAATCTGTTGGCAAAGCTTTTTGGTAGAAATCAGCGTCTTGTTGAGGGTTTTCACCATAACGCATGGGTTGTTTCAAATCGTAAGTGATGGTGAGTTTTTCAGGTTTTGTTTCTCCGGCTTGTTTTGTGAAATATTCCGCAATTAAAGCGTCGTAAGCTGCTGTGTGACGGAAAACTTTGGCTGCCAAGCGTTGACGCGTTTCAAAGTTTGTTTCACCATTAGCTGTCAATTCATCTAAAACAACATCGTAGTCAGCTGGGTCAACGACAACTGTAACACTAGCATGGTTTTTAGCAGCAGAGCGAAGCATGGATGGACCACCGATATCAATGTTTTCAACTGCATCGGCATAAGTCACATCTGGTTTCAAGATTGTTTCTTTAAACGGATACAGATTAACCACAACAAGGTCAATCAATTCAATGTGATTATCTTTTGCAGCTTGAAGGTGGCTGTCAAGGTCGCGACGAGCCAAAAGGCCGCCGTGAATATTTGGATGAAGTGTTTTCACACGACCGTCCATCATTTCTGGGAAGCCCGTTACATCATCAATGGCGATAGTATCAACGCCTGCTTTATCAAGCGTAACTTTTGTTCCGCCAGTTGAGATAATATCCCAACCAAGTTTTTTTAATTCTTGAGCAAATTCAACAATGCCCGCTTTGTCTGAAACACTGATTAGTGCACGTTTTGTCATTTCAGTCCTACTTTCTACTTCTTTTTGTAAAATATAAACCACTCAATAGCAATACTGGCAATAAGCCCGATAGAATAAGCCAAGCAAAGGCGTAACGGATTTTCAAGATTACCAAATAGTACATTTACTATAAAGGCAACGACAATAAAAGTTAATACAAACACCAAAATCTTTTTTATCATCATAATCTCCTTATAAGGCAGCATACTAATAGCTAACTACGCTATCAAATACACGGACTACTTTTTCTTAACTCCTAAGCTCTCCAAAACATCTGGATAGAGTTTATACTCATTTTCATGAATGCGAGCTTCAAAACTATCAATGGTATCGTCAGCTAGACGAGGCACACGAACTTGTTTAATCACTTTTCCGGTGTCAACGCCACTGTCAACCCAGTGAATGGTAACACCAGACTGGTCAACACCTGCTTCCCAAGCATCATCAATACCATGAGCGCCTGGAAATTCCGGCAGATAAGCTGGGTGAATATTGATGATACGACCTTCGTAAGCTGCTAGCAAAGTCGGACCAACAATCTTCATATAACCAGCTAAGCAAACCAAATCAATGTCATATTTTTTAAGCAAAGCAACAATAGCCTCTTCGTAAGCTGCTTTATTATCAAACTCTTTGAGTTCAAAAGTGTGAGCTGTCACACCAAGTTTTTCAGCACGTTCTAATACATAGGCATCTCGATGATCTGAAAAGACAAACTCAACAGGAAATTGCTCTGCAATGACTTGAAAATTTGACCCATTACCACTCGCAAAAACTGCGATTTTTTTCATTATTTAATCACCACACTTGCATCAGCTTTTTTAACGATACGACCAAGTTCGTAAACTGGTTCGTCAAGCAATTCTTTCACACGCTCAACCTTATCAGGGCTAACTGCCAACATCAAACCAATACCCATGTTAAAGATTTCAAACATTTCTTCGTGTTTGATGTTACCGTGTTTTTCAAGAGCTTTGAAAATTGGAAGAACAGGAACTTTATCTTCTTCGATTTCAGCAGCTAAATCATCTGCAAACATCCGTGGGACATTTTCGATGAAACCACCACCAGTGATGTGAGCAATACCATTGACCAATTCTTCCTTGATAAGTGGAAGCACCGCTTTGACATAGATACGTGTTGGTTCAAGCAGCGCTTCTTTTAATTTTTTGCCTTCAAGCTCTGGAAGAACCTCTTCGCCTGTATAATCAGCAAAGACACGACGGACAAGTGAATAACCATTTGAGTGAATCCCACTGGAAGCAAGCCCTAGAAGAACATCACCATCAGAAACTTTTGACCCGTCAATGATTTGTTTTTTTTCAGCCACACCTACTGCAAAACCAGCCAAATCATAATCATCTTCACCATACATACCAGGCATTTCAGCAGTTTCACCACCGATAAGAGCTGCGCCAGATTGAACACAACCTTCCGCAACACCTGCAACGACTTGTTCAAGTTTTGCAGGTTCATTTTTACCAGTAGCAATGTAATCTAGGAAGTAAAGTGGCTCAGCACCAGCTGCAATGATGTCATTGACACACATGGCTACACAGTCTTGGCCAATTGTATCGTGTTTATCGTACTTGATAGCCAGCATGAGCTTGGTTCCGACACCATCAGTTCCTGAAATTAAAACAGGTTCTTTCACGCCAGTTTTTGTAAGGTCGAACATCCCACCAAAGCCACCAAGAGCTCCCATAACACCTACACGTTCAGTACGCGCAACGTGTTTTTTGATACGTGCAACAACTTCATAACCCGCTTCAACATCAACACCAGATTGAGCATAAGCATTTTTTGTCATAATAATTTTCCTTCTCTTTTTTTGTCAAAAAACCATTTTGGAGATTGCGACGTTTTTTCAGTCAAACCATCTTTTTGACTAAAAAAACTAGTCAGGTCTTTAGCTTTGGTCCCATAGGACAAAGCGTCCACTGACAAATGCCTTAGCCTTTAGTCAGTGGTAAGACGTGAAGCATAAGCATTTTTTGTCATAATATTTTTCTCCTTTTTGGAAATAGCAGAGCTATTAAACTGTTCTATTTATTTTCATTAACTTCATGAATATAGAAGCTTGTTTTTTCTTCTAAGCTTTTGAGGTAAGGTTCTTCGTAATCGTAAAGTGGTGTTGGATACTTACCGTCAAAGTAAGCCACACACAAACCACCATTAGGCGCATCTGTATCAAGACCGATTGATTCAATCAAACCGTCAATTGACAAGTAAGTCAAGCTATCAGCACCGATAATCTCACAAACTTCATCTTTGGTATGATTAGCTGAAATCAATTCACGACGATTTTGAATATCGATACCGTAGAAACATGGGTATTTCAATTCTGGACTACCGATTGCCACATGAACTTCTGTCGCACCAGCTTCACGAAGCAAACGAACGATACGGCGTGATGTAGTTCCACGCACGATAGAATCATCAACCATGACCACGCGCTTACCTTTAACAACACCAGATACGGCTGAGAGCTTCATGCGAACACCTTGCTCACGCAACTCTTGTGTCGGTTGAATGAAAGTACGTTGTGTGTACTGATTTTTCACCAAGCCCATTTCATTTGGGAGACCTGATTCTTCAGCAAATCCCATCGCTGCTGAAAGTGATGAATTCGGTACACCAACGACAATATCAGCTTCATGTTGAAATTCCTGTGCCAAACGTTTCCCCATATTTTTACGAGCCGTGTGAACATTGACACCATAAATATCACTGTCAGGTCGTGCAAAATAGATGTATTCCATTGAACAGATAGCAAGCTGAGTATCCGTCGTGTAGGTATCGTACCGAATGCCATTGTCATCAATAATAACCATTTCACCAGGTTTCACATCTCGAATCCACTTGGCACCAACCACTTCAAAGGCACACGTTTCACTTGATACTACCCAAGCACCATTTGCCATTTGCCCAATTGACAAGGGACGAAAACCATTTGGGTCAAGCGCAGCAATCAATTTATCTTCTGTCATCAAAAGATAAGCAAAGCCACCTTTGACAGTGTTCAACGCTTCTTTGACTTTACCGATAAATTCAGGATTATGGCTACGGCGAATCAAATGCATTAGAATTTCAGTATCAGATGAGGCATTAAAAATCGCCCCTTGGTCTTCCAATTCTTTTTTCAATGATACTGCATTTGTCAAATTACCATTGTGGCAAAGCCCAAATTGCTCGTCTGTAAAGTTGTAAAGAAATGGTTGAATATTATTAATAGACGCAGAGCCAGCAGTCGCATAGCGAACGTGACCAATAGCAGCAGTTCCTGTTAATTTTTCCAAATCAGCAGGATTTTTAAATACTTCTGAAAGAAGACCCGTATTACGGTGCTGAAGAAGTTTGCCCTTATCGTTTGTGACGATACCAGCACCTTCTTGACCGCGGTGTTGAAGACTGTGAAGTCCAAAATAAGTCACTTGAGCTGCTTGAGGATGCCCCCAAATCCCAAAAACACCACATTCTTCATTTAGAGATTTAACTTCGTATGTCACTGACATTTCCTCTTATTTTTCTGTCATTTTTATGCTCAATCATTATCAAAAGAATCCGAAATCATAGTTTCTTTTGATATTTGACGAGTATTATTCCCCTGTAAAGTAACGCACAGCACTTGCAAAGAGATGTTGGTCTTTATTTCCTGGAATATTTTGGAAAAGACCGTCTTCGTAACGTTCTGAATGTCCCATTTTACCAATGATTTGACCGTTCTTGCTGGTAATCCCTTCAATCGCATTAATAGAGCCGTTTGGATTGTATTTAGAATCCATGCTTGGTTTGCCATCAAAATCCACGTATTGGCTGAAGATTTGTCCGTTGTCGCGGAGTTCTGCAAATTCTTCATCTGTTACGACAAATTTCCCTTCACCATGTGATACTGGGATTGCATGAATATCACCAACTTTGACACCGGAAAGCCAAGGTGAGTTCGTATTGGAAATACGTGTTTCAACCATTTTCGCCACATGTTGGTTGGCATCATTATAGAAGAGTGTCGGACTTGTTTCGGTCGCTTCTTCAAAGTTACCGTATGGAAGCAGGCCTGATTTCACAAGCGCTTGGAATCCATTACAGATACCGATAATCAGCCCGCCTTTTTCAATAAAGCTATCAATCGCTGCGCGGACTTTTTGGTTTAACAAGATGTTGACAATGAATTTAGCAGAACCGTCTGGTTCATCAGCGGCTGAGAAACCTCCTGCAAAGAAAATAATATTTGCTTTACAGATGTTGTCAACCATTGTGTCAACAGATGCTTCAATTGCTGCTTCATCAAGTGTCACAAATGGTACCAGATTCACTTTTGCTCCAGCTTGTTCAAAAGCTTTTGCTGAATCATATTCTGAATTTGTACCAGGAAATACTGGGATGTAAACCAATGGTTCAGCAACTTTTTCACTTGCTTTAATCACTGCATCTGAAGCAATTGCCGGAACATCTTCAAGTTTTGTACTTTGTTCAAATTCAGTTGGGTAAACGTCTTCGAGTTTGCCTTCAAAGGCTGAAAGAAGTTTATCTCCTGCAAGGTTGACACCGTTGACAGCAAGTGTAAAGTCAGATCTTGTTTCACCGATTTTCACAACATCAGCAATTTCTTCAGCAGATGTAAAGATAAAACCGCCAAGTTGTGCTGTCAAGCTAGTCGCAAGCTCTACCAGCTCTACTTTTGCACCGATATGGTTACCAAAATCTGCAAGTGCCAAGCTTTCAATCACACCACCATATTTAACAGCTGAAGCTGATGTGACATGGTGTGCTTTTTGAATCGCTTCAAATTTAGCAAAATTAGCTTTAATCAAATCAAAATCAATCTCTTGTGAAATAGCTTGCCCTGGAATGTAGTAAATGTATTCACCAGCTGCTTTAAATTCTGGCGAAAGAACATTACGACTATCTGCTGTTGTCACACCAAAGGCAACCAATGTTGGCGGTACTGTCAATTCTTCAAAAGTCCCTGACATGGAGTCTTTACCACCGATTGATGGCAAACCAAGTTGCAATTGCGCTTCGATTGAACCAAGAAGAGCTGAAACTGGTTGTCCAAAGCGTTCAGCTTGTTTGTCCATACGTTGGAAATACTCTTGATAAGAGAAACGTGCTTTAGACCAATTCGCACCTGTTGCCACCAAACGCGCTGTTGCTTCGATAACAGCATAAGCTGCACCATGATAAGGTGACCACTCCGCAATATAAGGGTTGAACCCTTGTGCCATAACTGATGCTGTTGTTGTTACACCGTTTTGAACAGGAAGTTTTTGAACTGAACTTTCTGTTGGTGTGATTTGATAACGACCGCCGATTGGATGATTAACTGTTGAACGCCCAACCGAGCTGTCAAAGATAGTTTGCAACCCTTTTTGACTAGCGTGGTTAAGATCAGACAGAACTTTCACTGTGTCTGCTTCAAGTGTTGCTGCTGATGTTGTACGCACCTCAGGAAGGGCAACATCCTTATCCACAACGTTTGCAGCAACCACCACGCGCACACCGTTTGTATCAAGGAAACGACGTTCAATATCAACGATTGTTTGACCATTCCAAGTCATAACAAGATTTGGTTTTTCAGTAACTGTGGCAACCACTACCGCGTTAATATTTTCTTTATGACATTCTGCCACGAAAGCCTCAATATCTTTCGGACGAACCACAACAGCCATCCGTTCTTGTGATTCAGAAATGGCAATTTCAGTTCCATTAAGTCCTTGGTATTTCAAAGGCACTTTGTTAAGGTCGATTTCAAGACCGTCAGCTAATTCACCAATTGCCACACAGACACCACCAGCACCAAAGTCGTTTGATTTTTTAATGAGGCGAGTCACATTACCATTACGGAAAAGACGTTGAATTTTACGTTCTTCAATGGCATTCCCTTTTTGTACTTCTGCACCAGCTGTTTCAACAGATTCAACCGTTTGAACTTTAGATGAACCAGTTGCACCACCAACACCGTCACGACCTGTTTTACCGCCAAGAAGGATTACCACATCGCCTGCTTCTGGTTTTTCACGGACAACATTACTTTTCGGAGCTGCACCGACAACGGCACCAAGTTCCATATGTTTAGCGACGAATCCTGGGTGGAAATATTCTTTAACATAAGTTGTTGCAAGACCGATCTGATTACCATAAGAAGAATAACCATGCGCAGCTGTTTTAGAAATCACCTTTTGTGGCAATTTACCAAGACGTGTTTCTGAAATTGGTGTTGTAATATCACCAGCACCTGAAATACGCATTGCTTGATAAACATAAGAACGTCCTGACAATGGGTCGCGGATTGCACCACCGATACAGGTCGCCGCACCACCAAATGGTTCAATTTCCGTTGGGTGATTGTGTGTTTCATTCTTGAACATCAAAAGCCAAGGTTCTTTTACACCGTTCACATCCACTTCAATTTCAACAGAACATGCGTTAATTTCGTCTGACACTTCCATATCGTCCAAACGACCATTCGCACGCTCATAACGACCAAAGATTGTCGCCATGTCCATCAATGTTTGTGGCTTTTCAGAACGTCCAAGTTCAGCACGCATAGCAATATATTTATCATAAGTTGCTTGCAATTGTTTTTGGAATTTAGACGATGAGAAATCAATATGCTTCAGCTCAGTTTCAAAAGTTGTGTGGCGGCAATGGTCTGACCAGTAAGTATCCAACACTTTCAATTCTGTTTCCGTTGGCACGCGCCCGATGGATTTGAAATAATCTTGGATGAAGACAAGGTCATCCACTTCCATTGCCAAACCTTGCTCAGTTTTATAATCAGCAAATTCAGCTGCTGTATAAGTCTTGAAGAAATCAAGATTTGGAATCGTTTTGTCCGACTCTGAAAATACTTGCGGTGCAATTCCTGTCGTAATATCTTTAAAACGAGAATCTACTGGATTAAGAAGATAATTCTTAACCGCATCAAGTTCAGCAGTATCAATATCTTTGTTAGCAAGATAAAGTTGAGCCGTATTAACCGTTACATCATTACTGCTGCCAAGAAGAAGCAGGGCCTCTTGAGAGCTGGCAGCACGTTGATCAAATTGACCTGGAAGTGATTCGATGGCAAAGAAAGCATAGTTAGCAAGTTCAGCAACCACATCACTTTCAGCCAAAATAGTATCAGTTACCTGTTCAGAGAAGATGTGCTTTTCAGCACGCTCAAAAAGCGAATCTGCCAAGCCAAACACATCATACACTTGAATAATACGCAAATCGGTTAAACTCGTTAATTGAAGATTGTGTTTGAGTTCTTTAACAAGCGCCTGAGCCTTAATGTTAAAATTTGATTTTTTCTCAACGAAAATTCGTTTATTCATTTTTTATCCTTTTTAGATTTTTTTACTAGTAAGAAATCACAGCCTTTTAGTTAAGTCCTTTGAGTTTTTCAAGGACAACTGCGTAAACATCTGTCAAACTACCTAAATCACGACGGAAAACATCTTTATCCATGTGGTGACCTTCAGCATCCCAAAGGCGGCAGTTATCTGGTGAAAATTCATCCGCAAGAATAATGTTGCCATCTTTGTCTTTACCAAATTCCAATTTAAAATCAATCAAATTCAGACCAATTTGGCTGAACCAATCTTTCAAAAGGTCATTAATACGACGTGTTTCTGCTTTGATATAAGCAATATCTTCATCACTTGCAATACCAAGGAATTTTACGTGTTCATCATTGATAAATGGGTCATCCAAATCATCATTTTTGTAGTAAAATTCAACGATTGGAGTATCTAATTTAATTCCTTCTTCAACACCAAAGCGTTTTGAGAATGAACCTGCAGTAACATTACGCAAAACAACTTCAAGCGGAATGATATCCACTTTTTTGTTCAATTGTTCGGTTTCTGACAATTGTTTAACAAAGTGAGTTGCCACACCTGCTTCATTCAATTTCGTAAAAATGAAAGATGAGATTTGATTATTAAGAACGCCTTTACCTTTAATCGTCTCTTTACGAGCACCATTAAGCATGGTCGCTTGATCTTTGTAATGTGCAATAATAAGATTTTCATCATCTGTCAAAAATAAATCTTTAGCTTTTCCCGAATATAACAAATCACCTGTCATTTTAATATTCGCCTTTCACATTTTTCTGACTTAAGTCTATCATATTCAAAAAGGATTTTCAAGAAAATACCGTACAATATTCGCAAACACCAAAAAACAGCTGGGGTTTCAGCTGTTTTCTCATATTTTACTTTATTTAGTCAATAAAATGTTCGTTTTTATGCTCTGTTCAAGTTTTTCTGCACACAAGCGACAACATCACTCACATTCTTCAACTCATCTATATCTTCGTCTGAAATTTCAATGCCAAATTCATCCTCCACAGTTAGAATAAATTCCATCAAATCAACAGAATCTGCTTGCAGGTCATCTTTCAAACTGAGGGTTTGAGAAACTTGAAATTCCTCACCACGACTTTCCTGAATAATTTCTACAATTTTTTCATAAATTTTTTGTTCTGTCATTTTGCCTCTCCCGAAAATTCGTTTACTGCTTTTCCGACAACATCTGTTTCCAACATCGTACGAATTTGGCGAATCGTGCTATAAACTGCTTTTGCATCGCTCGCTCCATGTGTTTTAACAACAGGTGCTTTTACTCCAAATAAAACAGCACCGCCTACATCAGAATAATTTAAACTACTCTTCAAAGACTTTAGACTATCTTTCAGCAACACTGCACCTAGTTTTGCTTTCCAACCACCGTCCAAAATGGATTTTTTAAGCTGGCTCATAATTCCCATGGCTGTTCCCTCCATGGCTTTCAACACAGCATTACCTGTAAAGCCATCCGCTACCACAACGTCTGCCACATGATCCATTAAATCACGCGCTTCCACATTTCCAATAAAATTTAGCGAGGCGTCCGCTGCTAACAAATCATACACTTCTTTCCGCAAGGGATCCCCCTTACTTGCTTCTGTCCCATTGTTTAAAAGCCCTACACGTGGTTGGTTGATTCCACGGACATTTTCAGCATAAAATGACCCTAAAATAGCATACTGATGCAAATGATGAGCTGTATTTTCCGCATTAGCCCCCAAATCCAACATATCAAAGCCTTTGCCATCTGTCGTTGGTAATGTGGACATCAAACCCGGACGGTCAATATTCTTGATACGACCAACAATGAAAAATCCCGCAGCCAGAAGCGCTCCCGTATTTCCGGCAGAAAGAACGGCATCAGCTTCTCCATCCTTTACTGCTTTTGCCGCTAGCACCATGCTGGCATTTTTCTTCTTGCGAATTGCTTTAGTTGGCTCATCATCTGAATTGATTTTTTCATCTGTATGAACAATACGAACCCGCTCAGTTGCCTTTAAATACTGCTTGATTTTTGCTTCATCTCCATAAAGAATGACTTCAATATCCGAAAAATCGTTCAGTGCTTGATTGACTCCCTCTACGATAGATTGTGGAGCATAATCGCCACCCATGGCATCAATTGCTATTTTTTTCATTTCGACTCCTTGTTCTTTAATATTTCTCCCCAGTCTCCCAGAGAATCAATAAATTTTTTGGGCTTTAGATGAATCCCAACATATTCTTCATAAATTTGATCAATCACTTTTCGCAATTGTCTTTTCAATTCAGGCTTCAAAGAAATGGTCTCCAGTTCACTAAATTGAACCGCTTGAAATTGGTCTAATAAGTAAGGAATGTTGGGATCCAAATGACTCCGTCGCTCATCTTTGCCATAATGCTCCGGACATAAAACACCGTTATAAGTAAAGGAAAAATCAAACGGTAGCCCTACTCGGTGGCAAAAGCAGCATTCATGGAAATTCAAAGAAATTCCAAAACGTGACAAAATTTGAATTTCAAAAATATTGGTCAGCACCTCGTAATCCAAGCCCTGCTCCATCAATTCTAACGTTTTTTGCAAAAAAGCAAAGAGAGCCAAATCTATTTCATTATCTTGAATACTAGCGTCCGCTAGAGCTACCACATAAGTCGCATAAGCCATTGTAAACAAATCATGATTGATATGCTGGAAAGTCGTAACCTCTTGATAATCATCGATATAACTCAAACCGTCATCATTTATTTTCATCAAAAAATCGGCCACTACCAATGGTTGGACAACCGGATTCAACTTAGAATTTCTAGCATGTTTCACGAAAAACATTCGCTTACCAGCCTGCTCTGTGAAAATTTTGACCAGTTTATCATTTTCTCGGAAATTACGATTATAGAGAACCAAACCTTTACTTGTGATGGATTTCAGCATACTCCTCCATATATTCCTTAAGCCGCTTCATTGCTTCTTTTATCGTATCCATGCCGGCCGCATAAGAAAGACGTACATAACCTTCCCCATACTGACCAAAAGCAGCACCAGGAATGAAAGCAACTGCTTTTTTTTGTGCAAAATCCTTCAAAAAAGCAAAAGAATCTTGATTGTAGCCAGCTGGAATCTTGGCAAAAATGTAAAACGCACCATCTGGTTTGATAATCTTAAAGCCCAGCTCCGTCATCTTTTCGATAATGTAATCACGACGCTCAATATATTCCCTTTTCATCGGCTCTGCATCATCTTTACCTGCTGTCAATGCCTCCACTCCTGCAAATTGAGTCATTGTGTTTGCGGCTGTCACCAAATATTGGTGGCTTTTAATCAATTGAGCCGTAAAAGCAGCTGGGGCAAAGGTGAAACCTAGACGCCAGCCTGTCATCGCATGCGATTTAGACAAACCATTAATCACAATCGTTTGCTCTGGTAGAAATTCTGCAATAGATACATGTGGCTGATCGGTATAAGTCAACTCAGAATACACTTCATCACAAACAACAAAGACATCATACTTTTTCAATACATCGGCTAACGCAGTCATTTGTTCTCGTGAATAAGTCACTCCTGTCGGATTAGCTGGATAATTTAAAATCACTGCTTTAAGCTGATTTCCTTGCTCTAAAATCGCTTTTTCTAACATATCAGGTGTTAAAACAAAGTCATTTTCTGTGGTATCAATCTCGACAATTTCTGCTCCCACAAGATTCACAATTGGTTCATATCCTGGATAAGCAGGTGCAGGCAAAAGTACCTTGTCTCCTTCTTCTAAGATAGCTGTCAACGTAGCAGATAAAGCTTCGGTTGCCCCAATTGTCACTAAAATTTCTGTTTCAGGATCATAAGAAAGATTGTATTTTTCGTTTACAAATTGACTGGCTGCCTGACGCAATTCTAACAACCCACTCATGCCCGTATAATGACTCTCGTTTGCATCAATTGCCGCTTTCGCAGCTTCTTTTACATGATCTGGAGTTGTAAAATCGGGCTCTCCCAATGTCAAACGAAGAACTCCAGGAATGCTCGAAATAGATTGATCAAATTGCCGAATCAAAGAAACTTCAATTTTACCTAAATTTTTGTTAAAACGTTTCGTCAAATCCATATTTTACCTCCAAAATCTGATAGAACTATTATACTATAAAACCTAAGTCATAGCAAAAATATCATAATATTTAGAAAATTCATCACTTATCATCTGATTGAAGCAAAAGAATCACTCCAGCTATCAGAGTGATTCCTATCTAGATGTTCTTACATTAAAGAGCCGTTAAAGTTTCAAATAATGGCGAAAGAGGACGTTTTTCATGGATACGTACAATCGCCTCTGCCAAAAGATGAGCAATTGAAATTTGTTCAATTTTATCAATTAAACGTTCTTCCGGCAAATAAATTGTATCTAACACGACCAATTTTTTAATCGCTGATTTTTGAATATTATCCATAGCAGGGCCCGAAAGTACTGGATGAGTACAGCTTGCATAAACTTCTACCGCACCTGCATCAGCAAGTGCATCAGCAGCATGGCAAATTGTCCCAGCTGTATCAATCATATCGTCAATTAAAATACAAGTTTTGCCTTCTACTTTACCGATGATATTCATCACTTCACTCGTATTCATCTTATCTACACTACGACGCTTATCAATAATAGCAATCGGTGTTTTCAAAAATTCAGCTAATTTACGAGCGCGCGTCACACCACCGTGGTCAGGGCTAACAACTACATAATCGCCACCTGTCATCCCACGACGTTCAAAATAATCCGCAATGAGAGGAGCCCCCATAAGATGATCTACTGGAATATCAAAAAATCCTTGAATTTGAGCCGCATGCAAATCAATTGTCAGCAAACGATCAACACCAGCCACTTGCAACATATTTGCAACTAATTTTGAAGTAATTGGCTCACGAGCACGTGCCTTTCGGTCTTGACGAGCATAGCCATAATAAGGCATTACAACATTGATTGATTCAGCACTTGCACGCTTTAAAGCATCCACCATGATTAAAATTTCCATCAAATTATCATTGACGGGCGAGCTCGTTGACTGCAAGATAAAAACATGTTTTCCGCGGATAGATTCTTCGATATTTACCTGAATCTCCCCATCAGAAAATTGACGCACGGTTGACTTTCCAAGCTCCATACCAATCTCTTGAGCAACACGTTTAGCCAGTTCCTGGTTAGACGAAAGAGCAAAGAGCTTTAAATCAGAAAACGACATGATTTCCTCCAGTATATATTCGTTTCTTTGTAAATCAGTTACAAATTTCTCCACTTAATATTGTAACCCTTTTTAGTGAATTTTTCAATCAAAAATAAAAAACGCAAGATGCGCTTTTTATCTTTCTATTCATTAATTTGGATAGATGTAAGTAAATGAACCTTGTCCTGCAGCAGCTGGATTGAACCAACCACGATAATTTCCAATAGCTTGATTACCTGCATAGTTTGCTTCAGATACTTGAATACTTGTAGCTGATTGAACAGCTGTTACAACAGCAACGTGTCCATAACCACCATCGTTCCATGAAATGATTGCACCTACTTGAGGTGTTGAACCTGTACGGAAACCAGCTGCAGCCGCACTTGCTGCCCATTGAGCTCCATTACCCCAATAATCACCAGCCCACGGAGCTAATGTTTTTGCTCCCCATGTACATTGACCAACTGGATAAGTTGAAGCTGAAGAACTATAAGTAGGACGACTAACAGTTGATGTAGTTGATGTAGAACGAGTCGTCACATTTGTTTGAGTTGGAGTAGCTGCTGCACCACTATTGTTGTTTACAGCTTGTACTTGGGCTGCAAAACTTGTATTAGCAGAAGAAGCTACAGCTTGTTCTTGCGCTGCTTGTTGTGCTTTATAAGCTGCTTCTTGTGCTGCTGCCTCTTCAGCTGCCTTTTGTGCTGCTGCTTTTTGTGCCAACAATGAGTTCTTTTCACCTTCAGCAGTTGCTTTTTCTGCAGCAAGATTCAACTGCGCTGCTTTTAGTTCAGCTTGCTTAGTAGACAATGTTTTTGCATCATTTGCAAGTGTTTGTTGATTTGCGATAACAGTATTTATCGCTTCATTATTGGCTACTTGTTTTTCAGAAATAGCTTTTTTATCTTGTTTTTGTTGTTCCAACATTTTGTTGTTTGCTGAAACGATTTCGCTCATAGCAGAAACACGTGAAATAGCTTCTGTAATTGATTTTGAATTTACAATTGTATTGATATAGCTTGTAGCCGTACCGCTCGTTTGAGCACTACGTGCTTGATTAGCCAATGATTCATTACGCGCTACAATATTCTTAGACAACGTTTCGATTTCAGCCGATAATTTTGTTGATTCAGCTTGAAGTTTTTCGTTTTCAGCTTTCAATTTTTCTTGTTGAGATTGAATAGATGAAACTTGAGCTTGAATTTGATCTACTTGAGCTTGAGCTGATTTTTGTTGATCATTCAAACTATTAATTTTACTATCTTGTGCAGCAATCTTGTCATCAGTAGAATCTGCATGTACATTTACAAGAGACGCTCCCTGTGCAAGAACCATTGTACTTAATAAGATTGATGTAAGTAATTTTTTCTTCATAAATGATTATACTCCTATTCAATAAGACAATTATAAGTATAACAAAAAAAGACGCTGAGTATGTTACGCCTTTATTACATTTCTATTTCCAATTCATCATAAAATCTTATCATAAATATATCTTCTCCAAAATTGGTTGAAGCAACAAAAAGAATAGTAAATTTGAGACCATTGTCGGAGCAATTGTATAAACGATAAAATCTGCAAAAGACATTTGAATTAGATGGGTAACATTTGCCAAAGCGAACGTAGCCACCTCAAAGAAAAATACTAAAATGGCAACTGTTAAAAAACGACTAACTCGATTAGACATCAAAACAGAATTATATTTACTAATAACAATCCCCGCTAAAGGCAACAATAGTGTCGAAATGCCGATAATATGAAAATAATATGCATCATACAACAAACCAATTAACAGCAACATGATAAAATTAGTATTTTCTGAAAGATTTATCGAAATATACAAAATAAAGATAAGCAAAAGATGACTTAGTAAGTGGATATTATTTGGAAATAAATTAGTCAAAAGATTTGAAAGATGACCATCTACTAACATCACAACAAATAAAACCAAAAAGGGTAAAATGTAGCTTTTAAAAAATTTCATATCAATTTCCTACTAATGTCACCACACGAATATCTGACAAATCCGCACTTGGTTTTACGAAGACTTCTTTTGTTAAATAGTCCGATTTTTCAGTAACAGAAAGGACTGTTCCAACCGGAATATTAGGAATGTTGTACGTTCCTAAACCACTGGTCACAACTTTCTCACCTTTTTTAATGGTATCCGAACTATTTAACTGACTGATAATAAAAGCAGATTTTTCTTTACTGTAGCCAACAATCACACCATAAATTGTGCTTGTCTCCGTTTGAATTTTTACTGAAATATTATCAACATTTTTATTATTGGTTAAAAGATTTACTCGGCTAGAATGAGAAGCGACATCTTTCACACTACCAATCAAGCCACCATTTGCCACCGCTAGCATTGTATTTTGAATCCCATTTTGACGACCAGCGTTGACAGTTAATTCAGATAACCAAGAAACCGGCATACGCGTAATAACATCAGATGAAACCGTTTTTTTTGACTCATAAAGATTTTTCATTTCTAATAGCTGTCTTAATTGAGCATTTTCATCTTTTAATGAAGCTGAATCAGCAGATTGTTCTTCTGCTTTAAATAAAGCTTTTTTTAATTGCTTGTTTTCTTTATATGTCCGTGATAAATCAGTCAAATCCGATTTAACATCCGCCAAAAAATTAAATGGTTTTGAAACAATATTATCCAAAATAGAAACAACATTAGAAGTTGCATTCACTACACCTAAAGAACGAGTAGTAACTAAAAGTACAGAAGTTACGATTATCAAAATAGCAGTCATAATAATAAATTTGGATTTTTTCATACGATTCACTCTACTCCCACAATAGACACGCCAGATTCAACAGGTAACAGAAAAGGAGATAGCTACCGCTACACTCCTCAAATACGGAGAATGGGGGATTCGAACCCCCGCGCCAGTCACCCGACCTAACGATTTAGCAAACCGTCCTCTTCAGCCTCTTGAGTAATTCTCCAAAAATTATTATGGGCACGAGTGGACTCGAACCACCGACCTCACGCTTATCAGGCGTGCGCTCTAACCACCTGAGCTACGCGCCCAAGTCTAAAAACTTGGTATGGTTGAACATTTCTGTTCAAAGCGGGTGACGAGAATCGAACTCGCGACAACAGCTTGGAAGGCTGTAGTTTTACCACTAAACTACACCCGCTTAATCAATCAAATAATGGCGCGAGACGGAATCGAACCGCCGACACATGGAGCTTCAATCCATTGCTCTACCAACTGAGCTACCGAGCCTACCTATTGCGGGAGCAGGATTTGAACCTACGACCTTCGGGTTATGAGCCCGACGAGCTACCTAGCTGCTCCATCCCGCGTTATTCCTACTAAGGAGGATGTGGGATTCGAACCCACGCACGCTTTTACACGCCTGACGGTTTTCAAGACCGTTCCCTTCAGCCGGACTTGGGTAATCCTCCACATATAACAAAATGGACCTTGTAGGACTTGAACCTACGACCACTCGGTTATGAGCCGAGAGCTCTAACCAGCTGAGCTAAAGGTCCAACAAGATCAATTATAGCGGCGAAGGGGATCGAACCCCCGACCTCCCGGGTATGAACCGGACGCTCTAGCCAGCTGAGCTACACCGCCATAGCATCGGGAAGACAGGATTCGAACCTGCGACACCTTGGTCCCAAACCAAGTACTCTACCAAGCTGAGCTACTTCCCGTATGGATAGAAAAAATGAAGTCTAAGAGACTTCTTTTCTATGCACCCTAGAGGAGTCGAACCTCTAACCGCCTGATTCGTAGTCAGGTACTCTATCCAGTTGAGCTAAGGGTGCTCTTTCTATGAATATAAATTTATTATATCACAAATACAAAAAAAGTCAAATCTATTTATGCACCCTAGAGGAGTCGAACCTCTAACCGCCTGATTCGTAGTCAGGTACTCTATCCAGTTGAGCTAAGGGTGCTCTTTCCTATGCCGAGGACCGGAATCGAACCGGTACGATTGTTTCCAATCGCAGGATTTTAAGTCCTGTGCGTCTGCCAGTTCCGCCACCCCGGCTTCCTCAAGCGAACGACGGGGTTCGAACCCGCGACCCCCACCTTGGCAAGGTGATGTTCTACCACTGAACTACG
>NZ_LR134288.1:0-20000 GCF_900636525.1 Streptococcus milleri | reverse complement strand
CTCCTACCATCCCCTAAAGGATCCACAGCTTCGGTAAATTGTTTTAGCCCCGGTACATTTTCGGCGCAGGGTCACTCGACTAGTGAGCTATTACGCACTCTTTGAATGAATAGCTGCTTCTAAGCTAACATCCTAGTTGTCTGTGCAACCCCACATCCTTTTCCACTTAACAATTATTTTGGGACCTTAGCTGGTGGTCTGGGCTGTTTCCCTTTCGACTACGGATCTTAGCACTCGCAGTCTGACTGCCGACCATAATTCATTGGCATTCGGAGTTTATCTGAGATTGGTAATCCGGGATGGACCCCTCACCCAAACAGTGCTCTACCTCCAAGAATCTTTCTGTCGACGCTAGCCCTAAAGCTATTTCGGAGAGAACCAGCTATCTCCAAGTTCGTTTGGAATTTCTCCGCTACCCACAAGTCATCCAAGCACTTTTCAACGTGCCCTGGTGCGGTCCTCCAGTGAGTTTTACCTCACCTTCAACCTGCTCATGGGTAGGTCACATGGTTTCGGGTCTACATCATGATACTATGGCGCCCTCTTCAGACTCGGTTTCCCTACGGCTCCGTCTCTTCAACTTAACCTCGCATCATAACGTAACTCGCCGGTTCATTCTACAAAAGGCACGCTCTCACCCATTAACGGGCTCGAACTTGTTGTAGGCACACGGTTTCAGGTTCTCTTTCACTCCCCTCCCGGGGTGCTTTTCACCTTTCCCTCACGGTACTGGTTCACTATCGGTCACTAGGGAGTATTTAGGGTTGGGAGATGGTCCTCCCAGATTCCGACGGGATTCCTCGTGTCCCGCCGTACTCAGGATCCTGCTAGGTATAAAGACTATTTAAAATACGAGGCTCTTACTCTCTCTGGCAACCTTTCCCAAGGTTTTCTTCTATAATCTTTAAGTCCACATCGCAGTCCTACAACCCCGAGAAGTAAACTTCTCGGTTTGCCCTCTTGCCCTTTCGCTCGCCG
Source organism: Streptococcus milleri (assembly GCF_900636525.1). Lineage (NCBI taxonomy): Bacteria > Bacillati > Bacillota > Bacilli > Lactobacillales > Streptococcaceae > Streptococcus > Streptococcus milleri. The sequence continues at coordinate 19,022 of NZ_LR134288.1, read as the reverse complement.
CTACTCAGGCAATCGCTTTTGCTTTCTCTTCCTGCAGCTACTTAGATGTTTCAGTTCACTGCGTCTTCCTCCTCATCTCCTTAACAGAGATGGGTAACAGGTAGTACCTGCTGGGTTCCCCCATTCGGATATCCCTGGATCTACGCTTACTTACAGCTCCCCAAGGCATTTCGTCGTTTGTCACGTCCTTCTTCGGCTCCTAGTGCCAAGGCATCCACCGTGCGCCCTTACTAACTTAACCTTATCTTTGACCTCTCAGTCATATACTCATTAATATTCACAGCGTTTTCGGTTTATTTTCTTGTTACTATTTGATATCGTTATTCAATTTTCAATGTGCTAATCTTAGGATATTAAGAGACGGTTCGCTTGCGAAAACTTCTGTAGAAAAATAGGAAACTGACGCTGTGTTCGTCGAACACAAGGAAGTTTATCTTTTTTCCTAAGAAGTTAGTCTCATATGCAACTTCACTTCTTTATTAAGTTCAGTAGGATTCTATCCTAATGGAGCCTAGCGGGATCGAACCGCTGACCTCCTGCGTGCAAAGCAGGCGCTCTCCCAGCTGAGCTAAGGCCCCACAAGACCTCTCAAAACTAAACAAGACAAACTCAATGGCTTCCGTTTTTTCCTTAGAAAGGAGGTGATCCAGCCGCACCTTCCGATACGGCTACCTTGTTACGACTTCACCCCAATCATCTATCCCACCTTAGGCGGCTGGCTCCTTACGGTTACCTCACCGACTTCGGGTGTTACAAACTCTCGTGGTGTGACGGGCGGTGTGTACAAGGCCCGGGAACGTATTCACCGCGGCGTGCTGATCCGCGATTACTAGCGATTCCGACTTCATGTAGGCGAGTTGCAGCCTACAATCCGAACTGAGACTGGCTTTCAGAGATTAGCTTGCCGTCACCGGCTTGCGACTCGTTGTACCAGCCATTGTAGCACGTGTGTAGCCCAGGTCATAAGGGGCATGATGATTTGACGTCATCCCCACCTTCCTCCGGTTTATTACCGGCAGTCTCGCTAGAGTGCCCAACTCAATGATGGCAACTAACAATAAGGGTTGCGCTCGTTGCGGGACTTAACCCAACATCTCACGACACGAGCTGACGACAACCATGCACCACCTGTCACCGATGTTCCGAAGAAACTTCCTATCTCTAGAAATAGCATCGGGATGTCAAGACCTGGTAAGGTTCTTCGCGTTGCTTCGAATTAAACCACATGCTCCACCGCTTGTGCGGGCCCCCGTCAATTCCTTTGAGTTTCAACCTTGCGGTCGTACTCCCCAGGCGGAGTGCTTAATGCGTTAGCTGCGGCACTAAGTCCCGGAAAGGACCTAACACCTAGCACTCATCGTTTACGGCGTGGACTACCAGGGTATCTAATCCTGTTCGCTCCCCACGCTTTCGAGCCTCAGCGTCAGTTACAGACCAGAGAGCCGCTTTCGCCACCGGTGTTCCTCCATATATCTACGCATTTCACCGCTACACATGGAATTCCACTCTCCCCTTCTGCACTCAAGTTAAACAGTTTCCAAAGCCTACAATGGTTGAGCCACTGCCTTTCACTTCAGACTTTTCTAACCGCCTGCGCTCGCTTTACGCCCAATAAATCCGGACAACGCTCGGGACCTACGTATTACCGCGGCTGCTGGCACGTAGTTAGCCGTCCCTTTCTGGTTAAGTACCGTCACAGTATGAACTTTCCATTCTCACACTCGTTCTTCCTTAACAACAGAGCTTTACGATCCGAAAACCTTCTTCACTCACGCGGCGTTGCTCGGTCAGGGTTCCCCCCATTGCCGAAGATTCCCTACTGCTGCCTCCCGTAGGAGTCTGGGCCGTGTCTCAGTCCCAGTGTGGCCGATCACCCTCTCAGGTCGGCTATGTATCGTCGCCTAGGTAGGCCATTACCCTACCTACTAGCTAATACAACGCAGGTCCATCTACTAGCGATGCAATTGCATCTTTCAAGCATCTAACATGTGTTACATACTGTTATGCGGTATTAGCTATCGTTTCCAATAGTTATCCCCCTCTAATAGGCAGGTTACCTACGCGTTACTCACCCGTTCGCAACTCACAGTCTATGGTGTAGCAAGCTACGGTATAAACTGTGCGTCCTACTTGCATGTATTAGGCACGCCGCCAGCGTTCGTCCTGAGCCAGGATCAAACTCTCATATAAAGTTTGAGCTCTCACTCATTTCTGTCACTGACAGATTTATTGTTTCTTTTTAATGTTTGACGGACTGTTCTTAAACAGTCGCCTGCACATTGGTTCGTCTTGTTCAGTTTTCAAAGGTCTTTGTCGCCCCTCAAGCGACAACTATCTTAGTATATCACCTCCTCCTCTTCTTGTCAATACCTTTTTTTATCTTTTTTTATTTTTCTTAAACTTTTTTCTTCCAAATTGATAGTTCTAAAATGAAGTTGGCCACTCCGAGTGTATGAAAAACATCTCAAAGAGATATACTTGTAGTTCACCACAAACACAAGGAGATTCTTTAAGATGCCTACTCATTATACCCAAAAAGGCAAGCACTTAACAATAGCTGAGCGCCGTTTAATTGAAAAATGGAAGGACGAGGGAAAATCAAATCGTCAAATCGCTCTCTTGCTTGGAAAAGCACCTCAAACTATTCATAATGACATCAAGCGTGAGCTGGTTCGCCAACAAGTACGCAAGGGAAAGTTTGAACTGCTCTATTCTGCAGATACTGCTCAAAGTCGTTACGAATCAGCTAGAAAGGAGTCTGTCCGAAAGTGTCGACTTGATAAGGCTACCAAGGAGAAAATCTTGCACTATATCAAGCAGAAATACTCTCCCGAAATGATGATCAATGCAAAGAAAGTCAATGTCCCCATATCTACCATCTACTACTGGATTCATCATGGACAGCTAGGACTGACCTACAAGGACTTGATTTACCCCAGAAAGCCAAAAACTGAAAAGAAGAGAGCTAGTCCACGGTTTAAACCTGCTGGGAAGTAGTCTATTGAGGAACGACCTGAAATCATCAACCAACGTCTTGAAAATGGGCATTATGAGATTGATACCGTCATTCTGAACAAGCAGAAAAATCAGTGCCTTCTCACCCTCACTGACCTCAGAAGTCGGCACCAGTTCATCCGACTAATCTCTGACAAAACCGCTCCGTCGGTCAATCAAGCTATCACTGCACTTATGGAAACTAATACCATCAAATTCATCACGGCTGATAATGGAACGGAGTTTAATAGACTAGCTGAGGTATTTCCACAGGACAACATCTATTACGCGCACCCTTACTCCTCACGGGAAAGAGGAACAAACGAGAATCAGTACAGACTTATCAGACGATGGCTTCCTAAGGGAGTTAAGAAAATAACCCACAAACAAGTCACTTTCATCGAAAATTGGATTAATAACGATCCTAAGAAAGTTTTAAACTACAAGTCACCTCAGATTTTTTTGTTGACTTGCTAACTTCTACTTGAATTTTAGCCTTTTTATAACCTTTGAAAAGGGAAAATCCTGACTTATCTTAATCGCTATAGTCCTTTAAGTAGGCTCTTAATTCTCGAATCATGGCTTGGCGGCCTTTGAACCGTTCATCGGCTAGTAAGCGCTCGTACTGCTCCTGTTTCTCTGGGCTCAGTTGAGCTTGATAGCTCTTTAGCTGGTCTCGGAGAATCACCAATTCATCCAGATATAGTTCTTTTAGGCTGAGCTTGTGACCAATCTCGCTCACTTCTTCATAAGCTTGACGATCAAGTTTGCGTTTTTGACTTTCCTGCTTACGGAGGATGTCCAAGATATGATTACGAAACTTGGTCTTATAGTAAACATAAAGCTGATGATCTTCTTCTACTAGCTGCGGATAGCAACTCACCAACTGATAGAGCACCAACATGCCCTCTTGGTCCCAATCGCTTAATTCCCACAGGTGGACATAATATTCCCTCCGACACTTCAACACAATTCCTCTCACCTTGGCATATAACTCCTTGAACTCCATTTCCTTCTCCTTCCTTTTACTTACCTTTTAAGGATAACATGAAGGAGAACCCTTTGGTTTTCTTCTATCTATTTTTTATCTTAGTGCATCTCTTTTGGGTCTCGTGAACAGCATCCCTGTCACTTCAGATGTCTTCTGAAGCTGTTCAGCGGATAAAATTAAAGAGTTTGGGACAAAAAGATTTTAATTTTTAAAAATCTTAATTATTAAGCCCTTCAAATCTATAATTAAATGCGAAAAGCGAACAAAGCAGAATTCTGATTACCAGAAAACTAGTTTTGTTCGCTTTTTATATTTGAGGTTGGACTTTTGTCCCAGCCTCTTTAACATTTTAATTTATTCTGGTTTTTGCTCTTCCATTTGAGATTTCACTTCATCATAGCTCAAAGCATGTGAAGAACTTGCATTTGGTTCATCAGGCATTTCGCCAGTTTCATATAATGATTTGATTTGATGACTATCAAGTGTTTCGTATTTAAGAAGAGCTTCCGCAATTAATTTATGCTTTTCGCGATTTGATTGGATAATTTCTGCTGCTTTGTTGCGCGCTTCATTAAGCAAATTACGAACTTCTTCATCAATTTCATATGCAGTTTGCTCTGAAATTGATTTTTGTGGGCTCGCAGCGCCAAACATCGCATGGTTTCCTTCATATTGAACCGGACCGAGTTTTTCACTCATACCATACTCTGTTACCATCGCACGTGCCATTTGTGTAGCTTGTTCAAAGTCATTTGAAGCGCCTGTAGTTTGGACGTTAAAAATAATTTCTTCAGCAACACGTCCACCCATAAGTCCTGCCAATTGCTCTTTCATATCTTCTTTAGATAAAAGAGTCTGATCTTCTTTCGGAAGAGCAATCATATATCCACCTGCACGACCACGAGGTACAATGGTTACCTTGTGAACGACACGTGCATTTGATAAAACAAGACCAACAATCGTATGTCCTGCCTCATGATAAGCGACAATTTGCCGATCACGTTGTGAAACTGTCTTATCTTTTTTAGACGGTCCTGCAATAACACGATCTTCTGCTTCATCTATATCGGAAGCATCAATAACTTTTTTATTTCGACGCGCTGCGACAAGAGCCGCTTCATTTAACACATTTTCCAAATCAGCACCAACAAAACCAGGCGTTTGTTGAGCAACTAGTTTTAAGTCAACATCTTCAGCAAGAGGTTTATTTCTAGCATGAACACGAAGGATAGCTTCACGACCTTTTACATCTGGTTGCCCAACAAGAACTTTACGGTCAAATCGACCAGGACGCAGAAGCGCCGGATCTAGCACATCACTACGGTTTGTTGCTGCAATAACAATAATTCCTTCATTACCTTCAAAACCATCCATCTCAATCAGAAGTTGATTAAGGGTTTGTTCGCGTTCATCGTTTCCTCCGCCAAGTCCAACTCCACGTTGACGACCAACAGCATCAATTTCATCAATAAAAATAATCGCTGGGGCTGCTTTTTTTGCATCTTCAAAAAGAGAGCGAACACGGCTAGCACCGACACCGACAAACATTTCAACGAAATCTGAACCTGAAATACTAAAGAATGGAACACCTGCCTCACCAGCTACTGCTTTAGCAAGAAGGGTTTTACCAGTCCCTGGAGGGCCTTCAAGAAGAACACCAGCTGGTATGCGAGCTCCTAGTTTTGTATAACGTTTAGGATCCTTTAGAAATTCAACAACCTCAACTAGTTCTTGTTTTTCTTCTTCCGCACCTGCTACATCAGAAAAACGTACTTTTATATCTTCTTTGTTTGTCGCACGCGCTTTATTACGTCCAAAGCTCATGGCTCCACGCGCTCCACCGCCTCCACCTTGATTCATCATAGAGAACAGGAAGAAAGCAAAGATGGCAAATGGCACCAGAGTTGTCAGCACTTGAATCCAAACACCACTTGAACTTTCACGTTTAATGGTGATTTCAGTTCCTTTATCTGAAGCTAATTTTTGTAATTCAGCTACCGTTAAGTCTGAAGGTAGAATAACACTAGTAAAGCGGCTTACAGAGGTAGAAGAAGGAGTAAAAAACTGAATACCACTATTATCCTTTACCTTCTTTTCTTTCTTATAAGTACCTGCAACTTCAATAACACTACCATTTGGCTGATAGCTAATATCCTTTACATTTCCATTTCTAATTTCTTTAACTAACTCAGTATAGTTAATTTGTTGACTGCGACCTACAGAACTTCCAGCTGAAAAATACTGAAAACCTGTAATAACAACAACAATGATTAAAATATATAGGAAAGGATTTTTTATAAAACCATTATTTTGTTTATTTTTCATCTATCTATCAATATACCTTTTTATTTTGTATAAACTTCTTCTTTTAAAACCCCTACATATGGTAGATTTCGATAGTTTTCATCAAAATCTAGACCATAACCAACTACAAATTCATTTGGAATTGTAAAACATGTGTAATCCGCTTCAATATCAACTTTTCGTCCTGCCGGCTTGTCTAAAAGTGTAGCAATTTTAACAGACGCAGCTTTTTTCTCCCTAAATAATTCACACAGACTTTTCAATGTTTTTCCCGTATCAATAATATCTTCGACAAAAAGAATATGACGTCCAGCAATATCTTGATCAATATCTTTAATAATATTGATAACACCACTACTAGATGTTCCACCATGATAGCTTGACACTAACATAAAATCCATTTCAATATGGGTATCAACATGCTTTATCAACTCTGCCATAAAAGGAATGGAACCTTTTAGAATTCCTACAAAAATAGGATTTTTCCCTGCATAATCACTAGTTAATTGAGTTCCTAAATTTTTTGCTGCTGCCACGATCTCATCATGTGAAACCAAAACTTTCTTAATATCTTGTTCTAGCATCTTCTTTACCTATCTAAATTTTGAATATAAAGTTTGTTATACATTATATCATTTTTTTGACTCTTACTCAAATCACATGTTACGATTCCAGCAATTGCTAAGATTTCCCCATTTTGCTCAATAACAATAGCATTTTTTCTTTGATCTATAGGAATTTTTTGATCAATAAAATACCGACGAAGCTTTTTATGGTGTTGGTTCAAGATAATTTCATCTTGTTCTTTTCTATGTCGAAGTAAAATTTCTGTTTCACGTGAAACAAATACTTCTTGGATGTTTTTTTCATGAAGCTCCTTTCCAAAAGAAAAGCGATAATGACCATATTCCACAATATCGTTATATTTTAACAAAATTGAATCCACTTTTAAATCAGACTGTGGACTGATTTTACGAATCTCAAAGGAATCATAATTTTTATATAACTCATAACCCGCTTTAAGTGGTTGCTGATAATTAGATTGCTTGTTCAAGATTGCTAAAATATCAGAAAACTGTGCTTTACTAAGCTGCAAATCAGGAAATTTCTTTAAATAAGCCTGTAGCAAAAAACTTTGCACAGAGTAAGGTTGAGATTTAAATTCCTGCAGATTCGTCGCTACAATATTTTTAGTTAAATATGCTAATGCATCTTGCATTTGAGAAATTTCTGTTCCCAATTCTATTAAATGCTTCCTGAACTGCGGATTTTCTTGTTCTAACAATGGAAAATACTCATTTCGAATTCGATTGCGCAAATAATGGTTCTCTTGATTTGTCCAATCCTCAAAATGAAAAATAGGAGGGAAATTTGATTTTTGAAAAGAAAGCAACGGTCTTATCAATTCTCCATTTGCAAATTTTTGTTTTTCTTTCATTCCTGAAATATGAAATAAACGGCTGCCACGAAGAATTCTCATAAAAATCGTTTCTGCTTGGTCATCAGCATGGTGTGCTGTCACCAAAGCTGTGCAATTTTCTTCTAACATAATTTTTTTGAAAAAAGCATAGCGAAAATCACGCGCTTTTTGTTCTGAGAATGGTCCAGAAAAACTTGATGTAAAAATGCTTACACCAAGTTTCGTTGCTATTTTTTTTAGTTCTTCTTCCTCAAAATCAGATTCTTTTCTCACTCCATGATTAATATGAGCAAGAAAAATTTCTATTTCTAGTTTTTCGCGATATTTATAAAGCCAGTCAAGCAAAGTCATAGAATCTAGTCCACCAGAAATAGCAAGTAAAACTTTTCTATGATGTCTGAAATAGCCTTTTTTTTGCACCATTTGAAAAAATTGTTGTTCTATCATTTTAAAACCTCATAAATATCATCTGCAATTTTAGAAATGATGTCATAATCAGCATGATTTGTAAAAATAGACAGAACAAAAGGAGAATTAGCATAAACAATTGCAACATCATGCTTAAAATCATAAGCATCCCCAATTTTATGAGCCACTTTTACATTTATATTTTTAGAAATACGTTGCTCATCAAAATTTGTTTGTGATAGTGCATTGATAATGTCCCCATTTTGTTCATAGATAGCTTCCATCACATTTCCTGCCATCCTTGCTGAAGCATCGCGTTTTTCCACATCCCATTTTTTCCCAGCAATTTGCTCAATTGTTGCTTGATAAGTGCTGTCTGATTGATTAGTAATATAATATCCTAAAATATTTGTAGCTGCATTATCTGATTCTTTTGCAATATGGTTCATCAAATCCTGAATGCTGTAGGACTTATTATCTGATTTTTTAGAAATGCTTCCACTACCTTCTGTATCATAAGCACCTGAATAGTCATTTACAGCAGGAATATATTTTAAACCAGAAGATGATTTGTATTTTCCTTCATTTAATTGCTTCTGAGCGTAATAAAGAATAGGAAGTTTTGCCACACTAGCAGAATACATTTCCAAATCTGGGTTTATACCAGCAGTTTTTCCAGAATCTAATTGTTTTACATAGATCGAATAGTCTGCTTTATTGTACCTGCTTGTTAAAATCTCTTGAACTTTATCCATACGATTATCTGTATCAGACAAGTATTTCACATCAATCCAACCTTTGCTTTCAACATGAGCATATTTTCCTGATGCCGTCTCAGCAAGTTGGGTCACTTTCACCGAATGATAAGAAGATAAATTCGTCTTAACTTCCTTTGTTCCATTTACAAAAGGTTGATTGTAAACTACAAATGATTGCCTAAGCCACATTGTTTGAGAAATATCTGCACTAGATTGGACAACATCATCATAAATCATTCGTTTATCAGCAGGAACAAATTGCCCATTTGCGAGTTTAAAAACTGGGAGTCCTTGTTCATTGACTTGTAAGTCAAAAAGTTTAATTGATGTATTCGGAGTTAAACTCCCAGCAACTTTTTCTAAATTTAAGGACGTATAAGTTGGAATTTGCTCATAAACATTTGGATTGGTTGGAAGATCCGTGTAGTAGTTACTGTAGATCGTACTAGTAATTTCATACTGTTGCTTTGCAGTCAATTCGACATCTTGTTCCGTACTTACTACTACTTTTGCAGTAAAAAATGCTGGCAACAATAATAGAAATAGCAACTTACGCATGCTCTCCCCTTTCCTTTTTAGTCTCTTCTAATTTTAAAGCCTGATTCTTTCTGGATAATTCTTCTAATTTTTCATCAGAAAACTCCAAAAATTGTTCAATCGTTTTTAATAAATTTTCCATCCTTACTGTGGCAACAATCCTGGGATTGTATAGATATATTCCCCTTGTTTAGAATAATAATATTTAGCACGTGCATATTTAGCAGCATATTCTTCATCTTTTAATTTATTAGCAAAAGCTTTTTGAGATTCTTTTTCGTTACTTATTTCTTCGTATCTCTTTTGTAGATGCATCAATTGTGTTCGACGTTCTAATAAATTTCGATAGCTTTGAACCAAATTAAATGTCGGTAAAATAAACAATAAGATGACTAAAATCAACACCCACCCCATAAAGCGATTCTTTTTTCTTCTTTCTTGCTCTAAATAACGGCGATGTTGGTTTTCATCTTGTATATAGCGATTATTTAATTGAACAATATTTCTAGCCATCTACTTCTACCTTTGTTTCTTTTATAATTTCGTACATTTTAGTGGCATCTTCTTTTTTAGTACTGTCTTTCATTTCTAGAACACGAACTAATAAAATTTTATTTCCAAAACGAATCTCTATTTCATCATTGATTTTTAAATCTGTTGAACTTTTAGCTAAAATTCCATTTACTTTAATTCTTCCCTTATCGGCCACCTCTTTAGCAATAGGACGACGTTTTATAATACGGGATACTTTTAAATATTTATCTAATCTCATAAAGTTACCTCAATTTATTATTTTACCATTTTTTAAGAAAATATTATAGATGAAAGCGAAACTTTACAAAATTGTAAAGTTAGCAATTTTTCTTTTGATTTTTAATTTCTACTAATTTTTCTGAAAACTGCAAAAGTCCTTCTAAAATTTCATAATCTTTTTTATTTTTTACATCAAATATAACTTCAATCAATCCCTTATTTTCTGAAATTCTTGCTTTTAAATTTGTCACAGAAAGAGCTTCAAAGTAATCTTGAGTTAAGAAAAACTGTTGAGAAACCTTTTCAAATCGGACAATCACAGATTGTTGCTTTTTTTCAACAAGCTGGACAAAAGCTTGATCTAAATAAGACTTTACAAGGCCAATTTCTAATAAAAAGGCAACAACATCTGGATATTCTCCAAAACGATCTATCAATTCATTCTGTAATTCTTCATAATTTACACGATTGTCAATCTCGCGAATACGTTTGTAAATCTCAATTTTCTGCCTTTCATCAGTAATGTAATCGCTAGGAAGATAGGCATCAATCTGCAAATTAATTTCAGCATTTCCTTTTTGCCTTCTTTTTTCTTTACCTTGTTTTTTAGCAATAGCCTCTTCTAATAATTGAGAATACATTTCAAAGCCAACAGAATCAATAAAACCAGATTGTGAACTTCCTAAAATATTTCCAGCACCACGAATAGATAAATCTCGCATAGCAATTTTAAAACCAGAGCCTAATTCTGTAAATCCTTTTATAGTTTCCAAACGTTTTTCAGAAATTTCTGTCAAAATCTTGTCAGGACGATACATGAGATAGGCATAAGCAATACGATTACTACGACCAATACGCCCTCTTAATTGATATAAAGTTGACAATCCCATGTAATCTGCATTTTCAATAAAAAGAGTATTAACATTAGGAATATCAACACCAGTTTCAATAATAGTCGTTGTCACCAAAATATCATATTCCCCATTGATAAAATCAAGTAAAGTATTTTCAAGAAGAATTTCACTCATTTGACCATGTACATATCCAATAGAAGCTTCTGGAATCAATTCTTTCAATTCTGAAACTTTTTGCTCCATTGTGTCAACTTTATTGTAAAGATAGTAAACCTGTCCTCCTCGATCCATTTCTCTTAAAACTGCATCTCGAATAACTGTTGCATTATTTTCTAAAACATAAGTTTGAACTGGGTAGCGATTTGTTGGAGGAGTTTCAATAACTGATAAATCACGTATACCTAACATAGACATATGGAGTGTACGAGGAATAGGGGTCGCCGTCAAAGTTAAAACATCAACTTTTGTTTTCAACTCTTTTAATTTTTCTTTATGCTTAACTCCAAAACGTTGCTCCTCATCAATAACAATGAGTCCTAAATCAGCAAATACAATATCTTTTGACAGGAGACGATGCGTTCCAATAATAATATCCACCTGCCCTTTTTTTAATTTTTCTAAAATTATTTTTTGTTCTGATTTACTTTTAAAACGACTTAATACTTCAATGTTGATAGGAAAATCGTTAAAACGCTCCTTAAAGTTCGTATAGTGCTGTTGAGCTAAAACCGTAGTGGGAACTAAAATTGCCACTTGTTTATGATCATTTACTGCTTTAAAAGCAGCTCTCATAGCTACTTCCGTCTTCCCAAAACCAACATCCCCAACTAAAAGACGGTCCATAGGATGATCACTTTCCATGTCTTTTTTAACTTCTTTTATAGAACGCAACTGATCTTCTGTTTCTACATAAGGAAAATCATTATCAAATTCTTGCTGATAAGAATCATCACTAGAAAACGCAAATCCCTTTAATTGACTTCTCTCTGCGTAAAGTTTAATTAAATCCTCAGCAATGTCTTCAACTTGATGTTGTACTCTCTGTTTAGTTTTTTGAAAACGTCCATCATTTAATTTATTGATCTTAGGCGCTTTACCATCACTTGCAACATATTTAGAAAGTAGATGAATCTGATCAACAGGAATAGAAATACGATCTGCATTTTGATATTGAATAGTGAGATAATCACGATGAATTCCTGAAATTTCAATCGTCTCAATTCCTAAATATCGCCCAATTCCATGAACGTTATGAACAACATAATCTCCTTTTTCCAGCTCATTATAATTTTTCAAACGTTCAGCATTAGAAATACTTTGCCTGCGAACTTTTCGTTTTACTTTTTTTTGCAGAATATCATATTCAGTGATTAAAACAATTTTTTCGTCTACAAAATTAAATCCTTGAATTAAACGTCCTTCTACTAATTGAACAGCATGTTTATGAATTTTAGTATCATTAACATAATCAAGTGGAATTTCATATTCTTGTAAACTTTTATGTAAACTTTGTAAAGTCAATAAAGAATTTGATTGTATAATAACTGTGTAGTTAGATTTTTTATAGCGACTGATTTCTTCTTTCAAAAGCTGAAATTGACTAAAAAATTCCTGCATAGGATACTGATTAAATTGATAAAGAGAATCAAATTTTAAATTTCCCAGTCCTTTATGAAAATTGGAAAAGAAGGTAGCTGGTTTATACTTTCTAAATATTGAATAAACATCTACAAAATAAGATTGATTTTCAACTGCTTTACTATTTTGTAAATCTTCTGTCAATAAATTTGCTACTTCTAATTGAAACTTAGCATGTCTATTCATAATTTTTTGAAAATCATCAAAGAAAATTGGGCTATGTTTTGGAAGATAATCAAGAATTGTCCATTCATTTTGATAAAAATAAGACAATAATTTTCTAATATCAGCATGCTGAGTTTGTTCTTTTATATTAGCTAAAACTTCCTCTAAATAGGATTTCAACGTTAAATCAACAGTTTTTTCTATAAGATTTTCTATTTTTTTCTGTGCATTTTTATAATCTGCTTTAGTAACTATGATATCTGTAGCAGGATGAATATGCACATGTTCTACATTTTGAATAGAAATTTGATTTTCAGGATTAAATAGACGAATACCATCAACTTCATCACCAAAAAATTCAACCCGAAAAGGTATTTGACTAGAGCGCTCGAAAATATCTAAAATATCACCACGAAGACTGAATTCCCCTTGATTAAACACTTGTGATACTTGCTTATAACCCGAATTTGACAATTGATGAATCAAATCTTTTAATTCATATTCTTGCCCTATTTTTAGATCAATATAAGCTGAATTGAAATTAACAGGATCGGGTAAAAATAGTTGACTAGCTGCCACATTAACTATCAAAAATCCCGATTGTTGAGAATCTAATAAAAAATCTAAAGCTTCTAAACGAGAAAAAATCTTTTCTTGAGAAGAAAAGACAAACTCAGCTAACGGAGTATCATCTGCAAGAAATGTATATACTTTTTCCTCTCCCAACAATCCAATCAAGTCACTAGAAAGTCTTTCTGCTTCACTATAAGTAGACGTTAAAATCAAAATTTTGTGATTCTCCTCTACACAAGAGGCCATTGTAACAGCCTTAGTTGAAGATGACAAACCCATTAATAACTGCCGAGTTGATTTACTTAGATTTCTTTGCCAATCAGCTATCTGTTTATTTTGATTAAATAATTCAATAATATCCATCTTTTTATCCATTGTACTGTTGCATTGTTTGTTCAAAATTATTAGACTGTAAATAATAATTTACAGCACTGTCAACTTTGTCAAGTGTATTTAAAATTATAGCATAGTCTCCTTTTGAAAATTTTCCTAACACATGGTGAATAATGGTTATATTATTTTCGGGACGACCAATACCAATTTTAATTCGTTTAAATTCTTGGGTTCCTATATGTTTGATAATTGATTTGATGCCATTGTGACCACCAGCTGATCCTTTTGCTCTAAGTCGTATTTTTCCTACTTCCATATCTAAGTCATCATAGATAACCACTAAATCTTCAATATCTAGACCATAATAAGATAAAAGAGCATGAACAGCCTTTCCACTCTCATTCATAAAGGTCGTTGGTTTGACAAAATACACTTTCTCACCATTAAAAAATGTAGAAGCTATTTCTGCTTGAAAAATTTTATCAGTTGTAAACTTTAAATTTTGTTCTTTACACATTTTGTCAATTAGCATAAATCCGACATTATGTCTTGTTTCAAAATATTTTTCTCCAGGATTTCCCAAACCTACAATCATCTTTACCATTTTTTACCTCTAAAAAGACCAAAAGGGCTGGAAAAGTTTTTCCAACCTCGTTTATATTTAGTTTACAATGCTTTACACATTAAATCTAAATTCCATAATATCGCCATCTTGAACGATATATTCTTTTCCTTCTTCACGCAGTCGTCCTGCTTCTTTGACTGCTTTTTCACTTCCATATTTCACTAAATCATCATAAGACATAGTTACAGCACGAATGAAGCCTTTCTCAAAGTCTGAGTGAATAATGCCAGCTGCTTGTGGTGCTTTCATGCCACGTTTAAATGTCCAAGCTCGAACTTCTTTTTCTCCTGCTGTAAAATAAGTTCCAAGTCCTAATAAATGATAAGCTGCTCTGGTTAATTTGTCAACCCCAGATTCGTTCAAGCCCATTGCTTCAAGAAATTCAGCTTTATCTTCATCATCTAGCTCAGAAATTTCTTCTTCAGCACGCGCAGATATAACCACTACCTCTGCATTTTCAGTTGCTGCAAACTCGCGAATTTGTTGAACATACTCAATATTATCCGGATCTGCTACCTCGTCTTCACCAACATTCGCAACATAAAGCACTGGTTTTGTAGTCAATAAAAATAATTTTTTGACAATCTTTTGTTCTTCCTCATCAAATTCAATGGTACGAGCTGATAAACCATTTTCTAAAACTGGTTTGATTTTTTGCAAAACATGAAACTCAGCTACTGAATCTTTGTCTTTTTGCGTTCGAGCAACTTTTTCTACACGTGTGTAGCGTTTATTGATACTTTCTAAATCTGCTAAAATCAACTCAAGATTAATTGTTTCAATATCAGCCATTGGGTCAACAAAACTTGACTCACGTCCTTGTTCCCGCATAACATTTTCATCATCAAAAGCCCGAACCACATGAACAATGGCATCAACTTCACGAATGTTAGCCAAAAATTTATTTCCAAGACCTTCTCCTTTTGAAGCTCCTTTTACAATCCCTGCAATATCTGTAAACTCAAAAGTTGTTGGCACTTTTTTCTGTGGTTTGATAAGCTCTGTTAATTTATCCAAACGAGCATCTGGAACTTCTACCCGTCCAACATTAGGGTCAATCGTTGCAAAGGGATAATTAGCTGCCTCTGCTCCTGCTTTTGTAATTGCATTAAATAAAGTGGATTTTCCAACATTAGGCAATCCCACAATTCCTGCTGTTAAAGCCATTTCGCTCTTCCTTTCATCTTTTCAATTCAATAAACCATTATATCATATTTACCACTATTTGACTTATAACTTAATCATTTTTGTAAAATGTTGTTTTTTCCTTATAAAAATATTATAATTTTATTAAGGTATAGGAGGTAATACTATGAAAAAAAGATATTTGAAACCATTATTGGTCGGTTTTGTTGCAGTTTTTTCACTCATCACTCTCATTGCATGCGGGTCTCAGGAAAAAAAGATATCATTTCAAAGAATTGATCAAAATTTGCAATACGACTTACGTTTAACCTATTATTATAAAGGAGATATTGTCACAAAACAAACTACTAATTCATTTTGGTCTTACAAAGCTTTAGGGGCTACTAAAAAAGAAGATGTTAAAGACAAAATTGATAAAGCTTCTCAAATGTATCAAAATATTGAGGGAATTAAAGAAAAAGTCACTTATGAAGAAAAGGGAGTTAAGGAAATTGTAGAAATTAACTTTAATAAAGTAGACTTTGATAAATTAGCAACCTTACCTGGAATGTATACAGATAAGAATACGAGAAAAACTAAAAAAGTTAGTATGAAAGCTAGTAAAGAACTCTTAACAAGTAAAGGTTTTAAAGAAATTACAGACGGTAAATTTGAAAAATTAAAATAAGATTATGAAAAGGTGCTAAGAAATCAATTTCCTAGCACTTTTTTTAGTTTTCGTTCAAAATCATATCGGCTCATCATCACGATATGTTGGCAATTTGTACAGCGAATTTTAATATCCGCACCCACTCGAATAATTTCCCAACGATTTGCTTTTTTGCCTGTAGATTTAATCGTACAAGCATGTGGTTTTTTCATTTCAACAAAATTTCCTACATCATACATTAGTTTGTTCTCACTGGTGTAATCAATTGAATAAAGTTCTCTGTATCTTCATTTGGAACTAAAGTAAATGGACGTACAGCCGAAATAAAGCTGATTGTAACTTTTTCACTATTAATAGCTTTCAATGAATCAATTAAATACGTTGGATTAAAACTAATGGTTAAATCTTGACCTGATATACTTTCAGTATCAATTTCTTCATTTACACGGCCAACTTCAGGAGAGTTCACATGTGCACTAACTACACCATTTATAATTTCTAATTTAACTGTTCCATTTTGAGTTGCATTTGAAAGAAGGCGTGCGCGTTCCATTGCATAACGAAGATTATTTTTATCAAATGTTACGATACTAGTAAATTCTGTTGGAATTAAACGATCGGTATCAGGATAATTTCCCTCTAACAGCCGAGTGTAGAAGCTAATATTTTCACTTCTAAAGAGTAATTGATTATTTGTGAAGTAAATCTCTACTGTTTCAATATCATCCGTAAAAACGGCTGAAAATTCTCGTAGAGAACGACTAGGAATAACAACATCAAAATTATCCCCATTTTTTTCTAAAACAATCTTCTTTTGACTCATCCGATGAGAGTCTGTTGCAACCGTTTTTAAATTTTTATTTTCTGTTAAGACAAAATGAACCCCCGTTAAAATCGGGCGACTTTCTTGTGTACTAGCTGCAAAAGCTGTCTCGTTAATAATATTTTTAAGAACACTTGTTTCAAGCACCAAAGGATTACTTGCTGAAATTTCTTGAATACGAGGGTATTGATCTGCATCTTTTCCTTTTAAAGTAATTTCTGATTTGCCACTAGTTAAAACAATTTGCTTTTGCTCAATTTCTTTAAAATCAAGTGTAACATCAGGAAGACTTGATACAACATTGATGAAAAAAGTTGCTTCAAGCAAAATGGAGCCTGAAGAGGTCACTAAAAGCCCTGCATTTTCGTTTTTAATTGAAATAAAATTTTCAATAGAGATTTGTCCATTTGAACCAATTAATGTAATTCCTTCATTTGTAACATCAATTTTTACTGTAGAAAGAATTGGAATAGCATTTTTAAGACTAATAGCGCGTTTGGTTGTATTTAAAGCTTGTAAAAATAAATTTTTATTGATTGAAAAGTTAATCATAGACACTCCTTTTATTATTTTATGATTATTAAGTTAATAGTAATAGTAGTTTGTGTGAAACTTGTGGAAAAGTTTCCTAATCAGCGATAAAACACAAAAACAGACCTGTTTATAAATTGTGAATAACTTTAACATTTTTTTGCAATTATCCACAGTTATCTGATTTTATTTTTTATGTTTTCTATTTCTAATCGAAGATTATCATCCGTTTCTAGCATTGTTTTTATTTTCCCATGAGCATGTATGACCGTTGTATGATCTTTACCGCCAAATTCTCTTCCAATTTTTGGAAGACTATTATCGGTTAATTCACGGGCCAAATACATAGCTACTTGTCTAGCAAGGACAATATTTTGAACCCGACGACTTCCTTTCATTTCTTTAACGCTAACTCCATAGAAATTTCCAACTTCTGTTTGGATTTTATCAATTGGAATAACTAAAATTTGACTTGCATCTTGTTTTCGAGCTCGAATAGCTTCAGCAGCAGCGTCAATTGTAATTTCTTTCAGATTTTTTACTCTAGCCATAAGAGAAATATCATTTAGAGCACCTTCTAAATCTCGCACATTTGAATCAAATTGACCTGCTAGATATTCTAAGGTATCATTTGGAAAGATGTAATCTAAATCTTCTATCTTATTACGTAAAATGGCGATTCTTGTTTCAAAATCAGGTGGAGTAATGTTTTGAGTTAATCCCCATTTGAAGCGCGTGACTAAACGTTCTTCAAGATTATCCAGATGATCAGGACTTCGGTCACTTGTTAGTACAATTTGTTTATTGTCTCCATGTAAAGCATTAAAAGTATTGAAAAATTCTTCTTGAGTAGAAACTTTCTTTCCACCTAAAGACTGAATATCATCAATCAATAAGAGATCGAGGCTTCGATAAGTTCTCTTAAAACTTTCCATTTCCCCTAATCGAAGATGTTCTAAAAAGTCGTTGATAAAAGTCTCAGCAGGAATGTATTTCACTCTAGCATCAGGAATATTTTCTAAAATTTGATTTCCAATTGCATTTAGTAAATGGGTTTTTCCTAATCCTGGTCCACCATAGATAAACAATGGATTATAAGTTGTTGCTAAATTTTCAGAAACAGCGAGTGCCGCCGATAGAGCCCAAACATTTCCATCGCCTTGAACAAAATTATCAAATGTATATTTTGCTTTTAACCCGGTTTCAATAGGAGGAAGACTTGGTTTAACTACTGAATGATTTGTATTTGTTGATTGAGTAACTTCATCATTTTCCTCTTGAAAGATATAGTGTACGGTAATTTGGTCATTATAAATTTCAAAACCTGCAGTAATGATGACATCTGCTAAATTTTGATCCCAAAATAATTGTTTGACAGGACTGTCAAGAAGTACAGTAGCTTGAAAATTTTCAACTTTCATTAACCGAGCTCCTGAAACAAAATAATCATATGTATTTTTTTTGATTTGTTTTTGAGCCAATTCTAAAACACGCGCCCAAAAATTAGCTTCTTGTGACAT